>NZ_SDVA01000009.1 GCF_004153545.1 Serinicoccus sediminis | reverse complement strand
GCCGTGCAGGAGTGCGCGGCGGCCGCCCGGGTGGCGAGCCAGGAGGTGCGGCACTGGCAGCGCCGGGCCGAGCGGGCCCGGGCCGAGCTGGCGGCGCTGCGGCTGCCGGTGCCGCCACCCGACCCCGGCCTGGAGCTGGTCCGGCAGCGCCGGATGAGCGAGCTGCAGGACGAGGAGGCGCTCGCGCTGCGCCGGGTCGGGGCGGCGGAGGAGGAGTTCGGGGAACGAGAGCGGTCCGCGGCGCGACGGCTGACGCAGGCCTGGGACCTCCTGGGCGAGGTGCGCGACCTCGGCACCGTCCCCACCAAGGCCCTGCAGGCCGTCGGGTATGCCTGGGGCACCGTCGAGCGGGTCGTGCGCAGCACCCAGCTGGTGGTCCGGCTGGCCCGGGCCCGGTGGGCGGCCAGCCCGGCCGCGCGACAGCGGGCCAGGCACCGGGCGGCCCAGGCGCTGGCCCGGCTGCGCACCCTGGTCCAGGTCCGTGGGGGCGCCGCCCTGGGGCGGATCGCCCTGGTCCCGGGGCCGCTCGCGCTGGTCGCCGCGTGGTTCGCGGCGTGGGCCGACCTGCGCGACGGCGGGGGCTACGGCGGGTGGAGGGGCGAGGTGACCCGCGCCCTCGCGCTGGGCGGGCTCGTCGGGGGCTTCCTCGTCGTCCCGGGCGCCGTCGTGCACCCCGTCGTCGGCGGGGTGGGGGTCGGGCTCCTGTCGGCGTGGGCCGCGTGGTCGCTGGGCAACGCGGCGTGGGACGGCGCGTCGGCCATCGGCCGCTACGGGCGCACGTACGGCCCGTCCTTCGTGCAGCGCACCGGTCGGCGCGTCGTCGTCGCCTCCCACCGGGCGGCGCAGCGGCTGCGGGCCGTCCGCCGCGACCTGCCCCGCGCCGGCGCGGCGGTGCGCGGCGAGGTGGGGCGCCGGGTCCGACGGGCAGGGGAGGTGCTCGCGCCCGCGCTGGAGCCGGTGACCAGCCGGCGTCACCGGGTCGTCGGGCTGCCCCCGGGCAGGGTGGGGCTGCCCTCCCGCGAGATCGTCGACCGCGTGGTGGGCCGGCTGCCCGGGACCGAGCCGGTGCGCGACTGGTGGCGCCGGCTCGGGGACCCGATCCTCATGCCGGTCGTGCGCGCCCCCGTGCTGCCCGGTCCGGTCCGGCTCGGGGCGTGGCGGCCATGAGCGGCCCGGACGGCGCCATCGGCACGGGTCCGGTTCTCGTGGTCACCCCGCACGAGCTCGATCTGCTGGAGGACGCCCACGCCCGGGTGCTGGGCATCGACGTCGACGGGGAGGGGCTCGATGACCCTGCCGGCGAAGCGGTCCGACCCAGGCGCGCCCGAGGTGGCTCGGCGGCCCGGGCCGAGGCCCTGCTGTCGCTGCAGGGCAGGGGGCTGCTCGACGCGCACGGCGCGCTCGTCCCGGACAGCCCGCTGGCCGACCTCGTCCTCGTGATGCTCGACGTCCGGCTCGCCGCCGAGGCGCTGCTCGTGGTCGAGCGCCGGCTCGCCGGGGCGGAGGACCGCCCGGACCTGCGGCTGCTGCACCTCGTCGCCGCCGGTGGCGTCGTCGAGGACCTGCACCCGGGCGGGTGGCACGGCCTGGACCTGCTGGTCGACCCCGACCTCCTCGCCGACCATGCCCTCGCCCCGGTGCTGCACCCGGAGGCGGTCGCGGGCGTCGGCGGCCCGGTGCGCCTGGACCTGGCCGACCCGGACGAGGCGGCGGCCACGCTGGGCGCCCGGGTCCTCGCCGAGCTCACCCTGGCCCGCCCGGACGCTGGCACCGAGGAGTCGGTCCTGCTGGCGGTCGGCGTGTCCGGCTGCCACGTGGCGACCACGACCGCGCCACCACCGACGGGCACCGTCGGCAGCACGCCGTCCTCGGACTCCCGGTCGCGGCCCGCGCTGACCTTCGCCCCCACGACGCCGGAGGCGGTCCGCGCCATGGTGCGGGAGTGGGTGGCGCGGGTGGTCGAGCCGCTGCAGGACGGGGACCCGGGGCCGGGCCTACCGTAGGCCTCGTGCCCGACGCCCACCACGCCCCCGACCCCTCCTCGCCGACCCGGGTCGCGCTCCTGCGGATGGCCGCCGAGCTCGTGGCCTCGGGGGAGCCGGTGGTCGACACCGAGCGTGAAGTCCGGGTGCTCGGCGCGCGAGCCGGCCACCCGCACGTCCAGGTCGCGGCCAGCCCGACGGCCGTCATGCTCGCGCTGTCGGAGGGCGGGCCGTCCTCGATGGTCGCGGTCCCCGGTCCGTTCCGGCTCGACCAGTGCGCGGCGGTGCACGCCATCCGGCACTTCCTCGCGACCGGGCGGCTGCGCCTGGAGCAGGCGGAGCAGGAGCTGGACGCGGTCCGCGCGCTGCCGCACCCCTACCCCGCCTGGGTCCGTCACCTGGGTCTCATGGGGGTGTCCGTCGGACTGTCCCTCGTCCTGCAGCCCGGCCTGCCCAACGTCGCCGTCGCCGCGCTCGGCTCCCTGCTCGTGAGCCTGTGCATGACCCAGGCGGGACGGCACAGCCTCATGGGGTCGCTGCTCCCCTCGGTGGCCGCCTTCGTGGCCGCCCTGCTGGCCTTCGGCGGCTACCAGCTCGAGCTGCTCGAGGGCCCCCTGCGGACGCTCATCTGCCCGATCGCCGTCCTGCTCCCCGGCGCCCTGCTGGTCACCGGGGTCAGCGAGCTCGCCCAGGGCGCCATGGTGGCCGGCTCGGCCCGGGTGTTCTACGGGCTGGTACAGCTCGGCCTCTTCTCGCTCGGGGTCCTGGGCGCCGCGATGGTCCTCGCCGTCGACCAGGGCGCGTTCGCCAACATCCGGGTGGACGGACCCGGGTGGTGGGTGGCGCCGCTCGGGCTGGGTCTCATCACCCTGGGCATCACCCTCGCGGAGGCCCTCCCCTGGTCGCTGCTGCGTTGGTCGGGGCTGGTGCTCGTCCTGACCTTCGGGGCCCAGCTCGCCGGGCAGCAGAGCGCGTCCTCCCTGCCGATCGGTGGCTTCACCGGTGCGGTCGTCGCGTCCTTCGCCCCGGCCCTGCTGAGCCGGCTGCGCGAGGACGTGCCCCGGCTGGTGGCCTTCCTGCCCTCCTTCTGGCTGCTGGTCCCGGGCACGGTCGGTCTCATGGGGGTGAGCCAGATCGGCTCCGGCAGCGGCGACGGAGCCACCCTGGTCGGCGCCGTGGGCATCGTGGCGAGCATCGCCCTGGGTCTGCTCGTCGGCTCCGCACTGGCGCTCCCGGTGTCCCGCCCCGCGACCACGTGGCGTGGGCGGCAGGCACAATGACGGGTGTGACCGCACGCTCCCTGACCATCCTCGGCTCGACCGGGTCGATCGGCACCCAGGCGCTCGACGTCGTCCGGGCGCACCCGGACCGGTTCCTGGTGCAGGCCCTGGCCGCCGGCGGTCGCGACCTCGGGCTGCTCGCCGCCCAGGCCGTCGAGCTGGGTGTGGAGCAGGTCGCGGTCGCCCGCGACGACGACGCCGCGCCGGCCGACCTCGCCGAGGCGGTGGCCGCCGCCGCCCGGCAGGCGGGGCGACCGGCATACCGGCCCGAGCTGCTCACCGGGCCCGAGGCCGCCACGACGCTCGCCGGCGCGGGGAGCGACGTCGTGCTCAACGGCATCACCGGCAGCATCGGCCTGCGCCCGACCCTGGCGGCGCTGGGCGCGGGCAGCACCCTGGCCCTGGCCAACAAGGAGTCCCTCATCGTCGGCGGTCACCTGGTCACCCGGGCCGCCGCACCGGGACAGATCGTGCCGGTCGACTCCGAGCACAGCGCCATCGCCCAGGCACTGCGCTCCGGGCGGTCCGAGGAGGTGCGTCGGCTGGTGCTCACCGCCAGCGGGGGGCCGTTCCGCGGGATGCGCCGGGAGGACCTCGCGCAGGTCACCCCGGAGCAGGCGCTCGCCCACCCCACCTGGGACATGGGCCAGGTCGTCACCACCAACTCGGCGACCCTGGTCAACAAGGGGCTCGAGGTCATCGAGGCCCACCTGCTCTTCGACGTCCCCTACGACTCCATCGAGGTGGTGGTCCACCCGCAGTCGGTGGTGCACTCGATGGTGGAGTTCGTGGACGGGTCCACCATCGCCCAGGCCTCGCCCCCGACCATGCACATCCCCATCGCCCTGGGGCTGGCCTGGCCGGACCGGCTGACCGACGTCGCCCCCGCGTGCGACTGGACCACCGCCACGAGCTGGGAGTTCCTGCCGCTCGACGACGACGCCTTCCCCGCGGTCCGCCTGGCGCGCCAGGTCGGCCAGGCGGGCGGCACCTTCCCCGCGGTCTACAACGCCGCCAACGAGGTCTGCGTCGCCGCCTTCCACGGGGGCGGACTCGCCTTCACCGGCATCGTCGACGTGGTGCGCGAGGTGGTCGGCGACCACGACGGGAACTCCTCCACCGCCGCAGGTGTTGACCTGACGGTGGACCAGGTGCTGGCCGCCGACGCCTGGGCGCGGGAGACCGCCGCCCGCCGCATACGGTCCCTGGTCCGGGGCTGAGGAGGAGGTCCGATGCTCTACCTGCTGGGTGTGCTGGTGGTCGCCGTGGGCATCGCCGCCTCCATCGCGCTGCACGAGATCGGTCACCTCGTCCCGGCCAAGCTCTTCAGGGTCCGGGTGACGCAGTACATGGTCGGGTTCGGCCCGACGCTGTGGTCCCGCACCCGCGGTGAGACCGAGTACGGCATCAAGGCCGTCCCGCTGGGCGGCTACATCCGGATGATCGGCATGTTCCCGCCCCGGCGCGGCGACGACGGCAAGCTGCGCGCCAGCAGCTCCAACCCGGTGCACCTCATGGTCGAGCAGGCGCGGCAGGAGGCGCTGGAGGAGGTCGGCCCGCAGGACCAGGACCGGGTCTTCTACCGGCTGCCGGTGTGGAAGCGCGTCGTCGTCATGTCCGGCGGCCCGCTCATGAACCTCGCCATCAGCGCCGTGCTCATCACCCTGCTGCTCACCGTGCAGGGGGTGGCGGTCGCGACCCCCACGGTGAGCGCGGTCGCCGCCTGCGCCAACACCGACGTCACCGACGACGACTGCGACGGGCAGCCCGCGTCACCGGCGGCCCAGGCCGGGTTCGAGGTCGGCGACACCATCGTGTCCGTCGACGGCACGCCGGTCGAGGACTGGGCCGCGACCACCTATGCCATCCAGAACGCGGGTGAGCAGGCGACCTTCGTCGTCGAGCGGGACGGGACCCGGCAGACCCTGACCGCGGACCTGGTGCTGCGCGATCGGCCCCTGATGACCGCCGAGGGCGAACCGGTGCTCGACGAGGACGGCGAGCCGGTCTTCGGCGAGGTCGGGTTCCTCGGCGCCTCCCCGACGGTCGTCAACGAGCCCCAGCCGGTCACGGCGGTGCCGGCCGTGGTGGGGGAGATGTTCACCGGGACGGCGGGCATCGTGCTGACCCTGCCGCAGCGGATGGTCGACGTGTCGCAGGCCGCCTTCGGCGCCGAGGAGCGGGACCCCAACGGGCCCATGTCGGTCGTCGGCGTGGGACGGGTGGCCGGCGAGGTCACCCAGGACGGCCTGAACGGGCTCGTCGAGACGGCGCAGGAGCGCTTCTGGCTGCTGGTCTCGCTGCTGGCCTCGCTCAACATGGCACTGTTCGTCTTCAACCTCATCCCGCTGCTGCCGCTGGACGGCGGCCACATCGCCGGGGCCCTGTGGGAGGGCCTGAAGAAGGCCTGGGCGCGGCTCCGGCGCCGCCCGGACCCGGGCCCGGTGGACACGGCCGCCGCCCTGCCGGTCGCCTATGCGGTGGCCCTCGGCCTCCTGGGCATGACCGTGCTGCTCGTCTACGCCGACATCGTCCGCCCGGTCCAGCTCGGCTGACGCGCCCGACGGTCACCCAGGGAGAGGCCAGCCCGGGGTGCGACAATGAGCGCATGACAGCTGGTGTCCCCATCTCCCTCGGTATGCCCTCCGCCCCGCCCCCGGTGCTCGCTCCCCGCCGACCGACCCGCAAGATCAAGGTCGGCAAGGTGGAGGTGGGCGGCGACGCCCCCATCTCGGTCCAGTCGATGACGACGACGCCGACGACCGACATCAACGCGACGCTGCAGCAGATCGCCGAGCTCACCGCGACCGGGTGCGACATCGTCCGGGTGGCCTGCCCGAGCCAGGACGACGCCGACGCCCTCCCGGCGATCGCGAAGAAGTCGCAGATCCCGGTCATCGCCGACATCCACTTCCAGCCGAAGTACGTCTACGCGGCCATCGACGCCGGGTGCGCGGCGGTCCGGGTCAACCCGGGCAACATCCGCAAGTTCGACGACCAGGTCAAGCAGATCGCGCGAGCCGCCAAGGACGCTGGTGTGTCCATCCGCATCGGCGTCAACGCCGGCTCGCTGGACAAGCGGCTGCTGGACAAGTACGGCAAGCCGACCGCCGAGGCCCTGGTGGAGTCGGCGGTCTGGGAGGCCAGCCTCTTCGAGGAGCACGACTTCCACGACTTCAAGATCTCGGTGAAGCACAACGACCCGGTCGTCATGGTCCGGGCCTACGAGATGCTGTCCGAGCGGGGCGACTGGCCGCTCCACCTCGGGGTGACCGAGGCCGGTCCGGCCTTCCAGGGCACGATCAAGTCCTCGGTCGCCTTCGGCGCCCTGCTCTCGCAGGGCATCGGCGACACCATCCGGGTCAGCCTCTCCGCGCCTCCGGTCGAGGAGGTCAAGGTCGGCAACCAGATCCTGCAGAGCCTCAACCTCAAGCCGCGCAAGCTGGAGATCGTCTCCTGCCCCTCCTGTGGGCGGGCACAGGTCGACGTCTACACCCTCGCCGAGGAGGTCACCGCCGGCCTCGAGGGGCTCGAGGTGCCGCTGCGCGTCGCGGTCATGGGCTGCGTCGTCAACGGACCGGGCGAGGCCAGGGAGGCCGACCTCGGGGTCGCCTCCGGCAACGGCAAGGGCCAGATCTTCGTCAAGGGCGAGGTCATCAAGACCGTCCCCGAGAGCCAGATCGTCGAGACCCTGCTCGACGAGGCCATGCGGATCGCCGAGGAGATGGGCGAGCCGGAGGACGGCGCCGGCTCGTCGGCCGGGGCCACCGTGACCGTCGGGTAACGCCCCGGCAACACGGCACCGGGTAGCGTCTGGTCATGGCACCGGACCCCATCAGCCGGCAGACCGCCCGCCAGAGCACCTGGCACGAGGTGTGCCGGGCGTTCCACCTCGTCGACCGCTCGGACCTCACCGTCGTGCACGAGCACATGCCGTCCGGCACCCGGGCCGAGGCGCACGTCCACGACCGGGGCCGGCAGTTCTTCTACGTCCTCTCCGGCACCGGCACGATGACCCTCGGCCGGCGGGAGATGCCGGTGCCCCCCGGGTCGGGCATCGAGGTGCCGCCGCGGACGCGGCACTTCATGCGCAACGACGGCGAGGAGGACCTCGAGATGATCGTCGTCACCACGCCGCGGGCCAGCGGCCGGCCGCACGTGCGGGACCGCCCGCTGGGGCGCGACCGCAGCGGGCTGGTGGTCGGGTCGCACCTGCGGCAGACCCGCCCCGGAGACCTCTCTGCGGTCGTCAGCTTCGAGGAGGCCATGGACACCAGCCCCTTCCTGGGACAGGGCGGGTACGACTGGCACGAGGGGGCGCTGCGGGACCCGGACCTCGAGCACTGGGTGCTCGTCGACCGGCTGGACCGGGTCCTGGCCTTCGGGATCCTCGTCGGTGTCGCCGGCGGGGAGGTGGTCGAGATCCGCCGGATGGTCGTCGCGCCCGAGGGACGCGGCCAGGGGCTGGGGCGCCTGCTGCTGCGCCACCTCCTCGAGCACGCACTGGCCGGCCCCGGGGTCCGCCGTGTCTGGCTCGACGTCAGCGCGGACAACACCCGTGCGCGCTCCCTCTACCGCACCTTCGGGTTCGTCGAGAAGCCGCCCCCGCCGGACGCCACCCTGCTCGACAACGGTGTCTACATGGAGTGGGACGACAGCCACCGCATACCCTTGAGCAGGTGACCGCCCCCGGATTCCTGCCGCTGCGCCAGCTGGTGCTCGTCGACCTCCTCGGCCTCATGCTCGCCGTGCGGCCCGGGGAGCGCGCCGTCGTCGCGATGGACGGCCCCGACGGCGTCGGCAAGACGCGGCTGGCGGCCGAGCTGGTGGCGCTCGCCCCGCACGTCGCCGGTCGCGAGCTGCACGCCGTCTCGGTGGACGGGTTCCACCACCCCCGGGAGCAGCGGTACGCCCGTGGTCGCACCGGGCAGACCTGCTACCAGGACTCCTACGACTACGACGCCCTGCGACGCGCGGTGCTCTGGCCGTTCCGCGCCGGGCAGGACATCGTGCCCGCGGTCTTCGACGTCGACCGGGACGAGCCCGTCTCCGCCGCGCCGGTGGCCCTCGCCGAGGACGCGGTCCTGCTGGTCGAGGGGGTCTTCCTGCGTCGCCCCGAGCTGCGGGGGGAGTGGGACGCCACGTGCCTGGTGACGGCACCGGAGTCGGTGACGGTGCCCCGCGGCAACGCCCGGTCCGCCGCGTCCCGCGTGTCCGGCGACGACCTGCCCGACCACCCGGCGAACGCGCGCTACGTTGAGGCGCAGCGCCTCTACCGGCTCCAGGCCCGCACCTGGGCGCCGGAGTGGATCGTCGACAACACCGACCTGCAGCGGCCGGAGCTGGTCTGGCCCGACCCCGACGAGCCGCAGTGGTTCGACCAGTGACAGGAGGGACCCGTATGCGGCTGGCCCCGGTGCCGTACGCCACCTCCCGCAGCGCCCTCGTCCAGGCCGCCCCGGGGCGGGTCCTCACCGAGCTCGTCGACTTCCGTCGGTGGCGGGACTGGTCGCCGTGGGAGGGCACGGACCCACGGATGCGCCGCAGCTACTCCGGTCCGACGTCCGGGGCGGGGTCGGAGTACGCCTGGGACGGCGGCACCAAGGCCGGTGCCGGATCGATGCGCATCAGCTCCGTGCTGGGGTCTCGGGCGGTGGAGATCGACCTGCACTTCGAGAGGCCGTTCCCGGCGGACGCCGACATCCGGTTCGACCTCGTGCCGCAGCCGGAGGGGGAGCGCACCCTGGTGACCTGGAGCATGGCCGGCGAGCACACCGGGGTCATGCGGGTGCTCGGGCGCGTCCTGTCGATGGACCGGCTCGTGGGCACGGACCTCGAGAAGGGCCTCGCGCGGCTCAAGGACCTGGTCGAGCGCTGACCGCCCCGCCGGGCCCACTGCGGCGATCAGCCGACCGGCGGTGCCGTCCTGCACGTGCTCACCCCCGGGCGGCTAGAGCACCTTGGAGAGGAACTCCTGGGTGCGGGGCTCCCGGGGGTTGCCCAGCACCTCGCGGGGGTCTCCCTCCTCGCAGATGACGCCGTCGGCCATGAAGACCAGCTTGTCGCCGACCTCCCGGGCGAAGCCCATCTCGTGGGTGACGACCATCATGGTCATGCCCTCGCCCGCCAGCGTCTTCATGACGTCGAGCACGTCACCGACCAGCTCGGGGTCCAGCGCCGAGGTGGGCTCGTCGAAGAGCATCATGTCCGGGTCCATGGACAACGCCCGGGCGATGGCCACACGCTGCTGCTGGCCGCCGGACAGGTGGGCCGGGTACGCGTCGATCTTGTCCGACAGCCCGACCCGGTCGAGGTTGCGGCGGGCGACCTCCTCGGCCTCCTTGCGGCTGCGCTTCTTCGCCCGCTGCTGGGCGATGGTGAGGTTGCGCAGGACGGTCATGTGGCTGAAGAGGTTGAACTGCTGGAAGACCATGCCGATCCGGGAGCGGACCGCGTCGAGCTCGGTCTCCGGGTCGGTGATGTCGATGCCCTCGATGAGCACCTGTCCTGAGGTCGGCTCCTCGAGCCGGTTGACGCAGCGCAGCAGCGTCGACTTGCCCGAGCCGGACGGGCCGATGACGCAGACCACCTGACCGGCGTCGACATGGAAGTCGATGCCGGTCAGGACGTCGTTGTCACCGAACGACTTGTGCAGGTCACGGACCTCGATCGCCGGGGCTCCGGGGTCCACCTCCTGGGTCGGGTGCAGCCGGGTGGTCATCAGCGGGACCTGTTCTGTCGACGTTCGAGCCACGCCACCACACGGGTGAGCGGCAGGGTGATGGCGAGGTAGAGCAGTGCGGCGAAGGTCAGCGACGTCGCCGTGCCGGCCGAGGGCCCGCTGCTCATGAAGTCCCGCGCCATGGTGGTCAGCTCCTTCTCGTTGGCCGCCATCCCGATGACGAAGAGCAGGGACGTGTCCTTGATGAGGATCACCAGCTCGTTGGTCAGGGGCGGGATGACGATGCGCAGCGCCTGGGGCATGACGACGGTGGCCATGGTCCAGCCCCCGTTCATCCCCAGGGAGCGGGCCGCCTCGGTCTGGCCCTTGGGCACCGCCTCGATGCCGGCCCTGATCGTCTCGGCCATGTAGGCCGCGGACACCAGCATCAGGCCGACGAGGCCGGCCCCGACCGGTCCGCCCGGCGGTCTCCACCCGAAGGCGATGGGGACGCCGAAGGCCATGAAGAGGATGACGACCAGGGCGGGCAGGCCGCGGAAGAGCTCGATGTAGGCGGTGGCGAGCCAGCGGAAGGGCGCGACCGGGGCGAGCTTCATGAGCACCAGGACCATGGCCAGCACGAAGCCGCCGACGAAGGCGATGACCGTGTAGAGGATGGTGTTCTTGGCGCCGATGAAGACGAAGTCCTGCCAGGTCTCGGTGAACCCCTCGGCGAGGAAGAAGTTGGCCCGGATCGCCTCCTTGTCGGAGACCACCCAGAACAGGACGATCAGCAGGACGAACAGGCCGTACAGCGAGAACTGGACGGCCCGCTGCCGTTGCGTGCGGGTCAGGGAGCCCATCGGCCGGCGGCTCAGCCCTCGGTGCTGAAGTACGTGTCGTAGATCTCGTCGTACTCGCCGCTGTCGCGCAGTTCGGTCAGCTGCTCGTTGACCGCCTCCACGAGGGCCGTGTTGTCCTTCTTCATCGCCAGGCCGTAGGTCTCGTCGGTGGAGTACTCCTCGACGATCTCGTAGCCGCCGTCCCGGGTGTGCTCCACATTGACCGGCAGGTCCTGGAGCAGGGCGTCCACCTGTCCCGCCTGCAGCGCCTGGTACATCTCCGCGTCGCTGGGGAAGGAGGTGATGGTCGCCTCGGGCGCGTTCTCCTGCGTGTAGGCCTCACCGGTGGTGCCCTGCTGCACCCCGACGGTCCGGCCGGCGAGGTCGTCGATGCCGGCGATGTCGGAGTCCTCGGGGACCAGGAGCGACTGCTGGGAGTCGTAGTAGCCGTCGGAGAAGGCGAGGTTCTCCTGGCGCTCCTCGGTGATGGTCATCGCCGAGGCCGCCATGTCGCAGTCCCCGGAGTTCAGGGCCAGACCCGACTGCAGGGCGTCGAACGAGGAGTCCTTGATCTCCAGCTCGAGGTCCAGGCCCTCGGCCACTGCGCTGACGATGTCGACGTCGAAGCCGGTGAAGCCGGACTCGGTGGACTCGTCGAAGTCCTCGAAGGGCGGGTAGGGCACGTCGGAGCAGACGGTCAGGGTGCCGTCGGTCACCAGCTCGAGGTCGGCGCCGGCCGCCTCCTCGCCGCCGGAGCCGGCGTCGCTGCCGCCGTCGTCGGAGCCGCACGCGGCGAGGGAGAAGGCCAGGGTGCTGGCGGCGATCACGGGAAGGATGGAGTTCTTCATGGGCGCACCATACGTCCGGCCCGGGCGAGACGCGCTCACCCGGGCCGGATCGTGACCGAATCGATGCCGGTCAGGCGGTCTCGGCCTCCTCGGCCGCCTCCTCGGCCGCCTCGGCGTCCTCGTCCACCCAGTCGAAGGTCTTGGTCACGGCCTTCTTCCACTGGCGGTAGAGCCGGTCGCGCTCGGCGTCCCGCATCTGCGGGCTCCAGCGCTGGCCCTCCTCCCAGTTGTCGATGACGTCCTGCTCGCCCGAGAAGAAACCGACGGCGATGCCCGCGGCGTAGGCGGCCCCGAGCGCGGTCGTCTCGGCCACCTTGGGGCGCACGACGTCCACCCCCAGGATGTCGGCCTGGAACTGCATGAGGGTCTCGTTGGCGACCATGCCGCCGTCCACCCGCAGCTCGGTGAGCTCGACGCCGGAGTCGGCGTTCATCGCGTCGGCGACCTCCCGGGTCTGGAACGCGGTCGACTCCAGGGCGGCCCGCGCGATGTGGCTCCGGTTGACGTAGCGGGTCAGCCCGACGATGGCGCCGCGGGCGTCGTCTTTCCAGTAGGGCGCGAACAGCCCGGAGAACGCCGGCACGATGTAGCAGCCGCCGTTGTCGTCCACCTGGGTCGCGAGCTGCTCGATCTCGGGTGCGTCCGAGATGAGCCCGATGTTGTCCCGCAGCCACTGCACGAGAGAGCCGGTCACCGCGATCGAGCCCTCCAGGGCGTACACCGCGTCCTGGTCGCCGATCTTGTAGCAGACGGTCGTGAGCAGGCCGTTCTCGCTCGGCACGATCTCGGTCCCGGTGTTGAGCAGCATGAAGTTGCCGGTGCCGTAGGTGTTCTTGCTCATGCCCTTCTCGAAGCAGGCCTGACCGAAGGTCGCGGCCTGCTGGTCGCCGAGGATGCCGGCGATCGGCACGTGCAGCTTGGTGCTCTCGCCGTAGACCTCGGCCGAGGACCGGATCTCCGGCAGCATCGACAGGGGGATGCCCATGTCGGAGGCCACCTCATCCGACCAGCTCAGCGACTGCAGGTCCATGAGCATCGTGCGGGAGGCGTTGGTGACATCGGTGACGTGCACGCCGCCCTCGGTGCCGCCGGTGAGGTTCCACACCGTCCAGCTGTCGGTGTTGCCGAAGAGCAGGTCGCCGTTCTCGGCCTTCTCACGCGCCCCCTCGACGTTGTCGAGGATCCACTTCACCTTCGGGCCGGAGAAGTAGGTCGCGAGCGGGAGGCCGCAGATGTGCTTGTAGCGGTCCGCGCCCTCGTCGCCGGCCAGCTCGGCCACGACCTTGTCGGTCCGGGTGTCCTGCCAGACGATGGCGTTGTAGACGGCCTCGCCGGTGTTCTTGTCCCACACCACCGCGGTCTCGCGCTGGTTGGTGATGCCGATGGCCGCGAGCTCGTCGTTGCCGACACCACCCTTGCCCAGGGCGATGCCGATGACCTCCTTGGTGTTCTGCCAGATCTCGGCCGGGTCGTGCTCGACCCATCCCGCCTTGGGGAAGATCTGCTCGTGCTCCTTCTGCCCGACCGAGTGGATCTCACCGCTCTTGGTGAACACGATGGCACGGGTGCTGGTGGTTCCCTGGTCGATCGCCAGGACGTAGTCAGCCATGGATGCGCTCCTTCACGTCGTTGTGGGTTCGTGGGTGTGGGGTCGGTCAGCCGTACAGCGCGGCGACGAGGCCGGCCAGGATGCCGCCGACGATGGGGCCGGCGATCGGCACCCAGGAGTATCCCCAGTCGCTGCTGCCCTTGCCGGGGATGGGCAGGACGGCGTGGGCGATGCGGGGCCCGAGGTCACGGGCCGGGTTGATCGCGTAGCCGGTGGGGCCACCCAGGCTGGCGCCGATGCCGACGACCAGCAGGGCCACGGCCAGCGGACCCAGCTCGTTGGGGGTGTTGCCGAACATGATGACGACGAAGACCAGGACGAAGGTGCCGATCACCTCGGTGGCGAAGTTCCACCCGTAGTTGCGGATCTCCGGCCCGGTCGAGAAGACCCCGAGCTTGGCGGCCGGGTCGCCGTCGGCGTCGAAGTGCTGCTTGTAGGCCACCCAGCACAGCACGGCGCCGATGAAGGCTCCGAGCAGCTGCGCCAGGATGTAGATGACGGCGTTGCCGATGCTCGCCTCCACCCCGGGAGCGAACTCCTCCGCCCCGTTGGCCAGCAGCCCGATGGTGACCGCGGGGTTGATGTGCGCCCCGGACTTGTAGGCGGTGAAGACACCGGCGAACACGCCGAGACCCCAGCCGAAGTTGATGAGCAGCCAGGCGGCGCTGGCGCCACCACCGGTGCCCTTGGTCTTGGGAAGGATGGCGTTGGCCACCACGCCGCAACCCAGGAGCAGCAGCATCATCGTGCCGAGCACCTCTGAGACGAAGATCTCTCCCACGTCGGTGGATCCTTTCTCTTCTCACGGCCCCGGACGGGCGTCCGGGGGCCTACCGAGGGTCAGGCGTCCTTGCCCGCCCCCATCGCCTGGAGCGGGGCGACCTCACCGAGGTGGTCCCGGACCCGGGCGGCGCTCTCGTCATCCGGCTCGGCGGCGGCGGCGATCTCCGCCTCCGCCCGGGCGGTGTAGGCCTCGATCTCGGCCTGCTTCTTCTGCTCGTCCCAGCCCAGCTCGGCCGCCGCGATGTCGGCGATCTCGGGGACGGTGTCCAGACCCTTGCGGGGTGCCTCGTAGATGAGTCGGGTGCGGCGCATCATGAGGTCCTCGAGGTGCAGGACCCCTTCGGTGCGGCAGGCGTGGGCGACCTCGGCGCGCAGGTAGGCGGTGGAGTGCTCCAGGGTGCGGGCGAGGGAGGGGTCGTCGTCGATGAGCTCCAGCAGCTCCTCCACCAGCGACCCGTAGCGGTGCAGCAGGTGGTCGGTCATCTGCTCGCTCCAGCCGTACCGCTCGCGCAGGGCCGGCATCCGGTGCCGCATGGCGGCTTCGCCGACGGCGCCGAGCAACGGGATCTGGTCGGTGACGCAGGGCAGGTCGTCGGCCTTGCCGCCGAGCGCGAAGTCGACGGCGTCCTTGGCCATGACCCGGTATGTCGTGAGCTTGCCGCCGCCGATGACGGTGAGTCCGGGCACCGGGCTGGCGACGGTGTGCTCCCGGCTGACCTTCGCCGAGTCGGTGCCCTCCTTGGTGCCCGGCTGCAGCAGCGGACGCAGACCGGCATACCAGCCGACGACGTCGTCCCGGGTGAGGGTGGTCTTGAGCACCGCGTTGGCGTGGTCGAGCACGTACTCGATGTCC
Organism: Serinicoccus sediminis; assembly: GCF_004153545.1. GTDB lineage: Bacteria > Actinomycetota > Actinomycetes > Actinomycetales > Dermatophilaceae > Ornithinicoccus > Ornithinicoccus sediminis_A. The sequence goes on along the minus strand of NZ_SDVA01000009.1, from coordinate 160,051 downwards.
GCCGCCGTGGCGACCGGGTTCTGCCGGTCCAGCTCCCAGGGGGTGTCGGTGGTCCCCAGGATCCAGTAGCGCGACCAGGGGATGAAGAAGAGCACCGACTTCTCGGTCTGCAGGAACAGGCCCGAGGTGCCCTGGATGCGCTCACGGGGGATGACGAGGTGGATGCCCTTGGAGGCCAGCACGTTCAGGCCACCGTCGGTGTCGGCCAGCCCCGAGACGTCGTCGGTCCACACGCCCGTGCAGCTGATGACGTGCTCGGCGCGCGCCTCGAAGCGCTCACCGGTCTCCAGGTCGACGAGCTCGGCACCGACGGCCTTGCCGTGCTCGTCCTTGGCGATGCTGACGACCTCGGTGCGGCTCGCGGCCCGCGCACCGTAGGTGTGCGCCGTGCGCACCAGGGTGGACACGAGCCTGGCGTCGTCGACGGTGGCGTCGTAGTACTTGACCGCGCCGATGGCGGTGTCGTGACGCAGGTCGGGGAACTGCTTGCTCAACCCACCCCGGGTGGTGTGCTGGTGGATGGGCAGGGCACGCCGCCCGGGCATGATGTTGGCCAGCACGTCGTAGAGCGTGACCCCGGCTCCGTAGTAGGCCCGTTGCCACACCCGGTGCTCCAGGGGGATGAGGAACGGCATCGGCTTGACCAGGTGCGGGGCCAGGGTCTTGAGCAGCAGGCCCCGCTCGGTGAGCGCCTCGTGCACGAGCTTGAAGTCGAGCATCTGCAGGTAGCGCAGACCGCCGTGCACGAGCTTGGTCGACCACTGCGAGGTCCCGGACGCCCAGTCCTGCGCCTCGACGATGACCGTGGAGAGCCCGCGGGTGGCCGCGTCGAGCGCCACCCCGGCACCCGTGACCCCACCCCCGATGACCAGCACGTCGAGCGGCCGGCCGCCCGCACCCGAGTCCTTGAGGGTCTGGATCGCCTGCTCGCGGCTGGCGGGGTCGAGTGGGCGAGGCTGCATGGTGGCCTTCCGGTGGTGGACGTCCCGTGGTGCCTTCCGATCCTGCCCTGCCCGGACCTGTCCCGCAAGGGCACGGAGGCGGCCGTCGGGCTGGCCGAGGTGCCGCGCGGGCCGGTGTCGCACGAGCGCCGCGGGTGGGGCAGGCTGGGGTCATGCTGCGCACCCTCGGCTCCGGCACCTCGAGCGTGCGCGCCTACGGGCTGCAGGACGTCCGACGGGCGCTGGACGTGTGCGCTCAGGACCCGGTGACCAACGTCTTCGTCGCGGCGCGCATCCGGGAGAGCGGGCTGGTGGGGACCCGGGGGCCGCTCTACGGCTACGAGACGGGTCGGGAGCACGCGCTGTGCTGGTGCGCGGCCAACGTCGTGCCGGTCGGTGCCAGCCCGCGCGCCCTCGGGGCGCTGGCGGGCGCGGTGGTCAAGCGGCGGGCGACCGCCAGCTCGGTGTTCGGCCCGGCGGACCAGGTGCTGGACCTGTGGGGTCGGCTGCGCCGGCACTGGGGCGAGCCTCGCGAGGTGCGCCGCAACCAGCCGGTGATGACGATGCAGACCCTCCCGAGCGAGGTCGGGGTGCCGCTGGACCCGCGGGTGCGTCCGGCCCGGGCCGACGAGGTGGACCTCGTCCTCCCGGCGGCGGCCGCGATGTTCACCGAGGAGATCGGCTACCCGCCGTACCGCGGCAACGCCACGGCATACCGCCGAGCCGTGGCCGGCCTCGTCGAGCACGGGCACACCCTCGTGCGGGTCGAGGGGGGCGAGGTCGTCTTCAAGGCCGACCTCGGATCGGTGGCGCTGGGGGTCGCCCAGGTCCAGGGGGTCTGGGTGCACCCGGAGTGGCGGGGCCAGGGGCTCGCCGCACCGGCGATGGCCGCTGTCGTCGAGCACACCATCCGGCACGTGGCTCCGGTCGTCACCCTCTACGTCAACGACTTCAACCACCGCGCGATGGCGACCTACCGGCGGGTCGGCATGGTGCAGACGGGCACCTTCGCCACCGTCCTCCTCTGACCGCGGCCTGGCCGCTCCCCGGTGTCAGCCGGCGAGCCGCTGGTGCAGGAAGGCCCAGGCCAGCGCGTGCCACGTCGCCCACTGGGCTGCGGTGCTCGCGCCACCGTGGCCGCCCTCGGTGTTCTCCCAGTAGGTCACGTCCCGGCCGTGCTCCTCCAGCAGCGCCGCCATCTTGCGCGCGTGCCCCGGGTGCACGCGGTCGTCGCGGGTCGAGGTCGCGAGGTAGACCGGGGGCGTCGGCCGCCCGGCGTCGAAGCGCTGGTAGGGGGAGAAGCCCTGCAGCCACTCCCACTGCTCCGGGTCGTCGGGGTCGCCGTACTCCGCCATCCACGAGGCACCTGCGAGCAGGTGGTGGTAGCGGGCCATGTCGAGCAGCGGGACCTGGCAGACCACGGCGCCGAAGTCCTCGGGGTAGCCGGTGAGCATGTTGCCGACGAGCAGACCGCCGTTGCTGCGCCCGGTGGTCCCGAGACGCGGCACCGAGGTGACGCCGCGGGCGACGAGGTCGCGGGCGACGGCGACGAAGTCCTCGTAGGCGCGTGGGCGCTGCTCGCGCAGGGCCGACTGGTGCCAGCGGGGCCCGAACTCCCCGCCACCACGGATGTTGGCGACGACGTGCACGTGCCCGTGCGCCAGCCAGGCGCGCCCCACGATCGGGTCGTAGGCCGGCGTCAGCGGCTGCTCGAACCCGCCGTAGCCGTGCAGCACCGTCGGCGTCGAGCCGTCGTCCGGCAGGTCGGCGGGCCCCACCTGCCAGTACGGCACCCGGGTGCCGTCCGCCGAGGTGGCCCACTCCTGGGTCACCCTGAGGCCGGCGGCGTCGAAGCGCTCCGGGGCCTGTCGCAGCGGCTCGAGCTCGAGCGTCTGCGTCTCGTCCAGGTGGGCGAGCGACAGGGTCATCGGGTCGAGGAAGCCGGTGGTGACGACCCACAGGTCGTCGGTGTCGTGGTCGTCGACCGCCGCCAGGCTGACCGTGCGCAGGCCGACCTCCAGCGCGTCGGTGAGGTCGACGCTGACCCACCCCTGCGGGGTGCTGCGGTGCGCCTGGACGGTATGCCGCACCTCCCGCAGCGTGGTGGTGACCAGCTGGGTCGCGGTCCAGGTGACGTCGACCAGCGCGGACCGCTCGTCGGGCCGGACCAGGCAGGTCCATGGCGCCGCGGCCGGGTCGTCCAGCACGGCCTCCAGGGGGGCCACCAGCAGCGAGCCCGGCGCGTGCTCCAGGCCGGGCCGGGGGCGCCAGGCGTGCCGGAGCTCCACGGCCACCTGGTCGTCGTGCACCGAGATGGAGGCGGTCTCGGGCAGGTCGAGGGCCCGCACCCCTGCCGGGGTCAGCACGAGCGCCTGCTCGCGGTAGAAGGCCGGCACCCGGGTGAGGACGGTCTGGTCGCGCTCCTGGTCGTGGTGCACGAACACCCCCAGGTCCTCCTCGAGGACCGTGTGCACGACCTCCGCCTCGGCGACGGGCGTGCCGCGCCGCCACAGCCGCACCGTGCGCGGGTAGCCCGAGCGGGTCGCGCCGGTGGGGTCGTCGGCGGTGGTGAGGAAGACGTGGTCGCGGTCCCGCCACGTCAGGCTGCCCTTGGCCTCGGGCTTGGCGAAGCCCTCGGGCTCGGGGACGAACTGCCCCGAGGTCAGGTCCAGCTCGCGGGTGGTGCCGGCGTCGGAGCCCCCGCGGGACAGGTGCACCAGGGCGCGGTCGTAGCCGGGGCGCAGGAGCCCGGCCCCTTGCCAGACCCACGGCACGTCCTCCTCGGCGGCCAGCGCGTCGACGTCGACCAGGACCTCCCAGACCGGCTCCTCGGTGCGGTACGACGCCCAGGTGGTGCGGCGCCACACGCCACGCGGGTGCTCGCCGTCGGTCCAGAACCCGTAGAGGTGGTCGCCCGCCTGCCGGACGAGCGGGACGCGGTCGCTGGCCTCCAGGGCGTCCTGGATGCCGGCGTGCAGCCGGGGGAAGACCTCGGTGCCGCGCAGCGCCTCCTCGCTGGCCGTCGAACGCTCGCGCACCCAGTCCAGGGCCTGCGGCGACTCGACCTCCTCGAGCCAGCGGTGCGGGTCGGTGCCGGACGAGGTCTGCGTCATGCGCCCCATGTCATCACACGCCGCCAGGGCGTCTCGGGTCGGTGCTGGTCAACTCCGCGTCTCGTGGCTAGGTTGGCCCGCGGGCCCCGTCCCAGCGGGCCCGTCCACCGAGTGACGAAGGAGTCCTCATGAACCACCGCCTGCGCCCCCGGCGCACGCTGGGCGCGGCCGCTGCCGGCGCCCTCGTCGCCTCCGCCCTGGTCGCCGCGCCCTCCGGCGCTGCTCCGGCCAAGAACGGCTGCGACAACCGCACCAACAACACCTACGCCAAGCTGCTGGAGTGCGTCACCGCCGAGGGCGTCACCGAGCACCTCGAGGCGTTCCAGGCCATCGCGGACGCCAACGACGGGAACCGCGCCGACCAGACCCCCGGCTACGAGGCGAGCGTCGACTACGTGGTCGAGACGCTGGAGGCAGCCGGCTGGACGGCGGAGGTGGTGCCGTTCACCTACGACGCCGCCGACGTGGCACTGCGCCAGCTGACGCCCGTGGCGGCGGACTACCCCGCCAACGACGCCACCGGCACCGGGGAGGGCGACGTCACCGGGTCCGTGGTCCCGGTCGACGTCAACCTCGCCGGTGACCGGGCCAACAGCAGCGCGTGCGAGGCGGCCGACTTCGCCGGCCTGGACCTGTCCGGGCCGAACGACGTCGTGCTGACGCAGCGAGGCTCCTGCTCGTTCGCGGTGAAGGCGCTCAACGCGGAGGCTGCCGGGGCCGAGGCCGTGGTGATCTTCAACCAGGGCGACAGCACCGGCCCGGGTGACCGCTTCGGTGCGGTCAACCCGACCCTCGGCGGGGAGGACGTCGTGGGCATCCCGGTCGTCGGCACGTCCTTCGACGCCGGCGAGGCGCTCGCGCAGGAGGGCTCGACCGCGCAGGTCAAGGTCGACTTCTTCGAGGCGACCTCCGCCAACGTCATCGGCGAGCTGGCCGGGAAGACCGACGGCAACGTCGTCATGGCCGGTGCCCACCTGGACTCCGTGCAGGCCGGGCCGGGCATCAACGACAACGGGTCCGGCTCGGCCGGACTGCTCGAGGTCGCCCAGCAGATGAGCAAGTCCAAGCCCCAGAACACCGTGCGGTTCGCGTGGTGGGGGGCCGAGGAGCTCGGCCTCATCGGCTCCACCGAGTGGGTGGAGCAGCGGACCCAGGAGCAGCTGGACGAGATCGCGCTCTACCTCAACTTCGACATGATCGGGTCGCCGAACTACTACTTCGGCGTGTATGACGCGGACGAGTCGAGCTTCGAGGCGCCGGTCGTGGTGCCCGAGGGGTCGGAGGACATCGAGAGGACCTTCGAGTCGTTCTACACGCTGCGCGGCGAGCCGTACGACGACTCCGCCTTCAGCGGTCGTAGCGACTACCAGGCCTTCATCAACAACGGCATCCCCTCCGGCGGTCTGTTCACCGGTGCCGAGGTCGTCAAGACCGAGGAGCAGGAGGCGATCTGGGGCGGCGTGGCCGGGGAGTCCTTCGACCCGTGCTACCACCAGGAGTGCGACACCCTGGACAACGTCGACCAGCACGCGCTGTCGGTGAACGCCGACGCGGTCGCCTTCGCCGTCTTCACCTACGCGGCCTCCACCGAGGCGGTCAACGGGGTGGCGGGCGCGAGGATCCCGGGCCGGTTCACCGTGCCGGAGCCGGCCGGTCCCGAGCACACCTTCGCGGGCCCGCTGGGTGGCGACGACCACGGCCACGACCACGACGTGGTGGGCGAGCACGAGTGACGCGCGGCCCGGGCCAGCCGGCCAGGGCCGAGGCACCCGAGGGTGGGCGGGCCGCGCGCCCGCCCACCCTCGTCGTGCGTGCGTCTCTCTGCTCAGGCGGCGTGCGCGGGGGAGCGGTCGCCGCCTGAGCAGAGAAAGATGGCCGAGGCAGGGGTCGCAGCACCTGCTTGGGCGGCGTTTCTCTGCTCAGGTGGGTGCGCGGCCAGGCACGTCTGCATCAGAAGCCCTTCCGCACACGCGGTGCCCGGACCGTGACCTGGGCCGGACCGGACGCGGTGCGGAGGCGCGCCTAGGGTGGGCGGTATGCCGCTCGACGTCGCCGCCGTCCGTGCCCAGTTCCCCTCCCTGCGCTCCGGGGTGGCCTTCTTCGACGGACCCGGGGGCTCGCAGACGCCCGAGGCGGTGGCCGGTGCCGTGGCCTCCACGCTGACCAGCCCCATCTCGAACCGGGGGGTCGTCACGGCCAGCGAGCGCCGCGCCGACGAGGTCGTCGTCCAGGCTCGGTCCGCGCTGGGCGACCTGCTGGGCGTCGCGCCCGGCGACGTGGTCTTCGGCCGGAGCATGACGGCGCTGACCATGGACCTCGCGCGCACCCTCGCCCGCGAGCAGGCGTGGGGCCCCGGTGACGAGGTCGTGGTGAGCTCGCTGGACCACGACGCCAACATCCGCCCGTGGGTGCTGGCCGCCGAGGCCGTCGGCGCCACCGTCCGGTGGGCGGAGGTCGACCCGGCGACCGGCGAGCTGCCGGTGGGGGCGGTCACCGAGGTGCTCTCCGCGCGCACCCGGCTGGTCGCGGTGACCGGGGCCTCGAACCTGCTCGGCACAAGGCCTGACGTGCGGGGCATCGCCGACGCGGCCCACGAGTCCGGGGCCCTGGTCCACGTGGACGCCGTGCACCTGGCCCCGCACGCCCGGATCGACCGGGAGGCGCTCGGCGCCGACCTGCTCTCCTGCTCGCCCTACAAGTTCTTCGGGCCGCACCTGGGGGTGCTCGTGGCCCGCCGCGGACTGCTGGAGGAGCTGCACCCGGACAAGCTGGTGCCCTCCAGCGACGCCGCGCCCGAGCGCTTCGAGCTGGGCACCCTGCCCTACGAGCTGCTGGCCGGCGCCACCGCCGCCGTCGACGTGATCGCCGGCTGGGGCGAGGGCGCCACGAGGGCGGAGCGTCTCACCAGCGCCTTCACCGCGGTGGAGGAGCACGAGGGCGCCCTGCGGGAGCGCACCGAGGAGGGCCTGCGGGGGATCGAGGGCCTGACCCTGTGGTCGCGGGCCGCCCGCCGGACGCCGACGCTCTTCTTCACCCTGGACGGGGTGCGGCCGACCGAGGTGCACCGGCACCTGGCCGGGCTGGACGTCAACGCGCCCGCCTCCCACTTCTACGCGTGGGAGCTGTCCCACCGGCTGGGCCTGGGGCCGACCGGCGGGGTGCGGGTGGGACTCGCGCCCTACACCAGCACCGAGGACGTGGACCGGCTGCTGGCGGGTGTCGCCGAGGTGGCCGCCCGGCGCTGAGCCGGCTCGCCCGGCGCCGCGACCGTCCACCCGACGCCGCGACCGTCCACCCGGCGCCGCGCCGGCCCGCCACCGGCCCGGCCGGAATCACGTCGGGACGGCCCCCGGCCGACAGGTACCCTCGTACCGCCGGGACCACCGGCACACCCCTGCACACCGACCACCGAGGAGTGCCGTCACGTGACGCGCCCACTGCGCCTGTCGACCCTGTTCCTGCGGACCCTGCGCGAGGACCCGGCCGACGCCGAGCTGCCGGGGCACAAGCTGCTGGTCCGCGCCGGCTACATCCGGCGGGCCGCGCCGGGTGTCTACTCGTGGATGCCGCTCGGGCTGCGGGTGCTGCGGAACGTGGAGCGGGTGGTGCGCGAGGAGATGGACGCCATCGGCGGCCAGGAGCTCTCCTTCCCGGCGCTGCTGCCGCGCGAGCCCTACGAGGCGACCGGGCGGTGGGCCGAGTACGGCCCCAACCTCTTCCGGCTGCAGGACCGCAAGGGCGTCGACATGCTGCTCGGTCCCACCCACGAGGAGATGTTCACCCTGGCCGTCAAGGACATGTTCAGCTCCTACAAGGAGCTGCCGCTGACGCTCTACCAGATCCAGACGAAGTACCGCGACGAGGCACGCCCCCGCGCCGGGCTCCTGCGCGGCCGGGAGTTCGTCATGAAGGACTCCTACTCCTTCGACGTGACCGACGAGGGGCTGGAGCAGGCGTACGCCCGGCACCGCGAGGCGTACGTCCGCATCTTCGACCGGCTCGGCTTCGACTACGTCGTCGTGCACGCCGACTCCGGCGCCATGGGCGGCTCGGCCAGCGAGGAGTTCCTCGCCGTCAGCCCGGTGGGCGAGGACACCTTCGTGCGCTGCGAGGAGTCCGGGTATGCCGCGAACGTCGAGGCGGTCGTGGTGCCCCCGGCGCCGCCGGTCGACGACGCCACGGTGGCGTCGACCCCCGCCGCCCACGTCGAGGACACCCCGGACAGCCCCACCATCGCCACGCTGGTGGCGCAGGGCAACGAGCTGCACCCGCGGGCCGACGGCCGGCCCTGGACCGCGGCCGACACCCTGAAGAACGTCGTCGTCCTGCTCACCCACCCGGACGGCAGCACCGAGCCGCTGGCCATCGGCCTGCCGGGCGACCGCGAGGTCGACGCCAAGCGGCTCGAGGCCCAGGTCGCCCCCGCCACCTGGCGCCCGTTCGAGGAGGCCGACTTCACGGCATACCCGATGCTGGCCAAGGGCTACATCGGGCCGGGCGTGCTCGGTGAGGAGCGGTCGTCGGGCATCCGGTACCTCCTCGACCCCTCCGTCGCCGAGGGGTCGGCCTGGGTGACCGGCGCCGACGAGCACGGCAAGCACGTCTTCGACCTGGTGCTCGGGCGCGACTTCACGGCCGACGGCACCATCCAGGCCGCGGAGATCCGTGCGGGCGACCCCAGCCCGGACGGTGCCGGCCCGCTCACGCTCGCCCGCGGGATCGAGATGGGGCACATCTTCCAGCTCGGCCGCAAGTACGCCGAGGCGCTGGACCTCAAGGTGCTGGACGAGAACGGCAAGCTCGTCACGGTGACCATGGGCTCCTACGGCGTCGGCGTGTCCCGGGCGGTCGCGGCCGTGGCCGAGGCGACGCACGACGACCTCGGTCTGGTGTGGCCCCGCGAGCTGGCGCCGGCCGACGTGCACGTCGTCGCCACCGGCAAGGACCAGGCGGTCTTCGAGCACGCCGAGGGACTCGTGGCCGAGCTCTGCGACCAGGGCCTGGAGGTCGTCTTCGACGACCGGCCCAAGGTCAGCCCGGGCGTGAAGTTCAAGGACGCCGAGCTGCTCGGCGTACCGACGATCGTCGTCGTGGGCAAGGGCCTGGCCGACGGCGTCGTCGAGGTCAAGGACCGCCGCTCCGGTGCGCGACGCGAGGTCCGGGTCGAGGCCACCGTCGCCGAGGTCCTGGCCGAGGTGCGGGGCGCGGCCCCGACCCCGGGCGGCTGAGCCCGCCCGGTGCTGCTGGAGGCGCTCGACCTCGAACCACGCGTCCTGCTCTTCCTCGCCCTGGCCGGCCTCGCGGCCGGCTTCATCGACGCGGTGGTGGGCGGCGGCGGGCTGGTGCAGCTCCCGGCGCTGCTCGTCGCGCTGCCCGGGGCGAGCCCGGTGCAGCTGCTGGCGACCAACAAGCTGGGCTCGATCTGCGGCACCACCACCAGCTCCCTGACCTACCTGCGCCGCATCCGGCCGGACCTGCGGACGGCGCTCCCCCTGGCCGGCGCCGCCTTCTGCGGCAGCGCCGCCGGAGCCGCGCTCGCCTTCCTCATCCCGAAGGCGGCGTTCACCCCGCTCATCCTCGCGGTCCTGGTCGGCGTCGGGGCCTACACCCTGCTGAGGCCGTCGATGGGTCAGATGCAGGCCCTGCGCTTCGGTCACTCACGGCGGCGGCACCTGGCGTGGGCGGTCCTCATCGGCCTGGTCGTCGGTGCCTACGACGGTGCGCTGGGGCCGGGCACGGGCTCGTTCTTCGTCTTCGCCCTCGTCAGCATCCTGGGGTACGGCTTCCTCGAGGCCAGCGCGAAGGCCAAGATCGCCAACCTCGCCACCAACCTCGCCGCCCTGGTCGTGTTCGTGCCGCAGGGGGCGGTGATCTGGTCCGTGGGTCTGCTCATGGGCGCGTGCAACGTCCTCGGCGGTTACCTCGGTGCCCGGGTGGCGGTCTCGCGCGGCAGCGGCTTCGTGCGGATCTTCTTCGTCGTGGTCCTCGTCGCCTTCGTCGTCAAGATCGGCTACGACACCTGGGTGCAGCTCGCCGGCTGACGTCTGCCTCAGGTCGCCGGGGCCGCGGCCTGGGGTGTCCTCGGCAGGTCGCCGGGGTCGGCCGAGGGCAGCCCGCAGACGGTCCCGCGGCAGACCAGCGCCCGACCGGGCGGCACCGTGTCCGGGGCGTCGTCCGGGGCCGTCGCGGCAGCCATGACGAGGGTGCCCGCCGGCGCCCGACGGGCCGCCTGCGCGAGCTCGGGGGCGGGCCGGGGGCCCAGCTGGACCGTGGTCGGCCCGCCGGCCAGCTCCTCCCACGCCACCAGGGACCACCCGGCGAAGCGGGGCGCCTGCTGGGCGGTGCCGGCCACCCGGCGCAGCGCCCCCTCGGCGCGCTCCAGGAGGTCGGGCCGTGAGCCCTGCGCACCCGCTCGCACCAACGCCACCGCGACCGCGGACAGGCCACCGGGCTCGGCGTTGTCGCCGGTGGCGGACGGCGCCAGGAAGAGCTGCTCGGCGTCCCGGCCGGTGGCGGCGATGCCCCCGTCCGCCCGGCCGAACAGGTCGACCGCCTGGTCGAGCAGGTGCTGCGCCTCGTCGAGCCACCGGCTCTCACCGGTCACCCGGTGGAGGGCGAGGAGCCCGTCGGCGAGGGCGCCGTAGTCCTCGGCCACGGCCAGCGACCGACCCACGGTCCCGTCCCGCGAGCTGCGGCGCAGCCGACCGTCGACGGCGTGCACGTCGAGCAGGAAGCGGGCGCACCGAGCGGCCAGGTCGACCCAGTCCTCCTCCTCGAAGACCCAGCCGGCGTGCGCCAGCGCACCGACCAGCAACCCGTTCCAGGCCGTCACGACCTTGTCGTCGCGGCCCGGCTGGGGCCGCAGGCTGCGGGCGACGTCCAGGCGCTGCCGGACCCCGGCGTACCAGGCAGGGTCGGCCGGGTCCGAGCGGAGCTGCAGGGTGGACCGGCCGTGCTCGACGGTGCCGGCGTCGGTGACCCCCAGCAGGTCGGCGGCCGCTCCGCCGTCCTCCGTCCCCAGGGCCGCGACGAGCTCGTCCCGGGTCCAGGTGTAGGTCGCCCCCTCGACGCCCCCGGTGTCCGCGTCCAGCGAGCTCGCGAACGCCTCCTGCTCGGTCCAGAGCTCGCGGACCAGCCACTCGACGGTCTCGTGGACGACGCGCCCGGCCCAGGACCGCGACCTCTCGTCGGTGCGGGCCAGGTCGGTGTAGACGCCCAGCAGCAGGGCGTTGTCGTAGAGCATCTTCTCGAAGTGGGGGACGACCCATGCGCGGTCCACGGCATACCTCGCGAACCCACCGCCCACCTGGTCGTAGGTGCCGGACCGGGCCAGGTGCTCGCAGGTGCTCCGCACCATGGCAAGCGCGCGTGGGTCACCGGTGCGGCCGTGGTGGCGCAGCAGGAAGGCCAGGACCATCGAGGGCGGGAACTTCGGTGCGCCGCCGAAACCGCCCCACTGCGGGTCGTGCTCGGAGGCGAGCGTGGCGACCGCCGCGGCAAGGTCGACCACCTCGTCGTCGGTCGCGGCGTCGGCTCGTGCGTAGGCCTCCCGCAGCCGTGCGGCCAGCTGCCCGGCACCGTGCTCCAGACGGTCCCGTTCCTGGGTCCACTGCTGCGCGGCGGCCCGGAGCAGCCGGAGGAAGCCGTCCCTGGGCAGGTAGGTGCCGGCCCAGAACGGGTCGCCGTCCGGCGTGAGCAGGCAGGTCATCGGCCACCCGCCGTGGCCGGTGAGCGCCGTGGTGGCACTCATGTAGGCGGCGTCGACGTCGGGGCGTTCCTCCCGGTCCACCTTGACCGCGACATACCCCGCGCGCAGCACCCCTGCCACCTCCTCGTCCTCGAAGGACTCGTGCGCCATGACGTGGCACCAGTGGCAGGCCGCGTAGCCCACCGAGAGCAGGACCGGGACCCCGCGGCGCCGGGCCTCGGCGAAGGCCTCGTCGCCCCACTCCCACCAGTCGACCGGGTTGTCCGCGTGCTGGAGGAGGTAGGGCGAGGTGCTGCTGGCCAGACGGTTCGACATGTCCCCAGTCTGCCCTCCGGAGGCCGAGGCCTCAGGGCAGGCTCATCCCGGGGAACGCGCTGTCGGTCACCCCCAGCCGGTCGGCCCAGAGGCGGGCCTGCACCGCGAGCCGCAGGTAGGAGCCCACCTGCTCGATGTCGGCCCCGGCGCGGTCCGCGACCGCCAGCACCGCGGGGGCGACGTCCTGGACCACCGCCCTGGCCAGGTCGAGCCGCTCGTCCCCGTCGGAGAGCGGCTCGGGGAGGTCGTAGCCGAGCGGCGGCACCGGAGCGGCGTCGCCGGCCAGGGTGGTGAGGGAGCGGGTGACCGAGCGCAGCGGGGACAGCACGTCCTCGTAGCGCTCGCGCTCCGCGCCCCCGGAGCGGGCCGCGACGACTTCCAGCGCGAAGACCGCCGGGCGGGTGCTCGCGAGGACGGGCACCGCCGCGGTGCCGACCGGCCCGACGAGCGGCGGCCAGTCCGTGGCGGCCCCCAGCCGCCCGGCGCCGGCGAGGTGCTGGGCGGCCAGCGACAGGAGCATCGGACGGTGCGACGACGTGGCGGCGGCGATGCCCTCCACCATGGCGGACAGGTCGGCCCGCACCGCGCGCCCGACCTCCAGCAGCTCGACCGGCCCGGCGGAGGTGGCGGCGGCGTCCCCGCCCGTCGTGCTCGACGCTCCCGCATCACCCGGGGCGGCCACGCCGGCGTCGGCACCGAGGGAGGCGAGAACGAGGTCCAGGCGCTCCACCTGGGTCTGCCAGACCTCCTCCAGGTCCCGCGCCAGGCGACGGCGGGACCCGCTCGGACGGGCGCGGGCCAGGGCCTCGCGGTATGCCGTCACCCGGGCCCGCGCGTCCTGCAGCAGCGGGATGTCGGGTGCGGCGCGAGCGTCCTCGGGGTCCGGTGAAGGGTCCGGCGACCACGGTGTGCGCAGCCGTTCGCCGCTGCACCCCGCCAGCAGACCGGCGGTCGCCACCCCTGCTCCCAGGCGCAGGAGGGTGCGGCGCGAGGGGTCGACGGGGGGCATGGGGTCATCATCCCAGACGGTAGGCTGGCCCCCCGAGCACCACGGCCACGGGCACGTCCGCGCGCCCCGCCGGCCGACATCAGAAGACGAGGAGCACCGCATGGACGCCCGCGCCGCCGCCGCGACGATCACGCAGCACACCTCCGAGGCGTTGGAGCGCGCGGGGCTGGACGCCGTGGTCGACGACGTCACGGTGCAGGAGGCAGGCCGCCGGCGGCTGGTCCGGGTGCTGCTCGCCCGGGACGTCTCGACCATCCCGTCCGAGGACACCACCTCGCCCGTCGAGCCGCTGAGCCTGGACGAGGTGTCCGAGGCCACCACCGTGGTGTCGTCGGCCCTCGACGGGTGCGCGGTGATGGGGGAGCGTGCCTACACCCTGGAGGTCAGCTCGGCGGGGATCGACCGGCCCCTCACCGCACCGGACCACTTCCGCCGCAACGTCGGCCGGCTGCTCACGGTGGTCCGGACCGACGGGACCACCCACACCTCCCGACTCACCGCCGCCGGGCCCGACCAGATCCGCCTCGAGGAGCTGGACCACCCGGTCCCGCTGTCCGAGGTGACCCGGGCCCAGGTGCAGATCGAGTTCACCCGCCCCGACGGAAAGGACGCCTGATGGACATCGACATGGCCGCCCTGCGCATGCTCGAGCGCGAGCGCGAGATCCCCATGGACGTCATCGCTGAGGCGATCGAGCAGGCCCTGCTCTCCGCGTACCAGCGCCTCGACGGCCACGCCCGGCACGCCCGGGTCGAGCTCGACCGGTCCAGCGGTCACGTCACGGTGTGGGCCCGGGAGGACGCCCCCGTCATGGAGGACGGCACGCGCGGTGAGCCCGGGCCGGAGTACGACGACACCCCCGAGGGCTTCGGGCGGGTGGCCGCGTCCACCGCCCGACAGGTCATCACGCAACGCATGCGGGACCTCGAGGACGACGCCATCCTCGGGGACTTCCGCGGGCGGGAGGGCGACATCGTGTCGGGGATCATCCAGCAGTCCAGCGACCCGCGCCGCGTCCTCGTCGACTTCGGGACGATCGAGGGTGAGCTACCCGTCTCCGAGCAGGTGCCGGGGGAGCGCTACGAGCACGGCCAGCGTCTGCGCTGCTACGTCGTCAGCGCCAAACGGGGTATGCGCGGCCCCCAGGTCATGCTGTCCCGCACCCATCCCAACCTGGTCCGTCGGCTGTTCGCCCTCGAGGTGCCCGAGATCGCCGACGGGACCGTGCAGATCCAGGCCATCGCCCGGGAGGCGGGGCACCGCACCAAGATCGCGGTCCACTCCCCGGTGCCCGGGGTCAACGCGAAGGGAGCCTGCATCGGCCCCATGGGCCAGCGGGTGCGCGCGGTCATGGCCGAGCTGCAGGGGGAGAAGATCGACATCGTCGACTACGACGAGGACCCGGCCGCCTTCGTCGCGGCCGCCCTGTCGCCGGCCCGGGTGGCCTCCGCACGGGTGGTCGACCCCCGGACCAAGCAGGTCCGGGTCGTCGTGCCCGACTACCAGCTCTCCCTCGCCATCGGTCGCGAGGGCCAGAACGCTCGCCTCGCCAACCGGCTGACCGGGTGGAAGATCGACATCCGGGCCGACACCGAGGAGCAGGTCGACGACGGGGCGGCCGCCTCCTCGCCCGACGCCAGCGTGTAGAGTGAAGGGTCGGACCGGAGTCGACTCCCCGGTGCGGGCAGGATCACCTGTGCGCACCTGCGTGGGGTGCCGACGACGGGACGAGCAGGCCGCGCTGCTGCGGCTGGTGGCTCGCCTGGGCGACGACGGATCGTGGACGGTCGTGCCCGACGAGCGCAGACGTCTCCCGGGACGCGGTGCCTACGTGCACCGACGCCCCGGGTGTGTCGAGTCGGCCGTGGCTCGCCGCGCCGTCGTCCGTGCCCTGCGCCTCCCGGCGTCGGCCGCGGTCGACCTCGCGGACGTGCTGCCACCGACGACGCAGCAGCGCTAGAGCACGACCTCGCCGGACCGACCGGTCCGGCGAGAAGCAGCAAGGGCGGGCCCCACGGGGCCGGTCATCGAGGACACCGGAAGCGGGTTTGACGCTGATGAGCACCCGATGAGTACTCAGCGATGAGCACCCACCAGCAGTAGTCGCGACCTCCCGAGCGGGTTCGGTCGTGGCGCCAGACACCAAGGAGACACCACACCGTGCCAAAGCTCAGGGTTTACGAGCTCGCCAAGGAGCTCGGGGTCGAGAGCAAGGAGCTGCTCGCCCACCTGAAGGACCAGGGAGAGTTCGTGAGGTCGGCGTCGTCGACCATCGAGCCCCCCGTCGTACGCAAGATCCGCGAGAACCCCCCGGCCGGTTCCGGGCCGAAGGGGTCCGAACCGGCCCAGGCCCCCGCCGCCAAGGCCGCCCAGAATTCTGCTCCCAAGCCTGGCCCGGCCCGGCCCGCGACGCCGACCCCGGCGCCGGCGGCCCCCGAGAAGTCCGAGACCCCGGCCCCGGCTGCCCCCGAGGCGTCGCCGAGGCCGCGTCCGGCCGAGCCGGCGCCGCAGCAGCCGGCCGCACCGGAGCCGACCCGGGAGACGCCGGCGGCCCAGGAGCCGACCCAGGAGAAGCCGGCGCCCCAGGCGCCGACCCCGCAGGCCCCGACACCTCAGGCCCCGGCGGCCAAGGCCACGCCGAAGACCCCGCGTCCCGGCGCCAAGCCTGGCCCCCGACCGGGCAACAACCCGTTCAGCTCCAACCAGGGGATGGGCCAGTCCCGTGACCGCCGCGGCGGTCAGGGCGAGCGCGGCGGGTCCCCGCGACCGGGCAACAACCCGTTCGCGAACAGCCAGGGCATGCCCCGGCCCGGCGGCACCCGCGGCGCGGAGCGCCCGGCCGCACGTCAGGGCACCGGCGCCGCCGGACCCCGTCCCGGCGGACCCCGGCCGAACCCGGGCATGATGCCCGCCCAGGCGGCCGTGCCCCGTCCCGGGGAACGTCCCGCCCGCGGCGGCGGCCGTGGCCGCCCCGGCGGCGGTGGGCCCGGCGGGCCTGGTGGTCCCGGTGGGTTCCGCGGCCCCGCTGGAGGACGCGGAGGCGGCCCCCGTGGCCGTGGCGGCACGGCAGGTGCCTTCGGACGAGGCGGCGGGAAGGTCCGTGGCCGCAAGTCGAAGCGGGCCAAGCGCCAGGAGTTCGAGCAGATGCAGGCGCCTGCCATCGGCGGCGTCAACGTGCCTCGCGGCAACGGCGCGACCATCACGGTGCGCCGCGGTGCCTCGCTGACCGACTTCGCCGACAAGATCAACGTCGACCCGGCGTCGCTGGTGACCGTGCTCTTCCACCTGGGCGAGATGGCCACCGCCACCCAGTCCCTGGACGAGGACACCTTCGGCGTGCTCGGCGACGAGCTGGACTACACCATCCGCGTCGTCTCCCCGGAGGAGGAGGAGCGCGAGCTGCTCAGCTCCTTCAACATCGACCTCGAGGCCGAGGCGGACGCCGAGTCCGACGAGGACCTCGAGGCCCGTCCTCCGGTCGTCACGGTCATGGGTCACGTCGACCACGGCAAGACCCGCCTGCTGGACGCCATCCGGCAGGCCGACGTGGGCGGCGACGAGGCGGGTGGCATCACCCAGCACATCGGCGCCTACCAGGTCCACACCGAGCACGACGGCCAGGAGCGGGCGATCACCTTCATCGACACCCCGGGTCACGAGGCGTTCACCGCCATGCGTGCCCGTGGTGCCAAGGTGACCGACATCGCGATCCTGGTCGTCGCCGCTGACGACGGCGTGATGCCGCAGACCATCGAGGCGTTGAACCACGCCCAGGCGGCGGATGTGCCGATCGTCGTGGCGGTCAACAAGATCGACGTCGACGGCGCCGACGCGGCCAAGGTGCGCGGTCAGCTGACCGAGTACAACCTCATCGCCGAGGAGTACGGCGGCGAGACGATGTTCGTCGACGTGTCGGCCAAGAACCAGCTCAACATCGACGAGCTGCTCGACGCCGTGCTGCTCACCGCCGACGCGGCGCTCGACCTGCGGGCCAACCCCGACAAGGACGCGCGCGGTGTCGCCATCGAGGCCAACCTCGACAAGGGACGCGGTGCGGTCGCGACGGTGCTGGTCCAGCAGGGCACCCTGCGGGTCGGGGACGCCATCGTGTCCGGTGGCAGCCACGGACGCGTGCGGGCCATGCTCGACGAGCACGGCAACAACGTCGAGGAGGCCACCCCCTCGCGTCCGGTGCAGGTGCTCGGGATGGACACGGTCGCCCGCGCGGGCACCACCTTCGTGGTGGCCCCGGACGACCGGACCGCCCGGCAGATCGCCGAGAAGCGGGAGGCTGCCGACCGGCAGGCCGCGCTGGCCAAGTCCCGCAAGCGGATCAGCCTGGAGGACCTCAACCAGGCCCTGGCGCAGGGCAAGGTCGAGACCCTCAACCTCATCCTCAAGGGTGACGTGTCCGGCTCCGTGGAGGCGTTGGAGGACGCGCTGCTGCAGATCGACGTCGGCGACGAGGTCGACCTGCGGATCATCGACCGTGGTGTCGGCGCGATCACGATGAACAACATCAACCTCGCGGTGGCCTCGGACGCGGTGATCCTCGGCTTCAACGTCCGGGCGGAGGGTCAGAACGCCGACTACGCCGACAAGGAAGGCGTGGAGATCCGCTACTACTCGGTGATCTACCAGGCCATCGAGGACATCGAGAACGCCCTCAAGGGCATGCTCAAGCCCGAGTACGAGGAGGTCGTCACCGGGACGGCGGAGGTCCGCGAGATCTTCCGCAGCTCCAAGTTCGGCAACGTCGCGGGCTGCCTGGTCCGCAGCGGCGAGATGCGCCGCGGCGCCAAGGCGAGGATCACCCGCAACGGGGTCGTCATCACCGAGAACCTGCAGATCGCCGGTCTGCGGCGGTTCAAGGACGACGTCACCGAGGTCCGCGAGGGCTTCGAGTGCGGTGTCAACCTGGGGTCGTTCAACGACCTCCAGGCGGACGACCTCATCACCACCTACGAGATGCGCGAGATCCCGCGCACCTGAGGTGTCACCGTTCGCCGTCGAGGCCGGTCCGCGTCCCCGGACGCCGGACCGGCCTCGTCGGTCGCCACGACCGGCTCCGTACGATGGGCCGGCCCCCTGACCGGGGTGCACGACAGCCGAGGAGGACGACATGGCCGACCAGGCACGCGCACGGCGCATCGCCGAGCGGACCAAGCAGCTGGTGACGCAGGGGCTCTCGCAGGTGGTCAAGGACGAGAGGGTCGGTTTCGTCACCATCACCGACGTCCGGGTCACCGGGGACCTCCAGCACGCGAGCGTGTTCTACACGGTGCTCGGCAGCGACGAGGACCGGGAGGTCGCGGCCGAGATCCTGCAGACGTACCGCGGCCGGCTGCGCAGCTTCGTCGGCAAGGGGCTGGGCATCCGGCTCACGCCGACCCTCGAGTTCATCCTGGACGCGCTGCCGGAGGACGCCCAGCACATGGACGAGCTGTTGCGGCAGGTCGCTCAGCGCGACGCCGAGCTCGCCGCGGAGCGTCGTGAGTCCGGGTACGCCGGGGAGGCCGACCCCTACCGCAAGCCCCGCAGCGAGGAGGACGAGCAGGGGGCCTCCGGCGCATGAGCGGCCCGGGGCGGGCGCCCTTCGTCGGCGACGGCCTGCTCGTCGTCGACAAGCCCGCCGGGTGGACCAGCCATGACGTGGTGGCTCGCGCGCGCCGGCTGTGCGGGACGCGGAAGGTGGGGCACGCCGGCACCCTCGACCCGATGGCGACCGGTGTGCTCGTCCTGGGCGTGGGGCGCGGCACCAAGCTGCTCACCTTCCTCGTCGGGGACGACAAGGCCTACACCGCCACGGTGCGCCTCGGGCAGGCCACCGTCACCGACGACGCGGAGGGCGAGGTGAGCGCCACGACCGACGCCTCGGGGCTGACCGAGGACCAGGTCGTGACCGCGGTCCGGGACCTCACGGGGGACATCGAGCAGGTGCCGAGCGCCGTGAGCGCGGTCAAGGTCGACGGGGTGCGGTCGTATGCGCGGGTCCGCTCCGGACAGGACGTGCAGCTCGCCGCGAGACCGGTGAGGGTCGCCCGCTTCGACGTGCTCGACATCCGTCGTGAGGACCTCGTCGTCGACCTCGACGTCGAGGTCGAGGTCTCCTCCGGGACCTACGTCCGGGCACTGGCGCGTGACCTCGGCGACGCCCTCGGGGTCGGGGGCCACCTCACCGCCCTGCGGCGCACCCGGGTGGGTGGGCTGCGTGCCGGGTCGGCCCGCTCGCTGGAGGCGCTGTCGGCCGACGGGGCGGTGGCGCAGGCGCTGCTGCCGCTCGCCGACGCCGCCCGCGCGACCCTCTCCTGCCGGGAGCTCGACGACGCGCAGACGCGAGCCCTCGGCTACGGGCAGCGCATCCCCTCCGAGCAGCCCGGTCGCACCGACCCGGTGGCCGCGTTCGCGCCGGACGGGCGCCTGGTGGCGGTGCTCGACGAGTCGCGGGAGCAGGCGCGGGCGCACGTGGTCCTGGCCCCTGCCGGCGGCGGTTAGAGTGACGCCCGTGCATCGTTGGACCAGCGTGGAGGACCTTCCCGACGACCTCGGCCCGACGGTGGCGACCCTCGGCAACTTCGACGGCGTGCATCTCGGGCACCGGGCGGTGCTGCGCACCGTCACCGACCTGGCCCACGAGCGAGGCCTCCCGGCGGTGGCCGTCACCTTCGACCCGCACCCGGTGGCGGTCCTGCACCCCGAGCGCGCGCCGCAGGAGATCGTCGGGCTCGAGCACCGGCTGGAGCTGCTGGAGCAGGCCGGCCTCGACGGGGTCGTCGTCATCGAGTTCACCAAGGAGTACGCGCGGCTGCTCCCGGAGGACTTCGTGGTCGAGACCTTCGTCGACGGGCTGCACGCCGAGGTCGTGGTGGTGGGTCAGGACACCCGCTTCGGGCTGCACAACTCGGGTGACGTCGGCACCATGAGGCAGCTCGGGGAGGTGCACGGCTTCGACGTCGTCGTCCAGCACACCGAGGGTGCCCTGGCCGACGGCCAGCGCACCTGGTCCTCGACGGCGCTGCGCCAGGCGATCGCCCACGGCGACATGGCCCGCGCCGCGCAGATCCTGGATCGTCTCCACCGGGTGACGGGGACCGTGGTGCACGGGCACCACCGGGGCCGCCAGCTGGGCTACCCGACGGCCAACCTCGGCCCGGACCGGGTGGGCATGGTCCCCGCCGACGGCGTCTACGCCGGGTGGCTGGAGCGTCCCGGGCGGGACGCGGGAGACCCCGACCAGCGGCTCCCGGCCGCGATCTCGGTCGGCACCAACCCCACCTTCGACGACGTCGACGACCGCACGGTGGAGGCCTACGTCCTCGACCGGACCGACCTCGACCTCTACGGCGAGCTCGTGAGCGTCGACTTCCTCGAGCGGCTGCGCGGCAACGTCCGCTTCGCCTCGGTCGAGGAGCTGACCGAGCAGATGGCGCACGACGTCGACCGGAGCCGCACCCTGCTCGTCGGGGACTGATCTCCCGTGCGCGAGCGGTACCTGCGCACGGACTGGGCTCCCTTCGTCGCCGGCCTCGGGCTCAGCCTGGTGGGGGCGATCCTCGTCTGGTCGGCCACCCACGACTGGGCCGGGCCGGCGCTCGCGGTGCGCCACCTCGTCAACACCGCGGTCGGGGTGGTGCTGGGTCTGGCCGTCGCGGGGATGGACGTGCGGTGGCTGCGCGCCGCCGCCCCGTGGGTGTACCTCGCCGGGCTGTCGGGTCTGGTGCTGGTGCTCACACCGTTGGGGCAGACCGTCAACGGGTCGCGGTCCTGGCTGTTCCTGCCGGGCGGCTTCTCGCTGCAGCCCGCGGAGCTGGCCAAGATCGGCCTGGTGGTGGGCCTGGCCATGATCCTGGCCGAGGGGCGCGACCCGTACCGCCGCCCCGGCTGGCGGGAGGTCCTTCCGGCGTGGGCGCTGGCCGGGGTCCCGATCGGGCTCATCATGCTGCAGCCCGACCTCGGCAGCGCGCTGGTGCTGGGCGTGCTCACCCTCGTGGTCGTCGCGACCTCCGGGGCCTCCTGGCGGTGGACCGCGGCTGCCGCGGGGGCGGTGTGCGTCGCGGTCGTCGCGGCGATCCGCGTGCCGCTGCTGGACCCCTACCAGGTGGACCGTCTGCTGGCCTTCCGTGACCCGGGTCTGGACCCGGAGGGGATCGGCTACCAGACCCGGCAGGCGCGCCTGGCGATCGGCTCCGGAGGGTGGTCCGGGACCGGCCTCGGCGAGGGGCCGCAGACGCAGGGGGGTTTCGTCCCCTTCCAGTACACCGACTTCATCTTCACGGTGGCCGGGGAGGAGCTGGGGTTCGTCGGGGCGGTCGGGCTCCTCCTGCTGCTGGGCTTCCTGGTCGTGCGCGGCCTGGTGGTGGCCCTGCGCTGCGAGGACCCGTTCGCGCGGCTGCTGGCCGTCGGGGTGTCGTCCTGGTTCGGGTTCCAGGTCTTCGAAAACGTCGGGATGAACCTGGGCCTCATGCCGGTCACCGGGCTGCCCCTGCCGTTCCTGTCCTACGGCGGGTCCTCGATGCTGGCCTGCTGGCTGGCCCTGGGCCTGCTGGCCTGCGCGAGCGGCCGGGACGGCGCGGCGCGTTCCCCTTGGCCGGTCCGGTCGGACCTGTCAAGATGAGCACCCACAGAATCTTGAGACACCAGGAGTTGCCGTGGCCCGCCTCATCGACGAGCAGCCAGACCTCGACCTGATCGAGAACCGCGTCCCCAGCGTCGGGCACCTCTTCCGCGACCGGGTGGCCGCCACCCCCGACACCGACGCCTTCCTCTACCCCGACGGTGAGACGTGGCCGACGCTCACCTGGGCGCAGACGGGGGAGCGGGCCTACGCGCTCGCGGCCGGTCTCGTCGAGCTGGGCGTGCAGCCCGAGGAGCGGGTGGCCCTCGCGTGCTCCACCCGCATCGAGTGGGTGCTGGTGGACCTGGCCGTCATGTGCGCCGGCGCCGCCACGACGACGATCTACCCCACCACCCTGTCCGACGACGTGGCCTTCATCATCACCGACTCCGGCAGCCGGGTCGTCGTGGCCGAGGACGAGGAGCAGGTGGCCAAGGTGCTGGAGCACCGCGCCGAGCTCGGGGCCGTGCTCAAGATCGTCGTCGTCGACGGGGAGGGTGACGGCGGGGACGTCATCACCCTCGCCGAGCTGGAGGACCTGGGACGCCGTCGGCTCGAGTCGGAGCCGGGAGTGGTCGACGCCCGCATCGACGCCCTCACCCCCGACCACCTGGCGACCATCATCTACACCTCCGGGACCACCGGGCGCCCCAAGGGGGTCCGCCTGCCGCACTCGGCGTGGACCTACGAGGGCGCCGGGGTGGACGCCGTCCACCTGCTGGGCCCGGACGACCTGCAGTACCTCTGGCTGCCGCTGGCCCATGTGTTCGGCAAGTGCCTGCTCGTCCTGCCGCTGCAGATGGGTTTCCCCACCGCGGTGGACGGCCGGGTGGACAAGATCGTGGAGAACCTCGCCGTCGTCCGACCGACCTTCATGGGGGCCGCGCCGCGCATCTTCGAGAAGGCCTACGGACGCATCACCACGATGATGTCCGACGAGGGAGGGGTGAAGCAGAAGCTCTTCACCTGGGCCAGCGGGGTGGGCAAGGAGGTCGCCGAGATCCGCGCCTCCGGGGGTGAGCCGGCCGGTCTCCTCAAGGCCAAGCACGCGGTGGCCGACAAGCTCGTGCTCTTTAAGATCCGGGAGCGCTTCGGCGGCCGCATCCGCTTCTTCATCTCCGGGTCCGCCGCGCTCAACCACGACATCGCCCGGTGGTTCGACGCGATGGGGCTGACGATCATCGAGGGCTACGGGCTCACCGAGTCCAGCGCCGCCTCGATCGTCAACCGCCCGAGGCCCGGGGTCAACAAGATCGGGACGGTCGGCTGGCCCCTGCCCGGCACCGAGGTGCGCATCGCCGAGGACGGCGAGCTGCTCATGCGCGGACCCGGCATCATGACCGGGTACCACCAGAACGACGAGGCGACGGCGGAGTCGCTCCAGGACGGGTGGCTGGCGACCGGTGACATCGCCGAGATCGACGAGGACGGCTACGTCCGGATCACCGACCGCAAGAAGGACCTCTTCAAGACCTCCGGCGGCAAGTACGTCGCGCCGTCGCGCATCGAGTCGCTCTTCAAGGGCATCTGCCCCTACGCCAGCCAGCTCATCGTCGAGGGCGACGGGCGCAACTTCGTGTCCGCGCTCATCACCCTCGACCACGACGCCATCACGGCCTGGGCGGCGAAGAACGGTATGGCCGGGGACAGCTACGCGCAGATCGTCACCTCGGCCGCGGCCCGCGAGATGGTGCAGGGTCACGTCGACCAGCTCAACCAGCAGCTGGCCCGGCACGAGCAGGTCAAGCAGTTCCACATCCTCGACCACGACCTGTCCGTCGAGGACGGCGACCTCACCCCGAGCATGAAGCTCAAGCGCCGCGCGGTCACGGCGAAGTACAAGGACGAGCTCGACGCCTTCTACACCGGGTGACCGTGCGGCGACGGGCCGGCGTCCACCGGCCCGTCGCCTCCCGGCGGGTCAGCCGTGCACGGTCTGCACGAGGTCCCGGTAGCGCTGGGCGACCTCGGTCGCGCGCTCGGACGGTCGGGCCTCCAGGCGCGCGGACGCGTGCACCGGCCAGTCCGGCACCTCTCCGCCGCGCAGCGTCCAGGCCGCCTGGCGGGCTGCCCCCAGGGCGACGTACTCCGCCGCGTCCGGGACGACCACCGGCACCCCCAGCAGGTCGGCGGCCACCTCTCGCACCGCGCGGGAGGCGACCGCGCCGCCGATGAGGTGGATCCGCTCGACGTCCACGCCCTCGCGGGCCAGCGACTCCACCCCGGCCCCGACCCCGAGGATCATGCCCTCGACGACGGCGCGGGCGAGGTTGGCGGGCGTGAGGTTGTCCCGGGTCAGGCCGGAGAGGGTGCCCGTCGCGTCCGGCAGGTTCGGCGTGCGCTCCCCGTCCAGGTAGGGCAGCAGCGTCAGGCCCCCGGCCCCCAGCTCGGCCTCGAGGGCCAGCTGCTCCAGCCCGGCGAGGTCGGTCCCGAGGACCTGGGCGCCGGCGCTGAGCACCCGCGCGGCGTTGAGGGTGCACACGAGGGGCAGGAAGCTCCCGGTGGCGTCGGCGTAGGACGCCACCTCACCGGTCGCGTCCCGGCTGGGGGAGCCGTGCCGGGCGAAGGCGGTGCCGCTCGTGCCGAGCGACATCACCACGTCGCCGGGCTGCAGCCCGAGGCCGAGGGCGGCGGCGGCGTTGTCACCGGTGCCGGGCCCGAGGAGCATCCCGGACGCGGTGCGGCCGGCCTCGTCGTGCGGCCCCAGCACCCGGGGCAGCTGCAGGTCGCCGTCGACCGCCAGCCGGAGGAGCCCGTGGTCGTAGTCACCGGTCCCGGCGTCGAAGTAGCCGGTGCCGGAGGCGTCCCCCCGGTCCGTCACCCACTCCTGCGCCGCACCACCGCCGCGCCGGGCGATCTGCCCGGTGAGCCAGTCGTGCGGCAGCACGCAGGTGCGGGCCCGCGCGATGTGCTCCGGCTCGTGCTCGGCCGTCCAGCGCAGCTTGCTCACGGTGATGGCCGCGAGCGGCACGACGCCCACGCGGTCGGCCCACGCCTGCGCCCCGCCGAGCTCGTCGACGAGCTGACGGGCGGCGTCGGCGGAGCGGGTGTCGTTCCACAGCAGCGCGGGCCGGACGACGGCGTCGTCCTCGTCGAGCAGCACCATGCCGTGCTGCTGCCCCCCGACCGACAGCGCGGCGACGCCGTCGAGGAGGCCGCCGGCCGTGGCCTCCTCGAAGGCCGACCACCAGTGCTCCGGGTCGACCTCCGTGCCGGAGGGGTGGGCGCCGCGCCCTTCGCGGACGACCTCCCCGGTGTCGGCGTCGCAGACGACGACCTTGCAGGACTGGGTCGAGGTGTCGACCCCGGCGACGAGGGTGCGGTCAGTGCCAGTCATGGTCCTCCAGGGTGGAGCGCGCGCCCACCTCGTGCAACCGGGACAGGAAGTGCCGGTAGGCGGCGGCGAAGCGCTCGTCGTGGCGCAGGTCGCCGAAGAAGGTCTCGTCCTCGAGGAAGGCGAGGGGTTCCTGGTCCTGGCGGGCGGCGGCCGCCATGACCCGGTCCTTGTGCCGGTCGACGACCTCGATCGGCTCGCCCTGCTCGTCCACCCCCTCGGCATACCGGGCCCAGGAGGCGACGACGAGCGCCGAGCGCTCGATCGGTCCGTCGTGCTCGAGCTGGTGGCGGATGACGGGGACCAGCCACTTGGGTATGCGGTCGCTGCTCTCGGCGCACAGGCGGGCGAGGGTGTCGCGGACCTCCGGGTTGGCGAACCGCTCCACGAGGGTGCGCCGGTAGTCGGCCAGGTCGACGTCCGGGACCTCGGGCAGGGTGGGCGACCCCTCGTGCTCCATGTAGCCGAGCAGGAAGTCCGCGAAGAGCGGGTCCTGCGCGACCTCGTGGGCGTAGCGGTAGCCGGCGAGGTAGCCGAGATAGCACAGCGCCTGGTGGCTGGCGTTGAGCAGCCGCAGCTTCATGAGCTCGTAGGGGACGACGTCGTCGACGACCTGGACCCCGACCTCCTCGAAGGCGGGGCGGCCGGTCGGGAAGTGGTCCTCGAGGACCCACTGGGTGAACGGTTCGCAGACCACCGGCCAGGCGTCCTCGACCCCGAACCTCTCGGCGAGGGCGTCGATGTCCTCCTGGCTGGTGACCGGGGTGATGCGGTCGACCATCGCGTTGGGGAAGGACACGTGCTCCTCCACCCAGTCGGCGAGCGGTTCGCCGGTGCGGTTCTCGTCCTGCATCCGGGCGAAGGAGGTGATCATCTGGCCGGCCACGTCGCCGTTGCCGGGGAGGTTGTCGCAGGACATGACGGTGAACGGCTCGTCCCCGGCCTCCCTGCGCCGACGCAGCGCCTCGGTGACGAAGCCGAAGGCGCTGCGCGGGGGCTCCTGCGGCGCGGCGATGTCGGCCTGCAGCGCCTCGTCGGACGGGTCAAACTCTCCGGTCACCTGGTTGACGTGGTAGCCACCCTCGGTGATCGTCAGGCTGACGATCCGGACGTCCGGGTCGGTCATCCGGGACAGGACCGCCTCGGGGTCGTCCGGCGCGAAGAGGTAGGCCGACATGGCCCCGATGACGCGGGGCTCGAGCGCGCCGTCGGGGTGCTTCACGACGAGGGTGTAGAGGCAGTCCTGGGCGGCCATGGCGTCCCGCATGCGGGCGTCCCCGGGCATGGTGCCGACCCCGACGACCGACCAGCCGAGGTGCTCCTCGGGGGCCTCGTTCATGAGGCGGTCGAGGTACATCGCCTCGTGCGCCCGGTGGAAGCCGCCGACCCCGAAGTGGACGATGCCGGGCCGCAGGGCCGAGCGGTCGTAGGTCGGGCGGGCCACGTCCTCGGGCAGCCCTGGCAGGGTCTCCTCGCTCAGCTTCATGGTCGTCATTCTCCCGGTCACTTGACGGCACCCATCGACAGGCCCTGCACCAGCTTGTCCTGGGCCGCGAAACCGGCCGCCAGGACCGGGAGCGAGACGACGAAGGACGCCGCGCAGACCTTGGCGAGGAAGAGCCCCTGGCTGGTGACGAACCCGGTGAGGAAGACGGGCGCGGTGCTCGCCACGGTGCTCGTGAGCACGCGGGCCAGGAGCAGCTCGTTCCAGCTGAAGATGAAGCAGATGAGCGCGGCCGAGGCGATGCCGGGCATGACCACGGGGGCCACCACCTGCCGCAGGGTCGTCAGCAGGCCGGCGCCGTCGACCTGGGCGGCCTCCAGCATCTCGACCGGCACCTCGGCCAGGAAGCTCTGCAGCATCCACACCGCGATCGGCATGTTCATCGAGGTGTAGAGGATGATGAGCAGCCAGATGTTGTCGAGCAGGTTGGTGGCCTGCGCGAAGAGGTAGATCGGCAGGATGCCGGCCACGATGGGCAGCATCTTGGTCGAGAGGAAGAAGAACAGGACGTCGGTCCACTTCTTGACCGGCCGGATCGACAGGGCGTAGGCCGCGGGGAAGGCCAGCGCGATGACCAGGATGGTCGACACCACGCTCGCGGTCATCGAGTTGAGCAGGGGCGGCCAGGGCCCGGCCGCGAAGAAGGTGCGGTAGCCCTCCAGGCTGATCGGTGCCAGGAGCACCGGCGGGTTGCTGGCGGCGTCCGTCTCGGCCCGGAACGACACCAGCACCATCCAGAGGACCGGGAAGAAGAAGAGGATGCCCACGAACCAGGCGAGGACCGTGAGGACCATCCCGCGACGGGGAGGCCTGGCCTGGACGAAGCGTCGACCCGCCACCTCCGTGGTGGTGGTGCCGCGCGTGGTGCTCCCGCCCTGCGTCGACGTGGTGGTGCTCATCGGCCCTCCTCCTTGAAGATGGCGAAGGCCGTGCGCAGCGCGAACATCGCGATGACGAGGGTGCCGACCACCGTCACGACGCCCGCTGCCGACGCCCGGCCGTAGTCCTGGGCGGTGTAGAAGGTCTGGTAGATGAAGTAGGGGAGGTTGGCCGTACCGGTGGCTCCGGCGGTGATCGTGAAGACGTGGTCGAAGTTCTGGACGACGTAGATCGTGCCGAGCAGCGTGCTGAGCTCGATGTACTGCCGCAGGTGCGGCAGCGTCATGCTCGTGAAGATCCGGAACTCGGACGCACCGTCGATCCGTGCCGCCTCCACGACGTCGAGCGGCCGGCTCTGCAGGCCGGCGAGCAGGATGAGCATCATGAAAGGGGTCCACTGCCAGACCAGCGCTGCGACGAGGGCCGGCAGCGGCATCGTGCCCACCCAGTCCGGCTGGGGGGCGTCCTCGCCGAGCACCAGCGTCAGCAGACCGTTGAACAGGCCGTACTCGGGGTTGTAGAGGGCGTGCTTCCAGAGCAGGGCAGCGGCCACCGGGACGACGAGGAAGGGCGCGATCATCATCGTCCGGACGATGCCCTGGCCGCGGAACTTCCGGTCCAGCAGCAGTGCGATGGCCAGCCCGAGCAGCAGGCTGACGAGCACCGTGGCCACCGTGATGACGATGGTGACGAAGACCGCCGACCGGGCGTTGACGTCGGTGAACACCCGGGCGAAGTTGGAGAAGCCCGCGAAGCCCCGCTCGTCGGGGTAGTAGGCGTTCCAGTTCATGAACGAGATGACGATGGTGCCCAGGAAGGGCAGCTGGGTCATGACGATGACGAAGATGAGCGCCGGCAGCAGCGGGATGCGGCGCTGCCAGGAGCTGGACCGGGGCTGCCGGCTCGGGGGCGGCGCGACCGCGCCCGAGCGCCCCTGCTCGGGGTTGGTGCCCGGCTTGCCGAGCCTGCCCACCCTGGACGTGCTGGTGCTGCTGCTCACTGCTGGGCCGCCCTCTCCTCGTAGCGCTCCGCGATGTCCTCGGCGACCCGTTGGCCGCGCTCCAGCGCCTCGTCGACGCTCATCCGGCCCGCGATGGCCGCGCTGATGTCCTGGCTGACCTGGGTGCCCAGGTCCGGGAACTCGGGGATGCCGACGAACTGCACCCCGATCGCCGGTCGGGGCTGCACCCCGGGGTCCTCCGGGTCGGCTGACTCGATGGCGGCCCGGGTGGCCTCGGCGAACGGACCCGCCTCGGCCAGGTAGTCCTCGTTGTCGTAGGTCGAGGACCGCTTGCCCGCGGGGACCCGCGACCAGCCCAGCTCCTCGCCGACGAGCTCCTCGTACTCGGCGCCGGAGGCCCACGAGACGAACTCCCACGCGTTGTCCTGCTTCTCGCTCGCGTCCTGGATGGCCCAGGACCAGGCGTAGAGCCACCCGGCGCTCTCGGTCTCCATGACCGGCGCCGGGGCATACCCGATCTTGCCCTTGACCGGCGAGCCGGGCGCCTCGAGGGAGCCGGCCGCCGAGGTGGCGTCGTACCACATGGCCGAGTTGCCCTGCTGCAGGTTGTTGAGGCACTCCACGAAGCCTGAGGCGGGGGCGCCGTTCTGGCCGTGCTCGCGCACCAGGTCCACGTAGAAGTCGACCGCCTCGGTGAACTCCGGTGCGTCGACGCGCGGGGTCATGTCCTCCTCGAACCACGTGCCGCCGAAGGTGTTGACGACCGTCGTCAGGGGCGCCATGACCTGGCCCCACCCCGGCTGCCCGCGCAGACAGATGCCGCTCATGCCGGGCTCGGCCCCGTCCACCTGCGCGGCGATGTCGGCGACCTCGGGCCAGGTCGGCTGCTCGGGCATCTGCACGCCCTCCGCCTCCAGCACGTCCTGGCGGTACATGAGGAAGGAGGACTCGCCGTAGAACGGGATGCCGTACGGCACCCCGTCGACCGAGAGTGAGGTCCGCATCGGCTCGAGGATGTCGTCGTAGTCGAACTCCTCGTCCTGCGCGATGAACTCCTCGAGCGGGGCCACCCACCCGGCCCGGGCGTAGATCGGGATCTCGAAGTTGGAGAGGGAGGCCACGTCGTACTGGCCGGCCTGGCTGGTGAACTCCTGGCTGATCTTGTCGCGCACGTCGTTCTCGGGCAGGACGGTGAAGTTGACGCTGATGCCCGTCTCCTCGGTGAAGTGCTCGGCCGTGAGGTTCTGCAGGTCGACCATCTGCGGGTTGTTGACCATGAGGACGTCGATGGAGTCCGGGCCACCGCCGCCGACACCGCCCCCTCCCCAGCCGGCGCATCCCGTGGCCACGAGGGCCACGGTCGTCGAGGTGATGACGACCAGCGTCCTCGCTGGTCCGTGGTTCCTGGGCACAGGCCGCCTCCCGGGTCGGTTGCGCTCATGCGAGCGCATCATCGTGCACATATGAGTATGCTCAGTGAAACGCGCCCCATCGCGCTTGTCAAGGACGTGGACCTCGCCCCGTCCGACCCGGGAGAATGGTCCTCCCACCGTCCGCCCGACCCCCCCCCCGGGGGGTCGACCACCAGCAGGAGGCTCTCGTGCCCGTCCGGGAGGAGCCCGACCTCGCCCTGGCCGTCGCCGTGGCCCGGAGGCACTACGAGCAGCGCCAGGCCAAGACGGACATCGCCGAGGCGCTCGGCATCAGCCGGTTCAAGGTGGCGCGGTTGCTGGACCTCGCGCACGAGGCCGGGGTGGTGCGCATCGAGATCGTCGAGCCGGACGCCCGTGACGGCCGGCTGGCCGAGGAGCTGCGCGCCCGGTTCTCCCTCGAGCACGCCCTCGTGGCCCCCGTCTCCTCCACCGCCCTCGACGTCCGGGCCGAGCTGGGCCGGGCCGCGGCCGGCCTGCTCACCCGGGTGCTGCGCCCCGACGACGTCCTCGGTCTGCCCTGGAGCCGCGCCGTGCACGACATGGTCTACGCCCTGGAGAGCCTGCCGCCGGTCGAGATCGTGCAGCTCAGCGGGGCTCTGGCCGGGATCAGCGAGGACTCCAGCTCGGTCGACCTGGTCCGGCGCGCGGGCCGGCTGTCCGGGGGAGGGCGCAGGGTGTTCTTCGCCCCGCTCGTCATGCCCGACGCCGCCGCGGCCGAGGCGGTGCGCCGTGACCCGGCGGTCAGCGGCACCCTCGCGGCCGCGGACCAGGTCAGCGTGGCCGTCGTCGGCGTGGGCGCCTGGGCCGAGGGGCAGTCGACGATCTACGACTCGGTCGACGAGGACTGCCGGCGACGCGTCGGCGACGCCGGGGTCGTCGGCGAGGCCGTGGGCGCCTGCTTCGACGGGCGTGGTCGTCCGGTGCGGACCTGCCTGTCGGAACGCCTCATCGCCCTCTCCGCGGAGCAGCTGCGCTCCATCGACCGGGTCATCGCCGTGGCCCACGGGCCGGGCAAGGTGGAGGCGCTGCGGGCGGCCATGACCGGGGACCTCATCAACGGCCTGGTCACCACCTACGACACGGCGCAGGCCCTGCTGGACGGGGCCTGACCCTCAGCCCGGGCCGGCCTCGTCCGCCCCGGTGGGCGAGCCGGCCGGCATGTGCCAGGCTGCGACGGCGGCCGGCACCATGAGGACGAGGGTGGCGAGCACCACGACGGGGGTGAGCTCCAGGCCGAGCGTGAGCAGGCCCACGGTGGCGAGGGTCACCATGAAGCCGACCTCTCCGGCGACGCCCGCCACCGAGGTCACCGTGGCGCGGGCCCGGCTCGCACCCCCGATGGCGTGCTGCAGCCGGGCGTCACCCGCGACGTAGAGGCTGCTGGCCACCGCGTAGCCGACGCCCAGCGCCAGGGCGCCGGGCAGCCCCGTCCCGCCTGCGCCGGACGCCAGGAGCACCCCGGCCAGGAGCACCAGCGCGGCGTGCCGCCACCCGGTGAGCACGGCGACCCGGTCGCTGAGCCCGGTCGCGACCGCCTCGAGGAGCACGATCCCCGCCATGACGAGCGCGACCCGCCCGACCGTCGCGCCGTCGTCAGCCAGCAGCAGAGGGAAGTACTCGTCGAACCCGACGAGGGTCACGACGGCGGCATACCCCACCAGGACCCGCCGCACCGGGCCGACGGCGCGCGCCTCGGCGAGGCCTTGACGCAGGGTGCTGGCCCAGCCCGTGGCGGCGGCCGGGTGACCGGGGCCCGGCGGGGGGTCGACCGCCCGCGGCGACGTGGGGTGGGGCGCGGCAAGCGGCCCGGGGGGCCCGGGTGCGCCGTCGCGCACCGGGCGCGGGAGCCGCAGCGTCACCCCGACGTGGACCAGCGCGACCGCCAGGCTGGCCGTCCCGACCGCGGGGTAGCCACCCAGCTGGTGCAGCGGCGCGGCGGCCGCGATCGCCCCCGCCATGGCGAGCAGCGCGACGCTCTCCGACCGGGCCTTGATACGGGCGTAGCGCCCGGTCTCACCCCGCGCCGCGAGCTGCTCGTAGAGGTACGCCTCCCAGGTGCCCGAGTGCAGGGCGTCCGAGCACGACCACAGGACGAGACCGAGCAGGAACCCCCAGAAGCCCGGCCAGGCCAGCCAGGTCGCGAAGGCGCCTGCGTAGACGAGGCCGGACGCCACGAGCAGACGACGGCGGTCCAGGAGGTCCGCCCAGGCACCGGACGGGACCTCCAGCACGAACGCGCTGAGCGACCACACCGCCAGGAGCACGGAGATCTGCGAGGTGCTGAGCCCCTGGTCGGCGAACAGCAGGGCGTAGACGCCGAAGAGCGGGATCGCCTCGTGCGTGGAGCGCCAGGCGACCGCGAGCGACCCGACCGGGGCTCAACCCTCGCCGGAGGGGAAACGGGGGCGCGACATACCCGTCAGGGTAGTCCGCCCACGGCGGTGTGGTCAGTCGATCTTGCGGGCGCGGATGATGCCGTCGATCGCCAGGATCGCGTCCTTCAACCCGTCCTGCACCTCGCCCTCGACGTCGACCAGGGTGTAGGCCACCTCACCCTTGGACTTGTTGGTGAACTCGGCGACGTTGAGGCCGGCGTCGGCGAGCGTGGCGGTGATCTGCCCGATCATGTTGGGCTTGTTCTCGTTGAAGATGCCCAACCGCGTCGTGCCGGGCGTGCGGGCCATGACGACCTCAGGGAAGTTCACCGAGTTGCGGATGTTGCCGTGCAGCAGGTAGTCGGAGAGCTGGTCGGCGGCCATGACCGCGCAGTTGTCCTCGGCCTCACCGGTCGACGCGCCCAGGTGGGGCAGCGCGATGACCTTGGGATGGACCGCACCGGCCTCGCTGGGGAAGTCGTTGACGTAGGCGTGCAGGTGCCCCGAGTCCAGGGCCTCCAGGACGGCTGTTTCGTCCACCACGCCACCGCGGGCGAAGTTGAGCACCACCCCGCCGGCCGGCATCGTCGCGATACGGTCCGCGTCGACCAGCCCCCGGGTCGCCTCGATGAGCGGGACGTGCAGCGTGATCATGTCGGACCGCGCGAACAGCTCCTCGACGCTGGTCACCTGCTCGACGTTGGGGGAGAGCTGCCAGGCGCGCTCGACGGTGATGGCGGGGTCGTAGCCGAGCACCCTCAGGCCCAGCGACTGCGCCGCGTTGGCGACGAGCACCCCGATGGCACCGAGGCCGATGACGCCCAGCGTCCGGCCCGGGAGCTCGTAGCCCGCGAACTGCTTCTTGCCGGCCTCCACCTGCTGGTCCAGGTCGGCGCCGCTCAGGGACTGCTCGGCGACCAGGCCGCGGGTGTAGTCGGCGGCGTGGTAGAGGTTGCGCGCCGCGAGCAGCATGCCCGCGATGACCAGCTCCTTGACCGCGTTGGCGTTGGCGCCGGGGGTGTTGAAGACGGGGATGCCGCGCGCCGCCATCGCCTCGACCGGGATGTTGTTGGTGCCGGCGCCGGCGCGGGCCACGGCATACAGGGAGTCCGGGATCTCGGCGGAGTGCAGGTCGGCCGAGCGCAGCAGGATGCCCCGCGGCTCGGCGATGTCGGTGCCGATGTCGAACAGGTCCCGGTCGAGCCGCTGGAGGCCGATGGGGGAGATGGCGTTGAGGGTCTGGATCGGGTAGGTCTGGCTCATGGGAGTGGTGTCTCAGCCGTTCTGCTGCTCGAAGTCGGTCATGAAGTCCACGAGGGCCCGGACGCCCTCGATCGGCATGGCGTTGTAGATGCTCGCCCGCATCCCGCCCACGCTGCGGTGCCCCGCCAGGCCGGACAGCCCGGCCTCGGCGGCCGCGGCGACGAAGGGCTTCTCCAGGGAGCTGTCGGGGACGAGGAAGGGCACGTTCATCCAGGACCGGGCCGCGGGCTGCACCGGGTTGGAGTAGAACGACGAGGCCTCGATCGCCCCGTAGAGCAGGTCGGCCTTGGCCTGGTTGCGGCGGGCCATCTCCTGCACGCCGCCCTGCTCCTCGACCCACTCCAGCACCAGTCCGACGAGGTACCACGCGAGCGTGGGCGGGGTGTTGAGCATCGAGTCGGCCTCCGCCATGGCCTTCCAGTCCAGGGCCGCCGGCACGTCGGGCCGCGCCTGCTCGAGGAGGTCGCGACGCACGACGACGACGCACAGGCCCGCGGGGCCGAGGTTCTTCTGCGCGCCGGCGTAGATGACGCCGAAGCGGGAGACGTCCAGCGGCCGGGACAGGATCGTCGAGCTGGCGTCGGTCACGACCGGCACGGACCCGGCGTCGGGGACGTAGGGGAACTCCACCCCGCCGATCGTCTCGTTCAGCGTGTAGTGCAGGTAGCTCGCGTCCTGGGGGACCTCGAAGGAGCCCTCCGCCGGGACCGTGGCGTAGTTCGACTGCTTCTCGTCGGCGAGGACCTGCACGTCGACGTACTTGCGACCCTCGGCGATCGCCTTCTTCGACCACGACCCGGTGTTGAGGTATGCCGCGGGCGCGCCGGGGGCGGCGAGGTTGAGCGGGACGGCGGAGAACTGCCCGGTGGCGCCGCCCTGCAGGAACAGCACCGCGTAGTCGTCAGGCACCTCGAGCAGCGCGCGCAGGCGCCGCTCGGCCTCGGCGGCGATGGACACGAACTCAGGGCTGCGGTGGGACATCTCCATGACGGACATCCCGGACCCGCGCCAGTCGGTGAGCTCGGACTGGGCGCGCTCGAGGACCTCGAGCGGCATGGTGGCTGGACCGGCTGAGAAGTTGAAGACTCGCACGGGGCCCTACCGTACCGTCAACCACGGCCCGTCCCGGCCACGGGGCCGTGGTCGCCGGCGGCCGGGCACGAGGTACGGCGCACCGCGTGATCGGTGCCGTCGTCGACCCGGGATGTGCGATACTGCCACTCGGTCGGACGGCGTCCCACAGCGTCGTGCGGCCCGGCACGAGCCCTTGCGGTGCGGCCCCCGAGATTGGGCCCCCGCAGGAGACGACGGCGGTGGTCACACCGCGTCGCGAGCCCGTGCCGCGCCGGAACCGGTGCCGCGCGAGCGCGCGAGCCGCAGCCGGTGACGACAGGACGACTTCCGTCGTGGCCGGCCGGTCGCGACGACATCGCACCCGCGCCGCGCGGGAGGTGGGCCACCGAGGCCCGGTGTGGGCCTGAGCCGCGCGGCCTGGAAGGACACCACGTGTCTGACGAGCGCACCTCCGCAGCACCGACCGACGAAGAGCACTCACCCGGACCGTCCGACGAGACCGTCGACGCCGGCGGGGCCCAGCAGCAGGACGCGACGCCGCAGGAGGCGGCCGAGCAGGACACCCCCCCGGCTGACGTCCCTCAGGAAGAGGCTCCGCAGCAGGCCGCCGAGGAGGAGGCTCCGCAGCAGGCCGCCGAGGAGGAGGCCCCGCAGCAGGACGCTGACGAGGCCACCGAGGAGGAGGCGGCCGAGGAGGAGGAGGAGCAGGCCCCCGCCGCGCAGCCCTCGTTCGGCCTGGTGTTCCAGGCTCCCGACCTCACCGACCTGCCCAGGCGTCGGTCCCGCCGGGCGACCTCGGCGTCGACCGCACCCGCCCCGGCACCCGAGGCCGGGCCCGCCACGGAGCGCGAGGACACCGACCACGACGACACCGACCGCGGCGACACCACCCCGGATGGCGCCGGTGCCGACGACGACCGCCGCGGGGACGCCGACGACGACGGGGACAACGGGGGTCGCGGGCGGCGCCGTCGGCGCCGCGGCGGCAAGGGCCGACGTTCGCGCGCCGGCGAGGACGGCGGCCCGGACCAGGAGCCCGAGGGCAAGGGTGATGCGGACGAGGAGGACCGGAAGCCGTCGAACGGGGACAAGCCGTCCGGGTCCTCGCGTCGACGCCGCGGCGGGGGCGGCGGCAAGGACTCCGGCTCCGGCCAGTCGGACCAGAAGGGCGGGGACGCCAGGGCCGAGCCCGGCGACCAGCAGCGCGACGCCCAGGAGTCGGAGGACGACGGGTCGGGGGGCACGAAGCGTCGGCGCCGCCGCTCGCGCAGCGGCAGCGAGCGGTCCGCGAAGGACGAGGTGACCTCGGTCAAGGGGTCGACCCGCCTGGAGGCCAAGAGGCAGCGCCGGCGCGAGGGCAGGGAGGCCGGTCGGCGACGCACCGTCATCACCGAGGCCGAGTTCCTCGCCCGCCGCGAGAGCGTGGAGCGGGTCATGGTCGTGCGCGGCCTCGAGGACCGCACCCAGATCGCCGTGCTCGAGGACGGCGTCCCGGTCGAGCACTACGTCTCGCGCTCGGCGCAGTCCACGATGGTGGGGAACGTCTACCTGGGTCGGGTCCAGAACGTGCTGCCCAGCATGGAGGCGGCCTTCGTCGACATCGGCAAGGGGCGCAACGCGGTGCTCTACGCCGGCGAGGTCAACTGGGACGCCGCCGGTCTCGAGGGCAACCAGCCCAAGCGCATCGAGAACGCCCTGAAGTCCGGCGAGTCGGTCCTCGTCCAGGTCACCAAGGACCCGATCGGCCACAAGGGGGCACGGCTGACCTCGCAGGTCTCCCTGCCCGGCCGCTACCTGGTCTACGTGCCCGGGAACTCGATGACGGGTATCTCGCGCAAGCTGCCGGACACCGAGCGCAACCGGCTCAAGAAGATCCTCAAGGAGGTCGTCCCCGGCGACGCGGGCGTCATCGTGCGGACCGCCGCCGAGGGTGCCTCCGAGGCGGAGCTGCGCGCGGACGTCGAGCGGCTCACCGCGATGTGGGAGCGGATCGAGAAGAAGTCGACGACGGCCAACGCCCCCTCCCTGCTGCACGGTGAGGCGGACATGACCGTGCGGGTCATCCGGGACGTCTTCAACGAGGACTTCGCCAAGCTGGTGGTCTCCGGTGACAAGGCGTGGACCGAGGTCAAGCGCTACATCGACGAGGTGGCCCCCGACCTCGCCGACCGGGTCGAGAAGGACACCGGCACCACCGACGTCTTCACCACCTACCGCGTGCACGAGGCCATCGCCAAGGCCATGGACCGCAAGGTGTGGCTGCCCTCGGGCGGGTCCCTCGTCATCGACCGCACCGAGGCGATGACGGTCGTCGACGTCAACACCGGGAAGTTCACCGGCTCCGGCGGCAACCTGGAGGAGACGGTCACCAAGAACAACATCGAGGCTGCCGAGGAGATCGTCCGGCAGCTGCGGCTGCGCGACATCGGCGGCATCATCGTCGTCGACTTCATCGACATGGTCCTGGAGAGCAACCGTGACCTCGTGGTGCGCCGGCTGCTCGAGTGCCTCGGCCGCGACCGCACGAAGCACCAGGTCGCGGAGGTCACCTCGCTCGGGCTGGTCCAGATGACCCGCAAGCGTGTCGGCTCGGGGCTCATCGAGGTGTTCTCGGAGAGCTGCACCCACTGCTCGGGCCGTGGCGTCGTCGTGCAGACCGAGCCGGTCGTGCGCGGCAGCGGCGACGAGGGCAACGGCGGCAACGCGGGCAACGGCGGCGGGAAGCGGCGTGGCAAGGGCCGGGGCGGCAACGGCGGCAACGGCGGGTCCGCCGAGCCCAAGAACGTCCTGCCGACCCCCAACCCCTCCGGCCCGACCCCGGCGCAGATCGCCGCCGCTGCCCACGCCGCGGCGCTGAGCGCAGGGGCGAGCTCGGAGGCCGCCGACGCCGCGGCCGGGGCGGCCGCCCACCAGGTGGCCGACCGGGGCCCCGGTGCCGCGCAGACGCCGGCCGCTCAGCCCGTCCCGGACCCTGCACCCGCGGCGCCGGAGCCCGAGACTCCCGCCGTGCCGCAGCAGGAGCCGGATGCTCCGGCGGCGCCGGCCACCGCGGAAAACCGGGCCCCGGTGGCGCCGGTCGTGGACGAACCCGCCCCCGCCCCCCGGCGACGGCGACGGGGCCGGGTCGTCGCCCCGGCAGGACCGCCCGTGGGGGAGGCTGCGACAGGGGCGACGACCGTCGACGACGACGCCGCCGAGGACACCGGGACCACCCCGCAGGAGCAGGCACCGGACGAGTCCGCCGGGACGCCGTCCTGAGTTTGGAGCCGGGGCGCCGCGCACGGTAGTCTGGTGCGTCGGTTCGCCCGGACGTCCGGGGCCGGTCTCGCAGACGACATCCTGGTATGTCGGCTCGACCGGGTCCAGACGTCGACCAGGGCTTGTCCGAGCCCACCGCGAGAGAAGCAGAAAGCGAGTTCAACGTGTACGCGATCGTCCGTGCTGGCGGCCGCCAGGAGAAGGTCTCCGTCGGCGACGTGCTGACCATCGACAAGGTCGGCGGCAACGCTGCGGCCGGCGACACCGTCGAGCTCGCGCCCGTGCTCCTGGTGGACGGTGACGCCGTGACCACCGACGCCGACGCCCTCGGCAAGGCCACGGTCACCGCCGAGGTCGTGGGTGCCGTCAAGGGCCCCAAGATCGTCATCCAGAAGTACAAGAACAAGACCGGGTACAAGAAGCGGCAGGGTCACCGTCAGCCGCTCACCCAGGTCAAGATCACCGCGATCGACGCCTGAGCGTCACCCGAGCCAAGGAGGAGTCAGCAGATGGCACACAAGAAGGGTGCGTCCTCGACCCGCAACGGTCGTGACTCGAACGCGCAGCGCCTCGGCGTGAAGCGCTTCGGCGGCCAGGTCGTCGGCGCCGGCGAGATCATCGTCCGCCAGCGCGGGACCCACTTCCACCCCGGCGAGGGTGTCGGCCGCGGCGGTGACGACACGCTGTTCGCGCTCGTCCCGGGCGTCGTCGAGTTCGGCGCCAAGCGCGGCCGCAAGACCGTCAACATCGTCGGCCAGAGCGCGACCGTCGACGCCTGAGGCGCGGCACCACATACCTGATGAGACGCCGGGACCACCCGGCGCACGGCATCGGCGACGCCGGTGGGTCCGACACGACCCGCCGGCGTCGCGCTGTCTGCACCACCTGAGAGGATCACCACATGGCCAACTTCGTCGACCGGGTCGTGCTGCATCTGCGCGCCGGGAAGGGCGGCCACGGGGTGGCCTCGGTGCACCGGGAGAAGTTCAAGCCGCTCGGCGGCCCCGACGGCGGCAATGGCGGCCGTGGGGGTGACATCGTGCTCCGGGTGGACGCCCAGGTGACGACGCTCATCGACTACCACCACGGGCCGCACCGCAGCGCGCCCAACGGCCGCCCGGGCGAGGGCGACGAGCGCAACGGCGCCCAGGGTGAGGACCTCGTGCTGCCGGTGCCGTCGGGCACCGTCGTCACCACCCGCGGGGGAGAGGTGCTCGCAGACCTGGTGGGGGACGGGACCGAGTTCGTCGCCGCGCGCGGCGGCCGGGGCGGGCTGGGCAACAAGGCCCTCGCCTCCCCGCGTCGCAAGGCCCCCGGGTTCGCCCTGCTCGGCGAGCCGGGCGAGGAGACCGAGGTCGTCCTCGAGCTCAAGACGCTCGCCGACGTGGCGCTCATCGGCTTCCCGTCGGCCGGCAAGTCGTCCCTGGTCAGCGTGCTGTCCGCCGCGCGGCCCAAGATCGCGGACTACCCCTTCACCACGCTGGTGCCCAACCTCGGCGTGGTGACGGCCGGAGGTGAGCGCTTCACCATGGCCGACGTGCCCGGGCTCATCCCGGGGGCGAGCGAGGGCAAGGGTCTGGGGCTGCAGTTCCTGCGGCACGTCGAGCGCTGCCACGTGCTGGTGCACGTCATCGACTGCGCGACCCTGGAGCCAGGACGCGACCCGCTCACCGACCTCGAGGTCATCGAGGCCGAGCTCGCGGCCTACGTGCCCCACGGCCAGCTGGGCG
This sequence comes from Serinicoccus sediminis, assembly GCF_004153545.1. Taxonomy (GTDB): domain Bacteria; phylum Actinomycetota; class Actinomycetes; order Actinomycetales; family Dermatophilaceae; genus Ornithinicoccus; species Ornithinicoccus sediminis_A. The sequence goes on along the minus strand of NZ_SDVA01000009.1, from coordinate 120,540 downwards.
GCATCCCGCTGGCCGAGCGGGTGCGCGTCGTCGTGCTCAACAAGGCGGACGTCCCCGAGGCCCGCGAGCTCGCCGAGATGGTGCAGCCCGACCTGGAGGAGCAGGGCTATGAGGTGCACGTCGTCTCCGCGGTCGCGCACCAGGGTCTGCGCGAGCTGACCTTCGCGCTGGCCGGGCACGTGGCCCGGGCCCGCGCCGAGCACGTCGAGACCGAGCCTGCGCGGGTCGTCGTCCGGCCGAAGGCGATGGACGACCAGGGCTTCACCGTGCGGCGCGAGGGCGGCGGCGAGGACGAGGTCTTCTGGGTGCTGGGGGAGCGGCCCACGCGCTGGGTGCGGCAGACCGACTTCGCCAACGACGAGGCCGTCGGCTACCTCGCCGACCGGCTCGCCCGGCTGGGGGTCGAGGAGGAGCTGCTCAAGGCCGGAGCGGTCGCCGGGTCGACCGTGCTCATCGGACCCGAGGACGACGCGGTCGTCTTCGACTGGGAGCCGACGATGGCCGGCGGCGCCGAGCTGCTCGGCAGCCGCGGGACCGACCTGCGGCTGGACGACCGGTCCCGGCCGACCCGAGCCGAGAAGCGGGAGGCCTTCCACGGCCGCAAGGACGCCGCGACCGCGGCCCGCGAGGAGCTCGCGGCCGAGCGCCGCGCCGGTCACTGGACCGACGACGACTGAGCCGGGCTCAGGTGCATGACTATGCACGCAAGTGGAATAGTATTCGTCCCATGGCCTCGACCGTCGACCGCAGCGTCATCCGTGACGCGCACCGCATGGTCGTCAAGATCGGCTCCTCCTCGCTGACCGGTCCGCAGGGCGGTCTGGACGGCTTCCGCCTGCAGGCGCTGGCCAGCAGCCTGGCCAAGCTGTCGCTGGCGGGGACCCAGGTCGTCCTGGTGTCGTCGGGGGCGATCGCCGCCGGCATGGTGCCGCTGGGGCTGGACCGCCGGCCCAAGGACCTGGCCACCCAGCAGGCCGCGGCGAGCACCGGGCAGGGCGCGCTCATGGCGGCCTACACCCAGGCCTTCACCCTGCACGGCGTCCAGGTCGGGCAGGTGCTGCTGACCGCCGACGACATGCACCGGCGCAGCCACTACGTCAACGCCTCCCGCACCCTGGAGCGGCTCCTGGAGCTGGAGGTGGTGCCCATCATCAACGAGAACGACACCGTGGCCACCGACGAGATCCGGTTCGGCGACAACGACCGGCTCGCGGCACTCGTCGCCCACCTCGTCGACGCCGACGCCATGGTCCTGCTGTCCGACGTCGACGCCCTCTACACCGCGCACCCGTCCCGCCCCGGTTCGGCCCGCATCCCGCTGGTCGCGGGGGTCGAGGCGCTGGCCGCAGTGGACGTGAGCACCGCCGGGTCCGGCGTGGGCACGGGGGGTATGCAGACCAAGGTCACCGCCGCGCAGATGGCGGTCGCCGAGGGCATCCCGGTGCTCGTCACCAGCGCCGACCAGGTCCACCAGGCCCTGCGCGGCGAGGACGTCGGCACCCTGTTCACACCCGTCGGCACCAAGAGCCCCGCGCGCCGACGGTGGCTGGCGCACGCGAGCAGCGCCACCGGCCGGGTCGTCCTCGACGACGGGGCGGTCGAGGCCGTCGTCCGTCGCCAGACCTCCCTGCTGCCGGTGGGCATCACCCGGGTCGAGGGTCGCTTCAGCGCCGGCGACACCGTCGACCTGTGCGACCAGGCGGGCCGCGTGGTCGCCCGCGGCCTCGTCGGCTACGACGCCGCCGAGCTGGGCCCGCTCGTGGGCCGCCGGATGGTCCGCGACGCCGCCCTGCGCTCGGGCGCCCCCGCGCCCCGACCCGTCGTCCGCCGGGACGACCTCGTCGTCCTCTAGCCCCGTCAGACACGACATACCCCACCATCGCCGGTCCACCGGACCAGGAGGTCACATGAGCACCATCGCCCCCGAGGTCGTCGACCAGGTCGCCGCGGTCGCCCGGGCCGCGCGCACCGCCGCCCGCCAGCTCGCGCTGCTGACCCGCGCCGAGAAGGACGCCGCCCTGCTCGCGCTCGCCGACGCCGTGGACGCCGGGGCCGAGCGCGTCGTCGCGGCCAACCGCGAGGACCTCGAGCGCGGGCGCGCCCAGGGGCTGCCGGAGAACCTGCTGGACCGGCTGACCCTCGACGCGGACCGCACCCATGCCGTCGCGGACGCGCTGCGGCAGGTCGCCTCGCTGCCCGACCCGGTCGGGGAGGTGGTGCGCGGGTCGACCCTCGCCAACGGGCTGCAGATCCGCCAGGTGCGGGTGCCCATGGGGGTCGTCGGCATGATCTACGAGGCCCGCCCCAACGTCACCGTGGATGCCGCCGGGCTCGGCCTCAAGAGCGGCAACGCGGTCATCCTGCGCGGCGGCTCGGCCGCCGGGTCCACCAACGCCGCCCTGGTGGCGATCCTGCGTGCCGGGCTGGAGGAGCGGGGCATCTCCCCGGACGCCGTCAACCTGCTCTCCGAGGGCGGGCACGACGCGGCGCGGGCGCTGATGACAGCGCGTGGGCTGGTCGACCTCGTGATCCCCCGGGGAGGCGCGAGCCTCATCCAGACGGTGGTCACCGAGTCGACGGTGCCGGTCATCGAGACCGGTGTCGGGAACTGCCACGTCGTCGTGGACGCCAGCGCGGACACCGACATGGCCGTCGCCATCGTCACCAACTCCAAGACGCACCGGACCTCGGTGTGCAACGCGGCCGAGTCGCTCCTCGTCCACCGGGAGGCCGCCGAGCGGGTGCTGCCGGGGATCATGGCGCAGCTCGCCGCGGCCGGGGTCACCGTGCGCGGCGACGAGCAGATGTGCCGGTATGCCGAGGCCGCCGGCGCGGTGCACCAGCCGGTCACCGCCGAGGACGACGACACCGAGTTCCTCTCCCTCGACATCTCGGCCCGGGTGGTCGACGACCTCGACGCGGCCATCGCCCACGTGCAGCAGCACAGCAGCGGGCACACCGAGGCGATCGTCACGGCGGACCGCGCCGCCGCCCGCCGGTTCACCACCGAGATCGACGCCGCCGCGGTGCTGGTCAACGCCTCCACCCGGTTCACCGACGGCGGGGAGTTCGGGTTCGGCGCCGAGATCGGCATCTCGACGCAGAAGCTGCACGCCCGCGGGCCCATGGCGCTGCCGGAGCTGACGACCACGAAGTGGGTCGTGGAGGGCGACGGGCAGATCCGCTGACCCTGCCGGGCACCGTGGTGCGGCAGGTAGAGTGACGCCCATGTCGCCAGCGCAGAGCCTGCACCTCCTCGCCGCCGCCGAGGAAGGGGGCCACCACGTCGTCCACGAGCTGCCCTTCCCGCCCATCATGTTCGGCGTCATCGCGATCCTGGCGTTCGTGCTGCTGCTGGGCTTCCTGTGGGCCTTCCGCAACACGCTGGCCCTCGACCCGCACGGGGTGTCCGACGCGCACCACGACCCCGACCTGGGCCGAACCCAGTCCTGATGCGGCTCGGAGTGATGGGTGGGACCTTCGACCCCATCCACCACGGCCACCTCGTCGCCGCGAGCGAGGCCGCACACCTGCTCGGCCTGGACGAGGTCGTGTTCGTGCCCACCGGGCAGCCCTACCGCAAGGACGCCAGCGAGGTCACGGACGCCGAGCACCGCTACCTCATGACCGTCATCGCCACCGCGTCCAACCCCAGCTTCACCGTCAGCAGGGTCGACGTGGACCGGGAGGGCCCGACCTACACCCTGGACACCCTGCTCGACCTGCGGGACGAGCGGCCGGACGACGAGCTGTTCTTCATCACCGGGGCCGACGCGCTGGCCCAGATCCTGTCTTGGAAGGGCGTCTCCCAGCTGTGGGACCTGGCTCACTTCGTCGGGGTCACGCGCCCCGGGCACGTCCTCACCGACGCCGGGCTGCCCGAGGACAAGGTGACCCTGCTCGAGGTGCCGGCCATGGCCATCAGCTCCACGGGCTGCCGCGAGCGCACCGCCCAGGGCGAGCCGGTCTGGTACCTCGTGCCCGACGGCGTCGTCCAGTACATCGGCAAGTACGACCTCTACCGGAAGGACCCCTGAGTGGCAGCCACCCAACGCGCGATCGAGCTGGCGCAGGCCGCGGCCGCCGCGGCGCAGGACAAGTTGGCGCAGGACGTGGTCGGGCTCGACGTCTCCGGACAGCTCGCCCTCACCGACGTCTTCGTCATCGCCTCGGCGCCCAACGAGCGGCAGGTCGGCGCTGTCGTCGACGCGGTCGAGGAGCGCCTGCTGCAGCTGGGGGCCAAGCCGCTGCGACGCGAGGGGCAGCACGAGGGACGCTGGGTCCTGCTGGACTTCAGCGACATCGTCGTGCACGTCATGCACGCGGAGGACCGCCAGTTCTACGACCTCGAGCGGCTCTGGAAGGACTGCCCGCACGTGCTCGCCGGCCCGCCGGCGCCGGCCGCACCCGACGGGGCCTGAGCCGGTGCGGCGCGTCGTCGTCTGGCGGCACGGCGAGACCGCGCACAACGCCGGCGGGGTCTACCAGGGGCAGCTGGACACCGAGCTGTCCGCGACGGGACGCGAGCAGGCCCGGCGGGCAGCCCGCGTGCTGGCCGCTCGTGGGGTCTCCCGCCTCGTCTCCTCCGACCTGGCCCGGGCACGGCAGACCGCCGCCGAGCTGGCCGAGCTGACCGGGCTGGACCTCGAGCCGGACGCCCGGCTGCGGGAGATCCACGTCGGGCGCTGGCAGGGCCTGACCCACGTCGAGGTGAGCGCTCGCTACCCGGAGGCACAGCTGGCCCTCGAGCGCGGCGAGGACGTCGTCCGGGGCGAGACCGGTGAGCGGCTGGCCGACGTCGCGGCCCGCACCCGGGCGGCGTTCGAGGACGTCGTCGCGGGGCTGCCCGAGCACGGTCTGGCGGTGCTCGCGACCCACGGCCTGGCCACCCGGGCGCTCGTCTGCGTGGTCGTGGGCCTCCACGTCGGGCAGGCCGCCCAGGCGCTGGTCGGCCTGCGCAACTGCCACTGGGCGGACCTCGTCGAGCACCCGACGGGGTGGCGGCTGGAGACCTGGAACGCGGGGCCACCGGACGCCGGGTCGGTGGGCACGATCGCGCACCCGGTGCCGTGACGGGGATTTGGTGATTGCCGAACGCGCTGGGTAAAGTATCCAAGTCCTCACGGGGCGACCCGGGGCTGTGGCGCAGTTGGTAGCGCACCTCCATGGCATGGAGGGGGTCAGGGGTTCGAATCCCCTCAGCTCCACCGGTATAGGGCCGGGCACCCAGGTGCCCGGCCCTTCTCGCTGCTCCGAGGGAGGGACGCGGTGTCCAGGCAGGATGGCGCGGGCGCGGCCGACACGGGGTTCCGGCTACGGCACATCGCCGTGCCCGCCTTCGCCCCCACGGTCGTCAACGCGGTGGGCCTGGGGGCGATCACCCCGGTGCTGGCGCTGCTCGCTCGAGACCTCGGGGCCAGCGTCGGTCAGGCCGCCTTCGTGGTGGCCCTGCTCGGGGTGGGCAGCCTGCTGGGGGCGCTGCCGGCAGGCGCCCTCGTCGCCCGGATCGGGGAACGGCGGGCCATGGTGCTCGCCGGGGTGGCCGATGCCGTCGCCCTCGCGGTCGTCGCCTCGGCGCCGTCGCTGGCGGTGCTGGGCGCAGGCGTCCTGGCGAGCGGGGTGACCTGGGCGGTCTTCCTGCTGGCCCGGCAGGGCTTCCTCATCGTCGTCGCCCCGGCGCACCTGCGGGCCAGGGCCATGTCGACCCTGGGCGGCTCGCACCGCATCGGCGGCTTCCTCGGGCCCGTGCTGGGCGGCGCCCTGCTCGCGGCCACCGGCGAGCTGCGCTCGGTCTTCTGGCTGGCGGCCGCGACGGCGCTGCTGTCCGCCGTCGTCGTGCAGCTGGCCCCGGACCTGACGGCGCGGCACGAACGGGCCGCACGGGCGGGTGGGGCGCGTCCCACCCGGGTGCTGGCGGTCCTGCGCGACCACCGGCGCACCCTGGCCTCGGTCGGCAGCGCGGTCGTCGTCATCTCGGGAGCCCGGTCGCTGCGCATGGTCCTGCTGCCGTTGTGGGCCGACCACGTCGGCATCTCGGCCGCCACCACCTCGCTCGTCTTCGGCGCGGCGGCCCTGCTCGAGATCGGTCTCTTCTACCCCGCCGGGTGGGCCATGGACCGGGCCGGGCGCGCCGTGGTGGCCGTGCCCGTCGTCGCCCTCATCGGGCTGGGGGTGCTCGTCCTGCCGCTCACCGGTGGCCTGCTCGGGTTCACCCTGCTGGCGCTGCTCATGGCGGTCGGCAACGGGCTCGGCTCAGGCATCGTCATGACGCTGGGCGCCGACACCGCGCCGCGCGAGGGCCGCGCACAGTACCTCGGTGGCTACCGCCTCGCCGGCGACCTCGGGGGTCTCGGCGGGCCGCTGCTCGTCTCCGGGCTGTCCCTGGTCGTCCCGCTCGCCGCCGTCTGCGTCACCGTGGGCTCGCTGTGCCTGCTCGGGACCGGCTGGGTGGCGCACCGGGTCGGCCGCATCGACCGCCGCCGTCGGGTCGGGGCCGCTCACACCCCGGGGTAGTGCCGACGCACCTGCGCCACGACGCGGTCGAAGACCCGTTCGTGCACCGCGGCGCCCGTGCGCCGCACGGCAGCAGGGGACCGTCGCGTCCCACCACGAGGACCGGGCGGTCCTTGCCCTGGCTCGGGTCCTCCTCGTACGGCACCCACGCCCACACCACCTCGCCCGGGTCGGCCCGGGCGGGCCGTGCCGTCCGCCCGGCCGCGTGCCCCGCGACCCGCACGGCCCGGATCAGCAGGCGGCCGACCCCGCGCGTCCTCACGACGGGTCGGCCAGGGTCGTCGCGACGCGACGGAGCGCGGGGACGACCGCACGGGCCCGCTCCCGGGTGAGGCGCTCGGTCGGCCCGCTCACCGAGAGCGCGACCTCGAGCGCCGCGACCGGCACCGGCACGGCCACGCACCGGACCCCGAGCTCCTGCTCCTCGTCGTCCAAGGCGAAACCCTGGTCGCGCACGGTCAGCAGCTCGGACGTGAGCTCCTCGACGGTGGTCAGGGTCTGCGGGGTCCGGGCCTCCAGCGGCGACCTCGCCAGCAGCTCGACCCAGGTGTCGCGGGGTCGCGCCGCGAGCGCTACCTTGCCGACGGCGGTGGAGTGCAGCGGGACCCGACGGCCCACCTCGGCGAAGATCCGCAGGGTGTGCGGGGAGGGGGACTGGGCGACGTAGACCATCACCCCGCCCTCGAGCACCGCCAGGTTGGCTGTCTCCCCGGTCTGGCGGACGGCCTCGCGGAGCGCGGGTGCCGCCGCGGCACCGAGGGCGCGGTAGGACGCGTCCCCGACGCGCAGGGCGGCCGGCCCCACGGCATACCGGCGGTCGGCGTCCTGGCGCACCCACCCGCGCGACGCGAGCCCGGCGACGATCCGGTGCGCCGTCGCCGGTGACAGGCCCACCCCCCGGGCGATCTCGGTCACCCCGAGCGGTGAGCCGGCCGCGAGCAGCTCGACGATGTCCAGGGCGCGGTCGACCGACTGCACGCCCCGGGGCCGCTCCTGCGCCGGGCTCACGGCGCGACCCCGCCCGGCGCGCGCCGTCCGGCCACCCCGGCCAGCGGCACCCCGCGCAGCGAGGCGTCCAGCACCACGGCGGTGTGGACGAACGGGAGCGGATGGCCGGCGCGCTCCAGCGCCCGGGTGATCTGCATGAGGCAGCCGGGATTGGCGGTGACGACGAGCCCGGCGCCGGTGCGCAGGATGCCGGCCGCCTTGCGGTCGCCGAGCTCGGCCGCCGGCTCGGGCTGGAGGATGTTGTAGACCCCCGCCGAGCCGCAGCAGATCTCGCCGTCGGGGATCTCGACGAGCCGCACCCCCGGTATGCCGTCGAGCAGCTCGCGCGGGGCGTCCACCACGCCCTGGGCGTGGCGCAGGTGGCAGGCGTCGTGGTAGGCCACGGTGACGGGTGCGTCGCCGACCGGGTGCCGGGGAGCCACCGGGCCCAGCTCGACGAGGAACTCCGCGAGGTCGCGGACCCGGTCGCCGAGGGCGCGGGCACGCTCGGCGTAGGCCGGGTCGTCGGCCAGCAGGTGGGCGTACTCCTTCATCGTGGAGCCGCAGCCGGCGGCGTTGACCACGACCGCGTCCACGCCCGCCTGCTCGAAGGTGTCGACGAGGCGGCGGGCGTAGGCCCGGCCCTCCTCCTCCCGCCCGCTGTGGACCGACAGCGCGCCGCAGCAGCCCTGCCCCGCGGGGGCGACCACCTCGCATCCCTCGGCGGCGAGGACCCGGGCGGTGGCGGCGTTGACCTCGCCGAAGAACTCCCGCTGGACACAGCCGGTGAGCATCCCGACCACGGCCCGCCGTGGCCCCTGCGCCGGGGTGCGCCCGGGCACCACGACCCGCGGACCCAGCGGGGGCGCCAGCGACTGCATGACCTCCAGCCCGGGGCTCACCCGGCCCACCAGCCCGGTGCGCCGCACGAGGTCGAGCAGGCCGGTGCGTTGGGCGGCCCGCAGCGGGCCGCGCAGCAGCCGCAGCCGCGCCGGGTGGGGGAAGAGCGCGAAGACGAACGCACGCAGGGCCCGTTCCCGACGGGGCCGGGTGACCCGACGCTCGACCTGGGCCCGGGTCTGCTCCAGGATGCGGTCGTAGCGCACGCCGGAGGGGCAGCTCGTCACGCAGGCCATGCAACCCAGGCAGGCGTCCAGGTGCCCGACCGTCGCGGCGGTCAGGGGGGCGCCCGCGGCGGCGGACCGGATCTGGTCGATCCGGCCCCGCGGGCTGTCCATCTCCTCGCCCCACAGCTGGTAGGTCGGGCAGGTGGTGAGGCAGAAGCCGCAGTGCACGCAGTCGTCGAGCAGGTCCGGGTCGGGCGGGCGGAGGGCGTCGAAGGCCGGGTCGGCGAGGACGGGAGACCGCTCGCCGCGGACCCGGGGCATCCCGAGCAGCGTGCGGCGCGGTGTCGGTCCCGGCTGCGTGCTCATCACAGTCCTCCCACGAAGCGGCCCGGCGCGAGGGTCCGCCCGGGGTCGAACTGCGCCTTGACCCGGCGCATGAGCTCCAGCCCGGGCACCGGCCCCCAGGTGCCCTCCGCGTCGAGCGACGCCTTGACGGCGGGCGGGGCGTCGAGGGCCACGGTGGACCCGCCCAGCCGCGTCGTCGCCGCCCGCACGGCCATCACGGCACCGAGCACCGTCTCGACCTGCGCCTCCTCGGGGAGCGTGGCGCGCAGCACTCCGACCCCGGCGGAACCCGTGATCGTCAGCCCGTGGTCGTTCGCGACCTGCACCAGCTCGGCGGTGCCGCTCAGCCGCGTCGTGACCCGGAGCAGGGTCGGCCGCCTGGCCACCTCCTCCGCGGTGGACCAGGGCTCGGCGGCGCTCGGGACGACGTGGGTGATCTCCTCCACGGTGACGCGCTCCGGGTCGACGGCGACGACGGCCTCGGCAGAGCCCACCAGACCGGGCGAGGAGAGCTCGGCGGCGAGCCGCGCGGCCCGGCGTCGCGTGCTCCCGGGGCTCCCGCCCAGGCCGACCGACACCTGGGCGTCCGCCCCCGGAACGGCGTGCACGTCGAGGACGTGCGGTGCGGTCTGGGTCCTGACGAGGTGCGCCAGCACGGGTGCCAGGCGCTCACGGGGCACGAGGGCGTGCACCTGCCGGACCTCCTGCGGCTCGGGGTGCAGCCGCACGGTGACCTCGGTGACGACGGCCAGGGTGCCGAAGGAGCCGGTCATGAGCTTGCCCAGGTCGTAGCCGGCGACGTTCTTGACGACCTTGCCACCGGCCCGGGCGACCGTCCCGTCGGCGAGCACGAGGCGCACCCCGAGGACGAGGTCGCGCAGGGGGCCGGCCCGCAGCCGCCGGGGACCGGACAGGTTGGTCGCCACGGCACCACCCAGGGTGGACCCGGCCGCGTCCGCCCCACGACCGACCGCGAGGTCGTCGACCACCAGCTCGTGCCCCGCGTCGGCCAGCAGGTGGCGCAACCGGGTGAGCGGCATACCGGCTCCGGCCGTCGCGACCAGGTCGCCGCGCGCGTGCTCGACCAGCCCGGCCATGCCGCCCGTCTCGAGGACCACGTCGACGCGTTCCGGCGGGCGACCCCACTCCAGCTTGCTGCCGTGGCCGCGCACCACCACCGCGAGACCGTGGGCCGAGCAGGCGCGCATCAGCTCCGAGGTCTCCTGCGCGGACGCCGGTCGCGCCACCACGCCGGCGGGGACGCCGTCGACCTCGTCCTCCTCACCGGCCGGCCGCACCGCGCACGTCGCCCCCAGGACCTCCTCGAGCGACATCAGAAGACCTCGGCCCCGTCGACGGACGGCTCGTCCGCCGCATGCACCACCCGCGGGCGCTCGCCGCACATCCGCGGTGTCGGGTAGATCTTGCCCGGGTTGGCCAGCCCCGCGGGGTCGAAGGCGCAGCGCAGCAGCTGCATGGTGTCGAGGTCGGCGGGCTCGAACATCCGCGGCATGTAGCGCGCCTTGTCCGCGCCCACGCCGTGCTCCCCGGTGATGGACCCGCCGTGGGCGACGCACAGGTCGAGGATCATGCCCGACACCTCCTCGGCGCGCTCGGTCGCGCCCTCCTGGGCGGCGTCGAAGAGCACGAGCGGGTGCAGGTTGCCGTCACCGGCGTGGAAGACGTTGGCGACCCGGACCCCGCGCTCGGCGCTGATCCGACCCATCTCCCGCAGCACCTCCGGGAGGGAGGTCCGGGGCACCACGCCGTCCTGGACGATGTAGTCCGGCGAGATCCGCCCGACCGCGGCGAAGGCCGACTTGCGCCCCTTCCAGATCTCCGCGCGCTCCGCGGCGTCCGCCGCGGTCCGGAACTCGACCGCGCCGTGCTCCGCGCAGAGCCGCCGCACCCGGTCCAGCTCCTGCTCCACCTCGACGGCGGGGCCGTCCAGCTCCACGACGAGGACCGCTCCCGCACCCTCGGGATAGCCGCAGGAGACCGCCGCCTCGGCGGCCTCGACGGCCAGGGCGTCCATGATCTCGATCGCCGCGGGCACGATCCCGGCGGCGATGATCGCGCTGGTCACCGCGCCGGCCTCGTCGGTGCTGCCGAAGCCGGCGAGGCAGGTGCGGACGTCCTCGGGCAGCCGGGTGAGCCGGAGGGTGGCCCGGGTCGCGACGCCCAGGGTCCCCTCGCTGCCCACGAAGGCGCCGAGCAGGTCGTACCCCGGGGCGTCCGGGGCCTCGGTGCCGAGGGTGACCTGCGCGCCGTCGGGGGTGACGACCTCGAGGGACAGCACGTGCCCGGCGGTGAAGCCGTACTTCAGGCAGTGCGCGCCGCCGGAGTTCTCGGCGACGTTGCCGCCGACGGAGCAGATCTGCTGGCTGCTGGGGTCCGGGGCGAAGTAGTAGCCACCGGGCTCGGCCGCCCTGCTCACCGCGAGGTTGACCACGCCGGGGTCGACGACCGCGCGCTGGTCCTCCGGGCGCACCTCGTGCAGCGTGCGCAGCCGGCTGGTGACGACGAGGACCCCGTCGGCGTGGGGGAGCGCACCCCCGGACAGCCCAGTGCCCGAGCCGCGGGCGACGAAGGGCACGTCGTGGCGTGAGCAGGCCCGGACGACCTCGGCGACCTGGTCCGCGCTCTCGACGAGGACGACGAGTGCCGGCCGGACGCGGTATGCCGCGAGCCCGTCGCAGGCATACGTCTCGCGCTGCGCGGGATCGGTGACGAGCCCGTGCTCGGGCAGCCGCTCACGCAGGTCGCGCAGGACCGCGCCGACCCCCGCCCGTGGGTCCGTCTGCGTCATCGTCCGCCTCCTCGGTCCAGCCGCCGCCCACCCTGGTCGTGGTGGGGACCTGCTCAGGGCATCGTCTCGTAGGCGGGCACGGTGAGGAAGTCCACGAACTCCTCGCCGACCGCCACCTGCAGGAACAGCGCGGTGGCCGCGCGGTGGTCGGACTCCTCGCCCGGCAGCTCCCGCAGCACCTCGTCGGTCAGCCGGTGCACGAGCTCGCGGGTCACCTGCTCGCCGGTGTCGGCGAGGGTCACGCCCTGGTGCAGCCACTGCCACACCTGGCTGCGGCTGATCTCGGCGGTCGCGGCGTCCTCCATGAGGTGGTGGATGCCGACCGCCCCGCGGCCGGTGAGCCAGACCGAGAGGTAGGTGATGCCCACCTCGATGTTGGCGCGCAGCCCCCGCTCGGTGACCTCGCCCGGGGTGGCGGCGACGTCGAGCAGGTCGGCCGCCCGGACCTGCACGTCGTCGCGCAGGCGGCCCAGCTGGTGCGGGCGGTCGCCCAGGACCGCGTCGAAGACCTCCCGGCAGGTGGGGACCATGCCGGGGTGCGCCACCCACGAGCCGTCGAACCCGTCGTCGGCCTCCCGCTGCTTGTCGGCGGTGACCTTCTCGTAGGCCGCGGCGTTGACCGCCTCGTCCTTGGAGGGGATGAAGGCCGCCATCCCGCCGATGGCGTGCGCGCCGCGCCGGTGGCAGGTGCTCACCAGCAGCTCGGTGTAGGCCCGCATGAACGGCGCGGTCATCGTGACCGCCGCCCGGTCGGGGAGCACGTAGTCCGCACCGCGGGTGCGGTAGGTCTTGATGACGCTGAACAGGTAGTCCCAGCGCCCCGCGTTGAGCCCGGAGGAGTGCTCACGCAGCTCGTAGAGGATCTCCTCCATCTGGAAGGCCGCCGGGAAGGTCTCGATGAGGCAGGTGGCGCGGATCGTCCCTCGGGGGATGCCGAGCCGGTCCTGGGCCAGCACGAAGGCGTCGTTCCACAGCCGCGCCTCGAGGTGGTGCTCCATCTTGGGCAGGTAGAAGTAGGGGCCCTTGCCGGCGTCGAGCTGGGCGCGGGCGCTCGCGCAGAGGTAGAGCGCGACGTCGACCAGGCCCCCGGCGACCCGCTCCCCGTCCACGGTGACGTGCTTCTCGTCCAGGTGCCATCCGCGGGGCCGCATGACGATGGTCGGCAGCGCGGCCTGGTCGGTGGTCTCCAGGGAGTACTCCTTGCCCTCGGCCGAGGTGAAGGAGATGGTCCCGAGGACCGCGTCGCGCAGGTTGATCTGGCCCTCCACGACGTTCTCCCACAGCGGGGTGTTGGCGTCCTCCTGGTCGGCCAGCCAGACGCGGGCGCCCGAGTTCATCGCGTTGATGGTCATCTTGCGGTCGGTCGGCCCGGTCATCTCGACCCGCCGGTCCTCCAGGCCGGGCGCGGGCCGGGCCACCCTCCACGAGGGGTCGGAGCGCACCCCTTCGGTCTCCGGCAGGAAGTCGAGGTCCTGGCCTGCGGCGACCCGCGCGACGACCTCGGCGCGGGCGGCCAGCCGCTCCTGCCGCCGCGGCTCGAGCTCCCGGTGCAGCGCGGCGACGAGCTCCAGGGCGGGCCGGCTCAGGATCTGCTCGTACCCCGGGTGCACGGGACCGGTGACCTCGACGCCGTCCGGCAGGTCCAGTGCGGGGGTGGGTGGACTCGTCATGACGCCTCCGAGGTATTCCGCTGTGCGGAACGATGAGTTCGCTGGATGGAATGAGCCTAGCGTCACCGCGGGTGGCCGTCCACCCTCCCAGGGTCGATCCGCCCGGCGACGCGCGCGTCCTGACGGCACCGATGGCGGGGGGCGGACCGGCTGGCTAGGCTGTGGCCCGTGGGTGGCCACGAGATCCTCATCAGCGCTGATGACCGCCCCGGCCGCGAGGAGCTGCTCGGGCTCTACGACGCCGTCGGGTGGTCGTCCTACACGACCGACCCCGACACCCTCGAGGCCGCCGTGGCCGGGTCCACCCGGGTGGTCACCGCACGCTACGGCGACGACCTGCTCGGCCTCGCCAGGGTCATCTCGGACGGGGCCACGATCGCCTACCTCCAGGACGTCCTCGTCCGCCCCGAGCTGCAGCGCGAGGGCGTCGGCCGCGCCCTCGTGGTGGCGGCGCTCGAGCCCTTCGCCCGGTGCCGTCAGAAGGTGCTCCTCACCGAGGACGAGCCCGGCCAGCGGGCCTTCTACGAGTCGCTCGGGTGGACCGAGATCCGCGACCACGAGGACGGCCGGCTGCGGGCCTTCGTCCAGCTGCGATGAGCCGGGTGTGACCTAGGTCACACCATCCGTACCCGGGGTGGGCGCCGAATCCTGGGCATGACGACGACATCTCCTTCACGGGGCCAGCGGGTGGCCGGAGCCTTCTCCGGCCTGCTCGCCGGCGGTGCCGGGGTGCTCGCCGGAGAGGGTCTTGCGCAGCTCCTGGACGTCACCGGCCCGGTCGTGGCCGTCGGCAACCGAGCGGTCGACCTCACCCCCCGCCCGGTCAAGGAGTGGGCCATCGAGACCTTCGGACAGGCCGACAAGGCAGTCCTGCTGGGTGGCGTCGTGCTCACGCTCGTGGTCCTGCTCCTGGCGCTCGGCTGGGTCGGGGCCCGCCACCGTGCCGTCGCGCTGGGCGGTATCACCCTCCTGGTCGCGATCGCGGCCCTGGCCATGGTCCTCGACCCCGCCCAGGGCGGGGGAGCCCCGGCCGTCGCGGCATCCGTTGCGGGGATGCTGGTCGTCGGGATCGGCGGGCTGGCATGGCTCCTCTCGTCACTCCTCGTGCGCACGGGCGAGGGGGCGGGGCTGGACCGTCGCCGGTTCCTGCTCGCCACCTCCAGCGTGGCGGCGCTGGGCGCGGCGGGAGGGGCCACGCGCACCCTCGGGGGCTCGACGCCCGGGGACGGGCTGGACCTGCCCGCTCCCGCGATGCCGGCCGAGCCGGTGCCCGACGGGGTGAGCTTCGACGTCGACGGGCTGACCGCACACGTCACTCCCACCCAGGACTTCTACCGGGTCGACACCGCGCTGCAGGTGCCCGCGGTGGCCGCCGGCTCGCACGTGCTGCGGATCACCGGGATGGTCGACGAGCCGCTCGAGCTGACCATGGGCGACCTGCTGTCCCGCGAGCTGGTCGAGCGCCGCATCACCCTCACCTGCGTGAGCAACCAGGTCGGGGGGGACCTGCTGGGCACCGCGACCTGGATCGGCATCCCGGTCCGCGAGCTGCTCGCCGAGGCCGGGGTGCAGCCCGGCGCCGACGCCGTGCGCTCGGTGAGCACCGACGGCTACACCGCCGGGACCCCCCTGGACGTGCTCACCGACGACCGCGAGGCACTCCTCGCCGTCGGCATGAACGGCGGGCCCCTCCCGGCCGAGCACGGGTACCCCCTGCGCATGGTCACCCCCGGCCTCTACGGCTACGTGTCGGCGACGAAGTGGCTGACCGAGCTGGAGGTCACCCGGTTCGCCGACTTCACCGCCTACTGGACCGACCGCGGGTATGCCGCGAAGGCCCCCATCAAGCTGTCCTCCCGGATCGACGTACCCGGCTCGTTCGCCCAGCTGGAGGCCGGCGAGGTCACCGTCGCCGGTGTCGCCTGGGCGCAGACCGTGGGCATCGAGCGCGTGCAGGTGCGCGCCGACGAGGGGGAGTGGCAGGACGCCGAGCTCGGCGTCGAGGACTCCGACCAGACCTGGCGCGCCTGGCGCTGGACCTGGTCGGCGGAGCCCGGTTCGCACCGGCTCGAGGTCCGCGCGACCGACCGCGCGGGCCAGACCCAGACCTCCCGGCGGGAGCCCATCGCTCCTGACGGGTCCACCGGGTGGCACAGCGTGACGGTCACCGTCTCCTGAGCCGTCCGACCCCATCAGAAAGGAATGCATGATGCGTATCTCCAAGGGAATCCTGGCCGTCTCGATGGCCTCCGCGCTGGCGCTGTCCGCGTGCGGCGGCGAGGGCGACGACATGGCCGCCGAGGGCGGCTCCACCGAGCAGTCCAGCGAGGACATGGCCTCCGAGGACATGGAGTCCGAGGACGACATGGCCGACGACGACATGGAGTCCGAGGACGACATGGCCGACGACGACATGCAGACCGAGGAGGACATGGCCGGCGGCCAGATGGACCCCGCCGCCAACCTCGTCGGCCCGGGCTGCGCCGACTACGCGGAGCAGGTGCCGGACGGCGACGGCTCGGTCGAGGGCATGGCCCAGGACCCGGTCGCGGTGGCCGCCGGTAACAACCCGCTGCTCACCCAGCTGACCGCCGCCGTCTCCGGCGAGGTCAACCCGGACGTCGACCTGGTCGACACCCTGAACGGCGACGAGTTCACCGTCTTCGCGCCGGTCGACGAGGCCTTCGAGGCCATCGACCAGGAGACAATGGCCACGCTGCAGGAGGACGCCGACCTGCTGCAGTCGATCCTGACCTACCACGTCGTGCCCGGGCAGATGACCCCGGACGAGGTGATGGGCGAGCAGACCACCGTGCAGGGCGAGACCCTCGAGGTCACCGGCTCCGGTGACGAGCTCATGGTCAACGACGCCTCGGTGATCTGCGGCGGTGTGCAGACCGCCAACGCCACCGTCTACCTCATCGACGGCGTGCTGATGCCGCAGGGCTGACCCTGCGGACCGCCGCCGGGCCCGAGACACCGGGCGGCGGATCGACGGACCTGTCCGCACCCCACCTTCCGGGGGTGCGGGCAGGTCCGTGCCGGTGGTCGCCGTGCCGCCCGCGGCCGGGGGACGTGGGACACTGGCCGGAAGACCACCGTCCACCCCTGCCCGTCTCTGCGAGGTGCCCGCCCTGTCTCCGCTCGCCCGACCCGACTCGGTGCCCCAGCCGGCCTCGACCCCACCCGAGGTCATCCGCAACTTCTGCATCATCGCCCACATCGACCACGGCAAGTCGACCCTGGCCGACCGCATGCTGCAGGTCACCGGTGTGGTCGACCAACGCCAGATGCGGGCGCAGTACCTCGACCGCATGGACATCGAGCGCGAGCGTGGCATCACCATCAAGAGCCAGGCCGTGCGGATGCCGTGGGCGGTGGACACGACCTACATCCTCAACATGATCGACACCCCGGGGCACGTCGACTTCACCTACGAGGTGAGCCGCAGCCTCGCCGCCTGCGAGGGCGCGGTCCTGCTCGTGGACGCCGCGCAGGGGATCGAGGCGCAGACGCTGGCCAACCTCTACCTGGCGATGGAGAACGACCTCACGATCATCCCGGTGCTCAACAAGATCGACCTGCCCTCGGCCCAGCCGCAGAAGTACGCCGAGGAGATCGCCGGCCTCATCGGCTGCGACCCGACCGACGTGCTCCGGGTGTCCGGCAAGACGGGGGAGGGCGTGCCCGAGCTGCTGGACCGCATCGTGGCCGAGCTGCCTCCTCCCGTGGGTGACGCGGACGCCCCGGCCCGGGCGATGATCTTCGACTCGGTCTACGACACCTACCGCGGGGTGATCACCTACGTGCGGGTCGTCGACGGCAGCCTGTCGCCGCGCGAGCGCATCGCGATGATGTCCACGAAGGCCACCCACGAGCTGCTGGAGATCGGGGCGATCAGCCCGGAGCCCGCGCCCACGCAGGGCCTCGGGGTCGGCGAGGTGGGCTACCTCATCACCGGGGTCAAGGACGTGCGCCAGTCGAAGGTCGGCGACACCGTGACGGGGGAGCGCAGGCAGGCAGCCGAGCCCCTGGGGGGCTACCACGACCCGCGCCCCATGGTCTTCTCCGGGCTCTACCCCATCGACGGCTCGGACTACCCGATCCTGCGCGACGCGCTGGACAAGCTCAAGCTCAACGACGCGGCGCTGGTCTACGAGCCGGAGACGTCGGGTGCCCTGGGGTTCGGTTTCCGGGTCGGTTTCCTGGGGATGCTGCACCTGGAGATCGTCCGGGAGCGGCTGGAGCGCGAGTTCAACCTCGACCTCATCTCGACGCTGCCCAACGTCTCCTACGACGTGCGTCTCGACGACGGCTCGGAGTTCGAGGTGACCAACCCCAGCGAGTTCCCGGCCGGCAAGATCGCCTCCATCACCGAGCCGGTGGTGCGCGGCACCATCCTGGCCCCGAGCGAGTTCATCGGCGCCATCATGGAGCTGTGCCAGAACCGCCGCGGCACCCTGCTGGGCATGGACTACCTGTCCCCGGAGCGGGTCGAGCTGCGCTACACCCTGCCGCTCGCCGAGATCGTCTTCGACTTCTTCGACGCGCTGAAGTCCCGCACCCGCGGGTACGCCTCGCTGGACTACGAACCCTCCGGGGACCAGGAGGCCGACCTCGTCAAGGTCGACATCCTCCTGCAGGGCGACACCGTCGACGCGTTCAGCGCCATCGTGCACCGGGACAAGGCCTACGCCTACGGCGTCCAGATGGCGGGCAAGCTCAAGGAGCTCATCCCCCGGCAGCAGTTCGAGGTGCCGGTGCAGGCCGCCATCGGCTCCCGGGTCATCGCCCGGGAGACCATCCGCGCCATCCGCAAGGACGTGCTCGCCAAGTGCTACGGCGGTGACATCAGCCGCAAGCGCAAGCTGCTGGAGAAGCAGAAGGAGGGCAAGAAGCGGATGAAGATGGTCGGCTCGGTCGAGGTCCCCCAGGAGGCCTTCATCGCCGCCCTGTCCCAGGACGGGAGCGGCGCCGAGACCGCGAAGTCCAAGAAGTGAGCGACGCCACCGACGAGCGGCCGCCCGCCCGCACGCGCTCCTTCACCCGGCGGGGCGGCCGGATGCTCAAGCAGTCCCACCAGGACGCCTGGGACCGGTATGCCGACGTGCTGGTCCTCGACGTCCCGCGCCCTCCGGGCGGGTCGACCTCGGTGGACCCGGCATACCGCGTCGACCCGGCGCAGGTCTTCGGCCGGAGCGCACCGATGGTGGTCGAGATCGGCTGCGGCTCCGGCGACGCCCTCGTGCACGCGGCCACGCAGCGGCCGGACTGGGACTTCCTGGCGCTGGAGGTGTGGCGTCCGGGCATCGGCCACGCGATGGCCAAGATGGGTGAGGCGCTGCCCAACGTGCGCTTCGTGGAGGCGGACGCCGCGCTCGCCCTGCAGACCCTGCTGCCGCCGGCCAGCGCCCACGAGGTGTGGACCTTCTTCCCCGACCCCTGGCCCAAGAACAAGCACCACAAGCGGCGTCTGGTCTCCCCGGAGTTCGCCACGACCGTCGCCGACCTGGTGCCCCCCGGCGGGCTGTGGCGGCTCGCCACCGACTGGGGCGACTACGCGCGCGCCATGCGCCGGGTGCTGGACGCGCACCCCTCCTGGGAGCTGGACTCGCGGGAGCGGGCGCCGCTGCGGCCGCAGACCCGCTTTGAGCGTCGCGGCCGGGAGGCGGACCGGGAGATCGTCGACCTCGCCTACCGCCGCACCTGAGCGGCGTCAGTCGCCGGCGCTGTCCTTGGCCCGCTTCACCAGCCGTGGGTCCGGACGCAGCACCACGTCGTGGTCCTTGCCCTCGTACTCGAACTGCGAGAGGAAGTGGCGCATGGCGTTGATGCGGGCCCGCTTCTTGTCGTTGCTCTTGATCGTCACCCACGGCGCCCAGTCCGAGTCGGTCCGCCGGAACATCTCCTCCTTGGCGGCCGTGTAGTCCTCCCAGCGGTCCAGGCTCTCCAGGTCCATGGGGGACAGCTTCCACTGCCGCACCGGGTCCAGCTGGCGGATGGCGAAGCGGGTGCGCTGCTCGGTCTGGGTCACCGAGAACCAGAACTTGGTGATGGAGGTCCCCGCGTCGACGAGCATCTGCTCGAACTGCGGCGCCTGCAGCATGAACCGGTCGTACTCCGCCTCCGAGCAGAACCCCATGACCCGCTCCACGCCGGCCCGGTTGTACCACGAGCGGTCGAAGAGGACGAGCTCCCCGGAGCTCGGCAGGTGCTGGATGTAGCGCTGGAAGTACCACTGCCCGGCCTCGACCTCGGTCGGCTTGTTGAGCGCGACGACGCGGGCTCCACGCGGGTTGAGGTGCTCGGTGAAGCGCTTGATCGAGCCCCCCTTGCCGGCGGCGTCGCGCCCCTCGAAGACGAGGACGTGCCGGCTGCCGTTGTCCTTGGCCCAGTACTGGAACTTCAGCAGCTCGACCTGGAGCAGCCACTTCTCGACCTCGTAGTAGTCCCGGGTCATCCGCTCGCTGTAGGGGTAGTCCTCGCGCCAGGTGTCGACGGCGCTGCCGTCGGGCGTGATGAGGTCAGGGTCGGAGCCCTGGTCGTCCCGGACGGTGTAGCCCTGCTCCCGCAGGCTGTCGATGTACTCACGAAGCCGCTGCTGCACGCCACCGACCCTAGCGCGCCGACCCCGGTCGGGCAGGCCTGGCCGACGGTACGGCGCGGGGCGTCGCGGGTGGGACACTGGAGGGTATGCCGTCCAGCTTCCCCCCGGGTGACCCCGCCCCCGCGGACGGCTCCCTCCCCGCGTCCGCGCTGACCGGTATGCCGCAGCGCCCCTTCTCGGTCTACCTGCACGTCCCCTTCTGCCGGGTCCGGTGCGGCTACTGCGACTTCAACACCTACACGCTGCCCGAGCTGGCGGACGACGCCGCCCCGCAGGGATACCTGCGGTCCGCCCTCGCCGAGGTCGAGATGGCCGGCGGCGTGCTCGAGGGGGCCGGGACGCCGTCCGTCTCGACCGTCTTCGTGGGGGGCGGCACCCCGACCATGCTGCCGGCCACGTCCCTCGGGGCCCTCGTGGCGGCGGTGGGCGAGCGCTGGGGCCTGGCGCCGGGGGCAGAGGTCACCACCGAGGCCAACCCGGACACCATCACCCCGGCCGTCGCGGAGCAGCTGGCGGGGGCGGGCTTCACCCGGGTGAGCATCGGGATGCAGTCCGCGGTCCCGCACGTGCTGCGGACCCTGGACCGCACCCACGACCCGGCCCGCGTCGCCACCGCCGTGGACGCCGTCCGGGCCGCCGGCCTGCAGGTGAGCCTGGACCTCATCTACGGCACCCCCGGGGAGTCGCTGGAGGACTGGCGGGCGAGCCTGGACGCCGTGGTGGCCCTGGAGCCGGACCACGTGTCGGCCTACGCGCTGGTCGTCGAGCCGGGGACCCGGCTGCACGGGCAGGTGC
The DNA here is from genome assembly GCF_004153545.1 of Serinicoccus sediminis. Lineage (GTDB taxonomy): Bacteria > Actinomycetota > Actinomycetes > Actinomycetales > Dermatophilaceae > Ornithinicoccus > Ornithinicoccus sediminis_A. The sequence goes on along the minus strand of NZ_SDVA01000009.1, from coordinate 99,747 downwards.
GCCGCGGCGAGGTCCCCGCCCCCGAGGACGACGACGAGGCGGACAAGTACGAGCTGGCCGACGCGGTCCTGGGCGCGGCGGGGTACGGGTGGTACGAGATCTCCAACTGGGCCCGCAGCCCGGAGCGCCGGTGCCGCCACAACCTGGCCTACTGGCAGGGTGCGGACTGGTGGGGCGTCGGGCCAGGGGCGCACAGCCACGTCGGCGGGGTGCGGTGGTGGAACGTCAAGCACCCCCGCGCCTACGGCGACCGGCTGGCGCAGGGGCTCAGCCCGGCGCACGCGCGCGAGGTGCTCGACGACGAGGAGCGCCACGACGAGCGGGTGCTGCTCGGCGTCCGGCTCGCGGACGGGCTCCCGGTCGAGCACCTGCGCCCCACGGGCCGACAGGCGGTCGCGGGTCTGGTCGCCGACGGGCTGCTCGAGGGCCGCGCCGCGGTGCGGGGCAGGGCCGTGCTGACGCTGCGCGGCCGCCTCCTGGCGGACACGGTCGTGCACCGGCTGCTGCTCTGACCCGGGCCCCAGGTGGCGGTCGCTCCCGGTTCACCGACACGCCATACCGGGTCCGCCGGTCCGTCGTCCCGGCGAGCCACACTGACGGCAGACCCTGCGGGGTATGAGCCTGCAGGGCCGGACACCGGGGGGACGAGATGTGGCCCGGTCGGCGAAGTATGAGTTCGCCAACCGGGCCACGACCCGGGGCGATGTCACCGGGCGGTGCGCAAGGTGCCAGAGGCTCAGCTGCGCATCACCGCAGCTCCGTCCCTGCGGACGGTGTGAATCCTCGGCCAGTCTCGCGACCCGCGCTCCCCGAGGGGAGTGCGTGAGGTCATGTCTACGCCCGCTGTTCACCGGGCGCAAGGGGCTGGCGCCGCACGACGACGCCGGCCCCGGCGTGTCGCGAGGGACACGCCGGGGCCGGTGACGGGGGTGACGGGCGGGGTCAGCTGAGCAGGCGCAGCTGGAACGGGTAGTCGTAGACCCGACCGTCGGCCGCCCGCATCGCGCCCTTGATGTGGCACCACAGCTGGATGACGAACAGGGCGATCCAGGCCGGGATCGCCCACAGGAAACCGATGCCCAGGGTGAGGATCACCGAGATCCAGAGCCCGATGCTGATGATGGACAGCGTGAGGTTGAAGTTGAACGCGCCGGCCGACGCGGTGCGGACCGCCGCCGACCGGTCCTTGTAGAACAGCCAGATGAGCAGCGGGCCGAGGAAGGGGACCCAGCCGACGCTGAGCAGCATCGCCAGGGGCGCGGAGAGGTGGGCGAGCAACATCATGGTGCGCTCGTCGCCCTGCGGCGCCCCCGAGGGCGCGCCGGGACCGGGCGGTGGCGACGAGGGCTGGCCGTAGGCCTGAGGCCCCGAGGCAGGCTGGGAGCCGGAAGGCCCGCCGGCTCGCTGCGGGTCCTGCCAGGGCTGGTCGCTGGGGGACTGCGGTGTCTGGGTCATGCTGCTCACTCCTCGTGAGGTGGTGGAACGGTGACGAAGTCGATCAGCTCTTCGACGCTGGCGAGCAGCGTAGGTTCCAGGTCGCTGTAGGACCGCACGGTCGAGAGTATCCGTTTCCAGCCCAAGGCCACGTCGGTCTGCGTCCGGTGCGGCCAGCCGAGCTCGGCCAGCACCCCGTGCTTCCAGGACCGTCCGCGCTCGATGACCGGCCAGGCCTCCCGGCCGAGGCGGGCCGGCTTGACCGACTGCCAGACGTCCACGTAGGGGTGCCCGAGGATGCGGACCCAGGGGCTCACCCGTTCCGCCGCCTGCACGATCCTGGTCTCCTTCGTGCCCGGCACGAGGTGGTCCACCAGGACGCCGAGCCGCCGCTCGCGGGTCGGCGCGAACTGCCGGATGAGGGAGGCCAGGTCGTCGACGCCGTCCAGCATCTCCACCACGACGCCCTCGACCCGGAGGTCGTCGCCCCACACCTTCTCCACCAGCTCCGCGTCGTGGCGCCCCTCGACCCAGATGCGCGAGCCGCTGGCCACGCGGGCCGGCGCGTCGCCCACCCGCACCGAGCCGCTGGCGGTCCGGGAGGCCGCCTGACGGGCCTGGGCCAGCCGCTCGTCCGAGGCGCGGTCGCGGGGCCGGGTGAGGACCACCGGCCTGCCGTCGACGAGGAAGCCGGGGCCGAGCGGGAAGCCCTTGCGCCGCCCACGCCGGTCCTCCAGGTGCACGACCTGCATCCCGCCGGCCCGCTCCACCCCGACCACGGCGCCGCACCAGCCGGTGTCGACGTCCTCCACCACCAGACCGGGCTCGGCGGGCACCTCCTGCGCGCGTCCCCGACGGGGGGCGCGCCAGTCGGAGGCGAGGACGTCGGTGCCGTAGCCGTAGCGGTCGTTCACAACCGACGACGGTAACGCCTGTGGCTCATGTGACGGTCGAGGCGCGCCACCCATCCCACCGAGCGTCGCCAATGGTTGCTCTCGCACCCCACCGAGCGTCGCCAATGGTTGCTCTCGCATCCCACCGAGCGTCGTCAATGGTTGCTCTCGCCGGATCAGCCAACCATTCGCGGCGCTCGGTGGAAGGAGGGTCAGGCCTGGCGGGGGTGGGTCATGTCCAGCGGGACCACCCAGGCGTCGAACTCCTCGGCGGTGAGGTGGCCGCTCTCCAGGGCCGCCTCGCGCAGCGTCTGCCCGGACCGGTGCGCCGCCTTGGCGATGGCGGCGGCCTTGTCGTAGCCGATGTGCGGGTTCAGCGCGGTCACCTGCATGAGGTTGCTGGCGAGGTTGGCCTCGATCCGCTCGGTGTTCGGCTCGATGCCCCGCGCGCACCCCACGTCGAAGGCGAGGCAGGCGTCGCTGATGAGCCGGATGCTCTCCAGCACGGCGTGGACCATGACCGGCTTGAAGACGTTGAGCTGGAAGTTGCCCTGGCTGCCGGCGAACCCGACGGTCGCGTCGTTGCCGAAGACCCGGGTGGCGACCATGGTCATCGCCTCGGACTGGGTCGGGTTGACCTTGCCCGGCATGATCGAGCTGCCCGGCTCGTTCTCCGGGATGACCAGCTCGCCGATCCCGTTGCGCGGCCCCGAGGCCAGCCAGCGCACGTCGTTGGCCATCTTCATCAGGGCGCCGGCCAGGGTCCGCAGCGCGGCGGAGGTCTGCACCAGCGCGTCGTGCGCGGACAGCGCGGCGAACTTGTTGTCCGCGCTGCGCAGCTCCAGCCCCGCCTCCTCGCCCATCCGGCGCGCGGCCAGCGCCCCGAAGTCCGGGTGGGCGTTCAGCCCGGTGCCGACGGCGGTGCCGCCGATCGCGAGCTCCCGCAGGCCCTCACCGGCATGACGCACCTCGCCCAGGGCGTAGTCGAGCTGGGCCACCCAACCGCCGATCTCCTGCCCGAGGGTGATGGGGGTGGCGTCCTGCAGGTGGGTCCGACCGACCTTGACGACGTCGGCGTACTCGGCCGACTTCGCGGCGAGGGTGTCGCGCAGCTGGCCGACGGCGCCGTCCAGCCGGTCACGCAGCTCCAGCAGCACCGCGATGTGCATGGCGGTCGGGAAGGTGTCGTTGCTGCTCTGCCCGCGGTTGACGTGGTCGTTGGGGTGCACCGGGGTCTTGCTGCCGAGCTCGCCGCCGGCCAGCTCGATGGCGCGGTTGGAGATGACCTCGTTCGAGTTCATGTTGCTCTGCGTGCCGGACCCGGTCTGGAAGACCACGAGCGGGAAGTGGTCGTCGAGCTCGCCGGCGATGACCTCGTCGGCCGCCCGGACGATGAGGTCGGCGACGTCCTGCGGGAGCTCGCCCAGCTCGGCGTTGGCCTGGGCCGCACCCTTCTTGAGGATCCCGAGCGCGGTGATGACCGGCCGGCCCCACACGAAGGTGTCCTGGCCGATGGGGAAGTTGTGGATGCTGCGCTGCGTCTGCGCCCCCCAGTAGCGGTCGGCGGGGACCTCGACCTGGCCCATGCTGTCGGTCTCGATGCGCGGCTGGCTCATGGCGCACATGGTATGACGTGCCTCCGGCTCGCGTAGACTGGCACTCCGCCCCCGTGAGTGCCAGTGACAGGAAGGAGGCAGCCGACGTGAGCGAGGACCGTCGCCTGGAGGTCCTGCGCGCGATCGTGCAGGACTACGTCCGGACCTCCGAGCCGGTCGGCTCCAAGGCCCTGCTGGAGCGTCACCAGCTCGGGGTCTCCGCCGCGACCGTGCGCAACGACATGGCCGCGCTCGAGGACGAGGGCCTCATCACCGCCCCGCACACGAGCGCCGGGCGGATCCCCACCGACGCCGGCTACCGGCTGTTCGTCGACCGGCTGCAGCAGATCAAGCCCATGAGCCGCGCCGAGCGCGCCGCCATCGCCCGGTTCCTCGACGGGGCGCTGGACCTCGACGACGTGGTCTCCCGCACCACCCGGCTGCTGTCCAGCCTGACCCAGCAGGTCGCGGTCATGCAGTACCCCAGCCTGTCCCGGTCCACGCTGCGTCACGTGGAGCTGGTGCCGGTCGGCGGCACCCGCCTCATGATCGTCCTCATCACGAGCACCGGCCGGGTCGAGCAGCGCGTGGTCGACGTCGGCCGCGACCTCACCCTCGAGCCCGACGTGGTCGCCACCCTGCGCACGCTGGTCAACGAGCTGGCCGTCGGGGAGCTCCTCGTCCGCATCCCCGCCCGCCTCGCCGAGGTGGAGGAGCGGGTCACCCCCACCGACCGCCCCCTGGCGCAGGTCGTCGTGGACACCCTCGCCGAGGCGGCGCAGGAGCGCACCGAGGAGCGGATCGCCATGGCCGGCACCGCCAACCTGGCCCGGGTCGGCAGCGACTTCCCGACCTCGCTGTCCCAGGTGCTGGAGGCGCTCGAGGAGCACGTCGTGCTGCTGCGCCTCATGGGGAGCATGGCCTCGCTCGACGACGGCGAGACCGTGGCCGTCGCGATCGGCACGGAGAACCCCTACGAACCGCTGCGGACCACCTCTGTCGTCGCCACCACCTACGGCACCGCCGGTGGCCTGGGCGTCGTGGGGCCGACCCGTATGGACTACCCGCAGGCGATGGCCACGGTCCGGGCCGTCGCGCACTACGTCGCCGACATCCTGGACGGGTGAGCCACCTCACGGCATACCCGCGCCCGTCCGACCGTTGCACCATCCGGACCCGCACCAGACCGCACACGACACGACCGCAAGGACGTCCCACGCTGTGAACGACTACTACGCCGACCTCGGCGTCGCCCGCGAGGCCACCCCCGAGGACATCAAGAAGGCCTACCGCAAGAAGGCCCGCCAGCTGCACCCCGACGTCAACCCGGGGGCGGAGGCCGAGGCCGAGTTCAAGAGGGTCAGCCAGGCCTACGACGTGCTCGGCGACGCCGCCAAGCGCGCGTCCTACGACCGTGGCCAGGACCCCTACGGCGGCGCCACCGGCGGCTTCGGCCAGGGCTTCACCTTCAGCGACATCATGGACGCCTTCTTCGGTGGCACGGCCGCCGGCGCCCGCGGCCCGCGCTCGCGCACCCAGCGCGGTCACGACGCGCTCATCCGGCTCGACATCGACCTGCCCACCGCGGCCTTCGGCGGTGAGCAGACGCTGCAGATCGACACCGCGGTGGTCTGCAGCACCTGCTCGGGCGCCGGGGCGCAGCCGGGCAGCGGCACCCGCACCTGCGACGTGTGCAGCGGCCGCGGCGAGGTGCAGCAGGTGCAGCGCTCCTTCCTCGGCCAGGTGATGACCTCGCGTCCGTGCCAGGCGTGCCGCGGCTTCGGCGACGTCATCGAGCACCCGTGCTTCGATTGCTCCGGCGAGGGCCGGGTCCGCACCCGCCGCGACCTCACCCTCAAGGTGCCGGGCGGTGTCGACACCGGCACCCGGATCGCGCTCGCGGGCGAGGGCGAGGTGGGTCCCTACGGTGGTGAGCCGGGCGACCTCTACGTCGAGATCCAGGTGGAGCCGCACGACGTCTTCACCCGGAGGGGCGACGACCTCCACTGCACCCTCGAGGTGCCGATGACCGCTGCTGCGCTGGGGGCGACCCTGCCGGTCGAGACCCTGGACGGCCCGGTCGAGGTGGACCTGCGCCCCGGCACCCAGCCCGGGCAGACGCTGCCGCTGGCCGGCAAGGGCATCACCCACCTGCGCGGCGAGGGCCGCGGGGATCTCGTGGTGCACCTGGACGTCAAGGTGCCGACCCGGCTCAACGACAGCCAGCGCGAGCTGCTGGCGCAGCTCGCCGAGAGCCGGGGCGAGTCCAGCCCGACCGGGCGCATGGGCTCCCCGAGCGGCCACGCCCGTCGGCACAGCCTGTGGGACGCGCTGCGTGGCAGGTAGGCCGTGAGCGACCCGCTCTTCCTGCTGCCCCCCGGCGCGCTCTCCGGCGAGGAGGTCGTGCTGGACGGCCCCGAGGGACGCCACGCGGCGACCGTGCAGCGCATCGGAGCGGGGGAGAGCGTCATCGTCTCCGACGGGGTCGGGGACGGTGCCCGGTGCCTCGTGCTGGACGCCGCCGACGGGGCGCTGCGCCTGCGGGTGACCGAGCGACTGACCGACCCGCCGCCTGCGCTGCGGCTGGTCCTCGTCCAGGCGCTCGCGAAGGCGGACCGGGACCTGCAGGCCGTCGAGACGGCGACCGAGCTGGACGTCGACGAGGTCGTGCCCTGGCAGGCCGACCGCAGCATCGTGCGGTGGCGCGGTGAGCGGGCGACCAAGGCGCTGCGCAAGTGGGACCAGACCATCGTCGCGGCGACCAAGCAGTCCCGACGGCTGCGCCGCCCGCTCCTCGCGGACCCGGTGGCCCGGCGCGGCCTGCTCGACCGGGCGGCCCGGGCCGACCTGGTCCTCGTGCTGCACGAGGAGGCGCAGGAGCCGCTGAGCACGGTGCAGCTGCCCGACGCCGGCGAGGTCCTGCTCGTCGTCGGCCCCGAGGGCGGCATCTCGCCCGAGGAGCTGCGCGAGCTGGTCGACGTCGGTGGCCGGGCCGTGCGCCTCGGCCGCAGCGTGCTGCGCACCTCCACCGCCGGGCCGGCCGCGCTGGCGGTCCTCGGCGCCGCGTCCTCGCGGTCGTGGCGATGACCATCCGCGCGCGGGCGGACGGCCTGCGCGAGGAGCAGCTCACCGTCTTCTCGCCCGGGATCCGCAGCGCCTCGGTCGGCGCGACCGTCCTCATCGCCATCTTCGCGCTGGAGTACATCGCGGTCGGTGCGGCCATGCCCACCGTCGCGGCCGCCCTCGACGGCTACCACCTCTACAACATGGCCTTCGGCGCCACCGTCGCCGCGAGCGTGGTCGGCATGATCGTGGGCGGGTGGTGGTCCGACCGTTCCGGCCCGCGGCCGGTGGTGCTGGCCGGGGGAGGAGCCTTCGTCGCCGGCCTGCTCGTCGCCGGCCTCGCCACCTCGATGGAGATCTTCGTCGTCGGCCGCGGTCTGCAGGGCCTCGGCAGCGGGCTGGCCAGCGTGGCGCTCTACGTCGTCATCGCCCAACGGGTCCCGGACGTGCTACGGCCGCCCGTCTTCTCGTTGCTCGCCGCGGCGTGGGTGCTGCCGGGCCTGGCCGGCCCGCTGCTCACCGGCCTCGTGGTGGAGCACCTGTCGTGGCGCTGGGTGTTCCTCGGGGTCGCCCCGGGCATCGTGCTCGCGGCGCTCGTGCTGCGGCCGGCGCTGCGGTCCACCCGTCCCAGCAGCGACGCCGGGCACCTGCGGCCGGGCATCATCGGCTGGGCCGTCCTCGCCGCGGTGGGCGTGGGTCTGCTCAACCTCGCCGGCGAGCGGATCGAGGCCTACGAGTACGTCCTGGGGGCCGTCCTGCTGGTCCTGCTGGGGCTCTCCGCGCGGCACCTGCTGCCCCGCGGCGCTCTCGTCCTCGCCCGCGGTTTGCCCTCGGTCGTCGGCGTCCGGGCCGTCCTGGGGGCGTCCTTCGTGGCCGCCGAGGCCTACCTCCCGCTCATGCTGCGCGACGAGCACGGCTACAGCCCGGCACAGGCCGGCGGGGTCCTGGCCGCCGCGTCGGTCACCTGGGCCCTCGGCTCCTGGTGCCAGGGCCGGGCCGCCCCCGACCGCGACCGCTACCTGCTCATGCTCGCCGGCGTCTGCGGGTATGCCGCGGTCATGGCGGTCCTCGGGGTGGCCGTGTGGGCGTCCTGGCCGGGCTGGGCCGTCATCGCCCTCTACGGCCTCGCGACCTTCGGGGTAGGCATCGCCTACCCGAACACCTCGGTGCTGACCCTGCGGCTGTCCAGCGACCGCGAGGTGGGCCGCAACTCGTCTGCCCTGCAGGTGGGTGAGGCACTGGCCAGCGCCCTCGCCCTGGCCGTCACCGGGGTCGTCTTCGGCCTCACCTACGGCACGGCGCCGCATACCGCGTTCGTCGGGACCCTGGTCGTCGCGATCGTCGTCGGGGCGCTGTCCGTGCTCACCGCGGTGCGGGCGAGGCCTGCACGCACGGCGTCCGTCGGCGCCGGCGTCTAGAGTGGAGGCCCTGATGACGCAGACCGACACCAGCCCACGACCCCAGGCCACCCACACCGTCGTCATCCCCGACGAGGTGCCCATGGTCACCCTCCTCGGTCCGCGCGACGAGCTGCTGCGCACCGTCGAGCGCGCCTTCCCGAAGGTGGACGTCCACGTCCGCGGCAACGAGTTCCGGCTGACCGGCGACTCCGCGGAGCTGGCGCTGGTCGAGCGCCTCGTCGACGAGCTGCTCGCCATCGTCGGCCGAGGCCAGCCGCTCAACCGGGACGCCGTCGAGCGCAGCATCGGCATGCTGCGGACCGCGACCTCCGACCGGCCGGCCGACGTGCTGACGATGAACATCGTGTCCAGCCGGGGCAGGACGATCCGGCCCAAGACGCTGAACCAGAAGCACTACGTCGACGCGATCGACGAGCACACCATCGTCTTCGGGCTCGGGCCCGCCGGCACCGGCAAGACCTACCTGGCGATGGCCAAGGCGGTCGCCGCGCTGCAGGCCAAGCAGGTGAACCGGATCATCCTCACCCGTCCGGCGGTCGAGGCGGGGGAGCGGCTGGGCTTCCTGCCGGGCACCCTCACCGACAAGATCGACCCCTACCTGCGTCCGCTCTACGACGCGCTGCACGACATGGTCGACAGCGAGTCGATGTCCAAGCTCATGGCCGCGGGCACCATCGAGGTGGCGCCCCTGGCTTACATGCGCGGCCGCAGCCTCAACGACGCCTTCATCATCCTCGACGAGGCCCAGAACACCTCGCCCGAGCAGATGAAGATGTTCCTCACCCGGCTCGGGTTCGGCTCCAAGATGGTCGTCACCGGCGACACCACCCAGGTCGACCTGCCCGGCGGCACCCAGTCCGGCCTGCGGGTCGTGCAGGACATCCTCGCCGACGTCGAGGACATCCACTTCTCCCACCTGACCAGCCAGGACGTCGTGCGGCACCGGTTGGTGAGCGACATCGTCGACGCCTACGGCCGGTTCGACGAGCGTCGTCAGGGGCGCGGTCCGCGGCGGTCGGCACCGGGCGCGGCCGGCGGGGGGCCGGCCCCGCAGGAGGGCAGCTGATGATCGAGGTGCTCAACGAGTCGGGGGAGGTGCCGGCGCCCGTCCCCGAGCAGGAGCTGGCCGACCTCGGCCGGCACGTCCTCGACCAGCTGCAGGTCAACCCGCGGGCGGAGCTGACCATCACCCTCGTCGACGAGGAGACGATGGCCAACCTGCACCAGCGCTGGATGGACCTCCCCGGGCCGACGGACGTCATGAGCTTCCCCATGGACGAGCTGCGCCCCGGGGGCTACGCCGGGCGTGGCGAGGACGAGACCCCCGAGGAGGCCGGGGTGCTGGGCGACGTCGTGCTGTGCCCCGCGGTGGCGCGGTCGCAGGCCCAGCAGGCGGGCCACGCGGTCGGGGACGAGCTGCTGCTGCTCACCACGCACGGGATCCTGCACCTGCTCGGCTTCGACCACGCCGAGAAGGCCGAGGAGCGCGAGATGTTCGACCTGCAGCGGACGCTGCTGTTGACCTTCCTGGCCCACCGGGGCCGGACCACGCGTGCGGCCGACGACGACGTGGTGGGCCGCCCGTGACCACCCTCGTGCTCGTCGCGGTCGCGACGACCGTCATCGCCTTCCTCCTGGCCGCCGGGGAGACCGCGCTGCAGCGGGTCAGCGTCCGGCGGGCCGAGCAGCTCGTCGACGAGGGTCGGTCCGGCGCCCGGGCGCTGCTGCGCATCTCGGGCGACGCGGCTCCCTACCTCGCGGTCGCCACGTTCGTCCGGGTCGCCGCGGAGGCGGCCACGGCGGTCATGGTGACCGTGGCCGTCGACATCCTCACCGACTCGCACCTGCAGACCGCGCTCATCGCCATCGCCATCATGGTGGTCGTGACCTTCGTCGTGGTCGGCGTCTCGCCGCGGACCCTGGGTCGCCAGCACAGCGAGGCGGTCGCGCTCATGGCGGCACCCGTCGTGCGGCTGCTGCGCCTCTTCCTCGGCCCGGTCGCCAAGCTGCTCGTCCTGTTCGGCAACGCCGTCACGCCGGGTCGCGGGTATGCCGAGGGGCCGTTCGCCAACGAGACCGAGCTGCGCGAGCTGGTCGACCTCGCCGGGGAGTCCTCGGTCATCGAGGACGACGAGCGGGAGATGATCCACTCCATCTTCGAGCTGGGCGACACCGTGGCCCGCGAGGTCATGGTGCCGCGCCCGGACCTGGTGACGATCAAGGCCGAGAAGGTCCTCCGGCAGGCCATGTCGCTGCTGCTGCGATCCGGGTTCTCTCGGGTGCCGGTCGTCGGTGAGGACACCGACGACGTGCTGGGCATGCTCTACTTCAAGGACGTCGCGCGGGCGGTCAACAGCCGCGCCGAGGCGGCCGCGGTCGTCCCGGTCACCGACGTCATGCGGCCCGTGCAGCGCATCCCCGAGATGAAGCGGGTCGACGAGCTGCTCAAGGAGATGCAGCAGGGCCGGCAGCACGTGGCCATCGTCATCGACGAGTACGGCGGCACCGCCGGCCTCGTCACCATCGAGGACATCGTCGAGGAGATCGTGGGCGAGATCACCGACGAGTACGACCGGGACAGCGTCGACGTCGAGGAGGTCACGCTCGACGACGGCACCGTGCGCACCCGGGTGCCGGCGAACCTGCCGGTGGACGACCTGGCGGAGATGTTCGACGTCGAGATCGAGACCGAGGACGTCGACTCCGTCGGCGGACTGCTGTCCACGGCGATCGGCATGGTGCCCATCCAGGGAGCGGTCGGCGAGGTCGCCGGGCTGGAGCTCACGGCCGAGCGGATGGCCGGCCGTCGGCGACGGGTGGCCACCGTCCTCGTGCGCCGCGCTCCCGAGCCTGACGACACCGAGGACGAGGACCGCGCTGGTGCCCGTGGCGAGGACGGCGGCGCGGACCGCGGGCCCGACGAGCCGAGCCCCGTGGCGGACCGGCATACCGACACCCCCACGCGACGCGGCGAGCGGCGCGCCCCCCACGACGACGAGGTGAGCACGAGTGTCCGATGAGCAGGCCTACCGCGCCGGTTTCGTCAGCCTGGTCGGGCGGCCCAACGCGGGCAAGTCGACCCTGACCAACGCCCTCGTCGGCAGCAAGGTGGCGATCACGTCGTCCAAGCCGCAGACGACCCGCCACGCGATCCGGGGCATCCGCACCACGGAGCGCTCTCAGCTCATCCTCGTCGACACCCCCGGGCTGCACCGACCCCGTTCGCTGCTGGGCCAGCGGCTCAACGACCTCGTGCGCGAGACCCTGCTCTCGGTGGACGTCATCGGCTTCTGCCTGCCCAGCGACCAGCGGGTGGGGCCCGGGGACACCTTCATCGCCCGCGACCTGGGCGACCTGCACCGGGTCCGCAAGGTGCCGGTGGTGGCCATCGCGACCAAGTCGGACGCCGTGAGCCGCGACCGGCTGGCCGAGCACCTCGTCGCCATCGACCAGCTCGGCGACTGGGACGCGATCATCCCCTGCTCGGCCACCGGCGGTGAGCAGGTGGAGGAGGTCGCCGAGCTCTTGGCGTCCTACCTGCCGGAGAGCCCGCCGCTCTACCCCGCCGACCAGATCACCGACGAGTCGACGCTGGTGCAGATCGCCGAGCTGGTGCGCGAGGCGGCCCTGGAGGGGGTGCGCGACGAGCTGCCGCACAGCCTGGCCGTGCAGGTGGAGGAGATCGTCCCCCGGGAGGACCGCCCCGAGGACGCACCCCTGTCGGACGTGCGCGTCAACGTCTTCGTGGAGCGCTCCAGCCAGAAGGCCATCATCATCGGCCGCGGCGGCTCGCGGCTGCGCGAGGTGGGCACCGAGGCGCGGCGCGGCATCGAGGAGCTGCTCGGTCACCGGGTGCACCTCGACCTGCACGTCAAGGTGGCCAAGGACTGGCAGCGCGACCCCAAGGCCCTGGACCGCCTGGGCTTCTGAGCCGGCCGCCCTGCCCGACCCGGCACCCCCGCGCGCACCCGGGGCCGACGGGCCTAGCGCTCCTGCCCGGTGACAGACGCTCGCGCCGCCTGCACCTCGCCGAGCTGCTCGGTCTGGACCCCGGGCAACGGGTAGCGCCGACCGTCGTCGAGGTGCACGGTGACCACCGTCGCCCACCGCCCGCCCTCGGCCCTCAGGTCGGCCACCTCGGACCAGGGGACGACGAGTGGCCGCGTCAGACCTCTCCGTAGCTCCAGGCCGTCCTCGGTCCCCCGAGTCCGGGGAAGGACGACGACGAGCACGAGCATCAGGGGGGAGAGAGTCCCGAGGAGTCTCGCCAGCACCCACAGGCTCCATCCGTTCCTGGCCACCTCCAGGACGGGGACGAAGAGAAGGAGCGCGCTCACGAGCAGACAGATCGTCACCCAGAGGCGGGCACGGCGGCCGCCCGCGCGCCATTCGGTCGGGCCGGCCCTCTCCTGGGGTCCCTGCCCGGTGGGTTCGGCTGTCTCTGCGTGCCGCTGCCCCCTGCTCGCGGCCATCCCCGGTGGCTGCGCCTCGTCCCCGCTCATGGCGGCATCCTGCCCCAGGCCACGGACGGGCGCCCGCCGAGGACGGCTTGGCTGCTCCCCAGCAGCCCGGACGTGGCCATCCCGGCGACAGGCCCGGCCCGGACGGCTCAGCCGCGCACGTGAGCGGCTTGAGCCGTCCTCGACCCTCGCGTCGCGAGGACGCGACGTCCCTGACCGGCAGGACGGAGGCATTCCCGAGCGGGCCCATCCGTGGCAGAGTGGGCACCATGAAGAAGCTGCTCAACGACCCCGCTGACGTGGTCGTCGAGGCGCTGGCGGGGATGGCTGCGGCCCACCCCGACCACCTGCGCGTCGACCTGGACCACAAGCTCGTGCTCCGGGCCGGTGCGCCGGTCTCCGGCAAGGTCGCCCTCGTCTCCGGCGGGGGTTCGGGCCACGAACCGCTGCACGGCGGCTTCGTCGGCCGCGGCATGCTCGACGCGGCCTGTGCCGGCGAGGTGTTCACCTCGCCGGTGCCGGACCAGATCCTCGCGGCGACCACCGCCGTCGACGGGGGCGCGGGCGTGCTGCACATCGTCAAGAACTACACCGGCGACGTCATGAACTTCGAGATGGCGGCCGAGATGGCGGCGGAGTCCGGCGTCCAGGTCGAGGCCGTCGTCACCGACGACGACGTCGCCGTCCAGGACAGCCTCTACACCGCCGGACGCCGCGGGGTCGGCGTCACCGTGCTGCTCGAGAAGATCGTCGGCGCCGCCGCCGAGGAGGGCCAGGACCTCGCCGCGTGCGCCGACCTCGCGCGCCGCGTCAACGCCGAGGGCCGGTCCATGGGCATCGCGCTCACCTCGTGCACGGTGCCCGCCGCCGGCAAGCCGACCTTCGAGCTCGCGGACGACGAGATGGAGATCGGCATCGGCATCCACGGCGAGCCCGGGCGCTCCACCGAGAAGCTCGCGCCGGCGCGCGAGGTCGCGGCCCGCCTCGTCGAGCCGGTCGTCTCCGACCTGTCCCTGGAACGCGGAGAGTCGGTCATCGCCTTCGTCAACGGCATGGGCGGGACCCCCTTGCTGGAGCTCTACCTCATGTACGGCGAGGTGGCGAAGCTGCTCGACGACGCGGGCATCACCGTCGCCCGGTCGCTGGTGGGCAACTACATCACCTCCCTCGAGATGGCAGGGTGCTCGGTCACGCTGCTGCGCGCGGACGAGGAGATGGTGCGGCTCTGGGACGCCCCCGTGGACACGCCCGGCCTGCGATGGGGAGGATGAGCGCATGGCTGACCTCACCGCATTCCAGTCCTGGATCGCCGCGTGCTCCGAGAGCATCACGACCCACGCCGACGACCTGACCGAGCTCGACCGCGCGATCGGCGACGCCGACCACGGCAGCAACATGAGGCGTGGCCTCAGCGCGTGCGCGGCCCTCGCCGACCAGGAGGACTTCTCCAGCATCGACGCCTACCTGAAGAAGGTCGGTATGACGCTGGTCAGCACGGTGGGCGGGGCGTCGGGCCCGCTCTACGGCACCTTCTTCCTGCGCCTCGCCGGGCCGCTGGCCGCGAGCGAGGACGTCGGGTCGCGCGAGTTCGGGCAGGCGCTGCGGGCCGGTGTCGAGGGCATCGTCGCGCGCGGCAAGGCCGAGGCCGGGGACAAGACGATGTATGACGCGTTCTCACCCGCGCTGGAGGCCTTCGAGTCGGCCGCGGGCTCGGGGGCCGGTCTCGCCGAGGCGCTGCAGGCCGCCGCCGACGCTGCTGCCCAGGGCCGGGACGCGACCGAGCCGATGGTCGCCCGGAAGGGCCGCGCGTCATACCTGGGGGAGCGTAGCGCCGGGCACCAGGACCCCGGGGCCACCAGCGCCACCCTGCTCATCGAGGCCGCCGCGAAGACCCTCGCGTGAGCCGGGCGTGATGATCGGGCTGGTCGTCGTCTCGCACAGCCGCGCCCTGGCGGAGGCCGCCGTCGCCCTCGCGGCGGAGATGAGCCCGGACGACGGACCGGCCCTGGAGGTCGCCGCCGGGCTCGACGAGCAGACGACCGGGACCGACGCCGTCGCCATCGCCGAGGCGCTCGGCCGGGCGGACGACGCGTCCGGGGGCGCCGGTGTGCTGGTCCTGGTGGACCTCGGCAGTGCCGTGCTGTCCGCCGAGATGGCGCTGGAGATGGTCGATCCCGACGTCGCCGCCCGGGTCGTCATCAGCCCGGCACCGCTCGTCGAAGGACTCATCGCCGCCACCGTGGCCGCCGGCACCGGGGCCGACCTGCCCACGTGCGCCACCGAGGCCGGGCGTGGGCTGGACGCCAAGGCCTCCCACCTGGGCGATGCTCCTGGTGCGACGGCGCCCCCGACGGAGGAGGTCGACGAGCCCGGCGACTGGGACGCCGTGGAGGTCTCGGTCACCGGGGAGCACGGCCTGCACGCCCGGCCCGCCTCCCGGCTCGTGTCGACGGCGGCCACCGCTGCCCCCGACACCCGGGTCCGTGTCCGCAACGTGACCACCGGGACCGGCCCGGTGGACGCGCTGAGCCTGTCCGGTGTCGCGACGCTCGGCGCCCGGCAGGGCCACGTGCTGCGGGTCGAGGCGTCGGGCGAGCGCGCCGAGGAGGTGCTGGGGCAGATCGAGCGGCTCGCGGCCACCGCCTTCGGCGACGAGCCCGGCCCCGCCCAGCCCCTGGCCGACGCCGCCGCGCCCGCCCCCTCGGTGAGCGAGGAGCCCGGTGTCGCCGGGTCGGGGCTCGAGGCCGCCATGGGCCCGGCCGTGCTCGACCAGACGGTCCCGGAGCCCGACGACCTGGTGGCCGGCACCGAGCAGGAGGAGCAGGACCGGCTGGACCGGGCGGTCGGCCAGGCGCTGGAAGCCCTCGACCAGCTGTGCGCACGGGCGCGCCGGCACCTGGGCGACGGGCAGGCGGAGGTGTTCGAGGCGCACGCTGCCCTGCTGCGCGACCCGGAGCTGCTCGGCGACGTCGGCCGGCGGATCTCCGCGGGGGAGGCTGCGCCGCTCGCCTGGCAGCAGGCCGTGCACGAGATCGCCGCCCGTTTCGAGGCGTTGCCCGACGCCTACCTGCAGGAGCGGGCGCAGGACGTGCGCTCGGTCGGCGAACGGGTCATGCGGGTGCTGCTGGAGGTCGCCGAGCCGGAGGCGCTGGGGGAGGGGGTGCTCGTCGTCGACGAGCTGGACCCGGCCCTGGCGATCTCCCTCGACGCGGGTGCCATCCAGGGGGTCGTCACCCGGCACGGGGGCGCGCTCGGGCACGGGGTGCTCATCGCCCGGGCCCGCGGGGTGCCGGTGCTGACCGGCGCCGGGGCCCGGGCCGACGTCGAGGCCGGCACGCTCATCGCCTTCGACGCCCGCGCCGGCCGGCTGGAGATCGACCCGGCACCGGAGGTGCAGACCGCCTTCTCCCAGATGCTGGAGCGGCGCGCCGCCGAGCGACAGCAGGCCCTGGCCGACACCCACCTGCCGGTCGTGACCCGCGACGGCGTGCGGGTCACGGTGAAGGCCAACGTCTCCTCCGTGGCCGTCGCCCGGCTCGGCGCCGGGCTGGGTGCCGAGGGCTCCGGGCTGGTGCGCACGGAGGCGGTCTTCGCCCAGTGGCACCGCGCCCCGACCGTCGACCAGCAGGTGGAGGTCTACTCCGCCATCGCGGACGCCTTCGATCCGCACGCCGTGACCATCCGTACCTGGGACGTCGGCGGCGACAAGCCGCTGGACTTCATCCCCATCGAGGAGGAGGCCAACCCCTTCCTCGGCGTACGCGGGATCCGCGCCTTCCGGCAGGACCCGGCCCTGCTGCTCGACCAGCTGGAGGCGCTGTGCCGGGTGGCCCGCAGCCACCGGATCAACGTGCTCTTCCCCATGGTCACCTCACTGGACGACGTCGACTGGGCGCGCGCGAGGCTGCAGGAGGCGGCCCGGCGCATCGGGTTGTCGGCGCCGCCGCACCAGCTGGGGGTCGGCATCATGGTCGAGGTGCCCGCCGTCGCGGTGCGGCTGGCCCGGCTGGCGCAGGGTCTCGACGTCATCTCCATCGGCAGCAACGACCTCAGCCAGTACACCCTCGCCGCCGAGCGCGGCAACCCGAACGTGGCGACGTGGTCCGACGGGCTCGACCCCTCCGTGCTGCAGCTCATCCGCCTGATCTGCGACCGTGCCCCGGAGGGGGTCGTCGTCAGCCTCTGCGGCGAGCTGGCCAGCGACCCCGAGGTCGCCGGGCTGCTCGTCGGGCTGGGCGTGCGCGAGCTGAGCGCCTCGCCGAGCGCCGTCCCGACGATCAAGGCCCGGCTGCGGGCGGTCTCGTTGCGCGAGCTGCAGGACCTCGCGGCCAGCGCCGTCACCGCCCGGGACGCCGCCGCCGTGCGTGACCTCCTCACCCTGCACATCCAGGGCTGACCGCGCACCGGACGCGCGTCCAGCCCGCACCGGACGCGCGCTCAGCACTCACCGGACGCGTGCTCGGCCCGCACCGGACGTGCGCTCAGGACCTCGGGCGGGAGCTCAGCGCACCCCGCGCGGCCGGAACTGGATGCT
Source organism: Serinicoccus sediminis (assembly GCF_004153545.1). Classification (GTDB taxonomy): domain Bacteria; phylum Actinomycetota; class Actinomycetes; order Actinomycetales; family Dermatophilaceae; genus Ornithinicoccus; species Ornithinicoccus sediminis_A. Next base: position 82,347 of record NZ_SDVA01000009.1, on the reverse strand, counting down.
GATCCGCGGGCCGACCGGTGCGGACGTCTTGGGGACGCAGTGGTCCCATGTGCGCTGGCACGACCCGCCCATGACGAGCAGGTCACCGTGGCCGAGCACGTGCCGGATGCTCTCGCCGCCGCCCCGGGGCCGCAGCAGCAGTGCCCGGGGCGCGCCCAGCGAGACGATGGCCACCATCGTGTCGTGCTCCTTGCTCCGGCCGATCCGGTCCCCGTGCCACGCCACGCTGTCACGCCCGTCGCGGTAGAGGCACATCCCGGCGGTCGCGAACGGCTCGCCCAGCTCGGCGGCATACCAGCGGCTCAGCTCCTCCCTGGCGCTGCTCAGCACCGGGTCCGGGAGCGGTTCGCGCTCGCCGTAGAAGCGCAGCAGCCGCGGCGTGGTGACCTGCCGGTCCCACATCTGCCGCTCCTCGCCGTGCCACTCGACCCCGGCCGGGCCGCCCAGCGCGAGCCGCGAGAAGAGCTCGTCGGACCCGGTGACCCAGCCCGGCCGCACGTCGACCCAGGCGCCGTGGTCGAGAGTGGTGCGGCGCACACCGCCGGCCAGGGGGCGCAGGCCGACCTCGTCGACCTGGTCCAGCAGCGATCCCTGCAGCATCATGGCGCCACTCTAGAACACCTGTGCGATTCGCGCACGCCTCCCGCCCGTCGGAGCGGTATGCCGGCCCGCAGCCGTCGGCGGTGGGACACTGGTCGTATGCCCACCTACCGTGACGCCGCCATCGTGCTGCGGACGTACAAGCTCGGTGAGGCCGACCGCATCGTCATCCTGCTGGGGCGCACGCGTGGCCGGATCCGCGCCGTGGCCAAGGGCATCCGGCGCACCTCCAGCAAGTTCGGCGCCCGGCTCGAGCCCGGCATGGTCGTCGACGTCCAGTGCTACGAGGGCCGCAGCCTCGACACCATCACCCAGGCGGACGGCCTGGCGCCCTACGGCGACGCGATCGCCCGGGACTACCCGGCCTGGACCGCGGCCAGCGTCATGCTGGAGACCTGCGAACAGCTCACCGAGGAGGGCACGCCCGCGCTGCAGCACTTCCGGCTGCTCGCCGGCGGGCTCGCCGCCCTCGCGGCCGGCGACCACGACGCCCGGCTCGTGCTCGACTCCTACCTGCTGCGGGCGCTGGCGATCGCCGGCTGGCGGGCGAGCTTCGTCGACTGCGCGCGCTGCGGCATGACCGGGCCGCACCGCGCGTTCCACGTGCCCTCCGGAGGCTCGGTCTGCCCGGTATGCCGTCCGCCCGGCTCGACCGCACCGGCACCGGAGACCATGGCGCTGCTGGCGGCGCTGTTCACCAGCGACTGGGGGGTCGCCGACGGCAGCCAGAGCCGGCACCGCGGCGAGGCGAGCGGGCTGGTCGCGGCATACCTGCAGTGGCACCTGGAGCGTGGCGTGCGCTCACTGCGACACCTGGAGAGGACCCCCTGAGTGACCACCCCACCCCGGCAGCCCTTCGCCCACCCCTCGGGTGCGACGCCGCCGCCGGTGCCGCGCGACCTCGTCCCGCGGCACGTCGCCATCGTCATGGACGGCAACGGCCGGTGGGCCAACCAGCGGGGCCTCACGCGCACGCAGGGGCACGAGGCGGGGGAGGCCTCGCTGCTGGACGTCATCGCCGGCGGCATCGAGATCGGGGTGCAGTGCATCAGCGCCTACGCCTTCTCGACCGAGAACTGGCGGCGCAGCCCCGACGAGGTGCGCTTCCTCATGGGCTTCAACCGCGCCGTCATCCACCGGCGCCGCGAGGAGCTGGACTCCTGGGGGGTGCGGGTCGTCTGGTCCGGGCGCCGACCCCGGCTGTGGAGGTCGGTCATCTCCGAGCTCGAGTCGGCGCAGCGGCAGACGCAGGGCAACGACGTCATCACCCTCAACTTCTGCGTCAACTACGGCGGGCGGGCCGAGATCGGCGACGCGGTCCGGCGCATCGCCGACGACGTCCAGGCCGGTCGCCTGTCGCCCCGCGGCGTCGACGAACGCACCATCGGGCGCTACCTCTACCACCCCGAGGTGCCCGACGTGGACCTCTTCGTCCGCAGCTCGGGGGAACAGCGCACGTCCAACTTCCTGCTGTGGCAGAGCGCCTACGCCGAGATGGTCTTCCAGGACGTGCTGTGGCCCGACTACGACCGGCGCGACCTGTGGCGCGCGGTCGAGCAGTATGCCGCGCGCGACCGCCGCTACGGCGGCGCCGTGGACACCCCGACGGCCTGACCGCCGGTCCGCCGCCTCAGGGCTGTCCTCAGTGGCAGGAGCCGCAGGTGCCGAAGATCTCCAGCGTGTGCGCCACGTCGCTGAAGCCGTGCTCGGCGGCGACGGCGTCGGTCCAGCGCTCGACGGTGGGGCCCTCGACCTCCACGGTGCGCCCGCAGGCGCGGCAGACGAGGTGGTGGTGGTGCCCGGTGGAGCACTTGCGGTAGACCGCCTCCCCCTCGCCGGTGCGCAGCACGTCGACGTCACCGGCGTCGGCCAGGCTCGACAGGGTGCGGTAGACGGTCGCCAGGCCCACCTTCTCGCCCGACTCCCGCAGCTGGGCGTGCAGGTCCTGGGCGCTGGTGAAGTCCCGCGTCGAGCCGAGGGCGTCCATCACCGCCGACTGCTGGCGGGTGGGGCGTCGGGTCGTGGTCATCGGGTCACCTCCTCGCGGTCCTCCAGGGTATGCCGTCCGGCCCGGTCGCCCCGCCCACGGCCCGGGCGCGTCCCGGCGGCGTCGTACTCGGGCGGGGCGTGCTCGTCGTAGTGCCCCTCGTGCGCGGCGTGCCGGTGCCCGTCGTGCAGGTAGTCGACGTGGTCGCCGTGCTCGACGGCCTCGTGACCGCACTCGAGGCCGTGCTCGTGCGGGTGCCGCTCAGCGCGCCGGTGACGTGCGGTGGCGACGGCCTTGCGCAGGACCCCGCCGAGGACGGCGACCGCGAAGAGGGCGATGGCGAGCAGGACGATCGTGCCGCCGGAGGCCGTGTCGGCGTAGTAGCTCGTCGCGACCCCGCCCACCGAGGAGACCACGCCGATGCCGACCGCCCACCACGTGGCGGAGCGGAAGCTGGCCGACAGCTGCTGCGCCGCGGCGTTGGGGATGATCATGAGCGCACTGATGAGCAGCAGCCCGATGACCCGCATCGCGACGACCACGGTCACCGCGGTGAGCACGGCCAGGACGATGTTGAGCGCCAGGACGGGCAGTCCCGAGGCGCGGGCGAACTCCTCGTCACCGGCCACGGCGAAGAGGCGCTGCCGCAGCACCACGGTGACGACGACGATGACCGCCGACAGGGCCGCGAAGACCACGACGTCGGCGCGGGTGGTCGTGGTGATCGAGCCGAAGAGGTAGCCGGTGAGGTTGGCGGTCTGGGCCCCCTGGACCTTGTTGATGATGACGACTCCGGCCGCCAGACCGCCGTAGAACATCAGGGCGAGCGCGACGTCCCCGGAGGTGCGGCCGCGGGCCCGGATGAGCTCGATCACCACGCCGGCCAGGGTGGCTGCGACCAGCGCCGTCCATACCGGGCTGCTGTCGGTGACGACCCCGATCGCCACGCCGGCCAGCGCCACGTGGCCCAGGCCGTCGCCGACGAGGGAGAGGCGGCGCTGCACGAGGAAGATGCCGACCATGGGCGCGGCCAGCCCGACGACGAGCGCGGCCAGCAGCGCGTTGCGCATGAAGTCCAGCGCGAGCATGTCGCTCATGCGCCCTCCCGTCCGGCGGCGCGAGCGCGCTCGGCCTGGTGTGCGGCATACTCCTGCGGCGTGCCGTCGAAGCCGAGGTGCCCGGCGTCGACCGTGACGACCCGGTCCACGGTACCCCGGAGGGCGCCGAGCTCGTGGGTGACGACGAGCATGGTGGTGCCGCTGGTGGCGAGGCGTCGCAGCACCCCGGCGAGGACCACCTGGCTGGCCTCGTCGACGCCTGCCGTGGGCTCGTCCATGACGAGCACCTCGGGCTGCGCGACGAGGGCGCGGGCGATGAGCACGCGGCGCTGCTGCCCGCCGGAGAGGGTGTCGACGTCGAAGCGCGCACGGTCGCCCAGGCCGACCGTCTCGAGCGCCCGACGGACCGCCTCCCGGTCGGGCGGCCCCGTCGGCCGCCACCAGGGGCGGGTCGCGAGGAGTCCGGTGGCGACGATCTCCTGGACGGTGGCCCGGACGCCCCCGCTGAGGGTGTGCCGCTGCGGCACGTAGCCGATGCGCGTCCGGTCCTTGAGCCGGGCCAGCGGGGTGCCCAGCACCTCGACCGTCCCGCCCAGGTGGTCGGACAGGCCCAGCAGACCCGTGACCAGCGTGGTCTTGCCCGAACCGTTCGGCCCCAGCACGGCGACGACCTGCCCCGGGGCGATCGTCAGGTCCACGTCGCTGACGACCGGGCGGCCCTGGTGCCCGAAGCTCGCGTGCCGCAGGTCGACGACGGGGGGTGGTGCGGCGGCGCTCACGAGCAGCCTAGTCCTGCGGTCAGGGCCTCCAGGTTGGCGCGCATGATCTCGAGGTAGTCCAGGTCCGCCGTCTGCTCCGTGAGGCTCTCGACCGGATCCAGGGTGAGCACCTCGACCCCGGTCTCCTGGGCGACGGTGCGGGCGATCTGGTCGCCGACGAGCGGCTCGGCGAAGACCGTGTCGACCCCGAGCTGCTCGACCTGGGCGCTGACCTCGGCCAGCCGGGCGGGGGAGGGCTCGGACTCGGGCGAGATGCCCGTGATGCCGTGCTGGTGCAGGTCGTAGCGAGCCGCGATGTAGCCGAACGCCTCGTGCGAGGTGACCAGGTCGCGGCTCTCGCACCGGGCGAGACCCGCGGCGTACTCCTCGTCCAGCGCCTCCAGGTCGGCGACGACGTCGGCGGCGTTGGCCTCGTAGCCGTCCGCGCCCTCGGGGTCGATCTGCGCGAGCCGCTCGGCGATCGCCTCGGCGACGTCGCCGTAGCGCTGGGTGTCCAGCCAGAAGTGGGGGTCCTCGCCCCCGTGGTCGTGGGCCTCGCCCTCCTCGTCGGCGTGCTCCTCGTGCTCCTCGGCGCTCTCGTCGGCGTCCATGAGGTCGGCCACCGGGGTGACGTCGAGGGAGCTGTCGGGGGCCTGCCCGGCGACCGCGTCGTCGACGGGAGGCTGGAGGCCGGAGGAGTAGACGACCAGGTCGGCGCTGCCCACCGACCCGACCGCCCGCGGGCTCAGCTCGGCGTCGTGCGGGTCCGCGCCCGGACCGGTGAGGACGCTCAGCTCGGCGCGGTCCCCGGCGATCCGCTCGACGAGGTACTCCAGCGGGTAGAAGCTGGCGACCACCTCGACGGCGGCGTCCCCGCCCGACCCGCCGGTCCCGTCACCCCCGCTGCTCTCCGACGTCGAGCCGCACGCCCCGAGGACCAGGGCGAGGGAGGAGGCGAGGACGACGGGGGTGCGCAGTGCGGGCATACCACCAGTGTCAGCAGAATGAGAATGATTGTCAAAACGCTGCTCACGAGCCGCCGGGGCCGACGCGCGGCCCCGGCGCCGGTCAGCCGCGGGGGACGAGCTGGACGACGGTGATGGCGAGGAAGAGCAGCAGGACCGCCACCCGCATGAGGCGCTCGACGCCGGTGAGCCGGGGCCAGGAGAGGTAGAGCAGCCAGCCGACGAAGGCCAGGGCCACGGCCACGAGGACCCAGCCCACCACCCCGCCGAGGAGGCCACCACCGAGGATGAGCAGCAGGAGGGCCAGGAAGGGCAGCCACACCGGGAGCTTCGCCAGCTGCAGGAGGGCCGGCTGGCTGGCCCGTTCCACGGCGCTGCGCACCGGTCCGGGACCCGGTGCGGCGGACGGTGACCCGCGGTCGGGGGAGGGCTCGCTGGTGCTCACCGGGCCAGCCTAATCCTCGTCCGGAGGCCCTCCGCACGCCGCTTAGACTGGGCGCATGGCTCCCTCCACCGTCGATACCGTCGTGTCCCTGTGCAAGCGTCGAGGCTTCGTGTTCCCGTCGGGAGACATCTACGGAGGCACCCGCTCGGCCTGGGACTACGGCCCCCTGGGCGTGGCCCTCAAGGAGAACATCAAGCGGCAGTGGTGGCGCTCCATGGTGCAGACCCGCGACGACGTCGTCGGCCTGGACTCCTCGATCATCCTGCCCCGGCAGACCTGGGTCGCCTCCGGCCACGTCGGGGAGTTCTCCGACCCGCTCACCGAGTGCCAGTCGTGCCACAAGCGCTTCCGGGTCGACCACATGCAGGAGGCGGTGGCGGAGAAGGCGGCGCGCAAGGGCAAGGAGATCGACCCCGACGACGTGCCGCTGGAGGACATCACCTGCCCCAACTGCGGCAACAAGGCGTGGACGGCCCCGCGCGAGTTCAACATGATGCTCAAGACCTACCTCGGGGTCATCGAGGACGAGTCCGGTCTGCACTACCTGCGCCCGGAGACCGCGCAGGGCATCTTCGTCAACTTCGCCAACGTCCTCGGCACGTCGCGCAAGAAGCCGCCGTTCGGCATCGCGCAGACCGGCAAGTCGTTCCGCAACGAGATCACGCCGGGCAACTTCATCTTCCGCACCCGTGAGTTCGAGCAGATGGAGATGGAGTTCTTCGTCAAGCCGGGGGAGGACGAGGACTGGCACCAGTACTGGATCGACGAGCGCACCCGCTGGTACACCGACCTGGGCATCGACCCCGACAACCTGCGCCACTTCGAGCACCCGGCCGAGAAGCTGTCGCACTACTCCAAGCGCACCGTCGACATCGAGTACCGCTTCAACTTCGCCGGCAGCGAGTGGGGCGAGCTCGAGGGCATCGCGAACCGGACCGACTTCGACCTGTCCACCCACAGCGAGCACTCGGGCCAGGAGCTGTCCTACTTCGACCAGGCCAGCGGGGAGCGCTACGTGCCCTACGTCATCGAGCCGGCGGCCGGCCTGTCCCGCTCGCTCATGACCTTCCTCGTCGACGCCTACGCCGAGGACGAGGCGCCCAACACCAAGGGCGGCGTGGACAAGCGCGTCGTCCTGCGCCTCGACCCGCGCCTGGCGCCCGTCAAGGTGGCCGTGCTGCCGCTGTCGCGCAACGCCGACCTCACCCCGAAGGCGAAGGACCTCGCCGCCCGGCTGCGCCAGCACTGGATGGTGGACGTCGACGACGCCGGGGCGATCGGCAAGCGCTACCGCCGCCAGGACGAGATCGGTACCCCCTACTGCGTCACGGTGGACTTCGACACCCTCGAGGACCACGCGGTGACCATCCGCGACCGCGACTCGATGGGCCAGGAGCGGGTCTCGCTGGACCAGGTGGAGTCCTACCTCGCGCAGCGTCTCGTCGGCTGCTGACCGGAGCGCGGTCGGGCCGACAGCCGCCGCGCCGGTCCCCTGCGCCGGGAGCCGGGGCAGGCCTCAGCCGCCGGCGAGCAGGGCGACGCCCAGGCCCAGCATGACCAGGGCGATGAGCGCGTCCAGGACCTGCCAGGCCCGCGGCCGGGCCAGCAGGGGCGCCAGGCTGCGGGAGCCGAAGCCGAGCGCGCTGAACCACAGCACGCTCGCCGCCACGAGCCCGGCGTAGTACCACCACCGGTCCTGCGGGCCGTGGGTGTTGGCGATGGACCCGAGCACGATGATGTCGAGGTAGAGGTGCGGGTTCAGCCAGGTCAGGGCGGCCATGGTGGTCAGCGCGCGGCGTAGCGACACCCGCCCGCCCCCTCCGGCCACCAGGCTCTCGCCGGGGCGCAGCGCCCGCCAGCCCACGTGCAGGCCGTAGCCGATGACGAACAGCCCGCCGCCCCACCGCGCGACGGTGAGGAACGCCGGCCACTGCTCGACCGCTGCTCCCACCCCCAGGACGGCGAGCCCGATGAGCACCACGTCGGAGGCGGCGCACAGCGTCACGAGCGCCCCGACGTGCTGGCGGCGCAGGCCCTGGCGCAGCAGGTAGGCGTTCTGCGCACCGACGGCGGCGATGAGGGCGAGGCCGGTGAGCAGGCCGGTGGCGACGAGGGGGAGGGGCACGCCCACCACGGTATGTCGACGCCGCGCCAGCCGCGTCGTCGTCACCCGCACCAAGCTGGTCCGCGCGACCCCGGCGGGCGAGGTGCTGCTCCGGCTGGCCGGGCAGTGGGAGGTCCTCGTCGGGGACGCGCTGGCCGAGCTGGTGCCCGACACCCGCGGCATCCTGCAGCCCGGCACCGGGTGCGCTACGTCGCGGCCTGCACCCCCGCCTTCCACCGCAGGTGGTTCGCCGACGGGCTGCGCGCCGACGCCCTCGACACGGCTCCGGTCGTCCGCTTCGACGAGCGCGACCGGATGCAGCACCGTGTCTCCCGACGGTGGGCCCGCCGCGAGGTCGACCCCCCGGCCTGGACGTTCTCACCCGCTGCGTCACCGAGCAGGCGGCGACGTCGCCGGCACCGGCGTCCCGCGGGCCGTCGAGGGGCGCCGGCGGTGGGACAATGGGTGCGCCATGACGACCACCGCCCCAGTCCCGACCACCGCCCCCGTCCTGCCGCCCCTGCAGATCGGCCCGCACACCATCGACTCCCCGGTGGTGCTCGCGCCGATGGCCGGCATCACCAACCGCGCGTTCCGGCGGCTGTGCCGGGAGTACGGCCAGGAGGGGCTGGCGGCGGCCGGGTCGGCGAAGGGCGCGGACTGCCTCTACGTCAGCGAGATGATCACCTCGCGGGCGCTCGTCGAGCGCACCCCGGTCTCGATGAAGCTCATCGAGCACGACCCGGGGGAGTCCCCGCGCTCCATCCAGCTCTACGGCGTCGACCCGGCCACGGTCGGGGCGGCCGTCCGGATGGTCGTCGAGGAGGACCGGGCCGACCACGTCGACCTCAACTTCGGCTGCCCGGTGCCCAAGGTCACCCGCAAGGGCGGTGGTGCGGCGCTGCCGTGGAAGAGCGAGCTGTTCCGCGGGATCGTCCGCGCGGCGGTCCGCGAGGCGAGCCCGGCCGGGATCCCGGTGACGGTGAAGATGCGGGTGGGCATCGACGAGGACCACGAGACCTTCCTGGACGCCGGCCGCACCGCGGAGCAGGAGGGGGCGGCCGCGGTGGCGCTGCACGCCCGCACGGCCGCCCAGGCCTACTCGGGGCAGGCGGACTGGGCCCGGATCGCCGAGCTCAAGGCCGCGGTGACCTCCATCCCGGTGCTCGGCAACGGCGACATCTGGTCGGCCGAGGACGCGCTGGCCATGGTCGAGCGCACCGGCTGCGACGGGGTGGTCGTCGGGCGCGGCTGCCTCGGGCGACCGTGGCTGTTCACCGACCTCGCGGCGGCCTTCGCGGGCTCCTCGGTGCGCGTCGAGCCGACCCTGCGCGAGGTGTGCCGGGTGCTGCGGCGCCACGCCGAGCTGCTCGCCGAGTTCCACGGGGACGAGGGGCACGGCTGCCGCGACATCCGCAAGCACATCGCCTGGTACACCAAGGGCTTCCGGGTCGGAGGCGAGCTGCGGCACCAGCTCGGGCTCGTGCACACCCTCGCCGACCTCGACCGTCTCATCGGGACCCTCGACCTCGACCAGCCGTGGCCCGGGGAGGCCGCCGAGGGGCAGCGGGGGCGGGCCGGCTCACCGCGGGTCGTGGCACTGCCGGACCGCTGGCTCGAGGGCCGGCACCTGGACGGCGAGCAGCAGGCGGCCGTGGCCCAGGCCGAGCTGTCGGTCAGCGGCGGCTGACGGCTCGCCGTGCATCCGCCGTCCGTGGCTCCTACCGTGGAGCACATGGCATCTCTTGATGGAAAGACCGTAGCCTTCCTGCTCACCGACGACTTCGAGGACAGCGAGCTCACGAGCCCGTGGGACGCCGTCGTCGAGGCCGGTGGCACCGCCCACCTCATCTCCCTCGAGGCCGGCTCCGTGACCGGCAAGAACGGACACACCCAGGACGTCGACCTCGTCGTCACGGACGCCGACCCCGCCTCCTACGACGCGCTCGTGCTGCCCGGGGGTGTCGGCAACGCGGACAACCTCCGGATGAACGACGACGCCGTGGCCTTCGCCCGCCACTTCGGCGAGCAGGACAAGCCGGTGTCGGTCATCTGCCACGGGGCGTGGATCCTCACCGACGCGGGCGTCCTCCAGGGCCGCACGATGACGTCCTTCCCGTCGCTGCAGACCGACCTGCGCAACGCGGGTGTCACCTGGAAGGACGAGGAGGTCGTCGTCGACGGGCGGCTGGTCTCCAGCCGCACGCCGGACGACCTGCCCGCGTTCAACCGCGAGATGGTCAGCGCGATCGGGGGCTGATCACCGGTCCACCGCCCGGCGGGGGTCGCTGACCCAGTCGCTCCACGAGCCGACGTAGACCGCCGGGCGGGGGCCCACCCCCCGGGCCTCCAGCGCCAGCGCGAGGTGCGCGGCCTGCACCCCGGACCCGCAGTAGACGGCGGTGGCCAGGTCCGTGCGCCCGCCGGCGGCGGTCAGCGCCTGGACGACGTGCTCGGCGTCGACGAACCGGGAATCCGGTCCGACCAGCGACAGGGCCGGCAGGCTCAGCGCCCCGGGCACGTGCCCGGCGACCGGGTCGATCGTCTCGTTCTCGCCCCGGTAGCGGTCCGCGGGACGTGCGTCGAGCACCTGTCCGCCGGCGTCCAGGTGCTGGGTCAGCGCCTCGGCGTCGAGAAGCTCGCGCCCGGCTCCCTCGTCCTGCAGCACCACGTCGCCCGGCTCGGTGTCCACCGGGCCCGCCGGCGTGGGCAGCCCGGCAGTCGCCCAGGCGGCGAGGCCGCCGTCGAGGACACGGCCGCCGTCGAGGCCGTAGTAGGCCGACACCCACCACGCCCGGGCGGCCGCCAGGCCCGGCCCTGCGTCGTAGAACACCACCGGTCGCGCCGCCTCCACCCCCACGTCACGCAGGCCCTGCTCGACGGTCTCCCGCGACGGCATGGGGTGCCGTCCGCCCTCGCCCCCGGGGCTCACCGGACCGGACAGCGCCGACTCCAGGTCCAGGAACACCGCGCCGGGCAGGTGCCCCTCCCGGTATGCCGCCCGGTTGGCCTCGGCGTCGGACCCCAGGGCCCAGCGCACGTCGACCAGGACGGGTCGCGCCCCCGGCGGGCCGACGAGCGCCGCCTGCACCTCGTCGACGGTGACCAGCGGACCGGCAGGGGGAAAGGTCTGGGTGCCCATGCCGGGCACCCTAGCGCCGACGCCGGACAGGCTCGCCCCGGACGTGGCACAGTGAGTCCCATGTGCCGCAACATCCGCCAGCTCCACAACTTCGAGCCCCCGGCCACCCGCTCGGAGGTTCAGGCCGCCGCGCTGCAGTACGTCCGCAAGGTGGGCGGTGCCAGCAAGCCGTCCAAGGCCAACGAGCAGGCCTACGCCGTGGCCGTCGCCGAGATCACCCGGGCCACGCAGGACCTGCTCGACGCGCTGGTGACGACCGCGCCGCCCAAGGACCGGGAGACCGAGGCGGCCAAGGCCCGGGCCCGCGCGGCCCAGCGCTACGCCACCACCTGATGGCCACCCGGGCGGACCGTCGACGGCACCTGCTCAACTGGGTGAACCTGTCGACACCGCTGGGGCTGACCGTCGCCGCCCTGGGCGGGGCCAGGGTCCGGCGCGGCCCCTCCCGCTGCTACCTCGCCGACCACTACCGCTGGTCCTTCCCGGTCGCGGGCGCGTTCACCATCGGTGACGTGGTCATCTCCCGGCACGACCTCGACCGGCTGGCGGCGCTGCGGCCCGGGCTGCTGGACCACGAGCTCACCCACTCCCGGCAGTGGGCGGCCTGCCTGGGGCTGCCGTTCCTGCCGCTCTACCTCGCCTCCATGGGCTGGTCCTGGCTGCGGACCGGCGACCGGGCGGCCCGCAGCGTCTTCGAGCGGCACGCCGGGCTCGAGCGCGGGGGCTACCGCGACGTCCCGACGCGACCGGTCGGTCCGGTGCTCGCGCAGGGCGCGCGGCAGGTGCGCGACGTCGTGCGCCGGCGCCACCGCATACCCTCGGCGGTGTGACCGTCCAGCCGACCGGTGAGTATGCCGCCTCCGCGCGCGAACGATGGGTGGCCGAGGACCCGGCGCAGAAGCGGTCAGACCGGCAGGACTTCGCCCGGGACCGGGCGCGCGTGGTGCACTCCGCGGCGCTGCGGCGGCTGGCGGCGACCACCCAGGTGCTGGCGCCCACGACCGACGACTTCGTCCGCAACCGGCTGACCCACTCCCTGGAGGTCGCCCAGATCGGCCGCGAGTTCGGCGCTGCCCTCGGGTGCGACGCCGACGTCGTCGACACCGCCTGCCTGGCGCACGACATCGGCCACCCGCCGTTCGGGCACAACGGGGAGGCGGTGCTGGACGAGCTGGCGGCGCCCGCCGGCGGCTTCGAGGGCAACGCGCAGACCCTGCGGGTGCTGACCCGCCTGGAGGCCAAGCGCAGCCACGACGACGGGCGGCCGGCCGGGCTCAACCTCACCCGGGCCAGCCTGGACGCGGCGACGAAGTACCCCTGGGCGCGCGGCGACGGGCCGGCGGAGGCGGGCGCCGGCAAGTTCGGCGTCTACGACGACGACCGTGACGTCTTCGCCTGGGTCCGCGCGGACGCCCCGGCCGACGCGCCGCGCCGGCGCTGCCTGGAGGCGCAGGTCATGGACTGGTCGGACGACGTCGCCTACTGCGTGCACGACGTGGAGGACGCCATCGCCTCGGGTCGGGTGGACCCGCGGGCACTGCGCGACGACGACGTCCAGGTGACCGTCGCGACGCTCGCCCGCGACTGGTACGCCTCCGACCTCACCGAGGACGCGCTGGGCGGTGCCCTGGCCGACCTCCTGGCCACCGGGTGGGTCCCCACCGCCCATACCGGCACCCGGGCCGACCTCGCCGCCCTCAAGGACATGACCTCGCGGCTCATCGGGCACTTCGTGCACACCGTCGAGCTGGCGACCAGGGAGCGGCACGGGCCGGGGCCGTTGACCCGCTACGCGGCGGACCTCGTGGTCCCGGACCGGGTGCGGGCGCAGGCCGCCGTCCTCAAGGCGGTCGCCGCGCACTTCGTCATGCTCAGCGAGGAGCGGCGCGCCACCATGGAGCGCGAGCAGCGCATCCTCACCCGGCTCGTCGAGCACTACGCGGGCGACGTCGCACGGCTCGACCCGATCCACGCCGAGGCCGCGGTCCGCGCGCAGCGGGCCGGGGACGACGTGGAGCTCCTGCGGGCGGTCGTCGACCAGGTGGCCAGCCTCTCCGACGCCCGCGCCCTCGCCGTCCACGCCCGCCTGGAGGGCGGGTGACGACGCCCGGGGCGGCGGGTCGCTGCGTCGCCCTGCCACCGGTCGGCGGGCCAGCACGGTGAGGGACCACGGGGCGTGGCTGCCGGACGGCGTCGCCCTGGGGGAGCGGGTGCCGCTGGGCGGCTCGGCCCGCTCGGAGGTGCACCGCCGCGCGGTCCTCGACGGACCGGACGGCTGGGGTGGCTCGGTGGTCGTCAAGCGGTTCCTGCCCCGTCCCGAGGGCCGGGGTGCGGCCATGGGCTGGCGGCGCGAGGTCGCCGGGCTCCGCCACCTGCGCGGCTCCCCGTGCCTGCTCGCGCTGGACGAGACCTCGCAGACGGTCGTCATGGAGGACCTCGGCCACCACCCGACCCTGGCCGACGCCCTCCTCGGCGCGGACCCCGGGGCGGCGTGGCGGCATACCGTGGCCTGGGCGGGAGCCCACGGGGGCGCCGTCGCGGGCGGGGCGGGCGTGGAGGCGGCCCGCCGCGACCTGGGGAGCGAACTGGTCGTGGAGGAGCGCCGCTGGCAGGTGGAGTACCCGCGCCGCGGGCTGGAGCGGCTCGCCGGGACCGCCGGCGTCCGGGCCGGGAGGGCGGCCGCCGCCCAGGCCCGTGACCTGGTCGACGAGCTGCAGCACGACGCGACCAAGCACGTCCTCGGGCCCGGCGACGCGTGCCCGGACAACGCGCTGCTCACCCCGGCCGGCGTCCGGCTGCTCGACCTCGAGGGCACCGGTGTGCGCCACCTGGCCTACGAGGCGGCCTACGCGGCCGAGCCGTTCAGCACCTGCTGGTGCGTCTTCACCCCGCCTCAGGGTCTGACCGACGCGACGCTGGCAGCCTTCACCCGCGCCGCGTCCCGCGCCGTCCCCGGCCTCGAGCACGACCCGGACTGGCGGCGGCAGGTGCGGGGCGCGGTGGCGCTCTGGGTGCTCGCAGGGACCCTGTGGTTGCTCGACGGTGCCGTGGCCGACCGGACGATGGCGCCCGAGGGTCGCACCGGCCCGGCCTTCAGGGGCCTGCTCGTCGCCCGCTGGCGATGGGTGGTGCGGGAGTGCGCCGACGAGCTGCCGGACGTCGCGGCCGCGTGCGAGGAGGCGCTGGGGTGGGCCGGTCGGGCCTGGCGGGGGAACGACCTGGTGCTGCCGCCCTACCCGGCCTTCGGCTGACGCTCACGTGGTGCTGCCGGGCTCCAGCCGGGCGCCGGGCTCCACCGTGGTCCCGCCGCGCACCCGGCAGTCCTGCCCCACGAGGGTCACGGCCTCGTCGGTGAGCCGGGTGCCGGGCGGGCAGGCGCCGACGGTGGCGTCCCGGCCGACCCGCGTCCCCCGGTCGACGACGCTCGTCCGCACCCGCGCGCCGGCCTCGACGAGCACGTCGTCGAGCAGCACGCTGTCCTCGACCAGGGCACCGGCCTGGACCTGGACGCCTCGACCCAGCACCGACCGGACGACCCGGCCGCGGACGCGGGAGCCCGGCCCGACCATGGCGTCCACGAGCTCGCCCTCCTCGCCCACCCAGCCGGGCGGGCCGGGCAGCGTCTGACCGAGGACCGGCCGGTCGGCGTGCCCGAAGACGTCCACCGTGCCGGTGAGCAGGTCACGGTGGGCCTGCAGGTATGCCTGGGGCCGGCCCACGTCCTTCCAGTACCCGGTGATGGGGACGGCCCGGACGCGGCCCCGCTGCACCAGGGCGGGCAGCAGGTGCTCACCGAAGTCGCCGAGCCCGGTGTCGCGGTCGTCGTCCGCGGCGGCCTGCAGCTCGGCGTGCAGCCGCTCCAGCTCGGCCAGCAGGGTCTGCGGCCGGTAGAGGAAGATCTCCGTCGCCACGGTGCCCGAGTCGGTGGACCGCGGCTTGGCGCGGACGGCGGTGACCTGTCCGTCGGCGTCGTGCTCGACCACGACCTTCTGGGTGGCCTCCAGGACGCCGATCTCGGCGGTGACGAGGGTGCACTCGGCCTCGCGGGCCAGGTGCTCGGCCACCACCGGTCGCAGGTCGAGGTTGAAGACGTGGTCGGCGGACATGACGATGAGGACGTGCGGGTCGGCGACCCGGATCGCCTCGCGCATCCGGAAGAGGCCGTCGGCGTTGCCGTGGCTGAAGCCCTCCTCGTGGGCCGACCCGGTGCCCTCCTCGGGGGTCAGCCGGCGGAAGCCGCCACGGTTGCGGTCCAGGTCCCACGGCCGGCCCCCCGCGAGGTAGCCGTCCAGCGAGCTGGACTGGAACTGCACCGAGACCCACACGTCGCTGACACCGGCGGCGGCCAGCACCGACAGCGGGAAGTCGATGAGCGCGTTGGTCGCGGCGAAGGGGAGGGCGGGCTTGGCCCGCTCGCGGGTGAGCACGTCCATGCGGCTGCCCTGCCCGCCGGCCTGCACGACGGCGAGGGTGCGCAGGTCGACAGGGATCGAGGTCACGGCAGACACCGTAGTGCCGATGACCACGGGGCGCCGACCGGACGGGGGCCCGGCCTCAGTCGGGGTCGTCCGGGGTGGCGGCGCCCTCCGCCTCGTCCCGGGCGGCCCACTCCAGCAGGGGTGCGAGGTCGAAGGGCTGGTCGTCGATGCCGGCGTGGAGGTCGCCGAGCTCGGCATACCGGGCCGGCATGGTGCGCACGGTGAAGTCGGCCGGCTCGCAGTCAGGGACCTCCTCCCAGCGCAGCGGCGCGGAGACGCGCGCGTCCTGGGTCGCCCGGACGGAGTAGGCCGCCGCGATGGTGTGGTCGCGGGCGTTCTGGTTGAAGTCGACGAAGACCCGCCGCGGGTCCCGGTCCTTGCGCCACCACACGGTCGTCGCCTCGTCGGTGCGCCGCTCGACCTCGCGCGCGAAGGCGAGCGCCGCCCGCCGGACGTCGGTGAAGCCGTGCTCGGGCGGGACGCGGACGTAGACGTGGATGCCGTGCGAGCCGGTCGTCTTGGGCCATCCCACCGCGCCGAGCTCGGCCAGCACCTCCTGCACGACGCCGCAGACCCGCCGCACGGTCGCGAAGTCGCAGTCCTCGCCAGGGTCCAGGTCGATGCGCCACTCGTCCGGCTGCTCCACATGGCCGCGCCGGCTGTTCCACGGGTGGAACTCCACGCAGCTCATCTGGACCGACCAGATCACCTGGGCCAGCTCGGTGACGCACAGCTCGTCGGCCGTGCGGTTCCACCGCGGGAAGGTGACGTGCACCGTCTCCATCCAGTCCGGCGCCCCGCGCGGCAGCCGCTTCTGGTGCACCCGCTCGCCGGTGATCCCCTCGGGGAAGCGGTGCATCATGCAGGGGCGCTCCCGCAGCGCGGTGACGATGCCGTCGCCGACCGACAGGTAGTAGTGCGCCAGGTCGAGCTTGGTCAGCCCGATCTCGGGGAAGTAGACCCGGTCCGGGTTGGAGATGCGCACCGTGCGCCCACCCACCTCGAGCTCGGTGGACGGGCTGGTCGGCGGCATGGGGTCAGGCTACGGGCTCGGGGTATGCCGTGCCCGTCGCCGCGGCCTCGCGCTCGTGCGGGGCCGCCGGCTCCCGGTCGTGGTCCACGTCCTGGGGAGCGCGGCGGACGAAGAGGCTCAGGACGAGGACGCAGACCGCGATCCCGGTCGAGACGAGCAGGGCGGTGCCGATGCCACCCTCCAGGGCCTCCCGCTCGCCGAGCCCCGAGGCGCCGAGCTGGAAGGCCCGGGTCTCCATGACGGTGACGACCAGTGCGGTGCCGGCGGCAGCCGCGACCTGCTGGCCGGTGCCGACCATGGCGCTGCCGTGGGAGTAGAGCCGCCCAGGCAGCGAGCTGAGGCCGGTGGTGAAGCACGGCGTGAAGAGGCAGGCCAGCGACAGGCTCACGACGACGTGCAGGCCGACGAGGCCCCACCAGGGCACCTGGTCCGCGAGCAGCGCCATCCCGGCCATGCCGGCCACCAGGCCGACGCCGCCGGGGATGACGAGCGGCCGGGGCCCGACGCGGTCGTAGACCCGGCCGACGGTCGGGCCGAGCAGGCCCATGGCGAGTCCGCCGGGCATGAGCATGAGGCCGGAGGCCAGGGTGCCGAAGCCGCGCACCTGCTGCAGCAGGATGGGCAGCAGCAGCATCGCCCCGATGAGCGCCATGAAGCCCAGGCAGAGCAGGGCGAGGGGCACGACATACCGGGTGATGCGCAGGGCGCGCAGGTCGAGGAAGACGAGGGACTCGTCCTTGCGGGCCAGCGAGAGCTGGCGCCAGACGAAGACGGCGAGCGCGCCGACGCCCACGCCGAGCGACCAGGCCGGGCCGACCGGGCCGGCGGCACCCTCGCCGAGGGCGGACAGGCCGTAGACGAGACCGCCGAAGCCGAGGGCGGTGAGCAGTGCGCTCAGCACGTCGAGGCGTGCGGGACGGCCGGGCTCGTCACCCCGCAGCAGCCGCCCCCCGGCGAGGGCCATGAGGACGGCGATCGGCAGGACCAGGCCGAACAGCCAGCGCCACGAGGCGAACTGCAGGATCAGGCCGGACACCGGCGGCCCCATCGCGGGGGCCACGGAGATGGCCAGCGTGAGGTTGCCCATCACGCCGCCGCGCCGCTCCGGCGGCACCAGGGTCATGATCGTCGTCATGAGGAGCGGCATCATCACCGCGGTGCCGCTGGCCTGCACGACACGTGCCAGCAGCAGGACCTCGAAGGTCGGTGCTGCGGCGGCCAGGGCCGTGCCCGCGACGAAGACCCCCATGGCCAGCAGGTAGGCGGTGCGAAGGCTCAGCCGCTGCAGCAGCCAGCCGGTCATGGGGATGACCACGGCCATGGTGAGCATGAACCCGGTGGTGAGCCACTGACCGGTCCCCGCGTCCACGCCGAAGGCGTCCATGAGCGGCGGGAGCGCGTTGAGCATGAGCGTCTCGTTGAGGATGACGACGAACGCCGACGCCGTGAGCACCCGCAGCACGAGCCGGACGCGGGCGTCGTCCGGTGGTGCGGCGGTGGTGGTGCGCTCGGGCGCTGTCGACACAGGGGTCTCCTCGCGGGTCATGGGGGTGGGACGGCGGTGGCCGGGACAACTCATCGGTGGGCCGTCGCATTCCATCCTAGACACGGGCATACCTGGTCGTCCCCAGGTCTCCGGCCGGTCCGGGAGGCGTCGGCGTCGCGACCTAGACTCGGGGGAGGCGGCGTGGAGCGGAGGAGGTGTCGGTGCCCAGGATCAAGGACGAGGACGTCAAGGCGGTCAAGGAGCGCGCCTCCATCGAGGAGGTCGTGCGCGAGCACGTCACCCTGCGCACCGCCGGGGTGGGGGCGATGAAGGGTCTGTGCCCGTTCCACGACGAGAAGACGCCGTCCTTCCAGATCCGCACGGCGGTCGGCAGCTACCACTGCTTCGGGTGCGGGGTCGGCGGTGACGTCATCTCCTTCCTCATGGAGATCGACCACCTCACCTTCTCCGAGGCGGTGGAGCGGCTGGCGGACAAGCTGGGGATCACGCTGCGCTACGAGGAGAGCGGGCCGGGCGGGCGCGGCCGCGGGGAGCAGGCGCCGGTCGGGCAGCGGACCCGCCTGATGGAGGCGCACCGGGTGGCCGAGGAGTTCTACCACGAGGCGCTGCTGCGCTCGGGCGAGGGGCGCAAGGGCCGGGACTTCTTGCGCGACAAGGGGTTCACCGGCGAGCACGCGACGCAGTTCATGGTGGGGTATGCCCCGCGCGAGGGCACCGCGCTGGTGTCGCACCTGCGGCTCAAGGGGTTCACCGAGGAGGAGCTGGTGCTCGGGGGGCTGGCGAACCGGCGCGGCCGCGGGCTCTCGGACCGCTTCCAGGGCCGGGTGCTGTGGCCGATCCGGGCGATCACGGGCGACACGGTGGGCTTCGGGGCGCGGCGGCTCTACGACGACGACTGGAGCCCGGCGAAGTACCTCAACACCTCCGAGACGCCGATCTACAAGAAGACCGGCGTGCTGTACGGCCTCGACCTGGCCAAGAAGGCGATCTCGACCGAGCGCACGGCGGTGGTCGTCGAGGGCTACACCGACGTGATGGCGGCCCACCTGGCCGGGGTCGGCACGGCCGTGGCCACCTGCGGCACCGCCTTCGGCAGCGACCACATCTCCATCCTGCGGCGGATCCTGCGCGACGAGGCGGGCCGGGCCCCGGCCAAGGTCATCTTCACCTTCGACGGGGACGCCGCCGGGCAGAAGGCGGCGATGAAGGCCTTCGAGCAGGACCAGCGCTGGGCGGCGCAGTCCTACGTCGCCGTCGCCGCCGACGGGCAGGACCCGAACGACCTGTGGATCGTGACGAAGGACGACGAGGGGGAGGAGCGGGGCCGGGCGGTGCGCGAGCTGGTGGCGTCCGCGACCCCGCTGTTCGAGTTCGCGGTCCGCACGACCCTGGCGCCCTACGACCTGTCCGAGGCGGCGCAGCGGGTGCAGGCCATGCGGGCCGTGGCACCGATCCTGGCGCAGATCAAGGACCGCACCCTGCGGCCCGAGGTCATCCGGGACGTCTCCGGGTGGATGGGCATCGACCCGGACGCCCTGACCACCGAGGTGGGACGCGCCGCCAGCAGGCCGGCCCCCGCCGCACCGACGGCTCGCCCCTCCTCACCGCAGGAGGAGGGCCCAGCGGCGCCGACGCTGCCGCAGCCCGACCTGCGCGACCCGGTGCAGGTCGCCGAGCGCCAGCTGGTGCAGGTGGCACTGCAGTACCCCCTGGCCGTCGTGCCCGAGGACATGGACGAGCTGGAGCCCGAGGCGCTGCGCGCCCCGATGCACCGGGCGGTCTGGCACGCCATGCGCCAGGCCGGGGGCATCCAGGGGGCGGCGCAGCGCAGCGTGCGGGGTTGGGTGGAGGCGGTGCTCGCCGGCACGCCGCCGCCGGTCCACCCGCTGGTGCACGAGCTGTCGGTGGCGATGCTGCCGGACCGCCTCGACACCGAGACCGGTCTGCCCCGGGAGGCCTTCGTCGACTGGCTGGTCCTGCGGGTGCGGCTGGCCGGCGTCGAGCAGGAGGTGGCCGACCTGCTGGGTCAGCAGTCCCGGGCGCCGGAGGGCAGCCCGGACAAGCGTCGGCTGGACGAGCGGCTCATGGAGCTGCACCGCGAACGGGCCCGGCTGCGGTCCAGGATGGAGTGAGACGGATGCGTTTCTGGCGCACGCGCACGGGCGGCAAGCCCCCCAAGCCGGAGGAGGACCCGACTGACCTGCCCCAGGCGGCCCGGCCCGGGCTGGGCGCTGGCGAGCGGGTGCTCGCCAGCGCGCGGGAGGACGGCACCGGCCACTGGGTGGTGCTGACGACCTTCCGGCTGCTCGAGGTCTCCGAGGGCGGGGAGACGATCGTCGAGCGCCCCTGGCACGAGGTCGACACCGGTGCGTGGGACCCGGACCTGTGGGCGCTCGCGGTGTCCTTCGTCGACCAGCTGGGCGGCCGCCAGTGGGTCCTGCAGCGCCGGACCGGCCCCGGCCTGGTGCCCCAGGTCTTCCGGGAGCGCACGTCGGCGAGCGTGGTCCTGCTGCGGGCCGTCGACCTCGGGCCTCGCCGCAGCGCGCGAGTGACGATCCGCAAGGTGTTGCCGACCCGGGAGCTGGTCGAGCAGGTGCTCTGGGGCCGTGGCGCGGGGGAGGCGGACGCCGAGCTCGTCGCCGCCGTCCGTGCCGCGCGCACGGACCTGCGCGACCAGGTGGGCCTGCCGCCGCAGCCGCGCGAGGACCGCATGGGCTGAGGCAGCAGAGGATTTCGGCGGACGGGCCAGCTCTTGCTAGAGTGCCTGCTGCACGATCCCCTGTAGCTCAATTGGCAGAGCAGCCGGCTGTTAACCGGCAGGTTACTGGTTCGAGTCCAGTCGGGGGAGCGCATCCACCCCCTCTGACCAGTACGAACGGGTCAGAGGGGGTTCTCCGTGGGGGCTACGCGCCAGATGGCAGCGCTCCGTAACAGGATCAGGACGATCCTGCCGGTCCAGAGAAGTCGTCTCCCCTGGGGGCGGGCTGTCCTTCCGTGTCACGCCGTCCCTGACCAGGTCCGGGGGAGAGCGGATCAGGGTCTGCTCGTCGACGACGTCCCGTGCTCGAGCAGAGGCTCCTGACCCCGACCGGGTGCTGCATCTGACCCGTACCGGTCTGGTCACCCAGGTCTGCCTCGGGAGGGTCGGTGCCCTGCACGTCGGAGATCAGGCGGATGCATCACGAGGTATGGAGGACCGTCTTCGCGATGGGCTATCCGGCACGGGTCAGGTCGGGGTGGGACGCGGGGTCGGTGACCACCTCTGAGGCCACGTCGCCCAGGCGCCGACCGGTGTCGCGGCAGTAGGAGCGCAGCAGCCGGAACGCCTCGTCCACGGTGACCCCGCGTAGCTGGGCCAGGGTCCCCTTGGCCTGCTCGATGGTGATCCGGCTGTTGAGGGCGCCCTGCAGCTGCTCGGCGAGCACCAGCCCGCGCCGGATGGTGCGCTCCTGGAGCAGACCGATGGTGGCGACATCCGCGAGGGCCTGCACGATGCGGACGTCGCTGGGGGAGAGGCGACCGCTGGTGGCCCCGAAGAGGCCGAGCGCGCCGATCACCGCGGAGTGGTGGCGCAGCGGGAAGGCGTGGACCGAGCGGTACCCGAGGGCTACCGCGCGGGGCGCGAAGAGCGGCCAGGAGTCCTGGGCGTGGTCCAGGTCGGTGTTGACGACGGGTGTCCGGGTCCGGAAGCAGTCCTGGCACGGCCCCTCGGCGTTCTCGACCTGGAAGAGCTCGAGCAGCCTGACCGACTCGTCCGAGGCCGCCATGAAGACCAGGTCCCCCCGGGGGTCGGCGAGCAGCAGGCCGGTCGCCGAGACGCTGGTGAGCTCGGTGGTCCGGGTGGTGACCATCTGCAGGAACTCGATGAGGTCGAACTCGTCGACCAGCGTGTCAGCGATCTCGACGAAGACTTCGGCGAGGCGGTGCTCGGCGAGCGTGTTCATGGGGGTCTCCTCAGGCATCTGGCGCGGCACCGTCGACGGGGTCGGCTTCCAGGGTGGTCCGGTGGGCCACGATATCGCCGGCCAGCTCGGACAGGGAGATGTTCAGGCAGTAGGCCTCGGCGCGCATCCTGACCATGGCGTCGGCCAGCGAGACGCCCAGCTGGGCCATCACCATGCCCTGGGCCTGGTACACCTCGGAGTAGTTCCCGAGCACGTTCACCACACCGGTGCCGGGCTCCCCGTCCAGGGGTCCGGCGAGCAGGGTCTCCACGCCGAGCGTGGCGAAGTCCAGGGCGTGGAGCAACGACTGGGCCGAGAACGGTGTCCCGTCGCTCAGGTAGATCGCCTGGACGGCCAGGCGTGCTGCTCCCACCTGCAGCGGGAAGGCGAAGACGGCGCGCACCCCGCGCTCGAGCATGACGTCGGAGTAGGCGGGCCAGATCGCCCTACCGTGACCCGCCAGGTCCGGCTCGAGCGCGGGGCGGCGTGAGTCGTGGGCATCCAGCGAGGGTCCCTCGCCGAGGGTGAACTGCATCTCCTCCAGCTCGGCGACCTGGGGCCCGGACGTGGCCAGGGGGACGCCCAGCCGCTCGGCGTCGACCACGCTGACGGCGACGCCACGGGCCGCCACCGCTCGGCTCAGGGCTCGACACTGCCTCGACAGCACACCCGCGGCCGACTCCCCGTCGGTGTCCTGGCGGGGCTCCTCAGCGAGCAGCCGGCGGACCCGGGCCAACCGTGCGTCGCTCATGAGGCTCCTGTGATGTGCTCGCGATCCGCAGGGCCGGGTGTGGCCTCGACCCTCGAGGTGGGTGCCCGAGGACCGTCGCATGATCCGGCGCACGCCGATGATGGTGCAGGTCACGACTCGAATCCGTACCTCACCGGCATGTAGATGAGATTCCCGCGCTGGTCCCGGGCAGGGAGATGGGTGAGCGGGTGGTGCACCAGACGGTAGCGCACGCTGACCTCGACCGGGGGGTCCTCCCAGAGGATGGGGGGTGTCGCGGTCCCGCTGATGCTCCAGGAGTAGCCGTGCGCCGGACCGCAGTAGGCCCGCGCCCGCCACTGCGCTGGCGCCTCCGGCCCCGGTCCTGCACCAGGGCGCGGTGGGACATCGCTGACCGGCTCGGTCGGGGCGCCCTGACCGGCATCCCGAGCACGGGCAGGCTGGCTGTCAGCGGCCACGGCCGACCTCATCGACCTTGCGGTGGAGTCGCATCCCCGCCAGCCCACCCAGGACCGCACCGAGCAGACTGACGGCCGCGGCAGCGACGCCACCGTAGCGTTCCTTCTCACGCTTCCTGGCGAGGTCAGGGTCCTGGCGGCGCCCAGCCTCCGTCTGGCGGCTCGAGTCCTGGGCCCTGTCGTCCCGGGTCCTGGCGCGGGGGAGTCCCTCGGACCCCATGCTGATGCTCATGGCCTCTGCCTCAACGGTGGGGGGCGCAGGTGGACAGCACACCGCGCGCGGCGTGGCCGGCTCGCTGTTCACCCTGCCACGCGCCGAGCCCGGCGCCCGTGACGCCGGTCGTGACAACCCCGCTGGCCTGGTTCAGGCCGACGGCTCCGATGAGGGAGCCGCCGGACCACGCCGCCGCGCCCGGGTCGTGCAGGACACGGGACACCGTGTCAGGCCTGCTCA
Source organism: Serinicoccus sediminis (assembly GCF_004153545.1). Classification (GTDB taxonomy): domain Bacteria; phylum Actinomycetota; class Actinomycetes; order Actinomycetales; family Dermatophilaceae; genus Ornithinicoccus; species Ornithinicoccus sediminis_A. The sequence goes on along the minus strand of NZ_SDVA01000009.1, from coordinate 58,684 downwards.
TCGGTCTGCTCCTTCGTCGCCTGCTCGGAAGCTTCCGCTTCGCGACGGCGGCGGAGCCCGCGGGACAGGAATGGCCACGGCCACAGCTGCCGGGCTCCCCCGTCGTCGTCGTCCAGACCGTCGGTGTCGTAGGGATACGTGATCACGCGACCCGCCCCTCAGCGCCGGCCACCGAGTCCACGGAGCGAGCTTCAGGCGCTGTGTCGGACCGAAGCTGCTCGTTGCCGACCGGATCGACGACCTTCGGCGCGTCGGTGGCGGTGTCTGGACTCGCCCCCTTCGCCGGGGCGGTGTCCTTCAGCAGCCCGGTGCCCTGACGGGCTACCGGGTGCTGGATTTGAGTGATGCTGGTCATCCGGGTCTCCCTGGTACTCGGTCGGCGCCCGCACGCGGGGAGGATGCAGATGCTACGAAGAGGTCCTCCGCAGCACAAAGCCCCGTCCCTGACGGCGCCATCAGACGTTTCATGATGTGCTGCCAGGGTCCGGGGCAACGGCCGACACCGCGGGTGCCGACACCTCGACGCTACAAGACGGCATGGCGCTGGGCAACCCACGAGGGGGCCGCATCGGGGCGGCAGGGGCGATGTGCGCCGCTCAGACCTGCGCGAAGTGTGTGAGCGCATCGCGTCCGCTGGGGTGGGGTGACCGAGCCGGCCACCAGTTCTGCCGTGGTGGAGCGGCTCTCGTCGTTCTCCGCACGGGGCACGCGTCCGGTGTGACACGAGGGCGCGTCCTGTGCGGGGCGGCTAGCGCTGGGTGCCGCCGGCTCTGGCCTGGGCTCCGAGGGCGGCACCGGCGGCGCGCTGGCCGGCCTGCTCCTCGTCCTCGGTCGGCGCGCCACCGCCGGGGGTGCCGCGGCGCGTGCGGCGCTGCCGGCCCTCGATCCACTCGGCGAGCTTGGTGATCGCGTAGTTGATGAGGATGAAGATGACGGCGGCGACGAGGTAGGCGGCCAGCGTGTTGGCGTTGGCCGAGCCCAGCTGGCGCGTCCGGCTCAGCAGCTCCGGGTAGGTGATGATGTAGCCGAGCGCCGAGTCCTTGGTGATGACGACGATCTGGCTGATCAGCGCGGGGAGCATCGAGGTGAGGGCCTGCGGCACGAGGATCGCGCGGCGCACCTGGGCCGAGCTCAGCCCGATGGACAGTCCCGCCTCGCGCTGGCCGCCCGGGAGCGAGCCCACGCCGTTGCGGACGATCTCGCAGATGACCGAGGCGTTGTAGAGGACGAGGCCGACCACGACGGCGATGAACGTGGCATTCGCACCGGTGAGCCCGAGGGAGTCCATGAGGCCGACCATCGTGGGGTTCTTCACCAGCATCTGCCACGTGAAGATCATCATGATGAGCACGGGGACGGCCCGGAAGAACTCGACGAAGACGCCGCTGGCCCACCGCACGGGTGCGATGTCCGACATGCGCAGCATGGCCAGGGCGATGCCGAACACCATGGACAGCACGACGGCCACCGCGGCCGCCTGCAGGGTGGCCAGCAGCCCGGGGAGCAGGTAGAAGGTCCAGGTGTTGCTCTCCAGGAACGGCGTCCACTTCGCGGCCTCGAACTGGCCCCGGTTCGCCATCCGGATGAGGACGAGCACCAGCAGGCCCAGCAGCACGAGGGTGCCCAGCACGCCGTAGAGGAGGTGGCGGGCCCGTGCCTTGGGCCCGGGGATGTCGAAGAGGACCTGCTGCGCGCTCATCGCTTCACCGCCAGCTTGGCGGAGAGCCAGCTCGTGCCGAGCCCGACCGGCAGGGTGAGGATGACGAAGCCGATGGCGACGATGAGGAAGATGAGGATGCCGGCGTCCGGGCGGAACTCCATCATGTTGCGCATCTGGTAGGCGATCTCCCGGTTGCCGATGGCCACCGCCACGGTGGTGTTCTTGATGAGGGCGATGAGCACGTTGCCGATGGGGGTGATGCCACCCCGGAAGGCCTGGGGCAGGATCACCTCGCGCAGGCTCTGGCCGAAGCCCAGGCCGATGGAGCGGGCCGCCTCGCTCTGGCCCACCGGGATGGTGTTGACGCCGGAGCGGATCGCCTCGCAGATGAACGCCGCGTGGTAGACGGTCAGCCCCAGGACGGCGAGCCAGAAGTTGTTCTCGAGGATGAAGTTGGGGTTGTCCTCCCGGGGCACGAACTCGATCCCCAGCTGCAGCCACAGCCCCAGGTTGGCGAAGACGATGATGAGGGTCAGCGGGGTGTTGCGCAGGAGCGTGACGTAGGTGGCGCCGAACCAGTTGAGGACCGACACGGGCGCCAGCCGGAGGATCGCCACGACGGTCCCCAGGACCATGGCCAGCACGAAGGACACGGCCGCGAGCCGGATGTTGAGCCAGAACGCCCCGATGACGTCGAACTGCTCGATGAGCTCCAGCACGGGCTGCTCCCTCCAGGGTGGTGGCTGCGCCGGGGCCGCGAGGGCCCCGGCGCAGCGAGACGGGTCAGTCAGTCAGGCACTCAGGCGCAGTGACCGCCGGCCTCCGGCGGGTTGAGGTCGGCGTTGGGGGTGTAGTCAGCCGCGCCCAGGTTGTCCTCGATGATCTGCTCCATGGTGCCGTCCTCCCACAGCCCGTTGAGGATCTCGTTGATCTCCTCGCACTGGTCGGAGTCCTGCGGCAGACCGACGCCGTAGTTCTCCTCGGAGAAGGTGTTGCCGACGACCCGGAACTGGCCGGCGTACTCGTCCTGCGCGGCGAAGCCGGCGAGGATCGTGTCGTCGGTCGTGAGGGCGCCGATCTGGCCGGAGGCCATGGCCTCCATGCACTCGGAGTAGCTGCCGTACTCCTGCAGCGCCACGCCGTACTCCTCGTTGACCCGGGCGGCCGAGGTCGACCCGGTCACCGAGCACAGGATGGCGTCGCCCATGGAGTCCGGGCCCTCGATGTCGCTGTCGGTCGGCACCAGGAGGTCCTGGCCGGCGACGAAGTACGGACCGGCGAACTGCACCCGCTCCTTGCGCTCGTCGGTGATCGAGTAGGTGGCGAAGATCATGTCGACCTGGTCGGACTCCAGCAGGTCCTCGCGCTGCGCGGAGATCGCCTCCTTCCACTCGATCTGGTTCTCGGTGTAGCCCAGCTCCTCGGCGACGGCCTTGGCGACGTCGACGTCCATACCGGTCGGGTCGCCGCCCTCGTTGAGGCCGAGGCCCGGCTGGTCGAACTTGATGCCGATGGTGACGGTCTCGCCGTCGGTGCCGCCCTCAGCCGCACTCTCCTCGCTGGACTCGCCCCCGCCGCCGGCGTCGGCCTCGCCCCCGTCGTCACCGCCGCAGGCGGCGAGGGTCAGGGTGGTGGCGGCCGCGAGCGCGACGATCCGGAAGGTGGTGGAACGCATGGGGATCTCCTTGTGTCGTTGCTGGTCAGTGGGTCAGAAGCTTGCCGAGGAAGTCCTTGGCACGGTCGGACTGCGGGTTGGTGAAGAACTCCTCCGGGGTGTTCTCCTCGACGATCGCTCCGTCGGACATGAAGACCACGCGGTCGGCGGCCTTGCGGGCGAACCCCATCTCATGGGTGACGACGATCATCGTCATCCCGCTCTTGGCCAGGCTGGTCATGACGTCGAGGACCTCGTTGATCATCTCCGGGTCCAGGGCCGAGGTCGGCTCGTCGAAGAGCATGACCGTCGGGTCCATCGCCAGGGACCGCGCGATCGCGACACGCTGCTGCTGGCCGCCGGAGAGCTGGGCGGGGTACTTCTCGGCCTGGTGGTCGACGCCCACCCGCCGGAGCAGCTCCATGGCGCGCTCCTTGGCCTCGGGCGCCTTCTTCCTGCGGACCTTGATCGGCCCCATGGTGACGTTCTCGAGGATCGTCTTGTGGCTGAAGAGGTTGAAGCTCTGGAAGACCATGCCGACGTCGGCCCGCAGCCGGGCCAGCGCCTTGCCCTCGCTGGGCAGCTCGTCGCCGTGGATGGTGATGGTCCCGGACTCGTAGGACTCGAGCCGGTTGATGGTGCGGCACAGGGTCGACTTGCCGGACCCCGACGGGCCGATGACGACGACCACCTCGCCCTCGTGCACGGTGAGGTTGATGTCCTTGAGGACGTGCAGGTCGCCGAAGTGCTTGTTGACGTCCTCCAGCACGACCAGCGGCGCGCCCAGGTCGGTGCCGGGCGACTCACGGGTGTCGGTCATGTCGCGCACCCTAGACGCGTATGCCGTGACGCGGCAGCGACTCGCGGTGGTTGTCACCGCATTGTGACCTTCGGCAGGCCACCCGTCCGCCGGGGCGCCCCGGCTGGTGGGGGAGTGGGCCAGGCGGGGCTTGAACCCGCGACCGACGGATTATGAGTCCGCTGCTCTGACCGGCTGAGCTACTGGCCCGCGGGGGCCGAGTCTAGTGAGGCCCTGCGGCGCTCACTGCCGCAGGTAGGACTCCAGGTGGTCCCGCTCGGCCTCGAGGGCGTCCAGCCTGGCCTTGACCACGTCGCCGATGGAGATGATGCCCAGCAGCCGGCCGTCCTCGACGACCGGCAGGTGGCGGAAACGGCCCTGCGTCATCGTGGTCGCCAGGTGGGTGAGGTCGTCGTCCATGGTGCAGGTCTGCACCGAGGTCGTCATGAGCTCGTGGAGCGCGGCCCCGCTCCCGGCGCCGCCGCGCAGGTGGTGGACGACGTCGCGCTCGGAGACGATGCCGGCCACGTCCTCCCCGTCGAGCACCACGACGGCACCGATCTTCTGGTCGTCGAGCACCTCGAGCAGCTCGGCGAGCGTGGCCGTGGCGGGCAGGGTGGCGACCGTGCTGCCCTTCTTCTTGATGAGGTCGGCGACGCGCATGGCGCGAAACTAGCAGACCGCCTGACGCCGCGTCACGCAGTTCGCCGGGGGTCCCGGGCGCCGACGACCGCGACCTGTGGGGCCGGTGGGACGCAGAAAGTTCACCGTGGCACTTGCTCCCTGCGGGACGAGAGAGCACAATGTGTCGCAGCACGCGGCAAACCGCGGTCGCCTGAGCGGGTCGAGGTCGTTGGGGAAGACGTCCCTCACCACACAGGAGGCCAGGATGTCCGTCGTCATGCCACGAGTCATGACTCGCGGGGTGGTGTTCATTCACTCCACCCCGACTGCGTTGTGCCCGCACATCGCCTGGGCGCTGGAGGGTGTCCTCGACACCCGGGTGTCCCTCGACTGGGTCGGTCAGCCGGCCGAGCCGGGCACGATGCGCACCGAGTTCGCCTGGACCGGCGAGGCCGGCACGGGTGCCACGATCGCCAGCGCCATGCGCGGCTGGGACGGCCTGCGGTACGAGGTCGTCGAGGAAGCCAGCCGCGGGAGCGACGGCGTCCGGTGGACGCACACGCCGGGTCTCGGGATCCACACCGCACGCCTGTCGGCGAACGGCGACGTCGTCGTCAACGAGGACCGGCTGCGGCAGATCATGGAGTCCGCGGCCGGGTCGGCCGCCACCCTGACGGTCGAGCTGGACCGCGCCCTCGGTGCGGCCTGGGACGCCGAGCTCGAGATCTACCGTCACGCCGGGGAGGGCGCCCCGGCCACCTGGTTGCACAAGGTCGGCTGACGCGGGGCCCGCCCCCGGTCGCCTGTGAGACCGGGGTGGGGCAGCGTCACGTCTCTCGTGCCTGTGCTCGTGCCGCGACGCGCTCGTGCACGTCGAGCATCCGTCGTGCGCTCACCGGCCAGCTGAACCCCTCGGCGGCGGCACGCGCCCGCGCCCGGGCCGAGCGCCGGTCGAGCAGCTCCTCCACGCCGTCGGCGAAGGCGGCCGGGGTCGAGGCGCGCACCACACCGCCGTCACCGACCACCTCCTGCAGGGCTCCCTCGTCGCAGCAGACGACCGGTATGCCGCAGGCCAGCAGCTCCAGCGCCGCCAGCCCGAAGGTCTCCAACGGGCCGGGGGAGAGGGCCAGGTCCGCGCGCCCCAGCTCGACGGCGAGCTCGTGGCGGTCGGTGACGTAGGAGTGGAAGGTCACGGGGAGGTTCTGCGCCCGCCGCACCAGGTCCTCCAGCATGGGACCGGACCCGAAGACGGTGAGCTCGACGTCGCGCCCCCGACGGACCAGCTCGCGGACCGTCTCGATGGACAGCGCCGGGTTCTTCTCCGGGGACAGGCGGCTGCAGTGCGCGATCCGCAGGGGGCCGTCCGCCCCCGGCGCGGGCCCGTCGGCCAGGTCCCGGGTCGGCACGAAGGTCTCCAGGTCGACGCCTAGCGGCACGACGTCCGCGGGGAGCCCGTTGCGGTGGAACTCCTGCGCGGCGAACGCGCTCGGGCAGACGATGGCGTCGTAGTCGGCGGCGCTGAGCCGGTTGATGAGGTCGGCCGCCCAGTGCGAGGGCCGCTCGGGGACCGGGGTGCGCCGGACCAGGATGCCCGTCATGTTCTCGTGGCTGATCATGACCGACCCGATGCCGCGCCGCCGCGCCCAGCGGCCCATCCACCGCGTCGTCGAGCGGTCGGACACCTCGATGACGTCCGGCGCGATGGCGTCCATGAGCCGGGACAGCCCGACCCGGCTCCACATGAGCGAGTAGCCGGTGCCGGGCACCGGGGTCGCGGGGACCCGGTAGACCAGGCCCTGGCTCTCCTCGGTGATCTCCTGGCCGGGACCGGGGATGATGAGCGAGGCCCGGTGGCCCGCCTCCTGGTAGAGCTCGCCCCAGTGCCGCAGCGCCGTCTTGATGCCGCCCGACGTGGGGCTGACGAAGTTGGCGACGCGCAGGATGTGCATGGGGCGCGAGCCTAACGTGGCCGGTCGTGCTCGCCGCGGACCCGCCGGGCGGCGGGCCACGGTGCGACCGGGCTCAGGAGGCCGAGGTGAAGGTCAGCGCGACGTTGACCCCGCCGAAGCCGAAGGCGTTGTTGACCGCGGCGAGCTGGCCCTCGGGGAGCGCCCGCGGGCCTCCGGTGACGACGTCGAGGTCGATCTCCGGGTCCTGCTCCTGCAGGTTGATGGTCGGCGGCACCTGACGGTGGTGCAGCGCGAGCACGGTGAGCAGCGCCTCCAGCGCGCCGGCGGCCCCGAGCAGGTGGCCGGTCATGGACTTGGTGGCGGTCACCGCGATGTCGCCGGTGTGGTCGCCGAAGGCGCGGTGGATGGCCTTGGTCTCGGCGACGTCGCCCACCGGGGTGGAGGTGGCGTGCGCGTTGATGTGCGCGATGTCGTCGGTCGCGAGCCCGGCGTCGGCGATGGCCTCCTCCATGGCCCGCGCGGCCCCCGCGCCCTCCGGCTCGCCCGCGGTGATGTGGTAGGCGTCCGAGGACATCCCGAGGCCGTCGAGGTAGGCGTAGATACGGGCCCCGCGCGCCCGTGCGTGCTCCTCGGCCTCGAGGACCATGATGCCGGCGCCCTCACCCATGACGAAGCCGTCGCGGGCCACGTCGTAGGGGCGCGAGGCCCCCTGCGGGTCGTCGTTGCGGTCCGAGAGCGCGGTCATCGCGGCGAAGGCGGCGATGCAGACCGGGTGGATGGCGGCCTCGGTGCCGCCGGCGACGACGACGTCGGCGCGGCCGTTGCGGATCATGGTGAGGGCCTGCCCCATACCCTCCGCGCCCGAGGCGCACGCGCTGACCGGGCAGTGCGCACCGGCGCGGGCGCCGAGGTCCAGCGAGACGGCGGCGGCGGGACCGTTGGGCATGAGCATCGGGACGGTGAGGGGGAAGACCCGCCGGGGGCCCTTCTCCTTGAGGGTGTCCCACTGGCTCAGCAGCGTGTGCACGCCACCGATGCCGGATCCGATGGCGACGCCCAGCCGCTCGGGCTCGACCTCCGGCGCCCCCGCGTCGGCCCAGGCCTCGCGCGCGGCGATGAGCGCGTACTGGCCCGAGGGGTCGTTGCGGCGTACCTCGACCTTCTTGAGGACCTCGAGGGGATCGGTGTGGATCGGCGCGGCGAAGGTCACCGGCAGCTCGTGCTCGGCGACCCAGTCGTGCTCCAACGTCCGGACACCGCTGCGGCCGGCCACGATCGCCTCCCACGTCTGCGGCGCCGTGCCCCCGACGGGGGTGGTGGCGCCGAGGCCGGTCACGACGACGCGGCGGGCGGTCTGGGTGGTGTCGGTCATGGGTGGCGGCCTCCTGGGACGGGACGGGCGTGGTCAGGTCGTCGACATCAGGGTATGTCGTCGGGCTGGGGCCCGGCCCGGTGCGTCACGGTCTGCGCGGCACCGGGCCGGAGCGGGGTCAGCCCTGGTGGTTGGCGATGTAGGACACCGCGTCCTTGACGTGGGTGAGGTTCTTGACCTCGTCGTCCGGGATGCGGACGCCGAACTTGTCCTCGGCGTTGACGACGATCGTCATCATCGACAGGGAGTCGATGTCGAGGTCCTCGGTGAAGGACTTGTCCATCTGGACCTCCTCGGCCTCCAGCCCGGTCTCCTCGTTGACGATCTCGGCCAGACCCTCGAGGATCTCCTGCTCGCTCAGTGCCATGGTGCGTTCTTCTCCTAGCGTGGACAACAGATGGTCGACCCGGGATCGTGCTCGCCCGCCGGGTCACGGGAGTCATGCTGCCGCAGTCAGGGCATCTCGACGACCTGGGCCGCGTAGACCAGCCCGGCCCCGAACCCGATCTGCAGCGCGAGCCCGCCGTGGGGCACCTCGCCCTCCTCGAGCATGCGGCTCATCGCCAGCGGGATCGAGGCGGCGGAGGTGTTGCCGGTCTGCGCGATGTCGCGCGCGACCGGCACGTGCTCGGGCAGCTCGAGGGCCTTCACCATCGCGTCGGTGATGCGCATGTTGGCCTGGTGGGGCACGAAGGCGTCGAGGTCGGCCGGCGTGAGGCCGGCGGCCTCGACGGCCCGGCGGGCCACCGGCGCCATCGAGAAGACGGCCCACCGGAAGACGGTCTGGCCCTGCATCGTGAAGGCCGGCCAGTCGAGCCCCTCGGTGCGGCCCGGGTCCTCCATGGCGGGGCGCAGGTCGGTCCAGGACTCACGCTGGGTGATGGCGTCGGCCCGCTCGCCCAGGCTGCCCCAGATGGTCGGGCCGATGCCCGGCCGGTCCGCGACGCCCACGACCGCGGCCCCCGCGCCGTCGCCGAAGATGAAGGCCGATCCGCGGTCGTGCTTGTCGGTGAAGTCCGAGAGCTTCTCCACACCGACGACCAGCACGGTGTCGACGCTCCCGGCGCGGATCATGTCGTTCGCCTGGGCGATGGCGTAGCAGTAGCCTGCGCACGCCGCCGAGATGTCGTAGGCCGCCGGGTCGGTCAGCCCCAGGCGGTCCGCCAGGACCGGCGCGGCGGCCGGTGTCTGGAAGGGGTGGGTGACGGTGGCCATGATGACCGCGTCGACCTGGCCGGTCTCGATCCCGGCACGCTCCAGGGCCTGCCGGGAGGCCGCCTCGGCCATGTCGACGACCGACTCGTCGTCCCGCGCGAACCGCCGGGTGACGATGCCCGAGCGCTGCTGGATCCACTCGTCGCTGGAGTCGATGAACTGGCAGATCTCCTCGTTGGTCACCACCCGTTCGGGGCGGTAGGCACCCAGGCCCAGGATCCGGGCATGGCGCAGCGTCGTGGGTGCCGAGAGGGCGGGTCGCGTGCTCACGGGCGGACCTCCTGGGGATGGGCGGGGCGGGATCGGGTCACGGGTGGTGCGGGACGGGTCAGGCGGCGCCGTGCTCACGGACCATGCGCGCGGCGGCCTCCAGGTCGCCCGGGGACCTCAGCGCCAGCGTCTCCACGCCGCGCAGCCCCCGCTTGGCGAGCCCGACGAGGGTGCCGGCCGGGGGGAGCTCGATGAGCCCGGTCACCCCCATGGACAGCAGCGCCTCCATGGTGAGGTCCCAGCGCACCGGGCCGGCGACCTGCGCGATGAGGCGGCGCAGGACCTCGCCGCCGTCGGCGACCACCTGGCCGTCGGCGTTGGACAGCAGCGGCACCCGCGGGTCCTGGGGGCGCAGCGACTCGGCGTGCCGGGTGAGTCGGTCGACCGCGGGCTGCATGTGGTGGGTGTGGAAGGCGCCGGCGACGGGCAGCGGGACGACCCGGGCGCGGGCCGGGGCGTCCTGACCGAGGGCGGACAGCTGGTCGAGGGTGCCGGCCGCCACGACCTGGCCGGAGCCGTTTATGTTGGCGGGGGTCAGGCCGTGTCGCTCCAGGGCCGCGGCGACCTCCTCGGGGTCGCCCCCCACCACGGCGGACATGCCGGTCGGGGTGAGCGCGGCCGCCTCGGCCATGCCCAGACCGCGCTCCCGCACGAAGCCCATCGCCTCGTCGGGCGCCAGCACCCCGGCGATCGCGGCCGCCGTGATCTCGCCCACCGAGTGGCCCGCGGTGGCGGACACGTGCTGCGGCACCTGGTCGTGGTCGAGCACCAGCGGGAGGGTGGCGAGGCCGGCGCTGACGATGAGCGGCTGGGCGACCGCGGTGTCCTTGATGGTGTCGGCGTCCGAGGTGGTGCCGTGCGTGACGAGGTCGAGCGAGGCGGCGGCGGCCAGTGCGTCCACCCGCTCGCGGACGGTCTCGTCCTCCAGCCAGGGGGCGAGGAAGCCGGGGGTCTGGGAGCCCTGTCCGGGCGCGACGATGACAAGCACGCCCCCTACTGTGCCGGTGAGACCCTCCAGGACGCGACTGCGCGACGCACGATAATGGCGGGTGTTCTTTGGAGGAACCCTCCAAACGGGACGGGTCGTGGACGGCGACGGACGGGGTATGTCGTGCGGTCCGGTCAGCGGCCCCCGCGCCACAGCCGGGGCCCGGTGCCCATCCGCCCCAGGGCCAGCGCGACCTGCAGCACCCAGGCGTCGCGCGGGTCGTGCGGGTCCAGCCCGACGACCTCGCCGACCCGGCGCAGGCGGTAGCGCACGGTGTTGGGGTGCAGGAAGAGCAACCGCGCGGTCGCCTCCAGCACCATGCCGTGGTCGAGATAGGCCTGGACCGTGTCGAGCAGCGCGGACGGGTGGTCGCGCAGTGGGGCGTAGACCCGGTCCACCAGCATGCGGCGCGCCGGACCCTCGCCGAGCAGGGACCGCTCGGGGAGCAGCTCGTCGGCGGCGACCGGCCGGGGCGCGTCGCCCCACGCCGGCGCGGCGTCCACCCCCGACAGCGCCGCCCGGGCCGAGCGCCCCGCGGCGAAGAGGTGGGGCACCCGGGGCCCGACGACCACCGGCCCGTCACCGAAGGAGTCGGCCAGCCGCTCGGCGTCCGCGAGCGGGTCGGTGCTGCCGCCGAGCACGCAGACGAGCCGGCGGTCGTGGGCGGCGCAGAGCGCCGCGCGGCCGAGCGTGCGGGCCACCGTCCGCAGCGCCTCGACGGCGGTGCCCGGGTCGCCCTCGGGCAGCAGCCCGGCCACGACCGTCACCTCGGTCACCTCGTCCCAACCCAGCTCCGCCGCCCGGGAGGCCATGGCGTCGTTGGCCTCGCCCCGGACGACCGCGTGCACGACGAGGGTCTCCAGGCGGGTGTCCCAGCCGCCGCGGTGGTCGGCCGAGCGGGCGTAGACGTCGGCGGCCGCGAAGGCCAGGTCGCGGGAGTAGCGCAGCACGGCCTCCCGCAGCGCCGCGGTCTCGGCCTCGTCGACGAGCTCGGGCACCGACTCCTCGACGGTCGCGATCGCCGTCCGGGTCAGGTCGAGGGTCTGCCGCAGCGTGATGGTGGCCGCCAGGCTGGGCGGGGCGGCCGCGAAGATCTGGCCGGGCGGCGGACCGGGGTGGGCGCCCGCGGCATACCAGTCGAGCAGCGCGCCGATCCCGGCCTGCGCGACCAGCCGCACCCACGCGCGGTCCGCGGCCCCCAGCTCGCGGAACCACCCGTGCTCGGCCTCCATCCGCGCGCTCGCCCGCCCCGCCAGGTCGGCGGCGTGGCGGGCGAGGCTCGGCGTGGTCTCGGGCACGCCCGCGAGCCTAGTCGCCGGCTGGCAGGATCGAGGTATGCCGACCGCGTCCCCGCTCGTCCTCGCCCACCGGGGTGCCTCCGGCTCGCTGCCCGAGCACACCCTGGCCGCCTACGCGCTCGCCGCCCGGCAGGGCGCCGACTACCTCGAGCTCGACCTCGTGGCGACCCGTGACGGCACCCTCGTCGCCCGCCACGAGAACGACATCAGGGGCACCACGGACGTGGCCCGCCACCCCGGCCTCGCCGGCCGGCGGCGCCGGGCGCTGGTCGACGGCACCACGGTGGACGGGGTCTTCACCGAGGACCTCGACCTGGGGGAGCTGCGCACCCTGCGGGCCCGGGAGCGGCTGCCCCGGCTGCGCGGGACCGACCGGGACGGGGAGTGGCCGGTCCCCACCTTCCCCGAGATCATCGCGCTGCGGGCGGAGCTGAGTGAGGAGCTGGGGCGCGAGCTCGGGCTCTACGTCGAGCTCAAGCACCCCACTCACTTCGCCGCGGCCGGGCTGCCCCTGGAGGAGCGGATGCTCGCCGACCTGGAGGCCGCCGGCCTCACCGGCCCGGAGGCGCCCGTCTGGGTGCAGTGCTTCGAGCCGGGCAGCCTGCGACGGCTGCGCGAGGAGCTCGGCTGCCGGCTGCGCCAGGTGCTGCTCGCGACGGCACCGCAGGACGTCCCGGCCGACCTCGTCGCGGCGGGTGACCCGCGGACCTACGCCGAGCTGCTCTCGCCGGAGGGGCTGGCGGGGCTGGTGGGGTATGTCGACGGGCTCGGCCCCCGCAAGCAGATGGTGCTGCCGTGGTCCCCGGACGGGACGCTGGGGGAGCCGACCCCCCTGGTCGCGGACGCCCATGCCGCCGGCCTGGTGGTGCACGCCTGGACCTTCCGGGCGGAAAACGAGTTCCTGCCCCCGGCGCTGCGTCGGGACCCGGCCGGCCGGAGCGGAGACGCCGACGGCGGGGCGCCGCCCCCGCCCGCGACCCACGGCGACCTGGCCGCCGAGGTGCGTCAGCACCTGGAGGCCGGGGTGGACGGCATCTTCACCGACCACCCCGACCTCGTGGTGCAGGCCCTGCGGGCCGCCGACGGCGGTTGAGGCTCAGGCGTCCCCGCCGGTGGTGCCGGACGTGCCGGCGGTGACGTCGAGGAGGCGGTACTTCTTCATGGCGTCCAGCGGCACCTGCGGGTCCAGCTCACCGCGGTCGGCCAGCATCTGCAGCGCCTTGACCGCCATCGACGGACCGTCGATGTGGAAGAACCGGCGGGCGGCCGCCCGGGTGTCGGCGAAGCCGAAGCCGTCGGCGCCCAGGGCGAAGTAGTCCTCCGGGACCCACGGGGCGATCTGGTCCTGGACCGCCCGCATGTAGTCGCTGGTGGCGACGATGGGCCCGTCACCCTCGGACAGCCGCCGGGTGACGTAGGGGACCCGGCGCTCCTGCTCGGGGTGCAGGAAGGCGTCGTCGTCGCAGGCCATCGCCTCGCGGCGCAGCTCCGACCACGAGGTCACCGACCACACGTCCGAGCTCACGCCCCAGTCCTCCCGGAGCAGCTCGGCGGCCTCGAGGGCCCACGGCACGCCGACGCCGGAGCCCAGCAGCCGGACGTGCCGACCGTCCTGCTGCTCGCCCGTGGCGATCCGGTGCATCCCCTGGAGGATCCCCTCGACGTCCACGTCGTCCGGCTGCGCGGGCTGGCGCATCGGCTCGTTGTAGACGGTGAGGTAGTAGATGACGTTCTCCGGGTCCTCCCCGTACATCCGCTCGAGGGCGCGGGGGAGGATGTGCGCCATCTCGTAGGCGTACGCCGGGTCGTAGGCGACGACCGCCGGGTTCGTCGAGGCCAGCAGCGGTGAGTGGCCGTCGGCGTGCTGCAGCCCCTCGCCGGTGAGCGTGGTCCGCCCCGCCGTGGCGCCGATCATGAAGCCGCGCGCGAGCTGGTCCGCCGCGGCCCAGATGCTGTCACCCGTGCGCTGGAAGCCGAACATCGAGTAGAAGATGTAGAACGGCACCATGGGGGTCTGGTGGGTGTCGTAGGACGTCCCGGCCGCGCTGAACGCCCCGACCGAGCCGGCCTCGTTGATGCCGACGTGCAGGATCTGGCCCTGCTCGGACTCCTTGTAGGCGAGCATGAGGTCGGCGTCGACCGAGGTGTAGTTCTGCCCGTGGACGTTGTAGATCTTCGCCGTCGGGAAGAAGCTGTCCATGCCGAAGGTCCGGGCCTCGTCCGGGATGATCGGCACCACGTGCTTGCCGAACTCCTTGTCGCGCATCCACTCCTTGAAGATGCGCACGAGCGCCATCGTGGTGGCGACCTCCTGCTTGCCGGAGCCCTTCTTGGCCACGTCGTAGACCTTGGTGTCCGGCAGCTTCAGCGAGGTGCCGCCCGGCTGGCGCTTGGGCAGGTAGCCACCCAGGCTGCGGCGCCGCTCCTTGAGGTACTGGATGGCCGGGTCGTCCTCGCCGGGGTGGTAGTACGGCGGGGCGTAGGGGTCGGCCTCGAGCTGCTCGTCGGTGATGGGGATCTTGAGGCTGTCGCGGAACGCCTTGAGGTCGTCCAGCGTGAGCTTCTTCATCTGGTGGGTCGCGTTGCGCCCCGCGAAGCTCTTGCCCAGCGAGTAGCCCTTGATGGTGTGCGCGAGGATGACGGTCGGCTGGCCGGTGTGGTTCATCGCGGCCTGGTAGGCCGCGAACACCTTGCGGTAGTCGTGGCCGCCACGCTTGAGCTTCCACCAGATGTCCTCGTCGCTCCAGTCCTTGACCAGCTCCTTGGTGCGCGGGTCGCGCCCGAAGAAGTGGTCCCGGATCCACGCGCCGTCGTTGGCGCGGAAGGTCTGGAAGTCGCCGTCCGGGGTGGTGTTGAAGAGGTTGACCAGCGCGCCGGAGGTGTCCTGGGCGATGAGGTCGTCCCAGCCGCGGCCCCACAGCACCTTGACGACGTTCCACCCGGCCCCGCGGAAGAAGCTCTCCAGCTCCTGCACGATCTTGCCGTTGCCGCGCACCGGGCCGTCCAGCCGCTGCAGGTTGCAGTTGACGACGAAGGTGAGGTTGTCGAGCTCCTCGTTGGCGGCCACCTGCAGCAGGCCGCGCGACTCCGGCTCGTCCATCTCGCCGTCGCCGAGGAAGGCCCACACGTGCTGCTGGCTGGTGTCCTTGAGGCCGCGGTTGTGCAGGTACTTGTTGAACGACGCCTGGTAGATGGCGTTCATCGGCCCGATGCCCATCGACACGGTCGGGAACTGCCAGAAGTCCGGCATCGACCGGGGGTGCGGGTAGGACGGGACGGCCGTCACGTCGTCCTGCAGGCCCTTGCTCTTCTCCTGCCGGAAGCCGTCGAGCTCGGTCTCGCTGAGCCGGCCCTCGAGGTAGGCGCGCGCGTAGATGCCGGGGGAGGCGTGCCCCTGGAAGAAGACCTGGTCGCCGCCGCCCTCGTGGTCACGCCCACGCCAGAAGTGGTTGAAGCCGACCTCGGTCAGGGTGGCCTGCGAGGCATACGTCGAGATGTGCCCGCCGACCGCGATGTCCGGGTGCTGGGCGCGGTGCACCATGACCGCGGCGTTCCAGCGGATCCAGGCGCGGTAGCGGCGCTCCATGTCCTCGTCGCCGGGGAACCACGCCTCCTGCTCCGGGGAGATGGTGTTGATGTAGTCCGTGGTCGTCAGCGAGGGGATGCCGACCTGCGAGTCCCTGGCCCGCTCGAGCATGCGCAGCATGAGGTACCTGGCCCGCTGCCGTCCGCCGGTGCTGATCGCGGCGTCCAGCGAGTCCAGCCACTCCTGCGTCTCCTCGGGGTCCGTGTCGGGGACCTGGCTCGGCAGACCGTTCAGGATGGGGCCGGTGGAGCGCTCCTGAGCCATCAGGGTTGATCCTTCCTAGGGGGTGTCCGGATCAGTCTGTCACGTCCCTGACGCCGCGTCCGTGGTGGTGCGCCCCGGGGTCGCCTTTACGTCACCCGCTGCACTCTGCTTGTCTAGTCCCACCATGGACGGGCAGATGAGGACGGAGCAGCAGGACGTGACCACCGACGCGCCGGGGGAGGGTCCCCTCGCGGGGATGGTGCGCAAGCTCGGGCTGCGCGAGGGCCAGGTGGTGGTCGAGTACGGCTACGACGAGGACGTCGAGGAGGCCGTGCGCCAGGCCGCCGCCGCGGTCAGCGGGGCCCCGCTCGAGGAGGACGACTACGACGGCGTCGTGGACGTCGTGCTCCTGTGGTGGCGGGACGGGGAGGGTGACCTGGCCGACGAGCTCATGGACGCGCTGACCACCATGGAGGAGGGTGGCTGCATCGTGCTGCTGACCCCGGGGGCCGGGCGCGAGGACCGCGTGCCGGCTGCGGACGTCCAGGACGCCTGCACGACCTGCTCGATGACCGCCTCCGGCGCGGTCAACCTCGGCGAGTGGCTGGGCCAGCGCCTGGTGGGGCGCAAGTGAGCGGAGCTCGTCCGGCACCGCCGCAGGTGGGGCAGCAGGCTCCCGAGCTGGTGCTGACGGACCAGTCGGGGGAGCGGCACACCCTCTCCACCGTGGTCGCCGACCGGCACGCGCTGCTCGTCTTCTACCCCTTCGCCTTCTCCTCCATCTGCACCGGGGAGCTGCTGGAGATCCAGCTCAACATCGACGAGTTCGTCAACGACCGGGTGCAGGTGCTCGGCGTCTCCTGCGACCCGCCCCCGGCGCTGCGGGCGTGGGCGGCGACCGAGGGCTACCGGTTCCCGCTGCTGTCCGACTTCTGGCCGCACGGCGAGGTGTCGCGGTCCTACGGCGTCTTCGACGAGGACTCCGGTATGGCCGTGCGCGGCACCTTCCTCGTGGACCCGGCCATGACGGTGCGGTGGTCGCTGGTGCACGGCCCGGGCGAGGCGCGGCACATCGGTGCGCTGCACGAGGCGGTGCGCGACCTGCAAGAATGACGGCACACCACCACAACAGGGGCCTGTAGCTCAGCTGGTAGAGCGCCGCGTTTACACCGCGTAGGTCGTCGGTTCGAGCCCGGCCGGGCCCACGTGAACGCCAGCACGCAGCAGACCGGTGTCGCCCTGGCCGACGTCGTCCAGGTCCTGGAGGACCTCTACCCGCCCGCGACCGCCCAGTCCTGGGACCGCGTCGGGCTCGTCGCCGGCGACCCCGAGCAGCAGGTGCGCCGGGTGCTCCTCGCCGTCGACCCCACGCTCGACGTGGTCGCCGAGGCGGTGCGCACCGGTGCGGACCTCGTCGTCACGCACCACCCGCTGCTGCTGCGCGGCATCCACTCGGTGGCCACGACCTCGGCGAAGGGGGCCACGGTCACCGAGCTCGTCGTCAACGACGTCGCCCTCTACTGCGCCCACACCAACGCCGACGTCGCCGACCCCGGGGTCGGCCAGGCACTGGCCGCGGCCTGCGGCCTGGCCGCCACGCAGGCGCTCACCCTCGCCGAGGACCAGGAGCTGGGCCGGGTGGGTGAGCTGCCGACCCCGGTGACCCTGCGCGCCCTGGCCGAGCGGCTCGCCGACGCCCTGCCGCCCACCGCCGGTGGGGTGCGGGTGAGCGGCGACCCGGACGCCCTGGTGCAGCGGGTCGCGGTGCTCGGCGGGGCCGGCGACGGCGAGTTCGCGGCGGTGCGGCGCGCCGGGGCCGATGTCTACGTCACCTCCGACCTGCGGCACCACCCGGCCCTGGAGGCCCGGGAGGAGGCGCGGGCCGCGGCCCGCGCCGGGCGCCCGGCCACGCCCTACCTGGTCGACGCCGGCCACTACGCCAGCGAGTGGCTGTGGCTGCCCGGCCTGCGCGAGCTGCTCCTCAGCCGGCTCGACGTCGAGGTCGAGATCTCCTCCGTCCGCACCGACCCCTGGGACCTCGTCGTCGGCGCCCGGCCGGACGAGGACCCCACCACCGACCACCCCGTCGAAGGAGACCGCCCGTGAAGGCAAGCCCGCAGATGCAGGCCCGGTTGCTCGAGCTGCAGGAGCTGGACACCCGCATCTCCCAGCTCGAGCACCGGCTGCGATCGGTGCCCGAGCTCATCGACATCGCCCGGATGGAGCGGGAGCAGCCGGGCCTGGAGGCCGAGGTCGTGCGGACCAGCACCGAGGTCAGCGACCTGGAGCGAGAGGTGGCCCGGGCCGAGGCCGCCGTCCAGCTCGTCCGGGACCGCGCGGCCCGCGACCGGCAGCGGCTCGAGGCCGGCACCGGCAGCGCCAAGGACCTGCAGGGCCTGCAGCACGAGCTGGAGTCCCTCGCCCGGCGCCAGGGCGTCCTGGAGGACGAGGAGCTCGAGGTGATGGAGCGGGCCGAGCAGGCCGAGGCCGCCGAGCGGGAGGCGACCACCGCGCTGGAGCAGCACGAGGCACGGCTGGCCGAGCTGCGCGTGGCCCGGGACGAGAAGGTGGCCGCCATCGGCGCCGAGCGTGACGAGGTGGCCGCCGGCCGCGACGCCATCGTCGCGGACGTGTCCGACGAGCTGGTCGCGCTCTACGAGCGGATGCGGGCCCAGACCGGCTCGGGCGCCGCCCCCCTGCAGCAGCGGCGGTGCGGCGGGTGCCGGCTCGAGCTCAACGCGGTCGACCTCGGCAGGATCAGGGCCGCCGCCGAGGACGAGGTCGTGCGCTGCGAGGAGTGCGGTCGCATCCTGGTGCGGACGGCGGAGTCCGGGCTGTGACGCCCGGGCCCCGGGTGCGGGGCAGCGGCCCCGGTCCGGGCCCGGACGACGTCGACGCCACGACGGAGACCTACCTCTCGGACGAGGCGCTGCCGGTCCTCGAGGGCGCCGCCCGGCTGGTCCTGGTCCGGCACGGGGTCACCGACTTCACCCAGGCGCGCCGGATGGACGGGCGCGGCGGGGCCGACCCCGCGCTCAACGCCACCGGGCGGGCCCAGGCGCGAGCGGCCGCGCGGGCCGTGGCCGAGCTCGTCGCGCGGTCCGACCCCGGCCCGCTCCGCGTCGTGTCCTCCTCCCTGGCCCGGGCGCAGGAGACGGGGGAGCTGCTCGCCCGGCACCTCGGGGTGCGCCGTGAGGAGGACCGGGACTGGGACGAGCAGGGCTTCGGCGACTGGGACGGCCGGTCGATGCCGGACCTCTTCAGGGAGGCGCCGGACGACCTCGCCCGGCTGCGGACCGACCGGGACTACGCTCGGCCCGGTGGGGAGTCGCGGCGCGAGCTGGACGCCCGGGTCGGTGCCGCGCTGGGCCGGGCAGTCGCCTCCGGCGGGACCGTCGTCGTCGCGACCCACCGGGTCGTCATCATGTCCGTCCTGTGCCGCGTCCTGGGGGTCGACCACGACCGGGGCTGGAGCATCGCGACCGGGCCGGCGTCGCTGAGCGCCGTCGAGATGTGGCCCGACGGCGGGGTACAGGTGAGCTTCGTCAACGACACCCATCACCTGCGGGGGCTGGCCTAGGGTCGAGGGCATGAGCACGGTGCCGGAGGACCTCACGCCCATGGAGCGCGCCCGGGTGGGTGCGGACGAGGGGTATGCCCTCAACCGCGACAACTGGGACGGCCGCGCGCAGGTGCACGCCGCCAGTGCCCACTACGACCTGGAGGGCTGGGTGGCCGACCCCACCCGGGTCGGCTCCGTCATCCGGCGCGACCTGCAGATCCTCGCCCCGCACCTGCCGGAGGCGCTGCGGGACGGGGGTGACGGCATACCCCGCCTCGACGGGCTGGACGTGTGCCACCTGCAGTGCCACCTCGGGACCGACACCCTGGGCCTGGCGCGGCGCGGCGCCACCTGCACCGGCGTCGACCTGTCGCCCGAGTCGCTGCGGGTCGCCCGGGACCTCGCGACCCGCGCCGGTGCGGACATCCGCTACGTCGAGGCCAACGTGCTGGACGCGGCGGCGGCCGTGGGGGCGACCTTCGACCACGTGCACACCTCGATCGGGACGATCTGCTGGCTGCAGGACCTCGCCACCTGGGGCCGGCAGGTCGCCGCGCTGCTGCGCCCCGGTGGCACCTTCCTCCTGCGGGACAGCCACCCCATGCTCAACGTCATGGGCGACACCGACGCGGGCACGATGACCCCGGCCTACGCCTACTTCCCGCTGCCGCCGGGGGAGAGCTTCACCTACGTCGACGGCACGACCTACACCGACGGCGATGTCGCGCCCATCACCCAGCCGCGCAACGTCGAGTGGTCGCACTCGCTGAGCGAGATCCTCGGCGCGCTGATCGACGCCGGGCTACGGCTGGAGCACGTCGGGGAGCACCAGGACCTGCCCTGGCCGGCGCACCCCTCGATGACGCCGGAGGGAGAGGACTGGGTGCTGCCCGAGCCGTGGCGCTCGCAGGTGCCGGTGGCGCTGAGCGTGGTGGCACGCCGGCCCGAGCGCTGAGCCGCCCGCCTCCCGGGAGGGGTCCGGTCAGGAGGGCAGGGCGTCCAGGACCCAGGGCGACCCGGGCCGGCGGGGCTCCTGGAGCTCGACGTCGACGGTGCCCGCCAGCACCTCCGCCAGCGCGTCCGGGCGCCGGGGGTCGGCCGGCTCCTCGCACAGGGCGCGCGCCACGAGACCGCGGGTGTGCTTGGCCATGTGCGTGGCGCCGGGCACCCGCACGTGCACCCAGCGACGGGCCAGCGCCGAGCCGGCGTCGGGGGCCCACGCCGCGGCATACGTGCTGGATCGGCAGTCGACGACGAGCCCGCGCCCGGCCGCCTCGGTGAGCACCGGGTCCAGGTGCGACCTCCAGAAGCCCCCCAGGGGCCCCACCCCGGGCAGGTTGACGGCCATGGAGAGACGGTAGGGCGCGAGCCGGTCCGTCATCCGGACGACGCCGTAGAGCGCGGAGACCACCCTCAGCCGCGACGTCGCCCGCCGCGACGCCGCGGGCCCGAGCGACGCGAGGTCGAGAGCGTCGTAGAGCACGCCGGAGTAGAGGTCGCGGGCCGGCAGGGTCGGCGCCGTGCGCAGCCGGGTGTTGCGCGCGATCTCCTCGGTCAGGGTGGGGCTGACCCCGAGGACCCGCGCGGCCTCGGGCCCGGCGCTGACCTGGGCCAACGCGGAGGCCACCTGCTCGCGCGGACCGGTCAGGGCGGGCGCGGACAGGGTTTCCGGGCGCAGGGCGGAGCCGCGGGTGCGGGTCCGCTTGGACTCGGACGGCGGGAGCAGGATGAGCACCGCGTCAGGGTAGGGCAGGTGTCGGTGCCCCGACGTAGGGTGGGCGCCATGGTGGAGCGAGCGACGAGCCTGGCCTGCGACCCGACCACGTCAGGGACCGGCCGGCTGCTCGCCCGGGCGTTCCAGCAGGCCCGCGACGAGCTCGAGGTCCGGCAGGTCTTCCCCGACGCCGCCCTGGCCGAGGTGGAGCAGGGGATCGCCGCCCCGGACCTGCCGGAGCGGGACGAGACCGGGGTCGGGTTCGTCACCGTCGACCCGCCGGGCTCGATGGACCTCGACCAGGCCCTGCACCTGGAGCGTGCCGGCTCCGGCTACCGGGTCCGCTACGCCATCGCCGACGTCCCCGCCTTCCTCGTCGAGGGCGGCGCGCTGGACGCCGAGACCCGGTTGCGCGGGCAGACGGTCTACTGCCCCGACACCCGCGTGCCGCTCCACCCGCCGGCCTTGAGCGAGGAGGCGGCGAGCCTGCTCCCGGACGCGGTGCGACCGGCATACGTCTGGGACATCCGGCTGGCCGCCGACGGCTCCCGCGAGTCGGCCGAGCTCTACCGCGCCATGGTCCGCTCCCGCCGCCGCTACACCTACGACGAGGTCCAGGACCTCGTCGACGGCGGGGACGCGGAGGAGACCCTGCAGCTGCTCAGGGAGGTCGGTGAGCTGAGGGTGGCGCGCGAGGTCGCGCGGGGCGGGGCCAGCCTGCCCATGCCCGAGCAGGAGGTGGGGGTCAGCACCGAGGGGGGCTGCGACTACACCCTGAGGCTGCGGCCGATGCTTCCGGCGGAGGACTGGAACGCGCAGATCTCACTGCTCACCGGCATGGTCGCCGCCCGGATGATGCTCGACGGCCGGGTCGGCATCCTGCGGACGATGCCGGAGCCGGGGGAGGGCGCGGTGGCACGCTTCCGGCGCGAGGTGGAGGCGCTGGGCGCCCACTGGCCGGAGGGTATGCCGTACGGCGAGTTCCTCCGCACGCTCGACCGGTCCGACACCCGGCACCTCGCGATCGTCAACGCCGCCACCTCCCTCTTCCGGGGCGCCGGCTACACCGCCTTCGACGGCGAGCCGCCGCCGGAGGACGAGCAGGTGCAGGCCGCCATCGCCGCGCCCTACGCCCACGTCACCGCGCCCCTGCGCCGCCTGGTCGACCGCTTCGGCCTGGCGGTCTGCGAGGCGCTGTGCGCCGGGCGGGAGGTGCCGGCCTGGGCCCGGGAGGCGCTGCCGGGGCTGCCGGAGGTCATGGAGGAGACCGGGCGGCGGGCCAGGGCGGTCGACCGGGCGTGCCTGACGGCGGTCGAGGCGGCGGTGCTCAGCGACCGGGTCGGTCAGGACTTCGCGGCGGTCGTCGTCGACGGCGTCGACGGCGGGCGCGTGCTGGTGCAGCTGGTCGACCCGCCCGTGAGCGACGTGGCGACCGGCACCGCCCCGCTGGGCAGCGCCGTGACCGTCCGCGTGGAGCGCGCCGACATCCTGGCGGGCGAGGTGGACCTGCGGGTCGTCGGGCAGGAGGGGCGATGAGGCCCGGAGCCGACCGGCAGCAGGTGCGGGTCGTGGCCTCGGACTGCGACGGCACCCTCCTGCGCACGGACGGCACGGTCTCCGACCGCACCCGGGCGGTGCTGGCCCGGTGCACCTCCGCCGGGGTGCGGGTGGTGCTGGTGACCGCACGCCCGCCCCGGTGGATGGACGAGCTGAGCGACCTGGGGGTGGAGGCGGTCGCCCTGTGCGGCAACGGCGCCTTCACCTACGACGTCGCGCGCCGCGAGATCCTCAGCCACCGGCTCATGCCCGCCGAGCTCGTCGGCGCCTTGCTCACCGAGCTGAAGCAGGCCATGCCCGAGTCCGCCCTGGCGACCGAGTCGGTGCGGGGCTTCGCCCGGGAGCCGCACTTCCGACGGCACAACGACCGGACCGACGGCCAGTGGCTGGTCGGCGGCATCGACGAGCTCGCGCGGGAGCCGGCCGGCAAGATCCTCGTCCGGCACCTCGACTGGAGCACCGAGCAGATCAGCGCCCGGGTGGCAGAGGTGGTGGGGGAGCGGGCCGAGGTGGCCAACTCCGGCGCCGTCCAGCTCGGCGAGGTCACCGGTCGAGGGGTCACCAAGGCGCTGGCGCTGCTCACCTGGTGCGCCGAGCAGGACCCCCCGGTCGCGCCGCACGAGGTGTGGGCGTTCGGGGACATGCTCAACGACATACCGATGCTGGAGTGGGCGGGGCGCGCCCACGCCGTCGCCAACGCGCACCCCGAGGTGCTGGCCCTCGCCGACGAGGTGGTGCCGAGCAACGACGAGGACGGTGTCGCCGCCACCCTGACCGCGCTGCTCGACGCCCGTGGGATGTGACAGGATCGTGGTATGACGAACTCGAAGACCTCCACCCCGGCCAGCGCCCAGCGAGGTAGTTTCGGCCGCGGCCTCACGTGGCTGATGGTCGGCCTGCTCATCGTCACCGCGATCTTCGTGCTCGTCGACCTCGCGACGGGCGCGCTGCACCTCTGAGGCCACCATCGGGGTGCCCCCGGCATCCCGGGTGCACCCGCGGGGGTGGATGAGCCGGCCGGTACGCCGGGTTCTGTCCCCTCGCGCCGTCACCGGCCCTGCGAGGGTGGCGACCATCCATCTCGGGCGTGCGTCGCCGCACGCCTCCAGCGACCTACCCGTGCGCTCGGGCGGGCAGCCCTCGGACGCGCACTGTCTGGTCTTGCTCCAGGTGGGGTTTACCGAGCCACGCCAGTCACCTGGCGTGCTGGTGGTCTCTTACACCACCGTTTCACCCTCACCCACCGCCGGGGCGGTGGGCGGTCTGCTCTCTGTGGCACTGTCCCGCGGGTCACCCCGGGTGGCTGTTAGCCACCACCGTGCCCTGTGGAGCCCGGACGTTCCTCGGCGGGTCACCCGAGGGTGCCCGACGCGGCCGCCTGGCCGACTCATCCACGTCGAGCAGGATAGCGGCCCGAGGCGCGGAGCGTAGACTCCACCCACGTGACGACGACGGAACCCCGCCCGACCGACGTCCGCCGGTGGCGACGCCACCTGGCCGACGAGCACGCCAACATCCAGACCTTCCGCGACCTGGCGGCCCGGCGGCAGGGGGAGGAGCGGGCCATCCTCACCGGGCTCGCCGACGCCGAGCAGCGGCACGCCCAGCACTGGGAGACCCTGCTGGGCGACCGGGCCACCCCCGCCCCCCGCGCCACCCTGGCGCACCGGGTGCAGACCTGGCTGGCCCGGCGTTTCGGGATGGTCTTCGTCCTCGCCCTGCTCCAGCGGTCCAAGTCGGACAACCAGTACGCCGGCGAGCACGACGCCGCGTCCTCGATGGCGGCCGACGAGCAGGTGCACGAGGAGGTGCTGCGGGGGCTGGCAGCGCGGGGGCGGCTGCAGCTGTCCGGCAACTTCCGCGCCGCCGTCTTCGGCGCCAACGACGGCCTGGTGTCCAACCTGGCGCTCATCATGGGCATGGCCGGCACCGGCGTGTCGGGCGCGGTCGTCCTGGCGGCGGGCATGGCCGGGCTGCTGGCCGGGGCGCTGTCGATGGGGGCGGGGGAGTACATCTCGGTGCGCTCGGCCCGCGAGCTCCTCGCCGCCTCGCAGCCGGCCCAGGGCACCCACGACGCGCTGCGGGCGCTGGACCTGCAGAGCAACGAGCTGGAGCTCGTCTACCGCGCCCGCGGCATGGACCACGACCAGGCCCGGTCGCGCGCCGCCGTGGTCCTCGGCCAGATGCAGCACGGTGGTCCCGCACCCGACGACGCGGTGCCGATGGCGGCCACCGACGCGGACGAGCAGGACGCCGTCCTCAACCCCTGGGGAGCCGCTCTCGCGAGCTTCGGCTTCTTCGCCTCCGGCGCGCTCATCCCGGTGCTGCCCTACCTGCTCGGTCTCACCGGGTATGCCGCAGCGGGCGTGGCGATGCTGCTGGTCGGGATGGCGCTGCTCGTGACCGGCGGGGTGGTGGGGCTGCTGTCCGGCGCCTCACCCGTGGGTCGTGGCGTGCGCCAGCTGCTCATCGGCTACGGCGCCGCGGTCGCGACCTACCTGCTCGGTCTGGCCTTCGGCGCGGCCGGGATCGGCTGACCCGACGCGTCCGGAGTGGCCTGACCGCGCGTCCTGTGCGTGCTGACTAGGCGTCCTGTGCGTGCTGACCGCGCGTCCTGTGCGTGCTGACCGCGCGTCCTGTGCGTCAGAAGGTCGTCGGGCCGGCGTCGCGCAGGTCGTGCACCTGCACGCCGTCGTCGGCGCCGAAGTCGCCGATGTGCTGGACGTACATCCCGCGGCCGCGGTCGTTGAGCAGCCCGTCGTGGATCGGGATGATGCCCTGCGCCGGCGCGAGCCGCCGGACGAGGGCGATGGCCTCGGCGACCTTGCCCCAGGGCGCGCTCACCGGGACGCCGAGCAGGTCGACCGCGCCGGGCTCGCCGTCGAGGGCGTCTCCGGGGTGGTAGAGCACCGGCTCACCCTCGGCCTGCACGACGACACCGGTGTTGCCGACGCGCGGCACGTAGGGGTGGATGTCGGCGTGCTGCTCCCCGACCCCGGTCAGCCGCACCCGGCTGCCGCCGGACCCCAGGTCCACGTGCCCGCCGGGGCGCAGGGTCTCGACGCGGGCGGCATACCCGAACGCGGCGACCTTCTCCGCGCTCTGCGCCTCCATGAGCACCCGGGCCCCCGGGTTCGCGGCGAGGAGCGGCTCGGTGCGCTCGGGGTCGAGGTGGTCGGGGTGCTGGTGCGTCACGACGACGGCGGTGAGGTCGGTCACGTCCTCGAAGGAGGAGAAGGTGCCCGGGTCGATGAGCACGCGCTGGTCGGCCACCTCGACGAGGAGACAGGCATGTCCGAGGTGGGTGATCTGCATACCGCCACCCTAGGCGCCGCCCCGTAGCCTTGTCCCTCGTGGAGTTCCTCAACGGCACCGAGCCGGTGCACGACCTGACCTACAACGACGTCTTCATGGTGCCGTCCCGCTCGTCGGTGACCTCGCGGCTGGACGTCGACCTGTCGACGGCGGACGGCACGGGCACGACCCTGCCCCTCGTGGTCGCCAACATGACCGCGGTGGCCGGTCGCCGGATGGCCGAGACCGTGGCCCGCCGGGGCGGTGTCGCCGTCCTGCCGCAGGACATCCCGCTGCCCCAGGTGCGCTCGACCATCGGGGCGGTCAAGGCCAGCCACCCGCTCTACGAGACCCCCATCACGATCGAGCCGGGCGCCCCCGTCGCGCAGCTGCTGTCGGTGATGTCCAAGCGCGCGCACCAGGCCGCGGTCGTGGTGGAGGACGGCTCCCCGGTCGGGATCGTCCTGGAGTCCGACACCGAGGGCGTCGACCGCTTCTCCTCGGTGCGCGACGTCATGCAACCCCCGCGCGTCGTCCTCGACGCCGGTGTCGAGCCCCGGACCGCCTTCGACCTGCTCGAGGAGACCCGCGCGGGCATGGCACCGGTCGTCGTCGACGGGCGTCTGGCCGGCGTGCTGACCCGCACCGGGATCGTGCGGTCCGGGATCTACGCGCCGGCGCTGGACGCCCAGGGGAGGCTGCGGGTCGGCGCCGCCGTCGGCATCAACGGTGATGTGGCCGGCCGGGCGTCCGAGCTGCTGGACGCCGGGGCGGACGTCCTCGTCGTCGACACCGCCCACGGGCACCAGGACAAGATGGTCGACGTGCTGCCGGCGGTGGTCGGGGCGCGTGACGAGCACGAGGCGGCCACCGGGGTGCGGGTCGCGGTCGCGGCGGGCAACGTCGTCTCGCGGACCGGGACGCTGGACCTGGTGGAGGCGGGTGCCGACATCGTCAAGGTCGGTGTCGGCCCGGGGGCCATGTGCACGACGCGGATGATGACCGGGGTGGGCCGACCGCAGTTCTCGGCGGTGCTCGAGTGCTCGGACGCCGCCCGTGAGGTGGGGGCGCACGTCTGGGCCGACGGCGGGGTGAAGTACCCCCGGGACGTGGCCCTGGCGCTGGCCGCCGGTGCCGGCTCGGTCATGGTGGGGTCGTGGTTCGCCGGGACCCTGGAGTCGCCGGGCGACCTCATCCGGGACGCCGACGGCCGGCTCTACAAGGAGTCCTTCGGTATGGCGTCCGCCCGCGCGGTCCGCCACCGCACCCGGGAGATGTCGGCCTTCGACCGGGCCCGGGCGGGGCTGTTCGAGGAGGGCATCTCCTCGGGCCGGATGTTCGTCGACCCGGCCCGGCCCGGCGTGGAGGACCTCATCGACCAGATCGTCTCCGGGGTGCGCTCCGCGTTCACCTACGCCGGGGCCCGCACGATCGGCGAGTTCCACACCCGCGCCGTCGTCGGGCTGCAGGGCGCCGCCGGGTACGACGAGGGGCGCCCACGGGACACCTCCTGGTGAGCGGTGCGGGGGCCTCGGGCCCATCGCGGCCGGCACCCGCGGCATACCTCCTCCTGGCCCCGAGCGTCACCCGGCCATACTGTCGGTCGGTTCGTCAGCTCTCGTCCTCCGGGTCATCCTTCAGCCCCGTCGAGGGGGACGAGTGATGACCACGAGGACGAGGGCCGACGTGGCGGCTGACGGACAGTCGGCCGAGCCACGGCCCGCGCCGGGTGCTCAGGAGGCCCGGGCGGCGATGAGGTGCGGGTGGGCGCTCCGGGCGGCCCGCGCGACCACCCCGGACACCACGGCGGGCTGCGTGAGGCAGTCCCAGGTGAGCCGCCCGACCCCGTAGCCGAGCGCCCGGATCCGGTCCTCCCGGTACTTCTCGGCAGCCAGGGCCTGCCGGCCGTCGTGCCCGGCGTACTTCAGCCGCCCGTCGAACTCCAGCACCACCCCGAGCTCGGGCAGGTAGAAGTCCACCCGAGCCACGAGGACATCGCCGTCGCGGACGACGTGCTGCGGGATGACGGTGAGACCCAGGTCGAGGAGGATCAGCCTCAGGAGCGACTCACCCGGGGACTCGCTGCGGCCGTCGGCCCGTGCCACGGCCAGCCTCGCTCCGACGACCTGGGGGACGTGCGCCCACGCGTCAAGCTGCGCGACGAGACCCTCGGGGGAGACCAGACCGCGGTGCAGGGCGGCATCCGCGGCTGCCACGGCCGGCCCGAGTGGCACTTGCAGCGCGGTGCCGACCACCGCCGCCGCGGCCACGACGACCGGGAGGCCCTCGAGCCTGGTGATCCGCTCCTCGCCGGGGTACAGGTGCACGGTGTAGCCGGAGCGCCGGCGGCTGGTCCCGACCGGGCGGGCGTGGCACACGTGCAAACGATCGAGAGGCACCTGCGGCACCGGCAGCCCCCAGAGCAACGCCGCCGACAGGTGACTGGCGACCCAGTCCTCGGGTCGGCTGCGCACGAGCGCCTGGACCCGGAGCACATGTCGCCCGGCGTCGTGGGGCTCGCGCTCCAGCGCGCTGGTCTGCACGTAGGCTCCTCGGCCCACCCGGGTCAGGACTTTGCGGGCCACGAGCAACCGGAGCACCTCCCGCGAGATGCCGATGGAGGCGGCCTCGGTGGTGGTGATGGCGAAGTGATGGGTGTGGAGGAAGCCCTCCAGGGCCGGCGTCATGACCATCAGGCTGGCACGTCTGCGCGGGGGGCGGAGGCGTGCGACCGACATCTGTGGACAATGACGGCTGGCGGCGCGGACCCTCGTCCGGCAGGTCAACCAGCAGCCCCCTCGACGAGGACGAAGGCTGACGAGCCGGACGAGGGATGACGACCCGGACGAGGGATGACGAGCCGGACGAAGGCTGACGGGCCGGACGCGCCGGACGGGCCGGACGCGGCGGGCGCGCCGGGGCGGCATACCCCGTGGCCCGGCGTCAGCCGAGGTGCTTGGCCTGCCAGGCCGCGCCGATGATGCCGGCGTCGTTCTTGAGCATGGCGGGCACGATGGGGGCCCGGGTGTGCAGCAGGGGGAGGTACTTGTCCGCCTTCTTGGACACCCCGCCGCCGACGATGATGAGGTCGGGCCACAGGAGGTCCTCGACGTGGGAGTAGTAGCGCTGCAGCCGCTCGGCCCACTCCTCCCAGGACAGGTCTTCGTTCTCCCGGGCGCTGCTCGCCGCCCTGGTCTCGGCGTCGTGGCCGTCCAGCTCCAGGTGGCCCAGCTCGGTGTTGGGCAGCAGCTCGCCGTCCATGAACAGCGCGGTGCCGATCCCGGTGCCGAGCGTGGTCAGCAGCACCACGCCGTCGTTGCCGCGGCCGGCGCCGTAGTGCATCTCCGCGACGCCGGCGGCGTCGGCGTCGTTCATGACGTGCACCCGGCGGCCCACGGCCTTGCCGAAGAGGTTGTCGGCGTCGGTGCCGATCCACGACGGGTCGATGTTGGCGGCCGTCCGGACCGTCCCGTGGTGGACCACGGCGGGCACGGTGATGCCGAGCGGGGCGTCCTTGTCGAGGTCGCCGTCGAACTTCTCGACGATCTCGGCCACCACCTCCGCCACGGCGTCCGGCGTCGACTCCTCCGGCGTGGGGATGCGCTGGCGGTCGGTGGCGAACTCACCGGCCTTCAGATCGACCGGCGCCCCCTTGATGCCGCTGCCGCCGATGTCGATCCCGAGGACGTCGTGCTTCTTGCCCATGCTTCCTCCCACGTGGTGACGGACCCCCGAGTATGCCGTGCCCCCGGACCGCGCGACACGTGGACCGGCAGCGGCGGGGTCAGGGGAGGGTGAGGATCTCCGCCCCGTCGTCGGTGATGAGCAGGGTGTGCTCGAACTGCGCCGAGGGGCGGCCGTCCGCGGTGAGCACCGTCCAGCCGTCCTCCCACTCCGTCCACTCGGGGGTGCCGAGGTTGAGCATCGGCTCGATGGTGAACGTCATACCGGGCTCGATGAGCGTGGCGTAGTCCGGCGCCGCGTCGTAGTGCGGGACGACGAGGCCGGAGTGGAACGCCTCACCGACCCCGTGGCCGGTGTAGTCGCGCACGACGCCGTAGCCGAACCGGCTCGCGTAGCTCTCGATGACCCGGCCGATGACGTTGATCTCCCGCCCCGGGCGGGCCGCCCTGATGGCCCGCGCCAGCGCCTCCTGCGTGCGCTCGACGAGCAGCCGGGTCTCCTCGGCCACCTCGCCGCAGAGGAACGTCGCGTTGTTGTCGCCGTGCACGCCGCCGACGTAGGCCGTGATGTCGATGTTGCAGATGTCGCCCTCGCGCAGCTCCCGGTCGTCCGGGATGCCGTGGCAGATGACCTCGTTGACCGAGGTGCACAGCGACTTGGGGAACCCCCGGTAGCCCAGGGTCGAGGGGTAGGCGCCGTGGTCGAGCAGGAACTCGTGGCCGGCCCGGTCGATGGCGTCGGTGGTCACGCCCGGTCGCACCATCTCGCCGCACAGCGCCAGCGCCTGGGCGGCCAACCGACCGGCGTGCCGCATCGCCTCGATGGTCTCCGCGTCCTTGACCTCGGAGCCGCTGAACGGCGTCGGGGCCGGCCGGTCGACGTACTCGGGGCGGGCGATCGAGGCGGGCACCGGGAGGCGCGGGCTGACACGTCCGGGGGCGATCGGGGCGAGGGTGGGCATAGGGTCCATCGTAGGTGCCGTGCCTCCCGCCGGAGGCATGCCGTCGAGAGCACGTGGAGGCGAGCGATGCAGTACTGGTACAACACCAAGAGCGGCCAGGTCGAGTCCGAGGTGGACGACAAGCGGGCCCGCAGCGCCGACCTGCTCGGCCCCTACGGCAGCGAGGACGAGGCCTCGCGCGCCCTCGAGATCGCCCGGGAGAAGACCGAGCGCTGGGACGAGGAGGAGCGCGAGGACGACAACTGGGACAACAACCCGTTCAACGACAAGGGCTGACGCGCGCGGGGCCGTGGGCCCGGGTCACCGGCCGCGGGAGCCCGGGCCGGGGCAGACCTCAGCGGTGCAGCTGCGGCAGCACCTCGCGGCCGAAGACCTCGAGCCACTCCTGCTGGTTGCGCCCGACGTTGTGCAGGTAGACCCGGTCGAAGCCGAGGTCGAGCAGGCTCTGGATGTGCTGACGGTGTACGTCCGGGTCGGAGGAGATGACCATCCGGCCCTCGAAGTCCTCCGGGCGCACGAGCTGGGCCATGGCGGCGAAGTCGTGCGGTGAGCGGATGTCGGCCTTCCCGAACTTCATCCCCCCGTTGGGCCACTCGCGCACCGCGTTGTCCAGCGCCTCCTCGTCGGTCGGGGCCCACGACAGGTGCAGCTGCAGGACCTTGGGCATGGTGTCGGGGTCCTTGCCCGCCTCCCGGGCCCCGTCGGCGAACTTCCCCAGCAGCATCTCGATCTTCTCCGGCGGTGCACCGACGGTGATGATGCCGTCGGCGTGCCGGCCCGTCTTCTTCGCGTTGACCGGCCCGGCCGTGGCGACGAGGATCGGCGGCGGCGCGTCGGGCATGGTCCACAGCCGGGTGGTCTCCATCCGGAAGAACTCCCCGGCGAACTTCGTGTCCTTCCCGGCCACCGACGCCTCGAAGAGCTGCGTGATGAGGTCCACGGCCTCGAACATCCGGCGCGAGCGCTCACCGGCCTCCGGCCAGTAGCCGCCGAGCACGTGCTCGTTGAGCGCCTCTCCGGCGCCGACCCCGAGCCAGGTGCGCCCGGCATACATCGCCTCCAGCGTGGCCGCCGCCTGCGCGACCACGGCGGGGTGCCAGCGGAAGCTCGGGCACACCACACCGGGGCCGAGGTCGCCGGTGGTGCGCTCGCCGACCGCGGTGAGGACGTTCCAGACGAAGGCCGACTGGCCCTGCGAGGGCACCCACGGCGCGAAGTGGTCGGCGGCCATGCAGCCGGAGAACCCGTGCTCCTCGGCGGCCGCGGTGAGCGCCACCGCCTCGGAGGGGTGGAACTGCTCCAGCATCGCGGCATACCCGACCGTGAGTTCGCTCATGCTCTTCAGCGTATGCCTCGTCCCCGGCGCCCGCAGCGCCCCGGTAGCGTCTCCGGGATGGACGAGGTGCTGGTCGAGCGGGTGCTCCGCGCCGTCGAGCAGGTGCCGGCCGGCCGGGTGGTGAGCTACGGCGACCTGGCCACCCTCGTCGGCATCGGCCCGCGCCAGGTCGGCTCGATCCTCAAGCACTGGGGGGACAACGTCACCTGGTGGCGGGTGACGAGCCACGCGGGCGACTTCCACGCCGACCTGCTCGCCCGGGCCCGGCCGCACTGGGACGAGGAGGGGATCCGGGTCAAGCCCAACGGTCGGGGCTGCCGCATCGCGGACCACCGGGCGGACCTGGGCGCGCTCGCCGCCGACTACGCCCGGGCCACGGCGGACCTCGACGATGCGGCAGGATGAGGCCATGAACCGCCAGCAGGAGTATGTCCTCCGCACCATCGAGGAGAGGGACATCCGGTTCGTCCGGCTCTGGTTCACCGACCTCATGGGCACCCTGAAGTCGGTGGCGGTCGCCCCCGCCGAGCTGGAGCAGGCGTTCACCGAGGGGATCGGCATCGACGGCAGCGTCATCGAGGGCTTCACCCGGGTCTACGAGGCCGACATGATCGTGCAGCCCGATGCCGACACCTTCCAGGTGCTGCCGTGGCGCGACCGGACGGCCCGGATGTTCTGCGACATCAACATGCCGGACGGCACCCCTGCGGCGACCGACTCGCGCAACATCCTGCGCCGCACCCTGGACACCGCCGCCGAGCAGGGGTTCACCTTCTACACCCACCCCGAGATCGAGTTCTACCTCTTCAAGGAGCCCTACGAGCGCGGCCGGGGCCCGGTCCCGGTCGACCAGGCCGGCTACTTCGACCACGTCGCCCGCGGCGACGGCCACGACTTCCGCCGGGCGGCGATCGAGATGCTCGAGCAGATGGGCATCTCGGTCGAGTTCAGCCACCACGAGGGCGGGCCGGGCCAGCAGGAGATCGACCTGCGCTACGCCGACGCGCTGTCGATGGCGGACAACATCATGACCTTCCGCACGGTGGTGCGGGAGGTCGCGCTGCACGAGAAGGCGTTCGCCACCTTCATGCCCAAGCCGCTCGCCGAGCACCCCGGGTCCGGCATGCACACCCACGTCTCGCTCTTCGAGGGCGACACCAACGCGTTCTACGAGCCGGGGGCCGACTACGAGCTCTCCCAGACCGGGCGTCGCTTCATGGCCGGGGTCCTCGCGCACAGCCGGGAGATCTGCGCGGTCACCAACCAGTTCGTCAACTCCTACAAGCGGCTCTGGGGCGGCGGTGAGGCACCGGCGCACGTGTGCTGGGGCCACAACAA
Organism: Serinicoccus sediminis; assembly: GCF_004153545.1. Classification (GTDB taxonomy): domain Bacteria; phylum Actinomycetota; class Actinomycetes; order Actinomycetales; family Dermatophilaceae; genus Ornithinicoccus; species Ornithinicoccus sediminis_A. The sequence continues at coordinate 25,658 of NZ_SDVA01000009.1, read as the reverse complement.
CCGCTCCGCGCTGGCTCGCGTGCCGATGTTCTCCGTCGGCCGGGGGCACTCCCGGCGGGTCGAGGTGCGCTCCATCGACGCCGCCTGCAACCCCTACCTCACCTACGCGCTGGTGCTCGCCTCCGGGCTGCGGGGCATCAAGGAGGGCTACGACCTGCCGGCGGAGGCCGAGGACGACGTGTGGATGCTCACCGACGCCGAGCGGCGCGCCATGGGCATCGACCCGCTCCCGCAGAGCCTGGGCGAGGCGGTGGCGGTGATGGAGGGTTCCGAGCTCGCCGCCGAGGTGCTGGGGGAGCAGGTCTTCGACTTCTACCTGCGCAACAAGTGGCAGGAGTGGGGCGAGTACCGGTCCCAGGTGACGCAGTTCGAGCTGGACCGCTACCTCCTGCACCTCTGAGCGAGGGTATGCCGTGCCGTCACCCGAGACCTCCCGCGCGGGCGCCGCGACGCCCGGACGTCGGCGTGCGGGCGGTCGCCCCGAGGGGGACCGGCTGGGTGCGGCTCAGCTGGCCCGCGGCGGGTTCCAGGACAGCGGCCGGGCGGCCCGGCTGCTCGCCGAGGTGCTGGAGCGGATGGAGGCCGCAGAGGACGACGAGGCGGGTGCGACCGCCGGCACCGACGCCGACGACGCCACCGACCGGACGGACGACCAGCAGGAGGGCACGGCCGCCGACACCGAGGCAGACGTCTCCGCCGGCACCGCCCCTGGCCCCCGCGCCGAGGTGGACGTGCCCGGCCTGGTGGCGGACCTGGGGGCGGGCGCCGACCCGGACGCGGCGCTGCTCCTGCTCGTGCGGCTGCTCGACCCGCGGTCGACGGGCGCGGACGGGACCCGCTGCGACGAGGCCACGCTCCCGGTCGTGGCCGCCGGCGGGGAGCCGCGGCGTCGGCTGCTGACCCTGCTGGGCGGGTCTGTCGCCCTGGGTGAGGGCCTCCTGCGGCACCCCGAGCACGTCCCCGACGTCGCCGAGGGTCGCTCTCCCGAGCCGTGGACCCTCGTCGAGGCGGTGCGCGGGCTGACAGGCCGGGCGGGCGCGGACGCCCTGCGGGTGGCCTACCGGCGCCAGCTGCTGCGGGTCGCGACGGCCGACCTGTGCTCCCCGGACCCGGTCCGGCTCATGCCGGCGGTCGGCGGGGCACTGGCCGACCTCGCGGCGGCCGCGCTCGAGGGGGCCCTGCTGCTCGCCCGGGCCGAGGTGGAGGACGAGGAGAGCTGCGCCCTGACCGTCGTCGCCATGGGCAAGACCGGGGGGCGCGAGCTCAACTACCTCTCCGACGTCGACGTCATCTTCCTCGCCGCGCCGCAGGCCGGGGCGGAGGAGGCGGAGGCCGTCGCGGTCGGTGCCCGGCTCGCCTCGGCGGTCATGCGCATCTGCGGGGACGCCACGGCGGAGGGCACCCTCTGGCAGGTGGACGCCGCGCTGCGGCCCGAGGGCAAGAACGGTCCGCTGGTCCGCTCCCTCGAGTCCCACCGCGAGTACTACCAGCGCTGGGCCAAGACCTGGGAGTTCCAGGCCCTGCTCAAGGCGCGGGTGGTGGCCGGCGACGGCGACCTCGGCCGCCGGTGGCTGGAGCTGGTCGAGCCGCTCGTCTGGGAGGCCGCCGGGCGGGAGAACTTCGTCGGCGAGGTGCAGTCGATGCGGCGCCGGGTCGAGCAGCACGTGCGCCGTGACGAGGTCGACCGGCAGATCAAGCTCGGCCCGGGTGGCCTGCGGGACATCGAGTTCAGCGTGCAGCTGCTGCAGCTCGTGCACGGGAGGGCCGACCCGGCGCTGCGCTCGCGGACGACGCTGGAGGCGCTCGCCGCGCTCCGCGACGGGGGCTACGTCGGGCGGGAGGACGCGCACGCGCTGGACGAGGCATACCGGCTGCTGCGGTGCCTGGAGCACCGGGTGCAGCTGCACCGGATGAAGCGCACCCACCTCATGCCGACCGCGGAGGGCGAGCTGCGCCGGCTCGGCCGCGCCCTGGGGGAGCGCGGCGACGCCGACCGCGCGGTCATGCAGCGGTGGAAGCAGGTGCGTCGGGAGGTCCGGCGTCTGCACGAGCGGCTCTTCTACCGCCCCCTGCTGTCCGCGGTGGCCAGACTCTCCTACGACGAGGCGCGGCTGTCGCCCGAGGCCGCCCGCGAGCGGCTGGCCGCCCTCGGCTTCCGCGACCCGGCCGGCGCCATGCGACACCTCGAGGCGCTGACCGACGGGGTCAGCCGCCGGGCGACGATCCAGCGGCACCTGCTGCCGGTCATGCTGTCCTGGTTCGCCGACGGTGCCGACCCCGACGCCGGGCTGCTGGCCTTCCGCCGGATCAGCGACGCGCTCGGCACCACGCACTGGTACCTCGGGATGCTGCGGGACGAGGGCAGCGCCGCGCAGCGCCTGGCGCGGGTGCTGTCCTCCAGCCGGTATGCCGTGGACCTGCTCATCCGCAGCCCCGAGACGGTCGCCCTGCTGGGGGACGAGGGGGAGCTGGTCGTGCCGGACAAGCAGGCGCTGGTGGCCCGGATGACGGCCGCCGCCAGGCGGCAGGAGAGCGCGGAGGAGGCCTTCGCCTCCGTGCGCTCGGTCCGCGCCCGCGAGCTGGTGCGCATCGTGCTGGGCGACCTGGCCGCCGGGTGGGACGGGCCGCAGGTGCGGCAGGCGCTCAGCGACCTCACCGACGCCTACCTGGAGGGGGCGCTGGGGGTCGCGACCCGCCGGGTGCTGGAGCGCCGCGGCGAGGACGCGGCAGCGGCCCTGCTGCTCGTGGGGATGGGACGGCTCGGCGGGCGCGAGGTCGGCTACGCCAGCGACGCCGACGTCATGTACGTCTACGACCCGCTCCCGGGGGCGACGCCGGAGCTCGCCGCCGAGCAGGCCACCGACATCGTCGCCGAGCTGCGCAAGGGACTCACCGGAGCCGGCCCGGACCCGGTGCTGGAGCTGGACGCCGGCCTGCGCCCCGAGGGCAAGGCCGGCCCGCTCGTGCGCAGCCTGGAGGCGTACCGCACCTACTACGAGCGGTGGTCGGCCGGCTGGGAGTCACAGGCCCTGCTCCGCGCCCGCCCGGTCGCCGGGGACCCCCGGCTGGGCGAGGCCTTCAGCGAGATGATCCGTCCGCTGCGCTGGCCCGACGGCGGCATCGGGGACGACGCTGTCCGGCAGATCCGCAAGCTCAAGGCCCGGATGGAGGCCGAGCGGCTGCCCCGCGGCGCGGACCCGAGGACCCACCTCAAGCTCGGCATGGGAGGGCTCTCGGACGTGGAGTGGGTGGCCCAGCTGCTGCAGCTCCAGCACGCGCACGACCACCCGGGGCTGCGCACCACGAGCACGATCGACGCGCTGCGCGCCGCCGGGGAGGCCGGGCTGCTCTCCGAGCAGGACCAGGAGCCGCTGGTGCACGCCTGGTGCGTCGCCTCCCAGCTGCGCGACGCGGGCATCGTCTGGCGCGGGCGACCGGTGGACAGCGTGCCCAGCGACCTGCGCGACGCCGAGGGCATGTCCCGGGTCATGCGTCGCGGCCCGGGCACCGGCACCTCGCTGGCGCAGGACTGGCGGCGCACCGCCCGGCACGCGCGGGAGGTCGTCGAGCGGCTGCTCTACGGCAACAAGCCGCCCGGGACGGGCGGCGACGGCGAGACCCTGCGCCGCGCCACCGGCGCGCCCCACCGGGGTCGCCCGGACGCCCCGTCCCGCGACCGGCACACCGACGGCTTCGGCCGCCCGCGTGCGGCCTCGCCGCCGCGCGACGCCGGGCACTTCCCGCCGCCCCGCCGCGACCCGTTCGGCCGCGAGGCACGAGGTCGACGTGGCGAGGGCGGGAGCGGCCCCGCCGGTCCGTAGGATGAGCCGGGTGAGCTCCCCCGACGACCCGACGACGTCCGGACGCTCCCAGGGGCTGCTCCTCGCGGCCGGGCCCCGGCACGAGGTGGACGCCTGGGTGGCGGCCAGCATCGTCCCCGTCTCGGTCGTCCCGCTCCAGGGCTGGGTGGGTGTGGTGACCCGCGGTCCTTCCCGCGCCGGTGCCCCCTACGAGGACGGGGGGCTGGTCAGCGCCTGCCGCGCCCTCTCCGCCAAGGCGGCACCCGGGCTGGGCTTCTTCGAGGTCGACGGGCGCGCCCTGGTCACCCTGCACCAGCCGGGCCGGCGCCGCCGGGTGCGCTGGGTGGTGTGGGAGCCGGATCGAGGACTGCTGCGGCCGCCGGGGCTGGATCTCGCCGGGCCCGCCGAGATCGTCGCCCTGGCCGGCGCGGCGCCGACGGTCCGGGACGAGCTCGTCGACCTGCTCCACGAGACCAGGGTGCGGCCGGCGCGCATGCTCCAGGCCGTGATGGCCACCCTGGGGCTGCCGGGGACCCGCCTGGTCGAGGACCCGGCGCACGCGGACACGGTGCCGGGTGCGGTCCGTCGGCAGCCGGACCCCCAGCAGGTCGGGTGGTTCCAGGACGCCGTCCAGGACTCGGTGCGGCTGCGTCGAGAGCTGGGCGTCCTGTCGTGACGGCGGGGCTCACCCTCCTGCCGGCGGTGGATGTGGCCGCGGGTCGCGCGGCACAGGTCCCCGGCGACGGCCCGGCGCACCCCGCCCACGTGGCCCAGTCCCTCGTGGCCGAGGGGGCCCGTCTCCTGCACCTCGTCGACCTGGACCGGGCCTTCGGCCGCGGCGGGGCCCCGGGCCTCATGGCCGGGCTGGTGGCTGGGCTGCCGGTGCCGGTGCAGCTCTCCGGGGGGATCGCCGGTCCGGCCGACGTGGTGTGGGCGGCGGGGACCCGGGCGAGCCGGGTGGTGCTGGCCAGCTTGGCCCTGGCCGACCCCGACCTGGTCGAGGAGGCGGCGAGCCGGTTGGGGGACCGCCTCGTCGTCGCGGTCGACGTGCGCGGGGGCGAGGTCGTCGCCCGCGGCACGTCCGTGCGCCTCGGGCCGGTCGAGGAGGTGGTGCGGCGCCACCCGGTGCTCCGGGACGGCAGGACGCGGGTCCTGGTGGCCGACGCCTCCCGCGACGGCCGTCGCACGGGCGCCGACGTGGCCCTCTTCAGCGCGGTGGCCCGGCTCGTGGGGTCGGCGGTGACCGCGTCGGGCGGGGTGGGCACGCTCGACGACCTGCGGGCGCTGCGCGACTGCCCGGACGTCGACGAGGTGGTGCTGGGCGCGGCGCTGCACGAGGGCGCGTTCACCCTGCCGCAGGCCCTGGAGGTATGCCGATGACCCACCGCTTCTCCGAGCACCGACCCCAGCAGGGCGCCGACACCGCAGGGGTGCCGTGGGCCGGCCGCACGCTCACCGGGACCGGCTTCGACGGCGACACCGGGGACGCCGACGCCGCGCTCGCGGCGCTGCTGGCCGGCGACCGGCCCGACCCGGTCCAGGTCGTGGCTGCGGTCGCCGAGGCGCGCCTCGTCGTGCCGATCGTCGCGGTGGCGGCCGAGGTGGACGAGAGCTCCGGCCTCCCTGCCGACGCCCGCAGCGACATGGCGTCGGTCACCCTGGTGGCCCCGGACGGCAGCAGCCGGGCGCTGCCCGCCTTCACGAGCACCCAGGCGCTCGCCGCGTGGGACCCCGCCGCCCGTCCGGTCCCGGTCACCGCGCAGCGGGCGGCCCAGGCCGCCCTCCAGGAGGGGTGCGACGTCATCCCGCTGGACCTCCCCCCGGCACCCGGCGCGGCCGCCTGGACGCTCACCGGCTCCATGGTGCGGGCGCTCGCGACCGGGCGCCCCTGGTCGCCGGCGCACCGCGACGACCGGGTGGTGGCCGCCCTTGCGGCGGCGGTCGACGCGGAGGAGGCGGTCCGGGAGCACCGTCTCGGTGGCGACGCGGGAGAGCTGGTCGTCGAGCTGGCGCTGCGCCCGGGTCTGACCGGTCCCGAGGTGGAGGGCGTCGTGGCGCGGATCGGCCGGGGGATCGCGGCGGAGCCCGGGGTGCGCGAGCGCGTCGACGCGGTCGCGTTCCGGCTGCATACCGCCTGACTCACCGCCTGACCCGCAGCCACGGCACCGCGCCCGACGCGAGGCCGTGGACAGACGGGAGCGCCCCACCCGCCGCATGCCGCGGGTGGGGCGCTCCGTCGTCGGCACCGTCGCCGGTGCTCCGGCTCAGCGGTGGCTGCCGACGAGGTCCGAGCGGGACTCGCCCAGGGACTCGACCTGCGGCGTGCCGCCGTCGCTCTCCCTGACCTCGGCCTCGGTGGCGATCTGCTCGATCCGCTCACCCACGCCCTGGTGGATGTTCCGCCAGTACTCGTAGACCCGCTGCCGGATCTGCGGGTCGCAGGCGCCCATCATGCCGCCGACGGTCTGCGCCAGGCGCTCGCGCTGCGCGTCGTCGTAGACCTCGCCCACCAGCAGGGCGGCCTGCCCGGTGTCGCTGTCGTCCTCGCGCAGGTCGTAGGCCTGGCGCACCAGCTCGCCGTCGGCCTCCCAGCCGTTCTCCACCGGCCCGGTGCGGTCCGACCAGGGCCGCCCGTAGGAGTTGGTGGTGTAGGTGGGCTGGCTGCCCGAGTGCAGGTAGGCCATGGGCCCGTCGAACTGGTAGGTGTTGACCTGCACCTTGGGCTGGTTGACCGGAAGGTGGGTGAAGTTGGCCCCGATGCGGTGCCGCTGCGCGTCCGGGTAGGAGAACACCCGGGCCAGCAGCATCTTGTCGGGGGAGACCCCGGTCCCGACCACCTGGTTGGACGGCGAGAACGCGACCTGCTCGATCTGGGCGAACCAGTTCTCCGGGTTGCGGTTCAGCGTCATCCGGCCGACCTTGTGGAGGGGGTAGTCCGAGTGCGGCCACACCTTGGTGAGGTCGAACGGGTTGTAGCGGTAGGTCTTGGCCTCGTCGTACGGCATGACCTGCACGAACAGCGTCCAGCTCGGGTGGTCGCCGCGGTCGATCGCCTCGAAGAGGTCGCGGCGGTGGTAGTCCGCGTCGGAGCCGGCGAGCCGGTCGGCCTCCTCGTTGCTGATGTTGTGGACCCCCTGGTCGCTGTGCCAGTGGTACTTCACCCAGAAACGCTCCCCGTCGGCGTTGACCCACATGTAGGTGTGCGAGGAGTAGCCGTTCATCTCCCGCCACGTGCGCGGCAGCCCGCGGTCACCCATGAGGTAGCTGACCTGGTGGGACGACTCCGGGTTGGCCGTCCAGAAGTCCCACTGCATGTTGGGGTCGCGCAGACCGCTGTCGGGGGTGCGGCGCTGGGACCGGATGAAGTTGGGGAACTTCAGCGGGTCGCGCACGAAGAAGATCGGCGTGTTGTTGCCGACGATGTCGAGGTTGCCCTCGTCGGTGTACATCCGCACCGAGAAGCCGCGCACGTCCCGCCAGGTGTCGGGCGAGCCCTGCTCGCCGGCGACCGTGGAGAAACGAGCGATGACCTCGCTGCTCGCGCCCGGCTGGAAGATCCCGGCCTTGGTCCAGGCCGAGACGTCCTCGAGGGTCTCGAAGGTGCCGAACGCGCCGGAGCCCTTGGCATGGGGCAGCCGCTCCGGCACCTTCTCGCGGTCGAAGTGGGCCAGCGCCTCGACCAGGCTGACGTCGTGCAGCATGAGCGGGCCGTTGGGCCCGACCGAGAGGCTGTTGCGGTCGGAGTCGTGGGGGGCGCCGTTGCTCGTCGTGCCGCCGGTGGGCTCGGGGCCCTGGCCGGAGTGCTCGGCGTTCACGTATCCGGGGTAGGTCATACCTGCTCCTTCGGGTGGGTGGATGGGACGTCGGTGGTCGGGGAAGGTACCGCCTCGCGGCACCCGGGGCACAGGCCCCAGTAGATGACCTCGGCCTCGTCGACCTCGAAGCCCAGGGCGCTGGCGCCGGACGGGTCGAGGCACGGGGCGGAGCCGAGGGCGCAGGGGACGTCCACGATGGTGTCGCAGCCGCGGCACACGACGTGGTGGTGGTTGTCGCCGAGATCCAGCTCGTAGCGCGCGACCGCGTGGGCCGGCTCGACGCGCCGGACGAGGTGCGACTCGGTGAGCGCGCGGAGCACGTCGTAGACCCCCTGGACGGAGACCCCCCGGTGCTGCTCGCGGGTGAGTCGGACCACGTCCGCCGCCTCCAGGTGCGGGTGCGACTCCAGCGTCCTCAGCACCGCCAGCCGCGGGGCGGTCACCCGCAGCCCGGCCGCCGCGAGGGCGTCGGCGGACGCGGGCGACGAGGTCATACCGACACCTGATCACGAAAACTTGAACGACTCAAGTTGCCGCCCCGGTGCGCGCTCCGGCTCGTGCCGCAGGTCAGCGTCCGGCAAAGGTTTGGTCTGCACCTCACCAAGTTCGTTGCCGCGACGGCAACGGCGTCCCTAGGGTCGAACGGGAGGCGGCGCGGTGCTCCGCCCAGGGTGGACATGGGGATGGTGGTAGGTCGTGGGACGGCCATGACGGACCTGCTGGACGACGACGGCACCCCTGTCGCGTCGACGAACGTACCGCTCAAGGAAGTAGGCATGTCGATGCATTCACCATCCTCACGGCGCTGGTGGGCCACCCTGGCCACCGGCGCCTTGCTCGTCCCGGGGGCCGCGACGCTCCCGGCCTCCGCGGAGCCGCTGGCTGCCGGCCCGGAGGAGAAGATCGAGGCAGCGCTCGACGCCGCCCTCGAGGACGACGGCCGCTCCGACGTCTGGGTCCGGTTCGCCGCGCGGCCCGACCTCGAGCAGTTCTCCTCGATCACCGACTGGGACAAGCGCGGGCAGGCGGTCGCGGACGCGTTGCAGGCGTCCGCGGCCGACAGCCAGGCCGACCTGCGGCAGGAGCTGGACGAGGCGGGGGTGGAGTACCGCAGCTTCTGGGCGACCAACTCCATCCGGGTCGACGCCGCCGACCTCGACCTGGTGACGTCGATGGCGTCCGAGCAGGGCGTCGAGGGCATCTACGCCCCGATGGAGATCGAGCTGCCGCCCCTCAAGGTGGAGGAGCCGCAGATGGCCCCGGCCGCCGTCGAGTGGGGGGTCGACGACGTCAACGCGCCCGAGGTGTGGAACGACCTCGGCATCCGGGGCGAGGGCGTCGTCGTCGCCACCATCGACTCGGGTGCGCAGTACGACCACCCGGCCCTGGTGAACTCCTACCGCGGCAACAACGGCGACGGCACCTTCGACCACGACTACAACTGGTTCGACGCCGCCGGCACCTCGCCGGACGCCCCGGCCGACAGCGACGGGCACGGCACGCACGTCACCGGCACCATGGTCGGGGACGACGGCGGGGACAACCAGGTCGGGGTGGCCCCCGGGGCCACCTGGATCGCCGCCAACGGCTGCTGCCCCAGCGACGCCGCGCTCATCGCCTCCGGCGAGTGGATGCTGGAGCCCACCGACCTCGAGGGTGAGAACCCCGACGTCTCCAAGCGGCCGCACATCATCAACAACAGCTGGGGCACCACCGCCCCCTCGACCGCCCCCTTCATGGAGGACATCATCGAGGCCTGGGCGGCCAGCGGCCAGTTCGGCGTCTTCGCCAACGGCAACTCGGGTCCCTCGTGCCAGAGCTCGGGTTCACCCGGCAGCCGCATCGTGGCCTACAGCGTCGGCAACTACAACATCAACCACACCATCTCCGGGACCTCCGGTCGTGGCGCGGGCCAGGACGGGGAGATCAAGCCCAACATCTCCGCCCCGGGCAGCGCGGTGCGCTCCTCGGTCCCCGGGAACGGGTATGCCGTCTACAGCGGCACCTCGATGGCCAGCCCGCACGTCGCGGGCGCGGTGGCGCTGGCCTGGTCCGGCGCCCCGGCGCTCGTCGGTGATGTCGAGGGCACCCGCAACCTGCTCAACGGGACGGCGATCGACACCGAGGACCTGCAGTGCGGCGGCACCGCGGAGGACAACAACGTCTTCGGCGAGGGTCGGCTGGACGCCCTCGAGCTGGTGACCTCCTCGCCCATCGGGGACGCGGGCACGCTGGAGGGCACCGTCACGGACGCCAGCAGCGGGGACCCGCTCGCCGACGCCTCCGTCGTCATCGAGGGCGCCACCGAGCGCGAGCTGCTCACCGGTGAGGCGGGCGGCTACTCGGCGACCCTGTCCTCGGGTGACTACGACCTCACCATGAGCAAGTTCGGGTATGCCACCGAGACCGCGAGCGCCACCGTCGAGCCAGGTGGGACGACCACCGTCGACGCGGCGCTCGAGCCGGTCCCGAGCGGGACCGTCACGGGCACCGTGACCGACGGGTCGGGCTACGGCTTCCCGCTCTACGCCCGCGTGAGCGCCGAGGGGACCCCCGCCGCGGCCTACACCGACCCCGAGACCGGCGAGTTCTCGCTGGACCTGCCCGAGGGCGAGACCTTCGAGCTCACGGTGCAGGCGCAGTACCCCGGCTACGTCTCCACGACGGTCGAGGCCACGGCCGGAGGCGGGCCGCTGGACGTCTCGGTGCCGGTGGATGCCGCCACCTGCACGGCGCCCGGCTACGCCTACGTCGTCGACGGGGTGACCGAGAGCTTCGACGAGGCATCCGCGCCCGAGGGCTGGGAGGTCGTCGACGAGGCCGGGACCGGTGAGGTCTGGCAGTTCGACGACCCCGGTGAGCGCGGCAACCTCACCGGTGGTGAGGGCGGCTTCGCGGTCGTCGACTCCGACTTCTACGGGTCGGGCGGCAGCCAGGACACCTACCTCGTGAGCCCGTCCGTCGACATGAGCGACCTGTCCGAGCCCGTCGTCGGCTTCCAGCAGGACTTCTACGCCCTGGGCGCGGACCTGGCCGACGTCGAGCTCAGCACCGACGGTGGCGAGACCTGGACGACCGTCCTGAGCCAGGACAACTCCGTCCGCGGGCCCGCGGAGCAGGTCGTGCAGCTGCCCGACGCGGCGGGTGAGTCCGACGTCAGGGTGGCCTTCCACTACCACCAGGCCTCGTACGCGTGGTGGTGGCAGGTCGACGACGTCTTCCTGGGCAACCGGGCCTGCTCGCCCACCGGCGAGGGCGGCTACGTGGTCGGCAACGTCTACGGTGAGGAGGACGGCGAGGGTGTCGTCGGCGCGACCGTCACCAACGTGGACGCGCCGGAGGAGTCCGGCACGACGATGGCGACCCCGTCGGACGACAACCTGGACGACGGCTTCTACTGGCTGTTCTCGGCCTCCCCGGGGACGCATCCGTTCGAGGCCTCGGCCCGCGGGTTCGCGTCCACGACGCAGGACGTCACCGTCACCGCGTCCGACGCGGTGCGCGCCGACTTCGTCCTCGGTTCCGGCTTCGTCGTCGTGGACGAGAGCGAGATCGAGGTGTACCAGCCGCTCGGGTCGACGCGGAACCACCGGTTCTGGGTGAACAACACCGGGTCCGGCGCCGCCGAGGTGACCCTGACCGAGCAGGCCGGCGAGTTCGAGATCCTGCGCGTCGACGGCTCCACCGAGCGGATGGGTGCGAGCTACGAGGGTGACGGCGGTGAGGTCGTCACGCTCGACGTGGAGACCTCGCTGGCGGCCGGGACCACCGGTAGGTTCGGCAGCACCGGTGCGGCCGACCCCGTCCGGGTGGCCGCCGACCCGTGGACCCCGCTGGGCAACTACCCGCGGGTGGCCATGGACAACCGCGTGGTGAACCTCGACGGCGACTGGTACACGCTGGGCGGCACGACCGGCTCGGCGGCCTTCGCCGACGTCAACCGCTACGACCCCGCCGCCATGGAGTGGGTCGAGGCGGCCGCTCTCCCGGAGGCGGCCTCTGCGGTCACCGCCGGTGCGGTCGACGGCCGGATCGTGGTCACGGGTGGCTGGGTGGACGGGGGCGTCTCGAGCGCCACCCACACCTACGACCCCGGGACCGACTCCTGGTCCTCGGCGGCGGAGGCACCGGAGGCCCGGTCGGCCGCCGGGACCGCGGTCCTGGACGGGATGCTCTACTCGGTGGGCGGCTGCACGACGGCCGAGTGCACGCCGATGAGCGACACGGTCATGGCCTACGACGCGGCCGACGACAGCTGGCAGCAGCTGGCCGACTACCCGGTCGCGGCCGCCTTCGTCGTCTGCGGCGGGGTGGACGGTCAGGTGCTGTGCTCGGGTGGCAACCCGGGCTCCGGCGGGATCGCCGACACCTACGCCTACGACCCGGGCAGCGACAGCTGGACCGAGCTGCCCGACGCCCCGGCCGACCACTGGGCCGCCCAGGCCTCTGGCGCCGACGGCCAGCTGGTCGTCAACGGTGGGGTCCAGGGTGGTGCCGTCACCAACGCGAGCTTCGCGCTCGACGGTGCGTCCGGCGAGTGGTCGGAGATCCCGGCCAGCAGCGCCGCCGTCTACCGCGGCGGCATGGCCTGCGGTATCGCCAAGGTCGGTGGCTCCACCGGCGGCTTCACCCCGATCGACGTGGCCGAGCAGCTGCCCGGCTACGACGACTGCGGGTCGAGCGCGGCGGACGTCGACTGGCTGACCGTGGAGCCGATGGAGTTCACCCTCGAGCCGGGTGAGCGGGTCCGGGTCACCGTCACCACCGACGCCGACGTCGCCCAGCCGGGCGACTACACCGCCGGCATCGGGATCCGGACGAACACCCCGCAGGACCTCGAGCCGATCGACGTGACGATGCATGTCACGCCGCCACGCACCTGGGGCAAGCTGCAGGGCAGCGTCGAGGGCATCCAGTGCGACACCTCCAGGACCGGCCTCGGAGGTGCCGTCGTGGACCTCACGCCGAACCGCGGGGACGACCCCGGGTACAGCCTGATCACCGAGGACGACGGGTCCTACGCGTACTGGGTGATCACCGGTCGGTACCAGGCGATCGTCGCCAAGGACGGGTACCGTCCGACGGTGGACGACGTCCGGGTTCCGCGGGGCAGGATCGTGACGGAGGACTACGCCCTCCGCAGGATCGGGTGCTGAGGTGAGCTGACGCCGGGTCGACGCACCTGCGCCGGCCCGGCGGCGGCACGGCATACCGGCCCGTCCCGAGACCGCTCGGGGCGGGCCGCCGCCGTCTGCTAGACTGATGGGTGACCAGTCGGGCGTCTCGGACGTCCGACGTGCAAGAGGGGCCCTGGCCCCCACCCGCGTCGACCACAGGTCGCCGGGTCTCGGTCTCGGGCGGTGTTCGCACCGCTCGAGCGTGATGCCCCCGCCCGGCGGGTGGTGTCGCCGTGGGCCTCTTGCGCACCTGGTGCCAGGAGGCCTTTCTGGTGCCCGGGGTCGTCAGGACACGACGACGAAGGAGCAGGCACATCAGCGAGCCTCGCATCAACGACCGCATCCGCGTCCCGGAAGTGCGGTTGGTGGGCCCCAACGGGGAACAGGTCGGCATCGTGCGCGTCGAGGACGCGCTGCGGCTGGCGGCCGAGGCCGACCTCGACCTGGTCGAGGTGGCCCCGATGGCGCGCCCTCCGGTCGCCAAGCTCATGGACTACGGCAAGTACAAGTACGAAGCCGCCATGAAGGCCAGGGAAGCCCGCAAGAACCAGGTCAACACGGTCATCAAGGAGATCAAGCTCCGGCCGAAGATCGACGACCACGACTACGGCACCAAGAAGGGTCACGTCGTGCGGTTCCTCAAGGCGGGCGACAAGGTCAAGGTCACGATCATGTTCCGTGGCCGCGAGCAGTCCCGCCCCGAGCTGGGCTTCCGGCTGCTGCAGCGGCTCGCCGAGGACGTCGTCGAGCTGGGCCACGTCGAGAGCGCGCCCAAGCAGGACGGCCGCAACATGGTCATGGTGCTCGGTCCCACCGCCAAGAAGGCGCAGGTGCGTCAGGCCAAGCGCCGCGACGCCGAGCGTGCCCAGGACGAGCAGGACGCCCCGGCCGCCGACGGCGCCACCCTGGCGGGCGACACCCCCTGAGCCACCGGCCCGGCCCACCCCCTGGGGCCGCGGTCACGGCCTACCCCACAGAACCACGCCCGGCACCCCGGGCAGGACGATGACGACGAAGGAGATCGGCTCATGCCGAAGATGAAGACCCACAGCGGCGCCAAGAAGCGGTTCCGCGTGACGGGCTCCGGCAAGATCATGCACCAGCGTGCACGCCACGTGCACAAGTTCCAGGAGCGCACCAGCCAGGCCGCGCGTCGGCTCGTGAACGACAAGGAGGTCGCGCCCAGCGACGTCCGCAAGGTCAAGAAGATGCTCGGTCTCTGACCGGGCACCTCCCCCTCGAACTCACCCCCAAGCACTAGTCAAGGAGTACTCACGTGGCACGCGTGAAGCGGGCGGTCAACGCCCACAAGAAGCGCCGGGTCGTCCTGGAGCGCGCCAGCGGTTACCGCGGGCAGCGCAGCCGGCTCTACCGCAAGGCCAAGGAGCAGGTCACCCACAGCCTGGTCTACAGCTACAACGACCGTCGCGCCCGCAAGGGCGACTTCCGTCGCCTGTGGATCCAGCGCATCAACGCCGGCGCCCGCGCCCACGGCATGACCTACAACCGGTTCATCCAGGGCCTCAAGGCCGCCGGTGTCGAGGTCGACCGCCGCATGCTGGCCGAGCTGGCCGTCCACGACGAGGCCGCCTTCGCCTCGCTGGTCGAGCTCTCCCGCGCCAACGTGCCCGCCGCCGGCACCGCGGCCGAGTCCGCGGCCTGAGCCGCCGCACGACGACCGCACCGACGCCCCAGCGCATGAGCGCCCCCGACCGGCCGCTGCTGAGCAACGCTCGCAGCGGACGGGTCCGGGAGGTCTCCGCGCTGGGGCGTCGTGCTGCCCGGGAGCGCTCCGGCCGGTTCCTCGTCGAGGGTCCGCAGGCCGTGCGCGAGCTGCTCCGGTATGCCGGGGCGCAGGCCCGGGCGCTCTACGTCACCGAGGGCGCGGGGGAGCGGCACGCCGAGCTCGTCGACGCGGCCCGCGAGGCGGACGTGCCGACCTGGACGTGCACCGACGAGGTGCTGTCGGCGATGGCCGACACCGGCTCGCCGCAAGGCGTGCTGGCGGTCGCCGACCACGTCGACGTGCCGCTGGGCGAGGCGCTGGACGCGGTCGGCCCGACGGGCTTCGCCGTCGTGCTCACGCACGTCCGGGACCCTGGCAACGCCGGCACCGTGCTGCGGGGGGCGAGCGCCTTCGGGGCCGCCGCGGTGCTGGTCAGCGCCGCCTCGGTCGACGTGCACAACCCCAAGGTGGTGCGCTCCACCGTGGGTGCCCTCTTCCACCTGCCGGTGAGCGTGGGGACGCCGGTCGCCGAGCTGCTCGCCGCCTGCCGGGAGCGCGGCATCCGGCTGCTCGCGGCCGACGGCACGGGAGAGGTGACGCTGCCGGAGGCCGACCTGGCCGGCCGGCACGCCTGGGTGCTCGGCAACGAGGCGTGGGGGATGCCGACCGAGGTGCTCGAGGCCTGCGACGAGGCGGTCTCGATCCCCATCGGGCGGGCCGAGTCGCTCAACCTCGCGATGGCCGCGACCGTCTGCCTGCACGCGTCCGCGGCCGCCGGCCGCCAGGGACGGCGCTGAGCGCTCCCGTCGGGGAAACCCGGTCGAGGGGGAGGCCCGGGCGCACCTAGACTTGCGCAGGTGTCCAAGGCCAACAGTCACGACAGTCCAGCCGGTATGCCGTCGGCCCCCGACGCGGGCGGGTCGCCGCAGCACCCCGACGAGGTGCCGTCGCCGACCGCCGCGCCCGAGCTCAGCCAGGAAGGCGTCGACGGGCACGTCGAGGCGGCCCTGGCCGCCATCGGTGGCGCCGGCGACCTGGACGAGCTGAAGGAGGCCCGGCTCGCCCACGCCGGCGACCGGTCCCCGCTCGCCCTGGCCAACCGCGCCATCGGCGCACTCCCGGGACCGGAGAAGGCCGCCGCCGGCAAGCTCGTCGGCCAGGCGCGGGGGAGGGTCAACCAGGCGCTGGCCCGGCGGCAGCAGGAGCTGGAGGCCGAGCGGGACGAGCGCATCCTGGTCGAGGAGGCCATGGACCTCACCGTGGCCCCCGGCCGCCGCCCCCTGGGCCGGCGGCACGTGCTGACCGTCACCGCCGAGCGGATGGCCGACGCCATGGTCGCCCTGGGGTGGGAGGTCGCCGAGGGGCCGCAGGTCGAGGCCGAGTGGTTCAACTTCGACGCCCTCAACTTCGACAAGGACCACCCGGCCCGGCAGATGCAGGACACCTTCTTCGTCGACCCGGCCAAGGCGGGGCTGGTGCTGCGCACCCACACCTCGCCGGTGCAGGCGCGCTCGCTGCTGGACCGCGGGGTGCCGCTCTACGTCGCCGTGCCGGGCAAGACCTTCCGCACCGACGAGCTGGACGCCACGCATACCCCGGTGTTCCACCAGCTCGAGGGCCTGGCCATCGACGAGGGCCTGACCATGGCCCACCTCAAGGGCACCCTGGACCGGCTCGCCGAGGCGATGTTCGGGCCGGGCACGGTCAGCCGGCTGCGGCCCGCCTACTTCCCGTTCACCGAGCCCAGCGCGGAGATGGACTTCCGCTGCTTCGTGTGCCGTGGGGAGGCGACGGCGCCGCCGTGCCGCACCTGTGGCGGGACCGGCTGGATCGAGTGGGGGGGCTGCGGCATGGTCAACCACAACGTCCTGCGCGCCTGCGGCGTCGACCCCGAGCGCTACCAGGGGTTCGCCTTCGGCATGGGGGTGGAGCGGACGGCCATGTTCCGCCACGGCATCGCGGACATGCGCGAGCTCATCGAGGGAGACGTGCGCTTCAACGCGCAGTTCGGGATGGAGATCTGATGCGGGTACCGGTCGACTGGCTGGGCGAGTACGTCACCCTGCCCGAGGGCGTCACCGGCGAGCAGATCGCCGCCGACCTCGTGGCCGTCGGGCTCGAGGAGGAGGGGCTGCACACGAGCGGCGTCGGTGGCCCCCTCGTCGTGGGCCGGGTGCTCGAGATGAGCCCCGAGGAGCAGCGCAACGGCAAGACGATCAACTGGTGCCAGGTCGACGTCGGCGACGCGAACGGCACCGGAGAGCCGCAGGGCATCGTCTGCGGCGCACACAACTTCACCGTCGGCGACCTCGTGGCGGTCATCCTGCCGGGGGGCACGCTGCCGACACCGCAGGGGCCGCTGACCATCAGCGCACGCAAGACCTACGGGCACGTGTCGGCCGGCATGATCTGCTCGGTCCGCGAGCTGGGCATCGGCGAGGACCACGACGGCATCCTCGTGCTGCCGCGGCTCCTGCCGGCCGAGGTCGTGGCGCGGCTCGCCCCGGGAGACGACCTCATCACCGTGCTCGGCCTGGACCGGGAGACGGTCGAGGTCAACGTCACCCCCGACCGCGGCTACTGCTTCTCCCTCCGCGGCATCGCCCGGGAGTACTCGCACGCCACGGGCGCCGCCTACACCGACCCCGCCTCGCTCGCGGTCGACGCCGGCGACGGTGAGGGGTATGCCGTGCGGCTGGCCGACGAGAGCCCGGTCGAGGGGGTGCCGGGCTGCGACCGCTACCTGGCCCGGGTGGTGCGCGGCATCGACCTCACCCGGACCACCCCGGAGTGGATGGCGCGCCGTCTCACCGAGGCGGGTATGCGTCCGCTCGGGCTGGCGGTGGACGTCACGAACTACGTCATGCTGGCGCTGGGGCAGCCGCTGCACGCCTTCGACCTGGCCACCCTCACCGGCCCGGTCGTCGTGCGCCGCGCCCGTCCGGGGGAGCGACTCACCACCCTCGACGACGTCGACCGCGCCCTCGACCCCGAGGACCTGCTCATCACCGACGGCGGCGAGCGGGTGCTCGCGCTGGCCGGGGTCATGGGCGGCGAGGACGGAGAGGTGACCCCCGGCGTGACCACCGACGTGCTCATCGAGTCGGCCCACTTCGACGCCCGCTCGGTGGGACGCACCTCCCGACGTCACAAGCTGTCCAGCGAGGCGGCCCGGCGTTTCGAGCGGGGGGTGGACCCGGGCGTCACCGCGGCGGCAGCCCAGCTCGCGGTGGACCTGCTCGTCGAGCACGGGGGCGGGACCGCCGACCCCGCGGTGACCGACGTGGACCAGCGTCCGGAGCGGTCCACCATCGACCTCGACCTGACGATGGCCACCCGCTACGTCGGCGTGAACTACGACCTCGCCCGGGTGCGCGAGATCCTGGAGCTCATCGGGTGCGAGCTCACCGACGGGGAGTCCGCACGCCTGGTCACCGTCCGGCCGCCCAGCTGGCGGCCTGACCTCACCGACGCCCCGGGGCTGGTCGAGGAGGTCGCCCGGATCGACGGCTACGACAAGATCCCCTCGGTCGTCCCTCGGGCGGTCGGCGGGCGCGGCCTGACCCACGGCCAGCGCGCGCGACGGGCGGTGGCCACGGCCCTCGCGGGTCAGGGGCTCCAGGAGGTCCTCACCTACCCCTTCGTGGGCGCCGCCCGCTTCGACGAGCTCGGTCTGGACGACGCGGACCCGCACCGGCACGCGGTGCGCCTGGCCAACCCCCTGTCCGACGAGGCCCCGCTCATGCGGACGGCCCTGCTCCAGACGCTGCCCGAGGCGCTGCGCCGCAACGTCTCCCGCGGCACCCGGGACGTGGCGCTCTTCGAGATCGACAGCGTGACCCGGCCCGAGGGCGAGGTCATGGCACCCGTGCCCGGCGTCGGTGAGCAGCCCGACGACGAGGTGCTGGCGCAGATCCGCTCGGCGGTCCCCGCGCAGCCCTGGCACGTGGCGATCATGGCGGCCGGCCAGGCCGACCGGGCCGGCTGGTGGGGCAGGGGTCGCCCGGTCGACGTCGTCGACGTCGTCGGATGGGCGCACGCCGTCGCGGACGCCCTGGGCGTGGAGGTGCGCCGCCGGCAGGGTGCCCGCGCCCCGTTCCACCCGGGCCGCTGCGTCGAGCTGACGCTGCCGGACGGCACCCGGGTGGGCTGGGCCGGCGAGCTGCACCCGAAGGTCGTGCAACGGCTGGGTCTGCCGCTGCGGACCAGCGCCGCCGAGCTCGACCTCGACGTGCTCGTCACGGCCAGCGACCACCGCACCCAGGCGAGCCCGCTGTCCACCCACCCGCTGGCGACGTCCGACGTCGCGCTGGAGGTCCCTCGCGGGGTGCGGTTCAGCGCCGTCGAGGAGTCCCTGCGTGCCGGGGCGGGGGCCCTGCTGGAGAGCCTGGAGCTGTTCGACGTCTACGCCGGTGACCAGGTGGCGCAGGACCGCCACTCCCTGGCCTTCCGGATGCACTTCCGGGCGCCGGACCGCACGTTGACGACGCAGGAGGTCAACGAGGCCCGTGATGCCGCCGTCGGACGGGCGGCGCAGGAGCACGGCGCGGTGCAGCGATGAGCGCGGGGGTGGCCCTGGTCACCGGCGCGTCGCGTGGGATCGGCGCGCTCGCCGTCGAGGCGCTGCTCAGTGCCGGGTGGCGGGTCGTGGGCGTGTCCCGCTCGGGCACCGTCGCCGACGGCGCCGAGGGTCTGCCGTGCGACGTCACCGACGCGGAGCAGGTCGCCGCTGTCGTGGCCGAGGTCGTCGACCGGCACGGCAGCATCGACGTGCTCGTCAACAACGCCGGCCTCATCGAGGCCGAGGTCCCGCTGTGGGAGGCGGACGTCGACGAGTGGTGGCAGGTCATGGTCACCAACGTGCGGGGCCCGTTCCTCATGACCCGCGCCGTGGTGCCGCACATGATCGCGGCGGGCCGAGGCCGGGTGGTCAACATCAACTCCGGGTCGGGCACCAAGGAGCGCGGTGACCTCACCGCGTACTGCGGCTCGAAGTCCGCGCTGGCCCGCATCACCGGCGGGGTCGCCCAGGCCGGGGCCGAGCACGGAGTGCTGGCCTTCGACCTGGCCCCCGGGGTCGTGGAGACCGACATGACGCACTCGATGCAGATGCACGAGGGCCGCACCGAGTGGACCGCGCCAGAAGACGTGACCGACCTGCTCCTGGCCCTCGCCGGGGGCGAGCTGGACGGCTTCTCCGGCCGCATGGTGCGCGCGGGCGCCGACGACCTCGACACCCTGCGCGACTGGTCGGCGCGAGGTCTGCCCGACGGGGCGCGCATGCTCCGGCTGCGGCCGTGGGGCGAGGACGACCCGCTGGCTCCCTGACGTGGGCGAGTTCGGCGACCGCCTCGGCTGGGCCGACCTGCCACCCGCGGTGCACGACTGGGCGAGGCACGTCCTCGGCGAGCCCGTCGTCGAGGCGGTCTCCCAGCCGGGCGGCTTCTCACCGGGCTCGGCCGACCGGGTCCGCACCGACGGCGGCAGCCGGGCCTTCGTCAAGGCGGTCGGCCCGCACCCCAACCCGGACTCGGCCGGTCTGCACCGCCGGGAGGCCGAGGTGCTCCGCAGCCTCGCCGCCGACGGGCTCGACGTCGCCCCGGCCCTGCTCGCGGTCCTCGACGAGGACGGGTGGGTCGCGGTCATGACCGAGGTGGTCGACGGCCGTCACCCGCACGCACCATGGACCACCGACGAGCTGGCAGCCGCCCTGGACGCCCTGGGAGAGGTCGCCCAGCACCCCGCGCCCCGCTCCTGGCCGGAGCTGCCGACGGAGCTGGCCGAGCCCTTCGACTGCTGGGCACGGGTCGTCGAGGCGCCCCCTGCCGGTCTCGACCCGTGGCTGGCGGCCCGCCTCCCGGAGCTGCACGAGCTGTCCCTGCGCACCCTCGCCCGGCTCTCGGGGGACGCCGTCGTGCACACGGACGTGCGGGCCGACAACCTGCTGGTCGAGCCGGGCGGCCGGGTCAGGGTCGTCGACTGGCCGTGGGCCAGCCGCGGCGCGGCCTGGTTCGACGCCACCTCGCTCCTGGTCGACGTCCGGGCGGTCGGAGAGCTGGACCCCACGCGGCACCTGCCCGCGCTGGCCGCACTGGGCGCCACCACGGAGGACGTGCTGGGGGGCGTCGCGGGGCTGTGCGGCTACCTCGTCGACGCGGCCCGGCGGCCACCGGCGCCGGGCCTGCCGACCCTGCGCGCCTTCCAGCGGTCCCGGGGCGAGGCGGCGGTGCGGCTCGTGCAGGAGCTGTGGGACGGCACCGGCTCCTGAGCCTGCTGGCGCGACCGGGTCCGGGTCACCCCGGCCGTGCGTCCAGCTCGGCGACCAGGGCACGGGGGGCGGTCGCGCGGTAGGACTCCTCGACGAGCTCGGCGACCTCGACCCAGTCGCTGCCGACGTCGAGGTCGACGCCCACCCAGCCGGCGGCGCCGAGGTAGGCCGGCCGGAAGCACCGGGGCTGCTCGAGCAGGGCCCTCACCTCGTCGGGGGGCGGCTTCACGACCACCGAGTCCGGGTGCTGGACGAACGCCCCGTCGACCTTCACCGAGGCGCCGACGTAGGCGAACACCTTCTGGGTGAAGAACGCCGGGTGGCCGTGGCTGGTCTTCTCAGCGGACCCGGGCAGCGCCATACAGACCTCCCGCAGCGTCGCCAGCACCGGGCTGTGCGGGTCCACCATGAGCGGGTGAGCCATGGGGGGCACACTAGCGCGGTCCGGCGACGCGCGCTGGATGCATAATCATGCACGCGTCGGTATACTCCTGCAGCGTGACCTCGATCCCCATGACCCGTGCCGCGCGGCACCAGCGGATCAGCGACCTGCTGGAGCGCCACGCGGTCGGCTCACAGGGGCAGCTGCTCGACCTGCTGTCCGAGGACGGCATCTCGGTCACCCAGGCCACCCTCTCCCGCGACCTCGTCGAGCTCGACGCCGTCAAGGTGCGTCGCGGCCGCCAGCTGGTGTACGCCGTGCCTGGCGAGGGCGGCGACCACACCCCCCGCCCGGCCCAGGACCAGGGCGAGGTGAGCCACCGGCTCGCACGCCTCTGCCAGGAGCTCCTGGTCAGCGCCCGCTCGGTCGGCAACCAGGTGGTGCTGCGCACCCCGCCCGGGGCCGCGCAGTTCCTGGCCTCCGCGATCGACCGCAGCGACGCCGAGGACATCCTCGGCACCATCGCCGGCGACGACACCATCCTGGTCATCACCACCGACCCGGCCGGCGGCCCGGACACGGCCCAGCGGCTGCTCACGCTCGCGGCCGAGCCCGAGTCGCGTGACGGCACCTGACAGACTGGGCCCCATGACCGTGAGCCTGTGGGGAGGTCGCTTCACCGGCGGCCCCAGCGACGCCTTGGCCGCCCTGAGCAAGAGCACGCACTTCGACTGGAGGTTGGCGCCCTACGACCTCGCCGGGTCGCGCGCGCACGCCCGGGTCCTGCACCGCGCCGGCCTGCTCTCCGACGAGGACCTCGAGGCCATGCTCGCGGCCCTGGGCCGGCTGCGCGCGGACCTCGCCTCGGGTGAGTTCGTGGCGCTGGAGACCGACGAGGACGTCCACACCGCCCTGGAGCGCGGCCTCATCGAGCGGGCCGGGCCCGAGGTGGGCGGCCGGCTGCGGGCCGGGCGCTCGCGCAACGACCAGGTCGCCGCCCAGTTCCGCATGTACCTGCGTGACCAGGCCCGGCTGCTCGGCGCCAAGGTCCTCGAGGTCGTGCAGGCGCTCGTCGACCAGGCCGCGGCGCACCCCGAGGTCGCCATGCCGGGGCGGACCCACCTGCAGCACGCGCAGCCGGTGCTCCTGGCCCACCACCTGCAGGCCCACGCGTGGGCGCTGATCCGGGACGTCGAGCGGCTGGTCGACTGGGACCGCAGGTCGGCCGTCTCCCCCTACGGCTCGGGCGCCCTCGCCGGGTCGTCGCTGGGGCTCGACCCGCAGTCCGTCGCGCACGACCTCGGTATGCCGCACGCCGTGGAGAACTCCATCGACGGCACCGCCTCGCGCGACTTCGCCGCAGAGTTCTCCTTCGTCATGGCGATGACGGCGGTCGACCTGTCCCGCATCGCCGAGGAGGTCATCCTCTGGGCCACCGCGGAGTTCGGCTTCGTCACCCTGGACGACGCCTTCTCCACCGGCTCGAGCATCATGCCGCAGAAGAAGAACCCCGACGTCGCCGAGCTCACCCGGGGGAAGGCCGGCAGGCTCATCGGTGACCTCGCCGGGCTGCTCGCCACCCTCAAGGGGCTGCCGCTGGCCTACAACCGCGACCTGCAGGAGGACAAGGAGCCGGTCTTCGACGCGGTGGACACCCTCGAGGTGCTGCTGCCCGCCGTCTCCGGGATGGTCGCGACGCTGACCTTCCACCCCGACCGGCTGGAGGAGCTGGCCCCGCGGGGGTTCTCGCTGGCCACCGATGTCGCGGAGTGGCTCGTCCGCGAGGGCGTGCCGTTCCGGGTGGCGCACGAGGTGGCGGGTGCCTGCGTCCGCTCCTGCGAGGAGCGGGGGATCGGCCTGGAGGACCTGGGCGACGAGGACCTCGCGGCGATCAGCGAGCACCTGCACCCGGGGGTGCGCTCGGTGCTCACCGTGGCCGGCTCGCTGGCCTCCCGCAACGCGCACGGCGGCACCGCCCCCGTCCGGGTGACCGAGCAGCGGGCGCACCTGCTCAAGCAGCTCGCGCGGCTGCGTCACTGGGTGCGGGAGATGCCCGCCGTCCGCGACTGAGTGCGCACCACGGGAGGGCCCGGCATGCGGACCGTCGACGGGGGCGGCCGCCCGGTGCAGCGGGCCGAGCTGGACGCCCCTGTCCTCGAGGTCGCCCCGTGGCTGCTGGGCTGCGTGCTCACGCACGACGGGGTGGCCGTGCGGCTCACCGAGGTGGAGGCCTACGCGGGCACCGACGACCCGGGCTCGCACGCCTACCGAGGACGGACGACCCGCACCGCGGTCATGTTCGGGCCCCCGGGCCACCTCTACGTCTACCTCAGCCACGGGCTGCACACCTGCGCGAACATCGTCACCGGGCCGGCGGGGACGGCCTCCGCGGTGCTGCTGCGCGCCGGCGAGGTGGTGGACGGCGCGGCGCTCGCCCGCACCCGTCGGGAACGTGCCCGGTCCGGCCCGGTCCGCGACCACGAGCTGGCGCGCGGCCCGGGCAACCTGGGACGTGCGCTCGGCCTGGACCGTGAGCACGACGGCATCGACGTGTGCCGCCGGACCTCACCCGTCGTGCTGCACGCGCCGTCGACCCGGGCGGGTGGGGGAGAGAGGGGCCCGGCTCGCCGCGTCCCGACGCAGGGGCTCAGGACCGGGCCGCGGGTCGGGGTGAGCGGCGAGGGAGGGTCGGGGGAGCGCTATCCCTGGCGGTTTTGGCTCCCCGACGAGCCGACGGTGTCGGCGTACCGGGCGGCGGCCTCCCGCCGCGACGCCCCCCGCAGGAAGCCGACCAGCGCCTCGGAGCCGGGCCGGCCGCGACAGTAGGCTGGCCCCGGGCGGCGAGGCGTACCTCGTCGCCGACCCCCGACCGGAAGGACCCCACGGTGACCCACATCCTCGACGAGCTCCAGTGGCGGGGCCTGGTGGCGCAGACCACCGACGAGGCCGCGCTGCGCGAGGCCCTCGACGACGGACCCCTCACCGTCTACTGCGGGTTCGACCCCACCGCCCCGTCCCTGCACTTCGGCAATCTGGTGCAGCTCATCGTGCTGCGCCACCTGCAACGGGCGGGTCACCGGGTCATCTGCCTCGTGGGCGGGTCGACCGGTCTCATCGGGGACCCCAAGGCGACCTCCGAGCGGGTGCTCAAGACCAAGGACGAGGCGGCCGCCAACGTCGGCCGCATCCAGGAGCTGGTCCGACCCTTCCTCGACGTCGAGGGGGACAACGCGGCGCTCATGGTCAACAACCTCGACTGGACGGCGCCGATGAGCGCCCTGGACTTCCTGCGCGACGTCGGTCAGCACTTCCGGGTCAACCAGATGATCCGCAAGGAGGCCATCGCGGCACGGCTGCAGAGCCAGGAGGGGATCTCCTACACCGAGTTCAGCTACCAGCTGCTGCAGGGGCTCGACTACCTGCACCTGTTCCGGGAGTACGGCTGCACCCTGCAGACCGGCGGGCAGGACCAGTGGGGCAACCTCACGGCGGGGGTGGACCTCATCCACCGGGTGGAAGGGGCCTCGGTGCAGGTGCTCACCACCCCGCTCATCACCGACGAGAACGGGATGAAGTACGGCAAGTCCGAGGGCAACGCCGTCTGGCTCTCGGCGGACATGACCTCGCCGTACGCCTTCTACCAGTACTGGATCAACGTGGCCGACGCCGAGACCGGCAAGCTGCTGCGCGTCTTCACCGACCGCGGGCCGGAGGAGGTGGCCGCGCTCGAGGAGTCGGCGCGGGAGCGACCCCACCTGCGCGAGGCCCAGCGTGCCCTGGCCGGCGACGTGACCACCCTCGTGCACGGGCCCGAGGCGACGGCCCAGGTCGAGGCGGCCAGCCAGGTGCTCTTCGGGCGGGGGGACCCGACCGCGCTGGAGGCCGGCACGCTGCGCGACGCGACCGCCGAGCTGCCCGGCGGGGCGGCGGACGTGGGCGACACGCTCATCGACGCCCTGGTCCGGACCGGCCTGGCCGACAGCAGGGGCGCGGCGCGCCGGCTGGTCGCCGACGGAGGCGTGAGCCTCAACAACACCAAGGTGGACGACGTCGAGCGGGTGCTGCAGGAGGAGGACTTCCTGCACGGCCAGGTGGCTCTGCTCAAGCGAGGACGCAAGAGCCTCGCTGCCGTCCGAAAAGCCCCCTGACCAGCGGATTTGTCGTTGCCCGTCGACGTCGCCTAGAGTTTCACCTCGCCGCACCGACAGGGAGGCACGGACACCGAGAGGTGGCCGGTCCCGGGTACGGCACCACGCACCAACAGCGTCCGAGCAGGGCTCGGACGGGATTTGACTCCCGGAAGCGCGGGTGCGTAACCTTGAAGAAAGCCCCGGACATCACGGCGCGGAAGCGCACGGATCATGGTGTGTGTCCGATTCTTGAGAACTCAACAGCGTGTTTGTTTTTTGATGCCATGTTTTGTTTGCCATGGCTGGTGCCCGCCCCCGGGTGCTGGTTGTGGTTTTTGTTGGGATCGTTATCTGTTCGGT
>NZ_SDVA01000099.1 GCF_004153545.1 Serinicoccus sediminis | reverse complement strand
CCATCAGCGCCGTCGTGGACGCCTGCCGCCGCCCCGGCCGCGCTGCGCCGGAGGAACTGCGCGAGCCGCTGCCCGCCCCCGCGCCGCCCTCACCCGCCGCCTGGTCGGGCCTCCGCCGCCCGGTCCGCCCGTCCAGGTGCCCCGGCCGACCCCGCCCGCCCCCCCGCCGCCCCCGCCCCCCCCGCCCCCGCCCCCGCCGCCCCCCCCCCCCCCGCCCCCGCCCCCCCCCCCCCCCCCGCGCCCCCCCCGCCCCCCCCCGCCGCCCCCCCCCCCCCCGCCCCCCCCGCCCCCCCCCCCGCCCCCGCCCCCCCCCCCCCCCCCCCCCCCCCGCCCCGCCCACCCCCCCCCGCCCCTCCCCCCCCCGCCGCCCCCCCCCCCGCCCCGCCCGCCTCCGCCCGCCCCCCCCCCCCCCCCCCCCCCTCGCCACCCGCGC
>NZ_SDVA01000098.1 GCF_004153545.1 Serinicoccus sediminis | reverse complement strand
GGCCTGACCTCACCGACGCCCCGGGGCTGGTCGCGGAGGTCGCCCGCCCCGCCACCTACGACCCGACCCCCCCGGTCGTCCCTCGCGCGGTCGGCGGCCCCCGCCTGATCCACCGCCACCGCGCCCGACGGGCGCTGCCCACGGCCCCCGCGGGCCAGCCGCTCCCGGAGCCCCCCACCCAACCCCTCCGGCGCCCCCCCCTCCCCCCCGCCCCCCCCTCGCAACACCCGCCCTCCCCCGCCCCCCCCGCGACCCCAGCCGACCCCCCCTCCCCCCCCCCCCCCCGCCCGCCGCCCCCCCGCCCCCCACCCCCCCACGCCCGCCCGCCGACCCGCAGAGCCCCACGTCCCCCCTCCGCCCACCGACCGCGTCGCCCCCGGTCCTGCCGCCGCCCACGCCCCCCCCAACCCCACCCCCAGGCCACCGACTCACAC
>NZ_SDVA01000097.1 GCF_004153545.1 Serinicoccus sediminis | reverse complement strand
GCGGTGGGGACTGCCCGAGCGGCGCCTCCGGCCGCTGCCCGCCACGGCCACCCCCATCGACACCCCCGTGCCCGCCGCCCACCCCCCCCGCCGCCCCGCCGCCCCCCCCTTCCTGCCCCGCTCCCTCCGCCACCCCCCCCCCCTGCCCCCCCCCCCCCCCCCCCCCCACCCCCCCCCCCCCCGCCCCCGCGCCCCCCCCCCCCCCCCCCCCCCACCCCCCGCCCCCCCCCCCCCCCCCCACCCCCGCCCCCCCCCCCCCCCCCCCCCCCCACCCCCCACCCCCCCCCCCCCACCCCCCCGCCCCCCCCCCCCCCCCCCCTCCCCCCCCCCCACCCCCCCCCACCCCCCCCCCACCCCCCCCCCCCGCACGCCACCACGCCCCCCACCGGCCCCCCCCAACCCGCAGACCCCGCCACTCCCGGCCCCCGCCCCCAC
>NZ_SDVA01000096.1 GCF_004153545.1 Serinicoccus sediminis | reverse complement strand
GCCTCGGACGGCGGCATCAAGGTGCCCGGCCCCGACCCGGGGCTGCGCTTCGCCGCCGGCTCCCTGCCGACGCTGGACATCAGCGTGGCCGGCCTGCCCCCCCCCCCCCCGGGCCTGGGCGCCGCGGCCCGCCCCCCCCCCCCCCACCCGCCCGCCCCCCCCCCCGCCCGCCCCCCCCCCCCCCCCCCTCCCCCCCCCCCCGCCCCCCCCCCCCCCGCCCCGCCCCCCGCCCCCCCCCCCCGCCCCCCCCGCCCCCGCCCCCCCCCCCCGCCCCGCCCCCCCCCCCCACCCCCCCCCCCGCCCCCACCCCCCCCCCCCCCCCCGCGCCCCCCTCCCCGTACTCCCCCCCCCACCCCGCCCCCCCCACACCCTCACCCACGCCCCCCGACTCCACCCCCGCCCTCGCCCCCGCCCCCCCCTTCCCACCCCCGCCCC
>NZ_SDVA01000095.1 GCF_004153545.1 Serinicoccus sediminis | reverse complement strand
GAGCACCTCAGCGCGGCCGCCCCGGCCGCCTCGCCGCCCGCGGCCTCCGACGCCTGCCCCGCCGAGGGTCGCGAGGCCGCCGCGCAGACCACCGGTGTCATGCAGGTCCTCACCTCCACCGACGGCCCCCGCGGCCATCCCTCCCCCCCCGCCGCCACCGCGCGCCCCCCCCCGCCCCGCGCCGGCCGGGACCCCCCCCCGCTCCCCCCCCCCCCCCCCCCGCCGCCCCGCCCCGCCCCCCCCCCCGCCCCCCCCGGCCCCCCCCCCCCCCCCCCCCCCCACGCCCCCCCCGCCCCCCCCCCCCCCCCCCCGCCGCCCCCCCCCCCCACCCCCCCCCCGCAGCCCCCCCCCCCCCCCCCCCGACGCCCGCCTCGCGCCGCTGCCCCGCGCCCGGCGGGCCCCCCGCGCACCCGCCCCCCCCCCGCCCCAGCGCCCCC
>NZ_SDVA01000094.1 GCF_004153545.1 Serinicoccus sediminis | reverse complement strand
GGGGGGGGGGGGTGTGCGGTGGCGGCGGGGGCGCCGGGGGCAGTGGGCGGGGGGGGGGACGCGGGTGGTGGCCTGCGGGCGGGAGGAGGCGGGGGGGGCGGGGCGGCGGGGGGGCAGGGGGCTGCGCGGCTGGGGGGCGGTGCGGGGGGGGCGAGGGGGGGGCGGGGGGGGGGGGGGGGGCGGGGCGGGGGGGGGGGGGGGGCGGCGCGGGGGGGGGGGGGGGGGGGCGGGGGGCGGGGGGGGGGGGGGGGGGGGGTGGGGGGGGGGGGGGGTGGGGGGGCGGGGGGGGCGGGGGGGGGGGGCGGGGGGGGGGCGGGGGGGGGGGGGGGTGGGGGTGGGGGGCGGGGGGGGCCGCGGGGGGGGGGGGGTCGGGTGGGCAGGGGGGCGACTCGCGGCCGGGCGGCGTGGTCCGGCCGCTGGTGTCGGGGCCCAGCGGCAC
>NZ_SDVA01000093.1 GCF_004153545.1 Serinicoccus sediminis | reverse complement strand
CTCGAGTACCGCGGCCCCGCCTCCGCCCCGGTGGCCGTCCCCGACGGCGCCCCCGCGCCGCCCCCCCCGCGGGCCCCCCAGCTCCCCCACCCCGCGCCGGCTCCGCCCCACCCCCCCCCGCCCCCGCCGGCCCCCGCCACCGCCCCCCACCGGCCGGCCCCCCCCGCCGCCCCGCCCCCCCCCCACCCGCCCCCCCCACGCCGCCTCCCCCCCCCCGCCCCCCCCCCCGCCCCCCCCCCCCCCACCCCCCCCCCCCCCCCCCCCCCCGACCCCCCCGCCCCCCCCCCCCCGCCCGCCGCCCCCCCCCGCCCCCCCCCCCCACCCCCCCGCCCCCCCCCCGCCTCGGCGCACCACCACACCCCGCCACACACCCCCCGAGACAACCTCCAGTCCACGCCGCCTGCCACCCCAGGCGCCACCACACAGCCCCACCCCACAC
>NZ_SDVA01000092.1 GCF_004153545.1 Serinicoccus sediminis | reverse complement strand
GGGCGGGGGCGGGAGGGCGGGGGGGGGGGGGAGTGGGGGGGCGCGGGCGGTGAGGGGGAGGCTGCGGGGGGGGGGGGGGGCGGGCGGGGGGGCGGGGGGGGGGGGGGCGGGGGGGCGGGGGGGGCGGCGGGGGGGGGGCGGGGGGGGGGGGGGGGGGAGGGGGGGGGGGGGGGGGGGGGCGGGGGGGGGGGGGGGGGGGGGGTGGGGGGGGGGGGGCGGGGGGGGCGGGGGTGAGCGCGGAGCAAGGGGGGGGGGGCGGGGGGGGGTGGCGGGGGGGAGGGGAGGGGGGGGGCGGGCGGGGGGACGACGGGGTGGGGGGGGGGGGGGGCGAGGGGGGGGCGGAGGGGAGGCCGGGGGGGGGGCGGGGGCGCCAGGAGGGTCAGGGCGGGAGGGGGGAGCCGGGGGGGGGGGGGGCGGTCGGCGAGCGTGAAGGTGGGGATC
>NZ_SDVA01000091.1 GCF_004153545.1 Serinicoccus sediminis | reverse complement strand
CGGTGGGGGCCCGTACCGGCCACATCTCCCACGCCATCGGCTCCGCGCTGACCGACGCCGGGTATGCCGTCAACCCCAAGCTCGGGGGGCCCGGCCGCGGCACGACCAAGCACCCGGACCCGCCCGTCGCCCACGCCGGCCGCCCCGCGCGTGGCTCCCGCGCCCGCCCGCACAAGCTCCCCCCCCCCCAGCCCCCGGCCAGCCCCGCCACCGACCCCCCCCCCCCCCCCCCCCACCCCCCCCCCCCCCCCCCCCGCCCCCCCCGCCCCCCCCCCCCCCCCGGCCCCCCCGCCCCCCCCCCCCCCCCCCCCCCCCCCCCCCCACCCCCGCCCCCCCCCCCCCCACCCCCCCCCACCCCCCCCGCCGCCCGGCCCTCCGAGCGTCCCCCGCCCCCCCCCCCCCCTCCCTGCCCCGCACCCCCCCCCACCCCCCAGCCACCCCC
>NZ_SDVA01000090.1 GCF_004153545.1 Serinicoccus sediminis | reverse complement strand
GCCCAGCGGCTGGTGTCGGTAGGCGCCAACGCGGCCCCCGTCGCCCCCCGTCGGCTCCCGCCGGCCGCGCCCCCCCGCCCCCCCGCCCTCCCCCGGCCCCCCGCCGGCCCCCCCCCCCCGCCCCCCGTAGCCCCCGCCCCCGCGCCCACCCCCCTCCCCCGCCGCGCCGCCCCCCCCCCCCCCCCCCCCACCCCCCCCCACCCCCCCCCCCCCCCCCACCCCCCCCCCACCCCCCCCCACCCCCCCCCCACCCCCCCCCCACCCCCCCCCACCCCCCCCCCCACCCCCCCCCCCCACCCCCCCCCCCCGCCCCCGCCCTCACCGCGCCACTCCCCCACCCTCGCCTCGGCCCCCACCGCGCGCCCGCAGCCCACCGACCGCCCTCTCACCACGCCCTCCGCCACCACTGCACCGGCCAGCGCTCAGCCCTACGACCCCCGAC
>NZ_SDVA01000008.1 GCF_004153545.1 Serinicoccus sediminis | reverse complement strand
GGGCCGTGCTGATGTCACCGTTGGCCGCGCCGGTCCGCCGCGACGACGCCGAAGAGGGCAGTGCGAGCCTCGCGGAGCTGGACACCCGCACGGCCGGGCAACGCCGCTACGACGCTCTCATGACCGTCCTGCGGCGCGGGGTGGCCGGCACACGAGGCCAGCCCACGACACCCAAGGCGCAGGTCATGGTGACCATCGGGCTGGAGGAGCTGCGCGGCGCCCTGGCCGGGGTGGGGCACACGGTGCACGACGGCACCCTGTCGGCCGGCGAGGTGCGCCAGCTGGCGTGCGAGGCCGACGTCATCCCGGCCGTGCTCGGCGAGAAGCGACAGATCGTCAACCTCGGTCGCTCCAAGCGGCTGGTCACCCCGGGCCAGCGGCGCGCGTTGGCGCACCGCGACGGCGGGTGCACCTTCCCGGGCTGTCACGTGCCCGCGACGTGGTGCGACGCCCACCACGTCGTGCACTGGGCCCGCGGCGGCCACTCGGACCTGGGCAACTACGCGCTGCTGTGCCCGAGGCACCACACCTGGGTGCACCAGCACGACACCACCGCCGACGTCGACGAGACCGGTGTCAGATGGAGACTGCGATGACCCCGCCCCGCACCCGGCCCCGGAGGGGCCGGGCCGCTGGCCTGCGCACCACCATGGATCCCCGTCCGAACGACGGCGCACCGGTTCGGGCGGCTGTCGTGCGACCCGTGCCGTTGTGGTCGGGCGCGCCGATGCCCGTCTCGTGGCAGGGCCGTGCCTCGACCGCCGGGCCCGGGTCACGGCATACCCTGACCTCGTGCCGGACGACTTCCTCATCGCCCACAACCCCGAGGACGGCTCGCGGCTGCCGTACCTATTGCGCATCCCCCTCGGGCCGGACGGCATCGTGCTCAAGGCGAAGGAGACGTGGCCGCGGACCGGAAAGGTCTACTGCCACCGCGCGACCGGATGGCCGAGCGAGCCCGACCTCGTGGAACGCGTGCCGACCCGGTCATGCATCCGGCGCGGCGCCAGCATCGACCTCGTCCTCGACCGGGGCCGGGAGAACCGCTCGCAGTTCGTCCTGACCCGAGCCCGCGGCCGCGAGGCGGTCTTCTGGCAGACCGCGCGCACCGCCAAGCAGGCCCGCCCCGCGGTCAGTCTCCCCACGGCGCGGGGTTCGGGGATACCCACCCTGGAGATCGTCGTCGACAGCCACGAGCGGTATGCCTGGTCCTTCGACCACCAGCAGGTCACCACCCGCCGCGAAGGGCTGCCGGCGGGGGACTACGCGGTCGAGGTCGCCGGCCGGGTGCTCGCGTCGGTCGAGCGCAAGAGCCTCGTCGACCTCGTCTCCACCCTGACCACCGGCAAGATGCGTTACCTGCTCGCCGACCTCTCCTCCCTGCCCACCGCGGCCGTCGTCGTCGAGGACCGATACTCCGCCGTCTTCAAGCTCGACCGCGTCCGCCCCGCCGTCGTCGCCGACGCGCTCGGCGAGTGCCAGGCCCGCTTCCCCACCGTCCCCATCGTCTTCTGCGAGACCCGCGCGCTCGCCCAGGAGTGGACCTACCGCTTCCTCGCCGCCGCCCTCGCCCACGCCGGCGAGGAGACCCACGTCGACACCGAGGCCACACCGCTCACCTCCGCGCGCGCCGCGAGCCCCAGCGAGATCCGCGCCTGGGCACGCGAGCACGGGTATGCCGTGTCCGACCGCGGGCGCATCCCGCGCGAGGTCCGCGCAGCGTTCGACGCGCGCCGGGAGGCCACGCGCTGAGTGGGTCGACGGACTGGGGGCGCTGATCAGGGGCGCGAGGGTCGTCGTTCAACCCTGGGGCCACCCGGCGCGGTCCAGATCCTCTGGCGTCACGTGCGTCGCGAGCGCCAGCGTCTCCTCCGGTGTCAGGTGCAGCGGGTTGGCGGCCCGGCCGAGTCTGATGAGTTCGCAGCCAGCCAAGACCGGGTCGTCCTTGAGCACCTGCCGGGCGACCGGCGCTCGCAGGGTCACAGCGGCGTAGTGCACCACCGGTTTCTCGTCACCCGCCGGGGGCTCGACCGCGTGCGTGACCCGGCCGATCTCGACGATGCCAGGCGTCTTCTGGCCGCCGAGGTAGCGCACGACGAGGTCGCCCGGCTCGACCAGGCGGCTTCGATAGGTGCGCGCCAGGCACCACTCCTGGGGCGCGGGCTCAGGCACGGCCTGGGTTGCAGTCCCGGGGGTCGGGGTCGACCCGGCGGTCACCGGAACCTCTGCATCAGGTGCACCGGCATTGCCGCGCACCACCCAGCAGCCAACATCCGCGCGCTCGATGGGCACGTGATCTCCCTCCCCGGCCCCCAGGCAGGACATCGTGCGCCCACGCTAGGAGCAGCCCGCCGACTCAGCAAGCGGCATACCCCACCGCCTCCTAGCGTGGAGGCATGAGCACCCCTCTCACCCCACGCCCCGTCTCGCTCGTCGCGGGAGGATCCCGCGGCCTCGGGCTCCTGGTCGCCCAGGAGCTGGCCCAGCGCGGCTACGACGTCGCCGTCTGCGCGCGCCACCTCGAGGAGACCCGGCGCGGCGCCGAGATCGCCGAGTCCCGCGCCCGGGAGCACGCCGGGGCGGACGCCGGCCGCGTCCACGCCTACGAGTGCGACGTCGCCGACCGGGAGGCCGTCCAGGCGTGGGTCGCGCAGGTCGAGAGCGACCTCGGACCGGCCGAGGTGTGCATCCACGTCGCCGGCATCATCCAGGTCGGCCCGGCCGAGACGATGACCTTCCACCACTTCGACCAGGCCCTCGGCACCATGCTCCTGGGCCCGCTCAACACCCTCTGGTCGGTGCTGCCCGGCATGCGCGAGCGCGGCCACGGCCGGCTGGGCGTCGTCTCCAGCATCGGCGGCGTGGTCGCCCCGCCGCACCTGCTCCCCTACTCCACCGCCAAGTTCGGCGCCACCGGCCTCACCCAGGGCCTGGCGAGCGAGCTGGCCGGCACCGGCGTCACCGCCACGACCATCGTGCCCGGCCTCATGCGCACCGGCTCCCACGAGAACGCCCAGTTCACCGGCGACCGCGCCGCGGAGTACGCCTGGTTCGCCCCCGCCGCCTCGCTCCCGCTGCTGTCGATGGACGCCGAGCGCGCGGCGCGCCGCATGGTCGACGGGGTCCTCGCCGGCCGGCCCATGGTCGTCCTCACCCCGCTGGCCAAGATCGGCATGCGGGTGCACGGCCTCATGCCCGCCACCACCATCCGGGTCATGGGCCTGACGTCCCGGCTGCTGCCCGGCGCCCCCGCGGACCGCGACGCGGCCCGCCCCGTGACCGGGCGGACCGCGGCGCAGCAGCTGGGGTCCGACGTGGTGAGCCGGCTCACCACCCTGGGCCGCCGGGCCGCGGAGCGTTTCAACCAGCGCGGCCCGGGCTCGGCCCCTACGGCGTGAGGACCACCTTCAGGCAGTTGTCCTGCTTGTCGTTGAACGTCTTGTACATCTCCGGCGCCTGCTCCAGCGGCACCCGGTGGGTCGCCAGGTCCTCCAGCCCCAGGACGTCCTCGGGGCCGCTGACCAGCTCGTAGAGCTCGTCGGTCCACCGGCGCACGTGGCACTGCCCCATGCGCATCTGCACGCCCTTGTCGAAGAGCTCCATCATCGGCATCGGGTCAGCCATGCCGCCGTAGACGCCGCTGATCGACACGGTGCCGCCGCGGCGCACCGCGTCGATGGAGGCGTGCAGGGCCGCCAGCCGGTCGACCCCGGCCGTCTCGATCGCGGCCCGGGCGAGGGGCTTGGGCAGCCGCTTGGCTGCCGACACCGCGGCGCCGAGCACGGGGCTGCCGTGCGCCTCCATGCCGACCGCCTCGAGGACGCCGTCGGCGCCCCGCCCGTCGGTCAGGTCACGGATCGCGTCGCCGACGTTCTTCGTCGAGTCCAGGTCCACGACCTCGGCGCCCCACTGGGCCGCCAGCGCGTTGCGCTCCGGGATCCGGTCCACCCCGATGACCCGCAGGCCACGGTGCCGAGCCGCGCGGACGGCCAGCTGCCCCACCGGGCCGAGACCCATGACGGCGAGGGTGCCGCCCTCCTCGACGTCGGCATACTCGATGCCCTGCCACGCCGTGGGGAGGATGTCGGTGAGGTAGAGCACGCGCTCGTCGGCCAGCGCGGGGTCGACCCGCACCGGCAGGAAGTCGGCGTGCGGCACCCGCACCAGCTCGGCCTGCCCGCCGGGCACCGATCCGTAGAGGTCGGTGTAGCCGAAGAGGCTCGCGCCCTTGCCCTGGTCGACGTTCTGCGTGGTCTCGCACTGGGCGAAGAGGCCGCGCTCGCACATCCAGCACTTCCCGCAGCTGACGTTGAACGGGACGATGACCTTGTCGCCGACCTCCAGCGTGTCGACGGCGCTGCCCACCTGCTCGACGACGCCCATGAACTCGTGCCCGAGGATGTCACCGGGGTGCAGGTAGGCCGCCAGCACGTTGTAGAGGTGCAGGTCGGAACCGCAGATCGCGGTCGAGGTGACGCGGACGATCGCGTCGGTCGGGTCCTGCAGGACGGGGTCGGGAACCTCCCGGACGGAGACGTCCTGGAGTCCTTGCCATGTGAGTGCTCGCATCCCTCCACGCTAGGAGCGTGGCCGGAGGCTCGCGCGGTGAGCCGCCACGGGGGTGGGCGGGCCGCGTCTGGGACGATCGCGGTATGAGCTCACTCACCCACGCCGAGTCGGTCACCGTCCACGCCACCCCGGAGGCGCTCTACGACCTGGTCTCCGACGTCACCCGGACCGGCGAGTGGAGCCCGATCTGCACCGGCTGCTGGTGGGACGAGGGCGCCACCGGCCAGGTCGGCGACTGGTTCACCGGCCGCAACGAGACGCCGGACCGCACCTGGGAGACGCGGAGCGAGGTGGTCGCCGCCGACCGCGGCCGCGAGTTCGCGTGGCTCGTCGGCGGCGCCTACGTCCGCTGGGGGTTCACCCTCGATCCGGTCGAGGACGGCACCCGGCTCACCGAGTCGTGGGAGTTCCTGCCCGCCGGGCTCGAGATGTTCCGCGAGAAGCACGGCGACCGGGCCGAGCACGAGATCGAGGTCCGCACGCGCGCCGCGCACGCCGGCATCCCGGTGACCCTGGGCCGGATCAAGGAGATCGCCGAGACCGGGGCAAGGCCGGCCACCTCCTGAGAACGGCCGCGGCCGGCCGGGGACGCCCTGGACGGACGCCGGCCCGACCGGCCACGAGACCGCATACCCCTCAGAAGCGCAGCCAGGTCCCGGCCAGCCCCTGCTGCTCGACACCGGGCACCGAGTAGTCGCACACGCCCTCGGCGAAGACCTCGCCCAGGCGCGCCCACTGCTCGTCGCTCATCTCCGGGTAGTCACCGCGCGCCGGCTCGGTCGTCCGGCAGTCGATGACGTCCGCCTTGACCGACTCCCCCGCGACCTCGCGCGGGAAGCTCGCCGACGGGTAGAGCTGCTCGCACGTGCCCTCCGGGTCCCGGTCCAGCGTCTCGGCGACGAAGGTCGGGTCCTCGTCCCGCGTCTGGCAGCCCTCGACGAGCGCCTCCGGCCGGGCCGCGCCGATCTCGGCCAGCGTGGGCCGCTCGCCCTCGAGGTCCAGCCCGCTCAGCCAGGCGTCCATCTGGGTGAAGCCGTGCTGCAGCAGCGGGCTGCCGGTGCTGAACAGCCCGTAGCGGTTGTCCTCGAGCAGGCTGACGTGGTTGACGACCGACCCGTTGGCCGCGCGCAGCCGTTCCCGCATCGAGTTGGTGTGGTAGCGCACGTGGATGTCGCCGTTCGGCTGCTCGTCGAAGTAGGCGCGGTAGTCCACGATCGGCGTGCTCGCCAGCCCGCCGCCGCCGTTCGTCAGCCGCCCGGTGCGGTATGCCGCCGCGACCCCGGGCAGGTCCGCCTGGGTCCGCGCGTCCTGGAAGCCTCCGTCCTGGTCGTAGCCGCCGACCTGCTCGTTGAGGTCGAGGAACTGGTCGACGGTGATGGTGCCGTCCTGCAGGGCCTTCAACCCGTACTGGATGCCGCCGTTGTCCAGCGGCCGCAGCGCGAAGCCGGTCTCCGGGTCGGTGCCGTAGACGTTGACCGTGTGGTCGTAGACGTCGCACCGGGCGCCGTCAGGGTTGGTCTCCGGGTCGTAGCGCAGCTCCTCCGGCAGCACCGACGGGCAGAACACCCGCGGGTCGATGCGCTGCGCGCCCCCGGCGACGTTGCTCATGGTGGCCAGCGTCTGGAAGCCGGTGACCTGCCGCTTCTCTTCGTCGGACCACGCCAGGTCGGTCTGCCCGAAGTAGTGGTCCAGCAGCCGCGCGTCGGTGATGAAGTTCACCGTGCCGAAACCGACCTCAGGGAAGGAACACCCCACGACGATGCCGTCGAAGATCCCCGGGTAGTTGTCGGCCGCCTGGTGCGCCTGGTAGCTCCCGCCGGAGCAGCCGAAGCCGATGGTGAACTCGTCACGCCCGTAGCGCTGCAGGAACTCCTCCTTGGTCATCTGCGCGGTCTCCGAGGTCAGCAGGTCCGAGCAGTTCTGCCCGAAGACGTTGAGGCTGGAGGAGACGAGGGCATACCCCTGGCCGAGCATCCACGCGTCGGTGACCCCGCCGGTGCTGTTGCCCTGGCGGAACCACCCGCCGGCGCACCCGCCGCCCAGGGTGTAGACGACCTTGCCGTTCCACCCCTCGCCGCGCTCCACCGGCGACGGCTCGGCCTCGGTCAGCGGGTCGTGCAGCGTCGTGTGCTGGAAGATCCCGCGGTTGGCGGTGCCGGTCTCCATCCGCACGATGAAGGGCACCTCGACCCCCTCGGTGGTGGTCGTGGTCGCCATGTCCTCCGGGTATGCCGTCGCGTCCGCCGGCCACGCCTCGTAGGCGTCGTCGGTGGTCCGGTAGAAGTAGTCGACCCGGTCCTGGACCGAGCAGTCGTCGTCGAGCGGCTGGCCCAGGGTGCCGCCCACGACCGGCAGCGTGAAGAGGGCGGTCTCGCAGATGAACGGCTCCTCGTGCGGCCCGGAGAACAGCGGCCCCTCGCCCGGGTGGTTCACCACGGTGAGCGAGTCGCCGGCCCGCCCCTTCCCCGGGGGCCGGGCGGTGATGACATTCTCCCCCAGCTCCATCCCCTCGACCACGCCGACGAGCACCCGCCGCTGGGCGTCCCACTCGAAGGCGTCGGTCACGTCGGTGCCGTCCAGGTCGACGCGCACCCGGTGCTGCGGGACGTTGCCCGGGACCGCCACCTCGACGAGGGCGTCCCCCGCGGTGACGAGGTCCGGGGCGCTCGACACGGTGCTCACCTCCAACCCGGACGGCTTCGGGGAGGGGGGTGCGGCGGCTGCCTGCGTCCCGGTGATCACGAGGGCAGCCAGGGTGGCCGCGCCGGTTACCAGCTTCATCGCTGAGTCCTTTCGTAAGCGCTTACGGAATGAACTTAGCAGCGCTCAGCCGTCCACGCAGGTGGACTCAGGTCAAGGTTTGGTCAGCAACCGTCGTGCAGCCAGCCTCGCGGGGAGAGCGGGCTCCGGCCTGGGCGCAGTCTCGGCCTAGGCGACGCGGTCCCAGCGCCACCGGGCGTCGGGGACGCCGGTCCCCAGCGCCCGCAGCGCACCAACGAACATCTCGGCGCAGGTGCCCGGGTCCTCGACGCGACCCACGAAGACGTGGTTCGCCGAGGACACCCCGCGCGGCTGGCGGGAGGGGTCGGACCACCCCTGCTCCTGCAGCGCGGCCGTCTGCTCCGCCGTGAGGTCGGCATACGCGGCCGAGACGCTCTCGCAGAGGAGGTCGTCCCCCAGGCGCGACGCCTGGACGTAGCGGCCGGCGGTCGCGGCGGGCCGCGGCCCCAGGCCGAACCAGCGGCGGCGCGCGGGCGGCGCCGCCCGGTCCGGCTCGGACAGCACGAGCGACTGCCCGTCGTCCAGCGCGGCGAGCTCGTCGACCAGGCGGGCACGGACGTCGTCCCAGCGGGTGGAAGCGCTCATACCGCCAGGGTGCCACGGCTTGGGAACGCTCGCCGCGCGCACTATTGTCGACGTCGGTCAGGGACGGGAGGGGAGACACGAGCATGGGCGGCTTCGTCGGAGGCGACCCGCAGGCGATGGGCGCCGGCGCGCGGGCGCT
This sequence comes from Serinicoccus sediminis, assembly GCF_004153545.1. Taxonomy (GTDB): domain Bacteria; phylum Actinomycetota; class Actinomycetes; order Actinomycetales; family Dermatophilaceae; genus Ornithinicoccus; species Ornithinicoccus sediminis_A. Next base: position 177,107 of record NZ_SDVA01000008.1, on the reverse strand, counting down.
GCACCGCACCGGGGGACGCATCCAGGACATCGGGCGGGGGCTCGCGCAGGTGCAGGGCTCCGGCGCCGGGTATGCCGACCTCTCCAGCGCGGTGCGCCGGCTCGGCGCGGCGGTCGGCACCGCCGTGGAGGACACCGGCACCCAGACCACGATCGCGGCCGCGCTGGCCGACGCGGCGGCCCAGGACATCGACACCGCCGGGGGTGGCTGATGGTCGCGGGTTTCGCTCTGCCGCAAGGCGACCCAGCACTGCTGGACTCCCTCGCCACCACCCTGGCCACGGTCTCCGGTGACCTGACCACCGAGCGGGGCGACGTCGAGCGGGGCGTCGAGCAGACCCTCGGCACCTGGCGCGCCACCCGCTCGCGCGACTTCGAGGACGCCGGCCGGGGCATCGCCGGCGCCCTGGGCGGCGCCGCCTCCGTCGTGGACGCCGCGCAGGAGCAGATCGGCAACTACGCCCGCCGCCTGCGGAACGCCCGGGAGGACATCGAGGACCTCGAGCGGCGGGCGCAGCAGCAGCTGCACCGCATGGACGGGGTCGACGTCGACGACGACCGCCACGACACCCTCCAGGGCCAGGTCGACGGCGAGGTCGCCCGGCTCCGCCAGCAGGCCCAGGAGATCCGCGACGAGGTGGAGCGCGACGCGACCTCCACCGCAGCCGCACTGGACGCCGGCACCCAGATCCTCGTCCCGGGGGCCGCCCAGCTCAGCCCCGACCAGGTCGCCCGCCGGGTCCACGGCAGCAGCGGGGTGGCCGGCACCGGCGCGCCCCTGGCCACCGGCACCCTGACGACCCAGAGCGCCTGGGAGGCCCTGGAGTCGGTGTCCCGGCCCGCCGCGAGCGTCACCGACACCGCCCTCGACACCTGGCTCGGCTTCCGGCCCCCGGTCGGCGAGGGCTCGGTGAGCATGACGCTGTTCACCCTCGGGCAGGTCCAGTTCGGCGCCTCGACGGTGGCGAGCTGGATGGCCGACCACCGCTACTCCCACTTCCGCCCGATCGACGCCGCGGGCCGGGTCGTCTCCCCGAGCATGGGCTTCTGGCAGCGGCTGCGGCACGGGGCCGGCCGCTTCCCGACCGCCCGCGGGCTCAGCCCCTGGCAGCGCGTCCGCGGCTTCGACCCGCGTGGGCACTTCAGCGCCCGCCCGTGGCACGGCGCCCCCGCGTCCGGGTGGGGCACCGCCGGGCGCTGGCTGGGCCGCGGCGGCACCGTCCTCACCGCGGCCACCTCGGGGTGGAACGAGTGGAACGAGAGCGCCCACTACCCCACCGACGAGCGGGTCGGCCGCACGGTCACCGTGTCGGCCGCCACCACCGGCGGGGCGCTGGTCGGCGCCAAGGCCGGCGCCTGGGCGGGCGGCGCCATCGGGACGGCGATCATGCCCGGCGTGGGGACCGTCATCGGGGCCGGGCTCGGCGCGCTCGTGGGAGGCTTCGTGGGGTCGCAGGCCGGCGCCTGGGTGGGCGACCAGCTCAAGGACATCGGCGGCGACATCGCCGACGGGGTGGGCGACGCCCTCGACAGTGCCGGGGACTTCATCGACGACATCACCCCCTGGTGAGCCGGTGGTCTCCGTGGTGGTGAGCGTGGTCGGTCTCGGGCTCGGCGTCCTGCTCCTGGGGCTGGCGCTCTGGGAGCGGCTGGGCCGCGGCGAGCAGGCGCGGGCCTGGGTGGCCAGCCCGTCCGAGGCCGGGGTGCGCGGCACGCTCTTCGTGCTGCCGGGGGTGGGCGTGCTCAGCCTGCTCGTGGGCCTGTCCGCCTGGATCTCCGAGGTGCCCGCCCTGGGGTTCCTCGCGCTCGTCCTCGCGCCGCTGGGGCTGTGGCTGGTCTTCGGCTGGGGCGCGCTGGCCCTCCCCTACCCCCGGTGGTCGGTGCCGCGCTGGGCCCGGGGCAGCATCGCCCGACGGTTCGACAAGAAGAGGTGGCTGCGGTGAGGGTCGTGCACGAGGCGACGGGGGCGAGCTTCGACGCGCCCGACGGCTGGCTGGTCGAGGAGACCGGCCGCCCCGAGGTCCTCGTCGTGCTCGAGCCGGAGCAGGGCGAGGGCGACGTCCGCGCCAACCTCGTGCTCACCGCGGGGAGCACCGGCGACCGATCGTTCCGGGACTGGCAGAACGGCACCGAGGCCCTGCTGCCGCAGGAGCTGGCCGACTACCTCCTCATCGACCTGCACGCCGTCGAGATCGACGGTCGTCCCGCCGGCAGCCGCCTCGCGCACCACGTCGACGCTCAGGGCCGCGCCCTCGTCATGGAGCAGGTCTTCACCCAGGTCGGCGACCTCGGGGTCACCCTCACCGCGACCGTCGACGTGGTGCGCCACCCGGTCGTGGCCGAGGAGCTGGCCGCCTGCTGCGCCAGCCTGCGGGTGGGGCAGGAGGCGCGGGTATGACGTCGCGCCAGGACGGCGACGCGCTGCTCGTCGACACCGCCACCTGGGCCGGGCTGGCGGGCGCCGACGAGGTCGACCCGGAGCTGGCTCGGGTGGCGGCGGGCGTGCCCGGCGGCGACCTGGCCCTCGAGGCCGGCCGCGACCCTCGCGCCGTCGTGCAGGTCCAGACCGCCACCCCCGGTGGTGTCTTCACCCACGAGGCCTGGGTCGGCGCGGACGCCCTCGCGGTGCTCCTCGACCTGGGTCGCGGTGACGAGCGCCGCGTGCTCGTCCTGCCGCCGGACCACCTGGCGGCCTCGCTGGCCCGGATGGTCGGCCTGGCCCCCCGGGCGCACGCCCCGGCCGACCGTGAGGCCCGGCCGGTCGACGAGGCCGAGCTGGAGGCATGGTTCGCCACCGCGGCCGACGAGCCGCGACCCAGGGCCGGCGAGGCGGCCGGACCCCCCTCCTCCGCCTCACCCGCCCACGAACGTCCCGTGAGAGTCGGGCACGGTGCCGAGTCCCACGGGACGCTGTCGGACCGGCGGGCGGGTGCCGACCTCGGCGCGGACCGCGCCTGGCGCCTCGTCGCCGCTGCCGTCGGCTCGGACGACGCCCCCCTCATGCTGGCCGCGGTCGACGGCCGGGACAGCGGCCTGTGGCTCGTCGAGGCGACGCCCGAGCTGCGGCTGGTGCCGACCACCCCCACCCGGGTGTGGCGCGAGCTCGCCTCGGTCCTGCCCGCCCTCATGACGACGACCTGACCGCTAGGGTCTCGGCATGACCTCACCTGCCGCCAGTGCCCCCGCACGCCTGGCGGCAGCAGCCGTCCACGCGTATACCTCCCTCGGGGTCGTGCTGGCCCTGCTCATGGTCCACTTCTCCTACGCCGGCGAGGTCGAGGTGGTGCTCTGGCTCTTCCTCGCCGCGATGGTCGTCGACGGCACCGACGGCTTCGCCGCCCGACGCTGGCGGGTCAAGGAGCTGGCGCCCGGCTTCGACGGTGCGCTGCTCGACAACATCGTCGACTACATCACCTACGCCTTCGCGCCGATGGTGCTGCTGTGGAGCGCGGGCTTCCTCCCCGCCGGCTGGCTCGGCGGGGTCGTCGCGTCGATCCCGCTGCTCGCCTCGTGCTTCCAGTTCTGCCGCAGCGACGCCAAGACCGACGACCACTTCTTCCTCGGCTTCCCCAGCTACTGGAACATCGCGGCGTTCTACCTCGTCGTCCTCGGCGCGGGCACGGCGACCACCACGATCACGCTGCTGGTGCTCACCGCCCTCGTCTTTGTCCCCGTGCGCTACGTCTACCCGTCCCGCACGGAGACCGCCTGGTGGCCGACGATGACGCTGACGACGCTGTGGTTCGTCCTGTATGCCGCGGTCCTGGCGCAGTACCCCTCGCCGAGCGGGTGGCTCGTCGCGCTCTCCGGCGCCTACGTCGTCTACTACGCAGCCCTGAGCCTCCACCTCACGGTGACCCGCCGTCGCAGCGCCGAGGTCATCACCGCCTAGCCGTCGGCATTCTTCCTACTCATGGGTAGGAATCGGGAAATGCGTGGGGTATGGTCCGTGCAGCACCACACGCAGTGATGCTGCTTTCTCGCGATCACGGGGATCAACGAGACCGGTATGACGACACTCCCCACGACCTCCGTGGGACGTCTCGTCGTGCTCAGGGCGCTGTGGTTGAAGGGTTCACGACCAGGGTCGGGACCGATGTCGTCCTGCCCGCGGAGGGGGGACCTGAGGTGAGGGACGTCCATGCTGCGCAAGCTCGTCATCGGTCTGCTGGCCGTCGTGGGGGTGGTCGTCGGCGGGTTCGTCGTGCTGGTCATCGCGGCGATCGCGTTCTTCGGGGTCGAGGACACCGAGCCTGCCGCGCAGGCAGCACCGGCGGCGACGGGCGAGGCCTCCGTCGACGCCGCCACGCGGGCCGAGAAGGAGGCCGCGGCGAAGGCCGCTGAGGAGAAGGCCGCCGCGGAGAAGGCGGCAGAGAAAGCCGCCGCCGAGCAGGAAGCCGCCGAGCAGGAAGCCGCGAAGAAAGCCGCCGCGGCCGCAGAGAAAGAAGCGGCGGAAAAGGCCGCCGCCGAGCAGGAGGCGGCCGAGAAAGAAGCCGCCGACAAGGCAGCCGCGGAACGGGCCGCTGCCGAGGAGGCCGCCGAGAAAGCCGCCGCCGAGAAAGAAGCGGCGGAGAAGGCCGCTGCCGAGAAGGAGGCCGCCGAGCGGGCCGCCGCCTCCCTGACGGTCGTGGCCATCGTCGACGGCGACACCGTCGACGTGTCCAACGGCGCCCGCATCCGGATCGCCGGCATCGACACCCCCGAGCGGGGCGAGTGCGGCTACGACGAGGCGGGCGCGCGGATGACGGAGCTCGCCCGGGACCGCCAGGCCGTGCTCGTCCTCGCCGGCGCCGACAGCATCGACCGCTACGGCCGGCTCATCCGCTACCTCGACGTCGACGGGCTCGACGTGGGCCTCACCCTCATCCAGGAGGGCCTGGCCACGGCGCGGTACGACTCCCGCGACGGCTACGGCTGGCACGACCGGGAGGCGGAGTACGTCGCGGCCGACGCGGCCAGCCCGCAGGCCTTCTCCTGCGAGGCGCAGCCGTCCCCGCAGCCGGCGGCCCCCGCTGTGCCGGCGGCACCGGCTGTCCCCGCCGACTCCGGCACCGACCCGCAGTTCGGCACCTGCGCCGAGGCGCTCGCGAACGGCTACGGGTGGTACGTCGTGGGTGTCGACCCGGAGTACCACTGGTACCGCGACGGCGACGGCGACGGGGTCGTCTGCGAGACCTGACCCTCCCCGCATCCCGGACGCGGACCGGCGCCCGCCCTTAGCTGGGGGCGGGCGCCGGTCACTGCCGTGGCAGGGGGTCAGTCGCGGGGGACGTCGCCCTCCCAGCCGCCGGTCGGCACGCCGCGCGACTCGATGAACTCCTTGAAGCGCTTGGCGTCGCCCTTGACCCGGCGGTCGTCGACGCCCACGAGGGCACCGGCCTTCTCCAGCAGACCCTCCGGGTCCCAGTCCATCTGGATCGTGACCCGGGTGGTGGTGTCGCTGAGCTTGTGGAAGGTGACCACGCCGGCGTGCTTGGTGTCACCCGCGACGGTGGTCCACGCGACCCGCTCCTCGGGGTGCTGCTCGCTGATCTCGGTGTCGAACTCGCGGGTGGCGCCGCCGACCTCGACGACCCAGTGGTTGCGGGTGTCGGTGACCTGGGTGATCGACTCCACGCCCTCCATGAACTGGGGGAAGGACTCGAACTGCGTCCACTGGTCGTACGCGACCTTGATCGGGACCTCGACGTCCACGGACTCCGTGACGTTGCTCATGCATACCTCCTGATCGGAAAATGGGACCAGCGCCACGCAACACCAGATCGCCCCGCGACGCACGTCGAAGCAGCGCGACCGTCCCGCTGGACTGGTGACGGCCGGCCGGTTTCCTGGTATCTATGGGCGATGAGCCAACTCTTCATCGACGGCACCTGGCGCGACGCTTCCGATGGGGGGACACGGACGATCCTGTGCCCGGCCGACCAGACCGAGGTCGGCGTGGTCGCGGAGGCGACCGCGGAGGACGCCGAGGCGGCCGTGCTGGCCGCCCGTCGCGCCTTCGACGACGGCGCGTGGCCGCACACCCCGGCACCGGAGCGCGCGCAGCTGCTGCGCCGCGTCGCGGACCGGCTCGCCGCCGAGCGCGACGAGGTCGCGCGGCTGGAGTCGCGCGACACCGGCAAGCGCTTCGTCGAGTCGCAGATCGACGTCGACGACATCGAGGCGGTCTTCCGCCACTTCGCCGATCTCGCGGCCAGCGAGGCCGGTCGTGTCGTCGACACCGGTATGCCGGACGTCGCCAGCAGGGTGGTGCACGAGCCGGTCGGCGTCTGCAGCCTCATCACCCCCTGGAACTTCCCGCTCCTGCAGACCAGCTGGAAGGTCGCCCCGGCCCTGGCCGCCGGCAACACCTTCGTCCTCAAGCCCAGCGAGCTGACCCCGCACACCTCGGTGTGGCTCATGCACGCGCTCACCGACGCGGGGCTGCCCGCCGGTGTCGCCAACCTGGTGCTCGGCAGCGGTGCCACGGTCGGCCCGACGCTCACCTCCCACGAGGCGGTCGACCTGGTCTCCTTCACCGGCGGCGTCGAGACCGGGCGGACCATCATGGCCGCGGCCGCGCCGACGGTGAAGCGGGTCGCCCTCGAGCTCGGCGGCAAGAACCCCAACGTCGTCTTCGCCGACGCCGACCTCCCCGCGGCGATCGACAACGCGCTCACCGCGGTCTTCCTCGACTCGGGACAGGTCTGCAGTGCCGGCGCGCGACTGATCGTCGAGGAGTCGGTGCACGACGAGGTCGTCGACACCCTGGTGGAGCGCGCCCGGCAGATCCGGCTCGGCGGCCCCTTCGACGACGACGCGGAGACCGGGCCGCTCATCAGCGAGGCGCACCGCGACAAGGTCGCCCGCTACGTCGCCGAGGCGCTCGAGGACGGCGCCGAGCTGCGGTGCGGCGGCGGCCCGCCGGAGGACCCCGCGCTCGCGGACGGGTGGTACTTCTCCCCCACCGTCCTGGACCACTGCGCCCAGGACATGCGGTGCGTGCACGACGAGTCCTTCGGCCCGGTCCTGACGGTCGAGACGTTCTCCGGAGAGGACCCCGACGCGGCCGAGGAGGCCGCCGTCGCGATCGCCAACGACACGATCTACGGCCTGGCCGGCGCGGTGTGGACGCAGAACGCCGGGCGCGCCGAGCGGGTGGCGGGGCGGCTGCGGCACGGCACCATCTGGATCAACGACTACCACCCCTACGTCCCCGGGGCGGAGTGGGGCGGGTTCAAGCAGTCCGGCATCGGGCGCGAGCTGGGGCGGGCGGGGCTGGAGGAGTACCGCGAGACCAAGCACATCTACCACAACACCCGCCCCGCCCCGGCCGGTTGGTTCGCCGACCGCGGCGCCCCCACCCCGGAGGACAGTGATGCCTGACCGCTACGACTACGTCATCGTCGGCGGCGGCTCCGCCGGCTCGGCCCTCGGCAACCGGCTGAGCAGCGACCCCTCGACGAGCGTCCTCGTCCTGGAGGCCGGCCGCAACGACTACCGGTTCGACCCGTTCATCCACATGCCGGCGGCGCTGCCCTTCCCCATCGGCAGCCGCTTCTACGACTGGAAGTACGAGTCCGACCCCGAGCCCGCCATGGGCGGGCGCCGGATCTACCACGCCCGCGGCAAGGTGCTCGGGGGCTCCTCCTCCATCAACGGCATGATCTTCCAGCGCGGCAACCCCATGGACTTCGAGCGCTGGGCCGCCGAGCCGGGCCTGCAGGACTGGGACTACGCCCACTGCCTGCCCTACTTCAAGCGGATGGAGACGGTGCTGCTCGAGGACGGCAGCACCGGGGCGGACGCGTGGCGCGGCGGCTCCGGCCCCCTCGTCACCGAGCGGGGCCCCGCCAGCTCGCCGCTCTTCGGCGCCTTCTTCGAGGCCACCCAGCAGGCCGGCTACCCGCTCACCGACGACGTCAACGGCTACCGGCAGGAGGGCTTCGCCAAGTTCGACCGCAACGTCCACCGCGGCCGCCGGCTGTCGGCGGCACGGGCATACCTGCACCCCGTCGAGCACCGCCGCAACCTGCACATCGAGACCTTCGCCACGGTCACCGGCCTGCGGATGCAGGGCACCCGGTGCACCGGCGTCGACTACACCCGGGCCGGGCGCCTGCACCGCGTCGTCGAGGCCGGCGAGGTCATCCTGTGCGGCGGCGCCTTCGCCTCGCCGCAGCTGCTCCAGCTCGCCGGCATCGGCGACCCCGAGGTGCTGAGCGCGGCCGGCGTGCCGACCCGGGTCGAGCTGCCCGGGGTCGGGGCCAACCTGCAGGACCACCTCGAGGTCTACCTGCAGCACTCCTCCACCCAGCCGGTCTCCATCGCGCCGTGGATGGCGCACCACCACAAGCCGCGGATCGGCGCCGAGTGGCTCTTCGGCCGCCGCGGCGTCGGCGCCAGCAACCACTTCGAGGCCGGCGGCTTCATCCGCTCCAACGACCAGGTGGAGTGGCCCAACCTCATGTTCCACTTCCTGCCGATCGCGATCCGCTACGACGGCAGCAAGCCGGCCAGGACCGAGCACGGCATCCACGGCTACCAGGTGCACATCGGGCCGATGTATGCCGACACCCGCGGCCACGTGCACATCCGCTCGGCCGACCCGGCGCAGCGCCCGTCGATCCTGTTCAACTACCTGTCGACCGACACCGACCGGCGGGAGTGGGTCGAGGTCGTCCGGGCAGCCCGCGACATCCTCGCCCAGCCGGCGTTCGCGCCGTTCAGCGGCGGCGAGATCTCCCCGGGGCCGGACGTCGAGACCGACGAGGAGATCCTTGAGTGGGTCCGCGGCGACGCCGAGACCGCCCTGCACCCCTCGTGCACGGCGCGGATGGGCAGCGCGGAGGACCCGCAGGCCGTCGTCGACCCCACGTCGATGCGGGTGCACGGCACCCAGGGCCTGTCGGTCGTGGACGCCTCGGTCTTCCCCTACGTGACCAACGGCAACATCTACGCCCCCGTGATGATGGTGGCCGAGAAGGCCGCCGACCTCATCGCCGGCAACACCCCGCTGCCCGCCTCGCAGGCCCCGTGGTACCGCCACGGCACCGGGCAGCCCCTGTACCCGCCGGGCGACCCGCGCAACGACGCGTGGGACGCGATGCAGGACCCGCCATCGGCCGAACGGCTCCGACGGGAAGCCGGGTCCACCAGCGAGAGGAACCCGTGATGACCGCCAAGACCGAGCAGGCCGCCCCCGCCCCCTCCCCCGCCGAGAAGCCGTCCGGGTCACCCCCGGTCCGCCTCCCCGTCTTCGTCGCCTCCCTCGTGGGCGTCGTCGTCTTCGCGACGTGGGCCATCCTCATGCCCGACCGCGCCTACGAGACCATCTTCTCCTGGACGGAGTGGGTCGGCGGCACGTTCGGCTGGTTCTACATCGCGCTCGGCACGGCGATCCTCGTCTTCGTGCTCTTCCTCGGGTTCTCCCGCTACGGCACGCTGCGCCTCGGCCCGGCGCACTCCCGCCCGGAGTTCTCCACCTTCGCCTGGGCGTCCATGCTCTTTGCTGCCGGCATCGGCACCGACGTCATGTTCTTCTCCGTCGTGGAGCCGGTGACGCAGTACATCAATCCCCCGCTGATCGAGGGCGAGACGGTCCAGGCGGCGCGGGAGGCCACGGTCTGGACGCTGTTCCACTACGGCATCACCGGGTGGGGCATGTATGCGCTCATGGGGATGGCGCTGGCCTTCTTCGCCTACCGGCTCAACCTGCCGCTCGCCGTCCGGTCGGCCCTCGCACCGGTCTTCGGCCGGCGCATCGACGGCCCGCTCGGCCACGCCGTCGACACCGCAGCCGTGCTCGGCACCATCTTCGGGGTGGCCACCAGCCTCGGGATCGGTGTCGTCTTCCTCAACTTCGGCCTCGGCGAGCTGTTCGGCGTACAACAGGGTCTGGCCGCCCAGATCGGCCTCATCGTCCTCGCCATCACCATGGCCGCGATCTCGGCCACGACCGGTGTCGACAAGGGCATCCGCTTCCTCTCCCAGCTCAACGTGCTGCTCGCCCTCGGCCTCGCGGCGTGGGTCCTCGTCACCGGCCGCACCCAGCTGCTCATCGAGGGCGTGGTGATGAACGTCGGCGACTTCGTCGCCCGCTTCCCCTCCATGACGATGGACACCATGGCCTACGACGGGGCCAACGAGTGGATGAACCTCTGGACCCTGTTCTTCTGGGCCTGGTGGGTGGCCTGGGCCTCGTTCGTGGGCATGTTCCTGGCCCGCATCTCCCGCGGCCGCACGATCCGGCAGTTCGTCGCCGGCACCATGGTCATCCCGTTCGCCTACATCGTCATGTGGGTCTCCATCTTCGGCAACGCTGCGCTGGCTCGGGTGCGGGACGGCGACGCCGACTTCGCGGCCGCGGCGCAGGAGTACGACGGCCGGGGTTTCTTCATGCTGCTGCAGGACTACCCGGCCGCGGGGCTGCTCGTGCTCCTGGCCACCGCGGTGGGCCTGCTGTTCTACGTCACCTCCGCCGACTCCGGGGCCCTGGTCATGGGCAACCTGTGCTCGCAGCTGCGCGAGGTGCAGGAGGACTGCGCGCCCTGGCTGCGGATCGTCTGGGCGGCGGCCACCGGCCTGCTGACCATCGCGGTGCTGGCCGTCGGCGGCATCTACGCGCTGCAGTACGCCACCGTCATCATGGGCCTGCCCTTCGCCGTCGTGCTCGTCCTGGTGATGTGGGGACTCTTCACAGCCCTGCGCACCGAGCTGCGCCGCGTCGACGCCGGCAACGGGACCCACGCCGTGCTGTATGCCGTGGGTGACGGCAAGGCGGACCGGGAGACGTGGAAGGCGCGGGTGGCCCGCGCGACCAACTTCGTCGACACCGAGGACGCCGAGGCATACCTGGACAGCGTCGTGGACCCGGCGCTCACCGAGGTCGCCGAGGAGCTGCTCAGCCGCGGGGTGGAGGCCGAGACGAGCAGCGGCACCGCACCGCCCGACGACCAGGACAACGAGGGCGGGCGGTTCGTCGAGCTGCGGACCGGGGAGGACGAGCACCCCTTCGTCTACCGGGTCAAGATCTCCCAGCACCCCGTCCCGACCTACGGCGGGCGGATGATCGGCAACCGCGACCGGTACGCCCGGCTCGAGGTGCACCTGGCGGACGGCGGCCAGGACTACGACGTCATGGGGTTCACCCGTTCGCAGGTCATCCACGACTGCCTCGACGCCTACGAGGCGCACCTGGACTTCCTGCGCACCGTGTGAGGCGTCGGGGAGGTGCCGGTCTAGGCTGGCCGGCGTGCCGCGGACGACCCTGGAGATCCCCTGGAGCCGGCTCGAGAGCGCGCTCGGCGAGCAGCTGGGAGACGGCGCGGTCAGCCGGCGGCCGCTGGACCTGCACGCGCTGGCGCACGACGCGTCGCACTACCTGCTGACGCCCGAGCTGCTGGTCCGTCCCACCTCCACCGCGCAGGTGGCCGTGGTGATGGCCGCCTGCGACCGCGTGGGCGCGCCCATCACCTTCCGTTCCGGCGGCACCAGCCTGTCCGGGCAGTCCGTCACCGACGCGGTGCTGGTCGACACCCGCCGGCACTTCACCGATGTCGAGGTGCTCGACGGCGGGGCCCGTGTCCGGGTCCAGCCCGGGGTGACGGTCCGCGCGGTGAACGCACGGCTCGCGCCCTACGACCGCAAGCTCGGGCCGGACCCGGCGAGTGAGGGCGCCTGCACGCTCGGCGGCGTCATCGCCAACAACTCCAGCGGCATGCACTGCGGCACCGAGCTCAACACCTACGCCACCCTCGAGTCGCTGACCTTCGTGCTCCCCTCGGGCACGGTGATCGACTCGGCCGCCCCCGACGCCGAGGCCGAGCTGGCGGCCCGCGAGCCCGAGCTGGTCGCCGGGCTCCTCGCGCTGCGGCGCCGTGTGCTGGCCGACCCGGAGTCGGTGGCGACCATCCGCCGGCTGTTCTCGATGAAGAACACCATGGGCTACGGCATCAACGCGCTGCTCGACTACGAGCGGCCGCTCGACATGCTCGTGCACCTCATGGTGGGCAGCGAGGGCACGCTCGGCTTCGTCGCCTCGGCCGTGCTGGCGACCGTGCCCGTCCACCCCGAGGTGGCCACGGGTCTCCTCGTCCTCGACACCATCGCGGAGGCCACCGGCGCGGTGCCCGCGCTGGCCCAGACCGACGTCGCCACCGCCGAGCTGCTCGACGCCGCGTCGCTGCGGGTGGCCCAGCAGGACCCGACCTGCCCGCCCCAGATCGCCTCCCTCACCGTCGACGAGCACGCCGCGCTGCTCGTCGAGTGGCAGGGCGACACCCCCGCCGAGCTGGACGGCACGCTGGGGTCCGCGGCCGCCACCCTCGACGGGCTGACCCTGACCGAGCCTGCCCGGCTCACCCGGGACGCCCGGGAGCGCGCCGCGCTGTGGAGGGTCCGCAAGGGGCTGTTCTCCGCCGTCGCCGAGGCCCGCCCCGCCGGCACCAACGCCCTGCTCGAGGACGTGGTGGTGGGCGTCGACGTGCTCGGGGAGACCTGCGTCGCGCTGACCGAGCTCTTCGACGCGCACCGCTACGAGCAGTCGGTCATCTTCGGGCACGCCCGCGACGGCAACGTCCACTTCCTGCTCAACGAGCGCTTCGACGACCCCGACGCGATGCGCCGCTACGCGGCCTTCACCGAGGACATGGTCGACCTGGTGCTGGGCCAGGGCGGCTCGCTCAAGGCCGAGCACGGGACCGGCCGCATCATGGCGCCCTTCGTCCGGCGGCAGTACGGCGACGAGCTCTACGACGTCATGTGGCGGCTCAAGCGGCTCGTCGACCCCCGGGGCCTGCTCAACCCGGCGGCCGTCCTCTCCGACGAGCCCACGTCATACCTGCAGGACCTCAAGACCGCGCCGCCGGTCGAGGAGGAGGTCGACCGGTGCGTCGAGTGCGGATACTGCGAGCCGGTCTGCCCGTCCAAGGACCTCACGCTCACCCCGCGCCAGCGGATCGTGGTGCGCCGCGACATCCAGACCGCGCGCGCCGCTGGCGACCACGCGCTCGCCGACTCCCTCGAGCGCGACTACGACTACGACGGCAACCAGACCTGCGCCGTCGACGGCATGTGCCAGAGCGCGTGCCCGGTCCGCATCGACACCGGCGCCCTCACCCGGCGGTTGCGCCGGGAGTCCGCCACCCGCACGGCGCAGGCAGCCTGGGCAGGGGCGGCGCGGGCCTGGGGCACGGTCGCGCCGCTGGGAGGGCTGGCGCTCAGCGCGGCGAGGTTGGTGCCCTCCGGCGTCCCGGTGGCTGCCACGCGGGTGGTGCGCGCGGTGGCCGGCGCCGACGCCGTGCCGCTCTACGACCCGCGCCTTCCGCGCGGCGGCCGGCGTCGCCGTGAGCTCGACCCCGCCTCCCCCGCCGCCGTGCTCTTCAGCACCTGCATCGGCGAGATGTTCGGGACCGAGCCGGGCGGCCACCGCGGCGACCTGGGCTCCGGGGCGACCGGCGCGCTCGTCGACCTGTGCGTGCGCGCCGACGTCCCGCTGCGCACGCCGGCCGGCATCCGCGACCTGTGCTGCGGCACCCCGTGGAAGTCCAAGGGGCTGGACGACGGGTATGACGTCATGGTCGACCGGGTCGTCCCGGCCCTGCGGGAGGCCACCGAGGGTGGCCGGCTGCCGGTGGTGGTCGAGGCGTCCTCCTGCGTCGAGGGCCTCGTCGTGATGCTCGCCGAGCGCGCACCGGAGCTGCGGGTGGTGGACGCCGTCGAGTTCGTCCGGGACACCGTGCTCCCCCGGCTCGCCGTGCGTCGCACCGACCAGACCGTCGTCGTGCACCCCACCTGCTCGTCCGAGCGGGCCGGCAGCACCGAGGCCCTGGTGGCGCTGGCCCAGGCGGTCTCGACCGACGTGGTGGTGCCGGTGTCCTGGGGCTGCTGCGCCTTCGCGGGCGACCGGGGCCTGCTGCACCCCGAGCTCACCGCCTCGGCCACCGCGGCGGAGGCCGCCGAGGTCGCGGAGGTCGTCGGGAAGTCGGGTCCGTGCGAGCCGGGCTTCGTCTCGTCCAACCGCACCTGCGAGATCGGGATGACCCGGGCCACCGGTCACCCCTACCGGCACGTGCTCGAGCTGCTCGCCGAGGCGAGCCACGCCTGACCGAGGAGGGATGCGCGTCTGGCCGCCCACGCTGTCAGCGCTTCCACCAGGTCCGTAAAGGTTGTCCCAAGTTTGGTGGTTCACCCTCGGCTTCCCCGACGTCACCCCCCTAGGGTCGAAGGATCCCCGAAACCACTGGAGGTTGGCTGTCATGGGCGACACCACGAACCGGACCAGACGTCTGCTGCGCACGGCGGCGACGGCGGTCTTCGCGACGACCCTCAGCGTCGCGTACCTACCGGGAGCGGTCCAAGCCGACCCCGACGACATCGAGACCAGCGACAACATGACGCTGCTGAGCAACACCCCGAAGCAGGCGCCGCTGGAGGGCTTCAACTCCGACATCGCCTTCTGGGGCGACTACGCCTTCCAGGGCAACTACGACGGCTTCCGCATCTGGGACATCTCCAAGCCCAAGGACCCCGAGCTCGTCACCCAGGTGCTGTGCCCCGGCGGCCAGGGCGACGTGTCCGTCTCCGAGGACGGCTCACTGCTCTTCATGTCGGTCGACTCCCCCCGGTCCGACGACAGCTGCTCCAGCACATCCGGCAGCATCCTCAGCCCGGACTCCTGGGAGGGGATGCGCATCTTCGACATCTCCGACCTGGAGAGCCCCGACTACGTCAAGGCCGTGCGCACCGACTGCGGCTCGCACACGCACACCCTCATCCCGGGCGAGGACGAGGGCACCAACTACCTCTACGTCTCCTCCTACGGCCCCAACTCCCGCTTCCCCAACTGCCAGCCCCCGCACGACGGGATCTCGGTCGTCGAGGTGCCGACGGACGACCCGGCCTCGGCCGCGGTGGTCTCCGAGCCGGTGCTCTTCCCGGACGGCGGCAACCCCCGCACGAGCGGCTGCCACGACATCACGGCCTACCCCGAGCGGGACCTGGCCGCCGGCGCCTGCATGGGCGACGGCATCCTCATGGACATCTCGGACCCGGTGAACCCCGAGGTGGTCGAGCGGGTGCAGGACTCCAACTTCGCGTTCTGGCACTCGGCCACCTTCAACGACGACGGCTCGAAGGTGATCTTCACCGACGAGCTCGGCGGCGGTGGCGCGGCCACCTGCAACGAGGCGGTGGGGCCCAACCGCGGCGCCAACGCGATCTTCGACATCGCCTACGGCGACACCGCGTCGCTGGACTTCCGCAGCTACTACAAGATCCCCCGCTACCAGGAGGACACGGAGAACTGCGTCGCGCACAACGGCTCGATCATCCCGGTCGTCAAGGGTGACGTCATGGTGCAGGCGTGGTACCAGGGCGGCGTCTCGGTGTTCGACTTCACCGACTCCGACAACCCCGAGGAGATCGCCTACTTCGACCGCGGTCCGATCGACGACGACAACCTCGTCCTCGGTGGCTCCTGGTCGGCGTACTACTACAACGGGCACATCTACTCCAGCGACATCACGCAGGGGCTGGACGTGCTCAAGGTGCGCGGCACCAAGGGTGACAACCGGGTGAAGATGGACTTCCTCAACGCCCAGACGCAGTACGAGTCGACCCCGGGACGCTCCGGCTCCCGCCCGGGGAACGCCCCCGGTCTCGACGGCAAGGACGTCACCTCCGCGGTCGTCCCCGCCGCCCCGGGCGCGAGCGCTCAGGTCGTCCCGGCGCCGCAGGCCGAGCGCATGGTCGCGCAGAGCCGCCAGGACATGGCCGACCACTCCGACCACGACGCGATGTTCATGTCGATGATGGTGCCGCACCACTACCAGGCGATCCTCATGGCGCAGCTCGCCGAGGACCGGATGGCCGACCCGCAGCTCGCGGCGCTGGCCGACCGGATGCTCCTGGAGCAGCAGCTGGAGATCGACGTCATGCAGGGCTGGCAGGGCGCCAACGGACACCCGGTCACCGACGAGGTGGCGGCCTACGAGCGCATGCTCGCCGACCCCGCCATGCGTGAGCAGATGGGTATGGCCTCGCCCGAGCAGATGCAGCAGCTCGCCGAGGCGGAGGGCGCCGCCTTCGACGCCCTCTTCGTCGAGCTCATGGTCCCCCACCACGAGGGCGCCATCGACATGGCCGTCGAGGAGATCATCTTCGGCTCGGACGTCACCGTGCAGCAGCTGGCGACCGACATGATGGTCACCCAGAGCGTGCAGATCGACCAGATGCAGCGCCTGGCCGGCTGACGGCACGAGCAAGGGCCCGGCACCTCACGGTGCCGGGCCCTTCGTGCTGCCCGGGGCATGCCCCGGGGCCGGCTCCCGCGAGCCCGGCCGCCTCAGCTGTTCACCCGGATGATCTCCTCCTGGTAGGGCGCGACGACGTCGCGGGACACCCGGCAGTCGAGGACCAGGAACGGGCGCTCGTCGGCCGGCTGCGCCGCCCAGTCGGCGAGCTGGTCGAGGTCGTCCAGGCTCCGCACGACGACGCCCCGGGCGCCCACACCGGAGGCCAGCGCGGCGAAGTCGACCTCCGGGATGAGCATCGGCGCGAGCGCCAGCCCCTGCAGCCCGTAGAGGTTGACCTCGGCGCCGTAGGCCCCGTCGTTCCACACCACCGCCATCCCGGACCCGCCGGCGACGCGCACCGCCGACTCCAGGTCGGCGAGGGCCATGAGCCCACCCCCGTCCCCAGTGGTGAGCACGACCGTCGCCTCCGGGCGGGCCAGGGAGGCGCCGAGCACCGAGGGCCAGCCCAGCCCGATCGACTGGAAGGCCGTGCCCACCATGATCATCCGGTCGGGCGCCGCCACCGGCCAGTACATGTTCGCCCACCCGATGAAGTGCCCGCCGTCGGAGACGACGACCCGGTCCTGCGGCAGCAGCTCGCCGATCCGGACCGCCACCGACCGCGGGTCCAGCCGGCCGTCGGGCGCGAGGTCCTCCCCGGGGTGGTAGGCGCGCAGCTCGGCGACGGGGACGGACTCGCGCCAGGCGCCGGGCACGTGGCCGAGCTCGGAGAGCTGCTCGGTGACCGCCCGCGCCACGAGGGCCGCGTCGCCCTGGACGTAGCCCCCGACGTGAGGGTGCGTGGCGGCCGGCGCGACGTCGACCTGGAAGATGCGGGTGCCGGGCGCCAGCAGCGCCCCGAAGCGCATCGTGAACTGGTTGAGCGAGGCGCCGAAGACGACCGCGACGTCGGCCTCGCGGACGAGGTCCATCGCACCCTCGGCACCCCAGCCACCGGCCACCCCCAGGTCGTACTCCGCCCGGGGGAAGATGTTGCGCCCCAGCGAGGTGGTGGCGGTCACCGCGCCGGTGGCGTCGGCGAGGTCCCCCAACGCCTCCCCCGCGCCGGCCAGCCACGCCCCGCGCCCGGCGAGCAGCAACGGCCGCTGCGCCCCGGCCAGGGCGGTGGCGATCTCCGTGATGGAGCCGGCGGCGAAGTCGCCGACGGGCTCCCGGGGCGCCGGGGTCAGCGGGGCGGGCACCTCGGGCACCGGCCCGGCCTCGAGGCGGGCGACGTCGTAGGGCACCGCCAGCACGGTGGGCACCCGGTAGGTGAGGGCGTGCTCGATGGCGATGACCGTGGTCGCCGCGGCGTCGGTCCGCCCGACCGTGTAGGTGCGGGCGCCGACCGCGGAGGCCAGCGCGATCTGGTCGACGTCCCAGGGGCGCGGGCCGGAGGTCGGGCCGTCGCCGACGACGAGGACGAGCGGCACCTTGGCCTGCACCGCCTCGGCCAGCGCCGTGAGCGTGTTGGTGAAGCCGGCGCCGTAGGTCGAGGTCGCCGCGGCGATCCGCCCGCAGGCCCGGTGGTGGGCGTCCGCCGCCACGACTCCCCCGGCCTCGTGGCGGACCGCGGTGAACTGCACGTCGCTCGAGCGCTCGAGGGCGTCGAGGACGTGCGCGTTGCCGTTGCCCATGACCCCGAAGACGTGGTCGACGTGGCGGGCCAGGGTGTGGGCGACGTGGGCGGAGACGGTGGGCATACGAGCTTCCTCTGCTGGAGACATGACGGGATCGAGGCCGTATGTGTCTCTCGCGCCGGGCGCGACTCCGTGCTCCTTTTTCGAGCACCGGCGCGCAGCGGCGCCGGACCCCTCGACTATAGGTGCTGGCGGCAGGCGGGACGTCAGGACCGGTCGGTGTCCTCCCCGGCGGAGCCGATGAAGCGCGTGGCCAGCGCCTCCGACCCGCGGGCGAGGAGCGCCACGTCGGCGCCGACGAGGACGAAGGAGGCGCCCTGCTCGAGGTAGGCGTCCGCCACGGCCGGGTCGAAGGCGTTGACGCCCACGGGGGTGCCCGCTGCCCGGACCGCGTCGAAGGTCCGGAGCACGGCGGCCCGCACGTCCGGGTGCGTCTGCTGCCCCAGCACGCCCATGGACGCCGCCAGGTCGCTGGGCCCGACGAAGACCCCGTCGACGCCGTCGACCGCCCCGATCTCGGCCGCCGCCTCGACGGCGGCCTCGGACTCGATCTGCACGAGCAGCGAGACGTGCTCCTCGGCCTGCTGGAGGTAGCCCTCGACGCGGTTCCACCGCGCCGAGCGGCCGAGGGCCGAGCCCACGCCCCGCCTGCCGCGCGGCGGGTAGCGGACCGCCGCGACGGCGTCGGCGGCCTCCTGCGCGCTGTCGACCATGGGCACGAGGATGGTCTGCGCGCCGAGGTCGAGGACCTGCTTGATGAGCACCGGGTCGGCGGAGGGGACGCGGACGACCGGCACGACGGGGTATGCCGCCACCGCCTGCAGCTGCGCGAGCACCGACTCCAGGCCGTTGGGGGCGTGCTCCATGTCGATGAGCAGCCAGTCCAGGCCGGAGCCGGCGGCGATCTCGGCGACCAGCGGCGAGCCCGAGCTGACCCACATCCCGACCATCGGCCGGTCCAGGGAGGCCAGCACGTCGCGGAAGGTCGGCGTCAGACGAAGCGGCACGTGACGGTCCCCATCTCGCGGTAGTCGCAGTGCACGTCGTCCCCCCGGGAGACCCACATCGGCCGGGTGAACGACCCGGCCAGGATGATCTCGCCGGCCTCCAGCCGGGCGCCGTGCTGGTGGAACTTGTTGGCCAGCCAGGCCACCCCGGTGGCGGGGTGCCCGAGGACACCCGCGGCCACGCCGGTCTCCTCGACCTCCCCGTTGCGGGACAGCACCCCGGGGACCCAGCGCAGGTCGATCTCGTCCGGGCGCCGGCGCTCCTCGCCGAGCACCATCGCGCCGTAGGCGGCGTTGTCGCTGATGGTGTCGACGATGGTGCGACCCTCGAGCTCGATGTGCGAGTTGAGGACCTCCAGCGCCGGGACGGCGTAGTCGATGGCGTCGAGCGCCTGCTCGAGGGTGCAGTCCGGCCCGGACAGCGGCCGCGCGAGGACGAACGCGAGCTCGACCTCGATGCGGACGTTGGAGAAGTCGTCCACCGGGATCTCGGCGCCGGAGGCGTGGACGGTGTCGTCGAACATGACGCCGTAGTCCGGCTCGCTGATCCCCGTGGCCTGCTGCATCGCCTTGGAGGTCAGCCCGATCTTGCGGCCCACCAGGCGGCGGCCGGCGGCGAGGTTCTGGTCGCGCCACACGCCCTGGATGGCGTAGGAGTCCTCGATGGTCGCCTCGGGGTAGCGCGCGGTGATCCGTGGGATCACCGAGTGCGTCCGGTCCGCCTCGGCCAGCTCCTCGGCGATCGTGGCGATCTGCTCGGGTGTCAGCATCCGTGGTCCTCCCTCGTCACAGCTGGTGCCCCAGCTTGTACTCGCCCTTCTTCCACTCGGGCATCTCCTCGTCCTCGTCCCGGCGGGTGTAGGAGAACCCGTCGGCACCGATGGTGACGCCCATCTCGGAGTCGTCGGTGCGCTCGACCACCGGTTGCGGGTTGCCGTCGAGGTCGAGCACGAGGGAGGCCTCGGTGTACCACGAGGGCACCACCGGGTTGCCCCACCAGTCCCGGCGCTGGTTGTCGTGGACGTCCCAGGTGATGACGGGGTTGTCCGGGTCGCCGGTGTAGTAGTCCTGGGTGTAGATCTCGACCCGGTGCCCGTCGGGGTCGCGCAGGTAGAGGTAGAAGGCGTTGGACACCCCGTGCCGGCCCGGTCCGCGCTCGATGGCGTCCGAGCGGCGCAGCGCCCCGAGCTTGTCGCAGATCGCCAGGATGTTGTGCTTCTCGTGCGTGGAGAAGGCGACGTGGTGCATCCGCGGACCGTCGCCGCCGGTCATGGCGGTGTCGTGGACGGTCGGCTTGCGCCGCATCCACGCGGCATACACCGTCCCCGCGTCGTCCTGGATGTCCTCGGTGACGCGGAAACCCAGGTCCTGCATGAACTTGGTGGCGCGGGGCACGTCGGGCGTCACCTGGTTGAAGTGGTCCAGGCGCACCAGCGCACCGGGGGTGTAGAGGTCGTAGCGCCAGGCCAGGCGCTCCACGTGCTCGACGTCGTGGAAGAACTCGTAGGGGAAACCCAGCGGGTCGGTGACGCGGACCGAGTCGCCGACCCCCTTCGTGAAGCCCTCGGCCCGCCGCTCGACGCGGCACCCCAGCTCGGTGTAGAACGCCACCGCCTTGTCCAGGTCCTCGGGGCTGCGCACCCGGTAGGAGAACGCCGCCACGGCGGCCACCGGCCCCTGGCGCAGGACGAGGTTGTGGTGGATGAACTCCTCGATCGAGCGGAGGTAGACGGTGGAGTCGTCCTCCTCGGTGACGGTCAGGCCGAGCACGTCCACGTAGAAGTCGCGGGACGCAGCCAGGTCGGTGACGACGATCTCCATATAGGCGCAGCGCAGGATGTCCGGAGCCGGCACCGACGGGGTCGGCACCGGGTCGTCGGTGTGGATGGGTGCCTCCTGGGAGACGTAGTAGCCCGAGGAGGTGAGGGTCTTGTCGATGTGCCTGTCGCTCATGTCGCGTCCTTGCGAGGTCGGGGTGGTCGGGGCTGCTCGGGGTGGGCGGTCAGCGGTCGGCCGGGTCGTGCTTGCCGAAGGTCGGGTGGTGGGCCCCACCGAGGGTGATGTGCACGGCCTGCTGGTCGGTGTAGAAGTCGATGGACCGGTAGCCGCCCTCGTGCCCCAGGCCGGAGGCCTTGACGCCGCCGAAGGGGGTGCGCAGGTCGCGGACGTTGTTGGAGTTGAGCCACACCATGCCCGCCTCCACGCTCTGGGCGAAGGTGTGCGCGCGGCGCAGGTCGTTGGTCCAGATGTAGGCGGCCAGGCCGTACCTCACCCCGTTGGCCAGCTCGAGCGCCTCCTCCTCGGTGTCGAAGGGGGTGATCGCCACCACCGGCCCGAAGATCTCCTCCTGGAAGATCCGGGCGTCACGGGGGACGTCGACGAAGACCGTCGGGGCGACGAAGTTGCCGCTCTCGAAGCCCTCGGGCCGGCCGCCGCCGGCGACCAACCGGCCCTCGCCGCGGCCGATCTCGATGTAGCTCATCACCTTGTCGAAGTGCTCGGGGTGGACCAGCGCGCCGACCTCGGTGCGCTCGTCGTGGGGGTGCCCCACGACGACGCGCCGGGCCTGAGCGGCATACCGCTCGACGAACTCGCCGTAGACCTCGCGCTGCACGAGGATCCGGCTGCCGGCGGTGCACCGCTCCCCGTTGAGGGAGAAGACGCCGAAGATGGTCGCGTCGATCGCGGCGTCGAGGTCGGCGTCGGCGAAGACGACGGCCGGCGACTTGCCGCCCAGCTCCATCGACAGACCCTTCAGGTGGGGAGCCGCGTTGGCGAAGATGAGCTGCCCGGTGCGGCTCTCGCCGGTGAAGGAGATGAGCGGCACGTCCGGGTGCTTGACCAGGGCGTCCCCGGCCTCCTCCCCGAGACCGTTGACCAGGTTGAAGACCCCCGGCGGCACCCCCGCCTCCTCGAAGATCCCTGCCCACAGCGAGGCCGACAGCGGGGTGAACTCGGCCGGCTTCAGCACCACCGTGTTGCCCGTCGCCAGCGCCGGGCCCAGCTTCCAGGACTCCAGCATGAACGGCGTGTTCCAGGGGGTGATGAGGCCGGCCACCCCGATGGGCTTGCGGTTGACGTAGTTCACCTGGCGCCCGGGCACCTTGTAGGTGTCGTCGGCCTGGGCCACCACCAGGTCGGCGAAGAACCGGAAGTTCTCCGCGGCCCGGCGGGCCTGGCCGAGCGCCTGGGTGATCGGCAGCCCGGAGTCGAAGGACTCCAGCTCCGCGAGCCGGGTGTCCCGGGACTCGACGATGTCCGCGACCCGGTGCAGGATGCGGCTGCGCTCGCGCGGCAGCATCCCCGGCCACGGTCCCTCGGTGAACGCCCGTCGGGCGGCGGCGACCGCACGGTCGACGTCCGCCTGCGTGCCGGCCGCCGCGCTGAGGTACGTCTCGTTCGAGACGGGGTCGAGCACCTCGAAGGTCGCGCCGTCCACGGAGTCGACGAGCTCGCCGTCGATGTAGTGCTGGATGCGCTCGGGCAGGTCGGCGGGGCGGTGCCCCGCGCCGGTGGGGTCGGTCATCATGCTCCTCCTGGGGTGGTCGGTGTCTGCGTCATCGGGTGCTCAGCCCTGCTCCTGCAGCCAGGTGTCGTAGCGGGCTCGCCAGTCGGGGTTCATCGGGAAGAGCCCGTCGACGGGATGGCCCTCCGCGACCCGTTCGGCGATCCAGGCGTCCTCGGCCTCCTTGGCGAGCGCGGCGTCGACGACCTCCTCGGCCAGGCCGGGCGGGATGACGACCACGCCGTCGGCGTCACCGACGAGGATGTCACCGGGCTGCACGGTGGTGCCGCCGCAGGCGATCGTGAGGTCGTGGTCCCAGGGGACGTGGCGGCGGCCGAGGACCGCGGGGTGGGCCCCGGCGCTGTAGACGGGGATGCCGACCGCGGCGACGGCGTCGTGGTCGCGCACCCCGCCGTCGGTGACGATGCCGGCCGCACCGTTGGCGTGGGCCCGGATGGCGAGGATGTCCCCGAGGGTCCCGGAGCCGGCCTCGCCGCGGGCCTCGATGACGATGACCTCGCCCTCGCCCACGGCGTCGAAGGCGCGCTTCTGTGCGTTGTAGCCCCCGCCGTGGCTGCGGAAGAGGTCCTCGCGGTTGGGCACGAAGCGCAGGGTGCGGGCCACTCCGACGAGCTTGGCGCCAGGGTGCAGCGGCTGGACGCCGTCGATGGTGACGTTGTCGAGGCCGCGCTGCCGCAGCTGCTGCGACAGCCCGGCGACGGGCACCTGCAGGAGCCGCTCGCGCAGGTCCGGGTCCAGGGCCGGGCGCGTCGCGACCTGGTGCTCGGGGGCGTCGATGGAGGAGGTGTCCTCCGCCGGCAGGCCGGCCGCCTCCCGGGAGCCCCACGCCTCCGCGCGCTGGGTGTCGTCGACCGCGGGCAGTGAGCCCAGCTCGGGGTCGAACCCGCCCTCCCCCTGGACCACCGTGGTGACGAGCCGCCCGCTGGTGGGTGCGCCCTCGGCGGTGGGGGCGTCCACCTCGACCTCCACGACGTCACCGGGGGCGAGGACCGAGGAGCCGGCAGGGGTGCCCGTGAGGATGACGTCCCCGGTCTCCAGGGTGAGGTGCTGGGCGAGGTCGGCGACGATCTGCGGCAGCGAGAAGATCAACCCCGCGGTGGTGTCGTCCTGCACCAGCTCGTCGTTGACCCAGGTACGCACCCTGAGTGCAGCGGGGTCGACGAGCCGCGCGTCGACGAGCCCCGGTCCGACCGGGGTGTACCCGTCGCGGCCCTTGGAGCGGGTGTTGGACCCCTTGTCGTTGGCGCGGAGGTCGTAGAGGCCGAGGTCGTTGGCGGCGGTCACCCAGCCCACGTGCGACCACGCCTCCTCCTCGGTGACGTGCCGCGCGGGCCGGCCGATGACGAGAGCCACCTCGCCCTCGAAGGCGAGCAGCTCGGTCCCGGCCGGGCGCTCCACGGTGCCCTGCGTGGGCGCCACGGAGCTGGACGGCTTGAGGAAGTAGGACGGTGCCTCCGGACGGCGACCGCGCTGGTCTGCCCGTGAGCCGTAGCTCAGGTGGACGGCGATGATCTTGCCGGGCCGGCCCGGCAGGGCGGCGAAGCGCGGGTCCGGGTCCCCCGTCCGGTCTCCGCCACCAGCGCCGGACGCGGTCTGGTCTGCCGACATCGGAGCTCCCTCGCTCATCATCATGGCTAGACCGTAGCCCGACGTCGCGCCGTCGCCGAACCGTGGGCCGGACGCGTCCGAGGGCCCGGTCCGTGCCTCGACCTCCCGTGCGATGCTGACATCCCGTACCCCGACGGCGTCCATCCGTCACCCGGTCGACGAAGGAGTCACCACCCATGCAGTTCCACCACCACGGCTACGTCTCGGGCGACCCGCGCGTGCAGGAGGCGGCGGGCACCGGGGTGGACCGGCCTGCGGACCTGCCGGACGTGACCGACGTGCTGCTCGTGGGGTCCGGGCCGGCGGGCATGCTGCTCGCGGCGCAGCTCTCGCAGTTCCCCCAGGTGTCCACCCGGATCATCGAGCGGCGGGAGGGCCGGCTGCCGCTAGGGCAGGCGGACGGCATCCAGCCGCGCAGCGTCGAGACCTTCCAGGCCTTCGGGTTCGCCGAACGCATCGTCGCGGAGGCCTACAACATCGCCTACATGAACTTCTGGGGCCCCGACCCCGAGCACCCGGAGAACATCGTCCGCACCGCCCGGACCGAGGACTACGCGTTCAAGATCAGCGAGTTCCCGCACCTCATCGTCAACCAGGCCCGCGTGCTCGACTACTTCGCCGAGGCCGCGCGCAACGGCCCCGGCCGGATCGTCCCGGACTACGGCGTCGAGTTCCTCGGGCTGACGGTGCACGAGGAGGGCGAGCACCCCGTCGAGGTGCGGCTCCGCCACGTCGCCGGCGACCGGGAGGGCGAGGAGCGCACGGTCCGGGCGAGGTATGTCGTGGGCTGCGACGGCGCGCGCAGCGGCGTGCGCGAGGCGATCGGGCGGCGGCATACCGGGAAGTCGGCCGCCCACGCCTGGGGCGTGATGGACGTGCTCGTCAACACCGACTTCCCCGACTGGCGCACCAAGTGCGCGATCAACGCGGAGGCGGGCAACATCCTGCACATCCCACGCGAGGGGGGCTACCTCAGCCGGATGTACATCGACCTCGGTGAGTCCCCGGAGGACCCCGACCACGCGATCCGGCGCACCCCCATCGAGGACATCATCCGTCGGGCCAACGAGATCCTGCACCCCTACTCGATCGACGTGAAGCAGGTCGCCTGGCACAGCGTCTACGAGGTCGGCCACCGGGTCACCGACAAGTTCGACGACGTGCCCGAGGGCGTCGACCGGGCGCCCCGCGTCTTCCTCACCGGGGACGCCTGCCACACGCACAGCGCCAAGGCCGGCCAGGGCATGAACGTCTCGATGCAGGACGGCTTCAACCTGGGGTGGAAGCTCGGCCACGTGCTCACCGGGCTCAGCCCCGAGTCGCTGCTCGCGACCTACTCCGCCGAGCGGCAACCGGTCGCGCAGCAGCTCATCGACTTCGACCGCGAGTGGTCCTCCCTCATGGCGCGCAAGCCGCAGGACATCTCCGACCCCTCCGAGCTGGCCACCTTCTACCTCGGCACCGCCGAGTTCCCCTCCGGCTTCATGACGCAGTACGCGCCCTCCACCCTCGTCGCGGACACCGGCCACCAGAGCCTCGCCGAGGGGTTCCCGCTCGGCAAGCGCCTCAAGTCCGCCGAGGTGGTCCGGGTGTGCGACGGCAACGCCGTGCACCTGGGGCACCACGCGCGGGCGGACGGGCGGTGGCGCATCTACGCGTTCGCCGACGCGCCCGCCGCCGGCGAGGCCTCGGCGCTCTCCGACTGGGCCGCGTGGGTGGCGTCGTCGGAGTCCCCGGTCTCCCGGTTCACGCCGGAGGGGGCCGACCCGGACGCCGTGTTCGACGTCAAGGTGGTCTACCAGCAGGCCTACGAGGACGTCGACCTCGGTCAGGTCCCGGAGGTGTTCCTCCCCCGGAGCGGGCCGCTGGGCCTCACCGACTGGGAGAAGGTCTTCGCCGCGGCGCCCAGCGCCTGGACGGACACCGACATCTTCGTCGAGCGGGGCCTGTCCCGGGAGGGCGTGGTCGTCGTCGTGCGGCCGGACCAGTACGTCTCGGCCGTCTTCCCGCTCACCGCCACGCAGGAGCTGGGTGCGTACTTCGAGAGCAACATGCGGGTGCGGACCACGGGCTGACCGGCCCCTGACGCTGCCGCGGACCGGTGTCGAACCTATGCTGCAGGACATGCCCACCCACGACCTTCCGCACGAGGCGCGCGCCGCCGCCTCGCTCGACGTCCAGGCCGAGGAGCCGGCCGCCGAGCCGGGTCACCGGCCACCCACCGTGCCCGGGAGCCACCGGCGGCCCGACGGGCCACCGGCACCGACGACCAACGTCGGCGTCGACCGCATCCGGGTCATCGGGGACGGCTTCAGGTTCGTCACCGCGTGGTCGCTGCGTCTCATCATCGTGGCGGTGGCCCTGTGGCTGCTCTGGTGGATCCTCGAGAAGGTCTGGTTCGGTGTCCTGCCGATCCTGCTCGCCCTCATCGTCGCGACGGTCCTGGCTCCCGTCGTCGCGCTCGGGCGACGGATCGGGCTCCCGTCGAGCCTGGCGACCGTCCTCACCCTGCTGCTGTCCCTCGCCGTGCTCGCCGGGGTGGTCGCCGGTCTCGTCCCGTCCATCGCCACCCAGTCCCGGGAGATCTTCCAGCAGGCGAGAGAGGGCGTCGGCCAGGTCCGCAGCTGGATCAGCGGACCCCCGCTCAACCTGGACGACGCGCAGGTCGACGAGTACCTCAACTCCGGGGTCTCCTGGATCCAGGAGCGCAGCAGCGAGACCGCCGGCGCGGTCGCCTCCGGTCTCGGTGCGGTGGGGTCCGCCCTCGTGACCCTGGCCCTCATGCTCGTGCTGCTCTTCTTCTTCCTCAAGGACGGCCCGCAGTTCCTCCCCTGGGTACGTCGCACCACCGGGCGCACGGTCGGGCGGCACCTCACCGAGGTGCTGAGCCGCATGTGGGGCACCCTCGGCGGCTTCATCCGCACCCAGGCCATCGTCAGCGCCGCCGACGCCGTCCTCATCGGCGCCGGGCTGCTCATCCTCCAGGTGCCGCTCGCGCTCACGCTGGCGGTGCTCACCTTCCTCGGCGGCTTCATCCCCATCGTGGGCGCGGTCGTCGCCGGCGGCATCGCCGTCCTCGTCGCGCTCGTCACCCAAGGGCTCACCAGCGCGCTCATCGTCCTGGGCCTCGTCCTCCTGGTGCAGCAGATCGAGGGCAACGTGCTGCAGCCGATGCTGCAGGGCCGCAGCATGCAGATGCACCCCGGCATCGTCCTGCTGGCGGTCGCCGGCGGCAGCACGCTCTTCGGCATCATCGGAGCGTTCCTCGCTGTCCCCTTCGCGGCGACCTTCGTCGTGGGCCTGCGCTACCTCAGCGAGCAGGTGGACCTACGCAGCGGCGACATCGGTGCCGCCGAGCTCCCCTTCGTCACGCCGGAGGGCTACGTCGCCGCGGCCCAGGCGGAGTATGCTGCCACCGCCGCCCGCGAGGCGGAGCAGACCGCCATGGCTGCCGCGGCCCAGGGCACCGTCGCCTCGGCGGTCCCGCGCGAGCGGCCGGGCTTCGTCGGCTGGCTCCTCGGCCGGCACTGACCGATACGTCGGAGACCTCAGGCCCCGCCGCCCTCGCCTGCATCCGGTTCGGCGTCGTCCAGCGCGTCCAGCTCCCGGAGCGCCAGCTCCCAGCGCTCTCGTCGCTGCTGCTCGTCCTGCTCCCACCAGGGGTCGCCACGCTCCCCCAGCCCATGCTTGGCCAGGTCGACCCGCCGTCGGGCCGGCGCCGGGTCGTCCCCACGGCGCCGCAGCGCCCGCACGCCCGACCGGCCCCGGCCCAGGTGCGACAGCAGCCGAGCCGCTACGTCGGCCGGCAGTGACGGATCCTGGCGCCGCCACCGCCGCCCGTCGACGACCAACCAGCGCTCGTCCTCACCCTTTCCCGGACCACCGGTGCCCGACCCCGACCCGGTCACGAAGGCCCGGCCGGGGCGGCCGCCGCCGCTGGCACCACCGGGCCGGTCCGCGCCACCTCGAGGGTGAACCCCTGCGCGCGCAGGGCATCGACCAGCTCGTCACCGAGCGCCACCGCCGGGGTCAGCACGCCGCCCTCCCGGCCCTCACCGCCGCGGGTCGCGAGCAGCACCAGGGCCGACTGCCCCAGCTGCACGGACGTGGCGGCATAGCCCGGGTCCCCCTGGGCGGCGACGGTCGCGGCATACCTCGAGCCGTCCTCCGTCGTCGTCATGGTCTCGGTGCGGAACGACCCGGCCTCGCGCTGCTCCCGGCTCGGGCCCTCTCCCGGTGAGGGCAGGAGCCGGTCGACGATGCCGCCGAGCCCGGGTGTCGCCATCGCTCCCATGAGCCCGCCGATCGCGGCGACCATGGCGTGGGCGCGCCACCGGCCGCGCAGCCCACGCCCGGTGGCGACCAGCTCGCGGTAGCGGAAGCGAGGACCGTAGGCACCGTCGCGCAGCGCGTCGGAGCGACGCACGACCCGGGTGTTGTAGGGGGCCATGAAGAAGGGGGCGGCCCACCGCCCGCTGTGCTCCTCGACGAAGGGGCGCCAGTGCTCGCGCTGGCCCGGCGCGCCACGGTGGCCGCCGCTCAGCGCGAAGGGGTCACCGACCACGCGGCGCAGCGCCGGGTCCTCGCGGGTGCGCTGCACCTGCACCCGCAGCGAGTCGACGGTGCCGCCGCTGAACCCGCCCTTCCCCTCGCGCGCCCACAGGGTGGTGTCCGTGAGCCCGCCGGCACCGTCCGCCTGCGCCGCGCGGTGGACCAGGTGCACCCCCAGGTCGGAGGGCACCGAGTCGAAGCCGCACGACACCACGATCCGCGCCCCGGTCTCCCGCGCCTGCTCGTGGAACCGGTCGACCACCTCGCGGACGAAGAGCACCTCGCCGGTGAGGTCGCAGTAGTCGGTGCCGGCGGCCGCGCACGCCTCGACCACGGGTATGCCGTGCCGCTGGTAGGGCCCGACAGTGCTCACCACGACGCGGGACCGTCCGGCGAGGGCTCGCAGGGTGGCGGGGTCACCGGAGTCGGCCACGACCAGCGGCCACCCCTCAGCTCCCGGCCCCAGCCCCGTCCGGACCTGCTCGAGCCGTTCCAGCGAGCGTCCCGCCAGGGCGACCACCACCCCCTCGGGTGCGGTCTGCACGAGGTGCTCGGCGACCAGCCGGCCCACGAAGCCGGTGGCGCCGAAGAGGGCGATGTCGATGTCGCGTGCCATGCCGACCATCGTCACAAACGACCGGCCCCGGCGCGCCGTGGGGTGAGTCACCTCAGC
This sequence comes from Serinicoccus sediminis, assembly GCF_004153545.1. GTDB lineage: Bacteria > Actinomycetota > Actinomycetes > Actinomycetales > Dermatophilaceae > Ornithinicoccus > Ornithinicoccus sediminis_A. The sequence continues at coordinate 147,829 of NZ_SDVA01000008.1, read as the reverse complement.
CCGGGACGGGCCCCCACCCCAGGGCGGCCCGCGCCACCTCACGGGCCCGGCCGGCGGGGTCCTGCGGGTGCCCGCGCAACAGGCTGGCCAGGACACCGTTGTAGACGAGCAGGACGGTGTCGACGACCTCGTCGACCCGTGCGGGGTCCGCTACCTCGGCCAGCTCGCGCAGCCTCGTCCGCAGCCCCTCGGTGTCCGCCGCCACCAGCTCGGCGGCAGGGTCCGCCCCACCGCCGGCGTCGGTCGGTCGCTCGGAGGCGGTCGACAGGAACGAGCACCACTGGGCGGGCGTCGAGTCGTCCCGGTATGCGGTGACCGCGCTGAACACGGCCAGCACCTTGTCCCTCGGCTCGGTCTGCGCGCCGACCTCGCGCTCCCAGGTCGCGCGCCACCGGTCCAGCCGGCGTCGCAGCACCTCCGCGAGCAGGCCGTCCTTGCTGCCCATGTGCTTGTAGAGGGTGACGACCGAGACACCGGCGACCTCCGCGACCCGGTCCACCCCGGTGACCGCTATGCCGTCGCTGAAGAACAACGACTCCGCCGCGTCGAGGATCCGGGACCGGGTCTGCTCCACTGCCATGAGAAGAGTGTAACGTTCGCTTCATGCTGAAACGATCGTTTCATTACGTTGCCCGCGCCCAGTCTGCTCCCTTCCCCGTCGGCCTCGTCGCGGCCGGCGTGGCGCTCATCGCGTCGACCTACGGGATGGCGCGCTTCGGCGTCGGCCTGATGCACCCGCAGATGGTGCAGGCCCGGCCGGGTCTGGACGGGGCGCTGCGCGCCGCAGGGACCGCCCAGTTCGCGTCCTACTGCCTCGCCGTGCTGGTCGGCGGCCGGTTGGCGGCCACCCGGCCCCGTGGCGTCGTCGTCGCCGCCGGTCTGTCCGCGGGCGTCGGGGCCCTCGGCCTGGTGCTCGCGCACTCCGTGCCGGCCTTCACCGCCGCCGCGTTCCTCGCGGGGGCGGGTGCCGGTCTCGCGTCACCGGCCCTGGTCCCGCTGCTGGACCGCGCCGTGCCGACGCGCCAGGCGGGGCTGAGCCAGGCGGCGGTCAACTCCGGCACGGCGCTGGGGCTGCTGGCCATGGGTGCCGTGGTGCTGCTCACCGCGGCGGTGGTCACCCCCTGGCTCCTCGTGGCCGCGGTGTGCGCCGGCGCCGGCCTCACGGTCCGCGTGCTGGCCGGCCCGTCCGGACCGGCGGGTCGGCGGCGCGGTGACGCCGGTGACGTCGGTGACGCGGGCGAGACCGGTGAGGTCGCTGTCCCGGTCGGTGGAGCCGTCGTCGTCGGGCATCAGCGCATGGTGCTCCCCTGGGTGCTGGCTGCCCTGACGGGCGCCGTGTCCGCCTACGTATGGACCTACGGCCCGTCCGTCGTCGTCCGCGCCACCGGGCTGGGGACCGACCGCATCGGCTGGCTCTGGGTCACCGTCGGGGCCGGAGGTCTGCTCGGGGTCCTCACCAGCCGGCTGGTCGACCTCACCAGCCCGCTGCGCGCCGTCCTCCTCACTGCCGGTGCCGTCGTCGCCGCGACCGGCGCGGTGGCGTCCACCACCGTGCTCGGGGTGGCGGTGGGCGCCCTGGCGCTGTTCGGCGCGGCGTACATGGCCCTGAGCGGCACCCTCATCCTCTGGGGTCGCGAGCTGCGCCCGCAGGACGGGGGGCGGGCGACCGCCTGGCTCTTCCTGGCCCTGGCGGTGGGACAGGCGGTCGGCGCCGCGCTCCTGGACCCGTGATCACGTGCGTCGCCCCGCCACGGCCACCGGCGGCGACCGTCCGGGACACCGGTCCCGAACCCGGTCAGCGCCGGGACACCCGCACCCCGTCGGCCTCGACCCGGAAGCGTACGGCCGCGAGGTCGGGCACGACGAGGTCGGCCGTCCCCAGCTCCGCCTCGGGGGTCGTGGTGAGCAGGGCCAGGGTCGCGGCCCCGGCAGCGTGCCCGGAGCGCACGCCGGCCGCCGAGTCCTCCACGACGAGGCAGCGGGCGGGGTCGACGCCGAGCCTCGTGGCCGCCTGCAGGTAGGGGTCGGGGTCGGGCTTGCCCCGCTCCACCTCGTCGGCGCAGACCAGCACCGCGGGAGGGGTGAGCCCGGCCGACCGCAGCCGGGCGGTGACCAGCGGGCGGCCGGCCGACGTGACGACCGCGGCCCGGTCGCCGAGCGCCGCGAGCGCCTCGCTTGCCCCCGGGAGCGCCACCACGTCCTCCAGGTCGGAGAGCTCGATCTCGTCGAAGACGGCACCGGCCTCCTCCAGGTCGAGACCGAGGCCGAGCTCGCGGTCGAGCCGCCCGATGGTCTGCCGGCTCGGCATACCGTGGGTCTCCCCCAGCCGCCCCGGCGGGACCCCGTAGCGGTCCGCCCAGGCCTCCCAGCTGCGGGCGACGGCGGCCTCGGAGTCCACCAGGGTGCTGTCGCTGTCGAGCAGGACGGCCTCGAAGTGCTCCCCGGTCACGTCCCGCGGGTGGGGCGACGCCTCGGTCACCCCGCCCACGGCGCCACCCCGGCGGCGAACGACGCCGCGCCGGGCACGTCCGCGACCAGGGACGCCTGGTAGGCGTGGTAGGCGTCCGGGCGCCCGGGCCAGGTGCGCGCGCTGGGCCGGTTGTGCTCATCGAGCTCGTGCCGCCACGACCGGCCCTCGGCATCCACGAGGTAGCGGTCGGCGTAGTCCCACCAGCGCTGCAGGTCGACCGCGTGCCGCGCCTGGCCGGTGGCCCAGTGCAGCACCGTCGAGGTGGCGATCGCCTCGGTGAGCACCCAGTGCATGCGCTCCTGCACGACGGGCCGACCCTCCCAGTCGGTGGTGTAGACGAACCCGTCCTGCCCGTCGGCGGCCCAGCCGTCGACGACCGCGCGGTCGGCGAGCCGGACGCCGGCCTCCAGCAGGCCGTCATCGGTCGCCTCGCCGGTGGTGGCCAGGGTCACCAGGAGGCGCGCCCACTCCAGGCCGTGCCCGACGGTCGCGCCGTAGGGCCGGAACGGGTCGGCCGGTCGGTCCTTGTTGTGCTCCGGCAGCGGCGTCCAGTCGGTGTCGAAGTGCTCGGGGATGCGCCACGAGCGCTCCCCCGCCCACTCGACGACCCGGCCGGCGATGCGCAGCGCCCGCTCGCGCCACTGCGGCCCGGCGCCCGCGGCCCAGGCACCGAGGTAGGCCTCGACCGTGTGCATGGCGGAGTTGATGCCGCGGTAGGCGTCGAGCTCGGACCAGGCGGCGTCCCACTCCTCGACGACCATGCCCTGCTCCTCGTCCCAGAAGCGCTCGTCCTGGATGGCGAGCGCCGCGTCCAGCAGCTCGTCGGCGCGCGGCACCCCCGCCGTGCGGGCGGTGCTGGCGGCCAGCACGACGAAGGCGTGGGCGTAGGCCTGCTTGGCGGGGGTGTCCACCGCGCCGTCGCGCACCCCGGCGAACCAGCCACCGTGCTCGGCGTCACGCAGCGGACCGTCCAGCAGCGCCGCCACGCCGTGCGCCGCGAGCTCGGCCAGCTCCTCCTGTCCCGGGCCGCCGGCCGCGGGGGGGTCGCCGGCCATGAGCCCGAGCGCGAAGACGTGGGTCATCCGGCAGGTGACGTAGAGCTCCACCGGCCGGTCGGGGTCCACCTCACCCTCGTCGTCGAGGTAGCCGAAGCCGGCGTCCACCCGCGCACCGCGGGCGAAGCGGAGCAGCTCGGTCCGGCGCCGGCGCCGGTAGTCCCGACCACCCGGGGCCAGGCCGGGTCCAGCTGGTGCTCCGCCGTCGGTCATCGTCGCCCTCCGTCGCTCTCGTTCATCGGCACGTGTACCCGCCGTCGACGGGCAGGTGCGCCCCGGTGATCATCGCAGCACCCTCCCCGAGGAGGAAGACCACCGGCGCGGCCACCTCGGCCTGGGTGGCCCACCGGCCCAGCGGCATCTGCTCCAGGAACGGCGGGCCGACGTCCTCGCGGCCCCAGTAGAACTCGGACATCTCGGTCATGACGACGGTCGGGTGCACGCTGTTGACCCGGATGCCGTGGCCGCCCAGCTCCAGGGCGCTGACCCGGGTGATGTTGTCGAGCGCGGCCTTGGACGAGCCGTACGACACGTGGTTGGGGAGCGCCACCAGCGAGGCCTGGCTGGACACGTTGACGATGGACCCGCCCGCGCCGAGCCGGATCATGGTGCGCGCGGCGTACTTGATGACCAGCAGGGCCCCCCTGGCGTTGACCGCCATGGCCCGGTCGAAGACCTCGATGTCGGTCTCGGTGGGCGTCGCGATCTCCCCGCCGAAGCCGCCGCAGTTGACCACGCCCCACAGGTCGAGGTCCTCCAGGGCCGCGGCGACCTGCTCCTCCGAGGCGAGGTCGAACAGGACCGTCCGCGCCCCGGTCTCGGCGACGAGGTCCGCGAGCGACTCCTCGGTCCGGGCCGCGGCGACCACGTCGGCACCGGCCGCCACGAGGTGGCGCACGATCTCGGCACCGATGCCGCCGGAGGCCCCGGTGACGAGGACGGTCCTGCCGTCGAGGCCGGCGCTCACGCGGGGATCCCGGCGCCCACCGTGGCGGCCGGCACGGCACCGTCGATGGTGGCCGACAGCTCGGCCAGCCGCGGCTGGGCGCGGGTGCTGAGCAGCTGCTCGCGCTCCCCCGTCGTCATCGCGAGGCTGTCCTTCCACAGGGAGCGGCCCGCCATCGCCCCGGCGGCACCGTTCTCGACGGCGGTCCGCACCTGCTCGACGAAGGTCGCGTGGTCCACCCCCGCCGACAGCACGGCCCAGGGCACGTCACCGGCGGCGGCGCTCACCTCGGCGCACGCCTGCGCCGAGCCGGGGTAGGCGAGCTTGAGCACCTTGGCACCGTGCTCCACCGAGACCCGCGCGGAGTCCACGACGAGCTGGCCGAAGCGGGCGGCATACTCCTCCTCGGTCTCGTCCTCGAGCCGGTAGGTGAGGATCTCGACGATGAGCAGCAGCCCGGCCGCCTCGCAGTCGGCGACGAGCGCGTCCATCTCGGCGGCGACCCGCGCGACCGAGGCGGGCTGGTCCGGCCGGAGGTACCACAGCATCTTGGCGGCGTCCCCGCCCAGCTCACGGACGGTCGCGGCGGTGACCCCGGGGACGTAGCGCGTGTAGCGCAGCCCGTCGACGGTCTCGAAGCCGGAGGCGTCCATGCCGACGACCAGCGCGGTGTCGGCCGAGAGGGTCCCCTCGTCGACGATCTTGGGCAGCGCGACCTCGGGGTCGAGCAGGATGGCCGGGGCGTGGTTGCCCAGGTGCGCGACGAGGTCGGACTTGGCCTCGGCCAGCTCCGCGACCGAGATGCCCTCGGGGCCCTCAGGGCCGTTCATGACGGCCTTCATCCCGTTGCGCTGGTCCGCGGCGACGACGAGCATGCGCCCGGCGGGCGTGGTGAGCCGGGAGAACGCGCGGCGCTCGAGCGTGGACAGGGTGTTCATGTGGATCGCTCCTCGTGGGTTGCGGTGGTGGTGGTGCGGGTTCAGGGGTGGGCGGGGACGTCGGGGGTCGGCCTCAGCGGCGCGCGAGGCCCTGCGAGAGGGCGGAGACCGCGGCGCCGTAGGCGGTGTCCTGGGAACGGTGGGAGACCTCGAGGCCCGGCAGCACCCGGCCGCGCGCCTCGCGGACGGAGGCCCAGGAGGTCCAGCCCCCGGTCAGCAGCGACGAGGTCGCCGGTGGGAGCTCGGCGTCCATCACCTCGATGAGCCGCGCGATCTCCTCGTTGCCGTGCTCCAGGACGGCGCGCATGAGCAGCGCCGGTGACACGTCGTCGGTGCCGATGCGCAGCCGGAGCTCGCCGTCGTCGTTGCGGGCACCGGTGACGCCGATGCCGGCGGTCGACCCGGCGCCCGGCGGCAGGGCCAGCACCGCCTCGTCGAGGGCCCGGCGCGACGGCTCGTCACCCATCCCGAGCAGGGTCAGGGCACGACGCATGAGCAGCCCCGTCTTGACGCCGGCGACGACGACCCACCGGCCGGGGACGACGTGCGGGACGCAGTTGATGAGGTATGCCCCGAGCCGGCTCCGGGCCTCGAAGTCCAGGGGCGTGTCGAGGACCCGCAGCAGCACCTCGGCGGTGCCGAGCGAGACGTGGTAGCGAGCCTCCGGCGCACCGCCGTCGACGTCCGCCGAGGCGGCGGGGGTCTCGTGGGAGGAGGCGCGGTCGCCGGACAGGCTGGAGACGAGGTGGTCGTGCCCGGCCACGCTCAGCCGGGCCTCGGAGAAGGGGGCGGGCACCCGGGCGGGGTCGACCCGGCCCACGGGGGTGCCGGCGTCGACGAGCGTGGGGACGACGTGCTCGCTCAGACCGAGGTGCTCCAGCAGCTCGGGCCAGACCTCCCCGGTCTCCACCTCGAGCAGGCCGGTCCGGGCCGCGAGGGAGCGCTCGGCGACGACGGGTCCGCCGAGGGCGTGCACGACGAACTCGGGCAGGCTGAGCCAGCGCGCGTCGGCCACCGGGGTGCCTTGGTCGCGCAGGTGGGCGATCTTGGCCGCGGACACCTGCACCCCCCACGGCAGCCCGGTGCGCCCGGGGAACTGCGCCCGCAGGTCCTCCGGCAGCGCGTCGGCCGCCTCCTGCCCGGACCGGTCGAACCACGCGAACGCGGGCGCGAGCACCCGGTCGTCGGGACCGACGAGGAAGCCGGACTCCCCCATCCCGGTGACCGACAGCACCTCGACGCGGGGTGTGGCCGCCGTGTCGTCGGCGCGGGGCTGCCGTGCGTCGGTGCGGGGCTGCCGTACGTCGGCAAGGGTCGTCCCGGCCCCGGGTGCCTGCCCGGGGTCCGGTCCCTGCCCGGTGTGGGCGCCCAGCTGCCGTGCGGTGTCGTCGAGCACCTCGTGCACGGCCTCGACCAGCGTGGCCTCGGTGAGCACGATGGCGCCGTCGGCCTGCTCCTGCCAGGGGGTGGGGACCCGGCTCAGCGCGACCTCACGGCCCTGCTCGTCCAGGACGAGGAGCTTGATGCCGGTGCTGCCCAGGTCGAGCCCGGCGACGAGTGTCTGCACGTGGGTCCTTCTCTCCGTCATGGTCTGCGGCGGATGCGGTCGTGGGTATGGCGTGCGGTGGTGTCGTGCGGTGGTGAGGGCGGTGGCCGTCGTGGTGCCCCGTTCCAGGGCCGGGGCACCACGACGGTGTCAGCGCCGGGTCAGCACTCGGAGGCGTAGAGGGCGGCCTGGCCCTCCTCGGACTCCAGCGTGTCGGCGGTGACGATGGTGAAGCCCGTCTGGATCTGGGCCTCGGTCTCCTCGCCGTCCAGGGCCGCGAGCGCCTGCTCCACGCCCTGGTAGCCGATGTCGTAGGGCTGCTGGGCGATGATGGCCTGCAGGGTGCCGTCCTGCAGGGCCTCGACCTGCGCGGGGCCGGCGTCGAAGCCGACGACCTGCACCTCGCCCGAGACACCCGCCTGCTCGATGCCGGTGGCGGCACCCTCGGCGCTGAAGATGTTGGTCGCGAAGATCGCCACCAGGTCGGGGTCGCGCTGGAGCGCCGAGGTCACGATGGAGGCCGCCCGGGCCGGCTGGTTCTGGGCGTACTCGACACCGACGTACTCGAACGAGTCGTCCTGCGCCACGGCCTCCTCGAAGCCCTGCACCCGGTCGTCCGAGGTCGAGATGCCCGGCTGGTTGTCGATGACGAGGACCTTGCCGCCGTCCGGCACCAGCTCCTTGATGGCGTCGAAGGCCGCGGCCCCGCCGCCGACGTTGTCGGAGGCGATCTCGGAGACCGCGAACGACGGGTCCTCCACGGTGGTGTCGACGAGCACGACCTCGCTGTTCTCCGCGGCGTTCTCGAGCGGGCGCTGGAGCGCGGTGACGTCGTTCGGCGCGATGAGGATGGCGTCCGGCTCGTTGGCGGCGACCGACGTCACGATCGGCTGCTGCAGCGCCGGGTCCCACCGCTGGGGGCCCTGCACGGACACCTCGGCGCCCATCTCCTCGGCGGCGGCCCGGACGCCGCACTCCATGGAGATGTAGAAGTTGTCGCCGATGACGCCCTGGATGAAGGCGACCTGCGGGGTGCCGGACGAACCACCCTCGGCCTGGGTGCCGTCGGCGCCGTCGCCGCCGCTGTCGGCGTCACCGCCGCCGCAGGCGGCCAGCCCCGTGGTGGCGAGGGCTGCGGCGAGGATCGTCATTGATCGGTGGAGTCGCATCAGGAGTCCTTTCGGTGGTGGGTGAAGATGCGTGCGAAGAGGGAGGTGCTGGGGCGGCCCCGGGTCGCCGAGGCGCGCCGAACCTGGTCGAAGTAGACGGCGCCGATGAGGAAGGCACCCACGACGACCTGCTGCCAGTACGGCGCCACCCCGAGGATGACGAAGCCGTTGCGCAGGGTGGCCGGGATGAGCAGGCCGATGACCGTGCCGAAGACGGTCCCGACGCCGCCGAAGAGGCTGGTCCCGCCGATGACGACGCCCGCGATGACGTCGAGGTTGGTCAGGCTGTGGCCCGCGATGGTGGTGGAGCGGAAGAACGTGAGGTTGAGGATGCCCGCGAGACCCGCGAGCAGCCCGGCGAAGGCATACACCCGGATGAGCTGACGGTCGACCTTGATGCCGACCCGGCGGCAGGCCTCCGGGTTGGAGCCGACGGCGCTGGTGTGCAGCCCGAACTTGGTGCGGCGCAGCAGCACGATGCCGGCGAGGACGACCACGGCCGCCACGAGCACGAGGACGGGGATCCCCAGGACCTGGCCGAAGCCGACGGTGTTGACGAGCTCGTCGGGGACGGCGCGACGGTCGATGCCGCCGGTGAAGACCTGTGCCAGGCCGAGCGCCGCGCCGAAGGTGCCGAGGGTGACGATCATCGGCGGGACCTTGGCCTTGGCCACGAAGAAGCCGTTGACCAGACCCCAGCCCAGCCCGCAGCCCAGCGCGACGAGGATGCCGACCAGGGCGACGCCCCAGCCCTGACCGTCGCCGAGGCGCTCCATCGTCAGCGAGGACACCACCCCGCTGAAGACCAGGATCGACCCCATGGACAGGTCGATCCCGCCGGTGACGATGATGAAGGTGGTGCCGACGCCGAGCACGGCGAGGATCGCCACGCTGACGGCGATGTTGCGGAAGTTGGCCACGTCCAGGAACGCCGACGGCGCCAGCGCGCTGAAGATCGCGCAGATCACCAGCCAGACGAGGACGATCTGCAGCGCCTGGGCCTGCACCCGGCGGCGCAGGTGCTCCCCCACCGAGGTGCGGGGGGCGGCCGCCTGGGCCTCGGGCGCCGGGGCGGCGACGTCGTCCTTGGTATGGGTCGCGTTGCTCATGAGGCCTCCTTGGTCTCCAGCGCTCCGGTCATGGCACCGACGAGCTCCTCGACGCTCGAGGACTTCGCGTCGTAGACCGCGACACGTCGGCCCTGGCGCATGACGTGCACCCGGTCCGAGACCTCGAGCACCTCGGGCATCGAGTGGCTGATGTAGACGACACCCAGCCCCTTGTCCCGGATCCGGCGGATGAGGTCGAGCACCCCCTTGGTCTGCACGACGCCGAGGGCGGCGGTCGGCTCGTCGAGGAAGATCACCTTGTCGGCCCAGGTGGCCGCGCGGGCGACCGCGATCGCCTGGCGCTGCCCGCCGGACATCCCGCTCACCGCGCCCTCGTAGTCGCGCACGGTGGCGCCCAGGCTGTCGAAGGCCTCCGCCCCGCGGCGGCGCATCTCGGCGCGCTGCATGAAGCCCAGCCGGCCGAGCAGACCGGGGCGCATGAGCTCGCGGCCGAGGTACATGTTCTGGATCGGGTCGAGGTGGTTGGCCAGGGCCAGGTCCTGGAAGACCGTCTCCACCCCCAGGTCACGGGCGTCGGTGGGGCTGGTGAGCGTGAGCTCGCGGCCCTGGAACGAGATGGTGCCCCCGTCCGGGGCGTCGGCCCCGGCCAGGATGCGCACCAGCGTGGACTTGCCGGCGCCGTTGTCGCCGATGAGGGCGGACACCTCGCCGGGTCGGACGTCGAAGTCGGCGCCGTCGAGCGCCTGCACGGCCCCGAACCGGCGGACGATGCCGCGCGCCTCGTAGATCGCCTCGGTGCTCATGGCGCCGACCCCTTGCTGCGGTGGCTCCCAGGGCTGTCGCACCCCGTCGTTGCGGTAGACATGTGCCTCCTTCTCAGGCTCGGGTCGTCTGCTCGGGTGCGGGAGGCGCGGCGATCTCGCCGGTCCCGCGGGGGATGAGGCGCGCCGGCACCTCGATGACGCCGGTCGGCCCGTGGCCGGGGTCGTGCGGCGGCAGGTGCGCCAGCAGCGCCTCGGCCGCCGCCTGCGCGATCCGCCGGGCGGAGTGGTCGACCACGGTCACCGCGGGCTGCACGCTGTCGGCCATGGTGAAGTCGCCGAAGGAGACCAGCGCCACATCGGTGCGACCGAACTGGTGCAGGGCCGGGACCACCCCCAGCGAGAGTCGCGAGCTGCAGGAGAAGATCGCGGTGGCCGGCTCGTCGAGGTCCAGGACCTCGCGGACCTGGCGCATCGCCGAGCTCTCGTCGTCGCACTGCATCCGCGTGAGCGCCGGATCCACCTCGATGCCGGCCTCGGCCAGCGCCCGCCGGTAGCCCTCCTGCCGGCCCCGGGTGGTGGGCAGGTCGAGGGAGTCGCTGAGCAGGGCCACGCGTCGGTGCCCGTGCGCCAGCAGGTGCCGGGTGGCCTCGTAGGCCATCCCCGGGTCGTCGGACACCACCGAGGCGGCACCCTGCACCGACCCCACGCGGTCCACGAAGACGACCGGGGTGCCGGCCAGGTCGGCCTCCGAGATGGAGGTCGGCGAGCTGGGCGCCACGATGACGCCGGCACACCGACGTCGCACGAGGCTGCGGACCACGTCGCGCTCACGGTCGGCCTCGCGGTTGCTCGAGGCCAGCAGGCAGCTGTAGCCGGCGGCGTCGAGCGCCGACTCGAGGGTCGCGGCCAGCTCGGAGAAGAAGATGTCGCCGATGCTGTCGACGACCACGCCGACGGTGCGGTCGTGACCCGCACGCAGCGAGCGGGCGGCCGGGTCCGGCTCGTAGGACAGGGACTGCATCGCCTCCTGCACCGCCTCGCGGGTGGCGGCCGAGACGTTCGGCCCGTCGTTGAGGACGCGGGAGGCCGTCTTGAGGCTGACGCCGGCCAGCGCCGCGACGTCCCTCAGCGTCGGGCCGGACACCCGCCTGCGGGCGGCGGAGGAGCTCGTGGTGGTGGTGGACCCTTCCGTCGACCCGGGCTCGCCAGCACGCCGCGGCGTGTGCGCCTGCTCCGCCATGGAGGCCCTCCGGTCGTCGTTGTCCATCGTTGTCATCTGCTGACGAAACGAGTCTGCACTGGCCATGACACCGTTGTCAACAGGTCGGGTGCAGGAGTTTTGCCGATCACGCCCGGAGGGGGGTTGCGTGAGCCGACGACGAGGCCCGGACAGGGTCAGGAGATGGAGCGCGGCGCCCGGTGACGAGGCCCGGACAGGGTCAGGTGAGCTGCTGCGCCAGCCGGCGCGCCTGCTCCTGCGGGGTGAGGGTGGCATCCGCGACGGCGTGCGGACCCACCGGCGGGGTCAGGTCGAGGGAGGCGAGGTAGGCCGGGAGGTCGGCCAGCTTGGCGTGGTCGCGGTCCGCCGCGCGCCGGCGCAGCCGCTCGCCGAGCTGCTCGGCCGTGATCTGCAGCCAGACCAGCCGCGGGTCCCCGCCCGCCTCGGCCAGCTCCCGCGCCAGGGCGTCCCACGCGGCGGGGTCGAGGCGTTCGGCGGTGAAGGGCGCCACCAGGACCACCGGCGTCCCGGTGCGCAGGCAGTCCCGGGCCGCCCCCACGAGGCAGGCGTAGCGCGCCCGCCGCAGCTGCGGCGCGACCTGCGTGTCGTCATACCCCTGGCCGCCGAGGGCGGAGACCAGCAGGTCGACGAGCGGGTTGGTCACGGTGTCGAGGTCGAGCAGCGCGGCCCCCAGCAGCCGGGCCAGCTCCTGGCCCGTCGAGGTCTTGCCCGCCCCGGGCGCACCGGTCACCGCCACCGCCAGCTGCTCTCCCACGGCGGTCAGCCTAGTCAGCCTCCTGCTCGTAGGCCGCGTCGGCGGCGAAGATGGTCCGCAGCCGCTCGGCGTCGAACTTCGGCGACCGGTCGAAGGCGTAGATGCCGTTCTTCTCCTGGAAGACGTCGGTCAGCTGGGTGTAGCAGTAGCCGAACATCAGCGGGTCCTGGTCCAGCACCCGGGTGAGCCCCTCCGCCCGTGCGTAGAACTCCTCCTCGTCGCGGACCCGCTCGCCGTAGCCCCAGGACTCGCCGGAGTCGTCGGTCTCGTCGGCCCGTGAGCGCTCCGCCTCGGGCACCCACCAGATCCCGCCGTACTCGCTGCAGAAGTAGGGCTGACCGGCGTAGGGCAGGGAGTAGTCCGGCGCACCGTCCTGGCACGCCCCGGTGTTCCGGCCGGTGTTCGTGTGCGGCCGCCCGTCGGCGAGGCCCGCCATGTGCTCGGCGAAGACCCCTGGGTCCTGGGCGTAGTCGTGGCTGTCCCAGACGTCGGTGGCCGCCACCCGGTGGCTGTAGCCGGACGCGTCGACCACGGGCCGGGTCCGGTCGACGCCCTTGGTCGCCCAGAACATCGCCAGGGTGACGTCGTCCAGCACCGTGAAGCGGTCGTGCAGGAACTGGTGCGTCTCGTTGAGCGGGCACCAGCCGACGATCGAGGGGTGGGAGTAGTCGCGCTCCACCGCCTCCACCCACTGCGCGACGAAGGTCGCCCCCGGTCGCTGGTTGTCCCCCGCCGGCCCGGCCCCCGACACGCCCCAGTCGGGGAACTCGCCCCAGACGAGGTAGCCGAGCCGGTCGCAGTGGAACAGGAAGCGTTCCTCGGCGATCTTCTGGTGGATGCGGGCGCCGTTGAATCCCGCTGCCAGCCCCAGCTCGATGTCCGCCACGAGGGCCTCCTCGCTGGGCGCCGTCATGAGCGAGTCCGGCCAGTAGCCCTGGTCCAGGACCAGGCGCTGGAAGACCGGCCGACCGTTGAGCAGGATCCGGTGCCCGTCGACGGCGACGGTCCGCAGCCCGGCGTACGCGTCCAGCGTGTCGACGACCTGCCCGTCCCGACCCACGAGCTCCAGCCCCAGGTCGTAGAGGTGCGGGTCGCGCGGCCCCCACCACCGGCGGCGCCCCGGCGGGACCTCCAACCGGACCCGCGGCACCATCTGCGCACCGACCGGCGCCTCGCCCACCACGACGTCGCCCTCCGCGTCGCGCAGGGTCGCCCTCACCCGCTGCCCCGGTATGCCGTGCAGCACCGGCAGCTCGACGTCGAAGGCCCCCGAGGCGTCGGGCGTGATGCGGGGACGCCCCAGGTACCTCTGCGGGACGGACTCGATCCACACGGGCTGCCAGATGCCGGTCGTCCTCGGGTACTGCGCGTGGGTGGCGTCGAACCAGGTGGACTGCTTGCCCCGGGGCAGCAGCTCGTGCCGGGGGTCGCGCGCCCGGATGACCACCTCCGCGCTGCGCCGTCCGCCCAGCGTCGAGGTCAGGTCGAGGGTGAAGGTCGTGTGCCCGCCGCGGTGCCGCCCCACTTCGAGGCCGTCCACCCAGACGGTGGCGTCGTGGTCGACCGCCTGGCAGTGCAGCAGGACGCGCGCGTCCTCGGGCCAGTCCTGCGGCAGCTCGACGGTGCGGCGGTACCAGACGGCCTCGTGGAAGTCGAGGTCGCCGACGCCGGACATCGCCGACTCGGGGGCGAAGGGGACGAGGATGGTGCTGGCCAGCTCCCGGCGCACCAGACCCCGCTCCAGCCCGGAGTCCCCGGGGTCGCGCTCGAAGCCCCACGTGCCGTTGAGGCTGAGCCAGCGCCCGTCCGGGCGGACGGACTGCGGACGCGGGTGCTCGGGACGGGGAACCTCCTGCGTGCTCACTCCCCCGCCTCCGGCGCGACCGGGTGCTGCACGGTGGGCTGCTCCACCTCGACGCCGCCGTCCGCGGTGAAGTCCACCCTGGACAGCCACATCTGGCGCCCGGTCACCTCGTCACCGACGGCCCCCGGCACCCAGGCGTGGTAGACCATCCACACCTGGCCACCGACCTCGATGAGCGAGTTGTGCCCCGGGCCGGCGGCGACGTCGTTGCTCACGAGGACCGGCTCCTCGTCCTTGACGAACGGTCCGGTGGGGTCGTCCGCCACGGCGTGGCCGACGGCATACCGGTCGGTCCAGAAGCCGTTGCCGGAGTAGAAGAGGTGGAACCGGCCGTCGTGCTCCCACACCGACGGGCCCTCGACGAGCATGTCCTCCCAGGGCAGGTCCTGCTGGAGCACGTCGGTGGTTCCGCCCTCGACGGAGAGGCCGTCCGCGGACAGGCGCGCCACCCGGATGAAGGTGTCGACCCCGACGTGGTTGCCGTCGTTCTTCCAGTACAGGTAGGCGGTGCCGTCGGAGGCGATGAACGGGCTGGTGTCGATGGAGCCGCCCTCGTCGACCTCGCACAGCAGCGGCTCGGTCGACCCGTCGACGTAGGGCCCGGCCGGGGTGTCCGAGGTCGCCACCGCGATGCACTGCCGGTCCTCGCCGGCCAGCGCCGTCGTGTAGTACATGCGGTAGGTCCCGTCCGGCCAGGCGATCGTCTCCGGCGCCCACACCTTGCCCGGGGTCGACCAGCCCGGCAGCGTCGGCAGCGCGTCGCTGCCCTGCCGCCAGGTCACCATGTCCTCGCTCGTCGCGGTCTGGACGTTCATCGCGTTGCCGTTGGTGGCGAAGGCGATGTACCCGCCCTGCCCGTCGGCCACGATGTGCGGGTCGGGGAAGTTGGTCGGGTGGACGGGGTTGGTGAACCCGGTGCCTGCGGACACGGCGTCGGCCTCGCTCTCGGTCGTGTGGTCGGTGGTCTGGTCCGTCGCGGCGTCCGGGCCCGTCCCCGCCGCGCACCCGGCGAGGACGAGGAGGAGCAGCGGTATGCCGCCCGTCCTCGGCCCCCGCCTCACGGCGCCGGCTCGTAGACGGTCAGCTCGTGGAAGCGGGCGTCGACCGGCGGTTCCGCGCCGCCGCCGGCGTAGAGCCCGAGGCGGGGGTCGGCGTCCCCCGGGAAGGTCCACGCGGCACCCCACGCCCAGGACGTGCCGTCCCTGCTGATGCCGGCGCGGTAGACGTGCTCGCCCTCGGCGTTCGTGGTGTGCGCGATCCGCATGGACATCGTCGGCGCCGGGGCACCGATGATCGCGCCGGCGTAGATCGTCCGCTCGTCACCCTCGGCGACCGCGAGCTCCCGACCGAACTCGACGGTGCGGGTGTTCCAGATGGCCACCGACCCCAGGCGGGCGAAGTCGTCGTCATCCTCGTGGACGATGAGCCCCGCCTGCTGGTAGTTGCGCACGGTGTCCTCGCCGAGGTCCAGGGTGAGCTCGGTCTCGGCGATCCAGTCACCGTCCGGCATGTCCCGCAGCAGCAGGGCCCCGGTGTTGGCGCCACCGACGGCGTCGACCGACCGCAGCGGCCACACCAGGTCGCCGCCCTCGGCACGGATGCCCTCCTCCGGGCGCACCCACTCCCAGGAGGGGGCCACGCCCCCGTCGAAGGTGTCGCGGAAGAGGACCTCGCCCGGCTCGGGGTCCGGCACCGCCTGGGTCACGGGCTCGGCCGGGGTCTGCACCCCGACGTTGTCGACCCGGGCGCCGTCCCCGGTCAGCAGGACGGGCGCCGCGCGGAGGGAGAAGCCGGGGAAGGAGGTGCCGGTCACGGCCATCGGGTCGTTGAGGTCGGACGCGGACACCTGGGCGTCCGCGGTGCGTCCGGCCGCCTCGACCGTCAGCGTGCGCCATCCCTGCCCGGCGGGCAGCGGGGCGACCGACTCCTCGACCACCTTCCGGGCGCCCATGACGACGGCCGTGCGCAGCTCGCCGGCCCCGCCGTCGTAAGTGACCCGGACCCTCTTGGGGTGCTCCCCCAGGGTGAGCGTCACGGTGTCCTCCGCGCGCACGTCCAGCCGCACCCGGGCCCCGCCCGCCGGCGCCGCCACCCCGCTGGCTGCGGTGCCGTCGACGACCCCGATGCTCCCTCCCTGCGGGTCCTGCCCCTGCCGCATCCCGTCGAAGCCGGTGGTCGGGTCGGCGGGGTCGCCCCCGAGGACGGAGTCGGTCACCGGCAGCGGCTGGGGACCCTCGGAGGGGCCGGCGCCGGCGCGGGTGCGCGGCCACCCGTCGATCCAGTCGAGGCGGTCCAGCAGCATCGGGCGCCGGTTGATGCCGAAGGGGTCGGTCAGCCAGGGCTCGTCCTTGTCGATCGCGTGGTAGACGACGAAGTCCTGGCCGGCCGCGTCGGTGAGGACGGCGTGGTGCCCGGCCCCGACCCAGCTGTTGCCGTTCTGCGTGAGCACCGTCGTGCCGCCGGTGACGGAGGCGTTCAGGTCCAGGCCCTCCGCGTCCAGGAACGGCCCGCGCGGGTCGCGGGAGCGCCCGGCGAAGACGGAGTACCCGGTGGCCGGTCCGGCGCAGCAGTTGGCCGAGGACCCCATGAGGTAGTACCACCCGTCGTGCTCGACGACGTAAGCGCCCTCGTACCGGTCCCCGATCGCCACCTGGGTGGGCTCACCGATGGGTGTGAGCCCGTCCGCGCTCACCTCGGTGACCTGCAGGCCGCCGAAGTAGGAGCCGTAGTAGAGCCACTGGCGGCCGTCGGTGCTGGTGAACCCGGCCGGGTCGAAGGTCCACAGGAAGCGGCCGTCGTCCAGCGACCGCGGTGGGACGACGGGCTCGTCGGCGGGCACCCAGGGACCGCCGGGGTCGTCGGCCGTGGCCACACCGATGGCGGAGTCCTCGCCGGGGTTGAGGGTGGTGTCGGTGACCGTGAAGTAGAGGACGTACTGCCCGTCGACGTAGCGGATGTCCGGGGCCCACAGCCCGGCCGAGCTCTCGGCCCAGGAGGGGCGGTTGGTCTCGTCGAAGATCGTGCCGACGTAGTCCCAGCTCGCCCAGTCCCGGGTGCGTGCGATGTGACCCACCCCCGGCTCGTCCCCCGCACGCAGCGGGTCGGCCGTGGCGTAGGCGTACCACCACCCGTCCTTGCCCTGGATGACCGCGGGGTCGGCGTAGGTGTCGGCGAAGGACTCGGACACGGCGTTGGTGTAGGTCGTCCCTTCCTCCTCGGGCGCCGCCGTGACCGGGGCCGTGAGGCCGGGGCCGGTCATGAGCACGAGCGCCGCGACACCGGAAGCGAGGGTGCGACGTGGGGTGATGGGCCTCATGCGGATCTCCTGGTGGGTGGTGCGCTGCGGGTCACCGGGCTCAGCCCTTGACGCCGGAGCTCGCGACGCCGTCGATGACGTAGCGCTGGACGAAGACGTAGAGCACCAGGACCGGCAGGGACGCGATCGCCGCGCCGGCCATGATGACGGGGTAGTCGATGGTGTAGGCGCCCTGCAGCTTGGTGAGGCCGATGGGCAGGGTGAGGCTGTCGTCGTTGAAGAGCACGTAGAGCGGCCAGACGAAGTCGTTCCAGTTCGCCAGGAAGCTCAGGACCAGCAGCGTGACCATCGCGGGCATGGCGTTCGGCAGGACGATCCGGAAGAACGTGGTGAACGCCCCGGCGCCGTCGATGCGCGCGCTCTCCTCGTACTCCTTGGGCAGCGAGAGGAAGAACTGCCGCATGAAGAACACCCCGAACGCCCCGGCGGCGCCCGGCACCACGATGGCGAGCAGGGTGTCCAGCCAGCCGAAGCTGTCCAGGATGAGGAAGTTGGGCATGAGGAAGATGAAGCCCGGGACGAACATCGTCGACAGGACGATCCCGAAGAGGACCCGCCGACCCGCGAACTCCATCCGGGCGAAGGCGTAGCCCGCCATCGAGGCGACCAGGACGACCAGGAGCGCGTGCGCGGTCGCGGCCATCATGGAGTTGGCGAACCACCGCAGCACCGGGTTGTCCGGGCTGGACAGCAGCACGTCGTAGGCCCGCGTCGTCCACTCCCCCGGCCAGATCGTCGGCGGCACCGCCTGCGACTCCCCCGTCGTCTTGAACGAGGTCAGGACCATGACGACCAGGGGGCCCAGGAAGACGACCGACAGCAGCGTGAGGAGCAGCCAGAGCAGGGGGTTGCGCGCGGTCCTGCTCATCGGGTCACCGCCCGGCGCTGCGCGCGGGCCTCGCGGCGCTGCTGCGCGGCGTCACGGTCCCGAAGCAGCCAGAAGTTGAGGACCGAGACCACGGCCAGGAACAGCGCCAGCAGGTAGCTCTCGGCGGCCGCCGCCCCCATCTGGAAGCGGGACAGGCCGAGGTCGGTGATGACCATGATGGCGGTCTGGGTGGACTGCGTCGGTCCGCCCTGCGTGACGATGTAGGACTGACCGAACATGTTGGCGCTGGCCAGCACCGTGATGACGACGACGAAGACCAGCACCGGACGCAGGCCGGGCAGCGTGACGTAGCGGAACTTCTGCCACCAGCTGGCGCCGTCGAGCGAGGCTGCCTCGTAGTGCTCGACCGGGATGTCACCGAGGCCCGCCAGGTAGATGATGGCGTTGAAGCCCATGGTCCACCAGACGGTGACGGCGACGAGACCGACCCACGCCCAGGGCTGGGAGGTCGTCCACGCGATGTCGGTGCCCAGCAGGCTGTTCACCAGCCCGAAGTTGGCGTCGAGCAGGTAGCGCCACATCAGGCCGATGACGGCGACCCCGAGCACGTAGGGCGCGAAGAACATGGCCCGGAAGAAGGTGCGGCCGGGGAACTTCTGGTGCAGCAGCAGCGCCAGCAGCAGCGGCAGGGCGACCAGGAAGGGCACGCTCGCCAGGGTGAAGACGAGGGTGTTCTGCATACCGTTCCAGAAGTCGGGGTAGATCACCGACGTGGGGTCGAACAGGTCCGCGTAGTTGCCCAGCCCGACGAAGAGCTGGGAGTCGAGCATGTAGTCCCAGTCGTGCAGGCTGATCCAGAGCCCGAAGACCGCCGGGACGGCCACGAACGTGACGAAGAGCAGGAGGTAGGGCGCGAGGAAGAGGTAGGGCAGCCAGGGCGAGCCCTCGCGCCGGCTGGTGCCGAGTCGCAGCGCCACCGCCACGGGTCAGCCGCCGTACTTCGCGGCGTTGTCGTCCAGGATCTTCTGCGCCCGCTCGGCGGAGTCGGCCAGGGCCTTCGCCGGGTCGGTGCCACCGAGGGTGGCCGCGTTGAGCGCCTTGTCGAACTCGCTCATCGAGTCGCCGATGCCGGGCACGGTCGGCAGGAAGTGCAGGTCGTCGATCTGGCTGGCGAGCTCGGTCTGCTCGGGGAGGTCCTGGAACTCGGCCGACTCCCGCGCGCTGTTGCGGGCCGGCACCTGGCCCGCCTCGGCCCAGGCCTGGGACTGCTCGCTGATCCAGTTGAGGAAGACGCGCGACGCCTGGGCCCGGTCGCTGTCCGACGACTTCTGCACGGGCAGCACGAACTGGTGCGAGCCGGCCCAGGCGGCCGGCGTCCCACCGATGGTGGGCAGCGCCGCGACACCCCACTCGAGGTCGGTCTGCTTGAGGTCGTTGATCTGCCAGATGCCGTTCCAGTTGAAGGCGGTCTTGCCGTTCTTCAGCGCGATGTAGTCGGCGTCCTGGTCGACCTTGGCGGGCGAGTAGCCCTGCTCGATGAGGTCGACCCACCAGGTCAGGGCCTCGACCCCGGGGTCCTCGGCCCAGGTCACGCTGGCACCGTCCTCGGTGAACAGGCTGCCGCCGAACTGGTAGACGAGGCTCTGCACGCTCAGCCCGCCGGTGAAGGGGAAGGGGCTGGCCCAGTGGCCCTCGATGCCGGCGTTCTTCAGCGCCTCCAGGGCGTCCATGTAGGAGGTGGCGTCGGTCGGGGGGGCCTCCGGGTCGAGCCCGGCCTCCTCCATGACCGTCTTGTTGTAGTAGAAGCCGAGCGGGTGCACGTCGAGCGGGATCGCGTAGCGCTTGCCGTCGTAGAGACCGGCCTGCCAGGGGACCGTGGCGAAGTCGGACTCGGCCAGCTGCAGGGCGCTCGCCACGTCGTCGAGGGGCTGGATGACGTTGCGGGCGGCGTTCGTGGCCACCGAGTCCACGTGCATGATGCCGACGTCCGGGCCGTTGCCCGAGGACACCGCCGTCGGCAGCTTGGCGTAGTAGTCCGCCCACTGCATCGTCGTCATCGTCACCGCGATGTTGGCGTGCTCGGCGTTGAACTGGTCGACGAGAGCCTTCATCGTCGGGCCGTCCCCGCCGGTGAAGCCGTTCCAGAACGTCAGGTCCATCTGCGGACCGTCGTACCCGCCGGCGCCGCCGTCCCCCGTCGCGGCGGCCTGGCCCGACCCGCCCGCGTCACGCGGGGAGCTGCCGCCGCCGCAGGCGGCCACGGTCGCGCTCATGCCCCCGGCGGCCGCCAGGGACAGGAACGAACGGCGGGTGAACGGAGAGCGGGTCGGCTGGGGCATGAGACGTCCTTGTCCTCGTTTACAACGGATAACCACCACGGTCGACAGCGAGTATGCCGTGCCTTTCCACCGTTGTAAAGAGGTCAGGTCGTCGGTGTGTCCGGAGTCCGCCTGGGCCTACGATGGGCCGCATGCCGGTCAGACTCAAGGACGTCGCGCAGCATGCGGGCGTCTCGGTGAAGACCGTCTCCAACGTCGTCAACGACCACCCCAACGTGAGCGCGGCCATGCGCGAGCGCGTCCAGGCCTCCCTCACCCAGCTGGGCTACCGGCCCAACCTGGCGGCCCGCCAGCTCAAGCACGGACGCGGTGGGTTCATCGCGCTGGCGGTCCCCCAGCTGGACTCCCCCTACTTCGCCGAGCTGGCCGCCCGGCTCTCCGACGAGGCCACCCGGCGCGGCTTCCTCCTGCTCCTCGACATCACCGGGGCCGACCCGGACCAGGAGCGCCTGGTCCTGTCCGGGATGCGCTCGCACATGGTCGACGGGGTCGTCTTCAGCCCCCTGGCGCTGTCGGCCGAGGAGATCGCCGCCCGGACCGACGACATACCCCTGGTGCTGCTCGGCGAGCGCCGCACCCCCACGCAGTTCGACCACGTGGCGGTGGACTCGGTCGCGGCGTCCCGGGCCATGGGCGAGCACTTCCGGCAGCAGGGACGGCACCGCTGGGCGGTCATCGGCCGGCAGACGCGCGAGGGCACGGCATCGGTCCGCCTCGAGGGCTTCGCCGAGGCCGCGCGCGACGCCGGCGTCGAGCTGCCGGACGAGCGCGTCGTCACCGTCGACGGCTTCGGCCGGGACGAGGGCTACCGGGGGATGCGACGGCTGCTGGACCTGCCGGACGACCGCCGGCCCGACGCCGTCTTCGCCTTCAACGACCTCCTGGCCGTGGGTGCCCTGCGGGCCTGCCACGAGGCGCGCGTCCGGGTCCCCGACGACATCGCGGTCGGCGGCTTCGACGACATCGCGGAGGGTCGCTTCCACGCCCCGTCGCTCACCACGGTGTCCCCCGACCTCGACGCCCTCACCGGCAGCGTCCTGGACCTGCTGGTCCGCCGCATCGAGGGGTGGACCGGGCCGCCCGAGCACCCCGTCGTGCCCTGGACGCTGCAGCCCCGGGAGTCGACGTCGGCACGCGCCGCACGCTGAGCGTCGACAGCACCGCCAGGGCCGGCCCGGCCCGCCCGGCCACCGGAGGGACGAGTCGGGCCCGACACCACGCGAGGTGGCGCCGGGCCCGACGTCTGCCGTGCGTCAGGCCGGGATGATGCCGCCCCAGTCGGTGAAGTACTGCAGCACCGGGGTGCCGGGGATCTGGTCGTCCCAGATGGTCGGGTCGACGTCGAAGATCTCCCCGCTGGCGAGGCCCTCCAGCCAGGCAGTCAGACCGAGGACGTTCTGGCGGACCATCTTGCCGCGCGCCTTGTGCCCGATGCTGCCGTCGCGGGTGTTGCCCGAGGTCTCGAAGAACACGGCCGGGTTGGAGTGCCCGCTCGGGTTCATCCCCTGGTAGTCCAGCCCCAGCATCATCGCCGAGACCACACCACCCCGGATGTCGATGACGGTCCCGTACCCCACGTCGTACTTGTCGGTGCTGATGAAGCCGTAGCGCTCGGTCTCCAGCCACACGTGGCTCTGCATCTGCCGCGTCTGCACGTCGTAGAGCCCGCCCTCGATGCCGGGCAGTGTGGGGCCACCGGGCGCCAGCGAGATCCCGAGCGAGAAGGTGATCGCGTCGCCGGTCTCCCGGTCGGTCTTGAGGCCCTGGTGGTGGATGTCGAGGGCGTAGGCCGGCTGCACCATGGCCCAGTACTCGTACCACGCGAGGGACTCACGGGCCACGAAGCGGTCCGGAGCCCAGTCGCGGTTGAGGTCCACCCGCTGCTGGTTGCCGTTCGCGTCCAGCCGGGGCGCGTCGGCCGCGCGGTCCCAGAGGATGGTCTCGCGGATGTTGGCCTCCGAGCCGTCCGGGTTGTAGCAGGGGATGACGTGGACGGTGAACTCGTCGCGGATCTGCTGCCACTCCCGCTTGCCGCTCGTCGCGAGGTTCTTCAGCACGGTCATGGTGGAGTCCAGCCCGTAGGGCTCGTTGCCGTGGATGCGGCCCTGCACCCAGATCGGGGTGTCACCCGTCCCGACGGTCGCGACATACAGCTCGCGGCCCTGCTCGCTGAGCGACTCGGCGGTGCCGATCTCCGACAGGGTCCGCACGGTCACGGGGTAGCGGCTGGTGCTCTCCAGCCGCTGCAGCTGGGTGACCATGTCGCCGTAGGAGCGGATCGCCGCCAGCGGCGTCTGGTTGCCCGGGTTCGGGTACTGCGCGTCGGCCTGCGCTGCGCCGGTGCCGGTCACGGTCGCGCCCAGGGCGGCCAGGCTGCCCCAGCCGAGCAGGGATCGGCGGGACATCGGGGTGTGTGGCATACGTGTCTCCTCGTTGAGAGCGTGGGTGCCGCACACCTTACGTGGGGTTCGGTCACGACGGGGCACGGACCTGCCGGACACCCCCGGGTGACCCGCCTGACACCACGCACCTCCCCCTCACCACGATCGCGGCGCGACGGTCGTGGGGCGTGGCAGGCTGGACCGGCGACCCCCGCCCCTGCCCAGGAGGACCACCATGGACACACCGAACTACGAGGGTCTGCGCGCCCTGCTCGTCAACTGCTCGCTGACCCCGGACGCCGAGGCGTCGCACACCGGCCGGCTGCTCGACGTCGTCGACCACCTCATGGCCGGCGCGGGGGTCGAGGTCGACCGGCTCCACGCGGTCGACCACCGCATCGCGCCGGGCGTGCAGCCGGACATGCGCGAGCACGGGTGGGACGACGACGCCTGGCCGGAGCTGTGGCCGCGGGTCGAGGCCGCCGACATCCTCGTCGTCGGCACGCCGCTGTGGCTGGGCGAGGAGTCGTCGGTCTGCCGCCGGGTCGTCGAGCGTCTCTACGCCATGTCCGGGATGCTCAACGACCGCGGGCAGTCGATCTTCTACGGCAAGGTCGGCGGAGCCGTCATCACCGGCAACGAGGACGGCGTCAAGCACACGTCCATGTCGCTGCTCTTCGCGATGCAGCACCTCGGCCTGGTCATCCCGCCCCAGGCGGACTGCGGCTGGCTCGGCGAGATCGGGCCCGGCCCCTCCTACGGCGACCCGCAGGACAGCGGGCGCCCAGTCGGGTTCGACAACGACTTCACCCGCCGCAACGCCACCATCATGAGCTGGAACCTCATGCACACCGCGCACCTGCTCCGCCAGGCCGGCGGCCTGCCGACCTACGGCAACGACCGCAACGCGCTCGGTGACGGCGAGCTCTTCGGGTATGCCGAGCCGCGGGCGGTCCCGGGCAGCTGAGTCCGCGCGGGGCGGGTCCGCGCGCGACGGGTCTGCGCGCGAGGGGTCGGCGCGTCAGCCCCGGTCGCCTCTCGACCCCTCCGGCACGCGCAGGGCCCAGCCCTGGTCCAGCAGCCGCCAGGAGCGCTCCGTGACCCGCTGCTCCTCGACC
The DNA here is from genome assembly GCF_004153545.1 of Serinicoccus sediminis. Classification (GTDB taxonomy): domain Bacteria; phylum Actinomycetota; class Actinomycetes; order Actinomycetales; family Dermatophilaceae; genus Ornithinicoccus; species Ornithinicoccus sediminis_A. The sequence continues at coordinate 124,030 of NZ_SDVA01000008.1, read as the reverse complement.
TCGCCGTCGGTGTTGATCCGGAAGGCGTCCACCTCACGCTCGGCCCGGACGACGACCTCCCGCCCCGACGTGAGGGTGACGTCCTCGCGCCGGGTGTGCCTGCCCTTGCGCAGGTCGAGCGCGAAGCTGACCCGCTGCAGGGGCGACACGCCGTGAGCCACGACGACCTCCACCGTCCCGTCGTCGGCGCGCGCGTGCGGCGCGACGGGGGTGCCGCCCCCCACCGAGCTGCCCAGCGCCAGGCTCACCATGAGCTCGGGTCGCTCGTCCTCGGCGATGGCCTCCCCGTCGACGAGCACCTGCAGGTGCCAGCCCTTGGAGGTCAGCCCCGCGCGCAGCGCACCCCACGCGTAGCCGGCCTTGCCCAGCACGCCCTTGACCTCGCTGGCGTGCGCGGTCGCCTCGGCCGCCACCCCGGCGTGCACGACATTGACGACGACCTCACCGGCGTCGTCCACCAGGAGGCCGCGCGGGGTGCGGGCGCCGCCCACCGCCACCCGCGCCGCCTCCTGCGGGTCCAGCGGGATGCCGGCGCCGCGCGCCAGGTCGTTGCCGGTGCCGAGCGGCACCACCCCGACGGCGCCGATGCGACCCAGCAGGTCCTGGTCGTGCACCGCCTGCAGGAAGCGGTGCACCGAGCCGTCCCCACCCATGACGACCACGTCGCGCCCGACCGCGGTGGCGACGGCCGCGGCATACTCCTCGTCGTCCCCGGGCGTGACGACCTCGAGGCCGCCGTCCGAGCAGGAGTCGAGCTCGCGGCACACCTCCCTCACCACCTCCTCCTGGGAGGAGCCGGCGCCCGCGTTGGACAGCACGAGCACCCTCGGGTCGGCGGGTTCGGGTCCGTCGGCGCGCTCGGTGGAGTGCGTCGGTTCGTCGGTGGGCACGGCGTCTCCTCGCCTCGGGTCAGGACATGGCCACGCTACGCCCCTGGGTGGGATGATCAGACATGGACAACAGGGCGACCCGTCTGCTGCTCGCCGCCGTCGGCGCGCTCGTCGCGCTCGCGGTCGTGGCCGCCGTCGTCTCGGTGGTCCGCGAGCCCAGCCAGCAGCCCTCCGGCTCGCCGGGCCGCGCGGTCCAGGACTACGTCCAGGCGGTCCACGACCGCGACTACGAGGCCGCCGCGGACCTGCTCGCACCGTCGTCGGAGTGCACGACCGCCGACCTCGAGCAGGGCTTTGTCGACCGTGACGCCCGCATCGTGCTCGTCGAGACCGAGGTCGACGGCGGGTCCGACGACGACGGGGTCGGTGCGCCGCAGGGCTCCACGGCCCGGGTGACCATCGAGATCGTCCGGGGGGACGACGGCCCGGTGCAGGTCGAGGAGTGGGCGGAGGAGCACGTGCTGCGGCTGGAGCGGGTCGCCGACGGCTGGCGGCTGACGGGCAGCCCCTGGCCCGCGTACGACTGCGGGCGCTCCCCGGTGGGTGACGGCCGGTGATCGTCGCCGCACTCTCGCTGCTCGTCGTCGTCGGGCTGGTCGTGGCGCTGGTCACCGGGGTGCTCGCCCTGGTGCGTCGGCGCGCCGACGCCGTGTCCGGTCACGGTGCGCCCCCGGAGATCACCGGCACGGCCGTCCGGCGGTTCTTCCAGTACCTGCTGCTCACCGGCATGCTCGTCGCCGCCGCGTCCGGGCTGACCGGCCTGCTCGGCCGGCTGCTCGAGCGGGGCGCCACCCTCGAGCGCGACGACCAGCAGCTCGCCCTGCAGCTCACCTTCGTCCTCATCGCCCTGCCCGTGTGGGCCGTCCTCGCGTGGTGGTCGGCGCGGCGGCTCCGCACCGACGACCGGGAGGCCCGCTCGGTGGGGTGGTCCCTCGCCGTGCTCGCCGGCGGGCTGATCGCGCTGGTCGTGGCGGTGGTCGGCTGGATCCGGGCGCTCTCGGCGCTGGTGGGGCCCGAACGCCTCGACGGCTCCGCGGTGGCGCAAGGCCTGGTCTGGACGGCCGTCTACGTCGGCTACCGGTGGTGGGGGGAACGGCCGGTGCGGGCACGCTCGGTCCGTGCCCTCGACCTGGTCGGCTCGCTCATCGGGCTCGGCGTGGCGGTGACCGGCCTGGCCCGGCTGACCGGCAGCTCGCTGCGCGCGCTGACCTCGACCGAGAACTCTCTGGTCTCCACCCGCCTGGACGACATCCTGGTGGCCGCCGCCGTGGCCCTCGTGGGCGGCGTCGTCTGGGTGTGGCACTGGCTGGTCCGCAGCGTGGCCGGCCCCCGGGACACACCCTGGCTGGCGCTGGTGCTGCTCGCCGGCGTGGGCGGCGGCCTCGTCATGGCGATCGTCGGGGCGAGCCGCGTCGGGTATGACCTGCTCGTCTGGTGGCTCGGCGACCCGGTGGCCACCTCGGCGTCCCAGCACTTCCGGCCGTTGCCCCTCGAGGTCGGCGTGAGCGTGGTGGGCCTGCTCGTGTGGCGGTACCACCAGACCGTGCTGGACCTCGGGGACGCGGACCGGACCTCCGGCGCGCGGCCCCGGAGCGAGGTGCGGAGGGTCTACGAGTACCTCCTGGCCGCCATCGGCCTGCTGGCGGCGGCGGCAGGTCTGGTGCTGGTCATCGTCACGCTCGTCGAGGCCCTCGCCGGTGACGCGGACCTGCTGACCGCGGGGTCGGCGGTCAACACGCTCCTGGCCACCACCGTCCTGCTCGCCGTCGGGCTACCGGTCTGGTGGCGCCACTGGCGCCAGGCCCAGCGCGCCCGGGCGGCGGACCCGGAGGCCGAGCTGGCCTCCCCCACCCGCCGCAGCTACCTCCTCGTGCTGTTCGGGGTGGCAGCGGTCACCGCCGTGGGCTCCCTGCTCACCCTCGTCTACCTTGTGCTCGAGGACGCCCTCGGCGGCCGCCTCGGCACCGAGACCCTCCGGGCGGTGCGGTACGCGCTCGGGGTGCTGGTGACCGCCAGCCTCCTCACGGCATACCACTGGAGCATCTTCCGCGACGACCGCGAGCACAGCCCAGAGAGCTCGCCGGCCACGTCCCCCGGCGACACGCGGGCGTCGTCCTCCGAGGAGGGCCGGCAGCTGCTGCTGGTGCTCCCCTCCCGACCGGCGGCCCACCGGCCCGGTCCTCACCCGTGGGCCGAGGAGCTCCGCCGGCGCACCGGGGCGCACGTGCGCGTGCTGGAGCGCGAGGACGTCCGCGACGACGAGCCCGGGGCGGGTCCGATGACGGTCGAGGACCTCGTGACCCGCCTGGAGCCGGTGGCGGGACGGTCCGCCGTCCTCCTCGTCGGCCCCGAGGGTCTGCAGGTCATCCCGGTCGGCGACGACCACGAGGCGCCCGCGTCGGCCTCCGGTGGGCAGCAGGCCCGAGCCCCGGCACGCAGCTCACCGACGAGGACCGCGCCGGAGTCCGGCGCAGCCCCCGGCCGGCAGCGCACGCCGGACTGATCCCAGTCCTCGGCGAGCTGCACTCCACGCCCGGCCGACCCCAGCCTCGGCCACCCGCGCGGGGCCGCCCGTTTCTCAGGCCGGGGTCCGCCCCAGACGGTCGGACAGCACGGCATACGCCGCGGTCACCCCGACGCCGAGCGTCGGCTCCAGCTGCGGACCGAAGTGCGGCGAGTGGTTGGTCACCGTCGGCTCCTCCCCCTCGACCTCCTCACGGGTCAGCCCGCCGAAGAACCAGTAGACCCCCGGCACCCCGATGGCGTCCGGCAGCGCGCCGAAGTCCTCGCTGCCCATGACCGCAGGGATCTCCTCCACCTGCTCCTCGCCGAGCTCCCCGCGCAGCACGCCCATCACCCGCGCCGTCTCCTCCTCGTCGTTGACGAGCAGGGGGAAGGTGTAGATCTCCTCGATCTCCGGCTCCGGCGCGTCCGAGGCCATCGCCTCGGCGAGGATCACGCGGCGCAGCGCACCGAGCAGGTGGTCGCGCACGTCCGCGTCGAGGTTGCGCATGTTGACGGTGAACTCGGCGGTCGCCGGGATGATGTTCTCCTTGAGCCCGGCGTGGATCGTGGCGATGGTGATGACGGCGGCCTTCTGCGCCGGGACCTCGCGGCTCTTGAGGCTCTGGATCCGCACGATCATGTGGGCGGCGAGCACGACCGGGTCGATGGTCGACTCCGGCTGCGACCCGTGGCCGCCGCGACCCTTGACGGTCACCCGCCACGCGTCGGAGAACGTCATGGCCGGGCCGGGCGTGACGTCGACGGTGCCGGCCACCCCCGGCCAGACGTGCTGGCCGTAGATCACCTCGGGCCGCGGCGCGCGGTCCCACAACCCGTCCTCGAGCATCGCGGCCGCCCCCTCGGCGGTCTCCTCCCCCGGCTGGAAGAGGAACACCACGGTCCCGGACCAGCCGCCGCGGTCCTGGGCGAGCAGCGTCGCCGCGCCGATCGCGGCGGTGACGTGCATGTCGTGGCCGCAGGCGTGCATGACGGGGACCTCCCGTCCGTCCGGCAGCGAGCCCCGGGCGGTCGAGGCGTACTCGAGGCCGGTGTCCTCCTCCACCGGCAGCGCGTCGGTGTCCGCACGGAAGCCCACCACCGGGCCGTCACCGTTGCGCAGCGTCGCGACCACCCCGGTGCCTCCACAGCGGAACACGTCGTAGCCCAGGGCGCTCATCCGCTCCTCGACGAGCGCCGCCGTCGCCTCCTCCTGCATGGACAGCTCCGGGTGGGAGTGCAGGTGCCGGTAGAGCTCGTGCAGCGATCCGCGCAGGTCGGCGTGCTCGGTCTGGTCCAGGAGGGTCGTCGGCGACATACGGTGAGGGTATGCCGACCACTCACGCGAGCGCTGTCCGGGACCTCGTCGAGGAGCACCTGAACGAGGTCCTGGCCGATCTCGACCTGCTGGTGTCGCTGGAGACGCCCAGCCGACGCCGGGACCTGCTCGTCGCCGCGCTGCCGCAGATCGAGGCATACCTCGTCCGGCGGCTCGGGGAGCCGACCCGCCGGGTGCAGCACGACGGCGGCGACCTCGGCGACGTCCTCGACCTCACGTGGGCCGGGACGGACGAGGGGCAGGTGCTGTCACTGGCGCACTACGACACCGTCTGGCCGGAGGGGACCCTGGCGTCGTGGCCGCTCACCCGCGACGGCGACGTGCTCACCGGACCCGGCGTGCTCGACATGAAGGTCGGCGTCGTGCAGACGGTCTGGATGCTGCTGGCCCTGCGCGAGCTCGGGGTGCCGCACCCGGACCTCCGGCTGCTGCTGACGGCGGACGAGGAGGTCGGCTCCCGGGTGGGGCGGCCGCACCTGGAGCAGGCGGCGCGCGAGGCGCTCGTCACCCTCATCACCGAGCCCAGCGCCGGCGGGGCGGTGAAGACGCGCCGCAAGGGCATGGTGTTCGCCGACCTCACGGTGCACGGCGTGGAGGCTCACGCCGGGCTCGACCCCGACGCCGGGGCGAGCGCCGTCCACGAGCTGGCCACGCTGGTGCCGCGCCTGGTCGAGCTGGCCGACCGGGAGCGGCAGACCACGGTCAACGTCGGCACGATCAGCGGCGGCAGCGGCCGCAACGTCGTGGCCGGCCGGGCGACCTGCGAGGTGGACGTGCGCATCCAGGACCCCGCCGAGGAGGAGCGGATCGTCCGGGCGCTGGAGGCGCTCGAGGCGACGGACCACCGGTGCCGGCTGGAGGTGGTGGTCGACCGCAACCGGCCGCCGATGAACCCCACGGCCGACACCGACCGGCTGCTGGCACTCGTCCGTGCTGCGGGTGCCGACCTCGGGGTCGAGGTGGGCGACCAGCCGGTCGGCGGCGCCAGCGACGGCAACTTCGTCGCCGCGCTGGGTCTGCCCGTGCTGGACGGTCTGGGCGGCATCGGCGCAGGCCCGCACGCCCGGCACGAGCACATCCTCGTCAGCGGACTCGCCCGCCAGACCGCCCTCATGGCGGGGGTCGTGGAGCAGCTCACGCAGGCCTGAGCTCCTGGGGGCGGGGCTGTACGACGGAGCTGGGGACATCTCGACGTGCCGTCACCAGGGGGCCCTGCACTGCAGCCCATGTCCTGATGGGGAACCGTCACGGATGTCCTCACACAGAACCGTCACCGATGTCTTGATACAGGACCGTCACCGATGTCCTGCCACAACACAGTCCGACAGGCTGTGGGCTCTTGCATCATTCGAACACATGTTCTATCATGGGGTATGGAAAGGGGGAGGGACATGCTGCACAGCTCGTGGTTCGAGTCGTCGTTGGAGCTCCGCCTGCACGAGCTCGTGGAACGGCATGCAGGGCGTCGGGCCCCGGCGGTGCACGAGCTGGACCTGAGCCCGTTGAGCATCCTGCTCCAGCTGGATCCTCCCCCACAGACGCGGCCAGGCGCGATGGTCGCGTGCCCGGGCGGTGCCGAGGACCCTGACGAGCCCTCCAGCACAGCACCGACCCAGCAGGTGTGCGCAGCACGACACGCCGGGGCGCACGGCTCGGGTGCACAGGACGCGGCCGGACCCGCGACCGACCACCACCCAGCTGAGACCGTCGCTCGGGTCCGGATGCTCGCGCGGCAGCGCTCGGCCGTGGAGTCCGCGCTGCTCGAGGCCGCTCACGCGCTGACGGCCGACATCGGACAGACCCTGCTGACGCACCAGGGGTATGCCGATGTGGACGAGCTGACCTCCTCCCTCCGTCGCCGCTGGCGTGCCGAGACCAAGCGGCTGGCCGTCGCCGAGCTGCAGGTGGCGCTGGGGCTGGGCGTCAAGGAGGCACGGCAGATGGTCGGTGTCGCCTGCGCGCCGACGCCGGTGCGCACCGTGGTGCGAGAGGCTCTCGACACCGGCCTGGCGTCGTGGGGCCATGTGCGAGCGTTCTGGGACCGGTGCGGGTCGCTGGCCGCCGACGAGGCGTCGCTGGCGTGCGAGTCCCTCTTCGGGTCCGATCCGGACACCGTGGTGCCCGAGCGCCTCGCGCCGGACGGCACGGTGCTGGACCGGCCCTGGCACCAGGCGGAGTTCTGGGCCGCCCTGGAGCGGGAGGCGGTGCGGGTCGAGGGCCAGGACGTCGTCGCCGAGCGGGGGCGTCGACGCAGGGCGCGGGCCGAGCGACGGGTCTGGATGCGCATCGACGACGACTCGACCGCCACCCTGGCGATCACCGGGCCGCTGACCAGCCTGTGCGCGATCTCCCAGCGCCTGGAGGGATCGGCCAAGGCGTTGCGCAAGGGTGGTGACGAGCGCACCCTGGCGCAGCTCCGCTCCGATGTCGCCCAGACCCTCCTGCTGCACGGGCGCCTCGAGCTGCCGGACCTGGGCGAGGACGGCCTGGTCACCCCGGACGACAGCGACACCGTTGCGCAGGTCGTCACCGCGCAGCCGGCCATCTCGCTCCAGGTCGTGGTGCCCTGGGACGCCCTCGCGGGCCGCCCCGCCTGCGCGACGTGCGTCGGGGCCTCCTCCGGTGCGACCGGACCGGCGCCGTCCGACGTCGTCCACCGCGGGCAGCCCGCGGAGACCGCCCCCTCTGTCCATCCAGACACCGGTGCGCCTCACCGTGCCGACGCGTCGACGCCTCAGACCCCTGACACGGGTGAGCCACCGCCGCCCGACTCCGGGACGGGCAGCACGCCCGACGGGAGACCCACGACCGCCAGTGATAGTCCCACCTCCCTCGACGGTCCCCGACGGCCAGACCGGCCGGGCGGCGGAACACCACCTCGACCCTCGCTCGAGGGACGGGGGACGGCACAGGCCTCCCCAGGTCAGGAGCCTCCACCAGCGGGTCATGCCCTCCCACCACCACCCGCGACCCTGCGTGGCGGATCGGTCGCAGAGCTCCTCGGGCGGCACCCCGCGTTCATCAGTCCTGGCCACAGCCGGGAGCTGGCACTGACCCCGGGGACGACGCTGTCCCGGTTGCTGGTCGACCCTGCAGACGGGCGCCTCATCGAGCGCAGCGTCGCCTCCTACCGGCCAGATGCCGCCATGCGACGCCAGGTCGTCGCCGCCGACGTCACCTCACGCGCTCCGGGCAGCCGCACCCCGGCGACCGCCTGCGAGATCGACCACGAGGAGCCGTGGGGTGCTGGCGGGTCCACGAGTGAGACCAACCTCGCGCTCAAGGACATCCGCAGTCACCAGTTCAAGACCGAGGGCTGGTGGGCCAGCGCGCTGAGCCCCCGCCGCGACCTGCGGTGGGAGACCGTGCTCGGTCAGATCGAGCAGACCCGTGGCCACGACTACCGGCAGTACCTCCCGTCAAGCCGCCTCCTGACCGACAGACAGGACGGTCCTCCCCCCGTCGACGCCACCCAGCACGGCGACCTGGGCCCCACCCGGCACGGTGACCCGGACCGCAGCCGGCACGGCGACCCGGAACCCCCCCCCCGGGACGACGACCTCGACGTCGCCTGCTGCGCCCTCTACGCCGCCCTGGCCCACCGTGGCGTCGCGGCGCTCCTCGCAGATGCGGACGATGCCGACGGTGCCACCGACCACGACCCCACGCTCAGCGGCTGGATCACCATGACGCACCGAGGGCCCGACGGGCAGCGTCGGTGTGGTCCGTCGGACGACCAGGCCACCCTGGCCAGCCTGCTGAGAATGACCCCTCGGACGACGGAGGAGGGACGTCAGCAGCGCGGGGAGTGCGTTGACGCCGACGCCACCCACGGCGACAGCACCAGCGATGACGACACAAACCCGATCGTCCCTGGCGACGCCACTGACGGGAGCGGCCCCCGCAACGAGAGCCCTGACGCAGGGCGCCCCTCTCGGACGCATCAGCCGTGGGGCGCCCGGCGCGACGACCCTCCGCCCTTCTGAGGACCCGTGGTCGAGCGGGGGCTGCCGCGACGCATACCCTCGCCGGTGGCACAGTGGGACCCATGCCCCGCACCATCGCCACCACCACCGAGGTCGACCGCGAGCGCCTCCTGGAGTTCGCCCGCGACCGCCACAGCCTCGTCCTCATCACCCAGCGGCAGGACGGCCGACCGCAGGCCTCCCCGGTCACCGGCGGGGTCGACGAGGAGGGTCGCATCGTCATCTCGACCTACCCGGAGCGCGCCAAGACGGCGAACGCGCGACGGGATCCGGAGGTGAGCGTCCTGGTGCTGTCCGACGAGTTCGACGATGCGTGGGTGCAGGTCGACGGCACCTGCGAGGTCCTCGACGGCGAGGACGCCGTCGAGCCGCTCGTGGACTACTTCCGGTGCATCTCCGGGGAGCACCCAGACTGGGACGAGTACCGCCAGGCCATGCGCGACCAGGGCAAGTCGCTCATCCGGGTCACCCCGCAGCGGTGGTCGCCGATCGCCACGGGCGGGTTCCCCGCCCGGCTGGCCGACTCCGACCGGAGCTGACCCGGCCGAGCAGGCCATACCCGAGCCACTCGACAAGAAGTGACGTGGCCTGAGCTGCAGGACCTCAACGACCCCGGCGACCCCTTCCGCTGAGCGATCCCAGCCGCGACACGGCTACCGACCGAGCCACGGCGCCGCTGACCCGCGGTGCTGCTGCTTCTTCTCGTCCGCCATCCCGTCCCACGTCCGGGCGGCGAAGTTGGCCCGGGTGTTGGCCTCGAAGACGTCGCGGTGGTCCTCCACGAAGGTCCAGTAGAGCCCGTCCCACGCCTGCCGCCACTCCCCGGTGGGCAGGTCCGACATCTTCCGCAGGTAGTTGCTGCCGGACACGTAGGGCTTGGTCGTGATGGCGTCACCGGCGGCGAACTGGCTCATCGCGTAGACATTCGGCACCATCACCCAGTCGTAGGCGTCGACGAAGAGCGACATGAACCAGCGGTACACCTCGTCGGGGTGCACGCGCAGCAGGCACAGGGCGTTGCCGAGCACCATGAGCCGCTCGATGTGGTGGGCGTACCCCCGCTCGAGGACCCGGCGGATGACCAGGTCGACCGGCTCGAGGCCGGTGTCGCCGGTCCACCACGACTCCGGCATGGAACGCCCGTGCTCCAGCACGTTGCTCGTGCGCATCCGCCGGCCCCACAGCCGGTACGTCGCCCGCATGTACTCCCGCCACCCGATGAGCTGACGCACGAACCCCTCGAGGCTGGGCAGGTCGACGTCGTGCTCGTCCGCCGCGTCCAGGGCGCGCTCCAGCACCTGGTCGGGGTTGATGAGACCGCAGTTCAGGGCGGGGCTGAGCGCGGCGTGGAAGACGACGGGGTGCTCGGTGCTGATCGCGTCCTCGTAGGGCCCGAACTGGGTGAAGCGTTCGTCGAGGAAGCGGCGCAGCGCGGCGTCGGCCTCGCCCGGCGAGGTCGACCAGCAGAACGTGTCGGGGTCGCCAGGAGCGTCCGGGAAGTGCTCGGCGACCCAGTCGGCCGCCTCGTCGACCCGGGTATGCCGTCGCGAGGGTCCGAGCGAGGGATCAGGCACGTGGTGGCCCGCGGGCAGCTTCTTGCGGTTCTCGGTGTCGAAGGACCACCGGCCGCCCACCGGCTGCTCACCGTCCATGAGGACGTCCAACCGGCGCCGCTGCCAGGCGTAGAAGTGCTGCATCCGGGCGCCTCCGGAGGCGAAGTGCTCGTGGATCTGCTCCCGGGTGGTGAGGAAGGACGGTGTGTCGAGGACGTCCTCGCGGCTGAGCTCGTATCCCCCCTCCCGCAGCTGGTCGCGGCAGTGCCGACCCAGCCAGTCGTCCGCGACGTCGAGAACGCTGACGCCGTCCGGCCGCAGCCGCTGCACGAGCTCGACGAGCCCGGCGCCGCTCGTCCGGTCGGGGGTGGACTCGACGACCTCGACGTCGAAGGACGCCTCGCGGGCGCGGTCCACGAAGCGGGCGACCGCGGCACGGTGCATGACCAGCTTGTGCGCGTGGAAGGGGAACTGGCGGTAGAGCAGGTCGTCCTCGACGACGACGAGCACGGTGCCGCGAGGGACGTCGAGCTGCTCGGTGTGCAGCTGGTGCGGGTAGACCAACCGCACCTGCGTGCCGCCGCTCATGCGGCGCTCACGGCGACGTCCGACACGCTCTCCGCCTCCGGGTCCCACCAGCGCAGGGCCTCGACGGTGAGGCTGCGCCCGGCGCCGGACCCGGCTCCCCGCCCCGAGATCCCGCTCCCGGCTCCCCGCCCCGGGACCCCGTCCCCGCGTCCGCCCGGGCCGTCCTCGCGCTCGCGCGACGCGACGCTCAGCGCGGCGAGAGCCATGCCGGCGCTCTCCGTGGTCAACCGGGTCGCCAGGCTCACGTGCGGCACCCACGGACGCTCGTCAGCGCCCTCCCACTGCCACGTCAGCTCGGCCTGCGCCCGCCGCGCGCTCAGGGGTGCGGACACCAGGTCGGCGATGGTCAGCCGACGCCCTCCGAGCAGGACGAGGCCGGTCACGTCCAGCTGCAGCGGCAGCAAGGGCCCCCACTGCTCCGACGCCAGCGCCAGCACCCGCTGCTCTGGCGGTTGGGGAGAGGACGCGACGGTGAGGTGCGGCCGGTGCGTGGCCCCCCGGTGCCGCGCCAACGAGGCGATCCCGGCGTCCTCCAGCGCCGCCCACCGGGCACGGACCCAGGCGTCGTCCTCCGGGCCGAGCACCAGCTCCAGCGCGTGCGCCCGGCTCACGCGTCCGTCTCCTGTCCTCCGCGCCCCCGCACCGGGGCCGTCGTCGTCGCCCGGCTCACGCGGCCGCTTCCTGCTGGGCCCGACCGACCCCGGCCATCGCCCAGCGCACCGTCGACGTGCTGGCGCGGCCCAGGGGGGAGAGCACGGCGCGCGACAGGACGGTGGAGGTCGGCAGGCCCAGCTCCGAACGGGCCCATGGCGGGAGCAGGGCGACACCGCCCGCGGCGATGGCCCAGTAGCCGGGGCGCGAGGCGAGCGGCAGCGGCGGCTCGGCCAACAGGAATCTCGCGGCCTCCCGCGCGGCCTCGGTGGCCTCCAGCTCGGGCCGGTATGCCTCGAGCACCTCGCGCAGGTCGCGCACCGTCGTGGGTGGGTCCAGGACGCCGAGGTGCCGGGCGGAGACACCCGCCTGCTCGACGTAGCGGTCCGCCTCCTGCGGGGTCAGTGGCGAGCCGGAGAAGGCCTGGTAGCCGTCGAGGAACGAGAGCGCCTCCGCGACGTGCACCCACAGGAGCAGATGCGGGTCGGAGGCGCGGTAGGGACGCCCGAAGGCGTCCTTGCCGCGCACCCGCTCGTGGATCGCCCGGACGTGCCCGATGGTCGCCAGGGCGTGGTCCACGGTGCCGAAGGTGGTCGCGGCCAGGTAGGTGCTGGTGCGCTGCAGCCGGCCCCACGGGTCACCCTTGTATCCCGAGTGCCCCGCCACCCCGGCCATGGCCATCGGGTGCAGCATCTGCAGCAGCAGCGCGGCGACCCCGGCCGGGAACATCGAGGCGTCGGCGTGCACGCGCCATACCGGGTCCTGCGGCGTGAACCAGCGCTCCCCGGGCGTGTCCCAGATGACCGCAGCGCGCTGATGGGCGTCGTCGCCCGCCACCCGGGATCGCAGGGCAGAGCCCAAGGCGCTCTGCAGCCGACCGATCATCCGGCGCACCTCGCATTCGCAGACCGTGGACAGAGGATGAACAAAGACGTGACATCAGCACTATCGCACGGCGCCACCCGCCCGTCCACGCGGCCCGGCCCGAGCCGCCACCGAGGGTCGCCCGACCCGGCGGACGCCCCGGCCGGCTTGTACTGTCGGACGCCATGCGCACCCCCACCTTCCCCGGCACCGACCGCACCTTCCTGCCCGTCAACCTCGGCGGCAACCCCTTCGGCTGGACCGCTACCGCGGAGGCCAGCGAGGCCGTCCTCGACGCCTTCCTCGAGGGCGGCGGCTCGTTCGTCGACACCGCCGACGCCTACTCGTCGTGGGCGGAAGGGCACGAGGGCGGCGAGTCCGAGCGCGTCCTGGGCGACTGGATGGCCGACCGCGGCAACCGCGAGCAGGTCCTGGTCGCGACCAAGGTCGGCAAGAAGCCGGGGCGCGAGGGCCTGACCCGCGACTCCGTCCTCGCCGCCCTGGACGAGTCCCTCGAGCGGCTCCGGACCGACCGCATCGATCTCTACTACGCGCACGCCGACGACGAGTCGGTGGCCATCGAGGACCAGGTCGCCACCTTCGACGAGGCGTTCCGCAGCGGCAAGATCGGCGCGGTCGGCCTGTCGAACTACTCCCCCGGGCGCCTGCGCGAGTTCATGGAGACCGCCGCCGCCCAGGGCGCCGTCCTCCCGACAGCCGTCCAGCCGCGCTACAGCCTGGTCTCGCGGTCCGGGTACGAGAACGAGATCGCCCCGCTCGTGGCCGAGTTCGACCTCGCGGTCTTCTGCTACCCGGCGCTGGCCTCCGGCTTCCTCACCGGCAAGTACCGCACCGAGGACGACTTCGCGGGCAACGCGCGGGGCGGGGCCGCCCGCAGGTATGCCGAGGCCGGGGGTCTCGCGGTCGTGGACGCCCTGGTCGAGGTCGCCGGACGGCACGAGGTCGACCCGGCCTCGGTGGCCCTGGCCTGGCTGCTGGACCGCGGCGTCACCGCCCCCATCGCGTCGGCGTCCCGCCCCGAGCAGCTGGAGCCGCTGCTCGCGGCGACCCGCCTCGAGCTGACCCAGGAGGACCGGGACGAGCTCGACCTCGTCTCAGCGACCCTGTAGGTCCCGGCGACCCTGGAGCTGCGGGCGACCGCGTCGCTCTCGAGGACCCTGTCGCTCTCGGCTGTCGCCCCCCCTGGCACGGAGGCTCAGACCTCGACGTCGTCCACGGCGTCGAGATCGGGCAGGTCGTCGAAGATGGCCGGCGGCTCCCGCCAGGGGTCGTGACGGCCCTGCGCCGCCTCGGTGACCGCCCGCAGCACCCGTTCCGGGGTGCAGGGGATGTCGACGTGGCGCACGCCGAGGTGGGCGAGCGCGTCGACGACGGCGTTCTGCACCGCAGGGGTCGACCCCACAGTGGCGGCCTCCCCGATCCCCTTGGCGCCCAACGGGTTCCGGTCCGTGGGCGTGGTGGTGAGGCTGGTCTCCAGCTGGACGACGTCGGCGGCGGTGGGCAGGGTGTAGTCGGCGAAGGTCGCCGTGACCGGGTTGCCGAGCTCGTCGTAGCGGAACTCCTCGAACAGCGCCTGGGCGATGCCCTGCACGCAGCCGCCGTGCTGCTGCCCGCGCACGAGGAGCGGGTTGACGACGGTGCCGCAGTCGTCGACCGCGACGTGCCGCAGCAGTCGCACGGCCCCGGTCTCCACGTCGACCTCGACGACGCTGACGTGGGTCCCGAAGGGGAAGGTCGACCCGTCCTGGGAGAAGTCGTGGTCGACCGACAGCCCCTCCCCTCGCTCGTGCGCCCGCCCGGCGACGGCGTCCCAGGTGAGCGAGGCCCCCGGCACGCCGCGCACCCCGAAGCTGCCGTCGACCAGCTCGACGTCGGTCTCGGCGACCTCCAGCAGGTCGGCGGCCAGGCGGGTCGCCTGCTCGCGCAGCCGGACCGCCGCCTCCAGCACGGCGCTGCCGCCCAGCTGCAGCGACCGCGCGCCTCCGGTCCCGCCCCCCGAACGCACCTGCGCGGTGTCGGACTGCACGTAGCCGACCCGCTCCAGGGGCAGGCCGAGCTGGTCGGCGACCAGCATCGAGAACGCCGTCGCGTGACCCTGGCCGTGCGCCGAGGTCCCGGCCATCACCGTGACCGAGCCGTCCTCGGCGACCCGGATGCCGGCATACTCCGAGCCGCCGAACCCGGTGATCTCGACGTAGCTGGCGATGCCGATGCCCAGCTGCCAGGCGCCGCCCTCCTCGCGTCGGCGTCGCTGCTCGGACCGCAGCGCGTCGACCCCGGCGGCCTCCAGCGCCGCCTCGAGGGCCCGGGCGTACTCGCCGGTGTCGTAGCGGGCGCCGAACTTGGTCTCGTGCGGGAAGTCGGCCGGGGCCACGAAGTTGCGACGGCGGAACTCCTCCGGGGTCAGGCCGCTCTCCCGGGCCGCGTGGTCCATCGCCCGCTCCACCATCGCCGCCGCCTCGGGCCGCCCGGCCCCGCGGAACGCCCCGGTCGGGCTGGTGTTGGTCATGACCGAGACCGCGTCGTAACGCAGCCGCGGGACGACGTAGGAGCCCTCGGACATGGTCCGGGTCGAGCCGCTGGCGAAGGACCCGCCGAAACCGGCGTAGGCGCCGCAGTCCCCCACCAGCCGCGCGCGCATCCCGGTGATCCTGCCGTCCTCGTCCAGCCCCACCTCGACGTACTGCACCTGACCGCGGCTGGTCATCGAGAGCATCGTCTCGCTGCGCGTCTCCACCCAGCGCACCGGTCGCCCGAGGCGGCAGCTCGCGCGCACCACGGCCGCGTGCTCCGGGATGATCCCGGCCTTGCCGCCGAAGGCGCCGCCCACGTGCGGGGCCCGGACGCGCACCGCGTCCTTCGGCAGCCCGGTCCACCGGACCAGGAGCCGGTGGGCCAGGTGCGGGTGCTGGGTGGCGAGGGCGACGTCCAGGCCGCAGACGCGGACCGACCGTGCGTCGTCGCCGCCGTCACCCCCGTCGCCACCGCGATCCCCGTCGCCACCGCGACCCCCGTCGTCACCGCTACCCCCGTCGTCACCACTGCCGCCGTCGTCACCGGCACCGGCCAGGGACGGCCGCACCAGGATGCCGTGGCCCTCGATCGGGCTGGTCGCCATCCGGTTGTTCTCCATCCGCAGCCGCGCGACCCGGTGGGCGCCGGCGAGGACGTCCTGCTCGCCCTCGGGGTCCTTGACGGCCAGCACCACGTTGGTGCCGAGCTCGGGGAACTGCTGCGGCGCGTCGTCGGCCAGGGCGTCCTCGAGGTCGACGACCGCCTCCAGCTCCTCGTAGTCGACGTCGACGAGGTCGGCGGCGTCGACCGCGGCCACCCTGCTCGTCGCCACGACGAGGGCGACGGGGTCGCCGACGAAGCGCACCCGGCCGGTGGCCAGGGCGGTGCGCGCCACCCGGTCGTGGATCTGGGCGAACGGCGGCACCGGGTCGGTCCCCAGGTCGTCGGCGGTGAAGACCCCCACCACCCCGGGCGTCGCCGCGGCCGCGGAGGTGTCGATGCCGGTGAGCAGCGCGTGCGCCACCGGGCTGCGGACGAAGACCGCGTGCAGCACGTCGGGGTCGTCGAGGTCGAGGTCGCCGACGAAGGTGCCGCGCCCCCTCAGCAGGTCGGGGTCCTCCACCCGGCGCACCTCGGTGCCGAGGATGGACGTCCCGCGCATGAGATCGGTCATCCCCCCATCCTGCCGCGCCGGCGTGGCCCCGGCGACCGGCATGATGGAGGTATGCCTGCCGAGACGCTCGACCTGCTCGACCTGGACTCCCTGCTCGACGACGACGAGCGCGCGGTGCGTGAGTCGGTGCGGTCGGTGTGCGGCGATCACGTGCTGCCGCACGTCGCCGGGTGGTTCGAGGCCGGGCACGTCGACCACGGGGTGGTGCGCGAGCTGGCCGGTGAGTTCGGCCGGCTCGGGCTGCTGGGGATGCACCTCGAGGGCTACGGCTGCGCGGGGATGAGCGCGGTGGACTACGGCCTGGCCTGCACCGAGCTGGAGGCCGCGGACTCCGGCATCCGCTCGCTGGTCTCGGTGCAGGGGTCGCTGGCGATGCACGCCATGCACGCCTTCGGCACCGAGGAGCAGAAGCAGGCGTGGCTGCCCGGCATGGCGGCGGGAGAGACGATCGGCTGCTTCGGGCTGACCGAGCCGGACCACGGCTCGGACCCCGGGTCGATGACCACCCGCGCCCGCCGGGACGGCAGCGACTGGGTCCTCGACGGGGCCAAGACGTGGATCACCAACGCCCCGCTCGCCGACGTGGCGGTGGTGTGGGCCCGCACCGACGACGGGATCCGCGGGTTCGTGGTGCCGACCGCCACCCCCGGGGTCTCCACCCCCACCATCGAGCACAAGATGTCGCTGCGGGCCTCGGTCACCGGCGAGGTCGTCCTCGAGGACGTGCGACTGCCGCAGGACGCGGTCCTGCCCGGCGTGCGGGGTCTCAGAGGCCCGCTCTCCTGCCTGTCCGAGGCGCGCTACGGCATCGTCTGGGGCTCGATGGGCGCCGCCCGCTCGGCGCTGTCCACGGCGCTGGAGTATGCCGGCACGCGCGAGCAGTTCGGCCGCCCCATCAGCGCCTTCCAGCTCACCCAGGCCAAGCTGGCCCGCATGCACCAGTCGTGGGCCACCGGCTCCCTGCTGGCGTTGCACCTCGGCCGGCTCAAGGACCGCACCGGTCTGCGTCCCGAGCAGGTGAGCGTCGGCAAGCTCAACAACGTCACCGCGGCGCTCGAGATCTGCCGCACCGCCCGCACCGTCCTGGGTGCGAACGGGGTCTCCGGCGACTACCCGGTCATGCGCCACATGGCCAACCTCGAGTCGGTGCTGACCTACGAGGGCACCGAGGAGATGCACACCCTCGTCGTCGGCCAGGCCCTCACCGGGCAGCAGGCGTACCGCTAGCCGGACCGGGACGTCGCACCACGGGCATCGCCGGTGACCCCCAGCCGGTCGAAGGCCACCTGCAGCCGGTCGCCCAGCACGTCGGACAGGGACCGGGCGTAGGTATCGGTGATGTGGCTGCCCTGCCGGTAGACGAGGACACCGCCGACCACGGGTGGGCACTCGTCCTGCCCGGGGCACACCCAGTCGTTCATGGTCACGAAGGTCGAGGTCTCGACCTGCTCCACGGCCCCCAGGAGCGGGCCGGTGCCGCTGCCGCTGTTGCCGTCGAAGGTGCAGCGCCCCAGGTCACCGCGGTGGTCGGCGACGCAGGCGTAGACCTGCAGGTCGCCCGGCTGCGGGGTGTCCGCCACCGCGACGACCGGCACCCCGGCGGCACCGACCTCCTGCCAGAGCTGCGCCATACCCTGGGCGAGCACCTCCCCCGACAGCTCGCCGTCCTCGGCGCGACCCTGCGACTTGACCGAGGACGTCAGGACCACGTCCGGCGGGCGGTCCACCAGCCGCTGCGTCACCTCGGCCCCCCAGGACCGGCACGCCTGCGCGTCCGCCTCGTCCTCGAACTCGACCGGGGTGGCGCTCCAGGGGCAGGCCGACCGGTAGTAGACGTCGACGCGCCACCCCCGCTCCTCACCGAGCTGGTCCAGGGCGCCCATCCACTGGGCGATCTTGGAGTCGCCGACGACGGCCACGTGCAGGTCCCCCTCGGGGTCGCCGTAGCTGCAGCGCACGACCTCCTCGGTATCGGCGTCGCACCCCTCGTCGTAGAGCGCGGGCACGTCACGCGTCGCCTCGAGGGGGTCCGGGGTGATCGACGCGGGTGACAGGTCGACCCCGTCCAGGCCGGGCGAGGGCGCCCCGTCGGTGCCGGACGGGACCTCGCGGCCCCCGGACCCGCTCGTACCGGCGGCGCCGTCCTGGTCTCCCGCCGCGCCGCCCGCGCCGTCCTGGTCCCCCGCCGCCCCGTGCGCGCCGTCGTCCGCCGTGCCGGTGCCGTCGTCCCCCGCGACCGCTCCGTCGTCCCCCGTGCGGGTGCCGTCGTCCTGCAGGGCGCCCGCGCCCTCGGCGTCCCCCGCGGCTGCCTCGTTGGTGCGGACCTGCCGGTCGACCTCGCGCACCAGCTGCCAGCCGGTGGCCGCCGCCAGGACCGTGCACAGCGCTCCCACCGCCAGCCCGGCCGCGGGGCGTGCCCAGCGACCGCGGGCGTGACGTACCGGCTGCTCGACGAGCAGGTAGCCCGCCACGGCCGGAGCCACGCACAGGAGCACGACCCCCAGGCCGGTCCAGACGGACAGCTCCCCCAGCCGGGCCTCGGCCACGACGAGCAACGGCCAGTGCCACAGGTAGAGCGAGTAGGACAGCGCGCCGATCCACTGCAGCACCGCCCACCGGTGCACCCGGAGGGGCCCCAGCACCTCCGAGGCCCGCACCCCACCGATGATCGCGGCCGCCGTGCCCAGGGTCGGGACGAGAGCGGCCCAGCCCGGCCAGGCGGTCTGCGCGCCGGTCAGCATCGCGCCGGCCACCACGACCGCAGGACCTCCCCAGGCCAGCACCGTGGCCAACGGGACGGGCACCCTGGACCACCAGGCGCTGCCGAGGGCGACGAGCGCCCCGACCCCGAGCTGCCACAGCCGGGTGGTGGTGACGAAGTAGGCCTCCGGCGGGCTGGTGGCGCTGAGGTGGACCGCCCAGGCGAAGGAGGGCAGGACGACCACCAGACCCAGCAGCAGCGCCACCACCGGGACGGTGCGCAGGCCCCGGCGCCGCGCGAGGCCTGCCGCCAGGAGGAGCAGCAGCGGCCAGACGAGGTAGAACTGCTCCTCGACGGCGAGCGACCAGTACTGCTGCACCGGGGACGCGACCGAGTCCTCGGCCAGGTAGTCCACGGACCGGTCGGCCAGGCGCCAGTTGACGACGTAGAGACCTGAGGTGACGACGTCCCAGCCGGTCTCGCGCCAGCGGACCTGGGGCAGCAGGGTCAGGGTGAGCAGCGCGGTCGTGACGAGGACGAGGGCCGAGGCGGGGAGCAGGCGCCGCGCCCGGCGCGACCAGAAGCGGCGCAGGTCCACCGACCCGGTGCGCAGAACCTCACCGACGAGCAGCCCGGTGATGACGTAGCCGGAGATGACGAAGAAGACGTCGACGCCGGCGAAGCCGCCGGGGAGCCACGGCACCCCCGCGTGGTAGAGCAGGACGAGCACGACGGCCAGCGCCCGCAGGCCCTGGATGTCGGCCCGGTAGCCCGGCGGCACCTGACGACCACCGACCCCGCTCACCCCGGCGAGTGTAGTCAGCCCCGCCCGTGCCGGGCCACGCTGGACCGGGAGACCAGACGGGGCGGGATGAGCAGCTCCGCCTGCGCCGCCCCGCCCTCCAGCGACGTCACGAGGCGCTCCACCGCAGCCGCCCCGACGGCGTCGAACTGCTGCTCCACGGTGCTGAGCGCCGGCTGCAGCCACCCGCTCTCCGGGGTGTTGTCGTAGCCGATGACGCTCACCCGCCCGGGCACCCCGGCACCGGCCCGGTGCAGGGCGGCCATGAGGCCCAGGGCCATCGAGTCGTTCGCCGCGAAGACCGCGGTGACCTCGCCCCACCGCGGGTGCGCCAGCAGCTCCACCCCGGCCCGGTAGCCCGACTCCGGGCTCCAGTCCCCGGCCCACACCGGGCCGGGCTCCACACCGGCCGACCGGAGCCGGTTCGCCCAGCCGGCGGTGCGCTGGCGCGCCTCGCCCCAGTCCTCCGGCCCGCTCACGTGCGCGATCGTCCGGTGCCCGCACTCCAGCAGGTGCTCGGCCACGAGCCGGCCACCCGCCTCGTTGTCGCTGGCGACGAAGGGGACGTCGTCGCCGAGCCGCCCCTCCACCGCGACCACGGGCAGCTGGTCGCGCAGCCCGGCGACCATCCCCGCCTGCTGGTCCGTGGGGGCGATGACGGCCACCCCCTCGACGTCGCGGCGGAGCACCTCCTCCAGGACGGCGTCCACCTGGCCCGCGTCCAGCCCGTGGGCGGACACCAGCTGCGCCGCGTAGCCGCTGCGCCGGGCCGCGGCCTCGATGCTCAGCAGCATGGACATCGGCCCGAAGAGCGGGCCCATGAAGCTGACCACCCCGAGCGACCGCGTGCGACGCACCGCGAGGTTGCGGGCGGTCCCGCTGGGCCGGTAGCCCAGCCGGACCATGGCACGGCGCACCCGGTCCACGGTCTCCGGACGCACCTGGTCGCTGTTGTTGACGACCCGCGACACGGTCTGGTGCGACACGCCGGCCGCGGCCGCCACGTCATACATGGTCGTGCGTCGACCCCGCACCAGCCTCACCTCTCCGTCCGCTCGTCGCCCATCCTGCACCGTTCGTCGCAGGGGCGGCGAACAGGTGTTTTGACAAACCGCATGTTAGCGGTAACCTCCTCGTCTTGTGAGCGGTAACAACACCTACGTCGTCGGCGTCGACTACGGCACCCTGTCCGGGCGGGCCGTCGTCGTCCGGGTGGCGGACGGCACGGTGGTCGGCAGCGCCGCCCACCCCTACGCCCACGGCGTGATGGAGTCCGAGCTCACCGCCGGTCCGTCGGCCGCCGGGGGCGCCGCCGCGACCCTGCCGCCGGACTGGGCGCTGCAGGTGCCCGGTGACTACGTCGAGGTCCTGTCGCACGCCGTCCCGGCCGCGCTGGCCTCGGCCCGCGAGGAGCACGGCGTGCGGCCAGAGGACGTCGTGGGCATCGCGACGGACTTCACCGCCTGCACCATGGTCCCGACGACGGCCGACGGCACCCCGCTCAGCGAGCTGGCCGCGTTCGCGGACCGGCCGCACGCCTACGTGAAGCTGTGGAAGCACCACGCCGCGCAGCCGCACGCCGACCGCATCAACGCGCTGGCCCACGAGCGGGGCGAGCCGTGGATCGGCCGCTACGGCGGGCTCATCTCCTCGGAGTGGGAGTTCGCCAAGGCGCTGGAGCTGCTCGAGGACGACCCCGAGGTCTACGCCGCCACCGAGCGCTGGGTCGAGGCGGCTGACTGGATCGTCTGGCAGCTGTGCGGCAGCTACGTCCGCAACGCGTGCACCGCGGGCTACAAGGGCATCCGCCAGGACGGCCGCTACCCCGACCGCGACTTCCTGGCCGCGCTGAACCCCGACTTCGCGGACTTCGTCGCCGACAAGCTCGACCAGCCCCTCGGTGAGCTCGGGGCCCCCGCCGGCCGGCTGACGGCACAGGCGGCGGCGTGGACCGGCCTGCCGGAGGGCATCACCGTCGCCGTCGGCAACGTCGACGCCCACGTCACCGCCCCGGCCGCCGGCGCCGTCGACCCCGGGCAGATGGTGGCCATCATGGGCACCTCGACCTGCCACGTCATGAACGGCGAGGCACGCCGGGAGGTCCCGGGGATGTGCGGCGTCGTCGAGGGCGGCATCGTGCCGGGGCTGTGGGGCTACGAGGCCGGCCAGTCCGGGGTGGGGGACATCTTCGGCTGGTTCGTGGAGCACGGCGTCCCGCCCGGCTACCACGAGGAGGCGCACCGACGGGGTATGTCGGTGCACGAGCTGCTCACCGACCTCGCCTCCCGGCAGCAGGTGGGTGAGCACGGGCTGGTGGCGCTGGACTGGCACAGCGGCAACCGGTCGGTCCTCGTCGACCACGAGCTGTCCGGCCTCGTCGTCGGGCAGACCCTGGCCACCCGGCCGGAGGACACCTATCGCGCGCTCCTCGAGGCCACCGCGTTCGGGACCCGCGTCATCGTCGAGGCGTTCGTCGAGGCGGGCGTGCCGGTGACCGAGTTCGTCGTCGCCGGGGGGCTGCTCAAGAACGCGCTGCTCATGCAGATCTACGCCGACGTCACCCGGCTGCCCATCTCGACCATCGCGACCGACCAGGGCCCGGCGCTCGGGTCCGCCCTGCACGCCGCCGTCGCGGCCGGGGAGCATGCCGACATCCGCGCCGCCGCGTCCGCCATGGGCCGGGTGGACCGGGCGGTCTACACCCCCGACGAGGAGTCGGCGCGCGCCTACGACGCGCTCTTCGCGGAGTACCGCACGCTGCACGACCACTTCGGTCGCGGTGGCAACGAGGTCATGCACCGGCTGCGCGCGCTGCGGCGCGCCGCCCGCGCCGGACGGGGGACGGCCGCGTGAGCCTGGCCCAGCACCCCGAGCAGGTGCGCACCGAGGTCGCCCGGGTCCGCGAGGTCGTGGCGCGGCTGCACGCCGAGCTGCCCCGCTGGGAGCTCGTGGTGTGGACCGCGGGCAACGTCTCCCAGCGGGTCCCCGGCACCGAGCTGTTCGTCATCAAGCCCTCCGGAGTGGGTTACGACGAGCTGTCGCCGGAGGCCATGGTGGTCTGCGACCTCGACGGCGAGCTCGTCGAGGGCGCGCACCGCCCCAGCTCCGACACCGCGGCCCACGCCTACGTCTACCGGCACCGGCCCGACGTCGGCGGCGTCGTGCACACCCACTCCCCCTACGCCACCGCCTGGGCGGCGCTGGGCGAGGACATCCCGTGCGCCCTGACGATGATGGCCGACGAGTTCGGGGGGCCGGTCCCCATCGGCCCGTTCGCCCTCATCGGGGACGACTCCATCGGCCGCGGCATCGTGGAGACCCTGCGCGGGTCCCGCAGCCCCGCGGTGCTCATGCGCAGCCACGGGCCCTTCACCGTGGGCCGCGACGCGCGGGCCGCCGTCAAGGCGGCGGTCATGGTGGAGGAGGTCGCCCGGACCCTGCACCTCGCCCGCCAGCTCGGGCCTCTCACGCCGCTGGACCAGCGCGACGTCGACGCCCTCTACCACCGCTACCAGAACGTCTACGGCCAGGCGCCCGCCTCGCCGTCCACCGAGCAGCACCAGGAGCAGGCACCAGCATGAGCGCGCAGCCCCGCACCGAGGACGCCGAGATCTGGTTCTGCACCGGCAGCCAGCACCTCTACGGCGAGGAGACCCTCCGGCAGGTCGCCGAGCAGAGCCAGGCCATCGCCCGACAGCTCGACGACGCCGATGCGGTCCCCGTCCGCATCGTCTGGAAGCCCGTGCTGACCGACCGCGACGCGATCCACCGCCTCGCTCTGGAGGCCAACGCGCACGAGGGCTGCATCGGGATCGTCGCCTGGATGCACACCTTCTCGCCGGCCAAGATGTGGATCGCCGGGCTGGCCGCCCTCGACCTGCCGCTGCTCCACCTGCACACGCAGGCCAACGTGGAGCTGCCCTGGTCGACCATCGACTTCGACTTCATGAACCTCAACCAGGCCGCTCACGGGGACCGCGAGTTCGGCTACCTGCAGACCCGGATGGGCGTGCGGCGCAGCACGGTGGTCGGGCACGTCTCCCACGCCCCCGTCCAGCGCCGGGTCGGCGACTGGGCCCGGGCGGCCGCCGGGTGGGCCGCGACGCGCTCGCTGAGGCTGGCCCGGTTCGGCGACAACATGCGCAACGTGGCCGTGACCGAGGGCGACAAGACCGAGGCCGAGATCCGGCTGGGCGTCTCGGTCAACACCTGGGGGGTCAACGACCTGGTGGCCGCGGTCGCCGAGGTGGGCGACCACGAGGTGGACGCCCTCGTCACCGAGTACCTCGACCTCTACGACGTCGCGCCCGAGCTGCGCCCCGGCGGGGAGCGGGCCGGGTCGCTGCGGGACGGCGCCCGCCAGGAGGTGGCCCTGCGCACGCTGCTGGAGTCCCTCGGCGCGACCGCCTTCACGACCACCTTCGAGGACCTGGGCGGTCTCACCCAGCTGCCCGGGCTCGCGGTCCAGCGCCTCATGGCCGCCGGCTACGGCTTCGGCGCCGAGGGCGACTGGAAGACCGCCGTCCTCGTCCGCGCGGCCAAGGTCATGGGGGCCGGCCTGCCCGGTGGCGCCTCCCTCATGGAGGACTACACCTACGACCTCACCCCGGGCGCGGAGAAGGTCCTCGGCGCCCACATGCTGGAGATCTGCCCGTCGCTGACGACCGCCCGGCCGCGCCTCGAGGTGCACCCGCTCGCCATCGGCGACCGCGAGGACCCGGTCCGCCTGGTCTTCCACGCCGACCCCGGACCGGGGGTCGTGGTGGCGATGACCGACATGCGCGACCGCTTCCGGCTCACCGCCAACGCGGTCGACGTGGTCGCCCCCGACGCCCCGCTGCCGCACCTGCCCGTCGCCCACGCCGTCTGGCGCCCGCAGCCCGATCTCGCCACCTCGGCCGAGGCGTGGCTCACCGCCGGCGCGGCCCACCACACCGTCCTCACCACCCAGGTGGGGGTGCCGGTCGTCGAGGAGTGGGCCGCGATGTCGGGCACCGAGCTGCTGGTCATCGACCAGGACACCACCACGCGCGACTTCGCCCGCGAGGTGCGCTGGAACCAGGCCTACCACCGCCTCGCGCAGGGCGTCTGAGGCGACCGCACGGCATACCCACCCGCGACGGACCACCGTCCACCACCCGCACCCGCGGGACCACACCCAAGGAGACACCCATGATGATCCGTAGGTACACCGCCATCGCCGCCGGTGCCACGCTCGCCCTCAGCCTCGCGGCCTGCGGCGGCGAGGGTGCGGGCAGCGGCAGCGCCGACGAGGGCAGCGCGTCCGAGGGCGGAGGGGGCGAGGGCGGCACCGTCGGTGTCGCCATGCCCACCCAGACCTCCGAGCGCTGGATCGCCGACGGCAACGCCGTCGAGGCCGGGCTCACCGAGGCCGGCTACGACGTCGACCTGCAGTTCGCCAACGACGACATCCCCACCCAGAGCCAGCAGATCGACCAGATGATCACCAACGGGGCCGACGCCCTGGTCATCGCCGCGATCGACGGCACCGCCCTCTCCAGCCAGCTCGACGCCGCCGCCGCCGCGGGCATCCCGGTCATCTCCTACGACCGGCTGATCCGGGACAGCGAGAACGTCGACTTCTACGTCACCTTCGACAACTACAACGTCGGCGTGCAGCAGGCCACGGCGCTGCTGGTCGGGCTGGGCATCCTCAACGAGGACGGCTCCGAGGGCGACGCGGAGGGACCGTTCAACATCGAGCTGTTCGCCGGGTCGCTGGACGACAACAACGCCCACTTCTTCTGGGACGGGGCGATGGACACCCTGCAGCCCTACATGGAGGACGGCACCCTCGAGGTGCCCTCGGGCCAGACCGACATCGAGCAGGCGGCAACGCTGCGGTGGCAGCAGGAGACGGCGCAGCGCCGCATGGAGGACCTGCTGACCAGCACCTACAGCGGGGACACCGAGCTGCACGGCGTGCTCTCCCCCTACGACGGCCTGTCGCGCGGCATCATCACCGCGCTGCGCGGCGACGGTCGGGGCGACACCATCGAGGACGGGCTGCCCGTGGTCACCGGCCAGGACGCCGAGATCGCCTCGGTGAAGCTCATCGCCGACGGCGTCCAGCAGTCGACCATCTTCAAGGACACCCGCAAGCTGGCCGACCAGGCCGTCGTCACGGTCGAGGCCTACATGGCCGGCGAGGAGGCCGAGGCCAACGACACCGAGAGCTACGACAACGGCGTCAAGGTCGTCCCCTCCTACCTGCTGGAGTCCGACGTGGTCTACCAGGACAACATCACCGAGCTGCTCATCGACTCGGGCTACTGGACCCAGGAGGAGGTCGACTCCGGCGTCGCCGAGTGACCCTCCTGCCCGACCGCTCCTGACCCGTCGCGTCCGACGACGGGTCAGGGGCGCCCCCCTTCCCCGCCGCGCACCTGCGCGGTGCCCCCCGTGAGGAGCTCCATGAGCGACACCATCCTGGAGATGCGTGGGATCACCAAGACGTTCCCCGGCGTGAAGGCGCTGGAGGACGTGACCCTGAAGGTCCGACGCGGCGAGATCCACGCCATCTGCGGCGAGAACGGCGCCGGCAAGTCGACCCTGATGAAGGTGCTGTCCGGGGTCTACCCGCACGGCACCTACGAGGGCGACATCCTGCTGGACGGCGACCCCGTCCGCTTCGCCTCGATCAACGACAGCGAGTCGCAGGGCGTCGTCATCATCCACCAGGAGCTCGCCCTGGTGCCGCACCTGTCGATCGCCGAGAACATGTACCTCGGCAACGAGCGTCGCGGCCGGGGCGGCCTCATCGACTGGCACCGGACCAACCGGGACGCCACCGAGCTGATGGACCGGGTCGGTCTGCACGAGCTGCCGGTGACCAAGATCGGGCACATCGGCGTGGGCAAGCAGCAGCTGGTCGAGATCGCCAAGGCGCTGTCCAAGGACGTGCGGCTGCTCATCCTCGACGAGCCGACGGCGGCCCTGAACGACAGCGACTCCGCGCACCTGCTGGGGCTGCTGCGCCAGCTCCGCGACCAGGGGGTCACCTGCATCATGATCTCGCACAAGCTGGGCGAGATCGCCGACATCGCCGACCGGACGACGATCATCCGGGACGGCCGGACCATCGAGACCCTGGACATGGGCGAGGCCGGCTCCACCCAGGACCGGATCATCCGAGGGATGGTCGGGCGTGACATGGAGCACCGCTACCCCGAGCGGGAGCCGCACGTGGGTGAGGAGATGCTCCGGGTGGAGCAGTGGCGGGTGCACCACCCCACGCAGACGGACCGCGTGGTCATCGACGACGCGAGCTTCTCGGTCCGGGCCGGGGAGGTCGTCGGGATCGCCGGCCTCATGGGTGCCGGTCGGACCGAGCTCATGATGAGCATCTTCGGCCGCAGCTACGGCCGCGACATCTCCGGGCGTGTCCTCAAGCAGGGCCAGGAGGTCGACGTCTCGACGGTCTCCCGGGCCATCGGCCACGGCATCGCCTACGCCACCGAGGACCGCAAGGCCTACGGGCTCAACCTCATCGACGACATCCGGCACAACACCTCGGCCGCCGGCCTCGACAAGCTGTCCCGGCTCGGCTGGGTCAACGGCCTGGAGGAGCTCAAGGTCGCCCAGGACTACCGGCGCGACCTCAACACCCGCACGCCCAGCGTGCTCAACAGCGTCGGCAAGCTCTCCGGCGGCAACCAGCAGAAGGTCGTGCTGGCCAAGTGGCTGTTCACCGACCCCGACGTGCTCATCCTCGACGAGCCCACCCGGGGCATCGACGTCGGGGCGAAGTACGAGATCTACACGATCATCAACCGGATGGTCGCGGCCGGCAAGGCGGTCGTCGTCATCTCCTCCGAGCTGCCCGAGCTGCTCGGCATCAGCGACCGCATCTACACCCTGGCCTTCGGCCGGATCACCGGTGAGATGCCCGTCGCCGAGGCGACCCAGGAGCGCCTCATGTCCCTCATGACCATGGAGAAGGAAGGTGCCGCCCGATGACCGGGACGCTCAACCTCAAGGAACTGCTCACCAGCAACATCCGCCAGAGCGGCATCCTGCTGGCGCTGGTGGTGATCGTCGGGTTCTTCTCGGTCCTGCAGCCCAACTTCCTCACGCCGGGGAACCTCACCAACATCGTCCTGCAGTACTCCTACATCCTCATCCTCGCGATCGGGATGATCATCGTCATCATCGGTGGGCACATCGACCTGTCGGTGGGCTCGCTGGTGGCCCTGACCGGGGCGACCGCGGCGGTCGTCTCGATCCGCAGCGGCATGCCCTGGTGGGTCGGGGTGCTCGCGGCGCTGGCGGTGGGCGTGCTGGCCGGGTGCTGGCAGGGGTTCTGGGTCGCCTACGTGGGGATCCCGGCCTTCATCGTCACCCTGGCGGGGATGCTCATCTTCCGCGGCCTGACCTTCCAGGTCCTGGACAACGTGTCGCTGTCCCCCTTCGGCGGCACCTACTACCAGATCGCCAACGGCTTCCAGAACGGCATCCTGGGCGGCTACGGGGTCGACGTCTTCACCTTGGTCATCTTCGCCGTCGCCGTGCTCGGGTATGCCGTGAACGCCTGGCGGCAGCGGCGGGCCGCGGTCTCCTACGAGCAGGAGGTCGGCGCGCTGCCGCTCTTCGTGCTCAAGGTCGTCGCCGTCGGTGCGGTGGTCATGTGGTTCGGCTACCAGCTCGCCCAGAGCCGCGGCCTGCCCAACGTGCTCATCCTGCTCGCGGTCCTCGTCCTCATCTACGGGCTCGTCACCCAGAAGACGGTCTTCGGCCGCAACGTCTACGCCATCGGCGGCAACCTCACGGCCGCGAAGCTCTCGGGCGTCAAGGTCAAGAAGGTCAACTTCCTCATCTTCGTCAACATGGGCCTGCTCTCGGGCATCGCCGGGGTCGTCTTCTCGTCCCGCATGAACGGTGCGCAGCCGGGCGCCGGCAACATGTTCGAGCTGGACGCCATCGCCGCCTGTTTCATCGGCGGGGCCGCGGTCACCGGAGGTGTCGGCCGGGTCAGCGGGGCCATGATCGGTGGTCTCATCATGGCCGTCATGTCCAACGGCATGCAGCTCATGGGTGCCGACCAGTCGACGCAGCAGCTGGTCAAGGGACTCGTCCTGCTGCTGGCGGTCGCCTTCGACGTCTACAACAAGCGGCGCGCCGGTAGCTGAGCCGGGCGGCCACCGCAGAGCCGGCTGGGGCTCACCCGCTCACAGCACGACGACGCGGTGGCCCAGGGCCAGCAGGCCCTGCGACCAGAACATCTCCATGGCGTCCACCGAGATGCGGGCGCACCCGTGCGAGGCCGGGACGGGCGGGATGGACATCGACCCGTGAACGGCGTAGTTGCCGGAGTAGTACATGGGCCGGTACATCCTGCCCAGCTCGCCGTCCTGCCAGCCCTCGCTGTGGGTGAGCCACACCTGGAAGTCGCCGGTCGGGGTGCGCGCGTCGTACTCGTGGTCCTCGAACGTGTACGGCTCGCCGTTGCCGGTCGAGGTGTTCAGCGTCATCAGCGTGGCTCCGCCGCGCACCACCAGCAGCAGCTGGGAGGCGAGGTGCACCTCGACGTGGTCGCCGCCGTGGGCCGGCACCGGGCGGTAGCCGGTGGCCAGCGCCGCGCGGGTGCTCGGCCCGACGACGCCGTCACGCCACAGTCCGTGGGCCTTCTGCAGGGCCCACACGGCCTGCTGGGTGAGGTGCCCGAACCCGCCGTCGGGCGCGCCGCACCAGTAGCCGGCGTCGTTCAGCTGCTCCTGCAGCACCCAGACCGCCTCGCCACCGCTGCCTCGCTCGAGGACCGGCGGCGGCGGTGGCTCGACCGGCTCGGGCTCCGGCTCGGGCTCGACGGGCTCCGGCTCCGGTTCGACGGGCTCAGGCTCGACGGGCTCCGGCTCCGGCTCGGGTTCGGGTGGGAGCACGAAGCGGCCCCCGTCATCCTGCAGACCCCCGACGACGGCGCCGGTCATGAGCCCTGCGCCACCCTTGACCAGGGCCCGGCGGGGCAGCGGGGCGGTCCGCAGCCGCCCGGCCACCCACGCATACCTCTGCCTGCGCATGTGTGTCCCCTTCCTCCGTGCTGTCCAGTAGACGCGGCCGCGGCATCGCCAGGTCGCCCGCCGCTCCTGCTGTTGCCGAATCGTGATGTCGGTCGATCGCCCGCGCCCCGTCCCCGGTGCCCGCATATGCTGCACCTCACCCCAGGTTGTCACACCCATCGCACCAGGAGGACCACCATGGCCCGCCCGCACCGACCGCTGCCGACCCTGTCCCGACGGCGCATGCTCGCGCTCGGCGGCGTCGGCGCGCTCGGCGCCTCGCTCGCCGCCTGCGGCGACAACACCGGGCGCGAGGGCTCCGCCGGCCAGGAGGACGGCGGCGGCTCCAGCGGCGGACGGCCCAGCATCGCGCAGTGGTACCACCAGTACGGCGAGGCGGGCACCCAGGAGGCCGTGGAGCGGTATGCCGCCGACTACGAGCCGGCCGACGTCACCGTCTTCTGGAAGCCCGGGGACTACGACCAGACCACCGCCGCCTCGCTGCTCACCGACTCGGGCCCGGACGTCTTCGAGTACGGCAACGGGCCGACCATCGACATGATCCGCGGCGACCAGGTGGCCGACCTCACCGACCTCTTCGGCGACACCCTGGACGACTTCACCCCCTCCCTCGTCGAGCGGATGACCTACGACGGCAAGATCTGGGCGGTCCCCCAGGTGCTGGACATGCAGGTCCTCGTCTACCGCAGGAGCATGCTCGAGGAGGCCGGCATCGATGCGCCGCAGCAGATCCCCGATCTCGTCGCGGCGGCCCGCGAGCTCACCCGCGGCGACGTCAAGGGTCTCTTCCTCGGCAACGACGGCGGCGCCGGGCTGCTCGGCGGCCCGATGCTGTGGGCGGCCGGCCTGGACTACCTCGACGGCGAGCAGGTCGGGTTCCACAGCGCGGGTGCCCCCGAGGCGCTGTCGGTGCTGCGGACCCTGTGGACCGACGAGTCGCTGCTGCTGGGTCAGGCCAAGGACTGGTTCGACGCCGACGCCCTCATCTCGGGTCGGACGGCGATGCAGTGGACCGGGCTGTGGACCTTCCCCGCGATCAGCGAGGCGCTGGGCGACGACTTCGGCGCCATCCCCTGGCCCTCGATGGAGGGCGGGTCCCCCTCGGTCCCCGTCGGGGCCTACGGCTCCTGCGTCTCCACCCGGGCCGGCGACGTGCAGGCCGCCAAGGACTTCGTGCGCTGGCTGTGGATCGACCAGACCGACAAGCAGCTCGACTTCGCCACCTCCTACGGCTTCCACGTCCCCTCCCGGGTCAGCCTGGTCCCCCAGGCCGAGGTGCTGTCGTCGGGCCCTGCCGCGGACGCGGCCGGCTACGTCACCGAGTTCGGCCACGCGCAGACCCCGCTGCTGTGGACGCCGCAGTGCGCGACCGCGTGGAGCGACATGATGAGCCGCATCGTGCGGGACGGGGCCGACCCGCAGGAGGAGCTGGACGCGCTGGTGCCTGTCGTCGAGGCCGAGCTGGAGCGGGTCACCGGCTGATGCTGGCGCGGCTGCGGGGTCGCCACGACGTCAACCTCTGGTTCTGGGTCTTCGTCGGCCCGTTCTTCGCCGGGCTGGTCCTGTTCATCTACGTGCCGATCGGCTGGAGCGTCTACCTCTCCTTCTTCGAGGCCTACAACACCGTCACCCCCACCGAGTTCGTCGGCCTGGCGAACTACCGCGACATGCTCGCCGACCCGGCCTTCCGCGACTCGCTGCTGACCTTCGTCGTCTTCGCCGCCTTCATCGTGCCGACGACCTTCGCCCTGTCCCTGCTCACCGCCCTGCTCGTGGCCCGGACCCGGGTCATGCAGGCGTTCTTCCGGTCCGTCTTCTTCCTCCCGGTCGCCTGCTCCTACGTGGTCGCCGCCCTCATCTGGAAGATGTCGATCTTCTCCGGCATGCGCTCGGGCGCGGCCAACGCCCTGCTCGGGCTCGCGGGCCTGGACCCGATCCCCTGGCTGTCGCTCACGAACCCGCCGTGGTACTGGCTCGTCATCGTCTCGGCCCGGCTGTGGCTGCAGGTCGGCTTCTACATGATCCTGTTCCTCGCCGCGCTGCAACGGGTGCCGACGAACCTCTACGAGGCCGCGGCGATCGACGGCGCCGAGGGGTGGCAGGTGTTCCGGCACATCACCTGGCCGCAGCTGCTGCCGGCGTCCACCGCCGTGCTCCTGCTGCTGCTCATCAACGCGTTCCAGGCGTTCGACGAGTTCTACAACATCCTGGCCGGCTTCGGGGGCTACCCGCCGTACGCCCGCCCACCGCTGGTGTACCTCTACTACACGGCGCTCGGCAGCGGGCAGAACTTCGGCGACGGCAGCGCGGGCGCCGTCATCCTCACGGTGCTCATCGCGGTGGTCGCCCTGGCCCAGACCCGCCTGCTGCGCCTGGGCGGGAGGGACTGAGATGCTGCACGAACGCCGCCGCTACGTCGTGCTGCGCTGGACCCTGCTGCTCCTCGGGACCGTGCTCTTCCTCCTGCCCTTCGCCCTCCTGCTGCGCGGTGCGTTCAGCAGCGAGGGCGACCTGACCTCGGGCACCTGGCACTGGCTCCCGCCGACGTGGGAGTGGGGCAACCTCGCCGCCGTCCTGGACAACCGGACGGTCCCGCTGGGCCGCGCGCTGCTCAACAGCACGCTCATCGCGGTCAGCCAGACCGTCGGGGTCCTCGTGCTGTCCGGGATGGCCGGCTACGGGCTGGCCCGCATCCCCTACCGCTGGTCCGGTGTCGTCTTCTGGCTCATCACGGTGACCCTGCTCATCCCGGCCGCCGTGACCTTCGTGCCCAGCTTCGTCCTCGTCTCCTCCCTCGGGTGGATCTCCACGCTGCGCGGGCTCATCGTGCCCGGGCTCTTCCAGGCGCTCGCGACCTTCCTCTTCCGGCAGTTCTTCCTCTCCTTCCCCCGGGAGATCGAGGAGGCCGCCGCGCTGGACGGGCTGTCCTGGTGGGGCACCTTCTGGCGGGTCGTCGTGCCCAACTCCGGCGGTTTCGCGGCGGCGATCGGCACCATCACCTTCATCGGCTCGTGGAACGCCTTCCTGTGGCCGCTGGTCATCGGCCGCGCCCCCGAGTCGTGGACCGTGCAGGTGGCGCTGTCGACCTACCTCACCGCGCAGACCTCCCAGGTCAGCCTGCTCTTCATGGCCGCCCTGGTCGCGATCCTGCCGCTGCTGCTGATGTTCCTCCTGCTGCAGCGGTGGATCGTCCAGGGCGTCGAGCGGACCGGCATCAGCGAGTGAGACACCCGAGCGAGGCACCCCGGGTGAGACACCTCTAGAAGGTGACGTCGCCGGCCGGCCCCGTCAGCCGGGCGTGCAGGGCGGGCACCGGCCCGTGCGAGACCGGGAGATCGGCACCGAGCAGCCCCAGCACCTGCCGTGCCCGCACCGGGTCGGGGTGCTCGGCCCGCAGCCCCGCCAGCCCGAGCACCGGGAGGTCGTCGTCGAGGGGATGGGCCGCACCGCCCCAGTCGATGAGGAAGGGCTGGACGCCACCCAGGCCCAACGGCGAGGGCACCGCCAGCCGCCAGGCCAGCTCGGTGCCCGCCGGGGTCCGGCGGGCGGCCCCGACCGGTTCGCCGACGTCGATGCCGGCCGCCCCGGCCCGGGCCACCGCCTCGTCCAGGTCGGCCGGGCGGACGGCCCAGGCATACCCCACCGGCGGGTGCCCCGCGCCCAGCCGGCCGACGCCGAGCATGGTGCGCTCCGGTGGCACGTCCGGCTGCTGCGGGTCCGGGGCGAGCAGCTCGAGGTATGCCGTGGTGCCGCCCCGCACCCGCAGCGCCACGAGGGCGTTGTGCGTGCCCCGGCCGGCGTGGGCGCCACCGGGTGCCGCCGCCACCCCGGTGCGCTGCCGCAGCTGCTCGACCGCGGCGTCGAGGTCGGGGACCGCGTAGACGACGTGGTCCAGCGCGGCGGGGCGCCGCTGATGCTCGCCGGACCCCCGCTCCGGGCGCCCGGTCCCGCGGCCCCGCTGCTCGCGGCCACCCCCCGCTGCCTCACCCACGCGACAGCATCCGGTCGACACCGGGACCGCGCAGGTCGTGGGCGCAGGCGCGCCGCCCCGAGACCGTCATGAGCAGGGGCAGGGCCCGGCCCTCGACCACCGGCCCGTCACCCACGACGACCCCGGCGTCGGTCACACGCAGGGACAGGCCCTCGACGCGGTCCTTGCCGCCCCCGAGCCCGACCGGGGTGCGCAGCTGGTAGCGCAGGGCGAGCACCACGGCCTCCTGGGCGTAGACGTGCCGGATCCCCAGCGGGCTCCGGACGTCCTCGCCGTGCACCACCTCCTCGACCAGCCGGCTGGCGCGGGGGGCCGGGGGCGAGGAGGTGCGTCCCATCACCGCGCGCAGCCGCTCCAGGGTCTCCCCCGGGCTCGTGCAGCGTTCGCGCGCCACTCCCCGAGCGTTCTGCCGGTCGAAGTCGAACCCGGCGCGCACCATCGCCAGGAGCAGCCGGGGCGTGGTCGTCCGGGCGTTGTCGACGAGGTGGGCGACGACGTCGTGGACGCTCCACCCCGGGCACAGGGAGGGCTCGTCCCAACGGGGCGTCTCCACGGTCTCCAGGTCGGCCACCAGGGCCTCGCGCTCCCGGTGCACCAGACCCCACACGTCGCTCATGTCGCATCCCTCCGTCGCCTCGACCCGCTCACCCGTCCAGCAGCCCCCGGATGTCCTCCGCGGTGACCACGCCGGAGCCGAACTCGCCCGAGTCGACGACGCTGGTGAACAGGCGTCGCTTGCGCTCCTGCAGGGCCACGACCTTCTCCTCGATGGTGCCGGTGGACACCAGACGGTAGACGTTGACCGTCCGGTGCTGCCCGATCCGGTGGGTCCGGTCGACGGCCTGCGCCTCCGCCGCGGGGTTCCACCACGGGTCGAGGACGAAGACGTAGTCGGCCTCGGTGAGCGTCAGGCCCACCCCGCCGGCCTTGAGGCTGATGAGGAAGGCCGGCTGCGCGCCCTCCCGGAAGGAGGCGATGCGCGCCGCGCGGTCCCGGGTGCGGCCGTCGAGGTAGACGTGCTCGATGCCGGCCGCGTCCAGGGCGTCCCGGACCAGCGCGAGGTAGCTGGTGAAGCTGGAGAACACCAGGGCGCGGTGCCCCTCGGCCGCGAGCGCGGTGAGCCGCTCGACCAGCGCCGTGACCTTGGCCGAGGTCGCGAGCCCCGCGTGCTCGGCGTCGAGCAGGGAGGGGTCGAGGGAGAGCTGGCGCAGCATGGTCAGCGCCCGCAGGATCTTCAGGCGGTTCTTGTCGAGGTCGGCCAGCAGCCCCAGCACCCGCTGCCGTTCCCGCTGCAGGTGCTGGTCGTAGACGCGCCGGTGCGCGGGGTGCAGGTCGATGGCGAGCGTCTGCTCGATCTTGTCGGGCAGGTCGGCGGCCACCTGGCCCTTGGTGCGGCGCAGCATGAACGGCCGGACCCGGCGCCGCAGCCGGGCCAGCTCCTCGGGCGCGGCCCCCGACTCGATGGGCCGGCGGTAGCGCTCGGTGAAGGCCTCCGGGCGGGGGAAGAGCCCCGGCGCCGCCAGCGAGGTCATCGACCACAGGTCCATGAGGGTGTTCTCCAGGGGCGTGCCCGTCATCGCGAAGGTGCGGGCCGCCCCCAGCAGCCGCACCGCGTGGTAGGTCGCCGAGCGGCGGTTCTTGACGACCTGGGCCTCGTCGAGGACCGCGGCGCTCCACGGCAGCGCGTGGTAGTCCTCGGCCTCGAGGCGCAGCAGGGTGTAGGAGGTGATGACGAGGTCGGCCGCGCCGACGGCGGTCGCGAGGTCGGTGCCGCGACGCCGGCGGGTGGCGGTGACCGTGGTGGTCCGCAGGTGCGGGGCGAAGCGTTCGGCCTGCTCGGCCCAGGCGGTCACGACGCTCGTGGGCGCCACCACGAGCACCGGGCCCTCCGCCAGGTCGGCGCGGTGCTCGGCCCGGACCACCATCGCCAGGGCCTGCAGGGTCTTGCCGAGACCCATGTCGTCGGCGAGGATGCCGCCGAGTCCGGCGTCCCACAGGCCGGACATCCAGCGGTAGCCCTCCAGCTGGTAGGGACGCAGCGTCGCCCGGAGGTCCGGCGGCGGCACGACGTGACCGCGGTCGCCGTCACCGAGGGCGAGCAGGGCCTCCACCCGCTCCGCCCACCGGCCGCCCTGCTCGTGGACGACCCCCAGGTCGACCAGCTCCTCCCACAGGCCCGCCTGGTAGGGCGAGAGCCGCAGCAGCGACCCGTCCTCGCCGTCGTCGTCCACGAGCTCACGAGCCTCCTCGATGAGCCGGCGCAGGGTGAGCAGCTCGGGCTGGTCCAGCGGCAGCCAGAGGCCGGAGTCCAGGAGCAGGACGTCCTGGCCCGCCGCGAGCGCGGCGAAGAGCTGCTCGAACGGCACCTCCTGGCCGTCGACGGTGACGCTGACGTGCAGGTCGAACCAGTCGCCCTCGCCGGCCTCGCTGGTGGTGAGCCTCACCACGGGGTCCTCGGCGGCCTGCTCGTAGGTCACCAGCTCGCCGTGCACGAGGACGTCGAGGTCCTCGCGCTCCTGCAGCCCGGGCAGCACCTCGCCCGCGAAGCGGGCGGTCGCCAGCCCGGTGAGGAGGGAGCGCGGGCGCAGCCGGACCGAGCCGGCCTCCCCGTTGGCGAACAGGCCCGGGGAGGCCTCGAGCAGCGGCAGCACGGCCGCCACGGCGTCCCGCTCGGCGGCCTCGTCCCGGGCGAGGTCCTCGGCCCCCGGCTCCAGGCCCACGACCACGGTGTCGGGCGCCCCGTCCACCGTGGGCACGGCATACCCGAAGGTCCACCGCACGTGCAGGACGTGACCGGGCTCGGGGGTGACCTCCAGCCGCAGCCGGGGCGGGCGGTCCGCCGGGGTGACGACGCTGCCGTCGCTGGAGCTCAGCCCCACCCGACGCGAGAGCGCGGGGTAGTAGCCGGTGAGGAAGCGCCCCACCTG
Organism: Serinicoccus sediminis; assembly: GCF_004153545.1. Taxonomy (GTDB): domain Bacteria; phylum Actinomycetota; class Actinomycetes; order Actinomycetales; family Dermatophilaceae; genus Ornithinicoccus; species Ornithinicoccus sediminis_A. The sequence continues at coordinate 87,490 of NZ_SDVA01000008.1, read as the reverse complement.
GTCGGCCGGCACCTCGAGCGACCCCGCGCCCTCCAGCAGGCCCACCACGGGGTCGGGGACCGGTCCGCGCAGCGGCCACAGCGTGAGGTGGTCCTGCTCATCCACCCGGCCGAGCCCGTGGGCCGGCCGACCCACGAGGAAGCGCCCACCCCCGCCCTCCGCCCCGCCCGCGGCGTCCACCGCCGGCTCCAGGGCCAGGGAGCCGTCGTCCCGCCGCACCACGTCCAGGCCCACCCCGGCCGTTCCCTCCCCCAGCTGCACCCCGGTGAGACCCTGGCCGGGCACCAGCGGGATGCCCGCCGCCACGACCTGCGCCAGGACCGGCCAGGCCACGGCGCCGATGTCCCCCAGCGGCAGCTCCTTGGCGGAGGAGTAGTAGTAGCCGAAGCCCGAGCTGCGGCCCAGCGCCGCCAGCTGGCCGAGCAGCGCCCGGTGCCCCGGGTCGACCTCCGTCGTCGACCAGCGGTTGGTGAGGTCGTCCCAGCCCACGCCCTGGCCGACCCACGGCTTGCTGCGTCCCGGCCGCACCGGGGCCAGGGTGACCCGCGTGGACTCCTCCCGGCCCCCGGGCCCCCTGCTGAGCGACACCTGCAGCCCGAGCCGGTGCCGGGTGCCGCCGGGCCCTGCTGCCGGGCGGACGAGCGGGGCCAGCACGGCCTCCCACCCCGGTATCGCGGAGGTGCCGGAGCGCAACCGCGCGCGGGCGGTCAGCAGGACCGCGACCGCGTGCTTGCAGTCGTGGGCGACCGGGCAGCTGCACTGCCCGCCCCAGGCCACGACCTCCCGGTCGTGCACCCGCACCACGGTCTGGTAGACCCGGCCGCCCGAGCCCACGACGGTGCCGACCAGGGCGGCGCCGTCGGGGCCGGTCACGAGGGTGCGGACGTGGCCGGCGTCGGCGTAGCCCTGGCCCCGGGCCAGCGTCAGCTCTCCCACCTCGGCCCGCAGGTCGGTGTCCGCGACGCGCAGCACCCACCCGGCGGCGGACAGGTCAGGCGGCATGGACCGAGCCTAGGCGCCCGCACCGACGGTCCCCGCCCGTCGTCCACAGCCGGGTGGGTGGACACCCGCCCCGGTCTCACCCTGCTCGTGACGGACGCCTCAGCCGGGCCCGCCCGCGTCGTCGGTCGCCACGCCGGCGCGCCGCAGGACCTCCTGCGCCAGCTCGCCCGGACGCCGCTCGGGCAGCCAGTGCCCGGCGTCGAGCTCGACGAAGCGGTAGTCGGCGTCCACGTAGCGGCCTGTCCGCTCGGCGGCGGCGCGCCCCAGGAACGGGTCGCGGGCTCCCCAGACGAGGGTGGTCGGGACCGCCACCCGGCCCACCGCCCGGCCACCGGAACGCGCGGCGGCGCGGTACCAGCCGACCGGGCCGCGCAGCGCCGCCCGGGTGCCGAGACGTGCGGCGTACCGGCCGGCGTCGTCGCGCGGCAGGCCGGTGCGCGCCAGCGCGCCCCGGCGCAGCGCCCTGGCCATGACCAGCTCGGGCAGCAGGGGCACCTGGAAGCCGGCGACGTACCAGCTGCGGCGGGCCTGGTCGGCGTGCCGGACCGCCCAGGCCAGGGCCCGCGGGTGCGGCGTGGAGGCGACGGTGAGGCTCGCGACGCGCTCCGGGTGCCAGGCGGCGAGCGCCCAGGCGACGGCACCGCCCCAGTCGTGCCCGACGACGTGCACCTGGTCCACGCCGACGTGGTCGAGCAGCCCGACGGCGTCCTCGACCAGCCGCTCCAGCCGGTATGCCGCCACGCGCCGCGGGCGGGCGCCCGCGACATACCCCCGCTGGTGGGGTGCCAGGGTGCGCATCCCGGCCGTCTGCAGCACCGGCGCCACCCGGTCCCACGCGGTGGCGTCCTGGGGGAAGCCGTGCAGGAGCAGGACGGGCGGGCCGTCGGGCGGTCCCCCGGTCACCGCCTCGTGGGTCAGGCCGTCGCGCGTGTGCCGCAGGGTCTCGTCCATGGCCCCATGATGGCGGTGGCCAGGCACGACTGCGATAGACTGGTTCCAGCAGCCCGGATCGTCTCGCCCCGGACTGCCTGATCTCGCAGCCGATCGGCTGCCACGTTCGCGCCGCCTCCGGGCCGGGCGCCGGGTGGGACACCGCACACGTCTCGAAAGTTCTCTGTGACCTCTTCCTTCGCCGACCTCGGCGTGCCCTCGTCCCTCGATGCCCTCCTCGCGGAGCGCGGCATCACCACCCCCACGCCCATCCAGGCCGCCACCCTGCCCGACTCGATGGCCGGTCGGGACGTCCTCGGCCGCGGCCGCACCGGATCGGGCAAGACCTACGCCTTCCTGCTGCCCCTCGTCACCCGGCTCATGGCCGACCCGGGCGCCGCCCGGCGCCGCGGCCGCACCCCCCGCGCGCTCGTCCTGGCCCCGACCCGCGAGCTGGCCGGCCAGATCGCCGCGTCGCTGGAGCCGCTGGCCGCCGCGGCCGGGCTGACCCACCTCACCGTCTTCGGCGGGGTCGGCCAGAACCCCCAGGTGCGCGCCCTGCAGGCCGGCATCGACGTCCTCGTGGCCTGCCCCGGCCGGCTCGAGGACCTCATCGGGCAGGGGTATGCCGACCTGTCCGGCGTGGAGGTGACCGTGCTGGACGAGGCGGACCACATGGCCGACCTCGGCTTCCTGCCGGTCGTCCGCCGACTGCTGGACCGCACCCCCCGGCAGGGGCAGAAGATGCTCTTCTCGGCGACCCTGGACGCGGGCGTCGACGTCATCGCCCAGCGCTACCTCAGCAGCCCGGTCACCCACCACGCCGACTCCGCCCAGTCGCCGGTCGAGGCGATGGACCACCACGTCCTGCACATCGACGCCGGGGAACGGTTGGCGGTGCTGACCGACCTGGGGGCGGCGCCGGGCCGCAAGGTGGTCTTCACCCGCACCAAGCACGGCGCCAAGAAGCTGGCCAAGCAGCTCAACGGGGCCGGGGTGCCGGCCGTCGAGCTCCACGGCAACCTGGCGCAGAACGCCCGCACCCGCAACCTGGACGCCTTCCACTCCGGGCGCGCCAGCACGCTGGTCGCGACCGACATCGCCGCGCGCGGCATCCACGTCGACGACGTGGCCCTCGTGGTGCACGCCGACCCGCCGGTCGAGCACAAGGCCTACCTGCACCGCTCGGGTCGGACCGCCCGGGCCGGCGCGGCCGGCACCGTGGTGACCCTCATGACCGACGACCAGGTCCGCGACGTGCGCTCGCTGACCCGCGCGGCGGGCATCCGGCCGACGACGACCAAGGCGCACTCCAGCCACCCGATCCTGCGTGAGCTGGCCCCCGGCGAGCGGGTGCTCACTCCCGGCGGGCTGGTCGTCGAGGTCCCCGCCCAGGGTGGCCAGGGCTCGGGCGGCCAGGGCTCGGGTGGTCGGCGCCAGGGCGGCGGCCGGTCCGGCGGCCAGGGTGGCCGAGGCGGCGGCAGCGGCAGCGGTCGCTCCGGCGGTCAGGGCCGGGGCAACGGCGGCGGCCGTGGTCGCTCGCAGGGCCAGGGACAGGGCCGGGGCAGCGACGGCCCGGGCGCCGGTGGTCGCTCCGGCGGCCAGGGTGGCCGTGGTGACGGGGGCCAGGGCCGCGGTGGTCAGGGCCGCGGCACCGGTGGGGGTGCCGGGCGCTCCGGTGGGCAGGGCCGCTCGGGTGGTCAGGGCCGCTCCGGTGGCCAGGGCCGCGGCCGCCAGGGCAGCTCCTCGGGCGGCTCGATCGTCGCCTTCTCGACCTCCAGCGGGAGCGGCCGCCGCTGAGCCGTCTCCCCGGAGGCGAGGTCTAGCGTCCCGGCCGGTCGGCCCCGCCGGTGATGCTGAACCCGGCCCGGAGCAGGTCGGCGTCGCGGGAGCTCGGTCCTACCAGCAGGGCGAACTCCCCCGGCTCCACCCTCCGCCGTCCCTCGGCGTCGACGATCGTGCAGGAACCGGCGGGCAGGGTGATCTCCACGTCCCTCTGCTCGCCGGGGTCCAGCCGCACCTGGGTGAACGCCTTGAGCTCCTTGTCGGCCCAGGTCACGCTGGTCACCAGGTCGCTGACGTAGACCTGCACCGTCTCCAGCGCCGGTCGGGCGCCGGTGTTGCGCAGGGTGAGCCGCGCCCGCACCGTGCCCTCGACGTCGACCACGGGCGTGCTCACGTGGAGGTCGGCATACTCCACCGTCGTGTAGGACAGGCCCTCGCCGAAGACGAACATGGGCTCCTGGGTGAGGTCGGCGTAGCGGTCTCCGTGCTGGCCCCGGACCCCGTTGTAGTAGACGGGGAGCTGGCCGGCGTGCCGGGGGAAGGAGATGGGCAGCCGCCCGCTCGGCTCGACGAGCCCGAGCAGGAGCTCGGCGACCGCGCGCCCGCCCTGCATGCCGGGGTTGAACGCCTCGACCAGGGCCGCGACCTGCTCCGCCGCGGGCGGCAGGACGCTCGGCTTGGACTGCACGAGGACCAGGACGACGGGCGTCCCGGTCGTGACCACCGCCTCCAGCAGCGCGGCCTGGGCTCCCTGCAGCTCCAGCGTCGCGGTGGACCGGGACTCCCCGGTGAGGGCGACGGTGTCCCCGAGCACCACGACGGCGACGTCCGCCTCGCGTGCCCGGTCGACCGCCTCCGCGAGCAGCGCGTCGTCCACCGCGGCGGGGTGGAAGACCGGCGGGCGGGGCTGCCCGTCCGGGAAGGTCGCGGGCTCGGCCTCCCCCAGCCCACCGATGTCGGCGCCGCGGGCGTGGGTGACGGTCCAGGCGGGAGGGGCCAGCGCGCGCAGACCGTCCAGCACGGTGACCACGCGGTCGCGGGGGTGTCCCTCCGGTACCATCCACCCGACCTGCCCGGACGCTCCGGCCCAGTCCCCCAGCTGGGCGTGCGGGTCGTCGCCGTTGGGACCGAGCACGGCCACGGTGAGGGGCTCGGTATGCCGTTCCAGCGGAAGGGTGCCGTCGTTGCGCAGGAGCACCAGGCCCCGGCGGGCGGTCTCGAGGTTGACGTCGGTGTGGGCCGGCGAGCCGATGACCTCCTGGCCCGCCGGGTCCGGCAGCCGGGCGTCCTCGAAGAGGCCCAGGCCGATCTTGAGGGTGAGGACCCGCCGGACGGCGGCGTCCAGCCGTCCGACGGCGAGCCGTCCGGTCCGCACCGCCTCCTGGGCGGCGTCGAAGAACTGCGGGGTGGTCATGACGATGTCGTTGCCGGCCTCCACGGCCACGACGGCCGCCTCCACGTCGTCGGCGCAGACCCGCTGCTCCCACACCATGCGCCCCACGTTGTCCCAGTCGGTGACCAGCGTGCCGGTGAAGCCCCACTCCCCTTTGAGGACCTCGTCCAGCAACCAGCGGTGGGCGGTGATCGGGACGCCGTCGATGGCCTGGTAGCCGAGCATGACCGTCCGGCACCCGGCCTCGACCGCCCGCTGGAACGGCGGGAGGAACCAGCTGCGCAGCTGGCGGCGGCTGAGGTCGGCCTCGCTGGCGTCCCGGCCGCCCTGGGTCTGGGAGTAGCCGACGAAGTGCTTCGCGGTGGCCAGGACGGTGCCCGGCCCGCCGTCGCCCTGGTAGCCCCGCACCATCGCCGCACCCAGCTCCCCGATGAGGTGGGGGTCCTCGCCGAAGGTCTCGTCCACCCGGCCCCAGCGGGGGTCGCGGGCGATGCACAGCACCGGGGAGAAGGTCCAGTGCAGGCCGGTGGCGGCGACCTCGGCCGCCGTCACGCGGGCCCCGCGCTCGACCAGCCCGGGGTCGAAGGTGCAGGCCATCGCGAGCTGGGTCGGGAAGATCGTGGCGCCCGGCCAGAACGAGTGGCCGTGGATGCAGTCGTCGGCCATGAGCAGCGGGACGCCGAGGCGGGTCCGGGCGGCCAGCTCCTGGGCGCGCCGGATCCGCTCGGGCGAGGCGTGCAGCAGCGACCCGGCCAGGTGTCCGTGCACCAGCTCCTCCAGGTCGCCCTGGGCGTCGAGCTGCAGCAGCTGACCGACCTTCTCGGCCAGGGTCATCCGGGCGAGGAGGTCCTCCACCCGCTCGGGGACGGACAGGCGGGCGTCGGCGTAGGGGTGGCTCATGGTGGCCCCATCATGCCTGCGGCTCAGACGTTGCGGCGGTACTCCCCGCCCACCTCGAAGAACGCCTCGGTGATCTGCCCCAGCGTGCACACCCGGGCGGCGTCCATGAGCACCGCGAAGACGTTGTCGCCGGCCATGGCCACCTCCTTGAGCCGCGCCAGCGCCTCGGCCGCCTCGTCGGCGTGCGCCTCCTGGTAGGCCTGCACCCGGTCCAGCTGCGACTGCTTCTCCGCCTCGGTCGCCCGGGCCAGCTCCACCTCGACCTCCTCCCGCTCGGCCTCGGGCCGGCGGAAGGTGTTGACGCCGATGATCGGCAGCGAGCCGTCGTGCTTGCGGTGCTCGTAGAGCAGCGACTCGTCCTGGATCTTGCCGCGCTGGTACCCGGTCTCCATCGCGCCGAGCACCCCGCCGCGCTCGCTGATCCGGTCGAACTCGGCGAGCACGGCCTCCTCGACGAGGTCGGTGAGCTGGTCGATGACGAACGACCCCTGGTTGGGGTTCTCGTTCATCGCCAGGCCCCACTCCTTGTTGATGATGAGCTGGATCGCGAGCGCCCGCCGCACGGACTCACCGCTCGGGGTGGTGACCGCCTCGTCGTAGGCGTTGGTGTGCAGGCTGTTGGCGTTGTCGTAGATCGCGATGAGGGCCTGCAGCGTGGTGCGGATGTCGTTGAAGTCCATCTCCTGCGCGTGCAGGGAGCGACCCGAGGTCTGCACGTGGTACTTCAGCTTCTGGCTGCGCTCGTTGGCGCCGTACCGCTCGCGCATCGCGACCGCCCAGATCCGGCGCGCGACCCGTCCGATGACGGAGTACTCGATGTCCATGCCGTTGGAGAAGAAGAAGGACAGGTTGGGCGCGAAGGCGTCGATGTCCATCCCCCGGGCGAGGTAGGACTCGACGTAGGTGAACCCGTTGGCCAGGGTGAAGGCGAGCTGGCTGATGGGGTTCGCCCCGGCCTCGGCGATGTGGTAGCCGGAGATCGACACCGAGTAGAAGTTGCGCACCCCCTGCTCGATGAACCACTCCTGGACGTCGCCCATCATCCGCAGCGAGAACTCGGTGGTGAACAGGCAGGTGTTCTGCCCCTGGTCCTCCTTGAGGATGTCCGCCTGGACCGTGCCCCGCACGTTCTGCAGCGCGTAGGCGCGCAGCTCCTCGGCCTCCGCGCCGGAGGGCTCGCGGCCCTCCCGCTCGCGGAACGCGTCGGTCTGCTGGTCGATGGCGGTGTTGAGGAAGAACGCGAGGACCGTGGGCGCCGGGCCGTTGATCGTCATCGACACCGAGGTGGTGGGGTCGACCAGGTCGAACCCGTCGTAGAGCGCCTTCATGTCGTCGAGGGTCGCGATGGAGACCCCGGAGGTGCCGACCTTGCCGTAGATGTCGGGCCGCTGCTCGGGGTCGTGCCCGTAGAGCGTGACCGAGTCGAAGGCGGTCGACAGCCGGGTCGCCGGCTGACCCTCCGAGAGCAGCTTGAAGCGGCGGTTGGTGCGGAACGGGTCGCCCTCGCCGGCGAACATCCGGGCCGGGTCCTCGTTGTCCCGCTTGAAGGCGAAGACGCCGGCGGTGTAGGGGAAGGACCCGGGGAGGTTCTCCCGGCGCCAGAAGCGGACCAGGGCCCCCGCCTCGTCGTAGGACGGCAGCGCCACCCGCGGTATGCGGTTGCCGCTCAGCGACTCCTTGGTGAGCCGGGTGTGGATCTCCCGGTCCCGGACCGTGACGACCTGCTCGTCGCCGGAGTAGGCCTCGACCCGCGCGGGCCAGCCCTCGAGCATCTCCCGCACCTCGGTGGGGACGTCCCGGCGCGCGGCGTCCAGCAGCTCGTCGAGGCCGTGGTCGCCGCCCGTGCCACCGGCCGCCGCGAGCTCGTCCGCGGTCTGCTCGAGCCGCTCCACCCGGCGGGCCGCGAGGGCGTAGCGCTCGGTGTCGGCGTGGTAGCCGCGCAGGGTCTCGGCGATGTCCGCGAGGTAGCGGACCCGCCGGGGCGGGACCACCTGACGGATCATCGAGGAGTGCCGGACGTCGACCGGCGGCAGCGCGCCCTCGCCCACCGGCAGGCCGTCCTCGGCGAGACGATCCCGCAGCGCCTGGTACAGCGCGGTGACGCCGTCGTCGTTGAAGGTGGCCGCCGAGGTGCCGAAGACCGGCATGTCCTCGGGCCGGGCGCCGAAGGCCTCCCGGTTGCGCACCAGCTGGCGGCCGACGTCGCGCAGCGCGTCCATCGCCCCGCGCCGCTCGAACTTGTTGATCGCCACGACGTCGGCGAAGTCGAGCATGTCGATCTTCTCCAGCTGGCTGGCGGCGCCGAACTCCGGCGTCATGACGTAGAGGGAGGTGTCGACGAACGGCACGATGCCGGCGTCCCCCTGGCCGATCCCGGGCGTCTCCACGACGACCAGGTCGAAGCCGGCCGCCTTGAGCACGTCGATGGCGGCGGGCAGCGCCTCGGGCACCTCGGACTCCCCGCGCGTGGCCATGGACCGGAACATCGCCTGACGGCCGCCGATGGCGCCCATCCGGATGCGGTCGCCCAGCAGGGCGCCGCCGCCCTTGCGGCGGGTCGGGTCGATGGCGATGATCCCGATCCGCAGCCGGTCGCCCTGGTCGATCCGGAAGCGCCGCACCAGCTCGTCGGTCAGCGAGCTCTTGCCCGAGCCGCCGGTGCCGGTGATCCCGAGGACGGGCGCGCTGCTCTCCCGGGCGGCGGCGGCATACCGCTCCCGGTCGGCGGCCGGGAGGGAGCCCAGCTCGGCACCGGTGATGGCCCGCGCCACGGCGGTGCGGCTCCCGGCGAGCACGTCGTCGACCGCCGCCGGGCCGACCTGCCACATGTCGTAGTCCGCGTCGGTGATGACCTGGTTGATCATCCCCGGCAGGCCGAGGCGCTGGCCGTCCTCCGGGGAGAAGATCGTCACGCCGGCCTCCCGCAGCCGGGTGATCTCCTCCGCGACGATGACGCCCCCGCCGCCGCCCACCACCTTGACGTGCCCGGCGCCGGCCTCGCGCAGCTGCTCGACGAGGTACTCGAAGTACTCGACGTGCCCACCCTGGTAGGAGGAGACCGCGACCGCGTTGGCGTCCTCGTCGAGGACGGCCTCGACCACCTCGGCGACCGACCGGTTGTGCCCGAGGTGGACGACCTCGGCGCCCTGGCTCTGCATGATCCGGCGCATGATGTTGATCGAGGCGTCGTGGCCGTCGAAGAGGCTCGCCGCGGTGACGATCCGGACCGGGTGCTCCGGGCTCCGGAGCGCCGGGGGCCCGCTGGTCGCGTCGGCGGCGCTGGCCGCGCCGTGGTCGTTCTTCACCGTGCATCTCCTCGTCGAGCGGGTGCCGTGCTCCTCGATGGTAGTGGAGGACGGGCGCGTGATTGACGCGCCCGTCAAGGTGAGGCCCCCTCCGCGCGCCGCATCGTTACGCAGACGTGACGCCAGAGCCTTGATCGGCGGGGCCGGGGATGTTGGGATGACCACAGGGCCGGGGTCGCCCCTGGGCCGTGGCCTGTTCCCTGTGAGAAAGGACGGCGCGACGATGCGCAGCAAGACGACCCGGAGGTTGGCGATGGCCACCTCACTCGGCCTGGCCGGCGTGACGCTGGCGGCGTGCGGCTCCGGCGGCGGCTCCGGCGGCGGGGAGGACGTCGACGAGGCGCTCTCCTCGGTGGACGTGGCCTGCGAGCCGTACGAGGAGTACGGCGACCTGGAGGGCACCTCCGTGAGTGTCTACACCTCGATCGTCTCCCCCGAGGACCAGGCCCACATCGACGCCTTCATCCCCTTCGAGGACTGCACCGGCGTGACGGTGGAGTACGAGGGGTCCCGGCAGTTCGAGACCCAGCTGCCCGTGCGGCTGGAGTCCGGGAACGCCCCGGACATGGCCTACGTCCCGCAGCCGGGCCTCGTGGAGCGCCTCGTCACCGACTTCCCCGACTCGGTCTTCCCGGTCGGGGAGCAGGCGGAGGCGAACGTCGACGAGTACTACAACGAGTCCTGGAAGGGCTACGGCACCGTCGACGGCACCTACTACGCCGCCCCGCTGGGCGCCAACGCGAAGTCCTTCGTGTGGTACTCGCCCGGCGCCTTCGAGGAGAACGGCTACGAGGTGCCCGAGACGTGGGACGACCTCATGGCCCTGTCCGAGCAGATCGCCTCCGACCACCCGGACGCCAAGCCGTGGTGCGCCGGCATCGAGTCCGGCAACGCGACGGGGTGGCCCGCCACGGACTGGCTCGAGGACATGATGCTGCGGACCGCCGGCCCCGACGTCTACGACCAGTGGGTCGAGCACGAGATCCCCTTCAACGACCCCCAGGTCGTCGAGGCGCTGGACATGGCCGGCCAGGTCCTCAAGGACGAGAACATGGTCAACGGCGGACTGGGCGGTGTCGAGTCCATCGCCACGACGCCGTTCGGCGAGGCGGGCCTGCCGATCCTCGACGGGTCCTGCTTCCTGCACCGCCAGGCGTCGTTCTACCAGGCCAACTGGCCGGAGGGGACGAACGTGGCCGAGGACGGCGACGTCTTCGCCTTCTACCTGCCGGGTAACGACACCGAGACCCAGCCGCTGCTCGGCGGTGGCGAGTTCACCCTGATGTTCGCCGACCGCCCCGAGGTGCAGGCGCTGCAGGCCTACCTCGCCAGCCCGGAGTGGTCCAACGCCAAGGCGAAGGTCTCCCCTCCCGGGTGGGTGTCGGCGAACTCCGGGCTGGACCCGGCCAACCTGAAGTCCCCCATCGACCAGCTGGCCTACGAGCTGCTCACCGACGAGGCGACGACGTTCCGGTTCGACGGCTCCGACCTCATGCCGGCCGCCGTCGGCACCGGGAGCTTCTGGACCGGGATGACCAACTGGATCACGGGTGAGGACACCCAGTCCGTGCTCGACTCGATCGAGAACAGCTGGGACTGACCGGTCGACGGTGACGGGGGCGGGCGGCAGATCTCATCGCCCGCCCCCGCGCCGTCCTGGTCCCCACCAGGAGGTACGTACGCCATGGAGTTCCTGCTCAACACCGGCACGCCGGTCGAGAAGTTCATCGTCATGGGCATCGCCATCCTGCTCTTCGTGGCAGTCATGGCCATCGTCCTGTTCCTCACCGACCGGCCGCGGATGCCGCAGTGGATCACCGTGCTGGCCTTCCTCGGGCCCGCCGCCGTGCTGGTCGTCTTCGGCCTCGTCTACCCGGCCATCCGCACCATCATCAACTCGTTCCGCAGCGACAACGGCCAGGAGTGGGTCGCCCTCGCCAACTACGGTGACGTCTTCGGCAACTCGGCCCTGCGCCTGGTCCTGCTGAACACCGTGCTCTGGGTCATCCTCGTCCCGCTGGTCTCCACCGCCGTGGGCCTGGTCTACGCCGTCCTCGTGGACCGGACCCGTTTCGAGAAGCTCGCCAAGACGCTGGTGTTCCTCCCCATGGCCATCTCGATGGTCGGGGCGAGCATCATCTGGAAGTTCGTCTACGACTTCAAGCCCACCGACCGCCCCCAGACGGGCCTGGCCAACCAGCTGCTCGTCTGGCTCGGCTTCGACAGCCAGCAGTTCCTGCTGACCTGGCCCTGGAACACCTTCTTCCTCATCGCGGTCATGGTCTGGATCCAGTCCGGCTTCGCGATGACGATCCTGTCCGCCTCCATCAAGGCCATCCCGGACGACATCATCGAGGCCGCCAAGCTGGACGGGGTGACGAACTGGCAGATGTTCCGCTCGGTCACCGTCCCCTCCATCCGGCCGGCCGTGGTCGTGGTCATCACCACCATCGCCATGGCCACCCTGAAGGTCTTCGACATCGTCTTCACCATGACCGGGGGCAACTTCGACACCTCGATCGTGGCCAACGAGTTCTACACCCGCAGCTTCGTGCGGGGCGAGGGCGGGATCGGCGCCACCCTGGCCGTGCTGCTGTTCATCATGGTCATCCCGATCGTCGTCTACAACGTCCGCCAGATGAAGCTTGCAGAGGAGCAGCGATGAGCCAGGCGACCACCGTCCCGGACGTCCCCGGACCGGCACCGACGAAGAGCAGCGGACCGCGCAAGCTCACCAAGGCCGAGCAGCGGGCGGTGGACGCCAAGACGCGGCTGTCCTCGCCGTGGGCCAGCGTCATCGCGATCGTCATCGCGATCCTCTGGTCGGTCCCGACCCTCGGTCTGTTCGTGACCTCGTTCCGGCCCGAGATCGACATCCGGACCTCCGGCTGGTGGACCTTCTTCCGCGACCCGGCCGTCACCTGGGCCAACTACGACGCCGTCCTCTACGGAGGCTCGACGAACTTCATCGACGTCTTCGTCAACACGATCGTCATCACCCTGCCCGCCGTGATCATCCCCATCACGCTGGCCCTGCTGGCCGCGTACGCCTTCGCCTGGCTGGACTTCCCCGGGCGCAACATGCTGTTCGTGGCGGTCTTCGCGCTGCAGATCGTCCCGATCCAGATCACCATGATCCCGCTGCTGACGCAGTACAACAACTGGGGCATCGTCGGGTCCTTCTGGCCGATCTGGCTGTCGCACACGATCTTTGCCCTGCCCCTGGCCATCTTCCTGCTGCACAACTTCATGATGGACATCCCCCGGTCCCTCATCGAGGCGGCACGGGTCGACGGGGCCGGCCACGTCAAGATCTTCTTCCAGGTGCTGCTGCCGCTCCTCGTCCCGGCCATCGCCGCCTTCGGCATCTTCCAGTTCCTCTGGGTCTGGAACGACCTCCTGGTCGGTCTGGTCTTCGGCTCCGCCCAGGAGGTCGCCCCCCTCACCGTCCGGCTGGCCGACCTCACGGGCACGCGGGGCACGGCGTGGCACCTGCTCTCGGCGGGCGCCTTCGTGGCCATGGTCGTGCCGGTGACGGTCTTCCTCCTGCTGCAGCGGTACTTCGTGCGCGGCCTGCTGGCCGGGGGCGTCAAGGGCTGAGGGTTGCCCGGCCACCAGCCCGGCGCGGGAGGCGGCCCGCGCCGGCCCCGGCCTGGGTCACCGTGAGACAGGTGTGGCTGGCCGTCCTGGCCACCGGCGCCGGGCTGCTGCTCGCCCTCGCCGCCGCGGACGGCGGGCAGCGGCTCCCGGGCGGGCTCCCCCTCGTCCTGGCCCTCGTCGTGGCGGCCTACGCCCTGAACTGGGCGGTCTACGTCCCGTCCTTCCTGCGCCGGACCGAGCGCTTCTTCGACCTCACCGGGTCGCTCACCTTCGGGCTGGTGACGGTGCTCGCGCTGGTCCTCACCGACGAGCGGGACGCGCGCACCTGGGTGCTCGCCGGCATGGTGCTGGTGTGGGCCGCGCGGCTGGGGGCCTTCCTGTTCCGGCGGATCACCCGGGCCGGCACGGACGGCCGCTTCGACGAGCTCAAGGAGAGCTGGTCCGGCTTCCTCATGGCGTGGACGGTGCAGGCGCTGTGGGTGACCTTCACGGCCGGTGCAGCACTGGCGGCGATCACCTCCGGCGACCGTGCCCCGCTGGGTGTCCTGGCGTGTGCCGGGGTGGTGGTCTGGGTGGTCGGCCTCGCCGTCGAGGCCCTCGCGGACGCCCAGAAGGCGGCCTTCCGGGCCGACCCGCGCCACGAGGGCGAGTTCGTCCGGGGCGGTCTGTGGTCGTGGTCGCGCCACCCGAACTACGTCGGAGAGGTCCTGGTGTGGACCGGGGTGGCCCTGGTCGCGGCGGGACCGCTCGTCGGCTGGCAGCACGTCACGCTCCTCTCCCCCGTGCTCGTCTACCTGCTGCTGCGCCTCGGCAGCGGGGTGCCCGCCCTGGAGCGACGCGCCGACGAGCGGTGGGGCGGCCGCGACGACTACGAGGCCTGGAAGGCGCGCACCCCGGTCTTCTTCCCCGTCGGGTCGGGTCGGGCCGCCCGGGAGGAGCACCGTCGGTAGGTTGGTCCCATGAGCGCGAGCGCACCTGGACGTCAGCAGGCCCTGGACCGGATGGCGGAGGCCGGCGTGAGCCAGCCCGCCCGCGACACCTTCGCCCGGCACTACGACCACCTCGCGGCCGGCGAGACCGGCCTCATCGCGGAGGCGGACGTCGAGCCGGCGATGCCGGCGGCGCACCTCGAGGAGGTCGAGGTGGGCGAGGACGAGGCCCGCGAGGCCCTCGCCGCCACCGCGGTCATCACCCTGAACGGGGGCCTGGGGACCTCCATGGGCCTCGCCGGGCCCAAGTCGCTGCTGCCGGTGCGCGACGGGCTCACGTTCCTCGACATCACCGTCCGGCAGGTCCTCGCCCTGCGTGAGCGCTTCGGCGTCCGACTCCCCCTCGTGCTCATGAACAGCTTCTCCACCCGCGAGGCGTCCCTGGAGGTGCTGGAGCGCTACCCCGACCTGGCCGCGGACGGCATACCCCTCGACTTCGTGCAGAGCCAGGAGCCCAAGCTGCGCGCCGACGACCTCACCCCGGTCACCTGGGAGACCGACCCGCGGCTCGAGTGGTGCCCTCCCGGGCACGGAGACCTCTACCCCTCGCTGCTGGCCAGCGGCCTGCTGGACCAGCTGCTCGACGGCGGCTTCCGGTACGCCTTCGTCTCCAACGTCGACAACCTCGGGGCGGTCGCCGACGGTCGGGTCGCGGCGTGGTTCGCGGCCAGCGGCGCGGGCTTCGCCGCCGAGGTGTGCCGCCGCACCGAGATGGACAAGAAGGGCGGGCACCTCGTCCGCCGCCGCGCCGACGGCCGGCTCGTGCTGCGCGACACCGCGCAGACCGCCGAGGACGAGATGGTCCACTTCATGGACGGCGACAAGCACCCCTACGTCAACACCAACAACCTGTGGTTCGACCTCGCCCGGCTGCGCGACATGCTGACCGAGCGCGACGGGGTCATGGAGCTGCCGCTCATCCGCAACGCCAAGACGGTCGACCCGACCGACCAGGGCTCCACCCCCGTCATCCAGATCGAGTCGGCGATGGGCAGCGCGGTCGAGCTCTTCGACGACGCCGCCTCCATCGCGGTCACCCGGGACCGCTTCGTCCCGGTCAAGACGACCAACGAGCTCGCGCTGCTGCGCTCGGACGCGTATGCCGTGGACGGCACGTCCTTCCGGCTCGGCCGGACCGTCGACCCGGCGCCGGTCGTCGACCTGGCGAAGACCTACTACGGCATGATCGGCGACTTCGACGAGCGCTTCCCGCACGGCGTCCCCTCGCTGGTGGACGCCGAGCGCCTGGAGGTGGAGGGCGACTGGCGTTTCGGCGCCGGGGTCCGGGTGAACGGGGTGGCCCACCTCGGCCCCGAGGGCGGGGAGGTCGAGGACGGGACGACGCTGGGACGGTCGTGAGGAGCGTCCGCGACGCCCTGGGCGGCGTCGCCGAGCTGCCGGACGGTCCGGTCGGGCGGGTCGTGTCGCTGGTGCCCTCGCTCACCGAGGCCCTGGCGGCCACCCGCCGGTCGGCCCTGGTCGGCGCTACCGAGTGGTGCACCCACCCACCGGACCTCGACGTGCCGCGCGTGCGCGGCACCAAGAACCCCGACCGGCGGGCGGTCGCCGCGCTGCGCCCCGAGCTGGTGGTGTGCGTGCAGGAGGAGAACCGGGAGCTGGACGTCCGACGGCTGCGCGCCGAGGGCGTGCCCGTCTGGGTGGGCGTCGTGGAGTCGGTCGAGGACGCGCTGCGGGTGCTGCGCACCCTGCTCGACGACGTGCTCGGCTGGGGCGTGCCGGGATGGCTGGCCGAGGTCGAGGAGCGGTGGGCGCCCGCGCCGCCGTCGGCACGGGGTGGCGGCACGGCGGGCCCACGACCGAGGGTGGCCGTCCCGATCTGGCGCGACCCGTGGATGGTGGTGGGCGGGCGCACCTTCACCGACGACCTGCTCGCGCGCGGCGGGGTGGACAACGTCTACGGGCGCTCCGAGGACCGCTACCCGGGGGTCGACGTGGCCGACCTGGACGGCAGCGGGGCCGACCTGGTGCTGCTCCCCGACGAGCCCTACGTCTTCACCGACGAGGACGGCCCCGAGGCCTTCGCCCGGACCCCGACCCGGCTGGTGAGCGGGCGGCTGCTGACCTGGTACGGCCCCTCGATGCTGGCCGCCGGCACCCTGCTCGCCGAGGTCCGCGCCCAGGCCCTGGCCGGGCCGGCCGAGCCGGCCGGGTCCTAGCCCCGGGGCCTCGGGCCGGCCCCGGGCCGGCGCTAGGCGGTGCCGCCCTCCACGAGGTGCGTCGGCAGGACCCGGGAGGACACCGGACGGCCCGCCAGCAGCTCGCGCAGCATGACGGTGGCCTCCCGCGCCATCCGGTCCCCCGGGTTGGCGACGGTGGTGAGCCGGGGCACGGTGAGCTGCGCGGCCGGGGAGTCGTCGTAGCCGACCACGGCCACGTCACCCGGCACCGCACGACCGGCCGCCTGCAGCTCGCTGACGGCCGCGGCCGCCATGAGGTCGGAGGCGACGAAGACGCCGTCCAGGTCGCGGTGCGCCGCCAGGAGCCGGCGCATGGCCAGGCGGCCCCCCTCGGAGGAGAAGTCGCCGTGCTCGACCGCGTCGTCGGCCAGCCCCGCGGCGCCCAGCGACTCCCGCCATCCCGCCAGCCGGTCCCGGCTCGCCGCCATGTCCACGGGGCCCGCGACCGTGCCGATCCGGCGGCAGCCACGGGCGACCAGCCGGTCGGTGGCCTGCCGGCCCCCGTCGACGTTGTCAAGGTCGACGAAGGGCAGCCCCTGCTCCGGCCCGGGTGGCCGACCGATCATGACCGTCGGCAGACCGATCTCGCTCAGCGCCGAGGTCACCCCGTCGTCGAGGTGCGCGCTCAGGACGATCGCGCCGTCGGTGTGGCCGCCCCGCAGCCACCGCTCGAGGCGGTCGGTGTCCCGGCCGGCCCGCCCGAGCACGAGCACCATCTGCAGCGGGGTCTCCTCCAACCCCTCGCTGATGCCGCGCAGCATCTCCATGATGACCGGGTCGGAGAACACCCGCTGGTCGGTCTCCGGGACGACGACCGCCACCGAGTCCGGCGCCCTCTTCACCAGGGCCCGGGCCGCCCGGTTGGGCCGGTAGCCGAGCTCGGTCACCGCCCGGGACACCGCCTCCCGGGCGGTGGCCCGCACCCGGGGGTCGGCGTTCACCACCCGCGACACCGTGGCCCGGGACACCCCGGCCCGCGCCGCGACGTCCTCCAGGGTGGGCGCCCGACGGGTGCTCACCGGCGTGGTCCTCGCGCTGACGCCGCTGCTGGCATGGGTTCCTCCCTGGCTAGCCGATGGCCCCAGATCCTGCCACGTCGGCGAACCAGCGGGCACTGGCCTTCGGCGTGCGCTCCTGGGTGTCGTAGTCCACCCGGACGATCCCGAAGCGCCTGGTGTAGCCGTAGGCCCACTCGTAGTTGTCCATGAGCGACCACACGAAGTAGCCCCGGACGTCGGCGCCGCCCTCGATGGCCTCGTGGACGGCGCGCAGGTGGCCGTCCAGGTAGGCGACGCGGTCCTGGTCGTCGACGAACCCGGTCCCGTCCGGGTCGTCCGGCATCGCGGCGCCGTTCTCGGTCACGTAGAGCCGGGTGCCGGCCGGGCCGGTGTGGTCACGCTGCAACCACAGCAGCAGGTCACGCAGGGCCTGCGGCCGGATCTCCCACCCCATGTCGGTGACGGGGGTGCCGCGGCGCACCACGACCACGTGCTCGGACCCCACGTTGGGCGAGGGCGCGTCGTAGGCGCGGGCCTGCCGGGCGGCCTCCGGCGCCGCCTCCGGGTCCGGGCCGGTGACCATGGACCCGGTGTAGAAGTTGACGCCGAGGACGTCGATCGGGGTCGAGATGTCGGCCAGGTCGCCGTCGTGCACCAGGTCCTGCGGCCAGAGCTCGCCCAGGTCCTCGAGCACGTCCTCGGGGTAGGCGCCGCGGGTCAGCGGCTCCACGAAGAAGCGGTTGGCCAGACCGTCGAGCCGGCGCGCGGCGTCCCGGTCACCGGCCGAGGCGGGATCCTGCGGTTGCATCTCGGTGAAGTTGAGCGTCAGCCCGAGCTCCAGGTCGGGGTCCCGCTGGCGCAGCGCCTGCACCGCACGGCCGTGTGCGAGCAGCAGGTGGTGCGCGGCGCGGAGGCCGTCCTGCGGGTCGGTCCGGCCCGGGGCGTGCACGCCCGCGGCATACCCGAGGAAGGCCGAGCACCACGGCTCGTTCAGGGTGGTCAGCTGGCGCACCCGGTCACCCAGCCGCTCGTGCACGGCGAGCGCGTAGTCGACGAACCGGTCGACGACGCCCCGCGCGGGCCAGCCGCCGGCCTCCTCGAGGGCCTGCGGCAGGTCCCAGTGGTAGAGCGTCACCCACGGGACGATGTCGGCGGCCAGCAGCTCGTCGACCAGCCGGGAGTAGAAGTCCAGCCCCTTCTCGTTCACCGTGCGGCCGTCCGGGCAGACCCGCGCCCAGGACACCGAGAAGCGGTAGGCGCCGAGGTTGAGGGACCGCATGAGGGCCACGTCCTGCGGCATCCGGTGGTAGTGGTCGCACGCCACCGCGCCGGTGTGCCCGTGGACCACCGCGCCCGGCGTCGCCGAGAACGTGTCCCAGATGCAGTCGCCCCGGCCGTCCTCGTGGGCGGCACCCTCGACCTGGTAGGCGGCCGTGGCCGACCCGAGAAGGAAGCCGGACGGGAAGGTGATCGGTGTGGTCATTGCTTGACGGCTCCTTGCATGATGCCGGAGACCAGCTGGCGCCCGGCGAGGACGAAGAGGATGAGCAGGGGCACCGTAGCGAGCACCGCTCCCGCGAGGACCAGCGAGTAGTCCACGTAGTGCGCGGCCTGCAGCTGCTGCAGCGCGACCGGGAGGGTCGGGTTCGAGGGGCCCAGGACGATGAAGGGCCAGAAGAAGTTGGTCCAGGTCGCCACGAAGGTGAACAGGCCCAGCATGGCCGCGGCCGGGCGGGCCGCCGGCACGCCGACGTGCCAGAAGGTGCGGAACATGCTGGCGCCGTCCACCCGGGCCGCCTCGATGAGCTCGGTCGGCACGGCCTGGCGGAGGTACTGCGTCATCCAGAACACGCCGAACGCGGTGACCAGGCCGGGCACGATGACCGCGGTGAGCTCACCGGTCCAGCCCAGCTCGGCCATCACCTGGTAGAGCGGCACGACACCGAGCTGGGTCGGGACCGCCATGGTGGCGACGACGAAGACGAGCAGCGGCCCGGCGCCGCGGAACCGCAGCTTGGCGAAGGCATACCCCGCCAGGGTCGAGAAGAAGACGACCGAGGCGGACACCGTGGTCGAGACGATGATCGAGTTGACCGTCGCCCGCCAGAACTCGACGGTGTCGAAGACGCTGGCCGCGTTGCGCAGGAAGTTGCCTCCCGGCAGCAGCGGGAAGGGGGTCCGGGTGAGCACCGTCGAGTCGTGGCTGGCGATGACGAAGGACCACCACAGCGGGAACATGCTCCCGGCCACGACGGCGGCGAGCAGTCCGTACACGACCCAGGAGGGGCGGTCGCCGGAGCGGCGACGCCGACCGGAGGACCGGACGGCCGGGCCCGGGGACGTGGTGTCGGGTGGTGCCGGGACGGGGGTGGTGCTCATCGGCTCTCCTCGCTCGCGATCCGGCGGCTGATGACGAAGTTGACGACCCCGATCACGACGATGAGCAGGAACAGCAGCACCGCCACGGCCGAGGCGCGACCGAAGTCGGCGCGGGTCCATCCCAGCTCGTAGAGGTAGAGGGTCAGGGTCTGCCACTGGCCGTCGGCGCCGCCGCGGCCGAACTGGTCGTACATCTTCGGCTCGTCGAAGATCTGCAGGCCCCCGATGGTGGACGTGATGATGACGAAGATCATCGTCGGCCGCAGCAGCGGCACGGTGATCGAGACGAAGCGGCGCAGGCTGCTGGCCCCGTCGATCGCGGCCGCCTCGTAGAGGTCCCGCGGGATGGCCTGCATGGCCGCCAGCAGGATGAGGGCGTTGTAGCCGGTCCAGCGGAAGTTGACCATGGTCGCGATGGCGACGTGGCTGGCCAGCCGGTCCGAGTGCCAGCGGACCGGCTCCATGCCCACCGTGTCCAGCAGGGCGTTGATGAGCCCGAACCGGTCGGCGAAGAGGTTGGAGAAGATGAGCGCGACCGCGACCGGCGCGACGACGTAGGGCAGCAGCACGCCCATCCGCCAGAAGGTCGCGGCCCGGAGATGGTGGTCGAGCAGGCCGGCGATGGCCAGGGCGGCGAGGACCTGGGGGACCGAGGACAGCACGAAGATGCTCACCGTGTTGACCAGGGCCCGCCAGAAGTCGTCGCTGGTGAGGACGCTGACGAAGTTCTCCGCCCCGACGAACTCGCCCTGGCCCATGATCTGGTCCCAGTCGTGGACCGCCACCCAGCCGGTGTAGACCAGCGGGAAGAGGCCGGTGACGAAGAACAGGAGGAAGAACGGGGCGATGTAGAGGTAGGGCGAGACCCGGTGGTCCCACCGCCCCCACCGGCCGGTGCCGCCCCCGCGCCGGCCCGGGCGGTCGGCGACGGGGGCCGGCGCCGGGGCCGGGGCCGGGGCCGGCGTGGGAGTGGTGACCGTCATGTCAGCGGAGCTCCTCGACGGCAGCCGCGAACTTGTCCCAGCTGCTGTCCGGGTCGTCCGTCTTGTCGACGTCGACGCGGGTGATGGCGTCGGCCATGGCGGTGTTGATCTCGAAGTACCTCGGCCCCTTGAACGGCGTCACGGTCACCGCCTCGGCGCGCTCGGCGAATATCTGCCCGGTCGGCGCGTCGTTGAAGAAGGCGTTGCTCGACTCCGCCAGGGTGTCCGAGTCCAGCGCCCCCTGCTGGCTGGGGAAGGTGCCCTTGGCCTCGAAGGCCTTGATCTGCTGCTCCGGCGCCGTGAGCCAGGCGGCGAGCTTCGTGGCCTCCTCGACGTGGTCGCCCTGGGCGGGGACGGTGAGGTAGGACCCGCCCCAGTTGCCGCCACCGCCGGGGAAGACGTTGGCGACGTCCCAGCCCTCGACACCCTCGGCGTTGCCCTCGATGACGCCCATCATCCAGGCCGGGCAGAGCATCGTCGCGAACTCCTCGCCCTGGAAGGCCGAGGCCCAGTCGGCGCTCCACTGGCCCAGGCCGGCGGACAGGCCGTCGTCCACCGAGGCGGCGAGGACCTGGTCGTAGAGCTCGCGCACCTCCGGGTTGTCGAGCGCGATGATCTCGCCCTCCGGGGTCTCGTACGGCTGCTCGACCTGGTTGATCATCCCCTGCCAGAGCGCCCCCGCGGAGTCGTACCACGGGATGCCCGTCTCGTCGACGAACTGCTGGCCGACCTCGAAGTAGGTGTCCCAGTCGCCCTCGAGCAGCTCGGCCACCTCCTCGCGGTCGGTGGGCATCCCGGCCTGCTCGAAGAGGTCGGCGCGGTAGCAGACCGCCTCGGGGCCGATGTCGGTGCCGTAGCCGAGGAGCATCCCGTCCTCGAGGGTGACGGCCTCCGTCTTCCAGTCCAGCCACCGGCCCTCGACCTCCTCCGAGGACAGGTCGACGAACTTGTCGGGGTACTGCTGGAACTCGGTGACCCAGTCGACCTCGATGGCCTCGACGTCCGCGGCGCCGGAGTCGGCACCGAGGCTGTTGCGCAGGGCCGCCCGCGCGTTGTCGGCCGTGTCGGCCTTGATGTGCTCGACGGTGACCCCGGGGTTCTGCTCCTCGTACTCGGTGAGGAGGTCCTCGTAGCCGAACTCGTTGAAGGTGGCGACCGAGAGGGTGATGTCCCCGCCCCCGTCGCCGGCCTCGCCGTCGCCGCCGCCGTTCTCGTCGCTGCCCCCGCCGCACGCGCCGAGCGCCAGGGTGGCGGCGGCGGTGGTGGCGAGAAGCATCCTGCGTCGCGTGCTGTGCATGCCAACTCCTTTGGTGGGGCGCTCCGCACCGCGTCGTGAGAGCGCTCTCACGTACTGTGCACGCCAGCGGAGCGGCTGTCAAGGTTCTGCTCGCGGTCGAGACGGCTCCGTGACCTGCCCCGTGGGAGGGAGGCTCAGGTGAGCCGCACGTTGATCTGCTGGATCTGGGTGAAGCCCTCGAGCATGCCCTCCAGGGAGAACTCCCGGCCCTGGCCGCTGGCCTTCATCCCGCCGTAGGACTGACCCACCTGCTGACCGCCCCCCTGGTTGACCTGCACCCACCCGGACTCGACCCGCTGGGCGGTGCGCAACGCCATACCGAGGTCATGGGCGAAGACGAACGCGGCCAGCCCGTAGTGGCTGTCGTTGGCCATGGCCACCACCTCGTCCTCGTCCCGCCAGGGGATGACCGACAGGACCGGGCCGAAGATCTCCTCCCGGGCGATCCGCCACCCGTTGTCGACCTGGCTGAGGATCATCGGGGCGTGGTAGAACCCGGGCTCGCCGACGGTCAGCGCGTCGCGCCCGTCGTAGGCCACCCGGATGCCGTCGGTGGCCAGCGCGTCGTCGACGTAGCCCTGAACCCGGTCCCACTGACGCTGGTTGATGATGCACCCGATGTCGGTGGCCTCCTCCCGCGGGTCGCCGACCCGCAGCCCGCGGACCCGGTCCACCAGCCGGTCGAGGAAGCTGTCGTGGACGGACTCGTGCAGGAACAGCCGGGACCCGGAGGTGCAGCTCTGCCCCTGGCGGGCGAAGCGGGTCGCCAGCAGCACCTGCTCGACCACCTCGTCGGTGTCGGAGTCGGGGAAGACGATGCACGGGCTCTTGCCACCCAGCTCGAGGCTGACGTGCGCCAGCCGCTCCCCCGCGGCGGCCGCCACGCCGGACCCGGTCGCGGTCGACCCGGTGAAGGACACCTTGTCCACCCCGCGGTGCTCCACGAGCGCCTGGCCGACCTCCGGGCCGTAGCCGGTGAGCACCCCCAGGACCCCCGGGGGCAGGTGCCGCTCGCAGACGCGCGCCAGCTCCAGGATCGTCGTGGGGGCGTCCTCGGCGGCCTTGAGGATCATCGCGTTGCCGCTGACCAGGGCCGCCGGCAGCTTGAAGGCGGCGATCATGAGCGGGCTGTTCCACGGCAGGATGCCGGCCACGACCCCGACCGGCACCCGACGGGTCAGCGAGAGGGCGTCGGTGCCGCTCGGCAGGGTGACCCCCTTGAGCTCGCCGGCGAGCCCGGCGAAGTAGCGGAAGGCGGAGGCCAGCAGCAGCGCCTCGGGACGCGCCTGGGTGCGCAGCGCGTTGCCGGTGTCCAGCGCGGTCAGCGCGGCGAGGTCCTCGACCGCGTCCTCCAGGTCGTCGGCGATCCGGAGCAGGGCGCGCTGCCGCTCGGTGAAGGGCAGTGCCGCCCAGCCCGGCTGCGCCCGCCGGGCCGCGGCCACGGCGCGGTCGACGTCCTCCGCTGCGGCCCGGGGCGTGGTCGCGATGACCCGGTGGCGGTCGATCGGGGTGATGACCTCCAGGGTCCGTCCGTCGGCGGCCTCGACCCACTCGCCGCCGACGAGCATCCGGTATGCCGTGGGCCGGCTCGCCTCGGCGGTGGGGACGGTGTGGGTGCTCATCTCGGCTCCTCGGTGGTGGTCCGGCGGTGGGTCTGCAGGGGTCGTGCTCGGTCTCTGGTCGGGCGGTGGTCAGACGTGGATGGCCGCGGGGATGCCGTCGGCGAACACCTCGGGCTCCTCGGGGAGGGTGAGCGCCCGGCCGTGGCGGACCCGGTGGGCGCTCCAGGCCGCGGCGCAGGCGTCGAGGAGGTCGTCCAGGCCCGCGCCCCGCGGCGGGGCGTCCGGGGCCTCGATGCCGACCGACGCGAGCGCGGCGCGCCGCTCGCGGGCACCCTCGGGGGTGCGCTTGCGCGTCGTGAGCGTCGCCCCGGTCATGAGGGCGAAGCTCGCCTCCGGATGCACCTCGTGGACCGGGCAGGGGGGCCCGGCCCGGACCCAGGCGTCCACCTCCAGGACGCTGGCGCGCAGGGCGTGCGCCTGCCGGGACAGGCCCATCCCGGCGCGCTCCCGGTTGCGGAGGTTGGCCACGGCGTAGTCGGCCTCCTCCAGCGCGGCCCGGGTCGGGGTGGTGAAGACCGAGGAGGCCTTGGCACCTCCCAGCAACCGGCGGGTCCGCACGTCCGCCTGCCGCCGGGTTCGGTCCGGCAGCCCGATGGGGATGTCCACGCCGACCACCGCGACGTCCTCGCCGAGCTGCAGCAGGAGCGCTACCGTCGGTGCCACGACCACCCGCGCCGGGCCCCGGCCCTGCGGCGGCAGGAACGCCCCGACCCAGCCGGCCCGGCACGCGTCCACGCCGACGACCCCGCGCGCCGGTCCGGGCGCCTGAGGACGGCTCGCGGGCCCGGCGGGGCTGCTGGGCTCTCCCGGGACCATGACGGCAGACTAGTTGCTCGGTGGCGGCGCGGTGGTGTGAGAGCGTAGGCCCCATGGCGCGGCGCATCGTCGTCCTCAACGGACCCAACCTCAACCTGCTCGGCACCCGCGAGCCGCACCTCTACGGCACCGCCACCCTCGCCGACCTCGAGGCACTGTGCGCCGAGCGGGCCGCCGCCCACGGGCTCGAGGTGACGTGCCGGCAGACGAACCACGAGGGCGAGCTGGTCACCGCGCTGCAGGAGGCCGGCGCCGACCCGGAGGTCGTCGGGGTGGTCCTCAACGCCGCCGCCTACACGCATACCTCGGTCGCGCTGCTGGACGCCGTCAAGGCCACCGGGGCGCGTGTCGTCGAGGTCCACCTGTCGAACCCGCACTCCCGCGAGCCGTTCCGGCACACCTCCTACATCTCCCCCGTGGCCGAGGCCGTCATCGCCGGTGCGGGGGTGCGCGGTTACGGCTACGCCGTGGACCACCTGGCCTCGACCGACGGCTGACGACCCGCCCGCACCACGACGACACCGACGACGAGGAGACGGCATGGCCGGAGGATCCGCCGCGGCGGCACCGGAACGTGAGACGTGGACCAGCTCGACCGGCTTCATCCTGGCGGCCGTCGGGTCGGCCGTCGGTCTCGGCAACATCTGGCGCTTCCCCGGGGTGGCGTACGAGAGCGGCGGCGGCGCCTTCCTCATCCCCTACCTCGTGGCGCTGCTGACCGCCGGCATCCCCATCCTCTTCCTGGACTACGCCATCGGGCACCGCTACCGCGGGGCGGCACCGCTGTCGTACCGTCGGATGGCCCGGCCGGCGGAGGCGCTCGGGTGGTTCCAGATCGTGCTCAGCTTCGTCATCGCGGTCTACTACGCGGCGGTCATCGCCTGGTCGCTCAGCTACTTCGTCTTCGCCTTCGACCTGCGCTGGGGCGAGGACACGGCCGTCTTCTTCACCGGGGAGTACCTGCAGGTGGGCGACCCGGAGGTCTCGACCACCCTGGTGCCCGGGGTGGCGGTGCCGCTCGTGCTCGTGTGGGTCGTCGTGCTGGCCATCATCGCCCTGGGGGTGAGCAGGGGGGTCCAGCGGGTCAACGTCGTCTTCATCCCGCTGCTCGTCGTGGCCTTCGTGGGTCTGGTGGCGCGGGCGCTGACCCTGCCGGGCGCCGCCGACGGGCTGAACGCCCTCTTCACCCCCGACTGGGCGGCGCTGGCCGACCCCGGCGTGTGGATCGCCGCCTACAGCCAGATCTTCTTCAGCCTGTCCATCGCCTTCGGCATCATGGTCACCTACGCGTCCTACCAGCGGCGCCGGGCCAACATGACCAGCTCGGGCCTCGTCGTCGCCTTCGCCAACTCCAGCTTCGAGATCCTCGCCGGCATCGGCGTCTTCGCGACCCTCGGCTTCCTCGCCCACCAGCAGGCGAGCACCGTGGACCAGCTCGAGGGCCTCTCCGGACCGATCCTGTCGTTCGTGACCTTCCCCGCGGTCATCAGCGAGATGCCCGGCGGCAACCTCTTCGGCGCCGTCTTCTTCGGTGCCCTCGTGCTGGCCGGCTTCACCTCGATCATCTCGATCCTGCTCGGGGTGGCGGCCTCGGTCTCGGAGAAGTTCGGCCTCGCGCACCGCACGGCCTCGATCGTCGTCTGCGGGGTGTGCGCGGTCATCTCGATCGGGCTGTTCTCCACCACCTCCGGCCTCATCGCGCTGGACACCGTCGACCAGTGGGCGAACAACGTGGGCATCGTCGTCTCGGCCATCGTCATGACGGTCCTGGTGGCGTGGGTCTTCCGCACCGCCCCCGTCCTGCGCGCCCACCTCAACCGGGTGTCCACCTTCCAGGTGGGCCGCGTGTGGTACGTCCTGGTCGGCGGTCTGGCGCCGGTGCTGCTGACCTACATGCTGGTCGAGCGGGTACGCACCCTGCTCACCGAGGGCTACGAGGGCTACCCGACGTGGTACCTCGCCCTCTTCGGCTGGGGCGCCATCGCCCTGGTCGTGGTGGGGGCGCTCATCCTGACCCTGGCGCCGTGGCGGGACCGCGACGACACCGACTTCCACGCCTGGCCCGAGCTCGAGGAGGAGCGGCGATGACGACGTCCGCGGTGCTGATGATGGTCGTCGCGATGCTCGTCGTCTGGGGCGGTCTGGTCGCGAGCATCCTCTTCTTGCGGGCACGCCCCGAGGTGGACGACGCGCGGCTCCCGGACCCGGACGGCGACGCGCCCGCGACGGACGGCCGTTGACCCGGGTGGTCTAGCCCTCGAGCAGGGCGCGGGCGGCGTGGTAGCCGCCGAGCCCGCTCACCCCGCCGCCGCGCCGTGACCCGGCACCGGCCAGCAGCACCCCGGGGTATGCCGTGTCCACGCCCCAGCGGCGGGCCGCCGTGTCGAGGGGTGCGTCGTCGTCGGCCCAGGGCCAGTCCAGCGGCGCGTGGAAGATGTTGCCGCCCGGCATCGCCAGGCTCTCCTGCAGGTCCCTCGTCGTGCGCGTCTCGATGCACGGGCGGCCGTCGGGACCGGTGAGGACGACGTCCTCGACCGGTTCGGCGAGCACCGAGGACAGCGAGTCCAGCACCCGGCGCTGGAGGTCGGACCGGGCGTCCTCGCCGCGCCCGTCGAGCAGCCGGTCGGGTGTCTGCAGGGTGAAGACCGTCATGGTGTGCGCCTGCGGGTGCTCTGCGCGCAGCCGCGGCGACAGGATGCTGGGGTCGGTCAGGGTGTGGCAGTAGATCTCGGCCGGGACCGGGTCCGGGAGCGTGCCCGCCTCCGCCGCGGCGTGGGCCTGCGACAGCTGGGTGTAGCTCTCGTTGACGTGCAGGGTCCCGCCGAAGGCCGCCTCCGGCGCGACCGCGGAGTCGCGCAGGCGGGGCAGCCGGGTCAGGAGCAGGTTGACCTTGACCTGGGCCCCCTCGACCCGGTCCCCCGGCACGCCACCGGCGACCTCGTCGAGCACGGCAGGGGCGGCCGCCCAGAGGACGTCCCGCGCCGTGGCGCGGTGGACGGTCCCGTCGTCGTCCTCCCAGGTCACGGCCCCCTCCTCCACGGCCGTCACCCGGGCCCCGGTGCGCAGCTGCGCCCCGGCCGAGCGGGCGGCCCGCTCCAGCTGGCCGGAGACCTCGCCCATCCCACCCACCGGGACGTCCCAGTCCCCGGTGCCGCCGCCCACGACGTGGTAGAGGAAGCAGATGTTGTGCCGCAGGTGCGCCGAGTGCGGGTGGGCGAAGGTGCTGATGAGGCCGTCGGTGAGCACGACGCCGCGCACGAGGTCGTCGGTGATGCTCGCCTCGATCACCTCGCCCAGGGGACGCTCGAGGAAGTCCCGGACCAGGCCGGGGTCGCCGATCCGACGGGCCATCTCGCGACGGCGGAGCAGCGGCGCGGTGACGGTCGGCCACACCGCCTGCGCCAGCTGCTCGACGCGCCGGTAGAAGCCCTCCCACCGGGGGGCGTCGGCGGCCGCGCCGACCGCCGCGAAGGACGCGGCGGTCGCCCTGGGGTCGCCGTGGTCGACCAGCAGGCCGGCCCGTGACCCCGGGAGCGGGGTGTAGGAGGAGTAGCGACGCCGCGCCAGCCGCAGCGACAGCGACAGGTCACGGGTGATCTCCCGCGGCAGCAGGCTCACCAGGTAGGAGTAGCGCGAGAGGCGGGCGCCCGTCCCGGGGAAGGCCTCGGCGGACACCGTCGCGCCACCGAGCTCCGGTGACCGTTCGAGCAGCAGCACCGACCGCCCGGCCCGGGCGAGGTATGCCGCGGCGGTGAGGCCGTTGTGACCACCACCGACCACCACGGCGTCGTGGGTGGACGTCATCACCCGATGGTAGCCGCGGTCGGTCGCGCGGCCACCCGTCAGTCGCGCGGCCTCCAGTCCGGTCGCCGGTCGTCCGAGCGCGGTCGACAGTCCGGGCGTCGGTCGCCCCCCTGCCGGGGACGACGTTCGCCCTGGGGTCCTCGCCGGTTGCCGGAGGGGCCACCCTGGCGTCGTCCACCGGGGCCACCGCGACCAGGTCCTCGCCCGGCAGGGCGCTTGGGTCGCATGACCTCGTCCAGCCGGCTCTGCGGCACCGGCTCGGCGTCGGGCACCGACCCGCCGGCGGTCTCGATGACGGCATGGTCCTCCGGGGCGACCGTCTGCGGGTCGGTCTCGACACCGGCGGCGTCCAGCATCCGGGAGACCTGACGCTTCTGGTGCGGCAGGGCCAGGGTCACGACGACCCCGTCCTCGCCGGCGCGGGCGGTGCGCCCGGACCGGTGCAGGTAGTCCTTGTGGTCGGCCGGCGGGTCGACCTGGAGGACCAGCGAGACGTCGTCGACGTGGATGCCTCGAGCGGCCACGTCGGTCGCCACGAGGACGGGGAGGGTCCCGGACTTGAAGGCGTCGAGCACCCTCGTCCGCTGGGCCTGGTTGAGCCCGCCGTGGAGCGCTGCCGCGAAGACGCCGGACTCGCGCAGCTGGAGGGCGACGCGGTCGGCGCCGAGCTTGGTGCGGCAGAAGACGACGGTCCGGCCGGGCCGGTTGGCGATGGCCGCGGTGATCGGCCGCTTGTGGTGCGGGTGCACCAGGAAGACGTGGTGGGCCATCGTCGTGACGCTCGCCCGCACGTCGTCCGTGGAGTGGGTCACCGGGTCCTTGAGGTACGTCTTCGCCACCTGGTCCACCCCGTGGTCCAGGGTGGCGGAGAACAGCAGCCGCTGGCCGTCGGTGGGCGTGAGGTCCAGGATCTGGCGGATCGCCTCGACGAAGCCCATCTCGGCCATGTGGTCGGCCTCGTCCAGGACCATCACCTCGACCTCGGACAGGTCGGCGGCGCTACGGTCGACGAGGTCGATGAGCCGGCCGGGGGTGGCCACGAGCACGTCGACACCCTTCTCCAGCGCCCGCAGCTGCGGGGTGTAGGACATCCCGCCGGCGACGAGGACGAACCTGCGGTCCACGGCCCGCATGAGCGGGGCCAGCGCGTCGACGATCTGCATCGCGAGCTCGCGGGTCGGGGTCATGATGACCGCGCGGGGCCGGTGCGGGACGGCCCGGGGCCGCCGGGCCAGCCGGTCCAGCAGCGGGAGCCCGAAGGCCATGGTCTTGCCCGACCCGGTCTGACCGCGGCCGAGCAGGTCGCGGCCGGCCATGGCGTCCGGGATGGTCGCAGCCTGGATGGGGAAGGGCGTGGTGATGCCGACGCGGGCCAGCGTCGCCACCAGCTGCTCGTGCAGCCCCAGCGGGGCGAAGCCGTTGTCCGCCTCGACGGCGGCGTCCGCGTCCTCGGCCCGCGCCACGAAGCGCCGCTCCTGGTATGCGGCGTCCGCCTCGTCCCGCTCGACCTCGGCCTCGGCGAAGGTGTCGTCCGGACGCGCCTGGTCCTCGCGCTGCCAGGGGCGCGAGCCGCGGCGGTCACCGCCACGGTCCTCCCAGCGAGCCCCACGACCCCGGTCGTCCCGACGGTCACCACCACGGTCCTCCCAACGGGCCCCACGACCCCGGTCGTCCCGACGGTCACCGCCACGGTCCTCCCAACGGGCCCCACGACCCCGGTCGTCCCGACGGTCACCGCCACGGTCCTCCCAGCGGTCCTGACGACCCCGGTCCTCCCGACGTCGCCCGGCGTCCCAGCTGCGCCCCTCGTGGTGCCCGCGACCGGGACGGCCCTCGCGCTCCTCGCGGTGGGAACGCCAGGTGCGCTCCTGGTAGCCCCGGCTCTCGCGCTCGGCCCGCTCCGGACGTCGGTACCCGCGGTCCTCCTGACGACCGGCGTAGGACCCGCCGCGACCACCGCGCTCGTCGCGGTCACGACGGGGACGGTCCTCCCAGGCACGCCCGCGGTCCTCGCGCTGGTCCGGCCGGGGCCCGCGCCCGACGGCCTCACGGCGAGGGCGGTCCTGACCGGACTCGCGGCGGTCGGCACGGTCACCACGACCCCGAGGGTCGCGCTCGTCCCGGTCGCGCCAGCGCTGCTTGTCGGACCCGCGGTCCTCGGCACCCCGCCCCGGCGTGGTGCGCCGGTCACCGCGGCCACCCTTGAGCTGTGCACGGGACTGCTTCTCCCTGGCCTGGCGGGCCACCTTCTTCTGGGCCGCGCTGTGGCGGGGCTTCTTCTTGCCGGACGCGCCGGCGCTGCTGGGCTTGGCCATATCGGCTACCTCTTCACAGGGGGTCGAGGTGGGTTCTCGCCTCGACGCCTGTGGCGTGACCGGACCTACCTCCAGGCGCTCGACGTGGCGCCCGATCGTCCCCCAGGGACGGATCGCCCTGAGGAGTCACCCGGGCGAGAGCCGCCGCGGGGAAGGACCAGTCTATCGCGCGCCGGGCCACCCGGGCGCCACGCCTCCCGGACCCGGGCGAGCGCGCCGGCCCGGGTCAGGCGTCGATGCGTTCGCGGTCCAGGTCGTGCGCGGACTCCACGATGAAGTCCTTGCGTGGCGCGACCGAGGACCCCATGAGCAGGTCGAAGACCTGGTCCGCGCGCTCGGCGTCCTTGAGGGTGATCTTGCGCAGGGTCCGGTGCCGCGGGTCCATGGTCGTCTCGGCGAGCTGGTCGGCGTCCATCTCACCCAGCCCCTTGTAGCGCTGCATCGGCTGCTTGACCACCCGCCCCCTCTTCTCCAGCCCGGCCACCGTGCGCCGCATCTCGGCCTCCGTGTAGGTGTAGAGGAACTCCCGCTCCCGGCCCTTGCCCCGGCCACCGCTCACCTCGATGCGGTGCAGCGGGGGCATGGCGGCGTAGACCCGGCCGGCGTCCACCAGGGGCCGCATGTAGCGGAAGAAGAGGGTCAGCAGGAGCGTGCGGATGTGCGCGCCGTCGACATCGGCGTCGGTCATGATGATGACCTTGCCGTAGCGCACCATGTCGAGGTCGAAGGACCGGCCCGAGCCCGCGCCGATGACCTGGATGATGGCGGCGCACTCGGCGTTGGACAGCATGTCCTGGACCGAGGCCTTCTGGACGTTGAGGATCTTGCCGCGGATCGGCAGCAGCGCCTGGTGGTCGCTGCTGCGGGCCAGCTTGGCCGTCCCGAGGGCGCTGTCCCCCTCCACGATGAACAGCTCCGTGCGCTCCGTGTCGTTGCTGCGGCAGTCGGCCAGCTTGGCCGGCAGGGAGGAGGACTCGAGGGCGTTCTTGCGGCGCTGCGTCTCCTTGTGCAGCCGCGCGGAGATGCGCGACTTCATCTCGGCGACGACCTTCTCGAGCAGCAGCGCGGCCTGGGCCTTGTCGCCGCGGTGCTTGCTGGCGAGCCGCTCGGTCAGCGCCTGCTCGACGGTCCGGGAGACGATGGAGCGCACGGCGCTCGTGCCGAGGACCTCCTTGGTCTGCCCCTCGAACTGGGGCTCGGGCAGGCGCACGGTGACGACGGCGGTCAACCCCGCCAGGATGTCGTCCTTGTCCACCTTGTCCCCGCCCACCTTCAGCTTGCGGGCGTTCACCTCCAGCTGCTTGCGGAAGACCTTGAGCAGCGCCTGCTCGAACCCGGCGACGTGGGTGCCGCCCTTCGGCGTGGTGATGATGTTGACGAAGCTGCGCAGGGTGGTGTCGTAGCCGGTGCCCCAGCGCAGGGCCACGTCGACCTCGCACTCCCGCTCGGTCTCCCGGGACACCATGTGCCCCAGCTCGTCGAGCATGGGCACCGTCTCGGTGAAGGTACCCGACCCCTGCAGCCGCCACACGTCGGTGACCGCCGGGTCGGGGGCGAGGTACTCGGCGTACTCCGCGATGCCGCCGGAGTAGGCGAACGACTCCTCGGTCGGGGCGTCCGCGCCGGGGGTACCGGGGAGCCGGCGCTCGTCC
Organism: Serinicoccus sediminis; assembly: GCF_004153545.1. GTDB lineage: Bacteria > Actinomycetota > Actinomycetes > Actinomycetales > Dermatophilaceae > Ornithinicoccus > Ornithinicoccus sediminis_A. The sequence goes on along the minus strand of NZ_SDVA01000008.1, from coordinate 55,522 downwards.
CGGACGACCATCGTTAGTCCGGGGACCAGGAAGGCGGTCTGCCGGGCGCGGGCGACGAGCTCGTCGTAGGCGAACTCGGCCTTGCGGAGGAAGATCTGCGGGTCGGCCCAGTAGCGCACCCGGGTGCCGGTCTGGCCGCGCCGCGCCTTGCCGACCACAGCGAGCTCGCTGCTGCGCTCGAACGGGTGGAACGCCGCCTCCGGGCCGGGCTCGGAGGCGGCGTCGTCGAAGGTGCCCGGCTCGCCCCGCCGGAAGCTCATGCCGTAGGTCTTGCCCGCGCGGTCGACCTCGACGTCCAGCCGGGCGGACAGGGCGTTGACCACGGAGGCGCCCACGCCGTGCAGGCCACCGGAGGCGGCGTAGGAGCCCCCGCCGAACTTGCCGCCGGCGTGGAGCTTGGTGAAGACCACCTCGACACCGGACAGACCCGTGCGCGGCTCGATGTCGACCGGGATGCCACGGGCGCGGTCGCGGACCTCGACCGACCCGTCCCGGTGCAGGATGACCTCGATCCGGTCCCCGTGCCCACCGAGCGCCTCGTCGACGGCGTTGTCGATGATCTCCCACAGGCAGTGCATCAGGCCGCGTGAATCGGTGGATCCGACATACATCCCCGGGCGCTTGCGCACGGCCTCGAGGCCTTCGAGCACCTGCAGGTGCCGGGCTGAGTAGTCCTGAGTGGTCACGTCCGCAGGCTAGCGCGCGGGCGTGACAGGCCAGGGGAGGCGCGGCACGGGAGGGCCGGTCCCAGCGCCACGGGCCGGTGCTTACGCGCAGAGCGAAACACCCGGTCGGACGGGCACAAAGACCGGCCCTCACGTCGTTGGCATGCTTGACTGGGTCGACCAACCGCCGGTTGGCCCAAGGAGAGGAGACCGCCGTGAACGCCACTCTGGCCCCCGAACTGACCACCTCCGACCGGTGCGACCGTTGCGGGGCGCAGGCCTACATCCGGGCCAGCCTCGGGGACGGTCTGCACCTGCTGTTCTGCGCCCACCACGGGCGCGAGCACCTCGACAAGCTGCGCGCGCAGGACGACGTCGCGATCCTGGACGAGACCCACCGGCTGGAGCAGCAGGAGACCCCCGCGGTCTGACCCGTCCACCCCGGACCGCTCCATCCCCGTCCGACGCCCGCCCCGGCACCAGCCGTGGGCGGGCGTCGTGCTGCATCAGGCAGAATCTGGCCCATGTCGCTCACCGAGGTGCTGGTCCTGGCCCTGATGCTCGTCGGGGTGGTCGGCATCGTCCTGCCGGTCCTCCCCGGGCTCCTCATCGTGCTCGCCGGGTCGCTGGTCTGGGCGCTCGAGGAGCGGACCACCCTGGGGTGGGTGGTCTTCGGGCTCTCGGCGCTGGTCTACCTGCTGGGGGTCGGCCTGCAGTGGGCCGTGCCCGGGCAGCGGATGCGTCGCGCCGGGGTCCGCACGTCGACCCTCGTCATCGGGGTCGTCTGCGCCCTGGTGCTCGGGGTGGTCATCCCCGTGGTGGGGCTGTTCGTCGGCTTCCCCCTGGGCATCTTCCTCGTGTCCCTGGTCCGCACCCGCGACCGTGGCGAGGCGCTGCGCGCCACGCGGCACGCGCTGCACGCGGTCGGTCTCAACATCCTCATCGAGCTGGGGACGGCGTTCGCCCTCATCGCCATGTTCGTCGTCGCCGCCGTGGTGCTCACCCCCTCGTGACCCACCTCGGTCCCCTGGTGCTCACCCCGTCGTGACCCTGAGGTCGGTTCCCCCGGTTCCCCCGGTGCCGGTCTCCCTGCGGACGGCACCGGGGGTGGTCAGGCGGGTCCTCAGCCCTCGACCATGCGGGCGTACACCACGGTGTTGTCCTCGTGGCTCTGCTCCGCCTCGTCGAACTCCCCGCCGCAGGTGATGAGCCGCAGCTCGGGGCTGTCGGTCGGGCCGTAGACGTCGACCGTCGGGAAGGCGTCCTTGGCGAACTGGTCCACCCGGTAGACCTCGAAGGTGACCGTGCGGCCGTCCTCGCGCTCGACCTCGGCCGTGTCCCCGGCCCGCAACGCCCCCAGGTCGAAGAACACGGACTCCACACCACCGGCACCGGTGACGTGACCCTCGATGACCGTCGGCCCGACCTCGCCCGGGGTGGGCGAGCCGTCGTACCAGGCGGCCTCGTCGTAGCGGTCGCCGCTCGGGACCTCCAGGGTGCCGTCCTCGGCCAGACCGAGGGGGTGCAGCGGGCTCACCACGTCGATCGACGGGATGCGCACCTCGACCGGCTCGGAGGGGTCGAGGGCGGCGACCTCCGGCTCGGCGGGCTGCTCCGTCTCCTGCCCGTCCTGGCCCTCGTCCTGCGCGGAGCTCCCGGGGGCCGAGGTGGCCGACTGCCCGTCGTCGGCAGGGTCGTCGGACCCCGCCTCGTCCGGCTGCTCGTCCTCCGGCCCGCCGGTGGCCTCGGTCGGCTCGGCCGCGGAGGTGGCCGCCGGGGGCGAGGGAGGATCGGGTCGCTGGGTGGCGACACCGACCGCGATGACCACGACACCGACGAGGACGGCCAGCACGGCCAGGGCCGTGAGGAGGACTCCCCGCCGGCCCTGGCCCGGCTGGTCCGTGCTCATGTCAGCTCTCCGCGCGCCGACGCTGGTTGAGCGCGAAGGCCCCCGCCCCTGCGGCGACCAGGAGCGCGCCACCGGCGATCAGCCCGGTGTTCTCCAGCCCGCCGGTGCTGCCACCACCGGTCGCGACGCCACCGCCCGGAGCGCTCATCTGGCCCTCCTGGAGGGCCCCGCAGAGGGCCGGGTCCGTGGCCTCCGACGGCAGGCTGTCGTCGAGGTCGGACATCTGCTCGCCGTCGTACTCGCCGGAGCCGTCGTGGTCCACCCCGTGGACGACGACGACGCCGTCGCCGTGGTGCAGGCCCTCGGCCACGTCCTGCGGCACCTCGAAGGTCCGCTCGTAGGTGTAGGTGCCGTCGGCCGGGAAGTTGGCCACGTCGAGGGCCGCGGCCTCAGAGGTGTCGGCGTCGTTGCCGGTCAGGGAGACCCGCACCTCGCCGTAGCTGTCGATGGCGTCGGTGGTCCGGATGGCCCCCTCGTAGCCGCTGCCCATCATCGACGGGTCGGGGCACTCCGCTGCACCACCGAGGTGGATGTGCTGGGCGTGCGGCGCGCCGTCCAGCAGACCCTGGACCTCGACCTTGATCCACACCTCGTTGCCGGTGACCTTGGCCCAGGCCTCCCCGCTGCCGCCGGAGTCGTTCAGCTCGTCCAGCGACGTCATCAGCTCGACGGTCTCGTTCTCGATGTCGTGGGCCGTGGCCGGGGCGGCACTCACCGCGAGGATCGCGGGTGCGGCCAGGGCGGCCAGTGCGGTGGTGACCTTCATGGATCTCACTCCTTGGTGTCCGGCGCCGCAGCCGGGTGCCGCGGCGTCGTGGAACACCAGGGGTTCGACGCCGCACCGGGTCCGGATTGCAGGTGTGACCCACGTCACGGCTGCGGTATGCCGCCGCTCAGGTCAGCGGCACCACGACGAACGGCTCACTGGTGGGCTGGTCGGAGCCGCCCTCCGGCTCCACCGTGAGACCGACGGCGACGGCGTCCTGGGGCGCGCCCTCGAGCAGGGTCTCCCCCTGGGCGACCGTCTCCGCGTCGATGAGGCCGGCGGACCGGGCGGACCCGTCCGGGCCGACGAACCAGGCCTGGTAGACCTGCCCGGCCTGCGGGGCGGCGAAGCCACCGGGCAGCTGGACCACGGCCTGTCCGACGGCGCCGGACACGGTGACGGCGACCGGGCCGGTCTCGGTGTCCGCGGTGTGCTCGGACGCGTCGTCGGCCCTGAGCACCTCCTGGGTGGGATCGGGGTCCAGCGTCTGCGACACGCCCCAGATCCCGCCGGCGAGGACCACCGCGGCCGCCGCCGCCCCGAGCCAGCGACCTACGTGCGGCATACGTCCGGCACGGTCCCGGGACGCGGCGCGCCGCGAGTCCAGCGAGGTCACACCGGAGCCCGAGCTGGGTCGGGCCTCGGTCCGGGGCGACCGCTCGCCCTGACCGCCCGCCTCGGCCGCCACCCGGTCGAGCACCTGCGCGCGGAGCCCCGGTGGCGGGTCCACCGCCAGGTCGTCGCTGAGCACGCCCACCGCGTCCTGGGTCTCGGCGACCTCGGCTCGGCAGGACGCACAGTCGGCCAGGTGGGCCTCGAACTCGTGTCGTTCGTCGTCGTCGAGGGCGTCGATGGCGTACGCGAAGGCGGCCCCGTGCAGGTCCTCGTGGTGTCCGTCACCGGAGACGTCGTGGTCACGCACGTCGTCCTCACCCATTCAGCTCACCTCCTCCAGCTGTCCGCGCAGCTTCTTCAACCCGTCTCTGATCCGCGTCTTAGCGGTGCCGAGCGGTATGCCGAGCCGGTGCGCGACCTCGCTCTGCGTCAGCCCGGAGAAGTACGCCAAGGCCACCGTCGTGCGGTGCGGCTCACCGATCCGGTCCAGCGCTGCGTGGACGCGTTCCGCCTCGGCCCGGTCGGTCACCTCCTCGGCGGTGACGTCGTAGGGCCTCGTCGTCTGCCGGGATTCGTAGCGGTGCAGCCGATCGGATTGCGCCTGCTCGGATCTGACCCGGTCGACCGCGCGCCGGTGGGTCAGGGTCATGATCCAGCCGATGGCCGAGCCGCGCCGCGGGTCGACCTCGGCGGCCTGCCGCCAGATCTGGACGAAGACGTCCTGGGTGACCTCCTCGGCGATCGACCGGTCCCGGACGATGCGCAGGGCCAGCCCGAAGATGCGGGGGGACACCTGGTCGTACAGGTCGGCCAGGGCGCGCTGGTCACCGTCGGCGATACGGGCGATCAGCGGGAAGATCTCGCGGCGGTCCGCGTCGGGAAGGTCGACGACCCGGGCTGGGCCCGGGTCGCGGTCGGCGGCGTCGGGACTCAGGGACCCTGCTCCCGCCGCCGGTCCCACTGCTGCTCCATCCGCTGCATGAAGGTGCCGGTGCGGGGGTTCTTGCGCGCGCCGCCGCTGGGCTTGCGCACCGCCCCGTCCTTGCCGACGACGGTGAGCTGACCGGCGCGCCCGGAACCGGAACGGGTCGGGGAGGCGGCCCAGGCGCCGCCGAGGACCATGGCGAGGAAGCCGATCACCCCGATCCAGATCATCGAGGACATGACGCCCACGACCACCAGCCCGAGGCCGCCCAGGGCGACGAGCACCCCGAGCACGAGACGCCGCCGGTCCAGACCGGCGGCCCCCCCGCTGCTGGCGGACCGCTTGAGCTGGCTGGCGAGCCGGGGGTCCTCGGCGTAGAGGGCCTGCTCCATCTGCTCGAGCACACGCTGCTCGTGGTCTGAGAGCGGCACGTTCACCTCCGGTGGTGCGGATGGGGGTCGGCGACCTGCGACACGGGGCCGACGCCACGTCGTTGAGTTCCAGGATAAGACGTCAACGGACGGAGCACTACCCGGAGTTCCGTCACGGCTGCCGGGAGAGCAGACTGGCTGGTCGCACCGCCTGGCGGCCGAACCTGGCGACGGCTCGGTCCACCGCCCGCTCCGCGTCGCGCCAGCCGCGCTCCGGTTCGTCGAGCCGGCCCTGGACGAGGGTCCGGTCCGCCTCGGTGATGCCCTCGACCCGGACCCCCAGCATGCGGATGCGGGCGCGCTGCAGCCCCAGCGCGGCATACAGCGAGCAGGAGACCGCGTGCACCTCGCGGGTGACGTCGGTCGGGCTCGCCACGGTGCGTGAGCGGGTGATCGTGGTGAAGTCGGAGAACCGCACGGTCAGCACCACGGTGCGTCCGAGCACCCCCCCGTGCCGCATGCGGCTCGCGGTGCGCTCCGCGAGGTGCAGCAGCTGGCGACGGATGACCTGGGGGTCGTCGACGTCGTGCGAGAACGTCTCGGAGGACCCCACGCTGCGCTCCCGGCGGTGGGCCACGACCGGGTCGTCGTCGGTGCCCCACGCCAGGGCGTGCAACCGGGCGGCGGACTGCTCCCCCAGGGCCCGTCGCAGCGTGGCCAGCGGCACGTGCGCCAGCTCGGCGACCGTGTGCAGCCCCAGCCGGTGCAGCTCGGCCTCGGTGGACTCCCCCACCCCCCACAGGGCCCCCACCGGCATGGGGTGCAGGAAGGGGACGACCTCGTCCCGGGTGACCAGGCGCATACCGTCCGGCTTGGCCGCGCGGGACGCCATCTTGGCGACGGCCTTGGACGGGGCGCCGCCGACCGAGCAGGTGATCCCCTGCTCGTCGGCGACGGTGTCCCTGATCCAGCTGCCGACGCGTTCCGGGCCGCCCCACCGCCGGCCCGTGGAGGAGAGGTCGAGGAAGGCCTCCTCCATCGAGACCGGCTCGACCTGGGGGGTGACCTCGGCGAAGACCGCCATCACCGCGTCGGAGACCCGGGAGTAGCGCTCGGGCTCCGGCCGGACCACCACGAGCGACGGGCACCTGCGGCGGGCGGTGGCCATCGGCATGCCGGAGCGCACGCCGTAGGCCCGGGCCTCGTAGCTGGTCGACAGCACCACGCTGCGCCAGCCCCCGCCCACCGCCACCGGTCGTCCGTGCAGGTCGGGGCGGTCCAGGAGCGAGACCGCGACGTAGAAGGCGTCCATGTCGACGTGGAGCACCCAGCCTCGACCGGCGTCACCGGTCGTCACCGGGCCGGGCCGTGCTCGCGGGGCAGGGGCGTCCTGCCGACCCGGAGCACCGGGGACCGCGGGGGCTGCCGCCGGGGCCGGAACCGTGACGGGGACCGTAGCCGTCGCGGGCGCCGGAGCCGTGGCGGGGACCGTAGCTGTCGCGGGCGCCGGGGCCGTCACAGGGGCCGGCGCCGTGACGGTCACCATCCGGAGCTCCCGGGGCTGGAGTGCCACAGCTTGCCCCCGGGCTGCCTGGTCGCCTCGCCGGCCGGGGCGATGTCGGCGTAGGGCGACTGCACGAAGCCCGAGGCGTGGACCAGCACGCGCCGCCCGGGCGGCGCCCCGGCCGTCGAGGACGCCTCCCGGGACACGGCCTCGGCCTCCTGCGCGAGCAGCTGCGCCTGCTGCACGGACTGCTCCATGAGCGTCCGGGCCGCCGCCGGCCCGCCGTGCTCCCAGGCCTGTGCCACCTCGCCCAGCTCCCAGGCGGCGGTGGCCCGGATCGAGATCCCGCGGGGGCCGGTGCGGCGCACGACCCCGCGCACCAGGAGCAGCCAGGAGTGGAACACCGTGGTCGCGAACGGTCCCTGGACGTCCTCGAAGAACGTCGCGTCGGCCGGCCCGCTGCCGTCCTCGAGGGTGAGGAAGACGACCCGCCTCCCGGACCGCACCGGCGGGGTCTGGGTGGCGACCTTGGCCCCGGCGACCAGCACCTCGGCGCCACCCCGGTAGGAGAGCAGGTCGCGCGCCCGGGTGACCCCCAGCTCGGCCAGCATGGGCCCGAACCCCTCGACCACGTGGCTGCTGACGTCCAGCCCGAGCACCTCCAGCTCGGCCCTGAGCTGCTCGGACGGGCTCATCTCCGGCAGCCCGCTGCCGACCAGCGGTGCCGGGTCGTCACCGAGCTCGAGGGTCAGCTGGGCGGGCGCGGCGGCACCGTCACCACGCCACGAGCGGCGACCCGCCGCCTGGCTCTCCGCCCGCGCGGCGACCTCCCCCGCCTCGACCACCGGCGCCGGGCGACGGCGTCCGCCCCGGGCGCTCCCCTGCGACCCGCCCGCGTGCCTGGACCAGCGCTCCAGGTCGCGGACGTGGAGCATCAGGTCACGACGGGTCAGCCCGGCACGCCGACCGCCCCCGGCGGTCCGGCGGCCACCCCCGTCGCCACCGGCCCGCGGGCTGCACCGACCCACCCGGTGCAGCTCGTCGAGCCCCCCGGCCAGCACCAGCCGCTCGGCGGTGGGCCGGCTGGGTCGGGCCCGGTGCCACAGGTCGGACAGGGAGTCATAGGGCTGCCCCGCGACGATCCGGCCGACCTCGTCCTCGGTGATGCCCTTGACGTCGGCCAGGGACAACCGGATGCCGTAACCGCCGGCCCGCCGCTCGACCGCGGCCATGACCGCGTCCACGTGGTCCGGTGGGCGGCGCAGCGTGCCCCGGGCCCCGACGGCGCAGGAGGCGTCGGGCGAGGACGGCCCACCCCAGCCGGGAGCCCCCTGCCCCGCCGTCGGCGCCACCCGCTCGACCCGGTAGGTCGCCCGGGAGGCGTTGACGTCGAGCCCGAGCACGTGGACGCCCATGCTCCTGGCCTCGTCCAGGATGAGCCGCTTGGGATACATCCCGGGGTCGTGGGTCAGGACGCCGGCGAGGAAGGCGGCCGTGTGGTGGGTCTTGAGCCAGGCCGACTGGTAGGTCGGGAGGGCGAAGGCGGCCGCGTGCGCCTTGCAGAAGCCGAACGAGGCGAAGGCGGCCAGGACCTCCCAGATCCGGTCCACCTCGTCGGCGCGGTAGCCCCGGGCGGTCGCCGCGGCACGCCACCACACCTCCACCTCCTCCTGCCCGACAGGGCTGCCCATGGCCCGACGCACCTCGTCGGCCTGGGCCAGCGAGACCCCCGTGGTCTCGGCGACGATCTGCAGCACCTGCTCGTGGAAGACCACGACCCCGCAGGTCTGCTCGAGGTAGGGGATGAGGCTGGGGTGGAGGTACTCCGGTTCGCCCCAGCCCTGGCGGGCGTGGAGGAACGGGCGGATCATGTCGGACTTCACCGGGCCGGGCCGGAAGAGGGAGATGTCGATGATGATGTCGGAGAAGGTCTCCGGGGCGAACTTGCCCACCAGCTCGCGCTGACCCGGGGACTCGATCTGGAAGCACCCGAGGGTGCGGGTGGACTGGACCAGGGCGAAGGTGTCCGGGTCGTCGAGCGGCACCTGGGCCCGGTCGTCCAGGTCGATGCTGGTGCCGTCGACCCGCGCGACCTCCTCGACGGCGTGCGCCATCGCCGACTGCATCCGGATCCCCAGCACGTCGAGCTTGAGCAGCCCCAGCTCCTCCACGTCGTCCTTGTCGAACTGGCTCATGGGGAAGCCCAGCCAGCTCGCCTCGACCGGCGTCCGGTCGAGCAGCCCGGTGTCGGACAGGACCACCCCGCACGGGTGCATCGCGATGTGCCGCGGCAGTCCGTCGAGCGACTCCACCAGCTCCATGAGGACGCGCATCCGGGGCGCGTCCAGGCCCTGACGCCGCAGTTCGGGGAGGTCCCGGATCGCGGCGCGGGCGTCGCGGGCCCGGATGTGGGGGAAGGCCTTGGCGATGACGTCGATCTCCCCGGGGGGAAGGCCCAGCGTCGCCGCGACGTCGCGCACGGCGTGCCGTACGCGATAGGTCTCGGTCATCGACACGCAGGTCACCCGCTCGGACCCGAAGCGCTCGAGGATGCGCTCGTAGATCTCGGTGCGTCGGGCCGACTCGACGTCGATGTCGATGTCCGGCAGCTGGGCCCGCAGCGGGGAGCAGAACCGCTCCATGAGCAGGCCGTGCTCCATCGGGTCCACCCCGCTGATGCCGAGCAGGTAGGCCACCAGGCTCCCCGCCCCGGAGCCGCGCGCCGCGACCCGCACCCCCTGCTCCCGGACCAGGTCGCAGACCTGGGCGACGGTGAGGAAGTAGGTCGGGTACCCCAGCCCGGCGATCACCCCCAGCTCCTGCTCGAGCCGGTCGCGGACCTGCTGCTCGAACGCCCTCCCGGCAGCCGGGTAGCGCCCGCCGACGGCCTGGGTGCAGCGCTCGGTGAGGACCTGGTGGGCCTGCCCCACCCCGTGGACGCCGAGCACCTCGGGCTCCGGCAGGTGGACGCCCCCGATCCCGAGGTCGGACCGGGCGTCCTGGTGGCAGTCGGCGGCCAGCTGCAGGGTGTCGCGCACGAGCTCGTCCGCGCGGGCACCGGGCCCGGCCGCACGCTCCAGCTGACGGGCCAGCCCGTGCATGACGGCGGTCCCCGCCAGGTGGCCGGCACCGCTCACCCGGTCGAGATGGCGCTCGTCGAGCGCGACCCGGCGCCGGGCGGCGTCGAGGACGTCGACGACCCGCGCCTGCTCCGGGTGGACGTGCCGGACCGCCGCGGTGAGCACGGCAGGCACCCCGACCTCCCGGGCCAGCGCCCAGGACGCCGTCGCGTGGGCGAGGCTCCCCGGTGTCCCCTCGGGGCCACCGTGGCAGACCACCTCGACCCGCACGGCCCCGGCCGGGAGCATCCTCGTCCAGGCCTGGAGCAGCCGCCGGGCCAGGTCGCGACGGCGGGCCAGCAGCGCCCTGCCGACGTCGGAGTCCGGGCCCAGCAGCAGGACGACCGGGGAGACCCCGGCGGTCCCGGTCGCGGCCCGGGCGATGAGCTCGGGGGTGACCCGTGGCACCGACCGCTCGCCCGAGAGATGGGTGTGCGTCACCAGGCGGCACAACCGGGCCCACCCCACCCCCGCCTCGGCACCGCCACGCTGCCCACGCGCCAGCAGCACCACCCGGGGCTGCTGGTCGTCGACGAGGGCGCCCCCCTTGACCGGGGTCCGCGGGCCACGCCGGGCCGGCCGGACGTCCAGGCCCTCTCCCCAGCCCTGGCCGGGCGCCACCCGGTCCGGCACCTGGGGAGCCGTCGGCCGCAGCCCGGTGACGAACGGGGTCGGCGCCGGGCCGGGCGCCTCCGGCCCGGCACCCGGCCCGGAGGGGGAGCCCGCCAGGGCGAGGTCCACCCCCAGCACCGGGGCGATCCCCGCCTCGGTGCAGGCGCGGACGAAGCGCACCGCGCCGTAGAGACCGTCGCGGTCGGTCAGGGCCAGCGCGGACTGGCCCAGCTCGGCCGCGCGGCGCACCAGGTCGGCCGGGTGGGAGGCGCCGTAGCGCATGGAGGCGCTGGAGGCGACGTGCAGGTGGACGAAGTCGTCACTCCCTGCTGCCGTGGTCGGCCCCGTCGGCACGGCCGCCCTCACCCGTGGCCCAGCGGGGCGAGCTCGGCGTGCAGGGAGGTCTCGCACGGCAGGTGCAGCGCCGCCCGCACCAGCTCGAGGAAGTGCTCCCCCGCCCGCACCATGTCGTCGGCCTCCCGTGTCGTCACGGTGGCGCTGGACGCACCCCGCTCCAGGGCCACCCGGCGACGGCCGGACGCGGCGAAGAACGCGGCCCACTCGGTCAGCTCGGGAGCGACCGACGGAAGCATCTCCCAGACGCTGCGGGGGCGGCTGCGCCGCCCGGGGGCAGGCGTCGTGCGCGCCGCCAGCAACGCGGCCCCGGCGCGCAGCGCGGACAGGTGGGCCTGGGTGTAGCGCTCCGCCGCCGTCCCGCTGTGGCAGGCCTGCAGCAGCACACCGCGCGAACGATCCAGCAGGTCCAGCACCGCGCCTGCGGTGGCCCCGGTCTCGGTGGTCGTCATCTCGTCGTTCCTCTCGTGGTCCTCATGGCCTGCTCCGGCGCCTCGGTCAGCACCCGCCGGGGTGCGGTGCGGGTGGTCAGTCGGCGACCCGTTCCAGCCACCACCGCTCGCCCTGGACGAGGTCGTAGACCCCCGTCCCCGCGAGACGCCCCGGCCCGGCCTCGACCCGCCAGACGACCCGCTCCAGCTCCTCCTGGCCCGGTCCGTCGCCGAGGTCGGACCCGTCGCCGAGCTCGGACCCGTCGCCGAGCTCGGACCGGTCACGACCGGTCGTCATGGGGCCTCCCCGGTCCTCGGGTCGCCACCACGCCACGCGCAGGCTCCACTGCCCCAGGACCGCCTGCACGAGGTGCAGCCGCCCCCGCCAGAGGAAGACGGCGGGGACCTGCGGGTCCTCGGACACGAGCGCCCCCGTGCCCTCGGACAGCCCGGCCACGCCCGCGGGCAGCGCGGTCTCGACCCGCACGCCGTGCTCCGCCGCCCTCCCCAGCCTCACCTCGACCGGTTCGTGATAGCTCCTGCTCATGAGCTGCACCTCCTCCATGACGGCCTGTCCGCAGACAGCCAGGTCCATCGAACTCGTGTTCGACACCGTGATGGAACAAATGTACGACCAGCCACCGACGGACTCAACCCCTCCCGTCCCGGGCGACCGCCGCCGGCTGTGGACAACTCCCGCGGGGCCGGCGCCCCGCCCGCGACCATGGGACACGGCCCGGGCCGCAGGAGGGGGCGGCCCGGGCCGGACGCCGCAGCGGATAGGCTCGGGCCGGGCCGCCCCGCCAGGACGCACCGACCGTCCGGCACCCGCAGCAGGCCCGTCGAGGGACGAGAGGATCCGTGATGCAGGCCCTGGACCGCGTGGACCTGCGCCCCCGCGTGCAGCAGGCTCTGGACGAGCAGCTCGCCCGGCAGCGCGCCGTCCTGGACGAGCTGGGGCCGCCCATGGCACCGCTGCTCGAGGCGATCGCCGACCTGCTCAACGGCGGCAAGCGGTTGCGGGCCACCTTCCTCTACTGGGGCTGGCGCGCCCTGGGCGGGCCGGACGACCCGGCCGCGGTGCGTGCGGCGAGCGCGATGGAGGTCTTCCAGGCCGCCGCCCTGCTGCACGACGACGTCATGGACCACAGCGACCTGCGGCGCGGGCACCCCACCGCCCACCGTCGCTTCGCCCGGCACCACCGGGAGCAGGGGTGGTCCGGCGACCCGGACTCCTTCGGCCACGCCGCCGCGATCCTCGCCGGGGACCTCTGCCTCAACTGGACCGACGAGGTCTTCACCACCAGCGGCCTGCCCCAGGAGGCCCTGCAGCGGGCGCGCCCCGAGTTCGACCGGATGCGCACCCAGCTCATGGGTGGCCAGTTCCTCGACATGCTCGAGGGCGCCCGCGGCTGGGGCGGCCTCGACCTCGAGCAGCGCCTGGAGCGGTGCCTCACGGTCATCCGCTACAAGAGCGCGCGCTACTCGGTGCAGCAGCCCCTGCTCATCGGCGCGGACGCGGCGCGGGTCGGACCGCGGACCCGGCCTGCCCTGGGCCGCTACGGCGCCGCCCTCGGCGAGGCCTTCCAGCTGCGCGACGACGTCCTCGGCGTCTTCGGCGACCCCTCTCAGACCGGCAAGCCGGCCGGGGACGACCTGCGCGAGGGCAAGCACACCGTGCTCATCGCCCACGCCCTCGCCCAGGCCGGCCCCGCTGGAGCGGCGCTCGTCGAGGAGGCCCTGGGCGACCCGGACCTCGACGAGGACGCGGTCGAGCGGGTGCGCGAGGTCCTCGTGGGCTCCGGCGCCCTCGAGCGGACCGAGCAGATGGTCGGCCGTGGCGCGGAGCGGGCCCTCGAGGAGCTCGGGGGCACGCCCGACCTCACCGCGGAGGGACGAGAGGCCCTGACCGAGCTCGTGGCGGTCTGCACCGACCGCTCCACGTAGGGCGGGGCGCGCCCGCCGGGCAGGTCAGAAGGCCTGCTCCTGCGCCCGGCGGCGCACCTCGGTCTTGGCCCCGGAGTGCAACGAGGCCAGGGCGCTTCCGCCCGGCAGCGACTCGTCCGGGGCGTGCAGCCAGGCGATGATCTCCTCGTCGCTCTGCCCACCGTCGGCGAGCACGGTGATGGTGCCCCGTAACGACGGCAGCGGGCCGTCGTCCACGAAGAACCCGGCCGGGACCATGAGGACCGCGTCGGGGCCGCGCCGCCGGCCGACCACATCACGTTCCTGGACCCACCGGCGCGCCTCCTGCAGGCTCGCCCCGGTGCGTTCCATGACGTCGGGGATGGTCCACCACTCAGAAACTACATCGCTGTCACTTACCACACGTCTAGTCAATCACATCGGTACGACACGCCGAAAGGGTGGCGGTGGTTCGGTCCGCAGGGTACTGTCCCTCATGCCTCACGGGTCACCTTGTCCCCCCACGTCCCGGGAGTGTCCCCGCATACCTCGTTGCACAGACGTCACTGGAGGAAAGACGTGAGCCCGCTCTTCGCCGCCCTGCCCCCGGGCGACCTGCCGTCCCAGGCCTATGTCGCACCCACCGGTGTGCACGCCACCGCGCCCCTGGACACGGTCGTGCGCACCCGCACGGACACCACGCACACCGTCACCGCCGGTGACACCGTCTACGACCTGGCCGCGCGCTACGACGTGAGCGCCCGCGCCATCGTCCAGGCCAACGACCTGCGCGACGGCGGCCGCTGGATCATGCCCGGGACCCGGCTGCGGATCCCCAGCGGCGACCGGGCCACGGCCACCGCCCCGGCCCCGGCCTCCTCGTCGTCCTCGGCACCGAGGACGCAGCGGCCCGCCGGCCGGGGCACCGTGACCGTGCGGGCGGGCGACACCCTCTCCCACCTCGCGGTGCGCCACGGCGTGAGCATCAAGGACCTCGTCTCGGTCAACGCCATCGCCAACAGCCGGCTCATCTACCCCGGCCAGGTCCTGCACCTGCCCGGGGCGGGCGGGCAGAGGCTCCCGTCCGGCGGCCCGGCCCCGGCCGCACCCTCGTCCTCCACCTCCGGGGCCCGCACCATCACGGTCCGCCCCGGGGACACCCTGAGCGGGATCGCCGGGCGGCACGGTGTCACCGTCGCCGACCTCGCCCGGGCCAACGACCTCACCGACACCCGGCTCATCTACCCCGGCCAGAAGCTGCGGCTCGGCGGGTCCGGGGCGGCCGCGGCCGGGCGTCCCACCGCGTCCTCGACCCTGGACCGCCCCTACGACGAGTCGACCATCGGGGACCACCGGGCCGGGGAGAAGGTCCCGGACACCTTCCTGCACTACCGCTACAGCGACGGCATCGCGCGGTCCGCGGCGGCCAACCGCGACTACCTCGCCGGGATCGACGTCCCGAGCCGGTCCGCCGTCCGCGACCTCATCGTGCGGACCAGCGAGCGGCACGGGGTGGACCCCACCCTCATGCTCGCGCTCTCCTACCAGGAGTCGGGCTGGAACCACCGGGCGGTGTCCCCCGCCAACGCCATCGGGGCGATGCAGGTCATCCCGAGCTCGGGCCAGTGGGCGTCCGGTCTCGTGGGACGGGAGCTCAACCTGCTCGACCCGGAGGACAACGTCACCGCGGGTGTCGTCATCATGCGCACGCTGCTGCGGTCCGCCGGGAGCACGGACGAGGCCATCGGTGGCTACTACCAGGGACTGGCCAGCGTCCGCCAGCACGGTCTGTTCGCCGACACCAGGCAGTACGTCCGCAACATCAAGCACTTCCAGAAGACGCTCTGAGGCCCGGTCGCGGGCATCCCCGACCTGCACGTCCCACGGTCGGCCGCCCGCGCTCCGTAGACTCGGAGGCGTGACCGCCCCCACCTCCACCCTCCTCGACCGCGTCATCGACGGTCGGTACCAGGTGGAGCGCGAGCTCGCGCGGGGCGGCATGGCGACGGTCTACCGAGCGCGGGACCTGCGTCTCGACCGCCCGGTCGCGCTGAAGGTGATGCGCCCGGACCTGGCCGACGACGACGCCTTCGTGCGGCGCTTCGTCGCCGAGGCACGGGCGGCCGCCCGACTGTCCCACCCGCACGTCGTCGGCGTCTACGACCAGGGGGAGGACGGCGACGTCGTCTTCCTGGCGATGGAGCTGGTGGAGGGGCCCACCCTGCGCGACGTGGTGGCCGCCCACGCGCCGATGTCGACGCGCCGGGCGATGGCGCTCCTGCTCCCGGTCACCGAGGCGCTCGCCGAGGCGCACCGCCGCGGCGTGGTCCACCGGGACATCAAGCCGGAGAACGTCCTGCTCGCCGACGGGCGCGAGAGCGGGGTCAAGGTCGCCGACTTCGGCCTGGCGCGGGCGGTCTCCGCGGCCGGCCGGCAGGCCAGCTCCGAGCTGCTGTGGGGGACGGCGGCCTACCTGGCCCCGGAGCAGGTCGAGCAGGACGCCGTCGACGCCCGGACCGACGTGTATGCCGTGGGTCTGCTGCTCTTCGAGCTGCTGACCGGTCGCAAGGCGTTCCCGGGCGGAGACCCGTTGCGCGTGGCCTACGAGCACGTCCACGGTGCCGTGCCGTCCCCCCGCCAGCTCGTGCCGACCGTCCCGGCGCCGGTCGACGCGCTGGTGCGTCGCGCGGCCGCGACCGACCCCGCCGACCGGCCCCACGACGCGGCCGACCTGCTGGCGCAGCTGCGCGACTGCCTGCGCGAGCTCGACGACCGGCAGCTGGACGCCGCGCCCGCGCCGTTCGCGGCTGCCCCCGCGACCTCCGACGGCGACCTGACCCAGGTCGTGGGGGCCGCCGGGGACTCCACCCGGCACCTGCCGGTGGGCCGACCCGCGGCGGGCGAGGGACACTACGCCCGGACGACGGGCAACCGTCCGCCCCGGACGTCCGCCACGACGCGCACCCCGGCGCCGCGGCCCTCCCGCCGACGGGGCGGGCCCGTCCTGGGGATCCTGCTCGTGCTGCTGCTCGGCGGCGCCGGGTACGCCGCCTGGTGGCTGCTGGAGGGGCCGGGCGTCCACTCGCCCATGCCGGCGGTGGTGGACCTGCCGGAGGACCAGGCGCGGGCCCTGCTCGACGCCGAGCAGCTCGACCCGGTCGTCACCTACGCCTACTCCGAGCAGGTCGCGACCGGGGTCGTCGTCTCCACCGACCAGGAGGCCGGAACCCAGCTGCGCCACGGCACCGACGTGCCCCTCGTCGTCTCCCAGGGCCCCGAGCGGTATGCCGTGCCCCCGCTGGCCGGGCTGAGCGTGGACTCGGCGCGGGAGGCGCTGGAGGGCGCCAACCTCGTCCTGGGCGCGCAGACCCGCCAGCACCACGAGAGCGAGCCCGAGGGGCGCGTCCTCAGCAGCACACCGGCCGCCGGGGAGCCGCTGCCCCCCGGCGGGGAGGTCGCCCTCGTCGTGAGCGACGGCCCCGCGCCGGTGGCCGTGCCGCAGGTCGGCGGCCGCACCGAGCAGGAGGCGACGGCGGCCCTCGTCGACGCCGGGTTGACGGTGACGGTGGCCCCGGAGCGGGTCTTCGACGACGCGGTGGCCGAGGGGTCGGTCGTCAGCCAGGCGCCCACCTCGGGCCAGGTCGAGCGCGGGAGCACGGTCACCATCGTGCTCTCCCAGGGACCCGAGCTGGTCAGCGTGCCGCAGGTGGTCGGGCGGCAGTTCTCCGCGGCGGAGGAGCAGCTCGTGGAGCTGGGCCTGGAGGTGGAGCGGGAGGACGTGCGAGGCGGGTTCTTCGGCACGGTCCGCGAGCAGTCGGTGGAGCCCGGGGAGCAGGTGCCACGGGGCACCCGGGTCGTGCTGACCGTCGTCTAGCCCGGTCGGTCGACGCGGCCCACCCCGCTCACCCCTGGTGGGCCCACCGCTCCTCCCGGTCCACCCGGGCCCGCTGGTGGTAGCCGTGCGACTCCCACCACCCCTGCTGGGGTGCCCGGTGGTAGGTCACCTCGGCCAGCCACTTCGGCCCCTTGAAGCCGTAGAGGTGCGGCAGCACGGCCCGGGCCGGCCACCCGTGCTCGGCGGTCAACGGCTCTCCCTGCACGCTGTGGGCGACGAGGGCGTCGGGGTGCTGCAGGTCCTCGAGCAGGACCCCTGCCGCATACCCCCGGGCCGCCGCCAGCAGCACGTGCCGGGCGTCCGGCTGCGGGGGCGCGAGCGCGAGCACGTCGCGCATCCGCACCCCGCCCCAGCGCAGGCCCGGGACGCTGTGCCGGTCGACGCAGTGCAGGCTGGCGGTGACCTCCACGAAGGGCAGCGCGGCGAGGTCGTCCCAGGTCAGCACGGTGACCCCGCCGTCGAGGGTGTCTCCCCCGATCCGCAGGGTCCATGTCTCGGGGTCCAGCCGGGGCACCCGCCCGTAGTGCGAGGGGCGCCAGGTCCGGGTCGCCCGCTGCCCCGGGGGCAGCGGCGTGCCTGGATCGCCCTCCGCGTCGGTCACGAGGCCGCGCCGCCCCGGCGCAGCAGGTCCAGCAGGACGTCCTCGGCGTGCTGGGTCATCGTGTCGTCGATGTCGAGGTGCCACACGAAGCGCGCGTGCCGTGCGTCCGTCGGGTAGCCCAGCACCCCGCGCTCCCCCGCGGCCGCCACGAAGCCGGCCGCGCTCCACCCGGCCGCCGCGACGTCGAGCACGAGGATGTTGGTGTGCACCTGGGCCGGGTCCACGACGTCCGGGGCGGCCGCCCCGAGGGCCCGAGCGACCTGCGCGGTGCGGCGGTGGTCCTCGGCGAGCCGCTCCAGCTGGTGCTCCAGGGCGTGGCGCCCGGCGGCGGCGAGCAGACCCACCTGCCGCATCCCGCCGCCCATCCGCTTGCGCAGGACCCGGGCCTGCGCGATCTGGTCCGCGGAGGCCGCGAGCACCGACCCGACCGGGGCCCCGAGGCCCTTGGACAGGCATACCGACACCGTGTCGGCGCAGGCGCCGTAGTCCGCCAGGGCCACCCCGGTGGCGACGTGCGCGTTCCACAGCCGGGCGCCGTCGAGGTGCACCCCGACCCCGGCGGCCCGGGTCCCCTCCCGCAGGCGGCGCATCTCCTCGAGCGGCTGGACCGTGCCGCCGCCGAAGTTGTGGGTGTTCTCCACGACGACGCAGGCGGTGCCGACCTGGTAGGCGCCCCCGTCCGGCACCATGACCGCGAGGGCGGTCTCGACGTCGAGACGGCCGCGCTCGGCCACCCAGCTGCGGGTGGTGATGCCGGAGAACG
The DNA here is from genome assembly GCF_004153545.1 of Serinicoccus sediminis. Lineage (GTDB taxonomy): Bacteria > Actinomycetota > Actinomycetes > Actinomycetales > Dermatophilaceae > Ornithinicoccus > Ornithinicoccus sediminis_A. Next base: position 37,087 of record NZ_SDVA01000008.1, on the reverse strand, counting down.
CCGCTGCGGCCCCGAGCTCGGCGCGCAGGACGTGGGCGAGGTGGTCGCTGATGACCTCCGTCCCTGGCCCGGCGTGAAGGCGCAGCCCGATCTGGTTGGCCATCGACCCGGTGGGCATGAAGAGCGCCGCCTCGTGACCCAGCAGCGCGGCGACGCGCTCCTCCAGCGCGGCGACGGTGGGGTCCTCGGCGTAGACGTCGTCGCCCACCGGGGCGTCGACCATCGCCGCCCGCATGGCCGACGTGGGGCGGGTGAGGGTGTCCGAGCGCAGGTCCGCGGTCGGCGTCGCGCCACCCATCACGTGCTCCCCCACGTCAGCGCCCGGCCCGTTCCAGCATCTCCGCGACGAGGAAGGCCAGCTCCAGGCTCTGCTGGTGGTTGAGCCGCGGGTCGCACAGCGTCTCGTAGCGCAGCCCCAGGTCGTCGAGGTCGACCGGGGTGGTGCCCCCGACGCACTCGGTGACGTCGTTGCCGGTGAGCTCCACGTGGATGCCGCCGGGATGCGTGCCGGCCTCGGCGTGCGCGGCGAAGAACCCCCGCACCTCCTCCACCACGTCCTCGAAGCGGCGGGTCTTGAAGCCGCTGGGCGAGGTGAAGGTGTTGCCGTGCATGGGGTCGCACACCCACGCCACCCGCCGGGCGTCCTCGCCCAGGGAGGTCAGCAGCGAGGGCAGGACGTCCCTGATCCTCCCCGCCCCCATCCGGGTGATGAAGGTGAGCCGCCCCGGCGTGCGGTCGGGGTCGATGCGGTCGATGAGGGACAGCACGGTGTCACGGTCCGCGGACGGGCCGAGCTTGACCGCCACCGGGTTCTGGATCCGGGAGACGAAGTCGATGTGCGCCCCGTCGAGGTCCCGGGTGCGCTCGCCGACCCAGACCAGGTGGCTGGAGGTGTCGTAGAGCAGCCCGGTCCGGTGGTCGCGGCGCACCATGGGGCGCTCGTAGTCGAGGACGAGCGCCTCGTGGGCGGAGTAGAACTCCACCCGCCGCATCTCCTCGGCGTCCGCGACCCCGGAGGCCTCCAGGAAGCGGACCGCGCGGTCGATCTGCCCGGCCATGACCTCGTAGCGCGCCTGCGCCGGCCCGGTGAGGAAGCCCTTGTTCCAGGCGTGCACGCTGCGCAGGTCCGCGAAGCCACCGCTGGTGAAGCCGCGCACGAGGTTGAGGGTGGCCGAGCTCGCGTGGTAGCAGCGCAGCAGCCGCTCGGGGTCGGGCCGGCGCGCCTCGGGCGTGAACTCGAAGCCGTTGACCATGTCTCCGCGGTAGGCGGGCAGGGTCACCCCGTCCCGCGTCTCGGTGTCCGCGCTGCGCGGCTTGGCGAACTGCCCCGCCATCCGACCCACCTTGACGATCGGCGTGCCCGCACCGTAGGTGAGGACGACGGCCATCTGCAGGATGGTCTTGATGCGGTCCCGGATGTTGGGGCCGGTCACGTCGGCCAGGGTCTCGGCGCAGTCGCCGCCCTGCAGCGTGAAGGCCCGCCCGGCGGCGACGTCGGCCATCCGTGAGCGCAGCTGGTCGCACTCGCCGGCGAAGACGAGCGGCGGATAGGTCCCGAGCACCGAGAGGGTCTGCGCGAGGGCCGCGGGGTCGGCCCAGGTGGGCTGCTGGCGCGCGGGCAGGTCGGGCCAGTCGATGTCGTGGCCACCGGTGGTGGCCAGGCCGGTCAGGTCGGTGCTCACCGCTCCATCGTAGGAGACGGCCCGTGGTGCCTCTGACGCCGCGTCATGCCTCCGGGGCGTCCTCGTGCTCGGTATGCCTCCGCGCCCGCCGCTCGGCGAGGCTCTCCCGGGCCCGGCCGGTGGCCCCGGCGATGTCCTCGCGGGCGTGGCCCAGGCCCTCCCGGGCCTTCTCCCCCGCCTGCTCCAGGCCCTCCCTGGCCCGCTCCGTGGCCTGCTCCAGCCCGGCCCGGGCCTGCTCGACCCCGGACCGCGCCCGGGCGGCGAGCCGCTCCTTGACGGTGGCGGCGTACTCGTCGACGTAGACCTGGCCGGAGAGCCGCTGCAGCTCGGCCATCACCTCGTCGGTGATCTGCCGCAGGACCACGTGGTCCTCGCTGCGCCCGGCGTACTCCGGGTAGTGCATGGGCCGGCCGACCCGCACCCCCACCTGCACCACGTTGGGCACCTTCTGGCCCGTCGGCTGCGCCTTGTCGGTGTCGATCATCGCGCACGGGATGATCGGCACGTCCGCCTCCAGGGCGAGCCTCGCCATCCCCGTCTTGCCGCGGTAGAGCCGCCCGTCCGGGCTGCGCGTCCCCTCGGGGTAGATCCCGAACAGCTCGCCGCGCCGGAGCACCTGCAGACCCTGCTCGAGCGCGGCCATCGAGGCGGACCCGCCGGAGCGGTCGATGGGGATCTGTCCGGTGGAGGTGAAGAACAGCCGGGTCAGCCAGCCCTTGACGCCGGTGCCGGTGAAGTACTCCATCTTGGCGGGGAAGGTGATCCTGCGGTCGACCATGAGCGGCAGGAAGATCGAGTCGGAGAAGGACAGGTGGTTGCTGGCGAGGATCGCCGCGCCGGTCTCCGGCAGGTGCTGCCTGCCCTCGATCCAGGGCCGGAAGAGCGCCTTGAGCGGGGGTCCGACGACCAGGTGCTTGAGGATCCAGTAGATCATCGGGCGTCCTCCTCGGGCCGTGTCGTCCGCCGCGCTGCGGGCGCCGGTGTGCGCGCCGACTCTACCCCTGCGCGACCCTCGCCGCGTGGGACGCGGGGCGGCACCGTGCGAGACTGGGGTGGTGAGCCCCCGCAGCCCCGAGGACGGCCCGGCCGACCCCGACGTGGACCGGGTCTTCCGCGAGATCGTGGCCGGACTGCGCGGTGAGGGCGGCACCCCGCCCGGCCGCACGGTCAACCCGCCCTGGCCCGGGGCCGAGCACGAGCCCCCGCCGGCTCCGTCACCCGGCTCGGACGCGGGGCCGGCCCCCCGTCCTGCCTCGCACCTGGGCCCGCGGACCCCCGACGGCATGGCGACCGACCACCGCTCCTACGAGCCGTCGGAGGACGACGAGGACCACTTCGTCCCCCCGCCGACCGAGCCGCTGCCGGCCGGCGACCTGCACTTCTGGGGCATCGTCGTCGGGCTGGTCGCCGGCCCGCTGCTGGTGGTGCTCGCGGCGGTCGTGCCGCTGCTGCACCCGGGGTTCGCCGCCGTGGGTGTCTTGATGACCGTCGGCGGGTTCGTGCTGCTGGTGCTGCGGCAGCCGCGCCGGCGGCTCCCCTACGACGGCGACGACGGCGCCCGCGTCTGAGGCGCCCGGGTCTGAGGCGCCCTCAGACCTCCAGGTCGACCCAGACCGGCAGGTGGTCGCTCGCCTCGCGCAGCGGCATACCCTCCAGCACGGCGGGGTCACCCGGCCGCGCCGCCCGGTGCCCCCGGGCGAAGACCGCGTCGATGTGACGGTGCGGCTGGTGGGCCGGGAAGGTCGGCCGGTCCGCCGACACCTCCTCCAGGCCGGCGGCCAGGACGCCCCACGCCGCGCCGTCGCGGCCCTCATTGAGGTCGCCGCCGACCACCAGCGGCACCTGCTCCGGGTCCTCCCGGCCCGCGGCCAGCTCGGCGAGGACGGTGCTCGCGTGCTCCACCCGCTGCTCCGCCCGCAGGGACAGGTGGACCGAGACGACGTCGACCTGCGGCCCCTCCGGCAGCCGGACCCGGGTCTGCGTGTAGCCGCGCGGGTTCTCCCGCAGCCCGACGCGCAGCCGGCGGTCGACGGAGTCGGTGGCGGTCACCCGCAGCGCGGTCATCAGCCCGGTGCCGCTGAGCAGCCGGGTGCGCCCGGACCAGAGCAGGTCGCAGCGGCGCGCGAAGGCGGCGACGGCATACTCCGAGCCGGGGTAGCGGGGCAGCTCCTGGAGCAGCAGGACGTCGGGGGCGAGGGCGCGGACGACCGCGGCGGCGGCCTCCGCGCTGTCCTTGAGGCCGCGCAGGTTGTAGGAGGCGACGCGCAGGGAGGGCATGGGCTCATCCTCCCCCACCCGACCCGACGGACCGGCACGCGGGTCACGGCGCCCGGGTCACCCCGACGGGCCTCCCGCCGCGGCCCCCCGGGCCAGGTCGGCCGCGCCGACCACCCCCGCCCGTCCTCCCAGCCGGGCGGCCCGGACCGGGGGCACCGGCCGGTGGCCCCGTCCGACCAGGGTGCGGGCGAGGGTCTCGCGCGCCGGGTCGAGCAGCAGGTCACCGGCCAGGCTCGCGCCCCCGCCGACGACGACCGTGCCGGGGTCGAGGGAGGCGACGACACCGGCCAGCCCCACCCCGAGCCACCGGCCGACCTCGGCCAGGATCTCGCGGCTGGCGGGGTCCCCCTGCCGGGCGGTCCGCGAGACGTGCTCACCGGTGAGCTCGGGGGCGTCGCCGTCCGGAGCAGCCTCCAGCAGCCCGGCAGCGCGTCCACCCCCGGCGAGCGCCGCCTCACGGGCCAGCCGGGCGAGCGCGCGGCCAGAGGCGTACTGCTCCCAGCAGCCCCGGTTGCCGCACTCGCAGGGCAGGCCCCCGGGGACCAGCTGCTGGTGGCCGAACTCCCCGGCCAGCCCGTGCCGCCCGCGCTGCAGGCGGCCGTCGGTGAGGATCGCCCCACCGATGCCGGTGCCGAGCGTGAGCACGACCAGGTGGCTCTCCCCCTGCCCGGCACCGAACCGGTGCTCGGCCCAGGCCACCGCGTGGGCGTCGTTGTCCACGAGGACCGCCCGACCCAGCCGCGCCGTGAGCCGGTCGCGCAACGGCTCGTCCCGCCACGACAGGTGGGGCGCGAAGACGACCCGGCCCCGCGCCGCGTCGACGAAGCCGGCGGCCCCCACCCCGACCGGCACCGCCGGTCGCCTGGTGACCGGAACCTGACCCAGCAGCTCGTGCACCACCTCCACGACGAGCGACTCCACGGTGGCGGCCGCCGCGGTGCGCTCCGGCGTGGGTCGGGCGGTGGCCTTGAGCACCCGACCACGGTCGTCGACGAGCCCGGCCTTCACCCGGGTGCCCCCCACGTCGACACCGACGGCCGGGCCCCCGGCCGGACCGCCGGCCCGGGTGCTCACACCCGGCGCGAGGCCAGGTCCGCCGCGCCGATCATGCCCGCCTCGTTGCCCAGCTCGGCCAGCACCAGCGGGGTGATCTGCCGGTGCCCCCGACCGGTGAGGTGGCGCCCGAAGGCACGGCGGGCGGGCTGCAGGACGAGGTCGCCCGCCGCGGAGACCCCGCCACCGATGACGAGCAGCCCCGGGTCCAGGACGGCCGCCAGGGAGGCCAGCCCCTCGCCCGCCCAGCGGCCGACGTCCTCGAGCAGCTCCTGGGCCGCCGGGTCGCCGTCCCGCGCCACCTCCGTCACCATCATCCCGGTGAGCGCGGCCGGGTCGCCCCCGCAGGCGTCCGCGAGGGCGCCCGCGTGCGGGCTTCCGCCGGCCACGAGGTCGCGGGCCTCGCGCACCAGGGCGCTGCCGGAGGCATACACCTCCCAGCAGCCCTTGTTGCCGCACCCGCACCGGTGCCCGTCGGGGACCATCCGCATGTGCCCCACCTCGGCCGCCATGCCGTGCGTGCCCCGCACCAGCTCGCCGTCCACGACGATGCCCCCGCCGACCCCGGTGCCCAGGGTGATGAGCACCATCTCCTCGACGTCGCGGGCGGCGCCGAAGCGGAACTCTCCCCACGCGGCCGCGTTGGCGTCGTTCTCCAGCACGACCGGCAGCCCGGTCGCCCGCTCGAGCCGCTCCCGCAGCGGCTCGTCCCGCCAGGCGAGGTTGGGCGCGAAGACCACCATGTCGCCCGCACGGTCGACGAAGCCGGCGCAGGCCACCCCCACCGCCTCGACGGGCCGGTCGGGCCCCAGGCGCTCGGCCAGCTCGCGCAGGAGGTCCGCGACGGCGGTCACGATGTCGTCCGGCGCCTGCGCCGGGGTCTCCCGCAGCGCCTGCGCCAGGATGGTGCCGTCCTGGACCGCGCTCGCGGCGATCTTGGTGCCTCCGATGTCCACGCCGACGCAGGTCCTCACCCGGTCACCCTATCGGGCGAGGGTAGGGTGAGCCCGCCTGAACCGAGCCGAACCGCGAACGGGAGCTGTTGTCGTGTCCGAGGTGTCCGTCCCACCCCTGGTCACCGGCTCCACGCCCGGTGGCCTCGCGGACTACCTGGTGGACTGGGCGCGGAGGGAGCCGGGCCGGGTCCTCGCGTCCGACCGGGTCGGGGACACCTGGCAGGACGTCACCGCGATAGAGCTGCAGCGGCGGGTGGACCGTCTCGCCAAGGGCTTCCTGGCGGCGGGGATCGGCCCCGGTGACCGGGTGGCGCTCATGAGCCGCACCCGGCTGGAGTGGACCCTGACGGACCTGGCCCTGTGGTCCGTGGCCGCCGTGCCGGTGCCGATCTACGAGACCAGCTCGGCAGAGCAGGTGCGGTGGATCTGCGCGGACTCCGGGGCGGTGGCGGTCATCGTCGAGGACGGCGCGATGAGGGCCCTGGTCACGAGCTGCCGGAGCACCCTGCCGGAGCTGCGGGACGTGTGGCAGATCGACTCCGGGTCGCTGGAGGAGCTGGCCACGGCGGGCACGGAGGTCGGTGACGCGGAGCTGCGGGAGCGGCGGGGCTCGGTGGCCCGCACCGACCTCGCGACCGTCATCTACACCTCCGGGACGACCGGCGCGCCCCGCGGGTGCGAGCTCACCCACGACAACTTCATGGGGCTGGCCGAGAACGCCTGCGAGCGGCTGGGCGTCGTCGTCGACGCCCCCGGCGCCGCCAACCTGGTCTTCCTCCCGTTGGCGCACGTGTTCGCGCGGTTCATCGAGGTGGTCTGTCTGCGGGCCGGGGTGCGCATGGGGCACTGCCCGGACGCCCGCACCCTGCTGGACGACCTGGCCACCTTCCGACCCACCTTCCTGCTGGCGGTGCCCCGGGTCTTCGAGAAGATCTACGCCTCGGCCGAGCAGCGGGCGCAGTCCGCCGGCCGCGCCCCGGTCTTCCGGTGGGCGGCGCGGGTCGCCGACGCCTACAGCCGCGCGCTGGACGCCGGGCCCGTCGGCCCGGCGCTGCGGCTGCGGCACGCGATCGCCGACCGCCTCGTGCTGCGCCGGCTGCGCGCCTCGCTCGGCGGTCGGGTCGAGTACGCCATCTCCGGCGGGGCCGCGCTCGGGGAACGGCTCGGGCACTTCTTCCGCGGTGCCGGTCTCGTCGTGCTGGAGGGCTACGGACTGACCGAGACCACCGCGCCGGTCACCGTGAACACCCCGGACCAGATCCGCATCGGGACCGTGGGGCGCCCTCTGCCCGGGGTGTCCGTCCGGGTGGACGGCAGCGGCGAGATCCTCGTGGCCGGGGTGGGTGTGTTCCGCGGCTACCGCGACGACCCACCGGGCTCGGGCACCGCACTGCGGGACGGATGGCTGCCGACCGGCGACCTCGGGGAGCTCGACGCCGACGGCTTCCTGCGGGTCACCGGTCGCAGCAAGGAGATCATCGTCACCGCGGGGGGCAAGAACGTGCGCCCGGGCCCGCTCGAGGACCGGGTCCGCGCCCATCCCCTGGTGTCGCAGTGCATGGTGGTCGGCGAGGCCCGCCCCTTCGTCGCGGCCCTGGTGACGCTGGACGCCGACCCCCTGCCCGACTGGCTCGAGCAGCGCGGGCTGGGTGGGTTGTCCGTCGCCGACGCGGCGCGGCACCCGCTCGTGCGGCGGGAGGTCCAGACCGCGGTGGACGAGGCCAACGCCACGGTGAGCCGCGCCGAGTCGATCCGCGCCTTCACGGTCCTCCCGGAGGACTTCACCGTCGCGGCCGGGACGCTCACCCCGTCCCTCAAGCTGCGTCGGCACGTCCTGGCCGAGACGTTCGCCGCTGAGGTCGAGGCCATCTACGGCGGAGGCTGACCCGGAGCGGAGCGCGTACGGGCGCTGCATATTGCAGTTACTGCAATTTGAGATTACAGTCACCCCCATGTTGACGACGTCTTCTCCCCACCGACCCGAGCCGCTGCTGCGGCTGGACGGGGTGTCCACCTGGTACGGCAGGGGCTCCGGCCGTTTCCGTGCCCTTCACGACGTCTCCCTCGACGTCCACACCGGTCAGTCGCTCGCCCTCGTCGGCAAGAGCGGATCCGGCAAGTCGACCCTGATGCACGTGCTCGCCCTGCTCGACCGACCCGACGAGGGCCGGCTCCTCGTGGACGGCGTCGACGCCACCAGGATGAGCCCGCGCGCTATCGGCCGGATCCGCAACCAGCGCTTCGGCTTCGTGTTCCAGCAGTTCTTCCTGGTGCCGGACGCGACCGTCCTCGACAACGTCGTGCTGCCCCTGACCATCGCCGGTGTCCCGCTCGTGGAGCGCCGGCGCCGCGGTATGGCGGTCCTCGAGCAGTTGCGGCTCGCCGAGAAGAAGGACAACCGCGCCACGGCGCTGTCCGGTGGGCAGAAGCAGCGGGTCGTCATCGCCCGCGCCCTCGTCACGGAGCCGGACGTCGTCTTCGCCGACGAGCCCACCGGCAACCTGGACAGCGCCACCGGCGACCTGGTCGCCGACGAGCTCTTCCGGCTCCACCGCGAGCGGGGCATCACCCTGGTGCTCGTCACGCACGACGAGGACCTGGCGGCACGCTGCGAGCGCCACGTCGTCATCCGTGACGGCGCGCTCGGCCGTCCGGAGGTGGCGGCGTGAGGACCTCCGACCTCGTCCGCGCCGCGGTCGGCAACACCCTGCGCAGCAGGGTGCGCACCACCTTGACCGTGCTGGCGTTGTTCGTCGGGGCGTTCACCCTGACCCTGACCACCGCTCTCGGGGCCGGTGTGACCGACTACGTCACCCGACAGGTGGACCAGCTCGGGGCGCAGGACGTGCTGGTCGTCACCGCAGCCGCCGACAGCGCGCCGGGGCCGGCTCGGTACGACCCCGACACCTCGACACCGTCAGGCGCAGGCGCCGGGCCCCTGCCCGGCGCCGCGGCCGGTGGCGCCCTCACCGAGGCCGACCTCGAGGATCTGGAGACGGTCGCGGGCATCTCGGACATCGAGCCCGTGCGCACCACGGCGGTCGACTACGTGCGGGTGGCCGGCGGGGACCTCGACGAGCGCTACCAGCTGACGATCGCGCCCACCGCCTCCATCGCCCGCGCCGACCTCGCCGCGGGTGAGCAGCTTGCCGCCGAGGGCTCAGCCCACGAGGTCCTCCTCCCGGAGGAGTACGTGGAGCCGCTCGGGTTCGCCGACGCCGAGGACGCGCTGGGGACCACGGTGCTGGTCGGGGTCACGGACGTGCTCGGGGAACAGCACGAGGTGGAGGCCGAGCTCGTCGGCATCACCAACCCCAGCCTGCTCGGTGCGGGTGGCGGGGCCGGTCGGGCCCTGGTCGAGGAGCTGGCCGAGCTCCAGGGCGCCGGGGTCGACCAGCGGCCGTTGTACGCCGTCGCCACCGCCCGCTTCGACCCGTCCTCGGACGACGCGGCCGTCCAGCAGATCAAGGACGCGGTGGCCGACCTGGGCCTCAGTGCACAGACCGTCGAGGACCAGCTGGGCCTCATCACGACGGTCATCGCGGGCATCACGGGCGTCCTGAACGCGTTCGCGGTGGTCGCCCTGGTCGCCGCGGCGTTCGGGATCGTCAACACCCTCCTCATGAGCGTGCAGGAACGCACCAGGGAGATCGGTCTCATGAAGGCCCTGGGCATGAGCGGCGGACGCGTCTTCGGGCTGTTCAGCCTCGAGGCCGCCTTCCTCGGTCTGCTCGGCAGCGTGCTCGGATCCGTGGTCGCGATGGCGGTCGGCACCGGCCTCAACGCCGTGCTCGCGGCGGGCCCGCTGTCGGCACTGGGTGGCCTGGACGTGCTGCTGTTCCGGCCGGGCTCAGTGCTCGGCGTGGTCGGGCTCATCGTGGCCATCGCGTTCCTGGCCGGGACGCTGCCCGCCCGACGCGCTGCGCGGCAGGAACCCATCGACGCGCTGCGCTACGAGTAGGGTGGTGGTGTGCAGGCGGAACAGGGTGGTGGGCTCTCCACGCCCGGCCCGTCGCCGCGCAACGCGCGGGGGCTGGCGACGGCCCGCCGCCTGCACCGCTCGGCCGTCCGGGTGGCGACGACCGCGGGTCTGGAGGCCCTGACGGTGGACGCCGTGTGTGCCGATGCGGGGGTCAGCCAGCGGACGTTCTTCCACCACTTCCCGACCAAGGACGACGCGCTGCTCGGCCTCGAGCTCCCGGCGATCTCGCAGCAGCGTGCGCAGCACTACCTCAGCGACCCGGACGTGCCGATCCTCGCCGGCGCGGTCGCCCTCATCGACCTGCCTGCCGGATCCGACCCGGCCACCCAGGTGGACCAGCTCCGGTTGCTGGCCCGGTCGCCGCAGCTCCAGGCGCGCCAGGCCGAGCGGTTCCAACCCATCCTGGGCGAGCTGCGCGTCCTGGTCCGGCTCAAGCTGGAGGCGTCGGCACGGGCCGACGGACGACGGGTGGACACCGCGGAGCTGGACGAGCAGTCCGACCTCGTCACGGCCCTCGGTGCGGCCCTCGTCCACGCGGCTGCACGACGGGTGGCGGAGAAGGACACGCCGTCGCTGCCCGACCTCGCCGCGGTGGCCAGGCCCCTCCTGCCGATCTGGGATCGTCTCGTCTGAGGCCGCTCCCTCGGCGGCCGGCCGCAGCAGACCCGCTCAGCCCGCCGCCGCGCGTCGCGACGGCGTGACCTCGGCCCGGGTCGCCAGCGCCTCCTGACGCGTCACCAGACCCGCTCGGACGAAGGCGCTGACGGCCGCGAGCTCGTCGCTGTCCAGGTCGGCACCCGCACGCCGCGGTTCCGGGTCGTGACCGCCCGGCGGCACCTGACGTCCCTGGGGCTCCGGCGCCTGTCTCGGGGCCGGCGCAAGGTCGTCGAGCCAGAGGCGTCCGAGGACCGGCACGAAGCAGTCGCCGCAGTGGCGGCCACGGACCGGGCACGTCTGACAGTCGATCAGCGTGACGGCCCGGTCGTCCGGGGTGGGTGGTGGGGTCGAGTACGAGGACATGGGTCCACCTCCTTCATGACGACGACGCTAGGAGGGGCCACCGACATACCCGCTGCGCCGTCCTCGCCCGCCGTGCGAGCGGCGCGTCCGGCCCGGTCTGTCGGTGCGCCCACCTAGCCTCGGCGGTATGCAGACGCTGGACACGAGACGGCGGGCCCCGGGCCCTCCGCCCGGCCGGGACCGCCCGGCGACCTACACGCAGCCGACCTTCGGGGACCTCGGCACCCCGTTGTCCGAGGTCACCTTCGTGGTCGTCGACCTCGAGACCACCGGTGGGTCGCCCTCGGGCTCGCAGATCACCGAGATCGGGGCCGTCAAGGTGCGCGGCGGCCAGGTCCTGGGTGAGCTCCAGACGCTGGTCCGTCCGGCCACCCCGATCCCCGGCTTCATCACCGTCCTGACCGGGATCACCAACGCGATGGTCGTGGAGGCACCGCCCATCTCCGTGGTGCTGCCGCAGTTCCTGGAGTTCGCGCGGGGCAGCGTCCTCGTCGCCCACAACGCCGGGTTCGACGTGTCCTTCCTCAAGGCCGCCGCCGCCGAGACCGGGCACCCCTGGCCCGGCTTCCCCGTCCTGGACACGGTGCGGCTCGCCCGCCAGCTCGTCCACAAGGACGAGGCCCCCAACCACAAGCTCGCCAGCCTGGCCCGCCTCTTCGGCTCCGCCACGACCCCCGACCACCGGGCGCTGCACGACGCCAGGGCGACCGTGGACGTCCTGCACGGGCTGGTGGAGCGGGTCGGCAACCTCGGTGTGCACACCCTGGAGGAGCTGCAGTCCTACAGCTCCCGGGTGAGCCCCGGGCAGCGACGCAAGCGGGTCCTGGCCGAGGCGATGCCCTCGGCCCCCGGGGTCTACGTCTTCCGCGACCGGACGGGCACCCCGCTCTACGTCGGCACCGCCACCGACCTGCGCCGACGCACCCTCACCTACTTCACGGCGTCGGAGACCCGGCGCCGGATGACCGAGATGGTGGGCCTCGCCGAGTCGCTGACCCCCATCGTCTGCGCCACCGCCCTCGAGGCCTCGGTGCGCGAGCTGCGGCTCATCGCCGAGCACAAACCGCGCTACAACCGCCGGTCCCGTCACCCGGAGAAGGCCGTCTGGGTGCGTCTGACCGACGAGGCGTTCCCCCGGCTCTCCGTCGTCCGGTCGGTCAAGGACGACGAGGCGCAGTATGCCGGACCGTTCGGCTCCCGCCGCGCGGCCGAGGCGGCGGTCACCGCCCTGCACGAGGTCGTCCCGCTGCGGCAGTGCACCCGGCGGCTCTCCGAGCGCTCCCCGGGCAGCAGCGCCTGCGTGCTGCTGGAGATCGGCCGCTGCGGCGGCCCCTGCGTCGGGGCCCAGAGCAAGGAGGACTACGCGCAGGTGGCCGGGCAGGCGGGGCAGGCCCTGGTGGGCAGCACCGCCGACGTGGTGGCCGCGCTGCGGTCCCGGCTCGAGGAGCTCGCCCGGCAGGAACGTTTCGAGGAGGCCCGCACGATGCGCGACCGGATGATGGCCCTGGTGCGCGCCACCGCCCGCAGCCAGCGGCTACGTCCCCTCACCCGCTCCCCCGAGGTGGTCGCCGCACGACGGGCCGAGCAGGGGGGCTGGGAGCTCATCTGCGTGCGCTACGGACGGCTGGCCGGAGCCAGCGTCAGCCCGCGCGGGGTGGACCCGCTGCCCTACATCGACGCGCTGCGCGAGACCGCGGAGGTCGTCGCCCCGCCGTCCGCAGCCCTGTCGGCCGCGCTGCCGGAGGAGACCGAGCTGGTGCTGCGCTGGCTGGAGTCCCCCGGGGCCCGGTTGGTGGACCTGGACGGGGAGTGGACCTGCCCCGTCGGGGGCGCGGGCGCGAGCCGTGCCCTCCTCGAGCCCGGCGCCGCGTCCTGGTCGACCACCGGCGAGGCCCGTGAGCACCTGCCGCAGCCGCTGGAGCGGCCGGTCGGCGCGCTCCCCGCCGGAGCGGCCTAGTGCTCCAGGCCGAGGGAGAAGCCGGCCTCGAGGTCGGAGGAGGAGTAGGCCCGGAAGGAGATGTGGGTGGTGGTCTCCAGCACCCCGCCGACCTTGTTCAGCCGGTCGGCGATGACATCGGCGAACTCCTCGTGCCGGTTGACCCGGGCGATCGCGATGAGGTCGACGTCGCCGGTGACGGAGTAGACCTCCCGGATGCCCTCGATCTCGGCGATCTCCTGCGCGACCTCGGGGATACGGCCGACCTCGGCCTTGATCATGACGATGGCAGAAATCACCCACCCACTGTAGCCCGGGCCGGTCAGCCCCATCCCAGCTCGTGGAGACGGGCGTCGTCGATGCCGAAGTGGTGGGCGATCTCGTGCACCACCGTCACCGCGATCTCCTCCAGGAGCTCCTCCCGATCGGCACACAGGCGGACGAGCGGCCCGCGGTAGATGAAGATCCGGTCCGGGAGCTGGACGCCCCAGTCGCGCTCGGTGAGCGGGACCCCGTCGTAGAGCCCGAGCAGGTCGGGGTCCTCCGGGGGAGGCTCGTCCTCCACCAGGAAGACGACGTTGTCCAGCCGGTCCATCAACGCCGCCGGCACGAGGTCGAGGGAGTCGCCCACGGCGTCCTCGAACTCCTCGGCGGTCATCGCCGCCGGCGGGCCGTCCGGGTCGGGGTCCTGGTCCTGGTCCTGGCGCGACGGCGCCCCGCCGTCCGTGTCCGGAGCGGCGGGGCGCAGGTCGTCGGGCTGGGGCTCAGCGATGACCGGACGGGGCCTGGACCGACGAGCCGTGGCTGTCGGAGAAGTCGTCGTCCCCGGTGCTGTCGTTCACCGGCGCGCCGAGCTGCGGGACACCCGGTGCCTCGAGGGCCTCGTGCTCGCCACCGTGGTGGTGGGCGGCCGCCAGCTCCTCCGGGGTGACCGCGCGGACGGCGTCCTTGTAGAAGAACGACGAGACCGCGGCCTGCACGCCCGCCAGGGGGCTGCGGCGGCGGGCCACACCCCGACCGTCGACGTCCGGGCCCTGGGTGAGACCGAGGGGCGTCGGGGTGTCGTAGTCGACGAGCGCCCAGCGCTCGTACTCGTCCAGCGGCTCGTGGGCCTCGAAGAACCGGCCCTCGGGGGTCCGCACGATCCGGCCGGTCTCGTTGCCGTGCAGCACCCGCTCGCGGTCGTGCCGCTGCAGCGACAGGCACAGCCGCTTGGTGACGAAGAACACGAGGACCGGCAGCACGAAGAACATGGTGCGGAACAGGATGGTCAGGTCGTTGATCGACAGGCCCAGCTTGATCGCCAGGATGTCGTTGACGCAGGCCAGCGCGAGCACGAGGTACATCGAGATCGCGGCCGCGCCGACCGCGGTCCGGGTCGGGGCGTTGCGCGGGCGCTGCAGGATGTGGTGCTCGCGCTTGTCGCCGGTGACCCAGGCCTCCACGAACGGGTAGGCACCCATGACCACCCAGACCAGGGGCAGCAGCACCAAGGAGCCGAGGAAGATGTTGAAGCTCCACACGGTGTCGAAGAGGTTGACCTCCAGCCAGCCCGGGAGCAGGCGCAACGCGCCGTCGGAGAACCACATGTAGAAGTCCGGCTGGCTGCCCGCCGTCACCTGGGTCGGGTCGTACGGACCGTAGACCCACACGCCGTTGATCTGGACGAGGGCCGAGACCAGCGCGGTGATGCCGAAGACGACGAAGAAGAACCCGCCGGCCTTGGCGGCATACACCGGCATGATCGGGAAACCGACGACGTTGTCGTTGGTCCGTCCAGGCCCGGGGTACTGCGTGTGCTTGTGGATGACCACGAGGGCGAGGTGCAGGACGAAGAGCCCCACGAGGATCGCGGGAATCAGCAGCACGTGCGCGATGTAGAGCCGCGGGATGATGGCCTCGCCGGGGAACTCCCCGCCGAAGACGAAGAAGGTCATCCAGGTGCCGATGACCGGGGCGGACATCATGAAGCCGTTCATGGCCCGGATGCCGGTGCCGGAGAGCAGGTCGTCCGGGAGGGAGTAGCCGGCGAATCCCTCGATGATGGCCAGCAGCGAGAGCACGACGCCGATGACCCAGTTGAGCTCGCGGGGCTTGCGGAAGGCGCCGGTGAAGAAGACGCGGGCCGCGTGCAGCGCGATGCCGACGATGAAGAACAGCGCCGACCAGTGGTGCAGCTGCCGGATGAGCAGACCGCCCTTGACCTCGAAGCTGATGTGGAGGGTCGAGGCGTACGCCTCCGACATACCGACACCCTTGAGCGGCACGTAGTCGCCGTCGTAGACGACGTGGCCCATGCTGGGGACGTACCAGAGGGTGAGGAACGTGCCGGTGATGAGCGCGATGATCATCGAGTACATCGCGATCTCGCCGAGCAGGAAGCTCCAGTGGTCGGGGAAGACCTTCTTCAACGCGAAGCGCAGGCCCTTGGCCGTGCCGACCCGCTCGTCGGACCAGACGAGCGCCCGAGGGAACGCGGCGTCCGGGGAGGACTGGTCGGTCTGGCTCACCGGGCGCTCCGGCGGCGACTCGTCGGTGCGCAGGTGGTCAGCGCCCTGGGGGACGTGCGTCGTCATGGCTACTCAACTCCCAACAGGCCTGGGCGCTCGCGCTCCCAGAAGCTCGGTCCGACGGGCTCGCGGAAGCCGCCCGCGGCCACGATGTACCCGTCGCCGTCGACGGTGATCGGCAGCTGCGGGAGGGGCCGCTTCGCCGGCCCGAAGATGACGTTGCAGTCGTCGGTCATGTCGAACGTCGACTGGTGGCAGGGGCACAGCAGGTGGTGGGTCTGCTGCTCGTACAGCGCCACGGGGCACCCGACGTGGGTGCACACCTTGGAGTAGGCCACGATGCCCTCGTAGCCCCACTCGCGCTGCTTCTGGCTCTTGATGAGCGAGGGGTCGAGGCGGACCAGGATGACCTGGTCCTTGGCCTTGGCGACCATGGCGGCCTCGGCGCCGTGCTCCTCGACCGCCTCGTGGCCCACCCAGCCGTCCGGCATGACGTGGAACACGGAGCCCTGGGTGACGTCCCCCGCCCGGATGGCCGCACCCGAGGGGTCGATCCTCAGCAGGGTTCCCTCGGCCCAGTTGGTGGTGTAGAGCCCCTGCGGACGCGGTCCCAGCCCGGCCACGACGGGGAGGACGAGCGGCAGCGCGAACAGGCCGAGCGCACCACCGGCGGAGCCGAGGAGGGCAGAGCGGCGGTTGAGCTGCGAGCTGCGCCAGCCGTGGGAGAGGGTCTGGCCGACGACGAGGCGGTCCTCCTCGGTGGAGGCCTGCGGGTGACGCTGCTCGACGACCTCCTCGTCGGGCATGAGGGTCTTGGCCCAGTGGATGGCGCCCAGCCCGATCCCGAGGAGGGACACGCCCATGGTGAGACCGATGGCCAGGTGGTAGAGGTTGATCTCCCCGATCCCCAGCAGGTAGCCCTTGAGGTCCTGGTCGATCGCGAAGTAGGCGACGACGAAGGCGATGGACGCCAGCGCGGACAGGGTGAACAGGACGACGACCTGGATCTCGGCACGCTTGGCGGCCTTGGGGTCGACGTCGGCGCGGCGGGGCACGTGCGGCGGCAGGCCCGGGTTCTCGAAGGTCTCGGCCCTGGCCGGCGCTGCCGCCTCGTCGCGCACGGCCGGCGCGGTGTCGTCGTGGTGGGGGTTCGTCATACCTCAGGCCGCCTTTCGTCCGAGCCACACGGCAGCGCCGATGAAGGCCAGGATGCCGATCGTCCACGCGAAGAGGGCGTCACCGGCCGGGCCGAGGCTGCCCAGCGTGTGGCCACCCTGGTCGTTGGCGCCGTCCTCGATGGTCTTGAGGAAGGCGATCACGTCGCGCTTCTCCTCCGGGGTGATGTTCTGGTCGTTGAAGACGGGCATGGACTGCGGTCCGGTGAGCATGGCCTCGTAGATGTGCTGCTCGTCGACCCCCATGAGGGTCGGCGCGTACTTGCCGCGCGTGAGGGCACCACCGGTGCCCGAGGAGTTGTGGCACATCGCGCAGTTGGTCCGGTAGACCGCGCCCCCGTTGGCCGGGTCGCCCTCCGCCGTGTCCAGCCACTGCGCTTCCGGCACGTCAGGGCCGGGGGCGAGGGAGTCGACGTAGACGGCCAGGGCGGTGATCTGCTCGTCGCTGAAGTGCACCTGCGAGACGTTGCGCTTGGCCTGCACCGTCGGGGCCGGGAGCGGCATGCGGCCGGTCGCGACCTGGAAGTCGACGGCCGCCGCACCGACCCCGTAGAGCGAGGGACCGGCCTCGCCGTTGCCCTCGGCGTTCTCGCCGTGGCAGGAGGCGCAGTTGCCGAGGAAGAGCTCGCGGCCCTCGTCGATCTGCTCCTGGGAGGCACCCTCGGCCGAGGTACCGGGGGGCACGTTGGTCTGCAGGGCCGCGTAGGCGGTGCCCGTGAAGGTCAGGCCGAGGAACAGCAGCACGAGCAGGGCCAGCGGGCTGCGGCGGCGGGCGGCGAGGAAACTCACTCGGCGGTCCTTCCGGGGTGCGGAGGCGGCGGGACGGGAGGGGGTGCGGCTCATTGCAGGAGGTAGATGACCGCGAAGAGGGCGATCCAGACGACGTCGACGAAGTGCCAGTAGTAGGAGGTGACCACGGCACCGGTCGCCTGGGCGTGGGTGTAGCGCTTGGCGGTGAAGCTGCGCCCGATGATGAGCAGGAAGGCGATGAGTCCGCCCGTCACGTGCAACCCGTGGAAGCCGGTCGTGATGTAGAAGACCGAGCCGTAGGGGTCTGCGGTGGGCGTGAGCCCCTCCATGGTGAGGGTGGCGTACTCCCAGACCTGGCCGGCGATGAAGGTCGCCCCGAAGAGGTACGTCAGGGTGTACCACTCGCGCATGCCCCAGCTCTTGACGTTGAGCAGGCTTCCGGTGCGGTGCGGGATGCCGCGCTCGGCCTGCCACACGCCGAGCTGGCACCACACCGACGAGATCACCAGGATCATCGTGTTGATGGAGGCGAAGGTGACGTCGAGGTACTCGGTGCGCTCGGCCCACAGGTCAGGCGACACGGAGCGGATCGTGAA
This sequence comes from Serinicoccus sediminis, assembly GCF_004153545.1. Taxonomy (GTDB): domain Bacteria; phylum Actinomycetota; class Actinomycetes; order Actinomycetales; family Dermatophilaceae; genus Ornithinicoccus; species Ornithinicoccus sediminis_A. Next base: position 19,150 of record NZ_SDVA01000008.1, on the reverse strand, counting down.
GTACATCGCGAACAGTCCCGCGAAGAACATGATCTCGCTGCCGAGCCAGACCATGGTGCCGACGGCGACCATGTTGGGCCGGGTGGCCGGTCCGTGCGCGGTCGCGTGGAACCGGTCAGCCTCGCTCAGGGTTGCTGCAGATGTCGCCACACGCCCATCTTAGGCCCATCGGGGCACAGCCCGCGCGGCCACCCCGCCGCGGTCGCTCCCGCGCTTCCACCGACCGGAGCGCCTCGGTAGGATCGCCCGCATGAGCACTCCCGCGGTCCCCTCCGCCTCCACCGACGTCACCACGGCCTCCGTCTCGGTCCTGCTCTACAGCGACGACCGGTCGGTCCGGGACGCCGTGCGCGTCGGGGTCGGGGACCGGCCCGCCGACGACGTGGTCATCACCCGCTGGATGGAGTGCGCCACCCCCGAGGTGGCGCTCATCGAGGCGCGCGACGGCGACTACGACCTGCTCATCCTGGACGGCGAGTCGCGACCCTACGGCGGGATGGGGGTGTGCCGACAGCTCAAGAACGAGCTGTTCGACTGCCCGCCGGTCCTCGTGCTCACCGGTCGGCCCGGCGACGGCTGGCTCGCGACCTGGTCGCAGGCCGACGCGGTGCTGTCCCGGCCCCTCGACGAGGCGCGCCTGACCGCGGCCGTCGCGGACCTGGCCCGCCGGTGACCGACGGCGCCGGCCGCAGCGACGGGCACGGCGCGGGGGGACGCGACATCACCTGGGCCGACGTGCTCAGCTCGGTGACGCGGGGCGAGGACCTGTCCAGCGGCACCACCTCCTGGGTCATGGACCAGGTGATGACCGGGGCGGCCAGCGACGCCCAGCTCGGCGGGTTCCTCGCCGCGCTGCGCACCAAGGGCGAGACCGCCCAGGAGATGGCGGGGCTGTCGGCCACGATGCTCGAGCACGCGCACCGGTTCGAGGTGCCGGGCCCCACGGTCGACATCGTCGGGACCGGCGGGGACCGCGCGATGACCGTCAACATCTCCACCATGTCCGCGGTGGTCATGGCCGCGGCCGGGGCGACGGTGGTCAAGCACGGCAACCGCGCCGCCTCGAGCCGGTCCGGGTCCGCCGACATGCTCGAGGCGCTCGGAGTCCGCCTGGACCTGTCCCCCGAGCGGGTCCGCCAGGTCGCCCTCGACGCGGGCATCACGTTCTGCTTCGCCCTCACCTTCCACCCCTCCATGAGGTATGCCGGGTCGGTGCGCCGCGAGCTCGGGATCGGGACCGCGTTCAACTTCCTCGGGCCGCTGACCAACCCGGCGCAGCCCCGCTACGCCGCCGTCGGCTGCGCGGACGCCCGGATGGCGCCGCTCATGGCGCAGGTCTTCGCCGGTCGGGGCAGCCCGGCGGTCGTCTTCCGGGGCGACGACGGGCTGGACGAGATCACCACGGCGACGACGAGCTCGCTGTGGTGGGCGGACGCGGCGGGGCAGGTGCACGCCCATACCCTCGACCCGCGACGCCTGGGCCTCCCCCTGCACCCGCTGGAGGAGCTACGCGGCGACGACGCCGAGCACAACGCGCAGGTCGCGCGGGACCTGTTCTCCGGGCAGTCCGGCGCCGTGCGCGACGCGGTGCTCCTCAACGCGGGGCTCGCGCTGGCGCTGGTGCACGCCGGCGAGTCGTCCGCGCACCCCCGCACCGAGGACGAGGTGCACGACGTCGTCCGCGCTGGCGTCGGACAAGCCGCCGAGGCGCTCGACAGCGGCGCCGCGGCCCGGGTGCTGCGACGGTGGGTCACCGCGACCGGCTGAGCGACGCGCGATAGCGTCGCGGCATGCGCGCCATCATCGTGGAACAGACCGGAGGGCCGCAGGCCCTCACCCTCGTCGACCGCCCCACCCCTGAGCCCGGCCCGGGTGAGGTCCTGGTGGACGTCGCCGCGTCCGGGGTGAACTTCATCGACGTCTACCACCGCTCCGGCGCCTACCCCCTGCCCACCCCGTTCGTCGTGGGCAGCGAGGGGGCGGGGACCGTGCGCTCGGTCGGCACCGAGGTCACCGGCGTCGCCGAGGGCGACCGGGTGGCGTGGGCCATGTCCCCGGGCACCGGGTACACTGACGAGGCCGTGGTGGCCGCCGACCGGCTCGTGCTGGTGCCCGCCGAGGTGGAGCTGGAGACCGCTGCCGCCGTCATGCTGCAGGGGCTGACCGCCCACTACCTCGCCCGCAGCACCTTCCCGGCCTCCCCCGGGCAGACCGCCTTGGTGACCGCCGCCGCCGGCGGCGTCGGCCTGCTGCTGACCCAGCTGCTCTCCCGGGCGGGGGTCCGGGTCGTCGGCACGGTGGGCACCACGCCGAAGGCGGAGCTGGCCCGGGACGCCGGAGCCGATGAGGTGGTGCTGTACCGCGAGGAGGACCTGGTCGAGCGCGTCCGCGAGGTCACCGGCGGGGAGGGCGTGCACGTGGTCTACGACGGGGTGGGCCGGGACACCTTCGAGGCCGGCCTGGAGCTGCTGCGCCCGCGCGGCATGATGGTGCTGTTCGGCGCCGCGAGCGGGCCGGTCCCGCCCGTCGACCCCCAGGTCCTCAACCAGCGTGGCTCGCTGTTCCTCACCCGGCCCAGCCTGGCCCACTACGTCGCCGACCGCGCCGAGCTCACCGCCCGCGCGGACGACCTGCTCCACCTCGTCGCCGCCGGCGAGCTCGACGTGCGCATCTCGGCGCGCTACCCCCTGGCCGAGGCCCGGCAGGCGCACGAGGACCTCGAGGCCGGCGGGACGGCCGGGAAGCTGCTGCTGGTGCCCTGAGACCGCTGGTGCCCTGGGACCAGGGCAGACCACGACGCAGGAGCGGGCGGCCACCGGCCGCCCGCTCCTCGCACGTGTGCCCCGTCGGGGCGTCTAGACCGCCTTCTCGCCCCGGAAGAACTCGAAGGTCCAGCCGAGGAGGGAGATGAGCAGGAAGGGGACGGCGCAGATGAGCAGCCACCACCCGACGGCCAGCCCCAGCGCCACCGCGGCGACCGACAGCCCCAGCCACAGGGGCCACCAGGAGTAGGGCGCGAAGTGCCCGTAGTCCCCGGACAGGTCGGCGATCTCGCCCTGCAGGTCGTCCTCCGGGCGGGCGTCGGTCTTGCGTCCGGTGACCCAGAGGTAGAACGCGATGAACGCGGAGAACAGCATCGTGAGCATCAGCCCGATGATGCCGACCCACTCCTTGGGGGTGGTGAACCACGCGTAGAGCACCGTGGCCAGCGCGAAGAACGGCACCAGCACGCCGAAGACCTTGACCTCTGCCCGCATCAGCCGCGCTCACTTCCGGTGTATCCGCCGCGGTCGGTGCCGTTGCGCCCGTCCGGGTCGGTGTCCGGGCCGCCGAGCAGCTGCTCGGCGACACCCTTGTCCGGCTCCGGCGACTCCAGGGTGCCGATCTCCGGGTGGTGCAGGTCGAACGCCGCCCGTTCCGAGCGGATCCTCGGCAGCGAGTCGAAGTTGTGCCGCGGCGGCGGGCAGGACGTGGCCCACTCCAGGGACATGCCCCAGCCCCAGGGGTCGTCGACCTCGACCTTGGGCGTCTTGTAGCTCTTCCAGACGGCGTAGAAGAAGGGGAGCATCGAGGCGGCCAGCAGGAACGAGGAGACCGTCGACAGCTGGTTCATCCAGGTGAAGCCGTCCTCCGGCAGGTAGTCCGCGTAGCGCCGCGGCATGCCCTGGACGCCCAGCCAGTGCTGGATGAGGAAGGTGCCGTGGAAGCCCAGGAAGAGCATCCAGAAGTGGACCTTGCCGAGCCGCTCGTCCAGCATGTGGCCGGTGAACTTCGGCCACCAGAAGTAGTAGCCGGCGAACATCGCAAACACCACGGTGCCGAACACGACGTAGTGGAAGTGCGCGACCACGAAGTAGGTGTCGGAGACGTGGAAGTCCAGGGCCGGGCTGGCCAGGATGATGCCGGTGAGGCCACCGAAGAGGAAGGTGATGAGGAAGCCGACCGCCCACAGCATGGGCGTGTCCATCTTGATGGAGCCCTTCCACATGGTGCCGATCCAGTTGAAGAACTTCACGCCGGTGGGGACCGCGATGAGCATGGTCATGATGGTGAAGAACTCGAGCAGGATGGCGCCGGTGGCGTACATGTGGTGCGCCCACACCGACACCGAGAGCGCGGCGATCGCCATCGTCGCCATCACCAAGGTCTTGTAGCCGAACAGCGGCTTGCGGGAGAAGACCGGGATGACCTCGGAGATGATGCCGAAGAAGGGCAGCGCGATGATGTAGACCTCGGGGTGGCCGAAGAACCAGAACAGGTGCTGCCAGAGCATCGCCCCGCCGTGCTCGGGGTCGAAGATGTGCCACCCGAAGATCCGGTCGACCGCCATCCCGAAGAACGCGGCGGCCAGGACCGGGAAGGCCACGAGCACGAGGATCGAGGTGACGAGCACCGTCCACGTGAAGATCGGCATCCGGAACATCGTCATGCCCGGGGCGCGCATGCACAGGATGGTGGTGATGAAGTTGACCGCACCGAAGATCGTCGCGAAGCCGCTGACCGCCAGGCCGATGACCCACAGGTCACCGCCCAGGCCGGGGCTGTGCGTGGGCCCGGCGAGCGGCTGGTAGGCGAACCAGCCGAAGCTCGCGGCGCCGCTGGGCGTGAGGAACCCGCCGACCGCGATGAGGCTGCCGAAGAGGAACATCCAGAAGGCGAGCATGTTGAGCCGGGGGAACGCCACGTCGGGCGAACCGATCTGCAGCGGGACGAGCGCGTTCGCGAAGCCGGCGAACAGCGGGGTCGCGAACATCAGCAGCATGACCGTGCCGTGCATCGTGAACAGCTGGTTGTAGATCTCCGGGTTGTCCACGACCTGCAGCCCGGGCACGAACAGCTCGGCCCGGATGAGCAGCGCCATGAGCCCGCCGATGATGAACCACACCATGGTGGCGACGAAGTAGAGGTTGCCGATGACCTTGTGGTCGGTGGTCGTGAGGACCTTGACGGCGTTGCGCACGAACGAGCTGCGCTGGGGCATGGACGGCGCCGGCCGACCCGTCGTGGGCGCGCCGACCTGCGGACGGTCCGTGGTGATGGCCATCAGTTCCTCATTCCCTCAGGCAGCTTGGCGCGCTGGTCGGGCATCAGCTCGTACTGGTCCAGCTCCGTCCCCAGCTGCCCGGTGTTCCCCGACTCCTCGAGGTCGGCGATGAAGGCGTCGTACTCCTCCTGGGAGACGACGTCGACCTCGAAGAGCATCTCCGAGTGGTAGGCGCCGCACAGCTCGGCGCACTTGCCGGCGAAGGTGCCCTCCTCGGTCGTCGTCACCTGGAAGATGTTGACCCGCCCCGGGACCATGTCGAGCTTCTGCAGGAAGTTCACCACCCAGAAGGAGTGGATGACGTCGCGCGAGGTGAGGACGAACTCGACCCGGCTGTCGACGGGCAGCACCAGGCGGGGCAGGGTCTCCGGCAGCCCCTCCGCACCCTCGTTGAGGTCGCGGGCCTGCTGTCCGCTGACGTAGACCTGCTCGTCGACGTAGTTGAAGTCCCAGCTCCACTTCTTGCCGACGACGTTGACGGTGACGTCCGGCTCCTGCTCGGTGTCGAGCAGGGCGTTCTGCACGTTGACCGTCTGCCCGAACATCGCCGCGACCATGAGGATGGGGACGACGGTGTAGAGGATCTCGAACGGCACGTGGTAGCGGAACTGCACGGGGACCTCGTCCTGGGCGCGGCGCCGGTAGGCGAAGACCGCCCAGAGGACGAGGAAGCAGACCAGGGCACCCACGGCCAGGGCGGCGATCCAGGTGGCGTTCCAGAAGCCGATGACCTCCGGCCCCACCTCGGTCGCGGGCTCGGGGAGGAAGCCCCGGGTGACGGCCTCGCCGCACCCTGACAGGGCCAGCGCGCCCGCGCCGGCGGCCACCAGGGCCACGGCCCGGCGCCCACGGGGACCGACCGCGGCCCCTCCTCGTTCACGCGGCACGGATCCACCTCTTGATGCTGGGACGGCTGGCTTCACGCGCCTCACTCTACCCTCACGCGTCGGGCGAGGTGCGGCCACCGGGGGGTATGCCGCGCCAGCGGCTGGGGAGGTCCTGCGCCACCCGTTCGCGCAGCAGCCGGAGGTAGCCGACGCGCCCCACCGTGCGCACTCCCAGCGAGCGAAGGTGGGGGGTCTGCCACTGCACGTCGAGCAGCCAGGGCTCCCCGTCCTCGGAGAGCACCGAGACCAGCTCGGCCAGCGCGGCCTTGGAGGCGTCAGGTGCCCGGTGGAACATGGACTCGCCGGCGAAGAGGCGCCCCACCGCCAGGCCGTAGACCCCGCCCACCAGCTCGTCCTCGCGCCACACCTCCACCGAGTGCGCCCAGCCCAGCTCGTGCAGGGCCAGGTAGGCGTCGGCGATCTCCCTGGTGATCCAGCCGCCGTCCCGGCCCGGGTCGGCGCAGCCCTCGACGACGGCGGCGAAGGCCTGGTCGACCGTGGTCCGCAGGGCGCGGGTGGACCGACGCGCGGAGCGGCTCAGGTGCAGGTCGCCAGGGAGCAGGACCCCCCGCGGGTCGGGCGACCACCACCCGATGGGTGGTGCGCCGCCGTCCCCGAGGCCCATGGGGAAGAGCCCGGAACGGTAGGCGGCCAGGATCGTGCCCGGCTCCAGGTCGGCACCGATCCCGACGAGGTCCTCCCCGGGGAGGGCGCCGTCCGTGGTGAGCTCCCACGGGGTGGACGGCGGCTCCTGCGGGACCATCCGGGCGCCGGTCTCAGCTGAAGCTGTCCCCGCAGGCGCAGGAGCTCCCGGCGTTGGGGTTGTCGATGGTGAAGCCCTGCTTCTCGATGGTGTCGGCGAAGTCGATGGAGGCGCCGTCGAGGTAGGGGGCGCTCATCCGGTCCACGACCACCTCGACCCCGTCGAAGTCGGCGACGAGGTCGCCGTCGAGGGTGCGCTCGTCGAAGTAGAGCTGGTAGATGAGCCCGGAGCAGCCACCCGGCTGCACCCCGATGCGTAGGCGCAGGTCGTCACGTCCCTCCTGCTCGAGCAGGCTCTTGACCTTGCCCGCCGCGACGTCGCTGAGGGTGACGCCGTGGCTCTTGGTCGTCTGGGTGTCGGTCATGCGCTGAGAGTCCTCTCGTGAGGGGAAGTCGTGCACGGGGAACGTCGCCCTGGGGTCGTCCTGTTCCCGTCCTCGCCAGGGTACGTCACCGGGGTCGGGGCGGGGTCGGGGTCCACGTACGGGCCACCCGGGCGGCGAGGTCCGCCAGCTCCTCCCCCGCCCGCAGCCCGTAGGAGCCGCTCACGCCCAGGGACATCCCCTCCCGGCGGCCCACGGCCACCTCGCGGGCGAGGACGACGGTGGGCGAGGCGGCCTCGGAGGCCGCCCGGGCCGCGTCCGGGACCACCCCGGCGTGGATGGTCGTCCAGTCGTAGGTGTCCGTGACGAGGACGACGAGCCCGCCGGGCAGCCGGGGGCCGACCCCGAGCTCCTCGAGGAGCAGCCGGGGCCCGGTGTCGGTGCGGGCGCCGAGCAGCTGCAGGGCGAACCCGATGCCCCCGGCCACCCCCGACCCGGGTGAGCGCTCGGGCCGTCGGGGCAGCCCGGTCAGCAGGTCTCGCGGCGGCGGCAGCAGGGCGTTGACGCGGTCGCTGAGCATCCCGAGCTCGGTCTCCAGCCGCTGGGTGACGGTCGGGGCGACCCCGAGCTCGCCCAGGGAGGCGCTGGCGCCGTGGAAGCCGAGCAGCGAGGCCTCGCTCGTCGTCGCGAGCACCAGGGCGACGTCGGCCCACTCCTCGCGCACCGCGGCCAGGTGCTCGAGGTCCGGCCCGGCGCCGAGCGCGGCGAGCAGACCCCGGCCGCCGTCGTGGGCGGCCGCGGGGCCGGCGCCCACGACCACCCGTCGCGCGCCCAGACCACGGGCGCGGCGCAGCAGGATGCCGACCCCGGCGCTGCTGAGACCGCCCGGGTCGGCGAGCCGGGCGGCGTCCACCAGGTGCCGGCCGACCACCTGCGCGGTGTCGAGGTCTGCCGTGGCCCCGGCACCCTCGCCCACGACGGTGACCGCGGCGGGCACCTCGCGCCCGGTCGGGTCGGGCACGAGGACGGGGTGGGTCGCCACCGGAGCCCCGGCGGACGCCGCTCGCTCGGCCACCACGGCCGCGAACCCGGCCCCGCCGTCGTGCAGGAGGTGCGTCTCGACCTGCGCGTGGGGGGCCGCGGTCCGCCACCCCTGCGCGACGGTCTCCTCGGTGCCGGGCGGCAGCCGGTCGCCGGAACGGTCGACGACGACCACGACCCGTGGCGCGTGCACCATCGCTGCCTCTCCGTCGCGGGTCAGGAGTAGACCATCTGCATGGCCTCGCGCACCTCGGCCAGCGTCGCCTCGGCCACCTCGTTGGCGTGCGCGTTGCCGAGGGCCAGCACCCGCCGCAGCTCGGCGGGGTCGGCCTCCAGCTCGGCCCGCCGGGCCCGCAGCGGCGCGAGGTGCTCGTTGACGGCCTCGGTGACCACCCGCTTGAGGGTGCCGGACCCCCCGTCCCCGATCTCGTCGGCGACCGCCTGCGGCTCGCGCCCGGTCGTCAGCGAGGCCAGCAGCACGAGGTTGGACACCTCGGGCCGGCCGACCGGGTCGTAGGTGATGTGCCGGTCGGCGTCGGTGACGGCCCTCTTGATGGCCCGAGCGGTCTCGTCCGCGCTCATCCGCAGCTCGATGACGTTGCCGCGGGACTTGCTCATCTTCTGCCCGTCGGTGCCGAGCAGGTTCGGCACCTCGGAGAGCAGGGCGTCGGGGGCGGGGAAGACCGGGAGGCTGCCGTCCCCCGCCCTGCCGTAGCGCTCGTCGAAGCGACGGGCCACGACCCGGGTCTGCTCCAGGTGCGGCAGCTGGTCCTTGCCGACCGGGACGACGTTGGCCTTGCAGAAGAGGATGTCGGCGGCCTGGTGCACCGGGTAGGTCAGCATGAGCCCGGTCATGGGGCGGCCCCCGGTGGCCTCCTGCTCCGCCTTGACCGTCGGGTTGCGCCGCAGCTCGGAGTCGGTCACCAGGGACAGGAAGGGCAGCAGCAGCTGGTTGAGCGCCGGCACCTGCGAGTGGGCGAAGACCGTGGTGCGGGAGGGGTCGATGCCGACGGCCAGGTAGTCCGTGAGCAGCGAGAACACGCGCTCCTGGATCGAGTCGACGGTGTCCCGGTCGGTAATGACCTGGTAGTCGGCGATGAGCACCCACGTGTCCACGCCCTGGTCCTGCAGCGCCACCCGGTTGCGCAGGCTCCCGAAGTAGTGACCGAGGTGGAGGTGGCCGGTCGGGCGGTCACCGGTGAGCATCCGGTAGCGGCCGGGGTGCTGCCCGAGGTCGCCCCAGATCTGCTCGCTGCGGGCCACGCTGCGGCGCAGCGAGGCCTCGGAGGTGGAGTCGGACAGCGCCTCGCTGTCGTCGGCGTCGTGGGGCAGGATCGGCTGGGGCTCGGTGGTCACGACGTGTGATGGTAGCCACCCGCGCCGCCCTCGCGGCGCGGGTGGTCCGGTGCTCAGGCGAGCGACTCGCGGCCGTGCGGCGTGGTCCAGCCGCTGGTGTCCGGGCCCAGCGGCACGACGCCCGTCGGGTTGATGTCGCGGTGGGTGGCGTAGTAGTGCGCCTTGACGTGCTCGAGGTTCGTCGTCGAGCCGAAGTCCCACGTCTGCCACAGGTCGCGGGCGTAAGCCCAGAGGACGGGCATCTCGGTGAGCTTGTGCCGGTTGCACTTGAAGTGGCCGTGATAGGCCGCGTCGAAGCGCACCAGGGTCGGCCAGAGGCGCACGTCCGCCAGGGTCAGCTGGTCACCGACGAGGTACCGCTGGCCCTCGAGCCGCTCGGAGAGCCAGTCGAGGCGGGAGAACAGCTGCTCGAAGGCCTCGTCGTAGGCCTCCTGGGTGCCGGCGAAGCCGCACCGGTAGACCCCGTTGTTGACGTCGGCGTAGACGAGGTCGGAGACCTCCTCGATCTCGTCCCTCAGGTGCTCGGGCCACAGGTCCGGCGCGTCGGGGGCGTGGTGGTCGCCCCACTCGGTGACGAGGTCCTTGACCATCTGGTGGAAGTCGTTGGTCACGACCCGGCCGGTCGTCGTGTCCACGAAGGCGGGGACGGTGATGCCGGAGTCGGGGTAGCCCTCCGGGCGGGCGTCGTAGGCGTCCTTGAGGCGGGGTATGCCGAGCACCGGGTCGACGCCGCCGGGGTCGAGGTCGAAGGTCCAGGAGTCCTCGTCGTGCACCGGGCCGGCGACCGCCATGCTGATGACGTCCTCCAGACCCAGCAGGTGCCGGGTGAGGACCATCCGGTGCGCCCACGGGCAGGCCCGGGAGACGGCGAGGCGGTACCGCCCGGGCTCGACGGGGAAGCCGTCCCGGCCGTCGCGGGTGATGCGGTCGGGGATGTAGTGGCTCTTGCGCTCGAAGCTGCCCTCGGAGCTCACGTAGCCCGACGACCCCTGGTCCTGGGTAGTTGAATCGTCACTCATGCTCCCCATGATGCCTCCCACCCGGCAGCCGGTCCAGCAGGAGGGCCTCCGCCAGGCATACCCGCTCGAACTCGCCGAGGTGCAGGCTCTCGTTCGCCGCGTGCGCCCGGGTGTCCGGGTCCTCCACGCCGGTGACGAGGATGGCGGCGTCCGGGAAGCGTTCGGCGAAGGCCGCGACGAAGGGGATCGAGCCCCCGACCCCGATGTCCACCGGGTCGACCCCGCCCCAGGCGTCGCGGAAGGCGGCCCGGGCCGCGTCGTAGACCGGACCCTGCGCGTCCGCGGCGAAACCGCGCCCGTCGTCGACCACGGTCACGTCGACCTCGCACCCCCAGGGTGCGTGCTCCCGCAGGTGACGGGTGAGCGCGTCGGCGGCGACCGCCGGGTCCTCCTCGGGGTGGATGCGCATGGACAGCTTGGCCCGCCCGACCGGCGTCAGCAGGTTGGCCGCGGCGTCGACCGCGGGCGCGTCGATGCCGATGACGGTCATGGAGGGCTTGGTCCACATCCGGGACAGCAGCGACCCGGTGCCGATGGGCCGGACCCCGGCCGGCAGCCCGGCGTCGGCCCGCAGGTCCTCCTCGGAGAAGTCCAGGTCGGCCGCCTCGGACGAGCGCAGACCCGGTACCGCGACGTCGCCGTGCTCGTCGTGCAGCGTCGCGAGCAGCCGGCACAGGGCGGTGAGGCCGTCCGGCACGACGCCGCCGTAGAGACCGCTGTGCAGCCCGTGCTCCAGGGCCCGGACCTCGACGACCACCCGCACCATGCCGCGCAGGGTGGTGGTCAGCGCGGGCACGCCGATCTTCCAGTTGTGCGAGTCGGCGAGCACGATGGCGTCGCACTCCAGCTCCGCACCGTGCGCCTCCAGGATCTGGGGCAGGGAGTCCGAGCCGACCTCCTCCTCGCCCTCGACGAAGACCGTGACCCCGACCGGGGGCCGGCCCGCGTGGGCGCGGAGCGCGGCGACGTGCGCCATGACGCCGGCCTTGTCGTCGGCGACCCCACGGGCGTAGAGCCGGTCGCCGACCTGGGTCGGGGTGAAGACCGGGGTGTCCCAGTCGGCGTCGTCGCCGGGGGGCTGCACGTCGTGGTGCGCGTAGAGCAGGACGGTCGGGGCGCCCTCCGGCGCCGGCAGGTGACCGATCACCGCCGGGCGGCCGCCCTCGCGGACGACCCGCACGTCGAGCCCCTCGGCCCGCAGCAGGTCGGCCGTGGCCGCCGCGCTGTCGTCGACGTGCCGCTGGTCGAAGGAGTCGAGGGAGACGGAGGGGATGCGGGTCAGGGCCTCGAGGTCCGACCGCACCCCGGGCATCAGGTCACGGACCCGCGCGGCCAGCTCGGCCGCCCGGGCGTCCGTCCCGCTCGTCGTCGGCCGGTCGTCGTCGCTGGGGGAGATCACCCGGCCAGGGTAGTCACGAGGACCGGGAGGGCGCGGGGGGACCAGTAGACTGGCCCCCGTGCTGTTCGGGAAGAAGTCGACCGAGGTGGCCCCGGAACCGGTGGCCGCCGACCCCGTGACCGACCCCGCCCGCCCCGCGGGCAAGGGCCGCCCCACGCCCCGGCGCCGCGACGCCGAGCGGGCCAACCGGCGCCCCCTCGTGGTCGACCGCAAGGCGATGTCGGCCGACCAGAAGGCCAAGGTCCGGGCCGAGCGCGCCCGGGTCCGGGAGGCCATGCTGGAGGGTGAGGAGAAGTACCTCCCCGCCCGCGACAAGGGGCCCGAGCGGCGCTACCTGCGCGACGCCGTCGACGTGCGCTGGAACGTCGGCGAGATCCTGCTGCCGGCGATGATCCTCGTGCTGGCGATCTCGCTGCTGCCCTTCGACTGGGCGACCGGCGGCACCTTCCTCGTCGCCTACGCCCTCATGCTCGGGGGCATCGTCGACTGCTGGTTGCTGTGGCGGCGCACCAGGAAGAGCTTCACCACGACCTTCGGCCACGAGCCGGGACGCGGCTCGGCGTGGTACGTCGTGCTGCGCGCCTTCCAGATGCGGCGCAGCCGGATCCCACGCCCGGCCGTGCCCCGCGGCGCCGAGCTGCACCGGCGCTGACGGGCCCGTCGCCGGGCCTGCCGGGCACCGTCCTCAGTCGGCGGCGCCCCCGGTGACGAACGGCGGCCGCGACACCTCGACCGGCACCTCCCGGCCACGGACGTCCACGACGAGCGGGTCACCCTGCTGCACCCCGCGGTCCAGCAGCGCCAGCGCGACGCCCTGGCGGCGGGTCGGGCTGAAGGTGCCGGAGGTGACGGTGCCGACCTCCTGACCCTCCCGGTCCCGGACCTGGCAGCCGGCCCGCGGGATCCCGCGACCGGTGACCACCAGCCCACCGGAGAGCCGGGACTCCTTGGCCTCCTTCTGCGCGACCAGGGCCTCCCGGCCCCAGAACTGCGGCTTGCCCCACCCCACGGCCCACCCGGTCCGGCCCATCACCGGGGTGATCTCGCGGGACAGCTCGTTGCCGTGCAGCGCGTAGCCCATCTCGGTGCGCAGCGTGTCCCGGGCACCCAGGCCGCAGGCCAGGCCGCCGACCGGGTCCATGGCCTCCACGAGGGCGTCCCACAGCGCCGGGGCGTCGCCCACCGCGCACACGAGCTCGTAGCCGCGCTCGCCGGTGTACCCGGTCCGGCACACCGTCACCGGGACCTTCCCCCACCGCGCCTCGACGAAGCTCATGTAGCCGTGCCCCGTCGGCAGCCCCACCGCGTCCATGACCTCGTCGACCCGGGGCCCCTGGAGCGCCAGGATGGCGTAGTCCTCGTGCTGGTCCTCCACCACGACCCCCTCCGGCCGGTCGGACGCCTGCTGGAGCATCCGGACGACCTCCGCGGTGTTGGCGGCGTTGGGGATGAGGAAGACCTCGTCCGCGGAGCGCAGGTAGGCGATCATGTCGTCGACGACGCCACCGTCCTCGGCGCAGCACATGGTGTACTGCGCCTGACCGGGCTCGATGCGGTCCAGGTCGTTGGTGAGGCAGCGGTTGAGGAAGTCCTTGGCGCCCGGCCCGGAGACCAGCGCGTTGCCCAGGTGGGAGACGTCGAAGAGGCCCACCCGCTCGCGCACCGCCGTGTGCTCGGCCACGACCCCGCCGCCCGGGTACTCGATCGGCATCGACCAGCCGCCGAAGTCGGCCAGCTTCGCGCCCAGGGCGACGTGCTTGTCGTGCAGGGGGGACGTCTTCGTCGCGGAGTCGCTCATGGGCAGCCACCCTAGTGGCTGGTCGGGTGGCCTAGTCTCGGAGCCGGACCACCCCCACCCACGACGACAAAGGATGCCTCATGGCTGCGCGCACGCCCGTGACCTTCACCGACGACGACCCCACCACCGTCTCCGCGGACGCCCTCGTGGTGGGTGCCGCCAAGCAGGACGGCTCCGTGGTGCTGCTGCCCGGCTCCGGGCTGGGGGACGAGGCAGCCGCCGCGCTCCACGAGGCGCTCGTCGCCCTGGGCGCCGAGGGCGGCCCGGACGAGGTCACCCGGCTCACCGGAGTGGCTGGGATCGACGCCCCCCTCGTCGTCGTGGTCGGCGTCGCGGGGCGCGGCCCGGCGCCCCGCACCGAGCAGCTGCGCCGCGCCGCGGGGGCGGCCGCCCGGGCGCTCGCCGGTCGGGGATCGGCGGTCTTCGCGCTCGGCCAGCAGGACCGGCAGCAGACGGTGGCCGTCGCGGAGGGGGTCGCGCTGGGCGCCTACACGTATGCCGAGCAGCACGGGGTCGGCAAGTCCGGCAGCGCGAAGACGCCGCTGGCCCACGCCACGGTGACCGGGCTGGGCGGCGAGGAGGCCGCCGCGGCCCAGGCCGAGGTCGAGGCGTTGGTCGAGGGGGTCTGCTACGCCCGCGACCTGGTCAACACTCCCCCCAACCTGCTCTTCCCGGAGAGCTTCGCCGACGACGTCGTCCGCCGGGCCGGCGAGGCCGGGGTCGAGGTCGAGGTCTGGGACCCGCAGCGGCTGGCCGAGGAGGGCTGCGGCGGGATCATCGGGGTCGGCCAGGGCTCTGCCCGCGGACCCCGCCTGGTGACCCTCCGGTACACCCCGCAGGGCGCCTCCAAGCACCTCGCCCTGGTCGGCAAGGGCATCACCTTCGACTCCGGCGGGCTGTGCCTCAAGCCGGGCGCCTCGATGGTGACGATGAAGATGGACATGGGCGGGGCGGCGGCCTGCGCGGCGGCGACCCTCGCCATCGCCGAGCTGGGGCTCCCGGTGCAGGTCACGGCATACCTGTGCCTGGCCGAGAACATGACCGGCGACCTCGCGCAGCGTCCGGGCGACGTCGTGACGATGCGCGGCGGCCGCACGGTCGAGATCATCAACACCGACGCCGAGGGCCGCCTCGTCATGGCCGACGGGCTGGCCCTGGCCACCGAGCAGCAGCCCGACGCCATCGTCGACGTCGCCACCCTCACCGGCGCCTGCATAGTCGCGCTGGGCGAGCGGACGATGGGGATCATGGGCAACGACGAGGAGCTGCGGGACACGCTGGTGCGCCTGGGGACCGAGTCCGGCGACACCGCCTGGGCGCTCCCGATGCCGGAGGAGATCCGCCCCACCCTGGACACCCCGGTCGCCGACCTCAAGCACACCGGTGAGCGCTCCGCCGGCGCGATGGTGGCCGCCACCTTCCTGCAGGAGTTCGTCGGCACCCGGGGCGAGGGCGAGCAGGCCCGGCCGATCCCGTGGGCGCACCTCGACATCGCCGGTCCGGCGTTCAACGAGAAGGCGGCCTGGGGCTACCACCCCAAGGGCGGCACGGGCGCGGGCGTCCGCCCGCTCGTGGCGCTGGCCCGCTCGCTCGCGGGCTGAGGCCACCCGCACCGGAGCAGGACGCACGAGGGGCACCACCGCACACGGCGGTGGTGCCCCTCGCGTCCGTCGGTGGGACGTCAGCCGCTCTTGCGGCGGAACATCTGCTGGGCACCCGAGGTCTTGGCGGTGCGCTCCTGCGCGACCTTGCCGTGCTCGGAGTGGTCAGAGACGTCCGTGCCTCCGTGGGCCTGCTTCTTCGACAGGGCCGCTCGGAACTTGGCCTTGACGTCCTCCGTGACCGGATCGTTGCTCATCGGGCCACCTCCTCACTCTCGCCGGACATGACCCGCCCACCCTGACACGCGCGAGGAGGCGTCGCCACCACATTTCGGCCAGGTGGCAGGATGGCGCACGGACCGGCCTCCCTGGGTGGCACCGTGCCTGACCCAGCGGCAGCATCACCCGTAGACTGCAGGCCCCGGACGAGGAGAGAGTCAACACATGTCGGAACGTGTATCGATGCCCGCCCTCGGTGAGTCCGTCACCGAGGGGACCATCACCCGCTGGCTGAAGAGCGTCGGTGACGCCGTCGAGGTCGACGAGCCGCTGCTCGAGGTCTCGACCGACAAGGTCGACACCGAGATCCCCTCCCCCGTCGCCGGTGTGCTGCAGGAGATCCTCGCCGAGGAGGACGACACCGTGGAGGTGGGGGCCGACCTCTGCGTCGTGGGCGACGACGAGGGTGGCTCCGGGGACGACGGCGGCTCCTCCGAGGCCGACGACGAGCAGGACGGCTCCGCACAGGACGACGCCGAGCAGGACGAGCAGGGCGGGGACGACGAGCAGACCTCCGACGAGCAGACCTCCGACGACGGGTCCTCCTCCGACGACACCTCCGGGGGTGGCACGTCCGAGGGCGGGTCCTCCGACGGCGGCTCGTCCGGCGGTTCCTCCGGCGGGGAGACGGTGACGATGCCGGCGCTGGGCGAGTCGGTGACCGAGGGCACGGTCACCCGCTGGCTGAAGTCCGAGGGTGACACCGTCGAGGTCGACGAGCCGCTGCTCGAGGTCTCCACCGACAAGGTCGACACCGAGATCCCCTCCCCCGTGGCGGGCGTCCTCACCTCCATCCTCGCGGCCGAGGACGAGACCGTCGAGGTCGGCGGCGAGCTCGCCGTCATCGGCGGCGAGTCCTCCGGGTCCTCCGACGGCGGGCAGGAGCAGCAGGACGACGCCGCCGGGGCCGACGCGCAGGAGAAGGACGACGCCGGGTCCGACGACGCGGGGTCCGACGACACCGGGGAGAAGGACGAGGCGCAGCAGCAGGACGACTCGGGCTCCGACGAGGAGGGCGGGTCCTCCGACGACCTCGCCGAGGAGTCGGACAAGCACGAGCAGGCCGCCGAGGAGTCGGCCGAGAAGTCGGGCACCTCCGAGGCCGACGACTCGGGCGTCGCGACCGGCGTGGGCACCACCTCCGCCGAGAACGGCACCACCTCGCACAAGGACGCCGACGGTGACGGCACCCCGGACGGCCAGCAGCGGTCCGGCTCCGACGAGGCGCCGTCGCAGGACGTCAGCGCCTACGTCACCCCGCTGGTGCGCAAGCTGGCCGCGCAGCACGGGGTGGACCTGGCCTCCCTGAGCGGCACCGGGGTCGGCGGTCGCGTCCGCAAGCAGGACGTGCTGGACGCCGCGCAGGCCAAGAAGCAGCAGAGCGAGCAGGCGGCCTCGGAGCAGCCGGCCGCCGAGGAGGCCCCGGCCGAGCAGGCCCCCGCCCAGGGTGGCTCCGGCGCCGCGGCTGCGGGAGGCGGCAGCGACGCCAAGCGCGGCACGACCGAGAAGATGTCGCGGCTGCGCAAGGTCATCGCGACCCGGATGGTGGAGTCGCTGCAGACCAGCGCCCAGCTCACCACGGTCGTCGAGGTCGACGTCACCAAGATCTCCCGGCTGCGCAAGCGGGCCAAGGACGAGTTCCTCAAGCGCGAGGGCACCAAGCTGTCGTTCATGCCGTTCTTCGCCATGGCCGCGATCGAGGCGCTCAAGGAGCACCCGATCGTCAACGCCAGCGTCGAGGACGACACGATCGTCTACCACGCCGCCGAGCACCTGGGCGTCGCGGTGGACACGCCGCGCGGCCTGCTCGTCCCGGTCATCAAGGACGCCGGTGACCTCAACATCGCCGGGCTGGCCCGCAAGATCGCCGACCTGGCCGAGCGGACCCGGGACAACAAGGTCGGGCCGGACGAGCTGTCGGGCGGCACCTTCACGCTGACCAACACCGGCTCGCGCGGCGCGCTCTTCGACACGCCGATCATCAACCAGCCCAACGTCGGCATCCTCGGCACGGGCGCGGTGGTCAAGCGCCCGGTCGTCGTCGTCGACGAGGACGGCATGGAGACCATCGCCATCCGCGACATGGTCTACCTCGCCATCAGCTACGACCACCGGGTCGTGGACGGTGCCGACGCGGCCCGCTTCCTCGCGACGATGAAGGAGCGGCTGCAGGACGGCAAGTTCGAGGTCTGAGCCGTCGTGAGCCTCCCTGCCTCCCCGTCCGGTCCGCGGTTCGTCGCGATCACCGGCGCCAGCGGCCTGATCGGGTCGCGGCTGAGCACCGAGCTGCGCGGCCGCGGCGACCGGGTGCTGCACCTGGTGCGCCGCGACCCGGCCGGCCCGGACACGCTGCCGGACGGGGTGCAGGAGGCCCGCTGGTCGCCGGGTGACCGGCTCGACCCGGGGACGCTCGAGGGCGTCGACGGGGTGGTGCACCTCGCGGGCGCGGGCATCGGCGACCAGCGCTGGACCGCCGAGCGCAAGCGCGTGCTGGTCTCCTCCCGGGTGGACGGCACCGCGACCCTCGCCCGGACCCTCGCCGAGCTCACCGAGACCGACGGGACGAGGCCGCGCCTGGTCTCCGGGTCGGCGGTGGGCTACTACGGGGACCGGGGCGACGAGGTGCTCACCGAGGACAGCTCCTCGGGCGCAGGGTTCCTCGCCCAGCTCTGCCGCGACTGGGAGGCCGCGACCGCACCGGCGCAGGAGGCCGGCCTGCCGGTGGCCCACGCCCGCACCGGCATCGTGCTGTCGCCCGACGGCGGCGCCCTGGGCCGGCTCCTGCCCCTGGCCCGCCTGGGGCTGGCCGGACCGCTGGCCGGCGGGGGCTCCTGGTGGCCGTGGATCACCCTGCCCGACCAGGTGCGGGCCCTGGTCCACCTGCTGGACCGTCCCGACGTCACCGGACCGGTGAACCTCGGAGCCCCGGCCCCGGCGACTCAGCAGCAGGTCACCCGTGCCATCGCCCACGAGCTGCACCGGCCCGCGGTCGTGCCCGCCCCCGGGTGGGCGCTGCGCCTGGTGCTCGGCGAGATGTCCTCGGAGATCCTCGCCTCGACCCGTGCCGTGCCGGGGGTCCTGCAGGAGTCGGGCTTCGTCTTCACGCACCCGGACGTGGAGCAGGCGGCCCGGTGGGTGGTGCACCCACCTCGGGGCTGAGCAGCTCCCAGCTGCGCACCCGCCAGCCACCCTCGTGCGCCGCCAGCTCCAGGCGCACGCGCTCCTCGGTCCCCGGCGCGGCGTGCACCAGCTCCTCACCCCGCCACACCTCCAGCGGCGCTCGGAGCACGGTGGCGTCGACGACCAGCCGCTCCGCGGTCCGTCCCGCGACCGCGACCCCGCTCACCTCGAAGTCCACGGCCGGATAGCGCAGGCCCTGCACAGCGGCGGCCCGCAGCAGTGAGCGCTCCTGCGCCTCCGCCCCCGAGCCGGGCACGGTCACCTCTCCCAGCCGCTCCGGGTCGCCCCTCTCCCAGGCGGCCGCGCGGCGGTCGAGGAGGCCCTGCACCACGGCCAGGGTGTCCGAGGGCCGCGCACCGGGGTCCCCGTCGGCGGACCCCGCCGCAGCGCTCGACGGCGGAGACGGGGGCCGCGGCGAGCCGGGCGCCCCGGGGGACGCGGGCCACGGCGCCGGTGACGCG
>NZ_SDVA01000088.1 GCF_004153545.1 Serinicoccus sediminis | reverse complement strand
CCAATGGGCTGGGACCGGTGGGTATGCCGCCCGTGACGACCCCTCGACGCTTGCCCGTAGGTTCGACAGACGCGTGCCGATCCGCCCGGCCCCGCGCAGTTGTCACCCAGCCTTCGCCCCAGCTCTCCCGACCCGGGAGCCCCCGCCTGGGCGAGCGTGCCCGGGGCGCACCCCGGCTCTCGCGTCTCGCGCCCGACCCTCCCCACCCCACCCCCCCCCCCCCCCCCCCCCCCCCCCCGCCGCCCCCCCCCCCCCCGCCCCCCGCCGCCCCCCCCCCCCCCCCCCCCGCCCCCCCCCCCGCCCCCCCCCCGCCCCCCCCCCCCCCCCACCCCCCCCCACCCCCCCCCCCCCCCGCCCCCACCCCCCCCCCCCCCCCCCCCCCCCCCCCCCACCCCCCCCCCCGCCCCCCCCGCCCCCCCCCGCCCCCCCCCCCCCCCCCCCCCAC
>NZ_SDVA01000087.1 GCF_004153545.1 Serinicoccus sediminis | reverse complement strand
TGCGAGGGGGAGGCCGGGGCCCGTGGGGGAGGGGGAGGCCGGAGGTACGGGGGGCGCTGCCGGCGGGGTGGTGGGCGGGGGGGGGGGGGCTCATGTGGCCGTGGGGCGGGGCGGGCGGCGGCGTGGCCGGGCGGTGGGGGCGGGGCGGGGGGGGCCGGGGGGGGGGGGGGGGGTCGGGGGGGGGGGCGGCGGGGGGCGGGGGGCGGGGGGGGCGGGGGGGGGGCGGGGGGGGGGGGGGCGGCGCGGGGGGGGGGGGGGGCGGGGCGGGGGGGCGGGGGGGGCGGGGGGGGGGCGGCCAGGACGCGATCCGGGCCGAGAGGGAGGGCCGCGGGGGCGGCGGCGGCGAGGGCGTGGGGCAGGAGGGGGCGGGGGCCGGCGACGCGGCCGGGGAGGCCGCGCGGCACGTGGCCGAGGGCGAGGGGGACAGCGCGGACGAGCGCCGCTGACC
>NZ_SDVA01000086.1 GCF_004153545.1 Serinicoccus sediminis | reverse complement strand
GGGCCGGGCGGGCCTCACCATCAACATGCCCCCGCCCTGCCACCCCTCTCGCCGCCGCCCCCCCACGCCCCCGTGCCTCTCTCCCCGCCCCTCCTCGCCGCTCCCCCCCTCCCCCCCTAGCGCGTCCCCCCCCGCCCCCCCACCGCGCCCCGACGAGCCCCCGCCCCCCCCCCCCCCGCGCCCCCCCCCCGCCCCCCCCGCGCCCCCCCCCCCCCCCCCGCCCCCCCCCCCGCCCCCCCCCCCCCGCCCCCCGCCCCCCCCCCCCCCCACGCCCCCCCCCCCCCCCCCCCCCCCCCCCCACGCCCCCCCCCCCCCCCCCCCGCCCCCGGCCGGCGCGCCCGGGCCGCGCCGCAGGCCCACCCGCCACCCGCCTCGACGGTACGCCGGGCCTGCCGGCGAGGCGCGTCGTGCCGGCCGCCCCCGCGCCGCCTGCCCCCACGCCAGCCTGC
>NZ_SDVA01000085.1 GCF_004153545.1 Serinicoccus sediminis | reverse complement strand
GCGCAGGACCGAGCGGCCGACGCAGCAGCGCAGCGGGCCGCCGGCCCCGCCGCGGTCGGCCGCCGCGCGCCCGACCCCCCGGCCGCGCGCGCGGGCGCTGGCCAGCAGGTCGGCGCCGGCGCGCCGGCCGCCCCCGGCCGCCCCGCCCGAGCCGGCCGTGCCCACCCGCCGCGCCCCCCCCGCGCGCCCCCCGCGCCCCCCCCCCCCCGCCCCCGCCGCCCCCCCCCCCCCACCCCCCACCCCCCCCCCCCCCCCCCCCCCCCCCTCCCCCCCCCCCCCCCCGCCGTCCCGCCCCCCCCCCCCGCCCCCCGCCCCCCCCCCCCCGCGCCCCCCCCGCCCCCCCCCCCCCCCCCCGACGCGGCCCGCCCCACTCGACGGGCCCCGACAGGTCCCCAACCACCACGACGCAGCACACGCCCCCGACGGCGCCCGCCCCGCACCGCCCCGCC
>NZ_SDVA01000083.1 GCF_004153545.1 Serinicoccus sediminis | reverse complement strand
GTAGTGGGGCGGCGGGGGGGGGGAGGGAGACGGGGAGGGGGAGGAGGGGCGGGAGGGGGGGGGGGGGGTGGAGTGGGGGGGGGCGGAGAGGAGAGGGGGGGGGGGGAGGGGACGAAGGGGGTGCGTAGGATTGCAGGGAGGGGGAGCTGTGGGTGGGGTGGCGGGGCGGGGGGGGGGGGGGGGCGGGGGAGGGGGGGAGGGGGGGGGGGGGGGGGGGGGGTGCGGCGGGGGGGGGGGGGGGGGGGGGGGGTGGGGGGGGGGGGGGGGGGGGGAGGGGGTGGGGGGGGGGGGGGGGGTGGAGGCGAGGGGGGGGAGCAGGGGCGGGGGGGGCGGGCGGGTGGGGCGCAGAAGGTGGGGGGGGCGGGGGGCGGGGGGCGGGGGGGGGTGAGGCGAGGGGAAGGGGCGGGGGGGGGGGAGGGCGAGGGGGGGAGCGAGGAGGCGGTGCAGGAG
>NZ_SDVA01000082.1 GCF_004153545.1 Serinicoccus sediminis | reverse complement strand
CCGCCTCTCCGGCGACCAGGCGATGGCCCGCAAGTGCGCGCGGCGCGGCTCCTCCCTGTCCTCCGCCGCGGCCGTGCACTCCAAGCCCCCGACGGGCCTCCGCACCGCCCCGGCCCCAACCCCCCGGGCCCACCCGCCCCCCGACACCGACCCGCCCCCCCTCGCGCCGCCCCCGCCCCCCCGCCCCCCGCCCGCCCCCCCCCCGCCCCCGCGCCCCCCCCCCCCCGCCCCGCGCCCCCCCCCCCGCCCCCCCCCCCGCCCCCCCCCCCCACCCCCCCCCCCCCCCCCCTCCCCCCCCGCCCCCCCCCCCCCCACCCCCCCCCCCCCCCCGCGCCCCCCCCCCCCCCCCCCGCCCCCCCCGCCCCCCCGCCCGCCCCCCCCCCCCGCCCCCCCCGGCCGCGCCCCCCGCCCGCCCCCCCCCCGCCCCCGCCCCGCCCGCCCCCCTCCCCCC
>NZ_SDVA01000081.1 GCF_004153545.1 Serinicoccus sediminis | reverse complement strand
TCTCCGACGCGGCCCCCACCACCGCCCCCGGCGACCCCGGCGGCCCCCCCGCCGGCACCGAGCGGCGCCCCGGCGCCCCCGCCCCCGAGCCGACGCTCGACCGCCCCGCCGTCCCGCACGCCCCCGGTCCGCCGCGGCGCGCCCCCCCCCCCCCCGCCCCCGCGCCCCCCCCCCCCCGCCCCCCGCCCCCCCCCCCGCCCCCCCCCCCGCCCCCCCCGCCCCCCCGCCCCGCCCCCCCCGCCCCCCCGCCCCGCCCCCCCGCCCCCCCCCCCGCCCGCCCCCCCCCCCCCCCCCCCCGCCCCCACCCCCCCCCCCCCCCACCCCCCACCCCCCCCCCCCCCGCCCCCCCCCCCCCCCCCCCCCCACCCCCCCGCCCCCCCCCCCCCCCCACCCCCCCCCACCCCCCCCCCACCCCCCCCCCCCACCCACCCACCCCCGCCGCCCCCACACCA
>NZ_SDVA01000080.1 GCF_004153545.1 Serinicoccus sediminis | reverse complement strand
GGGGCGGGGCGGGCGCGCGGGGGCGGGGCGGTTGGCTGGGTGCGGGCGCGCGGGTGGGGGGGCTGGGGCCGCGGAGCGGGGGGGTGTGCGGGGGGAGGGGCGACGGGGGGGGTGGGGGGGGGCGGTGGCGCTGGGCGGGGGCGGTGGGGGGGGGGGGGGGTGGGGGGTGGGGGGGGGGGGGGGGGGAGGTGGGGGGGGGGGGGGGGGCGGGGGGGGGCGGGCGGGGGGGGGGGGGGCGGGGGGGGGGCGGGGGGGGGGGCGCGGGGCGGGGGGGGGGGGGGGCCGGGCGGGGGGGGGGGGGGGGCGGGCGGGGTGGGCGCAGGCGGGCGCCGGACGGGTCGCCGCCCCTGCCGGCTCGGCCGGGGGGCCGCGGCGGGCAGCCCGGGCGGCGACGGCGGTGGACGCGAGGAGCAGGGCGGAGCGGGAGGCCTGCGTGGGGGACGGGTCCAGGC
>NZ_SDVA01000007.1 GCF_004153545.1 Serinicoccus sediminis | reverse complement strand
CTGCTGCCGCCTCGTCCCGCAGCCGCTGCGCCTCACCCTCGGCCTCCCGCTGCCGCTGCGCCTCGCGCTCGGCGGCCCGCTGCCGCGCGGCCTCCTCCTCGGCGGCCCGCTGGGCCGCGGCCTCGGCGGCGGCCTGCCGGCGCGCCTCCTCCTCCGCCTTGCGGCGGGCCTCCTCCTCGGCCTTGCGCCGCGCCTCCTCGATCCGCGCCAGCTCGGCGGACTCCTGCTCCTTGAGCCCCTCCTTGGTCCTGGCCAGCTCGGCCAGCTCCTCCTCGAGGTCCTTCGAGCGCTCCTCCTCCGCGGCGAGCGACGTCTCGACCTTCGCCTTCTCGCTCTCCAGGTCGGCCTTGGCCTGCGCCTGCGCGGCCTCGAGCTGCTCCAGCTCGGCCTTGGCGGCGTCGGCCGCCGCCCGCGCCTGCTCCTTGGCGACGACGTTGGCCTCGGCCTTGGCGAGCAGGTAGGCGATGTCCGAGCGCACCCCGGCGAGCCGGTCCTGCTCGGCGACCTGCTCGGCCTGCTGCGTCGCCAGCTGGCGGATCTGCTGGTCCTGCACCCGCAGCACCGTCCGCGCCATCGACATCTGGTCGACCGCGTCCGCCTCGCCGGACAGCAGCTCCAGGGTGGTGGCGAGCGACCCCATACCGCCCTGCTTGTAGCTCTGCCGGGCGATCGCCCCGACGGTCGCCGACGTGTCCTCCCGGTCGTCCGCGACCTGCTGCAGGGACTCCTCGATCTGCGCCTCGTTCTCCCGGGCCACCGCGAGCTCGCCCTCGATCCGCTCGGTCTCGGCCTCGGCGTCGGCCAGGTCCAGCTCGGCCTCCTCCAGCACGACCCGGGCCTGGGCGACCTGGGCCGTGGTCTCCTGCAGCCGCTCGTCGGCGGCCACCAGCTCGGCGCTGGTGTCCGCCAGCTCCTCCCCCAGATCCTCCACCTGCGCGGCCGAGTCGTCCCGGTCGGCGCTGGCGCGCTCCCGCTCGTCCTCGACGCTGCTGAGCCGGTCGCGGATGTCGTCGAGCTCGCCGGAGGCGAGCGCCGGCGTCGCCACGCCGAGCGCGCCGACGAGAGCCACCGCCAGGGCGCGGCGCACCCTCGGCCGGTATGCCGTCACGACGCGGACCGGCGTCGTCCTGGCTCGCCCGGGGCCGGGTCGGGGGGTTCTCACCATGGTGTCTTCTCCTTCTCAGACCCTGACGTGGCGCCGCAGCGCGGTCCAGGCGGTCACGACGGCGAGCAGCACGGCTCCACCGACCAGGAACGGGGTGATCAGCCACAGGTCGCGCTCCCCGACCAGGCTGACCAGGCCGCTCTCCCCCGCGAGCAGCTCGGACAGGAAGCCGCTGATCCCGAAGCGCACCGTCGCCCACAGCAGGGCCACGGCCAGGGCCGCGCCGAGCAGGGCGGCGACGACGGTCTCGAGGATGAACGGCAGGTGGATGGAGAACGCGGAGGCGCCCACCATCCGCTGGATAGCCGTCTCCTTGCGGCGGGTCCAGGCGGTCAGCCGGATAGTCGTGGAGATGAGCAGGACCGCGCAGACGACCATGGCCACGGCGAGCGCGAGCGCCCCCCAGCTGAGCGCGCCGAGGAAGGCGAAGAGCTTGTCGACCACCTCGCGCTGGTCCTCGACGCTGTCGACGCCGGGCGCCTGCTCGAACGCGGCGCGGATGACGTCGTACTTCGCCGGGTCGGACAGGTTGACCCGGAACGAGGCGGGGATGGACTCCTGCGGCACCGACTCCAGGGCCGAGGAGTTGCGGAACTGCTCGGTGAACCGCTCGTAGGCCTGGGCGTTCGACTCGTAGAAGTACTCGGTGACCAGGGGGTCCAGCCCCTGCAGGTCGCTCTCGATCTGGTCGCGCTGCTCGGCCGTCACGGCACCGGAAGCGCACCCGGGCGCGTCGGTCGAGTCGGGGGTGCACAGGAAGATCGACACCTGGACCCGGTCGTACCACTCGCCCTTGGCGGTGTTCACCTGCGCCTGGGCCAGCAGGCCCACCCCGAGGAAGAAGAGCGAGACCATCGTCACCAGCACGACGGAGACGAACATGGAGAAGTTGCGGCGCAGGCCGTTGCCCACCTCGCCGAGGAGGAAGCCCGGCCTCACGTCGCCACCACCTGGCGGTAGCCGCCCTCGGCCTGGTCGCGGACGACCCGCCCGTCCTGGAGCTGGACCACCCGCTTGCGGAAGTGGTCGACGATCGTCGTGTCGTGGGTGGCCATGACCACCGTGGTGCCGGCCCGGTTGATCCGGTCCAGGATCGCCACGATCTCTTCGCTGGTGTCGGGGTCGAGGTTGCCGGTGGGTTCGTCGGCCAGCAGGATCGGCGGCTTGTTGACCATCGCGCGGGCGATCGCGACGCGCTGCTGCTCCCCGCCGGACAGCTCGTGCGGGAGCCTCTTGCCCTTGCCCTGCAGCCCGACGAGGTCGAGGGTCTCCGGCACCCGCTGCCGGATCTCGTGCCGACCCGCGCCGAGCACCTGCAGGACGTAGGCGACGTTCTGGTGCACCGTCTTGCCGGACAGCAGCCGGAAGTCCTGGAAGACGGTGCCGATCTGGCGACGCAGCAGGTGAACCCGCCGCGGGGCCAGCTCGCCGAGGTCGTGCCCGGCGACGAGGACCCGGCCGCGGGTGGGCCGCTGCTCCAGGATGACCATGCGCAGCAGCGACGACTTGCCCGACCCGGACTCCCCGACGACGAAGCAGAACTCGCCGCGCCGCACGTCGAGGTCGACCTCGTCCAGCGCCCAGGGGTCAGCCTTGGCGTAGCGCAGGCTGACGCGGTCCATGGTGATCATCCGGGCAGGACTCCAGTGGTGTGTGCGGGACGTGTGTGGCGTGTGGGTGAGGAGTTTCGGCCGCGAGACACGCTAGCCGACGTGCTCCCCGGGCACGCTCTCCCACGCCGAGCCTCCCGGATCGGGTGATCTGCGGCGAACTCTGGGTGACAACTGCGCCGTGCCGTGCGGATCGGCACGCGTCTGTCGCACCTACGGGCTACCGTCAAGGGGCCGTCACGGGCGGCATACCCACCTGTCCCAGCCCATTGGAGTGCACCACATGCAGAACGTCCCCAGGCGTGCCGTGGCCGCCGTCTCGACGGCCGCCGTGGCCGTCACCGGCCTCGTCGCCCTCTCCCCCGCCGTCCAGGCCGCCGGACCGGGCCTCGTCGTCAACGAGGTCTACGGCGGCGGCGGCAACAGCGGCGCCGTCTACACCCACGACTTCGTCGAGCTCTTCAACTCCACGGACTCCCCCGTGGACCTCGACGGGTATGCCGTCGCCTACTACTCCTCCTCCGGCAACCTCGGCAACAGCTGCGACCTCACCGGCACCGTCGCCCCGGGCACGCACTTCCTCGTCCAGCAGAGCGCCGGCTCCGGCGGCACCACCCCGCTGCCGGGCCCGGACGCCGAGTGCGGCGCCTCCATGTCCGGCTCCAACGGCATCGTCGAGCTCACCCTCGACGGCACCGTCGTCGACCTGGTCGGCTACGGCTCCGCGTCCCGCTACGAGGGCAGCGCCGCCGCGCCCGGCCTGTCGAACACCACCTCGGCCAGCCGGACCGACGCCGCGGACACCGACGACAACGCCGCCGACTTCACCCGTGGCGAGCCGACGCCGACCGGCAGCGGTGGCGGCACGGACCCCGAGCCCGAGCCCGACCCGGAGCCCGTCGACGCGACGATCGCGCAGATCCAGGGCACCGGCTCCGCCTCCCCCCTCCAGGGCCAGGTGGTCAACACCACCGGTGTCGTGACCGCGGCCTACCCCACCGGCGGGTTCAACGGGGTCTACCTGCAGACCCCGGGCACCGGCGGCACGGCCAAGGCACCGGGTGACGCGTCCGACGGCGTGTTCCTCTACAGCTCCTGGGCGGCCGACAACCTGGAGGTCGGCGACTGCGTCGAGGTCGAGGGCACCGAGGTCGTCGAGTACAACGGCCTGACCGAGATCTCCGGTGGCTTCGCCACCGTCGTAGACGGCTGCGAGGCGGTCGTCCCGACCGCGCTGGCGACGCTGCCGGTGACGGACGCGGAGAAGGAGGTCTACGAGGGCATGCTGGTGCAGCCCGAGGGGACCTACACCATCACCAACAACTACCAGCTGAACCAGTACGGCCAGCTGGGTCTGGCGATCGGTGACGAGCCGCTCTACCAGGCGACCGACCAGGTGCTGCCCGGACCGGAGGCCGACGCCTACGAGGCCGCCAACCGGGAGAAGTACATCACCCTGGACGACGGCTCGAGCTGGGACTACCTGCGCAACAGCACGGCCCAGGACTCCCCGCTGCCCTACCTGTCGGCGCAGGAGCCGCACCGCACCGGCTCGCAGGTCACCTTCGAGCAGCCGGTCATCCTCGACTACCGCTTCCAGTGGAACTACCAGCCGGTGGCCCAGGTGGTCGGCTCGGAGAGCCCGGTCGACCCGATCAGCAGCGAGAACGACCGGGAGTACGACGCGCCCGAGGTGGGCGGCAACATCCAGATCGGCGCGTTCAACGTCCTCAACTACTTCTCCGACCTGGGCCAGGACGAGGAGGGCTGCGACTACTACGCGGACCGCTTCGGCAACCCCGTGGGCACCGACTTCTGCGAGGTCCGCGGCGCCTGGTCCGAGCAGGCCTTCGCCGACCAGCAGGCCAAGCTGGTGACCGCCATCAACGGCACCGACGCCGAGGTCCTGGCGCTCATGGAGATCGAGAACTCCGCGGCCCTGTCCTACATCGACCACCCGCGTGACCAGGCGCTGGCCGACCTGGTGGCGGCGCTCAACGCCGACGCCGGCGAGGAGCGCTGGGCCTACGCCCCGTCGCCGACGGTCACGCCGCCGAACGAGGACGTCATCCGCACCGCCTTCATCTACGACCCGCAGGAGGTGCAGCTGCTCGGCCCGTCGCTCATCCAGCTGGACGACGCCTTCGCCAACGCCCGCTACCCGCTGGCGCAGAAGTTCAAGGCGAAGGGCACGGGCAAGCCGTTCGTGGCCGTGGCCAACCACTTCAAGTCCAAGGGCTCCGGCGAGGACGACGGCACCGGCCAGGGCAACGCCAACCCCTCGCGCATCGCCCAGGCGGAGGCCCTCACCGCGTGGACCGAGGAGCTCTTCGACGACGAGGCGGTCTTCCTCATGGGTGACTTCAACGCCTACAGCCGGGAGGACCCGGTCCGCATCATCGAGGAGGCCGGCTACACCAACCTGGCGCGGGCCTACGAGCCCGAGTCGATGACCTACCAGTTCAGCGGCCGGCTCGGCTCGCTCGACCACGTCTTCGCCAACGAGCAGGCCCAGCGCCTGGTCACCGGCGCCGGCGTGTGGGACATCAACGCCGACGAGTCGATCGCCTTCCAGTACAGCCGGCGCAACTACAACGTCGTGGACTTCCACAGCGACGACCAGTTCGCCAGCTCCGACCACGACCCCGTCCTGGTCGGCCTGGACACCGGCAACCGAGGCAAGGGCAAGGGCAAGGGCAGGAACTGACCCGGCGCACCGCGCCCTGACGTGAGCGGGCGGCATACCTCAGCGCGAGGTATGCCGCCCGTCCCGTGCGCGCAGACCGCTGCCGCTCAGGCGTTCTCGCGGTCGGCGGAGCGCTTCCAGCGGATCCCGGCGTCGATGAAGTCGTCGATGTCGCCGTCGAGCACCGCGGCGGTGGAGCCGACCTCGTGGCCGGTCCGCAGGTCCTTGACCATCTGGTAGGGGTGCAGGACGTAGGAGCGCATCTGGTCGCCCCACGAGGCCTTGACGTCGCCGGCCATCTCCTTGCGCGCGGCGTCCTCCTCGGCCTTCTTCAACAGCAGCAGCCTCGACTGGAGCACCCGCAGCGCGGCGGCGCGGTTCTGGATCTGGCTCTTCTCGTTCTGCATCGAGACGACCGTGCCGGTGGGCAGGTGGGTCATCCGGACGGCGGAGTCGGTGGTGTTGACCGACTGGCCACCGGGACCGCTGGAGCGGAAGACGTCGATCTTGAGGTCGGACTCCGGGATCTCGATCGTGTCGGTGCTCTCGATGAGGGGCACGACCTCGACCGCGGCGAAGCTGGTCTGCCGACGGCCCTGGTTGTCGAAGGGGCTGATCCGGACCAGGCGGTGCGTGCCCGCCTCCACCGCGAGGGTGCCGAAGGCATACGGGACCTTGACCTCGAAGGTGGCCGACTTCAGCCCGGCCTCCTCGGCGTAGGACGTGTCGAGGACAGCGGTCGGGTAGTCGTGCCGCTCGGCCCAGCGGAGGTACATCCGCAGCAGCATCTCGGCGAAGTCGGCAGCATCCACGCCACCGGCGCCGGAGCGGATGGTGACGACGGCCTCGCGCACGTCGTACTCCCCGTTGAGCAGGGTGCGGACCTCCAGCAGCTGGACCGCCTTGCGCAGCCCGGCGAGCTCCTTCTCCGCCTCCTGCATCGTCTCGGTGTCGTTCTCCTCGCGACCGAGCTCGACGAGAGCCTCCAGGTCGTCGATCCGCGCGTCCATCCCGGTGACCTTGTCGTGCTCGGCCTTGGCCCGGGAGAGCGTGGAGGTGAGCTTCTGCGCCCGCTCGACGTCGTCCCACAGGTCGGGCGCGCTGGCCTCGGCCTCGAGGTCGGCGATCTGGGCACCCAGGCGCTCGAGGTCGGTCACCTCCCGCACGGACGCCATGGTCGTGCGGAGCTGCTTGATCTCGGTCTCGAAGTCGACTGCCACGATCCACCAGCCTACGCCAGCGCGGCGTTCGCTCCGGACCCGCGGCGGGCGGCTACTCCCCCGTCTGCCCGTCGACCAGCTCGCGCAGCACGTCGGCGTGGCCGTTGTGCCGTGCGTACTCCTCGACCATGTGGGTCAGCACCCACCGCACCGAGACCTGGGCCTGCCCGCCCCAGGCCGGGTGGGTCCGGCCCAGCGGGTCCGGCACGTCGGCCCGCAGCGCCTCGGCGAGCACGGCCCGCGACCGCTCCACCGAGCCCGCCCAGAGCTCCCGCAGCACCTCGGGGTCGTCACCGGCGGCGCTGAACCACTCCCAGTCCTGGTCGGCCGACCAGTCCACGTCGACCCACGGGGCGGGCATGGACGAGCGCGAGAGCACCTGGGTGAACCAGTGGTCCTCCACCCACGCCAGGTGCTTGAGCAGGCCGCCGAGGGTCATCCGGCTCGGGTGCCCGGGCAGGCTGAGGCGCAGCCCACCGGCCTCCACGTCGCGGGTCTTCCACTCCAGCGTGGCCCGCTGGTAGTCGAGGAAGCCGGCCAGGGTCGCGGCCTCCCCGGCCGCCAGCGGAGGCTCGGGGCGCCCCGCGTCGTCGATGGTGATCTCGCTCATGAGCAGCACCGTAGGGCGGCACGCGGACAGGCGGCGACCGCCTCTCCCGGTGACCGACGAGGTATGCCGGGTGACCGGGTCAGCTGCGGGCCCGCTCCTCCAGGTGCAGGTCGGAGTCCTGGAGGGACTTCGGCACCATCGAGACCGCGGCGAAGGAGATGACCGCCAGCACCGCGATGTAGACCCCGATGCTCCAGGACTGCCCGGTGCGCTGCAGCAGCAGCTCGGCGATGAGCGGGGCGAAGGCACCGCCGATGATCGAGCCGAGGGCATACCCGATGGAGACGCCGGAGTAGCGCACCCGGGCCGGGAACATCTCGGCGTAGAGCGCCGACTGCGGGCCGTAGGACGGTCCGAGCCCGAGCGTCAGCACGAGGATGGCCAGCGTGAACAGCGGCAACGAGGCGGTGTCGAGCAGGAACCACATGGGGATCGCCCACAGGATGATGATGCCGTAGCCGATCTGGAAGGTCAGGACACGGCCGATGCGGTCGGAGATGTGGCCGCCGTAGAGCGTGAAGACCAGCCACCCGACGCCGCCGATGAGCGAGGCGATGAGCGTCTCGGTGCGCTCCATGCCGAGCGCGTTGACGCCGTAGCCGTTGAAGTAGGCGATGACGAGATAGCCGGCGGCGTTGTTGGCGGCGAAGATGAGCGCCGCGAGCAGGACGTTCTTGCGGTGGTGGCGGAACAGCTCGCCGAGCGGGGCCGACTCCTCCTGCCGCAGCCGCGCCATCTCGGCGAAGACCGGCGACTCCTCGACGGCCCGGCGGATCCAGTAGCCCACCCCGATGAGCAGGATCGAGAAGAGGAAGGGGATGCGCCAGCCCCACGCGAGGAACTGCTCGTCGGTCATGACGGTGCTCAGCCCGAACATGAACAACGTGGCCAGGATCATGCCGATCGGCACCCCGATCTGCGGGTAGGCGCCGAAAAGCCCGCGCCGACCCTTCGGGGCGTGCTCGACCGACATGAGGGCGGCCCCGCCCCACTCACCACCGGCCGAGAAGCCCTGCAGCAGCCGCATGAGGATGAGCAGGACGGGTGCCGCGACACCGATCTGCGCGTAGGTCGGGAGCAGACCGATGATGGCCGTGGCTCCACCCATCCCGACGAGGGTGAAGACGAGCACGACCTTGCGCCCGAACCGGTCACCGAGGTGCCCGGCGACGACAGCACCGAGCGGGCGCACCAGGAAGCTGATGCCAAGCGAGGCCCACGCGGCGAGCTGGGCCCCACCCTCCCCCATGGGGGCGAAGAACAGCTGGCCGAGGACGAGCGCGGCGGCCTGCGCGTAGATGAAGAAGTCGTACCACTCGATGGTGGTGCCGACCAGCGTGCCGGCGAGGACCTTGCGCTCCTCGCGCGACCGGTCTGCCTGCATGCTGCTGCTCATGGCGGTCATCGTGGACCCCTTCCGGACGTGCACGCCCGGAAGCGACCCCCCTGACTACGGGCCGACGCGGCAGTGCGGTGCCCTGATCATAAGCACCAGCCTCGCAGGGGCCGACGCAGGACGCGCGTCAGGCGGTGTGCCGCAGCTCCTGCGCCGCCGTCTGGTGCTGCGCGGGCACCTGCTCCTGCAGGTAGTCCAGCGCCTGGACCGCGGTCCAGCCCTCGGGGTGCCGCTCGATGAGCGTGGTGGCGCCGGCCAGGTCCTGGCCGAGCGTGACGAGGGTGTCCTCGGCATACCCGTCCTTGCGCTCCTGCCCCAGGCCGATGTTGGCCATGAGCCCGTTGCACAGGCACTTGCGCCCCACGGTGTCGGCCTCGTCGCCGCCCTTCTTGAGGTACATGTGGACCGGCTCGGACGCGCAGCGGTAGCCGACCTCGCCGTCCTCGCGCTCGTAGGGCTGGCGCAGGTAGGACAGGTCGCACAGGCGCGGGCGCGCCTCGTAGACCTCGACCTGGCTGGCGGTGCCCTCCAGGGTCGCGACCTTGAACGGGAAGCCGGTCGGGCTGGCGCGCGGGTCGTTGCGGACGGACAGCTCGCCGGTGCGCAGCTGACCGAGCAGCTGCCCACGGGGCCCGTCGGCGAGGCCGGAGTCCTTCGACAGGGCGAAGAGGGTGCCGACCTGCACCCCGACGGCACCGGCCTCGAGGGCCTCGGCGACCTTGTCCGGCGTCGAGTAGGCGCCGGCCATCCAGAACGGCAGCCCGATCTGGGTCATCTTGGCGAGGTTGGCCTCGTCACGGTCGCCGTAGACGGGCTCGCCGGCCTCGTCGAGCTGCATCTTGCCGCGCGGCGGGGCGGAGTGGCCACCGGCCGGGGGGCGCTCGACGACGAAGCCGTCGGGGCGGATCTCCGGGTCGCGGTGCAGGTAGTTGGCGAGCTGGTCGACCGAGATGATCGCCAGGAAGTCGGGCTTGGTCAGCGCCGGCAGGTCCTCGCCGAGCAGGTCGGCCGGGTCCACGGTGACGTGGCGGCGGATCGACCCGCCGGCGACGTCGGCCGAGATGCTGCCCGGCTCCCCCTGGGCCAGCGAGCGCAGCAGCTGCGGGATCTCCCGCGGGATGCCGGCGCCCATGAGCACGTAGTCGACCCCGGCGATCATGGCGCCCAGGATCGCCGTGGGGTTGGCCATCTGGACCTTCTCGAGGCAGTTGATGCCGACGGCGCCCTCGGTGGAGTGCTGGGCCAGGTCCTCCTTGGCCAGCCACACCTCGGCGAAGTTGCCGACGACCCCCAGCTCCTGCCCGGCGCGGGCCGTCTCCAGGGTCAGCTTGGGGATGGGCTTGTAGGGCGTGCCCGCGGCCTTGCCGCCGTCGATGAAGTACTTGTCCAGCACCCGCTGCGCCATGTCCTGGCCGGGGAAGGCGGCCAGCGCCCGGCGGTAGTGCCCGCCCGGGTCGCCGTCCTGCAGGACCCGGCTGAGCACCGCGTCCATGGCCGTGCCGGAGACCACACCGAGCTGCCCGGTGCGCGCCACCTGCCGGGCCAGTCTCCAACCGGAGACGGCCACCCCCATGCCGCCCTGGATGATCGTGGGCCGGGGACGGTCGGTGTGGGTGGGCAGGTGGATGGGCTGGGCGGTGGGTGCGGCCATGCGAGGTGACACCTCTCTGGTCGGGGAGCAACCTACGCAGACGTAGGTTTCGCTTGCGTAGGTTACGGTAACGTAGGTTGCTACCCCTTGTCAGGCTCGACCGGATCCCTGCAGGTCAACGCGTGGCGTCCTTGCGCCGAGGCGCGACCCTGAGGCGACGGGCCTCTTCACCTGGCGTTGGCGCACCGCGGGCCGGAGCCGCGCACCACGTGGCACCGCCGCCCCACCAGCACCAGGACGTCCCCCACCGTGTGCAGTCGTGGCCCTCAGAGGGCCACCACCGCGCACAGCCAGCCCGCGGCTGGGCCACAGCCCCTCACTGCACGCCTCTCCGCCGCGTGGGCCGTCCCCGCAGACGTGCCGCAGCACCGCCTGCAGCCCAGCCACCGGTACACCCCGGCCCACCGTGTGCAGTCGTGGCCCTCAGAGGGCCACCACCGCGCACACCCAGCCCACCCCACCGGCAGACCTCGACCCACCGTGTGCAGTCGTGGCCCTCAGAGGGCCACCACCGCACGCAGCCGAAGCCGTCAGCTGTCCCGCAGTCTCACCCGGACCCCGTCGTCGGTGACCTCCAGCCGGACGTCCGCGAGCGAGCCCACGACCAGGTCGGCCTGCCCCTCCAGCTCCTCCCGGGTATGCGTGGTGAGGACCGCGAGGGTCGCTGCGCCGGCCGCCCGTCCCGACTCCAGCCCGGCGAAGGCGTCCTCGACCACGAGACAGCGCGCCGGGTCCGCGTCGAGCCGCCGGGCACCGATGAGGAAGGGCTCGGGGTCGGGCTTGCCGCGGGTGATGTCGTCGGCGGTGACCACGACCGCCGGGGCGGCCAGGCCAGCGGCGTCGATCCGCAGCACGGCGAGCTCGCGGCCCGCGGAGGTGACGATGGCCGCGCGCGAGCCGACAGCGGCGAGCGCGTCGACCGCACCGGGGAGGGCCACGATGCCGTCGAGGTCCTCCAGCTCGCGCCGGTCGATGTCGGCGGTCGCGGCGTCCGCGTCCAGGTGGGGCGCGACCATCTCGACGATTCCCCGGCTGGTCACCCCGTGGAAGTTGCCGAACCGCGCGAAGTCGACACCGTGGTCGGCCGCCCAGGAACGCCACGAGCGCTCCACCGGGCCGCGGGAGTCGGTGAGGGTGCCGTCGTTGTCGAACAGGACCGCATCGAAGGTCTCCTGGGTGATGTCGCGCATACCGTCATGCTTCCAGGCCCGCAGTGCACCCCGCTCAAGAGGTATGCCGTCCGCTCACCTCTGGTTGGACTGGCGGGGCGCGAGGACGGTGACCGGTCACCCGTGGTTCGCGGTCGTCGGCCGACGGCGCGTGCCCGGAAGCTCGTGCCCGGAAGCTCGTGGCCGGCGGCCCCTGCCCGGCAGCGTGGCTGATAGATCGCGGCCGCGGCCCGTGCCCGGCGGCCCGTGCCCGTCGGCGCGTGGCCCAGTGCGCGAGGCCGTTGGCGCCATGCCTGGCCCTGGCCCCAGGCCCGCGGGGGTGGGCGGTGGGCGAGGGCCTGCGGCCTGTGGGTCAGGGGTCGACGTCCGACCGGGCCGTCGACGTCACGGTGATCGACACTCCCCCACCGAAGGCACCCAGCACCGGGCTGACGACAGGGACGTCGGCCTGCCCCGTGATGGTGACCACGGCCGTGCGGCCGTCGGGAGTTCCCGTGCCCGACCCGACGGCCCAGGACGAGACGCGGGAGGGCAGGCGCCGTCCGTCGAGGTGGCGGGCTGCAGCCTCGACCACGGTCGAGTTGGTGAGCGGGGGGCCCGAGCCCAGCCCGGCCGCATAGACCTGGGCCTCCGCCAGCGCGTCGCTCGCGTCGAGGGCCGCGGCGTCGGCAGCGTCCAGCAGCTGGATCCGGCTGAGCTGGACCGAGGTGACGCCGACGACACCGATGACCACCGTCAGGGTGATCGCCACCATGCCGATGAGCAGGATGCTCATCTGCCCGCGGTCCCAGGCAGGCGTGGCCGGCCGAGAAAGACGCCAGCACGGTCGCCGCAGCCGGGTGCGTCGTCTCGGTTCCCGCGGCCGGGTGCGTCGGACCGGTCGCCGCAACCGGTGGCCTGGGACCGGTCGCCGCAGCCGGGGGTGCCGGACCAGTCGCTCGATCGCGGGCGGGGTCATGGTGGGCCCGCGCGGAACTCGTCGACCGGTTCGAGATGACTGGCGGTGAGCGTGACCGAGGTCGGCAGCCGGTCGCGCATGAAGTCGGGCACCAGCGGCAGCTCGACGGTCACCTGCGAGTCGACCTGGACGCTGCCACCTGCGGCGAGGCACCCACCCTCGCCGCAGGTCAGCTGCACCGCGCCCGCTTCCTGCCCGAAGCCGTGCGCGCGGTACACGAGCCCGGCCGCCACCTGCGCCCGGGCCGAGGCACTCGCCGCGTCGTCGGCCGTCACGAACGCCCGGCCGGCCTCCCGCGCGGCGGCGGTCACGGCATACGCCCCGGCCTGCAGCCGACCGACCGTGCCGACGAGGTAGAAGAGAGGGACGACGAGCAGGACGAGGAGGAAGGCGACCTCCACGGTCATCGACCCACGGTCGCCGGGCTCGCTCACTGGTCCTCCGCGTAGGCGTGGCCGACCACCGTCATGGACTCGCCCGGTCCCAGCGGGCCGACGATGGGCAGCGGCATGGTCGCCGTGACCTCCACGACCTCGACCCCGTCGAGGACTGTCCGCCTGGCCGAGACCGTCACGCCGGGGCCGCCGCCGGTCAGGCTCGAGGACAGCAGCTCCTGAGCCCGCCGGGCGCCGTCAGCGGGCGTGGCGTCAGCCCGCGCACCTGCCCTCGCACCCTCGACGACGTGAGCCGTGGCCGTGTTGTGCAGGTGCAGCCCGAACGCCAGCTGCACCACGGCCAGCATGAGGACGCTGACCAGGCCCGCCAGCATGGCGAACTCGGCGGCGGCCGCTCCCCTCTCGGTCGAGCCGCCGGGCATCTCACGGTCCGGTGACGGCGCTGACCGCGTTGGAGAACAGCCCGGTCAGCAGGGGCTCCGCGACGAGCCACAGGGCCGCCACCAGCCCCGCTGTCATGATGGTGATGAGGACCCATCCGGGCACGTCGCCGCGCTCGGGCTCCTCGGTCCATCGGCGCGTACGCTCGCCGAACGCGGCTGACGTTGTCACGAAACGTCGGATCATCGGACTCTCCTTGGTGAGCGGACTTCACATCGCCAGGCGCAGCATGGTCGCGCCTGGGAAGACGGCGAACAGCACCGTCACGGGCAGGATGAGGAAGACGACCGGGACCATCATGCTGATCTCCCGCCGGCCGCCCTCCTCGATGAGCTCCTGGCGCGAGGCCTCGCGGGCGTCCGCCGCCTGGGCCCGGAGCACCTCGCCGAGCGGGGTGCCGCGCTGCAGGGCCACGACCAGACCGTCGACGAAGCGGATGATCGGACCGATCCCGGTCCTCCGGCTCAGCCCGTGCAGCGCCTCCGGCAGGCTGGCGCCGGTCCGCGCCTGCGCGAGACAGAGGTCCAGCTCGGCGGCCAGCTCGCCGCGCGACAGCCGGGCCACCCGCTCCAGCGCCTGTGCCGTGCCCTCCCCCGCGGTCACCGACAGGGCCAGCAGCTCGGCGACGGCCGGGAACTCGGCCATGATCTGCCGTTCGCGGCGAGCCGCCGCCCGGCTGAGCAGATGATCACGGAGCATGACGCCGGCGAGGAAGGCGCAGCCGACGAGGAGCAGCACGACCCCGGCGCTGGTGCCCCGGG
The DNA here is from genome assembly GCF_004153545.1 of Serinicoccus sediminis. GTDB lineage: Bacteria > Actinomycetota > Actinomycetes > Actinomycetales > Dermatophilaceae > Ornithinicoccus > Ornithinicoccus sediminis_A. The sequence continues at coordinate 190,950 of NZ_SDVA01000007.1, read as the reverse complement.
TGAACCACAGCAACGCCCCCAGGACCACGGCCAGCGCCGCGCACAGCACGCCCCACACCACCTGCTGGACCCGGAAAGCCTCGACGTCCCCCGTCAGGCCGGCCCGGTGCAGGCGGGTCCGGACCGACTCCTCTCCGCCGAGCATGCGGTCGAGGAGGTGGGCGGCGCGCGCCGCCACGGGCGCGAACAGCTCGCCCGCCCGCCACGGCCGGGTGTCGTCCAGCGCGAGCAGCCGGGACTGGCGTGGGGGGCGGTCGAGGTAGGGCTCGATCCGGTCGGCCAGCCGCACCCGGCGGGCGACCGGGAGCCCGGCCCAGGTGAGGAGCAGCCCGCACGAGAGCATCAGCCCCAGGACCGCTCCCCACCACGTCGCGTTCACCGCAGCACCCGGCTCTCCTCGGGCAACCGACCGATCGCGACCATCAGCCGGTAGGCGACGAGGGTGAGACCGGCCCCGATCGCCAGCACCAGGGCCCCGGCGGGCGTGCCGTAGGCCTGCAGGGTGCTCCCTCTCGTCGCGAGCAGGAGCAGCACAGCCCAGGGAGCCGCCATCGCCAGGCGGGCGGCGTTGACGGTCCAGGACTGGCGCGCCTCCAGCTCGGCCCGGGCGCGGGCGTCGTCGCGCAGGAACGAGGACAACGTGCGCAGCACCCGACCCAGGTCGGTGCCCCCGACGTCGCGGGCGATGCGCAACGCCTCGATGAGCCGGTCGGCCACCGGGTCGGCCATGCGTTCCTTGAGGAGGTCGAGGCTCTCGGAGAAGCGACCGGTGGCGCGGTAGTCGTGGGCGAACTCCTCGAAGGCTGGTCGCAGCTCCTCCGGCCCTCGGTCCGCGAGCTGCACCAGCGCCTCGGGCAGGGCCAGGCCGGCCCGGACCGCGGACTGCACGTGGTCCACGGCGTCCGGCCATACCGTCCGCAGCCGGGTCCGGCGCCGGCGGGCGCGGGTCGCGACCACGGCGACCGGCAGCCAGGTCGCCATGACCGAGAAGCACACGCTGACCGTCCACACCCGGGTCACGGCATACATGAGCAGGAGCACGAGCAGGCCGGCCGTCGCGCACAGGACCAGCAGGGTACGGGCCCCGAGGCCACGGACCCCGGCGAGCACGATCTGGTCCTGGAGACGGTCCAGCCGCCGCGCCCCCGCGCGCGTGCCGACCCGCGCGGGTCGGGGCCAGAACGACCACCAGATGCTGGCCAGCCCCAGACCCATGAGCAGACCCCACCCGGCACCCTGCATCATGATGCAAGTCCCAGCAGCGCACCGAGATCGAAGCCGGCCCGGGCGAAGCGGTCCACGTGCGGAGGGAAGCCGTCGGCGCGGACCAGGTCCTGCCCCGACCGCACGAAGAGGTCGGCGATCTCGACGACCTCGCCCTCGGTGCGACCGGGGAGCGCCACGATCTCGCGCACCCTGCGGGTGCCCTGCACCTCCAGGGCGAGGTGCACGACGAGATCCACCGAGCTCGCCACCGTCGGCACGACGAAGCTGCTGCTGACGTTGGACCCCGCCAGGAGGGGCAAGGTGCACATCTTGGTGACGGCCTCGCGCGCGGAGTTGGCGTGGATGGTGCACATGCCCGGCAGCCCGCTGTTGAGCGCGATGAGCAGGTCGAGACTCTCCTCCTGCCGCACCTCGCCGACGATGATCCGCCCCGGCCGCATCCGCAGGGCCTCCTTGACCAGGCGTCGCAGCGGGATCTCCCCGGTGCCCTCCAGGCTGGGCTGCCGGCACTGCAGGGCGGCGACGTCGCGCAGGTTGACCTTGAGCTCGAAGACCTCCTCGCACGTCACGACGCGTTCGCCGGCCGGGATGGCCGCCGTGAGGCAGTTGAGCATCGTGGTCTTGCCTGCTTGCGTCCCTCCCGCCACCAGCACGTTGAGGCCGGAGGCCACCGCCGCCTCGAGGAACCTGGCGGCCTGCTCGGTGAGCGTCCCCAGCCGCACCAGGTCGGACAGCTCGTCGGCGGCGACGACGAACTTGCGGATGTTGACCGCCCAGTGGCGGCGCGTGATGTCGGGGATCGCCACGTGCAGCCGACTGCCGTCGGGCAGGCTCGCGTCCACGAAGGGGCTGCTGAGGTCGACCCGGCGACCGGAGCTGCGCAGCATCCGTTCGACCAGGTCGTGGACCTGCTGCTCGGTCAGCAGGGTCGGCGTCAGCTCGGACCGTCCGTGGCGTGCGACGAAGATCTTGCTGGGCTCGTTGATCCAGATCTCCTCGACGGACGGGTCGTCGAGGTAGGGCTGCAGGGGGCCGAAACCGGCCACCGACTCCAGCAGCGCCCGGTGCGCCTCCTTGCGGTCGGCCAGCGGCACCAGCCCACCCACGAGCGAGCGGTCGTCGTAGTCGTCCAGGACCTCGCCGATGAGGTCGCGCACGGCGTCGTCGTCCCGTGCCGGGTCCAGCCGCCGCCGGCGGATGAGCTTGCGGACGTCGTCCTCGAGCAGCTGCAGCGCTGTCGCCGACATGCCCCTGCACCCCTGTCACCGGCGCAGCGGTGCCCGCCCGGCAGCCCGCGCCCTGCTCGTCCGACCTCGCACGTCGGGCCTGAGCGAGGCGCCGACGCCCTCTGCGGCCTCACTGTATGACGTTCCTCACGACAGCGGAACCTCTTGTTCACAGGTTGTGGACAAGCGCGGAGACGCAGGACTCCACCCCCGCACCATGGGCCTCATGAGAGTCATCGTCACCCGTCCGAGGGGCGGGCAGGTCGAGCATCTCGCGGTCGAGGCACCGGACGGCAGCACCGTCGAAGAGCTGATCCTGCACCTCCGGACGGGGGCAGCGCCTGCCGACGTGACCGACGCTGGTGGAGGCCGCACGGCGCTGGTCCACGGCGCCGAGCTCTCGGCCACGTCGACGGCGCACCCGGCGCAGGACAGCACCGGCCTCCCCCGGCTCGTCGTGGCGACCGGACCGGACGCCGGTGGCTCGGTCGCGCTGCCGCCCGGCCGATGGGTCACCCTGGGCCGGGACCCGCGGTGCGACCTCACCATCGCCGACCCGGGGCTGTCGCGGCGGCACGTCCGGGTCCGTCAGGACCGTGACGGCGTCCGCGTCGAGGACCTCGGGTCCACCAACGGGATGGCCTGGGAGAGCGGGCGCCATCCCGCAGAGGCCCGGTGGTCTCCCGGTGACCGGCTCGTCATCGGCGGCTCGGGTGTGGTGCTCGTGCCCCGGCCACCGGCCCCGGCCCGACAGGTGCTGACCGCCGGCCGCCGTGAGATCGTCCCCTGGCCCAGGCCGACGAGCGTGGTCGAGCCGCACGAGCTCTCGACTCCCCCGGCGCCCGAGCGACGACGGGTACGCGCCCCGAGCGCCTGGACCTGGACGTTGCCGCTGGTCGTGGCCCTGGCGGTCGCCGTGGTGCTGCGGATGCCCTGGTTGCTGCTCTTCGGTCTGCTCGGACCGGCCATGGTCCTCGGCCACCACCTCGGGGACCGGCGCGCGGCCCGGCTCGAGTTCGAGGAGGGTGTGGAGGCGACCGCCGAGGCCCGCGCCGCCCACCGGGCCGCGGCACGGGTATGCCTCCGGCGTGAGCTCGACCTGCTGCGACGGCGACACCCCGGGCTCGTCGGTGTCGTGACCAGCCTCGGCCCGCACCCTTCCCTCGCCCTGTGGCAGTGCGCCACCGAACCGTTGTCGGTCACCCTGGGTGAGCACGCGTGCGACTCGGAGATCCTCCTCGAGGGAGAGGTCCTGGGGCACGAGGCGGCCCCGCTCCCGCTCGCCCTCGACGGCCCCCTCGTGATCGCCGGCGACCGCACGACCCGGGAGGGGCTGGCACGTGCCGTCCTGCTGCAGCTCGCCACGGCATACCCGCCCGGCGTCTGGACCCTTTCCGTGGACCCCGACCGGCCGCCGGGGCCCGACTGGGACCTGCTCGCCTGGCTGCCGCACACGGACACCTCCGGGGGCGTGGTCGAGGGCACGGCGGTGGCGTGGGGTCGTGACCTGCTGCTCGTCGACGACCTGTCGCAGGCCCCGCCGGGGACGACCCGGGTGCAGGTGCACGGGCCCGCCGCTGCCGTCCTGCAGGTGCCCGGCCGACCGGACGTGGCCTTCCGACCGACGACGCTCGGGCTGGCACGGGCCCGCAGCCTGGCGCGGGCGCTCGCCCCGCTGGTCGGTCGCTCGGCCACGCGGGAGGCCGACGAGGGTCCGGCGCTGCCCGGGGACGCCCCGCCGCTGGGCGGGATCGCCTCCTGGCCCACGACCACGGCCGAGGCGGAGACCGGGTGGCGACGGAAAGGTCTGGCCGTCCCTCTCGGCGTCGACGCCGCGGGCGCGGTGGTCACCATCGACCTGGCTCGCGACGGGCCGCACGCCCTGGTCGCGGGCACCACCGGGTCCGGCAAGTCCGAGCTGCTCCGGACCCTGGTCACCGGGCTGGCCCTGTGCTCCTCCCCCGCCGACCTGGCCCTCCTCCTGGTGGACTTCAAGGGTGGGTCCTCGCTGGGCGACTGTGCCGCGCTGCCGCACGTCACCGGGCTCGTGACCGACCTCGACCCGCACCTGGCCGCGCGGGTGCTGGCCTCGCTGCAGGCCGAGCTGACCCGCCGGGAGAGCAGGCTGGCCGAGGCGGGCGTCAGGGACGCGGCCCACCTACCCGGGCTGCCCCGCCTGGTGGTCGTCATCGACGAGTTCCGGGTGCTGGCGGAGGAGGTCCCCGAGGTGATGACCGGGCTGGTCCGGCTCGCCGCGGTCGGGCGCAGCCTGGGGGTCCACCTCGTGCTCGCCACCCAGCGCCCGGCCGGGGTGGTAGGCCCCGACCTGCGCGCCAACGTCAATCTTCGCGTCGCGCTACGGGTCCGTGACGTCACCGACTCCCTGGACGTCGTCGAGACCCCGGCCGCCGCGCTGCTCCCCGAGGGACGCCCCGGCCTGGCGCTGTGGCGCACCGGCGCAGAGCCGCCGCGCGCGGTGCAGGTGGCTCGGGTCGGGCCACCCGCACCCTCGTCCACCCAGGCCTGGCAGGTGACCGCGACCCCCGACGTGTGGGCGGCCCGCCGGGTGCTCGAGGCACCGGTGGGGCGGACGCGGAGCGAGGACGACCTGGGCGCCGTCGCCGAGGTGCTCCGCTCCGCCGCACGGGCGACGGGCCTGGCACCGCCCGTCGTCTGGCATCCCCCCCTCCCGCCGCGGGTCGACACCCTGCCCGGGTCGCCGCAGGCCTGGGCCCTGCTGGACCTCCCCGCCCGGCAGCGGCGCGAGCCGCTGCACTGGCCGGCCCGGGAGCACCTCGCCGTCGTCGGCGCCGCCCGCTCCGGGCGCTCGACCACGCTGCGCTCGGTGCTCTCCCGCACGGGTGGTGCCTGGGTGGTGGTGCTCGACCTGGGTCGTTCGTTGGAGGCCACCGAGCTGCGGCACCACCCGGGCCTGCTCGCCTGGGTGGAGCCGGACGACCTCGCCCACGGGCTGCGGGTGCTGGACCGCCTCGACGAGCTGGTCCGCTCCCGGCAGGCCGCGGGCGGCGGCGACCGCACGCCGGTGGTCTGGGCGGTCGACGGGTGGGACCGCCTCGTCGACCTCTTCGGCGGCCTCGAGCGGGGTCGTGCCGAGGACGTCGCCCTGCGCCTCCTGCGCGAGGGCCCGGCCGCCGGGGTGGTGGGCCTGGTCACCGGCGACCGCAGCCTCCTCTTCGGCAAGGTCGCCTCCGTGCTCCCGCACACCTGGGCGCACCGCCTCAACGACCCGGCCGACCTGCTCATGACCGGGCTCCGCACCCACCAGCTGCCCGTCGACCACCCACCCGGGCGGCTCGTCGGGATGCGCGACGGTGTCGAGGCGCACGTCGTGCTGCCCTCGGCCGAGGCCGTGGCGGCTCCGCCGGTGGGTCCGCCTCCCCTGGTATGCCGCCCGCTCCCCCGCAGCTGGACGCCCGGTGCGGACCACCCCGCCGCGTGGGCGGCCGGCGGTGACGAGGCTCTCCCGCTGCCCCCGCCCGGCGGCTCGTTCCTCGTGCTCGGGCCGCCCGGGTCGGGCCGCTCGCACGCGCTCGGGCTGCTGGCCCGCGGGCGCCAGGCCCTGGTCGTGGACCCCGGCGACCCACCAGACCGGGCCGACCTCGAGCGGTCCGTGGCCGACCTGGGGCCGGAGGGCTGCGTGGTCGTCGACGACGCCCACCTGCTCGCGGGCACCCCGGTGGAGGACGCCCTGGTGCAGGCGGTCACGGCATACCGGGTCGACCTGCTCGTCGCCGCCGACGTCGACGCCGCGGCGAGCGCCTTCCGCGGGCTGGTGCCGCTCGCCGCGCGCGGCCGCACCGGGCTGGTCCTGCAGCCCACCACCGCGTCCCACGGCTCCGTGCTCGGCGTCGGGGTGCCGGTCGGCGACCTCGCGCTGCCCGGACGCGGCGTGCTCGTCCACCGCGGACGGTGCACCCGCGTGCAGGTGGCGTCCCCGCCTCCCGGACGGGGGTGAGGGTCCTCAGTCCGCGGGCAGCGCCGCGAACTGCTTCTTCATGTCGCGGTACCACCCCAGCGACCTCGCCGGGTGCTTCCACCGGCCGCGCATGTCGGCGTCCGCCGGCTCGTGCGCGGCGTCGCCGGCGGCGACGGCGTCCTTGAGGTGCTGGTCCTGCGCGGCGATCACCGCGTCGGCGTCCTCGCCACGGTGCGCGTGGTCGCACGGGCCGCCCAGCTGGCGGCAGGTCATGGTCTTCATCGCTCGTCCTCTCTCGGTGCGGTCACAGGTCCGGCCCCGTGATCGTCACTCCCCTGACGGATCCCGACGTGGAAGTGTGACGACATGGAGCAGACGAGCGCCTTCGAGGCGGAGCGGCCGCGGCTGCTGCGCCTCGCCGGTCAAATCCTGGGCGACCACGCCGAGGCGCAGGACGTCGTGCAGACCGCGTGGCTGCGGCTGCACGGCACCCCGGACGCCGCCGACATCGCGAACCTGCCCGGCTGGCTGACCACGGTGACCGTGCGGCTGTGCCTGGACCGCCTCCGGGCCCGGGTGCCGCAGCCGGTCGACCCGCAGGAGACGCAGGATGCGGTGGACGGGGGCGGCTCCGGCGCGGCCCCGGACCCGGTGGACGAGGTCGTCCTGGCCGACACCGTCGGCGTCGCGCTGCAGGTGGTGCTGGACCGGCTGACGCCGAGCGAGCGGGTGGCCTTCGTGCTGCACGACACCTTCGGGGTCGACTTCACCACCATCGCGCAGATCCTCGACCGCACCCCGCCGGCCGCGCGCAAGCTGGCCTCCCGGGCCCGCGGCAAGGTGCGGCAGCCGGTCGAGCCCGACCGGCAGGCGGACGCCGTGGTCGTCGACGCGTTCCTGGCCGCGGCCCGGCACGGCGACTTCGCCCGGCTGCTGCAGCTGCTGGCCCCGGACGCGCTCGTGGTCGGCGACGCGGCCGCGGTGGCGGTGGGCACCCCCGCCCGCATCGAGGGCAGAGAGGCCGTCGCCCGGATGTTCGACGGCGGCGCGGCGTCGGCCCTGCCGGTGCTCGTGGGCGACCGGCCGGGGGCCGCGTGGTTCCTGCGCGGTAGGCCGCAGGTCGCCTTCGACTTCACCGTCCGGGACGGCGTGGTGCAGCGCATCGACTTCCGGGCCGAGCCCGACCTGCTCGCGGGGCTGGTGCGCCGGACCAGGTCACCCTGACCCGGTGCCGACCGACCGGCGGGCCCGTCACCGGCCGACCTGCCCGGGCCGTGGAGGGGTTCCCGCGCACGCCGAGACGCCGGGGGGTCAGCGCTCCTCGAGCTTGCCCATCGAGAAGGTCGCGACCACGACGCCGGCCCCGAGCGCGAGCACACCCGCCCCGACCCACCAGGCCGCGAGCGGCAGCAGCGCGATGCCCAGCGGCACCATGAGGAAGTTGAACGCGATGGCCGGCGCCTGCGCGCGGGGGTGCCGGCGCAGCAGCCCGAGGGCGGTGTAGGCCAGGCCGATGACGAAGACCACCATCGTCACCACCGACATGATGACGACCAGCGTGTCCTGCCCCTGCCCAAGGGCCAGCTCGACGAGGTAGAACACCGCGAACCCGACGACGACCACCGCCTCCACGGCCACGAGCGCCGCGGCGACCTTCCCGGCCGTGCGCTGCCGCGGCGTCGGCGGGTCCACCGGTCCGGGCGCCGACGTGGGGGTATGCCGTTCGCTCACCCGGTCATCGTAGGTCGCGTGACGCGAGCGGATGGACGCCGGCTGCCTCGAGCTCGCGGGTGTGGAAGCGGTGGGCGACGGCATACCCCAGGCGCTGGTAGAGCGCCACCGCCCCGACGTTGTCGGAGAAGACGCTCAGCGTCGAGACCCCGGCCTCCTCCACGGCGCGGGCGGTGAGCTCGCGGGTCAGCAGCCCGCCGACGCCGCGTCCGCGGGCGTCGGGGCGGACGACCATGCCGGCGACGTGCGGCATGCCGGAGGCGAGCTCGTGCAGGCCGCCCACCGCGACGGTCTGACCGGCGCTGTCGCGGACCGCGAGCCACGTCGTGGCGAACCCCCACCCGGGGAAGCCGAGGTAGCGGCCACGGGAGTGCGCCGCGCCGAACTCCTCGATGGCCGAGGCGTCGTCACGGTCGTGCAGCTCCTCGACCTGCAGCCCCCGCGAGGCCAGCTCACCGGCTGCCCTGGCGCCCTCGCGCCCCTCGGTCCACATGAACGACCACCGTCCGGTGCCGGTGCAGGCATAGGTGTCCGGCAGGCACAGCGAGCGGTCCTCGGCGGTGGAGAACCACTCCAGGGCCAGCCCGTCGCCGCCGGCCCGGACGATCGCCTCCAGCGCCTGCGCCTCCGCGCCGGCCGGCGCCTGGGACGACACCACGGCCGCACCGCCCCAGTGGGCGGAGCCGGGGCGCCACGGCCCCACGCACGCCCAGCCCTCGGGCGCGGCAACAGCCACGATCTCGTTGCTCGTGGCGAAGCGGACGAACGGGTCGTGGTGGGAGATCTCGAGCAGCTCGTCACGGTCGACCTGGCTCCACGTCACGGGCGGTAGCCTGCCACAGCCTCCCCCCGGGTGCAGACCGCCCCGGCTCGTGCGCGACGGACCCCCCGCGAGGCCGCGGCTCGCGCCCGGCCCCCGCCTCGCCTAGGCTCGACCCTTGTGAACGCCGCCGCCAAGAGGATCGCCCTGGAGACCCTGGGCTGGGTGGTCCTCGTGGTCGGCATCCTGGCGCTCGTGCTCCCCGGGCCCGGCCTGCTGCTGACCTTCGCCGGCCTGTGGATCCTGTCGACGCAGTACGCCTGGGCCCGGCGGTGGACCAACCCGGTGAAGTTCCGCGCGCTGCGCGGCGCCGCCCAGGGGGTCCAGACCATCCCGCGGATCGCGCTGTCGGCCCTCATCGCCCTCGGCCTCGTAGGAGTGGCCGTCGTGTGGCTGATGGCGCCGCCCGCCCCCGGCTGGTGGCCGGTAGACGAGCAGTGGTGGCTCTTCGGCGGCCGGCCGGTGGCCATCACCATGATCGTCTCCAGCGCCATCGCCATCATCCTGCTCGGCTACAGCGTCTGGCGGTTCTACGGCAAGCCGGAGGCACGGGCCGAGATCGACCGCATGGAGGCCGACCACAAGGCCGCGGTCGCCCGCGAGGAGCGTCGACAGGCCTGGGCAGAGCGCCGCGAGGCACGGCAGGCGACGCGCGAGGCGGCTCACGCCGACCGGGTCGCCGACGCCTCCGAGGCGGCCGCGGGCAGCCGCGAGGCCTCCTGACGCCTCAATCGGTCGGGCAGCAGGGCGCCGCGGCGACCGGCGCCGCCGGGGGTGCCCCCACGGTCGGGATGCCGAGGCTCACCGCCGGCTTGCGCACGGCACCGGGGGTGCCGCCCTCCTGCAGCGCCGCCCAGGCGTCCCCGCCGGGGGTGCGGCGCACGGCATACACGCCGCCCTGGACGCCGGAGTCGGCGACGAGGTGGTGCGGGGCGCCGTAGGTGACCTCGACGGTGACCATGTCGCCGGGCCGCGGGCGCTCCGCCCCCTCGGGCACCGCGAAGTGGACGAGCCGGTTGTCGCGGGCCCGGCCGGACAGGCGGTGGGTCTCGGCGTCCTTGCGGCCCTCGCCGGGCGCGACGAGCACCTCGACCTGCCGACCCTCGACCTCCCGGTTGCCGGCCCAGGAGACCTCCTCCTGCACCGCGATGAGCCGGTCGAAGCGCTCCTGGACGACCTCCTTGGGGATCTGGTCGTCCATCTCGGCGGCCGGGGTGCCGGGGCGGATGGAGTACTGGAAGGTGAAGGCGCTGGAGAACCGGGACGCGCGGACCACGTCGAGGGTGCCCTGGAAGTCCTCCTCGGTCTCGCCCGGGAAGCCGACGATGAGGTCGGTGGTGATGGCGGCGTCGGGGATCTGCTCGCGCACCCGGTCCAGGATCCCGAGGAAGCGCTCGCTGCGGTAGGAGCGCCGCATGGCCTTGAGGACGCGGTCCGAGCCGGACTGCAGCGGCATGTGCAGGCTGGGCATGACATTGGGGGTCTGCGCCATCGCGGTGATGACGTCGTCGGTGAAGGCGGCCGGGTGCGGGCTGGTGAACCGGACCCGCTCCAGGCCCTCGATCTCACCGCAGGAGCGCAGCAGCTTGCCGAAGGCGAGCCGGTCGCCGAACTCGACGCCGTAGGTGTTGACGTTCTGCCCCAGCAGGGTGACCTCGACGACGCCCTGCGCCACGAGCGCCTCGATCTCGGCGAGGATCTCCCCGGGACGCCGGTCCTTCTCCTTGCCCCGTAGCGCGGGCACGATGCAGAAGGTGCAGGTGTTGTTGCAGCCGACCGAGATCGACACCCAGGCGGAGTATGCCGAGTCGCGCCGGGTCGGCAGCGTGGAGGGGAAGGTCTCGAGGGACTCGAGGATCTCCACCTCGGCGGCCCTGTTGTGCCGGGCCCGGTCGAGCAGCGCCGGCAGCGAGCCCACGTTGTGGGTGCCGAAGACGACGTCGACCCAGGGAGCCCGCTCGACGATCGTCGAGCGGTCCTTCTGCGCGAGGCAGCCGCCGACGGCGATCTGCATGCCGGGGTTGGCCTGCTTGGCCGGGCGCAGCTGCCCCAGGTTGCCGTAGAGCTTGTTGGCGGCGTTCTCGCGGACCGCGCAGGTGTTGAAGACGACGACGTCGGCGACGTCGGGGCGCTGCTCCCCCGGCAGGCTGGCCAGGTCGACGTAGCCGGCGGTCTCCAGGAGGCCGGCGAGCCGCTCGGAGTCGTGGACGTTCATCTGGCACCCGTGGGTGCGCACGTCGTAGGTCCTGGTGCTGGTGCTGGTCGTCGTGCTCATGGCCCTCCTAGGGTACGCGCCGCGCAGCTCACCCCAGCCAGGCCAGCAGCCCCCGGACGAGGGCGACCAGACCCCCCGTGGCGGCGACCCCGATCGCCACCCGGCGGGCCGTCCGCAGGCTCACCCGGTCGCTGACCGCGGTGCCCGCCCAGATGCCGGCCGGCACGGCCCCGCACACCACCGGCCAGGTCCACCACGGCACGACCCCCGCGGCCGGGGTGGCGCCGAGCGCGACCTTGGCGACGACCGAGGCGGTGTTGGCCAGCAGGAAGATCGGCTGCAGGGTGGCCGCGAAGGAGCGCTGGCCCCAGCGGGAGGCCACGGCGTACACCGCCATCGCGGGCCCGGCGACGCCCGCGGTGGTGTTCATGAAGCCGGCGACCGCGCCCGAGACGACGACCGCGCCGCCACCGGTCACCGCCGGCTGGTGACGGGTGCCCACCACGGCGGTGATGGCGACCAGCACACTGGCCCCCAGCACGACGTCCAGCACCGCGACGGGGACGTGCCGCACCACCAGGGCCCCGGCGAGGGAGCCGACCAGCAGCAGCGGCACCAGCGTGCGGAACCTCCGCCAGTCCACGTCACCGCGCAGCATGACGGCGAGGATCGCCGCGGCCACGATCGCCGCCACGTTGGACACCATGACCCCGGCCACCGGGCCGATGAGCACGGTGGCGACCGGGGCCACGCTCATCCCCAGGCCCATGCCGGCCACCCGCTGCAGGGCGGCGCCGAGCGCCACGGCGGCGACGACGAGCACGGCGAAGGTCATGGTGCGCAGTCTGGCCCACGGCCGGCGCCGGGGCTGCCGCGGGGAGCCCGGCGGCGCTACTGTGAGCCGGAGCAGGCGTGAGCGAAGGAGCCGCGCGCGAAGGAGCACCGTCATGAGCGACCAGACCGACCGCGACACCATCGGTGACGACCTGGGGGTGTGGAGCGTCGACGCGGAGGACCAGCTGCAGCCGGAGGACACGCTCGACGGCGACGGCGACGTGCTGGACCGTGGCTACCAGACGGGCGAGCACTACGTCGGCTCCTCGGCGTTCGGCGTCACCCCCGGCGAGCAGTCGCTCGAGGAGAGCATCGCTCAGCGCGAGCGGCAGGAGGAGTCGGAGCGGTGGGCGCAGCGGCACCGCCCGGACACCGAGGCCCGGGACATCGCCCGGGAGTGCCGCACCACGAGCTGGGACTCCCCGGAGGAGTCGGCCATGCACTACTGGACCGGCGAGGACGACGAGGAGCTCACCGAGGTGGAGTGGGAGCCCTCGGACGACCCGCAGCCCGGTGAGGACGAGTAGGTCCGCTCCCCCTGCGTGTCCCCCGGCCAGCACGTAGGGTCGGGCGCGTGAGCCCGTCCTACCTGCGCTTCCCTCACCTGCACGGCGATCTCGTCACCTTCGTCGCCGACGACGACGTCTGGCTGGCCCCGGTGACCGGGGGCCGCGCGTGGCGGCTGACGGCCGACCGGGTCCCGGCCCGGTCCCCCCGCTTCTCGCCGGACGGCACGCACGTCGCCTACGTCAGCCACCGCGACGGGCACCCCGAGGTCATGGTCGTCGAGCTGGCCACGGGGACCGCGCGCCGGCTCACCTGGTGGGGCGCCTCGACCACCATGGTCCTGGGCTGGGACGCGCAGGGCCGGGTGCTCGTCGCCAGCAACGGCGGTGAGGTCAACGTGCGGCACGCCGAGGTCAAGGCGGTCTCGCTGGACGGGGCGGTGGAGCGTATGCCGTGGGGCCCGGCCTGGGGCGTCGCCGTCCGGGCGGACGGCGCGGTGGCCCTGAGCACCGTCGGCAGCCGGCCGCCCGCCCAGTGGAAGCGGTACCGCGGCGGCACGGCCCCGCGGCTGTGGCTCGACGAGGCCGGCGACGGCACCTGGACCCAGCTGCTCGACGACGAGCCCGCGGCGCTCGTCGACCCGCTGTGGGTGGGTGACACCCTGCTCTTCGTGTCCGACCGGGCGGCGCACTTCCCGGAGGCCGCGGACGAGCAGGCCAACCTGTGGGCGTGGGAGTCGCCGGGCGGCACCCGACGCCGGCTCCGCAAGGTGGCCACCCGTCCCCGGCAGCTCACCCACCAGGACGGCGCGCAGGGCTACGTCCGCGACGCGACCACCGACGGCCGGCGGGTCGTGTGGCACAGCCGTGGCGAGCTGTGGCTGCTCGACTCTCTCGACGCCACCCCGCGCCGGGTCGAGGTGGATCTGCCGGTGGGACGTCCGGCACGGCATACCGTCGAGGCCGCGCAGCGGCTGGACCACCTGGCGGTCGACCGGGGCGGGGACGCCAGCCTCGTCGGCACCCACGGTGCGACCTTCTGGGTGAGCCACCGGTCGGGGCCGGTGCGGGCGCTCGTCGCGGACTCGGCGGTGCGCACCCGGGAGCCCGTCTTCCTCGGCCAGGACGCCGCCGTGCTCGTCACCGACGTGGAGGGCGAGGACTCCCTGGAGATCCACCGGCTGGACGGTGCGGCCTCGCCACGACGCCTGTGCGGCGGTGAGCTCGGCCGGGTGCTGCACCTCGCGGCGGCGCCCGACGGCACCGCACTGGCCTGCCTCAGCCACGACGGGGCGGTGCGGGTCGTCGACGTCGAGACCGGGCAGGCCCGCGTGGTCGGCCGGTCGGTCCAGGGCGAGGCGCTCACCCCCCGCTTCTCGCCGGACGGCCGCTATCTCGCCTGGAGCCAGCCCACCGCCGGCGAGGGCGAGCACCACCAGCTCATGGTGCTGGACGTGCGTGCCGGTGCCGAACCCGTCGCCGTGACGAGCGGGCGCTACCACGACCGCGACGTCGACTTCACCCGTGACGGGAAGGCGCTGGTGTTCCTCTCCGACCGGACCTTCGACCCGACGTATGCGGCGCACGAGTTCGCGCTCAGCTTCACCGGCGCGACCCGGCCCTGGCTGATCCCGCTCGCCGCTGCGGACGCCGCACCCTTCGCGCCCAGCGTGCAGGGCTGGCGGATCAGCGAGGCCGCGGACGGCACAGGGGCGCAGGACACCCCGGACCCGGGCGACGCGGCCACCGCGGCACCGGCGAGCCCGGACCTGGACGTCGACGGCGCGGAGCAGCGGATCACCCCGTTCCCGGTGCCCTCCGACGACTACCGGGACCTGCGGGCGGCCAAGGACGGCGTGCTCTGGGTCCGGGTCAGCGGGGCGGCCGGCGAGCTCGGGAGCCGCCGGGCCGGCGTCGACGGCGACGAGCCCACCGACGCGCTCGAGTTCTTCAGCTTCACCAAGCGCACGCTGACGACCGTGGCGACCGCGGTGGACCGGTTCCACGTCTCCGGGGACGGGGAGCGGGTCGTCGTGCAGCACGAGGAGTCCCTGCACGTGCAGCCCACCGACCGCAAGCCCGAGGAGGACGCGTCACCGTCGGACAAGGTCGACGTCGACCTGACGCGGATCCGGCTCGAGGTCGACCCCCGTGCCCGGTGGCACCAGATGTTCGACGAGAACGCGCGGATCATGCGGGACCAGTTCTGGCGGGCCGACATGGACGGCGTGGACTGGGACGGGCTGACGCGCCGGTGGCGACCGCTCGTCGAGCGGCTGGCGACCCACGACGACCTGCTCGACGTGCTGTGGGAGACGGTCGGCGAGCTGAACACGTCGCACGCCTACGTCACTCCTCCCGAGCCGCCGGGCGACGCCGATCGCAGGCTCGGGCTGCTGGGGGCGGACCTGTCCCCGGACGCCGAGGGCTGGCGCATCGACCGGGTGCTGACCGGTGAGTCGAGCGACCCGGCGGCCCGCTCGCCGCTGCGGGCGGCCGGGGTCGACGCACGGCCCGGCGACGTCCTCGTCGCCGTCGACGGCCGACCCGTCGACCCGGCCGACGGGCCCGCACCGCTGCTCGTCGGCGCCGCGGACCGGCCGGTCCAGCTCACGCTGCGGCGGGCCGGTGCGGACCGGCAGGTGGTCGTGGTGCCGGTGCCCGACGAGGAGGGGCTGCGCTACCAGGACTGGGTCGCCTCCCGGCGCGCCTACGTGGAGGAGCACGGCGGCGGCCGGCTCGGCTACCTGCACATCCCGGACATGATGAGCGTCGGGTGGGCGCAGCTGCACCGTGACCTGCACGTCGCCACCCGCGCCGAGGGGCTGGTGGTCGACGTCCGCTACAACCGCGGCGGGCACACCAGCCAGCTGGTGCTCTCCCGCCTCGCGGCGAAGGTCGTCGGGTGGGCCGCGGCGAGGCACTATGAGGAGGTCGGCAGCTACCCCTCCCAGGCGCCGCGCGGGCCGGTGGTCATGGTGGCGAACCAGTTCTCCGGGTCGGACGGCGACATCGTCAACGCGGGCGCGCAGGCCATGGGTCTCGGGCCGGTCGTCGGGGTCCGCACGTGGGGAGGGGTCGTCGGCATCGACGGACGGTTCGACCTCGTGGACGGCACGCAGATCACCCAGCCGCGGTACGCCTTCTGGCTCAAGGACAAGGGCTTCGGCGTGGAGAACCACGGCGTCGACCCCGACATCGAGGTGGTCCACTCCCCCGCCGATGTCGCCACCGGCACGGACCGCCAGCTGGACCGGGCGATCGAGGAGGCCTTCCGGCTGCTGGAGCAGCACCCCGCGGCGACCCCGCCGGGGCTGCCCGGGCCGCGCGTCCGGCGGCACTGATCCTCTCCCCGGCTCGCGGGGCGACACGCCCTGCGGGCCGGGCGTCCGACCGCCCGACCGGGCCGCAGGGGCGAGCCGTGCAGATCGCGCCGGCCCGCGGTCTCAGTCGCGGCCGTGCTCGGGCAGGTCGTCCAGCGCCTCGCGGATGACCTGGTAGGACACCCCGGCGTCGTAGCCCTTGCGCGCCAGGAACGCCGTCAGGCGCCGGGTCTGCACCTCACGGTCCAGCCCGCGCATCGACCGCAGCCGACGAGCGACCAGAGCCCGGGCCTGCTCCTTCTCCTGCTCAGGGTCGATGTCCTGCAGCGTGGCGTCGACCAGCTCGTCGGAGACACCCTTCTGCCGCAGCTCCTGACGCAGCGCGGTCGTGGCGAGGCCCTTGGTCTCCTGCTTGGACCGGACGTACATCTCCGCGAAGGCCTCGTCGTCGACCAGGCCGACCTCGCTCATCCGGTCCAGGACCCGGGCCGCCACCTGCGGGTCGCAGTCGCGGTCCCGGAGCTTGTCCTCGAGCTGTCGACGGGTGCGCGGACCCATGGCGAGCTGGCGCAGGACGATCTTGCGGGCGACGGCGTGCGGGTCCGGCTCGTCCGTCGACGGGGCGCGACCTCCACGGTCGGCCGTGCCGGCCGAGCGGAGCCCGTAGGCGCTGGCGGAGGTCTCCGCCGCCGCCAGCGCCTCACGGGCCGCAGACAGTCGGTCTGCGCCGGCCATCAGAAGTCGACCGAGACCTCACCGGTGACCGGGTCCACGCCGTCCGGGAGGTCGTCGGACGCCGGGGCCGCACCGATGCCGAGCTTGGCCTTGATGTTGCGGTCGATCGTCTCGGAGATGTCCGGGTTGTCCTTGAGGAACTGGCGGGCGTTCTCCTTGCCCTGGCCCATCTGCTCGCCCTCGTAGGTGTACCAGGCGCCCGACTTGCGGACGAAGCCGTGCTCGACGCCCATGTCGATGAGGCCTCCCTCGCGGGAGATCCCCTGCCCGTAGAGGATGTCGAACTCCGCCTGCTTGAACGGCGGGGACACCTTGTTCTTGACGATCTTCGCGCGGGTGCGGTTGCCGACCGCGTCGGTGCCGTCCTTGAGGGTCTCGATGCGGCGCACGTCGATGCGCACCGAGGCGTAGAACTTCAGCGCCTTGCCGCCGGTCGTCGTCTCCGGGGAGCCGAACATCACCCCGATCTTCTCGCGGAGCTGGTTGATGAAGATCGCCGTGGTGCCGGTGGAGCTGAGGGCACCGGTGATCTTGCGCAGCGCCTGGCTCATGAGCCGGGCCTGCAGACCCACGTGGCTGTCACCCATCTCGCCCTCGATCTCCGCCCGCGGCACCAGGGCCGCCACCGAGTCGATGACGATGATGTCGAGCGCGCCGGAACGGATCAGCATGTCCGCGATCTCCAGCGCCTGCTCACCGGTGTCCGGCTGGGAGACGAGCAGGGCGTCGGTGTCGACCCCGAGCTTCTTGGCGTACTCCGGGTCGAGCGCGTGCTCGGCGTCGATGAAGGCGGCGATGCCGCCGCCCTTCTGGGCGTTGGCCACGGCGTGCAGCGCGACCGTGGTCTTGCCGCTGCTCTCCGGGCCGTAGATCTCCACCACGCGGCCACGGGGCAGACCGCCCACGCCGAGCGCGACGTCGAGCGCGATGGCACCGGTGGGGATGACCTGGATCGGCGGCCGCTCCTCGTCGCCCAGGCGCATGACCGAGCCCTTGCCGTGCTGCTTCTCGATCTGGGCCATGACCGTGTCGAGGGCCCTGAGCCGGTCGGTGTCGGCTCCGACGGGCTTGGTGGTCTTGCTGGCCTGTGCCATGCGGTGCTCCTTCGTCTCGTGGCGGGCGCGCCTACCTTCGACCGACCCGCGGACCTCCCCCGGTGGGTGGCCCGATGTCTGCGTCAGACGCTAGGCGCCGCCTCCGACACACCTGCCCGTCCACCACGGATCTGTGGACGACGGCGCCGGTCGGCGACCCCATGTGGATACCGTAATCGAAAACCTGTACGACACCGCGCAGGGGCACGTCCGCGTGTCGCGACCCGCCGCGAGCGCGAGGCGTGCCCTCAGACGACCGTGACGACATACCCCGTCCCGCGGCGGGTGAGCTCCACCAGCCCCGCCGCCGCGGCGCCCTTGCAGAACTGCAGGAACGAGCCGTAGCCGAGGGGCTTCTCCGAGAACCCCTCGCGGCGGGCCCGCACGTGGTCCTTGAGCCCGGAGAGCGCCACCCCCGAGCCGTCGTCGAGCTCGGCGACGGTCTGCCGCAGCAGCGCGAACGCCTCCTGCCGGCCGCCCTCCTCGGGCAGGGTCACCTCGGGGTCGCCCTTGGCCGGGCCGGGGCTCAGCTCGATGATGCCCCGGCCGGCCAGGTGGTCGAGCAGCTCGCCGAAGGCGCGGAAACCGTAGGCCGCCTCGGAGAACGTCGAGTCCTTGCGCACGAGGGTGCGCTTGAGGACCGACGCGGTGACCGCGCCCCCTGAGCTGCGGTGCAGCCCGGACACGGTCTGGGCCACCAGCGAGGCGAGGTCGGTGGCCGGTTCCTCCTCGACCTCCTCGACGTCGTCGACGTCGTCCACCTCGGGCTCCGGCGCGGGCTCGGCGCGCCCGGTCGACCGGCCGGACGAGCCGCGCCCCTGGCCACCCCGGCCACGACCCTTGCCGCGCCCTGAGGAGCCGGCACCGCCCGGCTCGCCAGCGTCCGCGGGCACCACGCCGTCGAGGTCGTCGTAGTAGAGGAACTCGTCGCACGCCGGCGGCAGCATGGTCGAGGTCGAGTCCCGGACCCCGAAGCCGATGACCCGCTTGTTGAGCTCGCGCAGCTTGTGCACGAGCGGGGTGAAGTCGCTGTCCCCGGTGCAGATGGCGAAGGTCGTGATGTAGTCGCGCTCGTAGGCGGTCTCGACCGCGTCCACGGCCATCTTGATGTCCGCGGCGTTCTTGCGCGAGGCCCCCATGCGCTGCGTCATCTCGATGAGCTCGACGTGGTTGCGGGTGAGCATGCGCCGGTCCTCGTCGAAGTAGGACCAGTCCGCGTAGGCCCGCCGCGTCACGACCCTGCCGCGCTCGGCGAGCGCGTCGGCCACCGGCCGCAGGTCGAACGGCACCCCCAGGTGGTCGCGGCATCCCAGCGCCAGGTTCTCGTAGTCGATGAGCAGCGCGATCCGGTCCTCGTCATCCATCCCCCGAGCGTATGCCCGTCCGCGACCCCGACGACCACCGCCGGGGTCCGGTGGGCGCGCGGACGGCGTCGTGCGAGACCCGGTGGACGCCGATGTCGCGGCGCGAGCGACCCGGTGCAGCCGCAGGACGCTCGGATTCCCCTGCGTCAAGGACCGTCGGCCGCGCCCCCTAGACTTGCTGCCCGCACCCCGGTCGCGACACCGCCGCGCGGCCGCCACGTCATACCCCTGCTCAGGAAGTCCCATGGCTCTGCTCGTGATGAAGTTCGGCGGGTCCTCCGTCTCCGACGCCGAGGCGATGCGCCGCGTCGCCCAGCGGGTCGTCTCCGCGCACCGCGCGGGCGACCGGGTCGCCGTCGTCGTCTCCGCCATGGGCGACACGACCGACGACCTGCTGGACCTCGCCGGGCAGATCGCGCCCGGCACACCCCCCGAGCGGGAGATGGACATGCTCCTGTCGGCCGGCGAGCGCATCTCCATGGCGCTGCTGGCGATGGCCATCGAGCAGCTGGGCGTGCCCGCCCGCAGCTACACCGGCGCCCAGGCCGGCATGCGCACCGACACCGCGCACGGCCGGGCCCGCCTGCTCGACGTCCAGCCCGACCGGGTGCGCCGGACGCTGGAGGACGGCGCGGTCGCCATCGTGGCCGGCTTCCAGGGGATCTCGACCGACGACGACATCACCACCCTGGGCAGGGGCGGCTCGGACACCACGGCGGTGGCGCTCGCCGCGGCGCTCGGCGCCGACGTCTGCGAGATCTACACCGACGTGGACGGCCTCTACACCGCCGACCCCCGCATCGTGCCCAGTGCCCGACGGGTCACCCGCATCACCATCGAGGAGACCCTCGAGATGGCGGCGCACGGCGCCAAGATCCTGCACCTGCGCGCGGTGGAGTACGCCCGCCGCTTCCAGGTGCCCCTGCACGTCCGCAGCAGCTTCTCCGACCAGGAAGGCACTTGGATCCTGGTCGGGCGACCCCTCACGGAGGACACCATGGAAGAGCCCATCATCTCCGGCATCGCCCACGACAAGTCCCTGGGCAAGGTCACCGCCGTCGGCGTCCCCGACCGACCCGGCGCCGCCGCGGCGGTCATCGGGGCCGTGTCCGAGGCCGGCGTGTCGATCGACATGATCGTCCAGAACGTCTCGACCTCCAACGCCGAGACGTCCGACATCTCCTTCACCCTCCCGGAGACCGACGGCCAGACGGCGGTGGCCGCGGTGCGCGGCCTGCAGGAGCAGATGGGCTTCTCCGACGTGCTCTACACCAGCCACGTCGGCAAGCTGTCGCTGGTCGGCGCCGGGATGCGGTCCAACCCCTCGGTGGCCAGCCGCCTCTTCTCCGCGCTCGCGGACGCCGGGGTCAACATCGAGATGATCAGCACCTCCGAGATCCGCATCTCGGTCATCTGCGACCAGACCGACCTCGAGGCCGGGGTCCGGGCGGTGCACACGGCGTTCGACCTGGACGCCGAGGTCGAGGCCGTGGTCTACGGCGGGACGGGACGGTGAGCACGGTGACCGAGCAGCAGCAGACCGGCGCGCCGGGCAGGCGGCGCCTCCACGTCGCCGTCGTCGGCGCCACCGGCCAGGTGGGTGCGGTCATGCGGCGGCTGCTCGCCGAGCGGGACTTCCCGGTCGCCTCGGTGCGCTACCTCGCCTCCGCCCGCTCCGCCGGGACGACGCTCGCCTGGGCCGGCTCCGCCGCCGGGGCACCCGGGTATGACGTGGCTCGCGACATCGAGGTCGAGGACGTCGCCACCGCGGACCTCGCGGGCATCGACGTGGCCCTGTTCTCCGCCGGGGGCGGGGCGTCGAGGGAGCACGCGCCCCGGTTCGCCGAGGCCGGCGCCGTGGTCGTCGACAACTCCTCCGCCTGGCGCATGGACGACGCCGTGCCCCTCGTGGTGAGCGAGGTCAACCCCGACGACCTGACGCTCGCGCTGGACGAGGGCGGCCGCCGCATCGTCGCGAACCCCAACTGCACGACCATGGCCGCGATGCCGGTCCTGCGGCCGTTGCACGCCGAGGCCGGTCTCGAGCGGCTCCGGGTCGCGACCTACCAGGCCGTCTCCGGCTCCGGCCTGGCCGGCGTCACCGAGCTCGCGGACCAGGCGCGGGCCGCCCTCGGGGGCGACGTGCCGGTGGAGACGCTGACCCACCACGGCGGGGCCGTGTCGATGCCCCGACCCGGGGTATACGTCGCCCCCATCGCCTTCAACGTCCTGCCCATGGCCGGTGACCTCGGCGCGGACGACGAGACGACCGAGGAGATCAAGCTGCGCGACGAGTCGCGCAAGATCCTCGGCATCCCGGGCCTCGCCGTCTCGGGCACCTGCGTGCGGGTGCCGGTCTTCACCGGGCACAGCCTGTCCGTGCACGCCGAGTTCGCCGAGCCGATCACCCCGGGGCGGGCGCGCGAGCTGCTGGCCGAGGCGCCCGGTGTCGAGCTGGCCGACGTGCCCACGCCGCTGCAGGCCGCGGGCCAGGACCCGTCCTACGTGGGGCGCATCCGCGTGGACCAGTCGGTGCCGGACGGCCGGGGTCTCGTCTTCTTCATCAGCAACGACAACCTGCGCAAGGGCGCTGCTCTCAACACCGTGCAGCTGGCCGAGGTGCTGCTGGCCCGCCACCTGGTCTGAGAGCCGGTCCGAGGGTGGGCTGGCCCGAGGCCCGGCCGGCCCGAGGTCTGGCAGGCCCGAGGCCTGGCCGGTCCGGAGCCGGGGGCCGCCCCTTGCGTCACACAGGACTCACGGGCACCAGGATGCGGAGATGTGCTCATCTGCACGGGTTATCTCCCCGCCTTGCGGACATGTCGGCGCAGGCTGTGATCGGCGTGACTGGAGTGACACGGGCAGGGCGCTTCCGGTCTACCCCTCGCCGGTGTCGCGCAACTGTTGGCGGAGCTCGGCCAGCCTGCTGCCGCGGCGCACCTCGACGTCGCGCAGGTGCGAGGGGGCGAGGCCAGCAGCTCGTCCAGCTGGCCGCCGGGCACGGTCAGCGGCACCTCGGAGCCGTCCGCCAGTCGCAGGGACAGGACATCGAGGTCACGGCCCTGCCGTCGGAACCCGACCACGTCGTCCCAGGGCACATGCCGTCGGCCCAGCCGGAGGCCCAGGACGTCGGCCACGGTGCCGCTGCTGGCCACGACGTGCTGGAGGTACGAGGTCACGGTGAGGATTGCGGTGATGGCTGTCCACGCCCATTCACCCTGAGTGGCGAAGTACACTCCGCAGGCGGCCTGGCAGACGGCGATCGCCAGCCAGACCCACCGCAGCCGCGGCATACGCCGCCAGGTCCGGTCGTCCGCGCGCACGTCTCGTCCTCTCCGTCCCCGACCCGCTCGAGGGTGCAGGCTCATCCCGTCGGCCGCCGGGCGAGGACGACCGCCTGGGGCTCCCCCTCCGACCCGAGGGGGTCGCGCTCCAGCCGGGCGACCACCGGCATACCCAGCCTCCCGAGCCGGGACGCGACGTCCTGCACGCTGCGGTGGTACCGGTTCAGGGTGACCTGGAACCCGTGGGCCGCGAAGCCCGGGCCGATGTCGCGGCCGCCCTCGCCCACCTGGAAGGCCAGCAGGAGATGGCCGCCCGGGCGCAGCACCCGCACCATCTCCGAGAGCATCCGGTCGAGGTGGTCGTCCGGCGTGTGGATGGTGGAGTACCAGGAGAAGACGCCGTCGAACTCGCCGTCGGAGGCATCGAGGGCGGTGAGGCTACCGACGGTGGACGGGTATGCGGGGTGGTCGGCCCGCGCCCGACGGACCATCTCCGGCGAGAGGTCCACCCCCTCCGGCCGGCAGCCGCGGGCCGCGAGCTGGGGCAGCATCCGGCCCGCACCGCAGCCGGCGTCGAGCACGCGCGGACGGTGACCGAGCAGCACCACGAAGTGGTCGACCATCGCGAGCTCGAGCGGCTGCTCGGGCTCGGTCGAGGTGAACGTGTCGGCGTAGAGGTCGGCCACCGTGTCGTAGGCGGTCCTGGTCAGCTCCTCCCCCTGCTGCGGCATGGGGGCATCCTGCCGGACGGCGGCAGCTACCGCTCGTCCGGAGCGGGCGGGTCCGGGAGGTAGTGGTGCTCGGGGGGCACGTCCATGTCGCGGCAGATGGCCTCCCACACCCGGCGGGCCGACTCCCCCTGCTCGAGCGCCTCGTCGGCGGTGCGTCCCCCCAGGCTGCCCAGCGACTGGGTGCGGGTGACGACGGCGCCGTAGCCGGAGCCGAACTCCTGCTCGACCAGGTCCCAGAACTCGCTCAACCGCATACCTCCAGGCTAGGTCACCCCAGGACGGCCGTGACGACGAGCATGACCGGCAGCGAGAGCACCGTGGTGAGGAAGACGCCGTCACGCGCGATCCGCTCCCCGCGCCCGTAGGCGATCGAGAGGACGTGCACGTTCTGCGCGGTGGGCAGGGCCGCCATGACCACGGCGGCGAGCACCTCCGCGTCCCGCAGCCCCAGCAGCGGGCCCGCCACCAGCCCGGCGACCAGCGGCATGAGGACGAGCTTGACGAGCACCACGGACGCCGGCTCGGCGAGCCCGCCCTCGCGGCCGGGCAGCGGGGACAGCCGCATCGAGATGCCGAAGGCGAGCAGCATGCAGGGCACGGCGACACCGGCGACGAGCTCCACGGGCGCCAGCAGCAGCTCGGGCGGCTGCCACCCCGACAGGTTGACCAGCAGCCCGAGCACGGTCCCGATGGTCAGCGGGTTGGTCAGCGGCGAGCGCAGCACCCGCACCCAGGACACCCGGCCGGCCCGGGTCGCGTCGAGGGCGGCCAGCCAGCCCGGCTGCAGGAACAGCAGCTGCATGAAGAGCACCGGGGCCGCCCAGGACGCGTCGCCGAGCACGTAGATGGCGATGGGCAGGCCGAGGTTGTTGGCGTTGACGTAGCTCGCCGCCATCCCGCCCATCACCGCGTCGGCCCACCGCCGCCGCAGCAGCCGTCGGGCGACGGCCAGGTAGACGAGCACGCAGACCGCGGTCGCGGCGACCGTGGCCACGAGGAAACCGGAGAAGATGACGTCGACGTCGGCCCGCGCGACGATGAGGAAGAGCAGGGCGGGCGAACCGACCCAGAAGGTCAGCCGCGCCAGCATCCGCTGCTCGTCCCGCCCGAAGATGCCGGTCTGCGCCAGCACCCACCCCACGGCGATGACGGCAGCGATGAGCGAGAACCCCTCCAGCACCGACAGCACGCGGCCATTATCGGCGCTCCGTCCTGTCGGGCCGCAGGGTGCCCTGCTGCTAGCGTTGCACCTCATGGCCGATCCGCGCGACACCCCCGACCCGGTGGACTCCGACGTCGATGTCGACGACGTCTACGGCGAGGGCGGGGTCACCCCGGACCTGCTGGACCGGCGTCCGGTCGTGCCGCGCACCGTCGCCAGCCTCTACGAGTCGCGGCCCGGTCTGAACCCCACCCATGCCGTCAAGACCTTCGTCGAGGCGGTCAACCTCCAGGAGCGCTACGGCCACCTGCGCGTCGTCGACGACCTCATCGGGCTGCAGCGCCGGGTGGGCGACACCATCGAGCGCTACACCGACAAGCTGCGCAACGCCGAGGCCCGCTCCGGCACCAGCGAGTCGGCGCGTTTCGGCATCGGCCACTTCGGTGGTGAGCGCGCCGTCGTGTATGTCGTGGACTGGTCCTTCTTCGCCGGGTCGCTGGGCGAGGTGGCCGGGGAGAAGTTCGTCCAGGCCGCCGAGCTCGCCGAGCGCGAGGGGCTGCCGCTCATCAGCATGGGGGCCTCCTCCGGCGTCCGGCAGCACGAGAACGTCCTCGGCCTGGTGCAGATGCAGCGGATGGCGGCGGCGGCCAACAAGTTCCAGCACACCACGAACCGGCCCTACGTCTCCGTGCTCGCCGGCCAGGTGTGGGGCGGCATGTCGGCCAGCGCGGTGCCGGTGGCCGACCTCATCGTCGCGCTCGAGGGCACCGACTACGGCTTCGCCGGCCGCCGGGTCATCGAGACCTTCGAGGGCCGGGAGGTGCCGCGCGGGCTGCAGAGCGCCGAGGCCAACTACCTGGACCGCAACGTGGACGTCCTGGTCAAGGATGTCGACGAGCTCATCTCGTTCATCGGCCAGGTGCTGACCTCCGGGCGGCACTCGCACCGGATCAAGCCCGGCGACCGCGACCGGGCACGTGACGAGGCCGCGGTCGCGCCCGGGTCGCGCACGGTCACGGCCGGCCCCGAGGGGTTCTCCGCCGCCCTGTGGGACCGGCAGGAGGTCGAGCAGTCGGTCGACGTCCCCCGGGAGCGCCGCGACCGGGACAGCGCCAGCACGCGCGACTCGCTCATGGCGCGCTACAACGAGATCGCCGCCGGGGCGGGACGGCTGGACACCGAGTACTTCCTGCGGCACGTCTTCGACGCCGCCGTCCCCTTCTACAACCACGTGCGCTTCGAGGACCAGAAGGCCTACCCCAGCATCATCGCGGCGCTGGCGAGCCTGGGCGGCCAGTCGTTCATGGTCATCGGCGACCAGCCGTCCTACACCATCTCCGGGGGGTATGTCGGCAAGCGTCCGGCGAACCCGAGTCCGGAGGACTTCGAGTACGCCGTGCGGATGATGACGGCGGCCGAGCGCTGGGACCTGCCCATCGTCTTCTTCACCGACACCCTTGGGGCCATGCCGTCGATGGCGGCCGAGCGCCGCGGTCAGTCCCGTGCCATCGCCCAGAGCATCAAGCGGGCCGCCTCGCACCCCTACCCCACCATCTCGGTGATCTCCGGGGCGATGGGCTCCGGCGGTGGCCTGGCGACGACCCCCTTCGGCCGCGAGACGATCATGCTCGACAGCGCCCTGGGCTTCGTGTCCGAGCCGCGGTCCACCGCCTCGATCCTCTACAGCGTGGCCAACCCCACGGTCGAGCAGGTCGGCATGACCCTGGAGACGATGAAGGCCTCAGCCCTCGACCTCAAGGCCCAGGGCCTGGTCGACACGATCGTCCATGACGCCGACGAGCCGGCGGAGACCGCCCGCGAGCTGCGGGCCGCCATCACCAAGGGCTACAACGACCAGCACGGGCTCAACCCGCGGCGGCTGCGCCGGCAGGCGGACGAGCGGCTGCGGCCGCGCACGTTGGGCAAGCTGGCCACCGTGGAGGAGCGGCACGCCGGCAGCCACGAGGAGCAGCCGCAGCAGCAGCACCTCGGCGCCGACGAGACGCAGAGGCGGCACCTGCGCGCCGACGAGGCGCCGCAGCAGCATCGCGACGACCACCGGCCGGACCCCCGCCACGCGCCGGAGCCGGGCCTCACGACAGAGTGATGCCAGCGCAGGCGCAACTTGACGAGTTCATTGATCGTTTCGGTGGCGCCGGTGTCGAAGTAGGCCAGGAACGTGTCCTGCAATATGCGCAGGGCTCAAGCCGAGGCGGGCGATCTCAGGGATCGGGAGGAGGCAACGAGGCCGCAGTGCGCTCGGCGATCTTGCGGCCCTCTGCCTTGTCGACCTGCTTGCACGCGGTGCGCAGCTTCTGTTGCGCACTGCCCTGCCAGGTCGACCACCTCGTGCTCGGCGCGGGCGGCGAACGCCCGCTCGGTCCAGGGCGGCTGGTTGGTGAGTTCTTCGCGCCGGCCCGCAGGATGGTCTGAACCCCGTACAGCGGCTCGCCCTTGCGGCCCCGGTAGCCAGCGGGTGTCCTGAAGCCGCCTTCTCACCTCGTCCACGCACCGGGTGCCCAGCGCGACGACTGGGGGTATCGCCCGCTGTACCTTGGTGGACACGTGGTGTCGCACGTGCTCGTCCACGCCCCGAATGGTCAGGCCGACGAGCGGGTCTCGTCGCCGGCCGCGGCGGCGAGGACTGGCTTGATCGCCGACCAGACCGTGCGCCGCCGCACCCCGAGCTGACGGGCCAGGCCCTGCACCGATGCATGCCCGGAGCGGATCTGGGCGATGGCCCACGGCGTGGCGTGGGTCCTCGCCAGCCCCGTGGTTGGACCAGGTCAGGCACCTGTCCGATGAGTGTGGCCACCTCGCAGGAGTCCTCGCGGCTTCGGTAGCGCCGCTTGCGCCACAGCAGCACCACCGGGGGTCTCCAAGCATGGGCGTCGACCAACCGCACCACGCGGCGGCTGTGCGCCACAGCCACCGTCCCGCTGCCCCGGGCCCCGTCGGTTGCGAGGCTGACTCGACGGTCATGATGAGCAGCTCCAGTTCCCGCCGTACGTCGGTCACGTGCAGGCCATCCACGCCAAGAGCAGGTCGCAGTGGTGGCAGTACGCGCCGGCCATGGACCGGGCACGGCAGCACGACGTCGGCTCAGACGTGTCGATGCCCTTGGCCATCGCGAGAGGTAGAAATCCCCCTGGTCATCGGGGACCTCGACCCTCTCCGGCCTCGCCCAGTCCGTCGGCGCGCCGCCTTTACCCCACTCACACAGGAGAAGAGCCGCGGTAGGCCCTCCGCGCGAACACGTGGTCCATAACCGGTCGACGTAGGTCCTTCTCGTGGACGTGGCCTGGCGCAGGGAACAGCTTACCGAAGAGAGCCACGCGGGCCTTGTTGCTCTACATCACCGTTCGCTGCAATTCCCATGGCGGCAAATACAGAGATTGCGAGGATTCCCGCCAGCATAGACAGTGCCCAAGCGACGCTGGTACCACTGTCTGCCTGGAGAGTGAAAGTCCACACAGCAATTGCGAGAAGAGCTAAAATCGCACGACTTAGCAAAAATCGCCGCGAAGCGCCGCCCGCCAACAAGGGAGCCATAGAAAAAAAGGTGGCGGACCCAGCCAGTAAGAGGGTGAGAAGGACGTGCCGTATACTAAAGTTCCCGAGCAACTGACTCAGGGCCCACAGGGTCAACCCCAGAAACAGGGTCAAGCCACAGAGCGCTGCGACTTCAATGTTTGAGTTTTGGCGTGCTGGCAGGTGAGCGGGCGATGCCACGTTGACCTTGCGGCTGAGAGACCAGTTCATGGGGCCGTCCTAGCAATTTGTCGAGGGCTGATACTGGCATCGAGAACTACGGCAGCAGAAGAGAGCCGACCCAACGCCACAAAGGGCCAGGACACAAGCCACGCATGCTTGGACTCCACCGAGCCAGCAAATGGTGCAGCCCCAACATTGCCGCGCCATGCAAGTCAAGTTGTACGACGTGCAGGCACACCGGTAACAACGAGGGCACCCGCCGGGACAACTACTCGAAAGAGTCTCGATTCTCGTACCATCAAAGACATACTCGTTCAGGGTGAGGGTGCCCGTAGGTCCATTACGCCCATCAAGTTCGCCTCCTCCTAAGCGAAAGCGACTGACGGCGACATGATCCGAGCCAACTGCTGCCTCTTTCCTGTGAAGAAGCACGACACCGTTATTTTCGACCATCACTGCCGTATGAACCTGCGAGCCGTCCTTTAAATCGAAGGTACTCGCCGCCACCGAGATGTTGCCATTGGCATCTTCAAGAAGAAGCGCCTGATCCGAACCATCGATCAAATCTACTGCATGAAGTGCTCTGTCGCGCTTTTCCACCGTAGCGTTCGCCGAGATCTCTGCTATCATGCCATCAAAAAACTCGAGTCTCTAATGGTCTCCTCGTCACGACCGGCGATGAAAAGAATGCGGGATCATCGAATGGACTGAACAATTTCCCGACCCTGGGACCTGCGGAGGCGATAGCCGGAAACCCCATGATGGTGCCGGCACCGACACTCAGTCCAGCGACAAATTGCACGAATCGCCTCCGACCAAGAAGCCCCTGCCCGCCCCGCAGTCTGTCTTCCCCAATGGTTCGCACGACCGCATGCGCCTTACGCGGACCGACCACGCGGACGAGGTTGATGGCGAGAGGCAGTCCGACATGACCAGAAGCGGCCTGGCCGTCCTCCTGCACTTCGATCAATGTCGGAGCCCAAGGGGGATCACTACCGAAGATCTCTTCTCGCCAAGACAGCATTCGAGGATCTTGAAGGGGTAGCAACTCAAGCTGATCACCCACTTCTCGCCGAATGGCGCCTGCAAGACCGCCGCACGCCGAGCAGTTTCCGTCATACCCCAATACCATCATCGACATCTGGACACCCTCCCCATCCTCGTCTCTGAAGATCGGAGAAGGTTAGCACAGATTGCATCGTCGCAGCGGCGCTAACGAGACAACTTCTGGGGAGGAGCGGTAGTGGCCCTAGCCACCAACAGCCACTTGCCAGGTCGTCGAGACTAACATCCTGGCACGCTGCGACGGCGCGAGCTAGCCGTGTTGTTTGTGATGCGTGCTTCTCTAATGAGGCCCTGGTGCACCGCTGTGCCGATGGCCGCCACACGCCGATACTTCAGTGCGTCAGCTGGTCCAGGCCCGCCACAGCGCGGCGTACTCGCCGTCCGCGGCCATGAGCTCGTCGTGGCTGCCCAGCTCGACCACCCGGCCGTCCTGGACCACCGCGATGCGGTCCGCGTCGTGCGCGGTGTGCAGGCGGTGCGCGATGGCCACGACGGTTCGCCCGGTGAGCAGGGCGTTCATCGAGCCCTCCAGGTGGCGTGCCGTGCGCGGGTCGATGAGGCTCGTCGCCTCGTCGAGGACCAGGGTGTGCGGGTCGGCGAGGATGAGCCGGGCCAGCGCGATCTGCTGCGCCTGCGCCGGGGTCAGCTCGTGGTGGCCCGAGCCCAGCACCGTGTCCAGGCCCTGCGGCAGCGCCTCGACCCAGCCGCGCGCGTCCACCGTGGCGAGCGCGCGCCATACCCCGTCCTCGCCCGCGCCGTCGCGGGCCAGCTCGACGTTGTCGCGGACCGACCCGCGGAAGACGTGGTGCTCCTGGGTGACGAGCGCGACCTCGGTGCGCAGCAGCTCCAGCGGCAGCTCGGTCACCTCCACCCCGCCCACGGTCACGGAACCGCCGGTCGGGGCGTGGATGCCGGAGATGAGCCGGCCCAGGGTCGACTTGCCCGACCCGGAGGGTCCGACGATCGCCAGCCGCTCCCCCGGCTCCAGAGTGAGGTCGATGCCGTGCAGCACGTCGTGCCCGGGGCGATAGGCGTAGCGCAGCTCCCGGCCGACCAGCGTGCTGCCCTCGGGGCGCTCCTCGCCCGGCGTGCGGTCCGGGGGCACCTCGGCGATGCCGAGCAGGCGGGTCGTGGAGGCGACGCCGACCTGCAGCCGGTCGATGGTGCCCACCAGCCGGTCGAAGGGACCGTAGAACGTCTCGATGTAGAGCATGGCCGTGGTGATCTGCCCGAGGGTCACGGCATCGGTGGAGTAGAGCCAGGCGCCGACGACCAGGGTGATGACGCGGGGCAGCGAGAAGGCCATGTCCATGACCGCGAAGAGCACGTTGCGCAGGACGAGGCCGTAGCGCTCGGCCTGCGAGGACACCTCGATGTCGTCGACACCGGCGGCGCGGCGGCCGCCCTGCAGCCGGTAGGCCTCGACCGTCCGGACTCCCTCGACGGTCTCGGTGAGCGTGGTGTTGATGTCGCTGTAGGTCGCGCCCTCCAGGAGGTAGCCGGCCGGCGCCTGCTGGAGGTAGCGGCGGACCTGCCACAGCGACAGGGACGCGGTCACCAGGGTGGGCAGCGCCAGCGCCCACGAGTTGAGGACCATGAAGACCACGGTGAGCAGCACCGTGACGACGCCGATGATGAACTCGGGCAGCGCCCAGCGCACGGCGCCGCTCATCGAGCCGACGTCGCGGGTCACCCGGGTGACGAGGTCGCCGGTGCTGGCCGACTCGACCTTGCCCAGCGGCAGCCGGAGCACGGCCCGGATGACGTGCTCCCGGGCCTGCGCGAGCACACCCTGGCCGAGCACCGCCGCGAGCGCCTTGGCGCCGTAGGTGAGCACCGCCTGCGCCACGAGGACGACGACCACGAGCATCACGATGTCGCGCACCACGCCGGGTGCGGGGTCACCGCCGGCCTGGTCGACGGCGTCGACCAACCGGCCGAGCAGCAGCGGCACGGCCAGCCCGGCCGCGGCCGCGAGACCGTTGGCGAGGGTGACGAGCACGACCAGCCGGGAACGCTCCCGCAGCAGGCCGCGCAGGTAGGCCACGACCGTGCGGGAGATGGCGACGGGCATCCCCCGGTCGGGGTCGAGCGCGGTCATGAGGTGGGCGCGGGCCCGCTGCCGGCGCAGGGCGTGCCGCTCCCACAGCAGGCGGTGCCGCTCGCGCAGCCCCACCGACCCGGGCGGGGGCGGCCGCAGGAGGTCGGGCACGACGGGGGCCGGAGGATCGGCGTCCGTGTCGCGCCAGGTGCGCGCGGAACGCTCGCGCAGGTCGGGGTCGAGCAGGCTGGTCATGGCGTCACCTCCCTGGTGCCGGTCGTCGTGCTGGTGGTCGTGGTGCTGCCCGGCGTGCCGCGGTCAGCCGGCCGGTCCTGCGCCTCGCCGCGCAGGACGGTGGAGCGGTATGCCGCGTGCCCGGCGACGAGGTCGTCGTGCGTCCCCGTGGCGACCACCCGGCCGTCCTCGAGGAAGGCCACCTCGTCGGCGTGGTGCAGCAGCAGCGGGGAGGCGGTCATGACCACGGTCGTGCGGCCCCGACGGTGCCCGGGCAGCCGCTGCGCGATCCGGGCCTCGGTGTGGGCGTCCACCGCCGAGGTCGGCTCGACCAGGACGAGCACCGGCGGGTCGGCCGCCAGCGCCCGGGTGAGGACGAGCCGCTGCCGCTGCCCGCCGGACAGGCCACGCCCGCGCTCGTCGAGCACCCCCTGCCAACCGCCGGGCAGGATGTCGTAGACGTCCTCGGCCGCGGCCGCGTGCAGCGCGGCCTCCGCCTGCTCGCGTCGCAGGGTCCGGTGCGGGTCGACCGCGTCCTGCAGGGTGCCCGCGAAGACGTGCGCGGCGGTGTCGCTGACCAGCACGAGCGAGCGCACCTGGTCCAGCGGCAGCTCGGCCAGGTCGGTGCCGCCCAGCGTCACGCCCCAGGCCTCCTGCGCACGGCGCGCGTCGCGGGCCTCGAGCTCGGTCCGGACCCGGGCCCGTTCCGCGGCCGCCCGGCGGGCGACGCGGCCCGTGGCCTCGTCGTCGCCCGCCGGCACGGTGTCACCGGCGGGCAGGTAGCGGCCGAGCCGGTCCGCCAGGCGCGCGCTCTCGTCGGGCAGCGCGCTCACGACCATCGTCAGCCGGCCGGGGCGCACCCGCAGCCCGGACGCCTCGTCCACGAGCTCACCGGCCGACATCGCGCACAGCTGGTCGCTCTCCAGCGGCGCCCGCTGCGGCCACGGGTCGGTGGTGCCGAAGACCCCGATGGTCTTGCGGGCCGAGACCACCGAGCGGGTGACCTGCTGGGCCGCCTCGAAGACGACGCGGATCGGCTGGACCAGGAACAGGGCATACCCCAGGAAGGTGACGAGGTCGCCGATCTCGATGTCGCCCGAGCGCACCCGCTGGACGCCGAGCACCAGGAGCGCGACGACGAACAGCCCGGAGAGCAGCACGCCCACGCCCTCGACGAAGGCGCCCCACGCGCCGGCCTGCACGCCGGCGTGGCGCACCCGCTGGCTCTGGCCGGCGTAGTTGTCGCCGAAGATCCGCTCGCCGCCGATCCCGCGCAGGATGCGCAGCCCGGCCACGATGTCGGTGGCCATCGAGGTCAGCTCGGAGTCGCGGCTGCGCTCGCGCGTCTGGGCGGCGGCCAACGGACGCAGCAGCACCGAGGAGATCAGCACGAGCACGGGCGCGACGAGCAGCACCACGAGGCCGAGCGGCACCGAGATCTGCAGCACGATGACGGCGACGAGCAGGTAGGCCACGACATTGCCGACGAGCCGCGAGAAGATCTCGATGAACTGCCCGAACTGGTCGCCGTCGCTGCCGTTGACGCTGAGGACCTCGCCGGTCGGCGCCCGGCGGGGCAGCACGTGCCCGAGCCGGGTGGCCTGATGGGTGACCAGACGGGTCTGGCCGTACGCGGCGTACAACCACGAGCGCACGACGACGGTGTGGTAGAAGACGCCGCTGCTGGCCCCGACGAGCGTGACGAGCAGCAGCACCCCGCACCACAGCGCCGTGCGGGAGGCGTCGCCCGCGAGGATGCCCTCGTCGATGGCCCGCCCGAAGACCCACGGCGTGAGCGCCGTCGGCAGCATCCAGAGCAGGCTGCACAGGCAGCCGAACAGCACGAGGTCTCGCTGCTGACGGAGCAGCCACCACAGGAACCGCACCGGCCCCCGGGTGTCGGGCACGCCGATGGCGGCCCGGTGACCCGCCGGCGTCGAAGCGGGGGTCCAGGCGGTGACGGTGGGTGGGAAGTCGCGCATGGCGAGGGTCAGCCTAGGACGGCTCTGCGACACACCACCACCAATTTTCCGTGCACGTCAAGACCGGGTGCCGAGACGTCCCCGGTATGCTGCGCCGTCGCGTCCGGGAGAGGTCTGGGACGGCTCGGCCCGGGATGAGAGGATGAGGGTCCAAGCATCCGTCCCGGCGTCCTGGAGGAACCTCATGAGCACCCAGCAAGACCTGGCCTGGTGGCAGAAGCTGCTCGTCGCCCTCAAGCTGTGGCGGCCCGAGCACCGGACCGACCACCACGTGCGCAAGGAGATGGAGCGTCCGGAGATGCCGCCCGTGACCGGCGCCTACGGCAACCGGCTGGTGACCTCCACGCGCCGCCGCCTGGTGCCGCAGCGGGGTGACGACACCCCCATCACCAGCACGATGGACTGAGCGCTCCGGCGCGGCGTCTGTCGGTGGCGCGTGGCACAGTGACCGCGTGACCGGCAGCCAGCAGCGGGAGAGCAGCGTGCAGGTGCCCGACCCGGCGACGGTGATGGGCCGGTTCTCCGCGCCCACCCGGGCGTGGTTCGAGGCGTCCTTCGCCGGGCCCACCGAGGCGCAGCTGGGGGCCTGGGACGCCATCAGCCGGGGCGAGCACACCCTGGTCGTGGCGCCCACCGGGTCGGGCAAGACCCTGTCGGCCTTCCTCTGGGCGATCGACCGGATCGTCGGCGAGCCGCGTCCGCCCCGCGCCCCGCGCCCCCCGCGCCGGCGGGGCGCACCCCCGCCCGAGCCGGCGGACGAGCCGCGGGGGCGGTGCCGGGTGCTCTACGTCTCGCCGCTCAAGGCGCTCGCCGTCGACGTCGAGCGCAACCTGCGCTCCCCCCTCGTGGGCATCGGCCACGCCGCCCGCCGGCTCGGCGCGGACGCCCCCGAGGTGTCCGTCGCGGTGCGCTCCGGCGACACCCCGGCGGCCGAGCGCCGGGCGTTCGCCAAGGACGGCGCCGAGATCCTCATCACCACCCCGGAGTCGCTGTTCCTGCTGCTGACCTCGCAGGCGCGCAGCGCCCTCACCGGGGTCGAGTCGGTCATCGTCGACGAGGTCCACGCCGTGGCCGGGACGAAGCGG
Organism: Serinicoccus sediminis; assembly: GCF_004153545.1. GTDB lineage: Bacteria > Actinomycetota > Actinomycetes > Actinomycetales > Dermatophilaceae > Ornithinicoccus > Ornithinicoccus sediminis_A. Next base: position 156,643 of record NZ_SDVA01000007.1, on the reverse strand, counting down.
GGCACCCACCTGGCCCTCACCCTGGACCGCCTCGACCACCTGCTGGAGCGGCCCGCCCAGCGGATCGGCCTGTCGGCGACCGTGCGCCCGGTCGAGGAGGTGGCACGCTACCTGGGCGGCGGGCGCCCGGTGAGCACCGTGCAGCCGCCGTCCACCAAGACCTGGGACCTCGAGGTGGTCGTGCCCATCCCGGACATGGCCGACCCCGGGGCCGCCGACCGCCCCGGAGCACCGGGCGACGCCCCGGCCCGACGCAGCGACGCCGCCCCACCGGGCAGCACGGACTGGGAGCAGGACGACGACGGTGCCGAGGTGGGCGGGGGCCCCGTGCTACCCGACCTGGACGACGAGGCGGCGCCGGTGGGCGCCGGCCCGGTCCTGCCCGACCTCGACGGTGGCGGGGGCGAGCTCGGCGAGGACGAATGGGAGCCGGCCGGTGACCCCGAGGAGCGCGCCTCGATCTGGCCGCACATCGAGCGACGGGTCGCCGACCTGGTCTCGGGCCAGACCTCGACGCTGGTCTTCACCAACTCCCGCCGCGTGGCCGAGCGCTTCACCTCCCGGCTCAACGAGGAGTGGGAGGACCGGCACCCCGCGGCCGACGAGGACGCCGACCCCGACGACCACCAGGATCGTCGCGCCGACGGGTCCGGCGGGGGCGGACGGCATACCTCCCGGACGCCGGCGCAGGTCATGGCCCAGTCCGGAGCGAGCGGAGGCGCTCCGCCGGTCCTCGCCCGCGCCCACCACGGCTCGGTCAGCAAGGAGCAGCGCGCGCAGATCGAGGACGCCCTCAAGACCGGCCAGCTGCCCGCGGTGGTCGCCACGAGCAGCCTGGAGCTGGGCATCGACATGGGCGCGGTCGACCTCGTCGTCCAGGTCGCCAGCCCGCCCAGCGTGGCCTCGGGGTTGCAGCGGGTGGGGCGGGCCGGTCACCAGGTCGGGGCCACGAGCCACGGCGTCTTCTTCCCCACCCACCGGGCCGACCTGGTGCAGACCGCGGTCGTCGTGGACCGGATGCGCCGCGGCGCTATCGAGCAGCTCGCCGTGCCCACCAACCCGCTCGACGTGCTGGCCCAGCAGGTCGTCGCCATGCTGTCGATGGAGGACTGGTCCGTCACCGACCTCTTCGAGCTGGTGCGCCGCAGCGCGTCCTACGCCGCGCTCCCCCGCTCCCTGTTCGACGCCGTCCTCGACATGCTCGCCGGGCGCTACCCCGGGGAGGACTTCTCCGACCTCCGCCCGCGCATCGTCTGGGACCGGGTGACCGACACCCTCAGCGCCCGCCGCGGGGCGCAGCTGCTCGCGGTCACCTCCGGCGGCACCATCCCGGACCGCGGCATGTATGCCGTCATGCTCGCCACCGGCGAGGGTCCGGGCCGCCGCGTCGGCGAGCTGGACGAGGAGATGGTCTACGAGTCCCGGGTCGGGGACGTGTTCACCCTGGGCACGACGAGCTGGCGGATCGAGGACATCACCCACGACCAGGTGCTGGTCACGCCCGCCCCGGGGCAGATCGGGCGCCTGCCCTTCTGGAAGGGCGAGTCGCTGGGGCGTCCGGCCGAGCTGGGTGCGGCGGTCGGCGAGTTCGTGCGCCGCGTCGCGGGCCAGCCGCGGGAGGCCGCGCTGGGCGAGCTGGCCGAGCAGGGTCTCGACGGGTTCGCCGCCGACAACCTCGTCACCTACCTCGGTGACCAGCGGGAGGCGGTGGGCCACCTGCCCGACGACCGCACCATCGTGGTCGAGCGGTTCCGCGACGAGATCGGCGACTGGCGCGTCGTCGTGCACTCCCCGTGGGGCAGCCCGGTGCACGCCCCCTGGGCGTTGTGCCTGGCCGCGCGGATGCGCGAGCGCTTCGGCACCGACGTGCAGGCCCTGGCCGCCGACGACGGCATCGTGCTGCGCCTGCCCGACCTCGGGGGCTGGGACGACCCGGGCGGTGACGGCACGGTGGACGACGGCACGGCGGGCTCCCCGGGCGGTGGCCGCAGTCGCGGTGACGGCGGCACCCGAGGAGGTGGCTCGGAGGCGGCCCGCCTGGACGCCGAGATCGCCGAGCTCCTCACCCTCGACCCCGACGAGGTGGCCGACCTGGTCACCCAGGAGATCGGGGGGTCGGCGCTGTTCGCCGCCCGCTTCCGCGAGTGCGCCGCCCGGGCGCTGCTCCTGCCCCGGCGCAACCCCGGCAAGCGGCAGCCCCTGTGGCAGCAGCGGCAGCGCTCGGCCCAGCTGCTCGAGGTGGCCGCGCGCTACCCCACCTTCCCCATCGTGCTGGAGGCCGTCCGCGAGTGCGTCCAGGACGTCTACGACGTGGACGCCCTGCGCGAGCTGATGCGGCGGCTGGCTGCGCGCGAGGTCCGGCTGGTCTCGGTGGCGAGCCAGCGTCCCTCGCCCTTCGCGTCCTCGCTGCTCATGGGCTACATCGCCCAGTTCCTCTACGAGGGCGACTCCCCCCTGGCGGAGCGGCGCGCGGCCGCCCTCTCGCTCGACGCCGGGCTGCTGGCCGAGCTGCTCGGCCGGGGCGAGGGCGCGGCGCTGCGCGACCTGCTCGACCCGGAGGTGGTGGCCCGCACCGAGGCCGAGCTGCAACGGCTGGCCCCCGACCGCCGGGCCCGCGACCCCGAGGAGGTCGTCGACCTGCTCCGGGTGCTCGGACCGCTCACCCGGCAGGAGGTGACCGAGCGCACCACCGAGGAGGGCCAGGACCAGGTCGAGGGGTGGCTGACCTCGCTGCTGGAGGCCCGCCGGGTCATCGAGGTGCGGGTGGCCGGTGAGCAGCGGGTCGCGGACGCGCAGGACGCCGCCCGGCTGCGCGACGCGCTGGGTGTGGCGATGCCGGTCGGTGTGCCCGCGACGTTCCTGGAGGGCGTGGAGGACCCGCTCGCCGATCTCGTGGTCCGGCACGCGCGCACGCACACCCCGTTCACCGTCGAGTCCCTGGCGACCCGCCTGGGCCTCGGCACCGCGGTCGTCCGGGACGCCGTGCGGCGACAGGTGTCGTCCGGGCGCATGGTCCTCGGGGCGCTGGCCCCGTCGGGCACGGGCGACGAGGACGTCTGCGACGCCGAGGTGCTGCGGTTGCTGCGCCGCCGCTCGCTGGCCGCACTGCGCCAGGAGGTCGAGCCGGTCACCCAGGCGACCTACGCGCGGTTCCTGCCGCGGTGGCAGTCGGTCGGGGAGCTGCGTGGCCTGGACGGCACGGTGCGGGCCGTCGAGCAGCTGGCCGGTGCCCGCATCCCGGCCTCGGCGCTGGAGTCGCTCGTCCTGCCCGCGCGGGTGGTGGACTACTCCCCCGCGATGCTCGACGAGCTCATGAGCGCGGGTGAGGTGCTGTGGCAGGGGCACGGTTCGCTCCCCGGGGACGACGGATGGGTGTCGCTGCACCTCGCCGACACCGCCCACCTCACGATGACGCCGCCCCTGGACCCGTCGGCCGGGGCAGCCCAGGACGCGTCGACCGACGAGCTGGGCGAGACCGCGCGCGGGGTGCTCGAGGTGCTGGAGCGGGTGGCCGGCGGCGCCTACTTCTTCCGTGCCCTCAGCGACGCCGTCGGCTCGCTGGACGACCAGCAGCTGGCCGGCACCCTGTGGGAGCTGGTGTGGGCGGGGCGGGTGAGCGCCGACACCTATGCCCCCGTCCGGGCCCTGCTCGCCGGTGGACGCACCACCCACAAGGCACGGCGCGCCCCGTCGCGCACCGGCCGCTGGTCGCGGACCTCCGTCGGCCTGGCCGCATCACGCACGGCCGGGTCGCGGCCCTCCCGACCGGTGCGGTCGGGCCCGCCCGCGACCGTGGGCCGGTGGTCGCTGCTGCCGCCGATCGAGACCGACCCCACGGTGCGCGCGCTCGCCGGCGCAGAGCAGCTCCTCGACCGCTACGGCGTCCTCACCCGCGGGTCGGTCGTGGCCGAGGGCATCCCGGGTGGCTTCGCCGGGGTCTACCGGGTGCTGTCCGGCGCCGAGGAGGCCGGGCGGGTGCGCCGGGGGTATGTCGTGGAGGGGCTCGGCGCGGCGCAGTTCGGCAGCAGCGGGGCGATCGACCGCCTGCGGGCCCTGAGCCACGAGCACCGGCCGGTGTCGTCGGCCGACGGCGCCGACCAGGGCCCGGAGGTCGTCCTGCTCGCGGCGACCGACCCGGCGAGCCCGTTCGGGGCGAGCGTGCCCTGGCCGGAGCGCGGCGACGACGAGGGGTCCCACCGCCCGGCGCGGAAGGCGGGGTCGATGGTCGTCCTGGTGGACGGCGCGCTGGCGCTCTACCTCGAGCGCGGTGGGCGCAGCGCCCTCACCATGGAGCCGCCCCCCGAGGCCGCCACCGACGCCGTCTGGGCCGCCGCGGCCCGCGCGCTGGTGACGGCGGTCCGGCGGGGGTCGCTCAGCGGCATCACCATCGCCAAGATCGACGGTGGGGGTGCCCTCGCGTCCACCCACCCGCTGGCCGCCGCCCTGGCCGACGCCGGGTTCCACACCGCGCCGCAGGGCTTACGGCTCCGGCGCTGATACCCCCGTGCCCTAGCCTGGGGCCGGTGCACGAGCCACCCCGCAGCGTCACCGCAGACCAGGTCCTGACCGAGGTCCGCTCGCTGTGGGACGGCCGCGTGATCGGGGTGGAGCACCTGGCCGTGGGGTTCGGCGCCTGGCACTGGCGCGCCGACGTCGGCGAGCCGGGCCGCGAGGAGCGGGCCGCACCAGGCTACTTCGTCAGCCTCGACCCCCCGTGGTGGCACTCGGCGACGACGCTGGAGGCGACCTACGCCGCCGCGGCCACCCTGAGCGACTTGCTCCCGTTCGTCCACCCGTCGGTGCCCACCGTGCACGGGGACTTCACCGGCGCACTCGGTGACGGCTGGCTCAGCGTGACCTCGTGGGTGCCCGGTCACCGACCGGGATCGCTCGGCCCCGAGGCGGTGCAGGCCCTGGACGACCTGCACACCAGCCCGCCACCGGAGGGGATCCTCGCCTGGGAACCATCGGTCCCCCCGGAGGTCGTGGACCATCTGGAGGACTGGACCCGCCACGCGTGGACCGCGGGTCCGCTCGGGGAGGCGGCACGGGAGGCCGTCGTGACCGGGGCGGCCGACGTCGAACGCGGCCTCGCGGCATACCTCCGACTCCTCGAGCGCCTCGACCCCGCGACCCACGTGCCCACCCACGGCGAGCCCGGTCTGCACAACCTGTGGCGCGCCGAGGACGGCCGCCTGCTGCTGCTGGACTGGGAGACCCTGCGGCTCGCGCCACGCGAACGCGACGTGCTCGCCGGGTACGCCCCCCATGTCGAGCACGACCCGGCGCTGCTGGAGCTGTTCCGGCTGGAGTGGCAGCTGGGCGAGGTGCGCTCCTACGCCGACTGGCTGCGGGGGCCGCACGACGACACCGCGGACACCCGTACCGCCCTGGGTGGGCTGCGCACGCAGCTCGAGGGCCTGCGCACCTCGACAAACCGGTCGCGCCGGGGAGGCAGCAGCGCCTAGGGTCGGGGCCATGTGGATCTCCTGAGGCTGCCCCGCGCAGTGCGCCCGCCTGCCCTGCTGCCCCAGGAGACCTGTGCCCTTCCCCTCCGTCCTGCCGTCCGCCCACGTCGCCGGCCCCCGGCACCTGCGCGTCGACGGCGTGTCCAAGACCTACGGCACCCGCCGCGTGCTGACCGACGTGTCCCTCGTCGTGCCCGCGGGTGACCGGGCCTGCCTCATCGGCGAGAACGGCTCGGGCAAGTCCACCCTGCTGAGGGTCGTCGGTGGCCTGACGCCGCCCGACACCGGCGCGGTGGACGCCCCCGGCACCGTGGCCCTGCACCACCAGGAGCCCCCCTTCGATGTCAGCCTCACCGTCGACCAGGTCCTGGCCGGGGCCACGGCACCGGTACACCGGCTGGTCTCCCGGGTCGAGCACGCGGGTGAGGCGCTCGCCCGGGGCGAGCCGGGCGCCGGAGCCGCCCTCGACGCGGCGGTCGAGGCAGCCCGCCGCCACCACGCCTGGGACCTCGAGCACCGCACCGACCGGGTGCTCCACGGCCTCGGGCTCGCCGCCCTGACCCGCGACCGACGAGCGGACGGGCTCTCCGGCGGGCAGCTGTCGCGGCTGTCCCTGGCGTTGACGCTGCTGCGCTCCCCGGACACCCTGCTGCTCGACGAGCCCACCAACCACCTGGACGACACCGGCACGCAGCTGCTCGTCGAGCTGCTGCGCTCCTGGGCCGGCCCGGTGCTGCTGGCCAGTCACGACCGGGCCTTCCTCGACGAGGTGGCCACCACCGTGCTGGACCTGGACCCGACTCCGTTGCCGCACGCCCGGGTCGCCGACGACGACGACTCGCCCGGGTCGGGCTACGGCCTGCGGCGGTACACCGGCAGCTACACGGCATACCTGCAGCAGCGTCGCGAGGACCGGCGGCGGTGGGTGCGTCAGCACCGCGACGAGCAGGCCGAGCTGGCCCGGCTGCGACGCCGGGTCGCCGACGACCACACGGTCGGCCACGCCGACCGTGGCCCGCGCACCGAGGCGCGGGCGAGCCGGAAGTTCTACGCCGACCGCAACGCCAAGGTCGTGGCCCGCCGGGTCAACGACGCGAGCGTCGCGCTCGAGCGTCTCGAGCGCGAGCAGGTGCGCCGGCCGCCCGCGCTCCTGCGGTTCCGCGGCCTGGGCACGCCCGGGCCCGACCGGCTGCGCCCCGGTGACGCCGACCCGTTGGTCATCGCTGACGAAGCCGGCGTCGAGTCGCGTCTCGCGCCCCTGGACCTGGTCGTCCCCGCCCGCGCCCGGCTCCTCGTCACCGGCTCCAACGGCTCGGGCAAGTCCACCCTGCTCGCCCTGCTGGCCGGGTCGCTGGCGCCGACCGCCGGCGCGCTCACCCGGGCGGCCGGCCTGCGGGTCGGGCTGCTGACGCAGGAGCCCCGCCGGGGCGGCGCGGAGGGCACCGCCCGCGAGGTGTATGCGCGTCACGTCGGGCACCAGCGCGCCGAGCAGCGACCGCTGGCCGGCTCCGGGCTGCTCGCCGATCGTGACCTCGACCGCCCCGTCGTGGAGCTGTCGGTGGGTCAGCGGCGGCGCCTCGACCTGGCCGTCGTGCTGGCCGACCCTCCGGACCTGCTCCTGCTCGACGAGCCGACCAACCACCTGTCCCTCCTGCTGGTCTCCGAGCTCGAGCTGGCGCTGCCCGGCTACCCCGGGGCGGTGGTCGTCGCGAGCCACGACCGGTGGCTGCGGGAGGACTGGGCCGGGGACCGCCTCGACCTGTCCGCCTGAGCGGGTCCGGTTCGCGGCCCACGGCGCCCGAGGGGACACTGAAGCCGTGGCCCCACCCGACATCACCCGGCGCACCGGGCTGAACCGCACCGTCCTGCTGCGCCCTGGCGCCGCGTGGCACGGACGGCCCGCCGGTCGGGTCCTGGGTGCCACCGGGCTGTCGGCCACCGTGGCCTCCGCGGCGGCCGGGGCCGGTGTCATCACGGAGAGTCCCCCGCTCCAGCTCCTCGACCGCGCGCTCGCCGGAGGGGCGCCGTGGGCGCAGGACGTGGCCACGGCGTGGACCGACGCCCTGTCGCACCTGCTGCGGACCCTGCGCGAGCCCACCGATCCGGACCGTGAGGCCCGCCCCGAGTGGGGCGACGCCGACTGGGCCAGGTGGTCCTCGGCGCCGCGCGTCCTGGTGTGCGGTGGTGTCGTGGCCGGTGAGCTGGGGAGCCGGGCCGCCCACGACCCGGCGGTGCGTGCGCACCGGGCCGAGGTGTCCCCCGACCCAGCCCGTGCCTGTCTGATCGGGCTCGCGGCCGGTGCCGGCGACGACGGCGACCGCGACGACCGCGGTGCCGTCCTCGTCCTCGACCTGGGCCACTCCAGCGTGAAGGCGGCCTCCGTCCACCACGGGACGCTCGGGCCCACGGCGACGGTGCCGGTGCCCTGGACGCCCTTCGACACGGGCACCTGGCCGTCGCCGGAGGCCCTCCTGGACCTGGTGGCGGCCGCGTGCCGGACGGTGCTGCCCGCCCGCGCGGGCCTCGGTCCGCTCCGGGTCAGGGTGGCCATCGCCAACTACGTCGTCGGCGGCCGGCTCGACGACGACCAGACCTACGGGACGCTCGCCGATCCCGGCGTGGACCCTCGCGACACCCTGTCGAGGGAGCTGTCCGAGCGGCTGGCGCGGCCGGTCAGGGTCGAGCTGCTCGTCAACGACGGCGCCGCCGCCGCGCTCTCCGTCGAGGCCCACGCCACCCCGGCCGCAGCCGACGCGCGGACATCGACCACCGCCACCGGGCGACGAGGACCGCTCGCCGCCGGCCCGGCCGTCGCGGTGATCAGCATCGGCACCTCCCTCGGGGTGGGGTTCACCGATGCCTGAGGGGGACGCGGTCTGGCGGACCGCACGCCGGCTGCACCGCGCGCTCGCGGGCGAGGTCGTCGAGGGGTCGGACGTGCGGGTCCCCGCCCATGCCACGGCCGACCTCGCCGGGCGGCGCACCCTGGAGGTGGTGCCCCGTGGCAAGCACCTGCTGCACCGGGTGGAGGGCGACGTCACCGTGCACAGCCACCTGCGGATGGAGGGGTCCTGGCGGGTCCACCCGGTGGGGCGTCGACACGCGCTGGGCCGACGGCATACCGTCCGCATGCTGGTCTGGACGCAGCGCCGGGTCGCGGTCGGCGACTCTTTGGGCCTGCTCGAGCTGGTCCGGACCAGTGAGGAGCACCGGGTGGTCGGCCACCTCGGGCCCGACCTGCTCGACCCGGGCTACGACGCCGAGGCCGCCCTGGCCAACGTGCGGTCGCAGCCCGCCCGGACCATCACCGAGGCCTGCCTGGACCAGCGCAACGTGGCGGGCATGGGCACGATCTTCACCGCGGAGCCGCTCTTCCTCCTCGGCATCAACCCGTGGACCCCTGTCGGCGAGCTGGAGGAGGAGCGCGTGCGCGAGCTGCTGGCGCTGGCGCGCCGCCTGCTCGTCGTCAGCTGTCGCGCGGGGCGGACGACCATCACCGGTCGGGGGGACGTCAACGAGGACGACGCCTGGGTGCACGGGCGCATGGGCCTGCCGTGCAAGCGGTGCGGGACGACCATCCGGCTGGCGCCTATCGGGCGCCAGCCCCAGGAACGGGTGATGTTCTCCTGCCCGCGCTGCCAGGGCGGCCGCGCACCCACCGACGACGGGCGCCCGCAGTCACCCCTCGGTCACGGGCGGCGCCCGACCTACTGAGCTGCCTGGGTGATCGGCCATGCCCGGGCCGGGCTGGTCAGGCGGGGGTGCCGGGCAGGAGGCGCCGCGCCGAGTCACGGGCCCGCCTCATCCGGGCCCGCGCCTCCCGCCGGGCCCGGCCGCGCATCCTCGACCACCGCTCCTGCGGCGGATGGGCGTCGAACCACGAGGCCAGCGCCTGCTGCGCCGCCACCCGGTCCTCCCCCCGCACGTCGTAGTCCCGCACCGCCTGCTCCTGCGCGGGGCTCATGGGCGGGGCCACCCGGTGCAGCCGGTCGGTGATCTCGGCGCGGTAGGGCTCCGGGACCAGCTCGAGGGCGGGCTCGTAGGAGCGGGCGAGCCACGGCAGCGGGTCCGGGCCCACCTTGTCGGCGACGAGGCCCATGAGGGTGCTGTGGCCGCCGTCGGCGAGGTAGCGGTGCACGGTGTGGGCGACCACCGGCTCGACCTTGATGGGGTCGGCGAGCAGGTGCCCGCGCGGCTCCGCGCCGCGCCACTGCCGCTCCAGCACGTCGGTGGCCGGCCACTGCCCGCTCACCGCGCCGGCGAGCAGGGTCTTGCGGGCACACTTGGCGCACCTGCCGCAGGGCGAGCCGAGGCGGGGCCCGCGCACGCACGACTGGGCGGCCAGGCCCAGCGCGTGCGTGTGCACGATCTCGCTCGTCACCAGCTCGGAGACACCGGCGATCGGCACGCACACCGGCAGCCCGACGGCTGCGAACACCGGCCCCCACTCGGCGATGAAGGGCGAGTCGGCGAAGTCGCGGTAGTGGCCGCGCTGCAACCGGTAGGTCGCCTCGAGCGGGGCGCCCCAGGCGACGACGTCCAGCCGGTCCCGGTCCGCGTGCAGCAGCAGCGGGACGGCGGTGGTGAAGTCGTGCGGGAAGCCCATGGACTCCCGCAGGTACTCGACGTCGCTGTCCACGACGTCCACGCGCCGGCCCAGGCGGCGCACGACGTCGCAGGACTCCCGGGCCGCGCGGGTGTCGAACATCGTGGCGCGCCGCTCCCCCTCCGGCGCGCGTCGCAGCAGGTGGTAGGACCGGGTCGCCTCCGGCATCATCGCCAGGGTCGCGACGCTGTCGGTCCCGCCGCTGAAGCACAGGCCGGGCACCCCGGGCTCGGGCCTGGCCCGGGGCTCGAGCCCGGCGTCGACGGAGCCCAGCCGCAGCCCGGGTCCGGCGCGCAGGGCCTCGGCCAGGGCCCGGCTGGCCCCGAGGTTGCTGGTGACCGTCGTCTGCCGCCGGACCCACGGGCGGGCGCACAGCACGGCGGACAGGACGAGCAGGTCGGGGTGCACCGAGCGGGGTGCCACCGTGACCGAGAACGACGCGGTGTGCCGCGCCAGCCCTCCCCTGCGGGTGTCAGGTTCACCGTGGCCCGGCGTCAGGGTGATCTCGACGCAGCCGGGTCGATGGCCGATGTCGAGGTGCATCAGCGACGCGCGTCGGGCCTGCTCAGGCGGCCGAGACGACGGAGTCGCGGCGGCCGACCCGACGCGGGTCGATCGGCTGGGCGAGACCCTCGGTGAGCACGGTCGTCATCTGGGTCTCGGCCGTCTCGGTGAGGCTGACCCGGTCGGCGACGGTGGAGAGCATCTGCGACAGCGGCACGTCCAGCGCCCGGCAGATCGAGGCCAGCAACTCGGAGCTGGCCTCCTTCTCCCCGCGCTCGATCTCGGAGAGGTAGCCGAGGGAGCACGAGGCCGAGGCGCTGACCTCGCGCAGGGTCCTGCCCTGGGTCTGGCGGGTCTCCCGGAGGGCGTCCCCCAGCTCGCGTCGCAGCAGCACCATGGTCATCCCTCCTCACCTCTCGCGTCTCGGTCCTCGCGCCGTGCCGCGGCGTCGACCCGAGCCCGCCCGGTGGGGGGCGCGGATGCCGTGGCGGCACCTGATGTCTCTACCGTACCGTCCCCCTCCGACACATCTCTCGTCAGGCAGTCCCGGAGCAGCCCGAGGGCGGCGCTCACGGTCGCCGTCCTGACGTGGTCTCGGTCACCATGCAGGGATAACACCCGGTGGCCCACGACGTGTTCCCGGCGGGCCACCGCGACGTGCACGGTGCCCGCCGGGACGCCGTCGCTGGGCCCGGGGCCGGCCACGCCGGTGGTCGAGACGCACCAGTCGGTGTCCAGCACCCGGGCTCCCCCGAGGGCCATGGCCACCGCGCACTCGCGGGACACCGGCCCCGGGTCCGCCAGCACGGCAGGGTCCACCCCGAGCACCTGCTCCTTCACGGCCAGGGCGTAGGCGACGACCGCTCCCCTGACCGCTCCGCTGGCGCCGGGCACGTCGGTGAGGGTCGCGCACACCCGCCCCCCGGTCAGCGACTCGGCGCTCCCCACGGTCTCACCACGCGCGAGGAACGCCTCGACCAGCCCGACCGCCCCCGTCGCACCGGCCTCGCCGGAGACCTCGGTCACGATCCCGCGACCGGTGGCCGCCCGGCCGGGGCCAGGGCCTGGCGGACGTAGTCGACGCCGGTCACGAGGGTGACGACGGCGGCGGCATACATGACCCAGACCCCCAGCTCGTGGAACCAGCCGGCCACCGGCGCCACCAGCATGGCGATCCCCACCGCCTGCAGCACCGTCTTGAGCTTGCCGCCCTTGCTCGCCGGGATGACCCCGCGCCGGATGACGACGAAGCGCATGAGGGTGATGCCGACCTCGCGGACGAGGATGACGACGGTCACCCACCAGGGCAGCAGCGACAGCAGCGAGAGGCCCACCAGCGCGGTGCCGACCAGGGCCTTGTCGGCGATCGGGTCCATGAGCTTGCCGAAGGCGGTGACCAGCCCGTGCTTGCGGGCGAGGTGCCCGTCCACCCAGTCGGTGCCGATGGCGACGAGGAACACGACCAGGGCCCACCACCGCTGGCCCGGGTCCTCTCCCCCGCCGGCCAGCAGGAGCCACCCGAAGAACGGGACCAGGACGATGCGCAGCACGGTCAGGGCGTTGGGCAGGTTCCAGGACGACACGGGTCCCGGGACCGCGGCCGTCGCGAGCTCGGGGCCGTCGGGGTCGTGCGGGCCGATCATCGGCCGGGCTCCTCGCTGCCGGGGGACGCGATGGGACATGCCACCAGATCCACACCCTCGGTGTCCACCACCCGCGCCGTGACCAGCGCACCGGGGGCGAGCTGCGGCAGACCACCGTCCTCGTCGACGAGGTAGGTGACGCCGTCGACGTCAGGGCCCTGCTGGCCCGCGCGCCCCACGAGCCGAGGCTCGCCGTCGTCGTCCTCGACCGACTCGACGAGCACCTCGACGAGCGTGCCGACCCGCTCGGCGGCGCGCTGCGCCGTGAGCTCCTCGACGAGCGCCGCGACCCGCTCCACCCGCTCGCGGACCACGTGCTCCTCGAGCTTGTCCGGGTAGCCCTCCGCCTCGGTGCCGTCCTCGTCGGAGTAGCCGAAGACACCCACGACGTCCAGGCGCGCCGCGCAGAGGAACGCGGTGAGCTCGGCGAGGTCCTCCTCGGTCTCGCCGGGGAAACCGACGATGACGTTGGTGCGGATGCCGGCCTCCGGCACCCGGTCGCGGACCTGCTCCAGCAGCGTGAGGAAGGACGCGCGGTCGCCGAACCGACGCATCCGGCGCAGCAGGGGCCCCGAGGCGTGCTGGAAGGAGATGTCGAAGTAGGGCGCGACCCCCGGGGTGCCGGCCATGGCGTCGAGCAGGTCGGGCCGGATCTCGGCCGGCTGCAGGTAGGACACCCGCACCCGTTCGATGCCGGGCACCCGGGTCAGCTCGGGCAGCAGCGCGTCGACGAGGCGCAGGTCGCCGAGGTCCTTGCCGTAGGACGTGGTGTTCTCGCTGACGAGGAACACCTCCTTGACCTCCCGCTCCCCCAGCCAGGCCGCCTCGGCGAGGATCTCCTCCGGGGTCCGGGACACGAAGGCACCGCGGAACATCGGGATCGCGCAGAACGCGCAGCGCCGGTCGCACCCGGAGGCGATCTTCAGCGGCGCCCACGGGCGGCCGTCCAGCCGGGCGCGGACCACCCTGGGCCCCGTTGCGGGGGCGACCTGCTCCAGGGGCACGGCGGGCTCGGTCGCAGCCGGCGCCGGCTGCGCGGGCTGCTGGTGGCCGGGCAGGGCGACCCCGCTGCTGGAGGTGTGCCGGGCGCTGGGCGAGATGGGCAGCAGCCGCCGGCGGTCGCCCGGCACGTGCGAGGGCACGCTGCCGCCGGCCAGGATGGTCCGCAGGTGCTGCGACATGTCCCCGTAGGAGTCGAAGCCCAGCACCGCGTCGGCCTCGGGCAGCTCGGCGGCGAGCTGCTCGCCGTAACGCTCGGCCATGCACCCGACCGCCACGACCTTCTGGGTGCGGCCGGTGGTCTTCAGGTCGTTGGCCTCGAGCAGGGCGTCGATGGAGTCCTTCTTGGCCTGCTCGACGAAGCCGCAGGTGTTGACGACGGCCACGTCGGCCTCGGCGGCGTCCTCGACGAGGGTCCAGCCCTCGGAAGCGAGCCGGCCCGCGAGCTCCTCGGAGTCCACCTCGTTGCGGGTGCACCCCAGGGTGACGACGGCGACGCTACGCGTGGTCTCGAGCATCCCTGCAGTCTAGGTGCGCTCCTGGGGTGCGGCGTGCCTGCTCACCGCCCCCGCCTCCCGGAGCCAGCCTGCGCCGTGGTCGGATGAGCGCATGGCTGAGACGCAGGACCGGGCGGCGTGGGACGGCAGCGGGCCGGCGGTCGTCGACGGGCACAACGACCTGCCCTGGGCGCTGCGCGAGCTCGTCGGCGCCGAGGACGCGCTGGAGGTCGACCTGCGAGCGGACACCGCGGGGCGCGGGCTGCGCACCGACCTGCCCCGGCTGGCGCGCGGGGGCGTCGGCGGGCAGTTCTGGTCGGTCTACGTCCCCTCCTCGCTGAGCGAGGCGGACGCCGTGGTGCAGACCCTGGAGCAGGTGGACCTGGTGCACCGCCTCATCGACCGGTATGCCGACCGCCTGGCCCTGGCGACGACCGCCGGTGAGGTGCGGGAGGCGATGGCGCAGGGCCGGGTCGCGTCACTGCTGGGGGCCGAGGGAGGGCACTCGATCGGGTCCTCGCTCGGGGTGCTGCGGACGCTGCACCGGCTGGGCGTGCGCTACCTGACCCTCACCCACAACCACCACACCCCCTGGGCCGACAGCGCCACCGACGAGCCGGTGCACGGCGGGCTGACGCAGTTCGGGCGCGAGGTCGTCGGCGAGCTCAACCGGCTGGGCATGCTCGTCGACCTCGCCCACGTGGCGGCCTCGACCATGCGCGACGCCTTGACGGCCTCGGACGCGCCCGTGGTCTTCAGCCACTCGAACGCCCACGCCCTGTGCCCCTCGCCGCGCAACGTCCCGGACGACGTGCTCGCGACGATGGCCGAGGGCGGCGGGGTGTGCATGGCGACCTTCGTCCCGCAGTTCGTCTCGCCGGCCTGCTGGCAGTGGCAGGAGGAGGCCCGGGCCGCGGCGCAGGCCGCCGGGGTCGACCCCAACGACCACCCGGAGATGACCCGGTTCGGCCTGGCGTGGGAGCAGCGGCACCCCCGCCCCGGGGCCACCCTGCCGGAGGTCGCCGACCACCTCGACCACCTGCGCGAGGTCGCGGGGGTGGACCACGTCGGGCTGGGCGGGGACGTCGACGGCACCGAGCACGTCGTGGCCGGGCTCGAGGACGTCTCGACCTACCCGGTGCTGCTCACCGAGCTGAGCCGGCGAGGCTGGTCGCCGGCGGACCTGGCCAAGCTCGCCCACGGCAACGTGCTGCGTCTGCTGCAGGACGTCGAGGACGCTGCGGACGGCTGAGCGCGGCCGCGTCAGTCGCGTCCGGTGAGCGACCAGGCGTCCTCGCTCTCCGGCTCCTCCTCGTCCTCGACGTAGCTGCCGCTGATCGGGTCGCCGTCGTAGCGGCTGTCCCGCCGTGCCGCGGGCTGGGGCGCTGCCCGGCCGGCCGGCGCCCGCCCCTCGTCGGCGTCGCCGTCGTCCTCGTCGGCGACCTCCGTCGGGTCGGCGTCGAAGGGGGCGGTGTCGGTCTCGACCTCGGGGCGGGGCGGGTCCTGACCCTGCAGCAGCGCGAGGGTGGTCTCGAGGTCGTCCGGCTTGACGAGCACGTCACGGGCCTTGCTGCCCTCGGACGGACCGACGATGCCCCGGCTCTCCATGAGGTCCATGAGGCGGCCGGCCTTGGCGAAGCCGACCCGCAGCTTGCGCTGCAGCATCGACGTCGACCCGAACTGGGTCGTGATGACCTGCTCGGTCGCCTGGAGGAGCAGGTCGAGGTCGTCGCCGATGTCCTCGTCGATCTGCTTCTGGACCGGGGCCGCGACGACCTCCTCGACGTAGCTCGGCTTGAGCTGGCCGGTGACGTGCGCGACGACGTCGTGGATCTCGGACTCGGTGACCCACGACCCCTGCACGCGCATGGTCTTGCTGGCGCCCATCGGCAGGAAGAGCGCGTCGCCCATGCCGATGAGCTTCTCCGCACCGGGCTGGTCCAGCACGACCCGGGAGTCGGCGAGCGAGGACGTCGCGAAGGCCATCCGGCTCGGCACGTTGGCCTTGATGAGACCGGTGACGACGTCGACGCTGGGCCGCTGGGTGGCCAGCACCAGGTGGATGCCCGCGGCGCGGGCGAGCTGGGTGATCCGCACGACCGACTCCTCGACGTCGCGCGGGGCGACCATCATGAGGTCGGCGAGCTCGTCGACGACGACGAGCAGGTAGGGGTAGGGCTGCAGCACCCGCTCCGACCCCGGCGGCGGCGTCACCTTGCCCGCCCGGATGGCCTTGTTGAAGTCGTCGATGTGCTTGTAGCCGAAGGCCGCGAGGTCGTCGTAGCGGTGGTCCATCTCCTTGACGACCCACGCCAGGGCCTCGGCGGCCTTCTTCGGGTTGGTGATGATCGGGGTGATGAGGTGCGGGATGCCCTCGTATGCCGTCAGCTCGACCCGCTTGGGGTCGACGAGGATGAGCCGCACCTCGTCGGGGGTCGACCGCATGAGGATGGAGGTGATCATCGAGTTGACGAAGCTCGACTTGCCCGAGCCGGTGGCACCGGCGACGAGCATGTGCGGCATCTTGGCGAGGTTGGCGATGACGTAGCCGCCCTCGACGTCCTTGCCCACGCCCATCACCATCGGGTGGGTGTTGTTGCGCGCGGTCTGGCTGCGCAGCACGTCGCCCAGGCTGACGTTCTCCCGGTCAGCGTTGGGGATCTCCACCCCGACCGCCGACTTGCCCGGGATCGGCGACAGGATGCGCACGTCGGCGCTGGCCACGGCATACGCGATGTTCTTGGAGAGCGCGGTGATCCGCTCGACCTTGACCCCGGGGCCGAGCTCCACCTCGTAGCGGGTGACGGTCGGCCCGCGGCTGAAGTCGGTGACCTGGGCGTCGATGTTGAAGTCCTCGAGGACGCCGGTGAGCGCCTCCACCACCTTGTCGTTGGCCTCGGAGCGCTCCTTGTGCGGGGTGCCGGGCTTGAGGAGGGCCGACTCGGGGAGGGTGTAGGTGACGTCCCCGGCCAGCTGCAGCTGCTCGACCCGCTGCGGGAGCTGGGCGGTCGGGGGCGCCTCGAGCTCGCGCTTGGCCGCCTTGGCCTTCTCGACCGCGGTGGGGGCGGTGGCGCGCCTCTGCCCGGGCCGCGGGCCGGGGATCTCGTCGGTCGAGTCGCCCTGCGCATCCTGCGCGGGGGCGGGCCTGGCCCCGCCCCGGGGGGCGGCCTTGGCGGTGGTGCGCGAACCGGTCGCCGCGACCTCGCCGGTCGGGTCCGTGTCCGTGTCTCTGGCCGCGTCACGCGCGGCCGGAGCACGCCGGGCGCGGCGCTTGGTCGCACGGTCGACCTCGGCCGCCTGGTCGAAGGGGACGTCGCCGTCGCGCGGGCCGTCGACGGAGCCGGCCCCCCGGCGCCGGCGCGGCACCGGGTTGCCGTCGGCGTCGACCTCGTCGAAGCGCGCGGAGTCGAAGAGCTGCTGCTCGACCTCGCGGATCCGGTCGGGGATCCGGTGGACCGGCGTGCGGGTGAGCACGAGGAAGCCGAAGACGCCCAGCAGGCTGAGCACGATGTAGGCGCCGGTGACCGTGATGGCCGACGCCGGGATGGAGGAGGCGATGAAGCCGAGGATCCCGCCCGAGCGCTGCAGCACCGCCGAGCCCTCGGCGTAGTCGGGGTTGCCGGTCGCGAGGTGGGTGATGCCGCTGGCGGCGACGAGCATGGCGGTCATGCCGATGCTCATCCGGTTGGTGGCCTGCTGCTCCCCCGGTGCGCGGAAGAGGCGGACGGCGAAGAAGAGGAGGACCGCGGGCAGCACCAGGGCGACCCGCCCGAAGGTGCCCGCGGCCGCCACGTGGATGACGTCGCCGACGAAGCCGTCCAGGCCCCACCACTCGCGCAGGGCCACGACGAGGGCCAGGGCCAGCAGCAGGAACCCGGCGCCGTCGCGGCGGTGCTCGGGGTCCAGGTCGTGGGCGGTGTCGGTCATCGCCCGCACCGTGCCCCCGGTGACGCCGGCGATGCCGCGCAGCGCCCGGCCCGGCAGCGAGGGGCCGTCGGCCGGCCGGGACGCCGGGCCAGAGCCGCGGCCCGAGCCCCCGGACGCGCGGCCCTTGGTCGTCGTCGACCGGCTGGCGGGACGCCGGGAGGCGCCGCCGGAGCCGGCACGGGTCGATGTCGCAGTCTTGGCCACGTTCGCACGGTACCCAATGGCCACGGTCGTCACAGGGGTCCCACGCCGTCCGCTGCCCGACCCGGTCCCTCGCGCCCGTCGGGACGGCCTGCCCGGCGACCCGCTGACATCTGTCACGGCACCCTCGGGCGCGCCGACCCTAGTGTCGGGTCATACCGTCCGACAGAGCGAGGAGCCGACATGTCCGTCCCGGTGCAGGGCCCGACCAGCCCGTTCAAGAGGTCCGGCACGGCGGACGCCCCACCGCCGCTGCCCACGCCCGGCACGGGCGGGGTGGAGGACCTGCCGGGGCAGCACCGGCCGGGGCGGGCCGGCGGCTCGCCGCCCTGCGGCTCTCGCAGCCGGGGTGACGTGGCCGCGAGCCGGGCCCGCGTGGCGCGAGCAGGGATGCTCATCGGCCTGCTCGTGGTCGTCTG
Organism: Serinicoccus sediminis; assembly: GCF_004153545.1. Classification (GTDB taxonomy): domain Bacteria; phylum Actinomycetota; class Actinomycetes; order Actinomycetales; family Dermatophilaceae; genus Ornithinicoccus; species Ornithinicoccus sediminis_A. The sequence continues at coordinate 138,379 of NZ_SDVA01000007.1, read as the reverse complement.
GGCCATGAGTGGCGGGGGGCACTTCTGGCCCGTCTGGGTGATGATCGGCTGGGGTGCCTGCCTGGTGCCGGACGTCGCCCGCCTCGTCGAGCATCGGGACGCTCGTGCCGCGGCGTCCCGCTGAGTACGCTGCAGGGGTGAGCCAGCCACCGCAGGGGCCGCACGAGCCGGTCGAGGGCAACCTCCCGCTGCAGCCGTACCGTCCGCACACCGAGCTCGACCCGGAGATGCGCGAGCGCGCGCTGCAGCGCCTGCAGCAGCGCAAGGAGTTCCTGCAGCACCTCAGCGTCTACGTCATCATCATGACGCTGCTCACCGCGATCTGGTTGGTCAGCGGCATGGGCTACTACTGGCCCATCTGGCCGATGATGGGCTGGGGCGTCGGCGTGGCCATCCACGCCAGCACCCTGCGCCTCGACCGGGAGCCCACCGAGGCGCAGATCGCCGAGGAGGCCGCGCGGCTGCGCAAGCGGCTGGGCCGCCCCGACCACCCGGAGGACTGACACGACCCCTGCCGCCGCACCCCGGTCCGGGGTGCGCGGCGGTGGGCGGCTGTCCGGCCCGGCCTCAGGCGTCGATGACGATGGGGATGATCATCGGGCGCCTCCGCAGCTTGTTGCCGACGAACGAGCCCACGGTGCGCCGGATCACCTGCTGCAGCTGGTAGCTGTCCTGGGTGCCGGTGCGCTGGGACTCCTCCAGCGCCGCGACCAGCTTGGGCCGGACCCGCTCGAAGACGTCCTCGCCCTCCGCGAAGCCCCGGGTCTGGATCTCCGGCCCGGCCGCGATCGCCCCGGTGGAGGCGTCGCGGACGACGATGATCGTCACGAACCCCTCGTCCCGCAGGATCCGGCGGTCCTTGAGCATCGTCTCGTCCGCCGCGCCGACGAGGGACCCGTCGACGTAGACGTAGCCGCAGTCGACGGCCCCGGCGACGCGGATCTTCCCGTCGAGGAGGTCCACGACGACGCCGTCCTCGGCGATGACCACGTTGTCGCGCGGCACTCCCGTCTGCACGGCCAGGTCGGCGTTGGCGACCATGTGCCGCCACTCGCCGTGGACGGGGAGCACGTTGCGGGGGCGCACGATGTTGTAGCAGTAGAGCAGCTCGCCGGCGCTGGCGTGGCCGGAGACGTGCACCAGCGCGTTCTCCTTGTGGACGACGTCCGCGCCGCGGCGGGTCAGCCCGTTGATGACGCGGTAGACGGCGTTCTCGTTGCCGGGGATGAGCGAGGAGGCCAGCAGCACGGTGTCGCCCTCGCCCACGTCGATCTTGTGGTCGCCGCCGGCCATGCGGGACAGGGCCGCCATCGGCTCGCCCTGCGACCCGGTGCAGACGAGCACCTGCTGGTCGTCGGGCAGCCTGGTCAGCCGGTTGAGGTCGACGAGCACGCCGTCCGGGATGCGCAGGTAGCCGAGGTCGGCGGCGATCCCCATGTTGCGGATCATCGAGCGTCCCACCATGGCCACCTTGCGGCCCGACTCCTCGGCGGCGTCGAGCACCTGCTGGACGCGGTGCACGTGCGAGGAGAAGCAGGCCACGATGATCCGTCGGGCCGCGTTGTGGAAGACCCGCTCGATGGCCGGCGCGATCTGCCGCTCGGGGGTCGTGAAGCCCGGGACGTGGGCGTTCGTGGAGTCCGTCATGAACAGGTCGACGCCCTCCTCCCCCAGCCGGGCGAAGGCGCGCAGGTCGGTGATCCGGCCGTCCAGCGGCAGCTGGTCCATCTTGAAGTCGCCGGTGTGCAGGATGGTGCCGCCGGAGGTGCGGATGAAGACCGCGAGCGCGTCCGGGATCGAGTGGTTCACCGCGACGAACTCGCAGTCGAAGGGACCCAGCTCCTCGCGCCCGCCCTCGGTCACACCCAGGGTGAGCGGGGTGATCTTGTGCTCCTTGAGCTTGGCCTCGATGAGGGCCAGGGTCAGCTGCGAGCCGACGAGCGGGATGTCGGGCTTGAGCCGCAGCAGGTAGGGCACCGCCCCGATGTGGTCCTCGTGGCCGTGGGTCAGGACGATGGCGACGATGTCGTCGAGCCGGTCCTCGATCGCGGTGAAGTCGGGCAGGATGAGGTCGACGCCGGGGTGGTGCTCCTCCGGGAAGAGCACGCCGCAGTCGATGACGAGCAGCTTGCCGCGGTGCTCGATGACCGCCATGTTGCGGCCCACCTCACCCAGCCCGCCGAGGGGGATGATGCGGACGCCCCCGTCCGGGAGGGGCGGGGGCGCGGTCAGCTCGGGATGGGGGTGGCTCATGGCGCACCAGGGTATCCCCAGGAGGGGCGTCCGACCGCCAGCGCGTCCGCTCTGGGACGCTGGACGGTGTGGACATGATCGCGGCCGTCCGTGACGGCATACCGCCCCGACCGGCGCCCGGGTCTGTCCCGGCAGCCGGGTGAGTCGCCCGTGGGGGTGATCCTGGCCCTCGGCGCCGCCCTGGCGTACGGCCTGTCCGACTTCGTGGGCGGTGTCGCCTCCCGCCGCAGCTCGCCGTGGCCGGTCGCGGTGATGTGCGCCGTCGGCGGCCTGCTCGGCGCGGTGGTGATCGCCGCCGCGACGACGGGTGACCCCTCCGGTGCGGACCTGGCCTGGGGCGCGCTGGCCGGGGTGGGCAGCGGGCTGGGCGGCGCCTTCCTCTACCGAGGGTTCGCCGAGGGGCGTATGGGGGTCGTCGCCCCGGTCTCCGGCGTGGGGGCGGCCGTGCTGCCGGTCGCGGTGGCGCTGGCGACCGGCGAACGGCCCGGGGCGCTCGTCTGGTGGGGTGTCGCGGCGGCGCTGCCCGGGATCTGGCTGGTCAGCCGGGAGCCCGGACCGCAGCGCCAGCTCGCTGCCGGCATCGCCGACGGCGCCCTCGCCGGCGCCGGGTTCGGCCTGCTCTTCGCCGCCATCGGCCAGGTCCCGGACGGCGCGGGCTACTGGCCGCTGGCGGTGGCGCAGGCGGTGGGGGCGGTGAGTGTCGTGGCCGTCGCGACCCTGCTGCGCAGCACCTGGTGGCCGCGGACCGGCGTCGAGGTGGGCGGGGGCCTGCTCGCCGGGGTCCTCGCGACCCTGGCAGCCCTGGGCTTCCTGCTCTCGACGCAGACCGGTCTGCTGACCGTGGCCGCGGTGCTCACCTCCCTCTACCCCGCCGTGACGGTCCTGCTCGCGGCGGCGCTCCTGCGCGAGCGCATCGGTCGGGGCCAGGCCGCGGGCCTCGCCTTCTGCGCGGTCTGCGTCGCCCTGGTCGCCGCCGGCTGAGGGCGGGTGGTCGGAGCCCGCGTCTACAGTGGGCGGCATGCAGGCATACCTCGATCTCCTGGAGCGGATCCGCACCGAGGGAGTCCGCAAGGAGGACCGCACCGGCACCGGCGCGCTGTCGGTCTTCGGGCACCAGATGCGCTTCGACCTCACCCAGGGGTTCCCGGCGCTGACGACCAAGCGGCTGCACCTGCGCTCGATCATCGGCGAGCTCATCTGGTTCCTGCGCGGCGACACCAACGTGCGGTGGCTGCAGGAGCGGCGCATCAGCATCTGGGACGAGTGGGCCGACGAGCACGGCGACCTCGGCCCGGTCTACGGGCACCAGTGGCGCTCCTGGCCGACCCCCGACGGCGGGACCGTCGACCAGATCCAGCGGCTCGTCGAGGGGCTGCGCACCAACCCCGACTCCCGCCGGCACGTCGTCAGCGCGTGGAACGTCGCGGACGTCGACCGGATGGCGCTGCCGCCGTGCCACACGATGTTCCAGTTCTACGTCGCCCCCGCCGCGCCCGACGACCCCGACCGGCGCGGCTGGCTGTCCTGTCAGCTCTACCAGCGCAGCGGCGACACCTTCCTGGGTGTGCCCTTCAACATCGCCTCCTACGCCCTCCTGACGCACATGGTCGCCCAGGTCACCGACCTGCGGGCCAGGGACTTCGTGCACACCCTCGGCGACGCCCACCTCTACCTCAACCACCTCGACCAGGCCGCCGAGCAGCTCACCCGCACCCCGGGGCCGCTGCCGACCCTGTGGCTCAACCCCGAGGTCCGCGAGATCGACGCCTTCGAGATCGAGGACGTCGAGGTCCGCGACTACGTCGCCGCCCCCACGATCAAGGCCCCGATCGCCGTATGACGCACGGCCCGGTGCAGCGCCCCCCGGACGGGCGCCTGGTGCCCGCGACCTACGTCGTCCTGCAGCGGCAGGGCGAGCACGGCACCGAGGTGCTGCTGCAGCTGCGCCGCGGCACGCCCTTCATGGACGGGTGGTGGGCGTGCGGCGCCGCGGGTCACGTCGAGCCGGGAGAGTCCTTCCTGGAGGCGGGGGTGCGCGAGGCGCGCGAGGAGCTGGGGGTGGTCGTCCAGACCGGCGACCTCGACCACGTCGCGACCCTCCAGCGCACCTGCGCGCTGCCCGAGCCGGTGGAGCAGCGGGTCGACGTGGTCGTCACCACCACCTCGTGGTCGGGCGACCCGCACGTGGCCGAGCCGGACCGCGCCGCCGAGCTGCGCTGGTGGCCGCTGGACGGGCTGCCCGACGACGTGGTGCCCCACGAGCGGCTCGCGCTGGAGGCGCTGCGCGAGGGCCGCACCGGGGCGCTCGTGATCCACGGGTTCGAGCAGTCCCTCACGCTGGTGGCCGCCGTCGGACGCAACGGGGTCATCGGCGACGGGGCCTCGATGCCGTGGCACCTGCCCGCCGACCTGCGCTTCTTCAAGGAGACGACGATGGGCGGGGTGCTCGTCATGGGGCGCGGCACCTGGGACTCCATCGGCCGCGCCCTCCCCGGCCGCCGCACGGTCGTGGTCACCCGTCGCCGGGGCTGGTCGGCCCCGGGCGCGCAGGTCGCGCACTCGCTGCCCGAGGCCCTGCTCGTGGCCGGCGACACGGAGGTCTTCGTCGTCGGCGGCGGGGAGATCTATGCCCAGACGATCGACCACGCCACCCGGCTGGTGCTCACCGAGGTCGACCTCGCGCCGGAGGGCAGCACCCGGTTCCCGCACGTCGACCCCTCGGTCTGGCGCGAGGTGTCGCGCGAGCCCGGCCCCGAGGGCACCCCGATCACCGCCTGGGTCGTCCTCGAGCGCCGTGACCCCTCATCCGCGGCGAGTGGCTGAGCCACCGACCGCGGGCACCCTGCGGCCCCCGGCGTAGGGTCGACGCCGTGAAGCCCACCGACCTGACCGCCATCCGCACCCTGTCCTCCCCCACCGTGCGACCGGACGGCAGCGACGTCGTCTTCAGCGTCAGCCGTCCGGACACCGAGGACAACCGCTACCGCTCCAGCCTGTGGCGCCTGGACCTCACCGAGGAGGGCGCGGAGCCCGTCCGGCTGACGAGCAGCACCCGCGACTCCTCCCCCCGCTACTCCCCCGACGGTCGGTGGCTGGCGTTCCTGCGCGCCGGTGAGGACGGCCCCGCCCAGCTGCACGTCATGCGCGCCGACGGGGGCGACGCCCGGGTCCTCACCGAGCAGAAGCTCGGCGTGGGCAGCTTCGACTGGTCGCCGGGGAGCACCCATCTGGCGTATGCCGCGCGCGTCCCGGAGGAAGGGCGCTACGGCACCGACGACGACGTCAAGCCCGACCAGGAGGCCCCCCGCCTCATCAGCCACAGCACCTATCTCGCCGACGGGCTCGGCTACGTCCTGGACCGCCCCAGCACGGTGTTCCTCCTCGACCTGGCCGAGCTGCCCGCGACCGACGCGGCGGACGCCGAGGAGCTGCCCGCGAGCGTGCAGCTCACCGGCGGGGCCGGCGACGACACCGAGCCCCGCTTCGTCCACGGCGGCACCCGGGTCGCGTTCCTGGCCTCCCGCGACCGGAGGGGGGCCTGGGTGCCGGACACGCTGGTCCGTGACGTGTGCTCGGTCGACCTGCGCGGCAAGGGGTTCCGGCGGCACACCGACGGCACCGGCAGCGTCGGCAGCGTCACGGTGGGCACGGACGGCACCGCCGTCTACGGGTCCAACGACCTCGGGAGCTCGAAGCAGGACTTCGTCGCCCGCAACGCCGTGCTCCGGCGGCTCGACGGCCCCGGCGTGGCCCTCACCGACGCCGAGACCGACCACCTGGCCTGCGCACCGGTCATCGCCGGTGACGGCAGCGTCGTGGCCGCGTTCGAGCAGCGCGGCGACACCGTCGTCCGCGACGTGGGCTCGGGGCACGTCCTGCTCGACGGCCACGTCTCGGTCACCGCGCTGGCGAGCGGGGGCGACCTGGTCGTGGCGGTGGCCGGCACGCGCACGTCATACTCCGAGCTGTTCGTCGGCCGGCTCGGCGAGACGCTCACCGCCCGCACCGACTTCGGGCGTCACCTGCGCGAGGCCGCGGACCCGATCGAGCCGGAGGAGCTGTCGGCCAGCGCCAACGACGGCTACCCGGTGCACGGCTGGCTGTTCCGCCCCCCGAGCAAGCCGCGCCGCAAGGCCGGCCACCCGGTCGTCCTCATGATCCACGGCGGGCCCTACACGCAGTACTCCGGCAACCTCTTCGACGAGGCGCAGGTCCTCGCCGGGGCGGGGTATGCCGTGGTGATGGGCAACCCGCGCGGCGGGTCGGGCTACGGCGCCGGCCACGGTCGGGCCGTCAAGGAGGCCATCGGCACCGTCGACGTCGCCGACCTGACCGCCCTGCTGGACCACGCGCTGACCCTGCCCGAGCTGGACGGCTCCCGGGTGGGGGTCCAGGGCGGGTCCTACGGCGGGCTCATGACCACCTGGCTCGTCGGGCACTCCGACCGCTTCACCGCGGCCATCAGCGAGCGCGCCGTCAACGCCTGGGACTCCTTCGCGGGCACGAGCGACATCGGCTGGTTCTTCGCCGACGAGTACGCCGGGGCCTACCAGCACGAGCAGTCGCCCCTCACCTGGGCCGACAACATCACCACGCCCACCCTCATCATCCACTCCGAGCGCGACTTCCGGTGCCCGCTGGAGCAGGGCCAGCGACTCTTCGCCCGGCTCCGGCGCAACGGGGTCCCCAGCCAGCTGCTCATCTTCCCGGGCGAGGGTCACGAGCTCACCCGCAGCGGCCAGCCGCGGCACCGCCAGCAGCGGTTCGAGCACATCCTCACCTGGTGGGGCGACCACCTGCGCTGAGGCGCGGCGCCCCCGCGGGCCGGGTCGTCAGTCGGTCGTCGGGTAGCCGAAGCGGGACATCAGGGCGCGGCAGGTGTGCTCGATCCGCCGCAGGTTGTCCTCGCCGAAGAACGCCGCGGGGGTGACCTCGCGGTCTCCGCGGGGCTGGAACTGCCGGTCCTGCGAGCCGGTGATGTCGTGCACGACCGGTCGCTCCAGGGACCGGGCCAGCGCCTCGATGCTCCCGCGCTTGTCGGCGCAGAAGTCCTCGTAGCGCAGCAGCGTCAGGTGCTCGGCGGCGTCGACGTAGGCCTGTGCGGCGCGCACCCACCGGTCCGCCAGTGCCTCCACGTACTGCCTGGGCCCGGTGGCCATCCCCGCGTTGGTGAGGATGGGGTACCACCCGGGCAGCCGCTCCCTCAGGTCGTCGTACTGGTCCGCGGTGAGGTCCGCCTGCGACCCGGGCAGGTCCACCCGGTTGAGGATGCTCCTGATGTTGTCCCGGGGGTCGCGGACGACGAAGACCACCTGGGCGTCCGGGAACGCCGCCCGCAGCGAGGGCAGCAGGAAGATGACGTCGTTGTCCTTCACCACGTCCGCGGCGAAGACCTTGGGCCGGCGCTGCGCCAGCGTGGCGACCGCGTCCTCCTGCCCCAGCAGGTCGGCCAGCCGGGTGCGGGTCTGGTAGAGCACGTCCAGCGAGGCCTTCCCGCCGATGCACTCGGCCAGCAGGCTGGCGATCGCCGTGCTCCCCGACTTCTGGTTGCCCAGGACGAAGATGGGCGGGGCCGGCGCCGGGGGCGAGGGCTCGGCGGTGGCAGCGGGCGCCGGCTCAGAGGCGGCGGCACGTGCCGGCTCCGCCGGCGGCTGCGGGCGGGGCGCCGCCGCGGCGGGCTCCATCGACCGGGAGACGACGCGGCTCACGTAGCCCAGCCTGCGCAGGGCCGAGAACTCGTCCTTGACGGACTGCCGGCCGAAGTTCTCGTAGGCGGCCACGGCGATCTGGATCTGGTCCTCGCTGCTGCGGGTCGGCCGGTAGACGGAGGCCTCGCCGGACATGAGGGTGCCCAGGCTGAACCGCACGGTCCGGGCCCCGAGCCCCTGCACCGCCTCGACGACCGCGCGGTGGTCCGGGTGGTCGTCGTCGGGGTGGGCCGCGACGACCCACCGCGCCCCGCGGCGGTCCAGCTTCTTCAGCGCCCGGCCGACCTCCTCCGCCTGGACGCCGCCGTCCGGGAGCCCGAGCCGGACGATGTGCCCCGCGCCCGCCGTCAGGGCCGACCACGCGGCGGCCTGCTCGGACCGGCGGAACTCCCTCTCGTAGGCCGGGGTCCACCCCTTGAGCTCCGCCCGCCGGGAGGCACCGCCGTCGCTGACGGCGACCAGGACGACCGGGTGCTGGGTGCGGGCGCAGAGCCACGGGATGTAGGAGGCGAGCCGCAGGGTCTCGTCGTCCGGGTGCGGTGCGACGACGTAGGTCACCGGCCGGGAGAACGCCTGGGCGACCCGTCGCGCTCCCGTGCGGGCACGCCTGCGCAGTCCTGCCGTGCCGGGGGTGCCCCCGGGGGCCTGTCGACGGGTGGAGAGCATGCCGGGAGGCTAACAAGGTCGACGCCGCGGGAGTCGGACCGCTCCCGACCCCGCGGCCACGCCCTCGGGCCCAGCCGGGCCTCGGTGCCCGAGGGTCAGCTCGCCAGGTGCCCGGGCAGCCGGTCCAGCACGTCGTTCCAGCCCTGTTCGTCGCCGCCGTCGTGCCCGCTCGAGGTATGCCGCACGGTCACCTCGGTGCCCCCGTCGCCCGGGGTGAAGGTGACCTCGACCGTGTCCACCGCGGCGTCCGCGGGCACGCCGGCAGCCGGGTCGTCCACCCAGGTCCAGGTCATGACGAACCGGCGCGGGGGATCGTGCTCGAGGAAGGCCCCCTCCACGCCCACCCCGGCGGAGGGGGCCGTGATGCGCAGCCGCCCGCCCTGGCGGGCGTCGACCTCGTAGGTCGTGTCCGGCCACTGCGGCCACCACCACCGGGCCAGCTCGGCGGGGTCCATCCACGCCCGGAAGGCCCGGTCGGCGTCGGCCGGGACGACCCGCGTGACGGTGACGGTGCTGTCGCTCATGGCTCGCTCCTGTCGGTGGGACCTGCCAGGTGACCTGCCAGGCGGTCCAGGTGGTTGCCCCAGAAGAGGCGGTGCTGCAGGGCCCAGGTCGCCAGGGGGTCCAGGCTGCCGGGCACCAGCTCGACGGTGACGACGCGTCCGGCCTTGGTCCGGAGGACGATCCCCGCCTCCGCCAGGCGGTCCACGTGGCGCATCGTGCCGGGCACGCTCATCCCGAGCACCTCGGCCAGCGCGCTCACGGTGGCGGGCCCGTCGGCCAGGTGCTCGACCACCCGGCGGCGGGGCTCGCTGGCGATGGCGCCGACCACCGCGTCGAGGGAGGACATGGCGCCCACCCTACCGCATACTTAACGACTTTGTTAGGTATGCAGCGAGGTCAACCCGCTCGGGACCGCCGACCCAGCAGGTAGCTGCCGAGGGCCAGGAGCACCGCGCCCACGCAGATGACGATCGGCCCGACGACCTCCTGCCACTGGACGGGGAAGCTCGGCACGACGTCGTCGTACACGAACCACCCGAAGCTCCGGGGCGTGCTGAGCCACAGGAGGACGCCGCCCAGCACCGCCAGCGCGCCCGCCCCTGCCAGCGCCCACGCGGGGGCGGCGGGCCCACGACCGGTGGCCATCAGACCGGGGGGATGCTGCGGTGGCGGGTGGAGAAGTGCCGGTCCCGGCGGGCGGCGTACCGCAGCCGGTGGACGACCTCGGCGCGCAGGTCCTCGGGCTCGGTGATCGCGTCGATGACGAGGTCAGCGGCGAGCCGCTCGAGGTCGACGTCCTCGAGGTACTCGGCGCGGCGGGCGTCGATGAACTCCTGGCGCTCCCGCGCGTCCTGGATCTCGGCGATCTTGTTGGCGTAGACCGCGTTCACCGCCGCCTCCGGGCCCATGACCGCGATCCGCGCGGTGGGCAGCGCGATCGTCGCCTCCGGCCCGAAGCCCGGCCCACCCATGGCGTAGAGCCCGGCCCCGTAGGCCTTGCGGAGCACGACGCACAGCTGCGGCACCGTCGCCTCGGAGACGGCCGAGACCATCTTGGCGCCGTGCCGGATGATCCCGCCGCGCTCCACCTCGGAGCCGATCATGAAGCCCGGCACGTCGGCGAGGTAGAGCAGCGGGATGCCGTACGCGTCGCACAGCCAGATGAAGCGGGCGGCCTTGTCGGCCGAGTCGGTGAAGAGCACCCCGCCCTTGACCGCCGAGTTGTTGGCGACGATGCCGACGGTCTGCCCGTCCACACGTCCCAGACCCACCACGAGCTCGGCGGCGAAGAGCGGCTTGACCTCGAAGAAGCTGTCGTCGTCGACCAGGCCCTCGATGACGTCGTGCACGTCGAAGGGCACCGACTCCGCCTCGGGCACGGTGTGCCGCCCCAGCGGCCGCGCGGGCTCCTCGCCCTCGTAGGCGGGGACGGGTGCGCGCCACGACTCGGGCAGGTAGGAGAAGAAGTGCCGGGCGAGCTCGATCGCCTCGGTGTCGTCGGCGGCGAGCAGGTCCCCCACCCCGGACACCGTGCAGTGCATGCGCGCGCCGCCCATCTCCTCCAGCGACACCGTCTCCCCCACCACCATCTCGGCCATCCGCGGGCTGCCGAGGTACATCGACGCGTTCCCCTCGACCATGATGACGATGTCGGTGAAGCTGGGGATGTAGGCGCCGCCGGCGGCGCTCGGCCCGAAGAGGCAGCAGATCTGCGGCACCTTGCCGGACAGCGCGACCTGGTTGTGGAAGATCCGGCCCGCGCCGCGCCGGCCCGGGAACAGGTCGACCTGGTCGGTGATGCGGGCACCGGCGGAGTCGACGAACCAGAAGATCGGCAGCTCCTCGCGCAGGGCCGCCTCGGTCGCCCGGATGATCTTCTCCACGGTGCGCGCGCCCCACGACCCCGCCTTGACCGTGGGGTCGTTGGCGACGACGATCGCCGCCCGCCCGTCCACCTCACCCCGACCGGTCACGACGCCGTCCGCCGGGAGCGCGCCCGCCGTCGCGTTCGCATACCGGCCGTCCTCGACGAAGGTCCCCTCGTCGAAGAGCAGGGCGATCCGCTCACGGACGTAGAGCTTGTTCTGGGAGTCGAGCTTGGCGCGGGCCCGCTCGCTGGGCTCCGCCGAGGCGCGGTAGGCCGTGTCGAGGCGCTCGCGCAGGTCCGCGACCCGCGGGTCGCCGGGGGTGTCGGCCGCGCTGCTGCTCATGGACGTCCGTCCTCCTCGTGTGCTGGGACCCGGTGGGTCGAGGTCGAGGTTCTCGTCAGCGGGCGGGCAGGCCCAGGCCGCGGGCGATGACCATGCGCTGGACCTCGGAGGTCCCCTCGCCGATCTCCAGGATCTTGGCATCCCGGTAGAAGCGGGCCACGGGGTACTCCTCCATGAAGCCGTTGCCGCCGAAGATCTGCGTGGCGATCCGCGTCGAGCTGACCGCGGCCTCGGTGGAGTAGAGCTTGGCGACCGCCGCGGCCTGCTTGACCTCGGCCACCCCGCGGCGCCCGGCCTCCTGCTCGTCCTTGAGCCAGGCGGCCTTGTAGGTGAGCAGCCGGGCCGCCTCGACCATCACGGCCAGGTCGGAGATCTGGAAGGACACTCCTTGGTTGACCGCGATCGGCCGCCCGAAGGCCTGCCGCTGCTGGCTGTAGGCGGTGCACTCCTCCAGCATGCGCTGCGCGCAGCCGACGGCGAGCGCGGAGATCGCGACGCGGCCGTCGTCGAGCGTCTTGAGGAACTGCCGGAAGCCCTCCCCGCGCTGGCCGAGCAGGTTGTCCTCGGGGACGCGGCATCCCTCGAAGGTCAGCCCGTGGGTGTCCGAGATGCGCCACCCGAGCTTGCGGTAGGACGGCTCGACGACGAACCCGTCGGTGCCGGCCGGGATCATGATGGCGCTGATCTCGGGCCGACCGTCCGCGGTCTCGCCCGTCTTGGCGGTGACCGTGACGACCGAGGTCAGGTCGGTGCCGGAGTTGGTGATGAAGGCCTTGGCCCCGTCGACGACCCAGTGACCGTCCTCGAGCCGTGCCTTGGTGCGGCTGGCGCCGGCGTCGGACCCGGCGTCGGGCTCGGTGAGGCCGAAGCCGGCGAGGGTGCGACCGGCCAGGAGGTCGGGGAGGTAGGTCTCCTTCTGCTCCTGGGTGCCGTAGGACAGGATCGGGTTGATGCCCAGCCCCACCCCGGCGGAGAGCGTGATGCCGACCGACTGGTCGACGCGGCCCAGCTCCTCGATCGCCAGGCAGGTGTAGGTGAAGCCGCCGTGCTCGGTGCCGGCGCCGCCGAACTCCTCGGGGGCGTTGAGCCCGAACAGGCCCAGCTCCCCCATCTTGGGCACCAGCTCGTCGGGGAAGTGCGCGTCCTTGTCCCACTGCTCGACGTGCGGGGCGACCTCCGCCTCCGCGAACTCGCGGACCAGGCCGCGGAACTCCTCGTGGTCCTCGGTCAGTTCGAACATCGGTGTCCGCATCCTCGCTCGCGCTCGACGGTGGCGGCGGGAGCTCCCGCCGACGTCCTCACCATCCTGCTTGACGTTGACGCCAAGGTCAAGCAGGATGGGCGCGACACCTTGACGTTAGGACAAGCACCGTGACCGAGACCACGACGACGTGGACCATCGCCCAGATGGCTGACGACTACGACGTCACCCACCGGGCGCTGCGGCACTACGAGCACCTGGGGCTGCTCGCGCCGGACCGGGAGGGCCAGCGGCGCATCTACCACCGCCGCGAGCGCACCCGTCTGGCGCTCATCCTGCGGGGACGCCGGCTCGGCTTCTCCCTCGAGGAGATCGCGACCATCCTCGACATGTACGACGACCAGCCCGGGGAGGTGGGGCAGCTGCGCTACCTGCTGTCCCAGATCGGCGACCGTCGCCAGGACCTGGAGCGGCGCCGCCGCGACATCGAGGACAGCCTGCGGGAGCTCGACGAGCTGGAGCAGCGCTGCGCCGAGGACGTCGCGCGCCTCTCCTGACCCTCGTCCAGGCGAGCCCAGGGCCCCCGCGCTGCCTGGCGCCGACGGCATACCTCTCGGGCTAGGGTGACCCCCATGCCGATCAGCAAGGTCCTCATTGCCAACCGGGGCGAGATCGCCGTGCGCATCGCCCGCGCCTGCAGCGACGCAGGCCTGGGCTCGGTCGCGGTCTACGCCGACCCCGACCGCGACGCCCTGCACGTCAAGGTCGCCGACGAGGCGTACTCCCTCGGCGGTTCCACCCCCGGCGAGTCCTACCTGGTGCAGGAGAAGCTGCTCGACGTGGCGCGGCAGGCGGGCGCGGACGCGGTGCACCCGGGCTACGGCTTCCTCGCCGAGAACGCGTCCTTCGCCCAGGCCGTCATGGACGCCGGGCTGACCTGGATCGGCCCCTCCCCCGAGGCGATCGACGCCCTCGGCGACAAGGTCAAGGCGCGGCACATCGCGCTCGAGGCGGAGGCACCGCTCGTCCCCGGGACCACCGACCCCGTCGAGGGACCCGACGAGGTCGTGGCCTTCGCCGAGGAGCACGGGCTCCCGGTCGCCATCAAAGCCGCCTACGGGGGTGGCGGCCGCGGGCTCAAGGTCGCCCGCACGATGGAGGAGATCCCCGACCTGTTCGACTCCGCGGTCCGCGAGGCGGTCACCGCCTTCGGGCGTGGCGAGTGCTTCGTCGAGCGCTTCCTCGACCGTCCCCGGCACGTCGAGACCCAGTGCCTGGCCGACCAGCACGGCAACGTCGTCGTCGTCTCCACGCGGGACTGCTCGCTGCAGCGCCGCAACCAGAAGCTCGTCGAGGAGGCCCCGGCGCCCTTCCTGAGCGAGGAACAGCACGCCGAGCTCGTGCGTGCGAGCAAGGCCATCCTGCAGAAGGCGGGCTACGTCGGCGCCGGCACCTGCGAGTTCCTCGTCGGCCCCGAGGGCGACATCTCCTTCCTGGAGGTCAACACCCGGCTGCAGGTGGAGCACCCGGTGACCGAGGAGGTCACCGGCGTCGACCTCGTCCGTGAGCAGTTCCGCATCGCCGACGGCGAGGAGCTGGGCTACGACGACCCCGCACCGGTGGCGCACTCGTTCGAGTTCCGGCTCAACGCCGAGGACGCGGGCCGTGACTTCCTCCCGGCGCCGGGCACCGCGACGGTCTTCCGGCCGCCGTCGGGCCCGGGGGTGCGCCTGGACTCCGGCGTCGTCGAGGGCGACACCGTGGCCGGTCAGTTCGACTCGATGCTCGCCAAGCTCATCGTCACCGGGCGTACCCGGCAGCAGGCGCTGGAGCGCTCGCGCCGGGCGCTGGCCGAGTTCGAGCTGGAGGGTATGCCGACCGTGCTCGCCTTCCACCGCGCCGTGGTCGCCGACCCGGCGTTCGCGCCGGAGGACCCGGAGTCTCCCTTCACGGTGCACACCCGCTGGATCGAGACCGACTTCGACAACCAGATCGAGCCCTACAGCGGCCCGACCGCGGAGGCCCCCGAGCACGGTGAGCGGCAGACCGTCGTGGTGGAGGTCGGCGGCCAGCGCCTCGAGGTGTCGCTGCCCGCCGGGCTCGCCCTGGGCGGCGGCTCCGGCGCCTCGGGCGGCGGCCGCAAGAAGGCCCCGAAGCGCTCGCGCGGCGGTGGCGGCGGCGCGGCGGCGTCCGGCGACGCCGTGACCGCCCCAATGCAGGGCACCATCGTCAAGATCGCCGTCGAGGAGGGCCAGACCCTGGCCGAGGGCGACGTCGTCGTCGTGCTCGAGGCGATGAAGATGGAGCAGCCGATCAAGGCGCACAAGGCCGGCACGGTCAGCGGGCTGTCGGCCGCCGTCGGTGACACCGTCACCACCGGCGCCGTCATCTGCGAGCTCGCCGACTGAGAGCCGCACCGTCCAGTCGCTCCACCGGCGCCGCGCCGCCTCATACCACCGAGCGCCGTGAATGGTTGCTCTTACCCCCACCGAGCGTCGTGGATGGTTGCTCTCACCCCCACCGAGCGCCGTGAATGGTTGCTCTCACCCCCACCGAGCGCCGTGAATGGTTGCTCTCACCCCCACCGAGCCAACCATCGACGGCGCCCGGTCGCCCTCAGGCCAACCATTGACGGCGCTCGGTCGCCCTCAGGCCCACCATTCACGGCGCTCGGTCGTATGAGGGGGGGTCAGTCGGCGATCTCGTGCAGCTGGCGGGCGGCCTCCGAGAGCGAGCCGCTCATCGAGGGGTAGACCGTGAAGGTCGCCGAGAACTGGTCGACGTTGAGCCGGTTCGCGACGGCCAGCGCGATCGGGAAGATGAGCTCGCTGGCCCGGGGCGCGACCACCACGCCACCGACGATGGTGGCGCTGCCGCTGCGGGCGAAGAGCTTGACGAAGCCGTCCTGCAGGTTCTGCATCTTGGCCCGCGGGTTCTTGGTGAGCGGCAGCATGACCGCCCGGGCGTCCACCCGGCCCTCGTCGACGTCGGCCTGGCTCACCCCGACCGTGGCGATCTCCGGGTCGGTGAAGATGTTGGAGCTCACCTTGCCCAGCGACAGGGGGGCGACGGCGTCACCGAGCGAGTGCGCGACCGCGATGCGGCCCTGCATCGCCGCGATCGAGGCGAGCGGGAACACGCCCGTGCAGTCCCCCGCGGCATACACCCCCGGGGCGCTGGTGCGGGAGACCCGGTCGACCTCGACGTGGCCGGAGCGGCTCAGCCGCACGCCGGCCTCCTCCAGGCCCATGTCCGTGGTGTTGGGGATGGACCCGACGGCCAGCAGGGCGTGGCTGCCCTCGACCTCCCGGCCGTCCTCGAGGGTGACGACGACCCCGTCCCCCTCGCGCCGGACGGCGCCGGCCCGGGAGCGGTTGAGCACGGTCATGCCACGGCGGCGGAACACCTCCTCCACGACGTTGGCGGCGTCGGCGTCCTCCCCCGGCAGCACCCGGTCACGGGAGGAGATGAGGGTGACCCGGCAGCCGAGCCCGAGGTAGGCGTGCGCCAGCTCGGCGCCGGTGACGCCGGAGCCGATGACGACGAGGTGCTCGGGGAGCTCGGCGAGGTTCCAGATCTGCTGCCAGGTGAGGATCCGCTCGCCGTCCGGCTGGGCCGAGTCCAGGACGCGCGGACGAGCGCCGGTCGAGACGAGGATGACGTCGGCCTCCAGCTCGCGGTGGCCGCGCTCGTGCTCGCAGTCCTCGTCGTGCGGGGCCGGCTCCTCCCCGGAGTCGACGTCCTCCACGCCCTCGACCACCTGCACCCGGCCCGAACCGAGGAGCCTCCCGGCCCCCTGGACGACCTCCACCCCGGCGGACTCCAGCCGCTCGCCGATGTCCCGGCTCTGCGCCTGTGCCAGCTCCATGATGCGGCTGTTGACGTCCGCGATGTGCGCGGTCACGCCCTGGTCGCCGGGGACCTGTGCGCCGTCGAAGTGCACCCCGATGCGCTTGGCGGCGCTGAACCGGTCCATGAAGTCGGCGGTGGCGATGAGCGCCTTGCTCGGTACGCAGTCGGTGAGCACCGCGGCGCCCCCCAGCCCGGAGCGCTCGACGACGGTCACCTCGGAGCCGAGCTGGGCGGCGGCCAGGGCGGCTTCGTAGCCCCCGGGGCCTCCCCCGATGACGACGACGGACTTGGTGGCAGCACTCACGGCCCCATCAAACCATCGCTACCCTGAACCGGTGACTACTGGTGCTCCCCCCGACCTCGACGACCCCGCGACCGATCCCCGGGAGGTGGCCGCAGCCGCGGCCGACGTCATCGCCCGCCGCACCGGCGCCGAACGGCACGACATCGCGCTGGTGCTCGGCAGCGGGTGGAAGCCTGCCGCGGACGCGCTGGGCGCCGCCGACGCGGAGGTCGACCACGCGGACGTGCCGGGCTTCGCCGCGGCGGCCGTGGCCGGGCACTCCGGGACCATGCGCTCCATCCCGCTCAGCAGCGGAAAGCGGGCGCTGGTCTACGGCACCCGCACCCACTTCTACGAGGGCAAGGGCGTGCGCTCGGTCGTCCACGCCGTGCGCACCGCGGCCGCGGCCGGGTGCTCCACCATCGTGCTGACCAACGGCTGCGGCGGGCTGCGCCCGGAGTGGGCGCCCGGCACGCCGGTGCTCATCAAGGACCACCTCAACCTCACCGCGACCTCGCCGGTCGAGGGCGCGAACTTCGTCGACCTCACCGACCTCTACTCCGCCCGGCTGCGGGACCTGGCCCGGGAGGTCGACCCCGACCTGGACGAGGGCGTCTACGTGCAGTTCCCCGGGCCGCACTACGAGACTCCCGCGGAGGTCCGGATGGCCCGCGTGCTGGGCGGTGACCTCGTCGGTATGTCGACCGCCCTGGAGGCGATCGCCGCGCGGCAGGCAGGGCTCGAGGTGCTCGGCGTCTCCCTCGTCACCAACGCGGCGGCCGGGATCGGCGAGGCCCCGCTGGACCACCAGGAGGTCATCGACGCCGGCACCGCCGCGGCCCAGCGCTGCGGCGAGCTGCTGGCCCGCATCGTCGAGCGCATCTGAGGAGTGACCATGAGCAAGACGGACGAGCTGGTGACCACCGCCCGCGCCTGGCTGGACGACGACCCCGACCCGCAGACCAGGGCCGAGCTCGAGGAGGTCCTCGAGGCCGTGCAGGGCGGCGACGAGCAGGCCCGGGACGACCTGGCCGACCGGTTCGCCGGGTTCCTGGAGTTCGGCACGGCGGGGCTGCGCGGTGAGCTGGGCGCCGGGCCGAACCGGATGAACCGCGCCGTGGTCATCCGCACCGCCGCCGGGCTGACGGCATACCTGCGCCAGCAGCGGGAGGCGGCCGGCGACGCCACCCCGGGGCCGGCGGTCGTCATCGGCTTCGACGCCCGCACCAACTCCGACGTGTTCGCCCGCGACACCGCGGCGGTCGTCACCGCCGCCGGCGGCACCGCCATGGTGCTGCCCCACCCGCTGCCCACGCCGGTGCTCGCCTTCGCGATCCGGCACCTGGGCGCCGACGCGGGCGTCATGGTGACGGCGAGCCACAACCCGCCCCAGGACAACGGCTACAAGGTCTACCTCGGCGACGGCTCGCAGATCGTCCCGCCCGCGGACGCCGACATCGCGGAGCACATCGCGGCGGTGGCGCGCGTCTCCGACGTCCCGCTGGCGGACGACGGCTGGCAGACGCTGGACGACGAGGTGCTGGAGGCCTACCTCGACCGGGCGGTCGCGGTCCTCGACCCCGACAGCCCCCGGGACCTCGGCGTCGTCCACACCGCCCTGCACGGGGTCGGGTCCGAGGTCGTGCGGCGGGCGTTCGAGCGGGCCGGGTTCGTCGCTCCGGCGCCGGTGGCCAGCCAGGCCGAGCCGGACCCGGCGTTCCCCACCGTCGCCTTCCCCAACCCCGAGGAGCCGGGCGCGATCGACGCCGCCCTGGAGCTCGCCGGCCAGGAGCACCCGGACCTGGTGATCGCCAACGACCCGGACGCCGACCGGTGCGCCCTCGCCGTCCGGGGCGCCGACGGGTGGCGGATGCTGCGCGGTGACGAGGTCGGCGCGCTGCTGGGCCAGCACTTCATCGATCGGGGACGCGCCGGGGGCGACCGCCCGGTGCTCGCCCGCTCCATCGTCTCCTCGCGCCTGCTCGGGGCGATGGCGGAGGCGGCCGGGCTGGAGCCGGTGGAGACGCTCACCGGCTTCAAGTGGATCGGCCGGGTGCCGGGGCTCGCCTACGGCTACGAGGAGGCCCTCGGCTACTGCGTCGACCCGGCCACCGTGCCCGACAAGGACGGCGTGACCGCTGCCCTCCTGGCCGCCGAGCTGGCGGCCACCCTCAAGGCCGGGGGTCGCACGCTGCCTGACCTGCTGGACGACCTGGCCGTGCGCCACGGCGTGCACCAGACCGACGCCTTCTCGGTGCGGGTCGCCGACCTCGCGCAGATCCCCCCGGTCATGAAGCGGCTGCGCGATCAGACCCCGGCCGAGCTGGGCGGCGTCGCCGTCGCGCGCACCGACGACCTGTCCGAGGGTGTCGACGGGCTGCCCCCCACCGACGGGATCCGCTTCCTCCTCGAGGACGACACCCGGGTCGTCGTGCGGCCCAGCGGCACCGAGCCCAAGCTCAAGGTCTACCTCGAGGCGGTCGTCGACGTCGACGGCCCCGAGGACCTGGCGCGGGCCCGCGAGGAGGCGACCGGGCGGCTGGCCCAGGTCCGCGAGAGCATGCAGGACCTCACCGAGGTCTGAACGGTCCAGATCGACCTGCGCCCGCGCGGGCGCGGAGGGAGCAGCCATGGCGACGGCGGACACCACCCTGCGCGGCGCGGTCGTCGGCACCTACCGTGCGCTGCCGGCCCGGGTCCTCGGCTGGGCCATGGTCGCGTGCGCGGCCGTGCTGGCCGGCCTCACCGTCTGGGACCTGCTGTCCGGGCACCGCGACGGCGCCCTGGGGGCCGTCGCGCTCGTGGTGGGGGTCGCCGCCGCGGCGTGGGTGCTCTTCCTGCGCCCGCGGGCCGTGCTGCACGAGGACGGCGTGCTCCTGGTCAACCTCGTGCGGGACACCGCGGTGCCGTTCGCGGCGGTGGACGAGATCACCCACCAGTGGGCCCTGGAGCTGCACGACACGGAGGGCCGTCGGCACAGCGCCTGGGCGGTGCCGGCCAAGCGCGAGCGGGCCCGCCCGACCCGGTTGGACGACTACGCCGACACCACGCGGCGCCGCGGCGACGGGGGCACCACCGCGCAGACCGTGGCCGACGAGGCGCAGCGTGCGCTGCAGCGGTGGCGCCTCGACGGGGGCCAGCTCGACGACGGCGCCACCGAGGTGGTGACCACACCCGCCCGCGCCGCGATCGGGGCGCTGGCGGCGGCGGTCGTCCTGGCCGTCCTCGCGGTGCTCGTCTGAGCGCAGGTGGCCCGGGAGCCGCGCGGGCCGGCGCTCTAGACTGTCCCCCCATGGACCCGGCCCTCACCCCCGCCCGAGTCCTCGTGCTCGCCGGCCCCAGCGGCGCCGGCAAGTCCAGGCTCGCCGCGCACCTGCACTCCGAACACGGCTGGCCGGTGGTCCAGCTCGACGACTTCTACCGCGAGGGTGACGACCCCGGCCTGCCGATGAGCACGCTGGGGCTGCCCGACTGGGACCACGTCGACTCCTGGGACCTCGACGCCTCGCTGCAGGCGCTGGAGGAGCTGTGCCGCACGGGCTCGGCGCACATGCCGGTCTACGACATCAGCCGCTCGACCGTCACCGGCACGCACGAGGTGAGCCGCGGTGGGCATACCGTCGTCGTGGCGGAGGGCATCTTCGCCGCCCACACCGTCACCGGTCTGCGCTCGCGGGGGCTGCTCGCCGACGCCTGGTGCATCCGCAACCGCCCCTGGCTCACCTTCACCCGTCGTCTGGCCCGTGACCTGGCCGAACGCCGCAAGCCGCCGACGACCCTGTGGCGGCGCGGTCACGTCCTGCGGCGGGCCGAGCCCGGTATCGTGGCCGCCCAGGAGGACCTCGGTGCCCGGGCCATGACGGCGCGGGAGGCGCAGGTCCACGCCCGGGGGCTCATGGCGTCGTCGGGTCCGCACCCGTCGTCCGTCGACGAAGGAGCAGGGGGATGACGCAGCCACCCTTCGGGCCGCCGCCCGGCGAGCCCGGGCACGGCGACCCCGGGCACGGCGAGCCGGTCTCGCCGTCCCCACCCCCGCCCCCGGGTCCGCACGCACCACCCCCCGGCCAGACCGCCGGCGGGACCCCGCAGTGGCACCAGCCGCCCGGCGGGCACCGGCCCGGGCAGCAACCGACGGCGCCGCCGCAGTGGCAGCAGCTGCCGCCCGAGCAGCTCGCCCGGCTGCACCAGCCCGGTGTCGTCCCGCTCCGGCCGCTCACGCTCGGCGACATGTTCGGCGGGTCGCTGCAGACGATGCGACGCAACCCGGAGGCCACCATCGGGATGGGCCTCGTCGTGCTGTCCGTCGTGCTCGTGCCCTCGCTGCTGCTCACCCTGCTCGCGACCCGCTCGCTGTCCTCGGTCGACCAGCTGGGGGCCGAGCTGATCCTGCTGCTCGTCAGCGGCCTGCTGAGCTCCCTGGCCTCGATCGCCCTGACCGGGATGATCGTGCACGTCATCGGCGAGGCCGTGCTGGGCGACCGGGCGAGCCTGGCCTCGACCTGGGCGGCCGTGCGGGGCCGGCTGCTCGCCCTGGTCGGCACCGTGCTGCTGCTCGGCGTCCTGTTCACCGTCGCGCTGGTGCTGCTGGTCGTGGCGGTCGTCGGTCTGCTCGTCGCTCTGGACGAGTCGGGTCTGTCGATCGTGCTGGCGGTGCTGCTGTCCGTGGGCTTCGTGGTCGGCCTGGTCTGGGCCGGCTGCCGGCTCAGCCTCGCCCCCGCACCGGTCGTCCTGGAGCGGGTGGGACCGTGGCGAGGCATCACCCGGGCGTGGTCGCTGACCAGAGGCGCCCAGGCGTGGCGGGTCGTCGGCATCACCCTGCTGGCCGGGATCGTCACCAGCATCCTGGCGGCGGTCGTGCAGCTGCCCGTCGTCGCCCTGGTGTCCGCGCTGGTCGGCCCCGAGGTCGTGGGCTCCCCACTCAGCCCCGTCACCGTCGTCACCGACCACGCGCTGCAGCTCGTCGTCGGCGCGCTAACCATCCCGTTCACCGCCGGGGTGACCGCCCTGCTCTACCTCGACCAGCGGGTCCGCCGCGAGGGTCTGGACGTCTCGCTGGTGCGGGCCGCCCAGGAGCGCGCCGCGGCCCGGTCGCGCTGAGCCCGGCAGGCACCCCTGGTATGCCGTCGTCCGACCCGTCGACCTCGTCCCCCGTGCCGACCACCCAGCGACCACTGGACCCCAACCGTGACGAGGCGCGCCGGTGGCTGCAGGACGAGCTCGACTCCGGCGACTACCGCCTGGAGGAGCCGTGGTGGCTGCGCCTGTGGCAGTGGGTGACCGACCGGCTGCCCGACCCGGCCGCCCTCGGCCCGCTCCCGCCGTGGACGACGTGGGTGGTGCTGGGCGCGGTCGGCGTCGCGGTGCTCGCCGTGGTGCTCTTCGTCACCCGGGACCGGTGGCGCACCGGGCGGCTCGCCACGGCACGTGAGGCCGGGTCGGTCCTGGACGGGGCGCGCCGTTCGGCCGCGGACTACCGCGCCGCCGCCCGGGACGCCCTCGCCGCAGGACGGGCGGACGAGGCCGTGCTGGAGGCATACCGCGCCATCGCCGCCGGCGCGATCGAGCGGACGCTGCTCGACGACCGCCCCGGCCGCACCGCCCACGAGGTAGCGCAGGAGCTGGGGCAGGTGTTCGACGAGCACGCCACGGGCCTGGGGCGGGCCGGTGACGCCTTCGACGCCGTCCGCTACGGCGGCCGGCGCGCGAGCGAGGAGCAGGCGCGCGCCGTGCTCGACCTCGAGGCGGCGCTCGCGACCGCCCGGCCCGGGGTGACCCGCGGGCGGCGCCCCGACCTGGTGGTGCCCTCGTGAGGGTGCTGCGTCGGTGGGCGCCGTGGGTGCTGCTGGTCGTGGTGGTGACGGTGGTGGCCGCCCTCCTGAGCACGCCGCGGTCCGGGGAGCCGCTGAGCCCGGTCAACAACGGCCCGGACGGCGCGCAGGCGCTGGCCGAGGTCCTGCGCGACGAGGGTGTCGACGTCGAGCTCGTCGCGGGCACCGGCGGGCTGGACCCGGAGACCCTCGGCCCCGGGACCACCGTTCTGCTCCCGCACACCCGCTACCTCGGACCCCAGGCCGGGGCGGACCTCGTGACGTCGCTGTCCGCCGTCGACCAGCTCGTGGTGCTCGCCGACGGCACCGGGCAGGTCGGCCCCTCGCTCGGGCTGGACGTGGAGGAGTCCTGGGGCTCCGGCATACCCGTCGGCGCCGACTGCACCGTGCCCTTCGCGCGGGAGGGCGACGAGCTGGCCGGCTGGGACGTGCTGCTGGCCGCCGGGTCGCAGGAGCGGGCCGCGACGACCGCGTGCTTCCCGCCCGGGGCCGGGCACAACCTCGGCGGGGCCCGCGAGGGCGCCGTGCTCGTGCTGGAGCCCTCCGAGGACCGTCCGCGCACGGTCCTCGCGGGGATCGGCCCGACGTGGACCAACGCGCGCGTCACCGACGAGGCCAACGCGGCGGTCGCGCTGCGGCTGCTCGGCGGCAGCGACCGGCTCGTCTGGGTGCAGCCGCAGCCGTCCGACCTCGGGCTGGAGGCGGCCGGCTCGCTGTGGGACGTGCTGCCGCGCAACCTGACCCCCGCCCTGTGGGTGGTGGCCGGGGGCCTGCTCGCGCTCGCGCTCTGGCAGGGCCGCCGCCTCGGGCCGGTCGTGACCGAGCCGCTGCCGGCTGTCGTGCGGTCGACCGAGACGACCCTGAGCCGGGCGCGGCTCTACCAGCAGGCCCACGACAGCAGGCACGCGGCCCGCGCGGTGCAGGCCGGCGCCCGCCGCCGGCTGGCCCCGCTCCTGGGCCTGTCCACCACGACCGGTCCCGACCGACTGGTCGAGGTGGTGAGCCGCGTCAGCGGCCGCAGCACGGAGCAGGTGCGGCCCCTCCTCCTCGACCCGGGCACCGCCACGGACGACGCCGGCCTGGTCACCCTGGTGCGGGAGCTGCACGCGCTCGAGGACGAGCTGCGGCGGCCGGGGCGACCCGGCCCGTCCGGCACCACCGACTACCCTGACCCCGGGGGCTCCCCCGAGCAGCGCCCTGGCACCAGCGACGCCGAGAGGACACGATGACCCAGCAGCCGCCCCCCGGTCACGACAGCGCGGACCGCCCAGCGACCCGCCCCGACGAGGAGTCCGCGCGGTCGGCCCTGCACGAGGTCCGGGCCGAGGTCGCCAAGGCCGTCGTCGGCCAGGACCAGGCCGTCTCCGGTCTCATCGTGGCGCTCCTGGCCCGGGGCCACGTCCTCCTCGAGGGCGTGCCCGGCGTCGCCAAGACGCTGCTCGTCCGCACCCTGGCGACCGCGTTGTCCGTCGACACCAAGCGGGTGCAGTTCACCCCCGACCTCATGCCCGGCGACGTCACCGGCTCGATGATCTACGACAGCGGCCGCGGCGAGTTCGCGTTCCGCCCCGGCCCGGTCTTCACCAACCTGCTCCTGGCCGACGAGATCAACCGCACCCCGCCCAAGACGCAGTCCGCGCTGCTGGAGGCCATGGAGGAGCGGCAGGTGACCGTCGACGGCACCTCCCGGCCGCTGCCCTCCCCCTTCCTCGTCGCCGCGACCCAGAACCCGGTGGAGTACGAGGGGACCTACCCGCTCCCGGAGGCGCAGCTGGACCGCTTCCTCGTGAAGGTCACCCTGCCGCTGCCGCCGCGGGAGGACGAGGTGCAGGTGCTGGAGCGGCACGCCGCCGGCTTCGACCCGCGAGACCTCGGCGCCGCGGGGGTGCGCGCCGTGGCGTCGCCCGAGCACCTGGCCGCCGCGTCGGCAGCGGTGCGCACGGTCCAGGTCTCCCCCGAGGTCGTCGGGTATGTCGTCGACCTCGCCCGGGCGACCCGCGCCGCACCCTCGCTGCAGCTCGGCGTCAGCCCGCGGGGCGCGACCGCCCTCATGGGCACGTCGCGCGCCTGGGCCTGGCTGTCCGGTCGCGGCTTCGTCACCCCGGACGACGTCAAGGCCCTGGCCCGGGCCACCCTCGCGCACCGGGTCGCGCTGCGGCCGGAGGCCGAGCTCGAGGGCGTGACCGCCGACTCGGTGCTCGAGTCGGTGCTCGCCAGCGTCCCGGTCCCCCGCTGAGCCAGGGCCGCCGATGATCGTCCGAGGCCCCGTCGTGGCGCTGGCCCTGCTGGGGCTGGTGCCGGTGGTGCTCTGGCCGGACGCGGCGGGGCTGCTGGCGGCCGGCTGGCTGGTCCTGGTCGCGGTGCTCGTGGGGGCCGACGCGGCCGCGGCCCCCCGCCCCCGCTCGCTGGAGCTGCACCGCCTGCCCGTGGCCCAGGTCCGGCTGCTGGAGGAGACCCCCACCACGCTGCTCGTGACCAACACCGGCGGCCGACGGGTGCGGGCTGTCCTGCGGGACGCGTGGGTGCCGTCGGCGGGGGCGCAGGAGCCGACGCGCCACCCGCTGGACCTGCCGCCCGGCG
Source organism: Serinicoccus sediminis (assembly GCF_004153545.1). Taxonomy (GTDB): domain Bacteria; phylum Actinomycetota; class Actinomycetes; order Actinomycetales; family Dermatophilaceae; genus Ornithinicoccus; species Ornithinicoccus sediminis_A. The sequence goes on along the minus strand of NZ_SDVA01000007.1, from coordinate 113,294 downwards.
AACGGCGCCGGGTGGTGACCACGCTGCGGCCCAGCCGGCGCGGCGACCGCCCGGCCGTCGGGGTGACGGTGCGCACCCACGGGCCGCTGGGCCTGTCCGGCCGTCAGGCGACGGTGGACGTGCCGGGGGCGGTGCGCTCGCTGCCGCCCTTCCGCTCCCGGCGCCACCTGCCGGCCAAGCTGGCCCAGCTGCGCCAGCTCGACGGCCGCTCGGCGGTCCGCACCCGGGGGCAGGGCACCGAGTTCGACTCCCTGCGGGACTACGTCGAGGGTGACGACGTCCGGTCCATCGACTGGCGGGCCACCGCGCGGCGCCAGCACGTCGTGGTGCGCACCTGGCAGCCGGAGCGTGACCGCCGGCTCATCCTCGTCCTCGACACCGCCCGCACCAGCGCCGCCCGGATCGGGGACGAGCCGCGCCTGGACGCGGCGATGGACGCGGCCCTGCTGCTGGCCGCGCTCGCCTCGCGCGCCGGGGACCGGGTGGACCTCGTGGCCGGCGACCGGGCCGTCCGCGCCCGGGTGGGGTCGGGCACCACCGCCGGCCGGTCCGGGCTGCTGCACCAGCTGGTCACCGCCATGGCACCCCTGGAGCCTGCCTTGCTCGAGGCCGACTGGCCGATGCTCGCCGGTGCGGTGACGACCCTGACCCGCCGCCGCGCCCTCGTGGTGCTGCTGACCCCGCTGGAACCGGCCGCCCTCGAGGAGGGCCTGCTGCCCGTGCTGCCCACCCTCACCGCGCACCACCGGGTCGTGGTCGCCTCGGTCGCCGACCCGGCGCTGCAGGACCTGCGACGGGGCGCGGACGGCGTCGAGGAGGCCTACGCCGCCGCGGCCGCCGAGCGCACCGAGGCGCTGCGGCACCGCACCGCGACGGCGCTCGTCCAGCTGGGGGTCACCGTGCTCGACGAGCCGCCCGAGCAGCTGCCGGTGGCTCTCGCGGACCACTACCTGGCCCTCAAGGCGCAGGGGCTGCCTTAGCCCGGCTCAGCCCGCCGTCGGTGCCGCCGCCGCCTGCAGGTCCTCGCCGACGTCCCCGCTGACGCCGCGGCGCACCGCGCGCCGCCCGAGGGTGAACACATACGCGAAGAAGAGGCCGAGGGCCAGCGCGCCGATGCCGACCCGTGCCCACGTCGGCAGGGGCGAGGGCGTGACGAAACCCTCGATGAGGCCCGACACGAGCAGCACGAAGACCAGCCCGATCGCCACCCCCGCGGCCGTCCGGCCCTCGGCGGCCAGGTTGGCCAGCCGGGTCCGCCGCCCGGGCGCCACCCACGCCCAGAACAGCCGCAGCCCCACCCCCGCCGCGACGAAGATCGCCATGAGCTCGAGCAGGCCGTGCGGCGCGATGAGGCCCCAGAAGACGTCGCCGCGGCCGTGCCGGTGCATGAGCGAGCCGATCACCGCGACGTTGGCGATGTTCTGCCACAGCAGCCAGATGACCGGCAGGCCGAGCACGCCCATCCCGATGCAGCGGGCCGCGACCCAGGCGTTGTTGACCCAGACGAGGGTGGAGAAGCTGCTGGCGGCGTTCTCGGAGTAGTAGGACTCGAAGCTGACGTTGACCAGCTCGGTCACCTCCTCCGGCGACAGCAGCGACTGCTCGACGACCGGGTTCTGCACCAGCCACCAGCCGAGCACGAGCCCCACCACGACGTTCGCCAGGGCGGTGATGCCCCACCACCAGCGCAGCCGGTAGAGCGCCGCTGGGAAGTCCTCGGCGAAGAACCGCCCGATCCCCGACCAGCTCGCGGTCCGCACCCGCCCCGCCCGTGCCCGGGCCCGGGCCACCAGCGTCGACAGGTGGGTCACCACGCCGGCGTCCGGCGCGCTGGACCGCACCACGGACAGGTCGGTCGCCGCCCGCTGGTAGCCGTCGAGCAGCTCGTCGGCCTGCTGCCCGTCCAGGTGGCGCTGACGGGAGAGGCGGTCCAGCCGCTCCCACGCCGCGCGCCGGCGCCCGACCAGGGCATCGAGGTCCACGGCACCACGGTAGGTCATCCGACCGCTCGCCCGGACTAGAGTGCGGGACATGGCGACCCGGGGGATCTTCGAGGCGCAGCGCTTCGTGACCAGCGAGGCGGTGGAGGTCGAGCTGCCCGCTGCCCCGGTGCCGACGCGCATGGTCTCCGGGCTCATCGACCTGCTCGTCATCGCGGCCGGCGTCGTCGCCCTGGTCCTGCTGCTGCCCGGTGACCTGTTCGAGGCGGACGCCGCCCTGGGTCAGGTGTTCTTCATCGTCCTCACCGTGCTGGCGATGGCCGGGGTCCCCATCACCCTGGAGACGCTCACCCACGGCCGGACCCTGGGCAAGCTCGTCATGGGGCTGCGCACCGTGCGGGACGACACCGGCCCGATCGGGCTGCGGCACGCCGTCATCCGTGCCCTGGTCGGTGCGTTCGAGATCTGGATGACGCTCGGCAGCGTGGCGCTCATCACCGCCATGACCAACGAGAAGGGCAAGCGCCTGGGCGACTTCCTGGCCGGGACGTACGTCGTGCACGACCGGGTCCGGCTGCGGCTGCCCGAACCCCCGCAGGTGGACCCGGTCCTCGCGGACTGGGTGGGGGGCGCCGACATCGGGGTCGTCCCCGACGCCCTGGTGGTGGCCACCCGGCAGTTCCTCGCCCGGGCCCCCAGCCTGACGCCGGCGGCGCGCGCGCAGACCGGCAGCGAGCTGTATGCCGCTCTGCTCGGCTACGTCGCGCCGGCGCCACCGCCCGGCTCCCACCCCGAGCAGGTCATGGCCAGCGTGCTGGCGCAGCGCCGGCGCCGCGACGAGGAGCGGCTGGAGCGGGCCGACGCGCTGCGTGCCCGGGTGCTGCCCGAGGGGCGCTGAGGCCGCCGGCCACCCGGCGACGCGCACGGCGTGCCCGTCGGGCGCCCGGTCAGCCGTCGTAGGCCGGCTTGAGCACTCCCTCGATGAGCGCGAGCCGCTCGTCGAAGGGCAGGAACGCCGACTTCATCGCGTTGACCGCTACCCGCCGCAGCTGCGGCATACCCCACCCTGCCTGGTCCACCAGCAGCTGCGCCTCCCGCGTCATGGTCGTCGCGCTCATGAGCCGGTTGTCGGTGTTGAGGGTCACCCGGAAGCGCAGCGCGTCGAGCAACGTGATGGCGTGCTCGGCGATCGAGGGCGCGGCGCCGGTCTGGACGTTGCTGCTGGGGCACATCTCCAGCGGGATGCGCCGGTCGCGCACGTAGGCCGCGAGCTCGCCCAGCGCGAAGGCACCCGGGTCCACGCGGGCCCGGTCGACGGCGGCGGCCACGTCCTCGCCGACGGGCGCGCCGTCCAGGGTGATGTCGTCGATGATGCGGATGCCGTGCCCCAGCCGCTCCGCGCCGCACCACTGGATCGCCTCCCAGATGCTGGGCAGCCCGAAGGCCTCGCCGGCGTGGATGGTGAAGTGCGCATTGGCCTGGCGCAGGTACTCGAAGGCGCCCAGGTGGCGGGTCGGCGGGAAGCCGTCCTCGGCCCCGGCGATGTCGAAACCGCAGACCTCCTCGGCGCGGTGGCGCACCGCCAGCTCGGCGATCTCCCGGCTCCGCGCGGCGTGCCGCATGGCGGTGAGCAGAGCCCGCACCCGGACCGGCCCGGCGGGGGCGTCCGCGTCTCCCGCGGCCACGACCGCCTCCCCCTCGCGGAACCCGGCGTTGACCGCCTCGACCACCTCGTCCAGGCTCAGCCCGCCCTCGAGGTGCTGCTCGGGGGCGTACCGCACCTCGGCGTAGACCACCCCGTCCGCGGCCAGGTCGAGCACGCACTCCCGGGCCGTCCGGCGCAGCGCGTCGGACGTCTGCATGACCCCGACCGTGTGGCTGAAGGTCTCCAGGTAGCGCACGAGCGAGCCGCTGTCCGCCGACGCCGCGAACCACCGCGACAGCGCGTCGACGTCGTCGGCCGGCAGTGCGGCATACCCCTGCTCACGGGCGAGGTCGAGCACCGTCGCGGGGCGGACGCCGCCGTCGAGGTGGTCGTGCAGCAGCACCTTGGGCAGCCGGCGGACCTGCTCGGCACCGAGCGCCTCAGACATCGCGGTTCGCCCGCTGCAGCGTGAACGCGGGGGCGCAGACGGCGAGGTACTCGGCCCCGCCGGGCCCGACCGAGTAGCGCACCCACTCCCCCGCGCGCGTCAGGATGCACTCCCCCGCCCCCAGCTCGACCTGCCCCTCGTCGTGCTCGACCACGAGGTGACCGGCGAGGACGTAGGTGATCTCGTCGAACTCAGGCCGCTGCCCCGGCTCGTCCCACCCCGCCGGCGCGGTCATCCGCGCCACCGAGACGGTGTCCTGCCCGGTGCTCGCGGCACCGGCCAGCTCCTGGATCAGCTTCTCCCCGGTCCCGGGCACCCGGACCGGCCGCAACATCGTCGGCATGGCGAAGATCCTATTCTGGAGGGTATGTCGCACACGATCACCCCTGGCACCACGCTGACCACGCAGGATGTCGCCGACCTCATCGACCACGCCCTGCTCAAGCCCGAGCTCACCCCGGACGAGGTCGAGCAGGCCTGTCGCGAGCTCGCCGCCGACGAGATCTGGTCGGTCTGCGTGCGTCCCTCCGACGTGCGCCTCGCGCTCGCCGCGGTCGACGGGCACCGGACCCGGGTCTGCACCGTCATCGGCTTCCCCCACGGCACCACCTCCACCGCGGCCAAGGTCGCCGAGGCCCGGCAGGCGCTGGCCGACGGCGCGACCGAGCTCGACATGGTGCTCAACATCGGCCGGCTGCGCGGGGGTGACCTCGACGCCGTCAAGCAGGACATCGCTGCCGTCGTGGAGGTGGGCCACGCCGTGGACGCCCTGGTCAAGGTGATCTTCGAGACCGCCCTGCTCGACGACGAGCAGAAGCAGGCCGCCTGCCGGGCGTCCGAGGAGGCCGGCGCCGACTTCGTCAAGACCTCGACCGGCTTCGCCGGTGGAGGCGCGACCCTGCCCGACGTGCGTCTCATGCGGGCGCACGTGCCGGACACGATGCAGGTCAAGGCCTCCGGCGGGGTGCGTGACATCGACACGCTCCTCGCGATGGTGGCCGAGGGCGTCACCCGGATCGGCACGTCGTCGACGCAGGCGCTGCTCGCCGGCGCCCGGGAGCGCGAGGAGGCCGGCACCCTCGTCGTGCCTGAGCCGGGATCCGACGTCGCGGGTGCGGACGGCCAGGGCTACTGACGCCGGTCCGGTGCGCGTCCGGTGCGTGCTGGGCGCGCGTCCGGTGCGTGCTGGGCGCGCGTCCGGTGCGTGCTGAGCGCGCGTCCGGTGGGGGAGGTGGCGGGCGAGGTCAGCTCACGCGGTCGATGACGATGCTGTCGGCCGTCTCCACCTCGTCGGCGGACCCGATGGCCCAGGACCCGTCGAGCGCGGTGGTGGCCCGCTCGATGCGGCCGGCGTCGTCGGTGTGCAGCGTCATGAACGGCTGACCCTTGCGCACCTCGTCGCCCGGCTTGGCGTGCATGACGACGCCGGCGGCGGCCTGGACCGGGTCCTCCTTGCGGGCCCGGCCGGCCCCCAGCCGCCAGGCGGCCACGCCGACGGCGAGGGCGTCCAGCCGGGTCAGGACGCCGTCCGCGTCCGCGACGACCTCGTGGCTCTCCTTCGACTCCGGCATCGCGGCGTCCGGGTCGCCGCCCTGCGCGGCGATCATCCTGCGCCACACGTCCATCGCGCGACCGTCGGCGAGCGCGTCCGCCGGGTCGACGTCGCTCACGCCCGCGCCCTCCAGCATCTCCCGGGCGAGCGCCACGGTGAGGTCGACGACGTCCTGGGGTCCACCGCCGGCGAGCACCTCGACGGACTCGGCCACCTCGACGCCGTTGCCGGCGGTGAGCCCGAGCGGGGTCGACATGTCGGTGAGCAGGGCGACCGTGTGCACCCCGGCGTCCTGCCCGAGCGCCACCATGGTCTCGGCGAGCTCGCGCGCGTCCTCCTCGGTCTTCATGAACGCCCCCGACCCGACCTTGACGTCGAGCACCAGCGTGCCCGTGCCCTCGGCGATCTTCTTGCTCATGATCGAGGAGGCGATGAGCGGGATGGCCTCGACGGTGCCGGTGACGTCGCGCAGGGCGTAGAGCCGCTTGTCCGCCGGGGCGAGGCCGGAGCCCGCCGCGCAGATGACCGCGCCGACGTCCTCCAGCTGGTCCAGCATCTCCTCGTTCGACAACGACGCCCGCCAACCGGGGATCGCCTCCAGCTTGTCCAGGGTGCCGCCGGTGTGACCCAGGCCCCGTCCGGACAGCTGCGGCACCGCCACCCCGCAGGCGGCGACGAGCGGCGCCAGCGGCAGGGTGATCTTGTCGCCGACCCCGCCCGTGGAGTGCTTGTCGGCGGTCGGACGGGACAGCGAGGAGAAGTCCATCCGCTCACCCGAGGCGATCATGGCCTTGGTCCAGTCGCTGATCTCCCGCCGGTCCATGCCGTTGAGCAGGATGGCCATCGCCAGCGCCGACATCTGCTCGTCGGCGACGGCGTCACGGGTGTAGGCGTCGATGACCCAGGCGATCTCCTCCCCGCTCAGCTCCCCCCGGTCCCGCTTGGTCCGGATGATGTCCACGGCGTCGAAAGACTCGCTCATCCGCACAGTCTGACGTATGCCCCGCCCCGGGCGCTCGACCGGTCGACGCACACCCTGCTCGACCGGTCGCCCCGCCGCGCGGCTGCCCGGGCCGGCCCACCCTCCGGGGCGTCTAGGCATACCTCCCGGTGCTGGCCAGGGCACCGCAGGTCCGGACCACCCTGCCCACCTTGCTCCCGGCCGGCTCCTCGCCGCGGGCCGCGTCGACCTCACCGCCCAGGCGTCGCAGCCCGGACTCGAACTCCTTGCGCCCGCTGCCCGGGCCGCCGTAGGCGCCGGAGAGCATCATCAGCGAGCGCTCGACCAGCTGCTCGACCTCGCCGAGCAGACGGGCGACGTCCGGCCTGGCGCCGGTGCGCGCGGCGGTGTCCAGCTCCCGGCCCAGCCGCCCGAGGTGCAGCTGGCCGAGGGAGACGACCGGGTCGGTCGAGGTGCTGGTGGGGTATGCCGTGGCCTCGGGCCGCGGGGCACCCGGCGCCGCCCACGGGTTCGCGCGCGGCCCGCCCTGCTCCTCGGCGCCGTGGCCGGGCGCCCCCGGGCCCTGGGCGGGCAGGGGTGGCGGGGGTGGCGAGGTGCCGTCGGAGGAGCGCGGGGCGCCGTCGGGGTAGCGCGGCACGTCGATGCGGGGCAGCTCGGTGTCGTCGTCGTGGTGCCGGCCGTCATCTCCCGCGTCGTCGGGCCGTGGCCGCCGGCCGACCGGGGCCGGGCGGCGCCCGAGGCCGGTGACCATGCTGACGACGACCAGCCCGAGGATGATCGGGACGACCGGGATGTTCCCCTGGGTGATCACGTTGAACAGCACGACCACGGCCACGATGCCGAAGATCGGCACCTTCGGTCTCTTCATCCGGTCTCCCCTTCTCGTCCGCCACCGGTCCGCTGCCGGTGTGACATCCTGAGCGACGTGCTCCTCGCTGACATCATGGCCCTCGTCGCGCCGCCCGTCACGGATCTGCTGCGCCGCTCCCGCAGTGTGACGCAGGACCCGCAGCCGATGTTCCCCACCATCGTCGCCGTGCGCAACGACCGGGTCCTGGCCACCGTCTCCACGCTGCGCATCGAGGCGACGATGTCGGCCGCGCCGACGATGGCCGTCGGCCTGGACCCGCAGGCGCTCGTCGTGGCCACCGAGGCCCGCGTCGACGACCGGCCGGCCCTCACCTACGCGGTCATGACCCGCGAGCGCCAGGCACGGTGGGTCCTGCAGGAGATCCACGGCGACGGCCCGGAGGTGCGCTTCTCGGTGCCCGTCGACGGGGGTGAGCCGCGCGGGCAGGCCGCGGGCACCCTGCGCGTGCTGGCCGAGGCCCTCAGCCAGCGTCCGATGGACGTGTCGACGGTGGCGCGGCAGGACCGCTCCGGCACCTTCGGAGAGGACACCTTCCTCCCGCCGCAGCAGGGCCGGGTCGTGGTCGACGCGGGCGCGATGACGACGTTGCACGAGCGGGTCGCCGACATCGGCGGCCAGGTGCTCTACCTCCCCCGCAGCCACGAGGCCGGTCGCCTGGCCCTCGAGGCGGGCCTCCCCCGCGCCTGTCTCATCGTCCCGGACCCTCCCGCCTCGTCATGACCCCCACCGACTTCGGCACGCGTCCGCACTTCTGGCGGGTCATGGGGGGCGCCGCCGTCGTCGGGCTGATGGCCGGGGCGGCCTGCGTCGTCTACCTCGCGGTCGAGCACCTCGTCACCGGGCTCCTGTGGGGCGAGGACGGCACGCCGCTGGGGCTGTTCACCGGTTCGCTCGCGGGTGTCCTCGTGGTCCTGGCCGCGGGCGCCCTGGTGGGCTGGATCCGCAGCCGCACGGGTCTGACCGGCCCTGACCCCAACTTCGTCGGCGAGATGATCGAGGGCGAGGTCCCGCTGCGGCGCGGCGTCCGCTACGGCCTGCTCGGGCTGGTCAGCCTGGTCGGCGGTGGGTCCGTCGGGCCGGAGGCGCCGCTCGGCACCCTCGGCGGCGGCCTCGGCACCGCGGTGGGCCGCCGCTACGAGCGGCAGGAGGAGGCGACGCAGGACCTCACCTTCGCCGGCATCTCGGGGGTCTTCGGCGGCCTGGGCACCTTCCCCTTCACCGGTCCGATCATGGCCTGGGAGGTGCACCACCAGCGCTGGCAGCAGGCTCCTCACCGCATGCTCCCCGGCATCGTCTCGGCGACGACGGCCCTCGTCGTGCTCTACCCGCTGCTCGGCACGCCCTTCCTGAGGGTCTACGACCTCGGCGCTGCGGAGCTGCACGTGTGGTGGATCGGGCTGGCGCTCCTCCTGGGCGTCGTGGGGGCCGGGCTCGGGGTGGTGTGCGTCCTGGCGATGACGGCGTCGCAGCGGCTGAGCCGCCGGGTGCCGCACGTCATCGTCCGCGCGCTCGTCGGCGCCGCGGTCGTCGCCGCGATCGGGTATGCCGTCCCGCTCACCCTCTTCTCCGGCCGCGCCCAGCTGAGCGGAGTCCTGGAGGGGGGTGCCGCGGTGACCGTCGTCCTGCTCCTGCTGGTGCTCGCCGGGAAGATCGTGACCTTCGTGGTCTCGATGACCTGGGGCTTCTTCGGCGGCCCCATCTTCCCGCTGGTCTTCGTCGGGGCGGTCGCCGGGGTGCTCGTCCACCAGCTGCTGCCCGGCATACCGCTCGCTGTCACGGTGCCGGCGCTCGCCGCGTCCGTCACAGTCGCGCTCGTGCCGCTGCCGTTCATGGTCCTCGTCATCACCACGATGATGTTCGGCCTGCAGCTCGAGCTGGGCGTCCTGCCCGCGGTGGCCGTCGTCACGTCCTACGTGCTGGTGCGGGGGACCGGCCTCGCCGACCGCCTCTCCCGTCCCACCGCCCCCTCCGCCACCGCCGTGCGGAGAAACGCGCAGCGACCGGGGAAATAACGCTGTTCGCCGTGCAGATCGCCGCAGGATGTGTCCGCTGTGTCTCAGGGGACGCCGATAGCTCTGCCAGCGGCGTCCCGGCCGTCGTGAGAGGAGACCGTCCGGTGCAGGCCCGCGCCAGGCCGGCCCTGCAGCCCGCGTCGCGCCCGGCTCAGCGGCGGTCGAGGTCCTCCGGGCCGAAGGCCTGCGGGAGCGCCTCGTCCATCCGCAGCACCCCCTGCGGCGTCTGCAGGAGGCAGCTCGCGCCGCCGTGCTCCCACAGCAGCTGGCGGCAGCGCCCGCAGGGCATGATCGTCTCGCCCCGGCCGTCGACGCACCACACCGCGACCAGCCGGCCGCCGCCGCCGGCCACCAGGTCGGAGACCATGCCGCACTCGGCGCACAGGGTGACGCCGTAGCCGGCGTTCTCCACGTTGCAGCCCGCGACGACCCGTCCGTCGTCGACGAGCCCGGCCACCCCGACGGGGTAGCCGGAGTAGGGCGCATAGGCCCGCCGGGTCATCGTCACCGCCGCGTCGTGCAGCGGCTGCCAGTCGATCTCGGGCACGGGGGCCTCCTGGGGGTATGGGCCGGCGCGGCTCGGTCTGGGCCGGGCGCTCAGCTCTTGGTGTAGGGCACGCCCTCGGCGGCCGGCGGACGGACCCGCCCGACGAAGCCGGCGACGGCCAGGATGGTGATGACGTAGGGCAGCATGAGGAGCAGCTCGGAGGGGACCCCGCTGCCGATGCTCGACAGCACGTTGCCGAGGTTCTTGGAGAAGCCGAAGAGCAGCGCGGCCATGACCGCGCCCCACGGGTTCCACTTGCCGAGGATCATCGCCGCGAGCGCGATGTAGCCCTGGCCGGCCGACATCTCCCGCCCGAAGGCGAGCCCCGAGCCGACGGTGAAGAAGGCGCCGCCGAGACCGGCGATGGCACCACCCAGGATCGTGTTCCAGACGCGGCGCACGTTGACCTTGATGCCGACCGTGTCGGCCGCCTTGGGGTGCTCGCCGACGGCGCGGGTGCGCAGGCCCCAGCGGCTGCGGAAGAGCATGAACTGCAGCCCGAAGATGAGGGCGTACATGAGGTAGACCAGGATCGTCTGGTCGAAGAGCACCGGCCCGACGACGGGGATGTCGGACAGCAGCGGGATGGGGAGGCGCGGCAGCGGCATCCGGCTGTTCCACAGCTCCTTGTTGTCGGACAGCACGGTCGAGAACAGGAAGCCGGTGAGCCCGATGATGAGGGTGTTGAGCACGACGCCGACGATGATCTGGTTGACCCGGAAGGACACCGAGAACCACGCCAGCCCCGCCCCGACGAGAGCACCGGCCAGGGGCGCCGCGACCAGACCCAGGTAGGCCGACCCGGCGGCCGAGGCGACGACGGCGCCCATGAACGCCCCGGAGAGCAGCTGGCCCTCGATGGCGATGTTGATGATGCCCGAGCGCTCGCAGATGACACCGGACATCGCGCCGAAGACCAGCGGCACCGACAGCGCCAGGGCCCCCGCGAGGAGCGAGACCATGGGGATGACGGTGCTGCGGCCGGCGCCGACGAAGGTGAGGAACGCGAGGACGAAGGCGACCCCGACGACGACGTGCGCCCAGGACGGCATCGGCCGCCGGTCCCGCCAGCGCCACACGGAGAACCCGGTGGCGACGAGCATGACGACCAGCAGCACGACGAGGAAGCCCAGCGCCGGGACGTCGATGTCGGGGATGCTCACCAGGTCGCCGCTGGTGCCGAACTGGAAGGTGGTCCGGGCGTCCGCCGGGGTGTCGAGCACCCAGGCGAGCAGGGTCACCAGGGCGGCCAGGGCGTAGACGACGGTCGTCTTGAGACCCACCTTGCGACGGGCGCGCTGCGGCTCCTCCGGCAAGGAGGTGGTCTGCGGGGACGGGGTGGCGGTGCTCATGCCGTCGCCTCCTGGGGGGTCGTGCCGGGGCCGGCCTTGCGCCGTCGCCTCCGGTCGGGGTCGGGCAGCCGGAAGACGGTGCGCACCAGCGGGGGCGCGGCGATGAACAGCACGATGAGCGACTGCACCACGAGGACGATGTCGATCGGGGTGGAGGTCAGCGACTGCATGAGGAAGCCTCCGGCCTTGAGCGCCCCGAAGAGCAGCCCGGCGAAGAAGGTGCCCCAGGGCCGCGAGCGACCGAGGAGCGCGACGGTGATCGCGTCGAAGCCGAAGGACGCGGCCACGCCCGCGGTCAGCGAGCGCTCGGTGCCGAGCACCTGCCCGGTCGCCGCGAGGCCGGCCAGGGCACCGGCGACCACCATGGTGATGACGGTGATCCGGCCGACCGACATGCCGGCGGTGCGGGCCGCGGCCGGGTTGGCGCCGACCGCGCGGATCTGGAAGCCGACCGTGGACCGCTCCATGAGCCACCACACGAAGACGGTCGCGAGGATCGCGACGACGAAGCCCCAGTGCAGGCGGAAGCCGTTGTCCGGCCACAGCCACTGCGGCACGAGCAGCGGGTAGGTGGCGTCCGGGCTGACGGCCGGGCTGCGCTGCCCGGTGCGGCCGGGGTTGAAGCCCGGCTGCTTGAGGATGTAGCTGATGAGGTAGACCGCGATGTAGTTGAGCATGATCGTGACGATCACCTCGTTGGCGCCGAACCGGGCCTTGAGGACACCCGGGATGCCACCCCATACCGCCCCGCCGATCGCGCCACCGAGGATGGCGACGAGCAGGTGGATCACCGGCGGCAGGTCGAAGGCGAAGCCCAGCCAGGCGGCGACGATCGCGCCGACGATGATCTGACCCTGGGCACCGATGTTGAACAGCCCGGCCCGGAAGCCCACGGCGATGCCGAGGCCGGCGAGGATGAGCGGGATGGCGAAGACCATCGACTCGGTCAGCGGCTTGACCGCCCCGGCGAAGGTCGCCGCCTGCCAGTCGAAGACCGACCCGCGGAACATCGCGACGTAGGCCTCGGCCATCGCCGTCCACCCGGCCGAGATGGTGTCGAGGGGCCGGGCGAAGAAGTAGGTCGCGGCCTCTCTCGTGTCCTCGTCGGCGAACGCGATGAGCAGCCCGCCGATGAACAGCGCCAGCACGACGGCGAGCACCGACATGAGGGCGCTGCCCCCCAGGATCTGCTGGAGCACGCCGGGGCGCTCCTGCTCGCGCACGGTGGGGCCGCCGGTCTCCCCGGGCGGCGTCGCCGCGACGGACTGCTCCTCGCCGGCGTCCGGACGCTCGGGGGTGTGGCCGGGGGTCTGGTCGCTCACGGGCGCTCCTCGGTGCTCGCAGGGGCGGAGGTATGCCGGGTCTCACCCTCGGCGGAGGTATGCCGGGTCTCACCCTCGGCGGCGGGGCGCGGGCCGTCGTCGCCCAGGTCGGCGGCACCGAGCACCGAGTGGTGCTCCGCCGCCTGCCGCTGGGCGTCCTCGAGCGGCACGCCGGCCATCATGAGCCCGAGCACGTCGCGGTTGACCGGGGCGCCGTCCTCGCCCTTCGCGTCCACGATGCCGACGATCCGCCCGCGGTACATCACCGCGATCCGGTCGGCCAGACCGAGCACCTCGTCCAGCTCGGTGGAGACGATGATGACGGGGGTGCCGCGGTCGCGCTCGGCGACCACGCGACGGTGCACGAACTCGATGGAGCCGACGTCCAGTCCCCGGGTGGGCTGCGAGGCGACGAGCAGGCGCAGCGGCCGGGACATCTCCCGGGCCAGCACGACCTTCTGCGCGTTGCCGCCGCTGAGGGTGGAGATGGGGTCGTGCACCGAGGTGTAGCGGACGTCGAACTCCTCGGTGCGCTGCTCGGCGTTGGCGGTGACCTTGGCCGGGCTCATCGACACCCCGCGGGCGAAGGGCTGGGTGTCGTAGAGGTCGAGGACGAGGTTCTCGGCGATGGAGAAGCTGGACACGACGCCGTCGGTCGACCGGTCCTCGGGCACGAAGCCGATGCCCGAGCGCAGCCGCTCCTTGACGCCCTTGCCCAGGAGGTCCTCGCCGTCGAGGCGGACCGACCCGGAGTCGGGCTCCTCGATGCCGAGGATGACCTCGGCGAGCTCGGTCTGGCCGTTGCCCTGGACCCCGGCGACGCACAGGATCTCCCCGGCGCGCACGTCGAAGGAGATGTCGTCGACGAGGACGGTCCCGTTGGGTGCGACGACGGACAGGTTCTCGACCTCGAACGTGGCCTCGCCCGGCTGCGCCGGCTCCTTGTCGACGGTGAGGCTCACCGAGCGACCCACCATGAGCGAGGCCAGCTCGGTCTCGGTGGACGTCGGGCTGGCCTCCCCCACGACCGTGCCGCGCCGGATGACGGTGATCCGGTCGGCGATCGCCCGGACCTCGCGCAGCTTGTGGGTGATGAAGACGATCGAGGTCCCGGACTCCTTGAGCTCGCGCATGATGCGGATGAGCTCGTCGGTCTCCTGCGGGGTGAGGACCGCGGTGGGCTCGTCGAGGATGAGCACCTGCGCGTCCCGCGAGAGCGCCTTGATGATCTCGACCCGCTGCTGGACCCCGACCGGCAGGTCCTCGATCCGGGCGTCCGGGTCGACCTGGAAGCCGAACCGGTCGGAGATCTCGCGCACCCGACGGCGCGCCTCCTCCAGCCTGAGCACCCCGCCCGCGCCGGTGGGCTCGTAGCCCAGGGCCACCGACTCGGCGACGGTGAAGACCGGCACGAGCATGAAGTGCTGGTGCACCATCCCGATGCCCGCCGACACCGCGTCTCCCGGCCCCTTGAAGGTGGCCGGGGAGCCGTCCAGCAGGATCTGCCCGTCGTCGGGGTCGTAGAGCCCGTAGAGGACGTTCATCAGGGTGGACTTGCCGGCGCCGTTCTCGCCGAGCAGGGCGTGGATCTCCCCGGGCTCGACGACGAGGTCGATGTGGTCGTTGGCGACCAGCGAGCCGAAGACCTTGGTGATGCCCTGGAGCTCGAGCTTCATCGCAGAACCTGCTTCATACCTACCTCACGGGTGGGGCGGGCCGGGCGCCGGTGGTCGGGCGCGACCGGGTGGTGCGGAGGGACAGCGTAGCGGCCCGGCCCGAGGGGGGCCGGGCCGCTACCGGGGCGGTGGTCCGCAGGTCGGGGAGCCGACCGTCAGACCCTCACCTCACTGCTGCGGGCTGTTGGGCGAGTCGACGGTGATGTCCCCGGAGACGATCATCTCCTCGAGCATGGTGACCGCCTCGGCGAGCGACACCTCCTCGCCGTCGGGGCCGGTGACCATCGTGCCCTCGACGTCGCCGGCCATGTCGTGGTACTCGGCCAGGCCGACCCCGTCGTTCTCCAGCGTGCCGACGTAGGGCTCGTTGGTGAAGCCGCCCTCGACCGCCTCGGTGACGGTGGTCTCGACCGCCGGGCCGATCTGCTTCAGGACCGAGGTGAGCATGAGGTCGGAGTACTCCGACGCGGTGAGGTAGCCGTCGGAGTCCACCCAGATGATGTGCACGCCGTCCGCCTCGGAGGCCGCCGCGGCCGCGCCGAGGCCGACCGGCCCGGCGACCGGCATGACGATGTCCGCGCCCTGGGAGATGAACTGCTCGGTGAGGGTCTGGCCCTGGCTCTGGTTCTCGAAGTCACCGGAGAAGGCGCCCTCCTGGGCCTCCTTGTCCCAGCCCAGCAGGTTGACGTCGGTGCCGTTGTCCTCGTTGAACTTGTCGACGCCGTCGGAGAAGCCGTCCATGAAGACCGCCACCGACGGGATCTGCAGCCCGCCGAAGGTGGCGACGGTGCCGGACTCGGTCATGCCCGCCGCGAGGTAGCCCGCGAGGTAGCTGGCCTCCGCCGTGTTGAACAGGATGGGCTTGGCGTTGTCCAGCTCGACGGGGTTGAAGTCGGCGTCGCTGAAGGCGGAGTCGATGAGGGCGAAGTTGGTGTCCGGGTTCTCCTCGGCGGCCGACTGGATCGCGTCCTCGAGCAGGAAGCCGACCCCGATGGTGATGTTGCAGCCCTGGGACACGAGGTTGGAGACGTTGGTGGCGTAGTCGGTGTCCGCCTGGGACTCGACCTCGACCGGCTCCACGCCCAGCTCCTCGGCGGCCGCGTCGAGGCCCTCCTTGCCGGACTGGTTGAACGACTGGTCGTCGAACCCGCCGGAGTCGGAGACCATGCAGGCCTTGAAGTCTTCGGCGTCGCCACCGGCCGCGTCGCCCTCCTCGGTGCTCTCGGCGCTCTCGCCGCCGCCGGCGTTGGTGTCGTTGTCTTCGGGGGCCTCGCCGCAGGCGGCAAGGACGAGGGTGGCGGCCGCACCGGCGGCTGCGAGCTTCAGGACCCGACGCACGGGATACTCCTTTGTCCTGTGGGTATGACGCGACGATGGTAACCCTCGTGACTCACGGGTAGGTGCGTCGCCACCCGGAGTCCGGCCCAGACGTGACGAAGTCGTGACCTGCGACGTCACAGGCATCACACGCGTCCCACCCCCGGGGGTGGAGCGGTCAGGGACGCATCTCCCCCAGCGCGGTGAACACGGCGCCGGCGAGCAGCTTGGCGCCCACGAGGACCGACCCCTCGTCCACGACGAGGTCGCCCTGGTGCAGCTCGTAGGTCGGCCCGCCGGGGGCGCGCGTCCCGAGCCGGGCCATCGCCCCGGGCACCTGCTGGAGGTACCACCCGAGGTCCTCGCCGCCCATGGACTGCTTGGTGGGCTGCACCGAGCCGGCGCCCAGCAGCATCATGCCCGCCTTGGAGAGCGCCACCACCGACGCGTTCTCGTTGTCCACCGGGGGCACACCCTTGGTGTACTCGACGGTCGCGGTCACGCCGTAGGGCGCCACCACCGCCTCGACGGTCTCGGTGAAGATGGGCTCGACGACGTCCCACAGCTCGGCGTCCAGCATCCGCAGCGTGCCGAGGGCCTCGCCGCGCGCCGGGATGACGTTGGCCGCCGCCCCCGCCCGCACCACGCCCCAGACGAGGATCGCGGCCGCTCGCGGGTCCAGCCGCCGGGTCAGCGCCGCCGGCACCTCGGTGACGACCTTGGCCAGCGCGTAGGTGATGTCCTGGGTCAGGTGGGGGCGGGAGGTGTGCCCGCCACGGCCGGTGATGACGACCCGGACCTCGTCGGACGCCGCGGTGATCGGTCCGACGCGCAGGCCGACCCGCCCGACGTCGACGGAGGGGTCGCAGTGGACCGCCAGCATCCGGTCGACCCCGTCCAGCCCGCCCTGCTCCATGACCTTGAGGGCGCCGCCGGGGTGGGTCTCCTCGGCCGGCTGGAAGACGAGCCGGACCGCGGCCTGCCGCGCGACCAGCTCCTCGGACAGCTCGTGCAGGGCGAGGCCGGCCCCCAGCAGCCCCACCGTGTGCACGTCGTGGCCGCAGGCGTGGCAGACGCCGGCCGTGGTGGAGGCGAAGGGCAGACCGGTCGCCTCCTCGATGGGCAGGGCGTCCAGGTCCGCACGCAGCGCGATGCGGGTGCGCGGCTCCGGGTGACCGATGTCGACCAGCGCGCCGGTGCCGGGCAGCGTGCGGACCTGCGCCCCCGCCTGGGACAGCACCCCGGCGACGAGCTCGGTGGTGCGGTGCTCGGTCCAGCACAGCTCGGGGTGCTGGTGCACCTCGCGGCGCCAGCGCAGCAGCTCCTCGGCCCGACCGTCGACCACACCCTCGATCCGGCGCATCACCTCGGCGAGGGGGCTGGGGCCGGACGGCGCCCCCGCGCTCTGGTCGGGGGCGGTCTCGCGCTGGGTGCGGGCGTCGGTGGTCAACGGCTCTCTCCGGAAGGGGTTGGGGGCACCCTCGAGCATACGCGCGGCCCCGTCACCGCCCGCCCCGCCCCACCGGGCGCCGCGCATGGTTGCCCTCACCCCCACCGGGCGCCGCGCATGGTTGCCCTCACCCCCACCGGGCGCCGCGGATGGTTGCCCTCACCCCCACCCGGAGCTGCGCAGGGTCGTCGCGGCCACCGCGTCCGCGACGAGGGCGGGCCCGGCATACACCAGGCCGGTGTAGAGCTGGACCAGGTCGGCACCCGCGTCGACCAGCGCGGCCGCGTCCGCCCCGGTCAGCACACCACCCACCCCGATGACCGGCAGGTCGGTCCACCGACGCACCTGGCCGACGACCTCCCGGGCCCGCAGCGTCAGGGGTGCGCCGGAGAGCCCACCGGTCTCGGCCTGGGCCCGCACCCGGTCGACCGCCGCGACCCCGTCCCGCGACAGGGTGGTGTTGGTCGCGATGACACCGCGGACCCCGGAGTCCACCGCCACGCCCACCGCCTGCTCCAGCGCCGGCTCGGTGAGGTCGGGGGCCACCTTGACGAGCACCGGCACGTCGGCGGCCCGTACGACCGCGGTGAGCAGCTCGGCCAGCGGCCCGGCGTCCTGCAGCGAGCGCAGGCCGGGGGTGTTCGGGGAGGAGACGTTGACCGCCAGGTAGTCGGCGACCCCGGCGAGGGCGCGGACCGATACGAGGTAGTCCTCGACGGCCTCCTCCACGGGGGTCACCTTGTTCTTGCCGATGCTGACCCCGACCGGCAGCCGCACCAGACCGGCGGAGCGGGCCGCCCGGAGCCGGGCCGCGAGCGCCTCGACCCCCTCGTTGTTGAACCCCATCCGGTTGACGACCGCCCGGCTGGCCGGCAGCCGGACGAGCCGGGGCCGGGGGTTGCCGGGCTGCGGCCGGGGGGTCACGGTGCCGAGCTCCACGTGGCCCAGGCCCAGGGCGCCCCAGGCCGGGACCGCGCGCCCGTCCTTGTCCATGCCGGCCGCGAGACCGACTCGGTGGGCGAAGCGCAGGCCCAGCACCTCGACGCCCGCACCCCGCGGCACCGCCGCGCCGCCCACCGCGAGCAGGGCCCGGGTGAGCGGGGTCCGGCCCAGCAGGTCGAGCGCGTCGACGGTGGCGTGGTGAGCCCGCTCGGCGTCCGTGCGCCAGGCCACGGGCCGCAGCACCCGGCGGTAGCCGACCCGCTCCACGGCGCCGAGGACGCGGCGCGGGGCACCGGCGGACGACAGCGACGTGGGCATGGGGCAACCCTAGACTGGCGGGGGTGAGCACCTCTCCCCGCACGGTCGGCACCGACGACGCCTTCGCCGACCTCACCGCCGTCGTCCCGGCGGGGGGTGCCGGCACGCGGCTGTGGCCGCTGTCGCGCAGCGCCGCGCCCAAGTTCCTGCAGGACCTGACCGGGTCGGGGAGCTCTCTGCTGCAGGCGACGGTCGACCGGGTGGGCCGGCTCGTCGGGGACCGGGTGCTCGTCGTCACCGGCCGCGGTCACGCGGAGGCCGTGGCCCTCCAGCTCCCGGAGCTGGCCGACCACGGTCTCCTGCTCGAGCCCTCCCCCCGGGACTCCATGCCCGCGATCGGGTGGGCCGCCGCGGTGCTCGAGCGGCGCGACCCGCAGGCCGTCCTCGGCTCGTTCGCGGCCGACCACGTCATCGACGACGAGGAGGCCTTCGCGGAGGCCGTCCGCCAGGCGGTGGTGGCCGCCCGGGCCGGAGCGCTGGTCACCCTGGGCATCCGGCCCCGCTACCCCGCGACCGGGTTCGGCTACGTCGAGGTCGGCGAGCCGCGGTCCCACCCCGGTGCCTCCGACGTGCGCCGCGCCGCCTCGTTCGTGGAGAAGCCCGAGCTGCCCGTGGCCGAGCGCTACCTCGCGGGCGGTCGTCACCTGTGGAACGCCGGCATCTTCGTCGTGCGCGCCGGCGTCCTGCTCGACCTGCTCGCCGCCCAGCACCCGGAGATGGTGCGCACCCTGCGGCTGCTGGCCCGCCAGCCCGACCGGCTGGACGAGGTATGGGGCTCGCTCCCCGCCGTCTCCATCGACCGGGCGGTCGCCGAACCCGCCGCGCAGGCCGGTCACGTGGACGTGGTGCCCGCGGACCTGGGCTGGGACGACGTCGGCGACTTCGCCTCCCTGGCGACGCTGCTGGAGGAGCACCCGCGGCACGCGGGGGTGCGGGTGCTGGGCGACCCGTCCGACGTCGTGTCCAGCGACTCCAGCGGCCTGGTCGCGGCCCGCGGGGGTCGGACCGTCGTGACCCTGGGGGTGGAGGGGGTGGTCGTCGTGGACACCCCGGACGCGGTGCTCGTCACCACCCGGGAGCGCTGCCAGGACGTCCGGTCCGTGGTGTCCGCGCTGCAGCAGCTCGGCCGGGAGGACCTCACCTGAGATGACCTCCTCCCAGCACCCGACCCGACGGCGCCCCCTGCGGGACGGCCTCGGGCACCATCTGGTCACCCGGCGGCCACCCGACACACCCCCGGCATCCCCCGACGACACACCCCCGGCGACGAGGATGGACCACGTGCGCGTCGCCATCGTCACCGAGTCCTTCCTCCCCGCCCTCAACGGTGTCACCACGAGCGTGTGCAAGGTGCTGGAGTGCCTGCGCGAGCAGGGCCACGACGCGCTCGTCATCGCCCCGGGCACCAGCCCCTGGAGCCCGGTCATGACCCCGGAGCACTACGCCGGCTTCCCGGTGCACACCGTGACCAGCCTGCCGGTGCGCAAGTTCCGCGTGGGCCTGCCCTCCTACGAGCTCGAGACCGTCCTGCACCGCTTCGCACCCGACGTCGTGCACGTCGCCTCGCCCTTCGTGCTCGGGGTGCGCGGCCTCGTCGCCGCGCGGGCCCTCGGGATCCCGTCCGTCGCGATCTACCAGACGGACATGCCGTCCTACATCCGGCAGCACGCCGGACCCGCGGGCGACCTGACGGCGCGCGCCGCCTGGCGCTGGATCCGCCGCATCCACGAGCAGGCCGACCTCACCCTGGCCCCCTCCACCTCGGCGGTGGCCGACCTGGCCGCCCACGACGTCCCGCGGGTGGCGCTCTGGGGCCGTGGCGTCGACAGCGACCTCTTCCACCCGGACCGCCGTCAGGACCCGGCCGCCACGGCGCTGCACGACACGCTGGCGCCGCGCGGCGAGACCGTCCTGGGCTACGTCGGCCGGCTCGCACCGGAGAAGGAGCTGCACCGGCTCACCGAGCTCGCCTCCCTGCCCGGGACCCGGCTCGTGCTCGTCGGCGAGGGGCCCAGCCGGGAGATCCTGCAGGCGCAGCTCCCGGAGGCGGTCTTCCTCGGCCGGCGCGAGGGGGCCGAGCTGGCCCGCGCGTACGCCGCCTTCGACGTCTTCGTGCACACCGGCACCCGGGAGACCTTCGGCCAGACCCTGCAGGAGGCCTCGGCCGCCGGTCTGCCCGTCGTCGCCCCGGCGCGTGGCGGCCCGGTCGACCTCATCGAGCCGGGCAGGACCGGTGCGCTGTTCGACCCCGACGTCCGCGGGGCGCTGCGCGAGGCGGTCCTGCCCCTCGTCGGCCCCGGTGAGGTCGAGCGGGAGCTGCGCGGGCGGCTCGGCGCGGCCGGACGCCACCGGGTGGAGGAACGCTCGTGGCCCGCGCTGGTGGACCAGCTGGTCGAGCACTACTCCCGGGTCGTGCACGGCGCCACCCGCTCGGTGGCCTGAGGCCCTCGTCGCCGGACGGTCCTGGCGCGCCGAGTAGGATGCGCCGATGACCACCGGCCCCTCCCCCGACCCCGCGGTGGACCAGGTGGTGGTCGGGGTGGCCATCCCTGTCCCCGAACCGTGGGGAACCCACCTGCAGCGACTGCGGATCGGCTACGGCGAGGAGCGCGCCGCGCGGATCCCCACGCACATCACCCTGCTCCCGCCGACGCCGGTGGACCCGGCCGTGGTGGACGACCTGAGCGGGCACCTGGCGCGGGTGTCCGCGGCCGAGGCGCCGTTCGAGATCCTGCTGCGGGGCACAGGGACCTTCCGCCCGGTCTCCGACGTCGTCTTCATCCAGGTGGCCAAGGGGGTGGCGCCCTGCGAACGGCTCGAGCAGCAGGTGCGCTCCGGCCCGGTGCGCCGCACCGTCGACTTCCCCTACCACCCGCACGTCACCCTGGCCCACGACGTCCCCGCCCCGGCGCTGGACCGCGCGTTCGCCGACTTCGCGGCGTTCGGCTGCTCGTTCACCGCGGACGTGGTGCGCCTCTACGTCCACGAGGGCGACGGTCTGTGGCGCACGCGCGCCGACCACCCGCTCGCCGGCTGAGCCGCGGCCGGGCGGAGTCCGACGCGCTCGACCGGGTCTGCCAGGTCCGCGGGTTCAGCCGCGCGGCACCTTGAACACCTGGCCGGCGAAGACGAGGTCCGGCTCCTCGATGTTGTTGAGGCGGGCGATGGCGTCGGCGTCCACCCCGTGCCGGGCCGCGACGTCGGCGAGGGTCTCTCCGGGCTGCACGGTGGTGGTGGGGTGGCGCTCGGCCGCCGGGGCGGTCGCCGGCGCCTGCTCAGGTGTCGTCGCGGCCGCGGACGCGGACACGGACGCTTCTTTGGCGCCGGGACGGTCGTCGTGCTGCGGCCGCGCCTCGTCCCGGGTGGCGGTGCCGTCCGCATCCGTGCGGCGGCCGCGCAGGGCGCCCCTGATCCGGTCGATGAGTCCCATGCTCCACTCCGTTCCTGCGGGCCGGGCGGGGACGGCACCCCGCGCGCGACGGCCGTCGTGCCCGCGCACCGTAGCCCACCACCGTGCGGCCCGGCCACTCGGACGCGGCGCCCCCTCGGCAGGGTGCTAGCGTCGCTCGCACCAGCCGTCCGGCGGCACGGATCCTGCCTGGCACCGTGCGGGCACGGCGCCAGTCCAGCTGCACCCGAAGGAAGGTCCTCGCTCGTGAACACTCCCGTCAAGGTCGCCGTCACCGGAGCTGCCGGTCAGATCGGCTACAGCCTGCTCTTCCGCATCGCCTCCGGCGAGCTGCTGGGGCCGGACACCCCGGTCGAGCTGCGGCTGCTGGAGATCACCCCGGCCCTGGGCGCCCTCGAGGGCGTCGTCATGGAGCTCGACGACTGCGCTTTCCCGCTGCTCACCGATGTCCAGACCGGTGACGACGCCGACGTCGTCTTCGACGGCGTCAACGTGGCGCTGCTCGTCGGCGCGCGGCCGCGCACCAAGGGGATGGAGCGGGGCGACCTGCTGGAGGCCAATGGCGCCATCTTCACCGCCCAGGGCAAGGCCCTCAACGACCACGCCGCCGACGACGTGCGGATCACGGTGACGGGCAACCCGGCCAACACCAACGCCCTCATCGCCATGAGCAACGCTCCCGACATCCCGGCCGAGCGGTTCTCGGCCCTCACCCGGCTGGACCACAACCGGGCCATCGCCCAGCTGGCGGCCAAGGTCGGCTCCCCCGTCACCGACGTCTCGCACATGACGATCTGGGGCAACCACAGCGCCACCCAGTACCCGGACCTCTTCCACGCCCAGGTCGGTGGCCGCAACGCCGCCGAGGCCGTCGGCGACCAGCAGTGGATCGAGGACACCTTCATCCCGACCGTCGCCAAGCGCGGGGCCGCCATCATCGAGGCCCGCGGGTCCTCCTCCGCCGCGTCCGCGGCGTCGGCCACCATCGACCACGCCCGTGACTGGCTGCGCGGCTCGCCCGAGGGCGACTGGGTGTCGATGGCCGTGCGCTCCGACGGCTCCTACGGCGTCGAGGAGGGCCTCATCAGCTCCTTCCCGGTGACCACCCGCGACGGGTCCTACGAGATCGTCCAGGGCCTCGACATCGACGACTTCTCCCGGGGCCGGATCGCCGCCACGGTCGCCGAGCTGTCCGAGGAGAAGGCGGCCGTCACCCAGCTCGGCCTCATCTAGTCCGGCTCGCCCGTGGCGGGGCGAGGGAGGGCATACCCGGTATGCCGTGACCGGCGCAGGTGCGTGACGACCGCGGCTCAGCCCAGGCGCAGGGTGGCCGCGACGGCCACCGTCGCGGCACCGAGCAGCAGCAGGGTGACGATGTCGGTCGCCCGGCCGCGCACCGCCAGTCCCCCGGCCCGCCCGGGCGGGAGCACGGCGCGCAGGAGGGCCAGCACGCCCAGGGTGGCGCCGAGGGCGTAGCCGTAGGCCCGCAGGTTGGAGGACGTCAGGAGCACCGCCGAGACGACCAGCCCCAGCACGCCGACCCACCACGGGCCGAGCGGCTGCGTGGAGCCGCCCGCCTCCCGGCGCTGCTCGTCGCCCAGCGGGCCGCCCATCACGCCGCGTCGGCGGCGCGCTCCGCGGCCTCGACGACATTGCTCAGCAGCATGGCCCGGGTCATCGGGCCCACCCCGCCGGGGTTCGGGGTCAACCACCCGGCGACCTGCGCGACGTCCGGGTGCACGTCACCGGCGATCTTGCCGTCCCGCCGGGCCACGCCGACGTCCATGACGGCCGCGCCGGGCTTGACCATGTCGGGGGTGATCATGTCCGGCACCCCGGCCGCGGAGACGATGATGTCGGCCGACCGGGTGTGCGCCGCCAGGTCCCGGGTCCCGGTGTGGCACAGGGTCACCGTGGCGTTCTCGCTGCGCCGGGTGAGGATGAGCCCGAGCGGCCGCCCGACGGTCAGCCCGCGCCCGACCACGACCACCTCGGCGCCGGCGATCGGCACGTCGTAGCGCCGCAGCAGCTCCACGCAGCCCACCGGGGTGCACGGCAGGGGGGCCGGCTCGTTGAGGACGAGGGCGCCCAGGTTGGTGGGGTGCAGCCCGTCGACGTCCTTGGCCGGGTCGACCCGGGACAGGATCGCGAACTCGTCCAGCCCGGTGGGCTGCTGGACGAGGAAGGCGGTGACCGCAGGGTCGGCGTTGAGCTCGTCCACGGTCGCGAGCACCTCGTCGAGACCGGCCCCCGCAGGCAGCTCGCGCCGCACGGAGGTGATGCCGATCGCGGCGCAGTCCTTGTGCTTGGCCCCGACGTACCACCGGCTCGCCGGGTCGTCGCCGACGAGGACGGTCGCCAGCCCGGGGACGACGCCCCGCCGGGCCAGCGCCTCGACCCGGGTGCGCAGCTCGTCCTGGATGGTCGCGTGCACGGCCTTGCCGTCGAGGATCGTCGCGGTCATGGCGTCGAGTCTAGGACGCGGGGACGCCCCGGCTCACTCCCACTCCGGCTGGTCGTCGGCCTCGACGTCGAGGTCCACGAGCAGCTCGGAGGCCAGGGCCTCGAGAGCCTGGCGCAACGCTCCCTGGTCGGCCGTGCCGGGCACCCGCAGGCGCGCCTTCGCCGCGAAGAGGTCGCCACCGGCCTGCGGGGCCGGCACGACCTTGGTCTGCAGGTCCTCGACCGAGACGCCCTGCTCGGCGAGGACCGCGCTGATCTCCTTGACGATGCCGGGCCGGTCGTTGCCGATGAGGTCGAGGTGCAGCAGGTCGCCCTCGGGCACCGTCCCGGGCCCGGCGTCCGCGTCGTCGCCCACCAGCTGGACGGTGGTCTCCAGCACGCCCCCGAGCTCGCCCAGGGCCTCGGCCAGGGCCGGTGCCCGGCTGTCGGGGACCTGAACGGTGACGATCCCGGCGAACTTGCCGGCCAGCTCGGCCAGCTGGCTGCGCTCCCAGCTGCCCCCGTGCCCGGCCACCGCGTCGGCCAGCACGTTGACCAGTCCCGGACGGTCGTCGCCGATGACGGTGATCACGAGAGTCGCCATGGCGGGGAGCCTACCGGTGGGGGGCCGCCGCGGGCGAGGACACGCCCCGCCGCCTCGAGGGGCGGGCCAGCGCCGCCCAGACCGAGGCGGTGAGGGCCAGGAGCACGCCGAGCAGCAGCTGCGGGCCGAGCGCCGCCCGCCCGACCGGGTCGAGGGCGTCCAGCAGCATCCCCACCAGCAGCTGGGTGGTGATCGTCACCAGGGCGAAGACGAGCACCGGCAGGTGCTGCACGGCGTAGGCCGCGAGCGCGATGAAGACGATGCCCATGACGCCTCCGGTCCACGCCCACCAGGGCAACCCCGGCGCGACGGCGCTGGGGCGCAGACCACCGGCGGCGGAGGAGACGAGCCCGATCAGCACGAGCGTCAGCGTGCCCGTGAGGAAGTTGACCCAGGCGGTCGCGACCGGCGCCCGGCTCACCGTCGTGACCACGCCGTTGAGGGCCTGCTGCACGGAGGTCAGCGCGCCGGCCGCGCACACCAGCGTCAGCGCGAGGGCGAAGCCCACGCCGGCGCCGCCCCCGGGTCCGTCGTCGGCCGGCCGGGCGGAGGAGGCGACCGCCACCCCGACGACGGCCAGCAGCGCCGCAGCGGCCCGCCCGACCCGCAGCGGCTGTGCGGGTCCCGGCCCCAGCCCCACGCGGTCCACGAGCAGGGCGCTCACCGACTGCCCGCCGATCACCGCGACGAGGAAGGCGGTGACGCCGACCTGCGGCACGGC
This sequence comes from Serinicoccus sediminis, assembly GCF_004153545.1. Classification (GTDB taxonomy): domain Bacteria; phylum Actinomycetota; class Actinomycetes; order Actinomycetales; family Dermatophilaceae; genus Ornithinicoccus; species Ornithinicoccus sediminis_A. The sequence goes on along the minus strand of NZ_SDVA01000007.1, from coordinate 87,765 downwards.
ATACGTCTGGCTGGCGACGAGCAGGGCACCCCCGACCCCGCCCACGACCTGCCAGCGGCGCAGCCCCCCGGAGCGCACCGCGGACCAGATCACCGCGGCACGGCGCCGCAGCGGGGCCAGCCCCAGCAGCAGCGTGAGCACCACCAGGCCGCTGCCGAAGGACAGGGTCGCCGCGGGCAGCGCCCCCACCTGCTCCGAGAGCACGCCGTTGACCCGCGACTGGACCGGCAGCACCGCCCCGCAGGCACCCGCCGCGAGCAGCGGCAGCACGGTGCTGACGAGCGGCGCGGACCCGGCCGCCCGCTCCTCGGCGAGGTCAGTGGGCAAAGTGCCGGGTGCCGGTGAAGTACATCGTCACCCCCGCCTGCTCGGCCGCGGCGACGACCTCCTCGTCCCGGATCGAGCCGCCGGGGGCGACGACCGCACGGACGCCGGCGTCGAGCAGCACCTGCAGCCCGTCGGCGAAGGGGAAGAAGGCGTCGGAGGAGGCCACCGACCCGGCCGCCCGCTCCCCCGCCCGGCGCACCGCGAGCTGACAGGAGTCCACCCGGTTGACCTGGCCCATGCCGACGCCGACGGAGGCGCCGTCGTCGGCGAGCAGGATGGCGTTGGACCGCGTCGCGCGCACCGCGCGCCAGGCGAACTGCAGGTCGGCGAGGGTGGCCTCGTCGGCCGGGGCGCCGGCCACGAGCCGCCAGCGGTCGGCGTCGTCGCCGCCGCCGTCCACCTCGGCGTCGACGGCGTCGACCTCCTGCACGAGCAGACCGCCGGAGACGGCCCGGGTCTCCACACCGCCGGGTCGGGGCGAGGCGACGCGCAGCAGCCGGAGGTTCTTGCGGGCCTGCAGCACCTCGAGGGCGGCCGGCTCGAAGTCGGGCGCGACGACGACCTCGGTGAAGACCTCGGCGACCTGGCGGGCCATGGCCTCGGTGACCGGTCGGTTGGTCGCCACGATGCCGCCGAAGGCGGAGACCGGGTCGCAGGCGTGCGCCCGGGCGTGCGCCTGCGCCACGTCGGCGCCGACGGCGATGCCGCACGGGTTCGCGTGCTTGATGATCGCCACGGTCGGCTGGTCGCCGTGGTCGTGCGCGGCGCGGCGGGCGGCGTCGGCGTCGACGTAGTTGTTGAAGGACATCTCCTTGCCGCCCAGCTGCTCCGCCCCGGCGAGCGCCGGCCCGGTGCTGGCGGCGTCGACGTAGAGCGCGGCCCGCTGGTGCGGGTTCTCGCCGTACCGCAGCACCGCCGCGCGCTCCCAGGTGGCGCCCCGCCAGGCGGGGAAGCCGGTCCCGTCCCCGGTGTCCGCGAGGGCGTCCGCCATCCACGACGCGACGTGCACGTCGTAGGTCGCGGTGTGCACGAAGGCGTCAGCGGCCAGCCGCTGCCGCTGCGCCAGGGTGAAGCCGCCGCCGGCCACCGCGTCCAGCACCTGCGGGTATGCCGCGGGGCTAGTGACGACGGCCACGCTGCGGTGGTTCTTGGCCGCGGCGCGGACCATGGACGGCCCGCCGATGTCGATCTGCTCGACGCACTCGTCCTGGTCGGCCCCCGAGGCCACCGTGTCGGCGAACGGGTAGAGGTTGCCCACGACCAGGTCGAAGCCCTCGATCCCCAGCTCCTCGAGCTGGCGGACGTGCTCGGGGTCGGTGGTGTCGGCCAGCAGGCCGGCGTGCACGCGGGGGTGCAGGGTCTTGACCCTGCCGCCGAGGCACTCGGGGAAGCCGGTCAGCTCCTCGACCCGGGTGACGGGCAGGCCCAGCCCCTCGATGCGGGCGGCGGACCCGCCGGTGGAGACGAGGGCGACACCGGCCTCGGACAGCCCGGTGACCAGCTCGTCCAGGCCGGTCTTGTCGTAGACCGAGACCAGGGCGCGGCGGACCGGACGGCGCCCGTCGGTGGGGGTGTCGCTGGAGGGGGAGGGGGTCGGGATGCTCACGGCGGATCGCTCCTCGGGTGCGTGCCCGACGGCCGGTGCGGACCGTCGGACGGACGGTGCAGGCACCCAGGCGGGCGATGCCCACGCGTGCACTCCCCGGTGGTGTCCCACCCGCGCCAGTCGTGTCCGGCCAGTCTACCCGCGCCCGGGCACGCCTCCGCCCGGTAGGTTCGGGGCGTGGACGACAGGCAGGCGCGGCACGCGCGGCGCTGGGACCAGGTCGCCGACCGCTACGACGAGCTGTCGGCCGGCATCGAGCGCCGCCTGCTCGCACCGAGCCGTCCGTGGGTGGCCGGCCGCGCCCGCGGGGAGGTGCTGGAGGTCGGGGTGGGGACGGGGGCCAACCTGCCGTACTACCCCCCGGACGTCCGGCTGACCTGTCTGGAGCGCAGCGAGCCGATGCTCCAGCAGGCCCGGCAGCGGGCGGCCGACCTGGGCCGGCCGGTGACCTTCGTGCGGGGCGACGCGGGTGCCCTGGACGCCGAGGACGCGTCCTTCGACGCGGTCGTGTCGACCTTCACCCTGTGCTGCGTGCCCGACGTGGGGGCCGCCCTCGCCGAGATGGCCCGGGTGCTGCGCCCGGGAGGGTCCCTGCTGCTGGCCGACCACGTCGCCTCCGACCGCTGGTGGGTGCGGCTGCCGCAGGCGCTCGCCGACCTGGTGACCGTGCCGCTGGCGGGCGAGCACCTCGGCCGTCGCCCGGCGCCGCTCCTCGCGGCCGTCGGCCTGGAGGTGGCGGAGTCGGAGCGGACGTCGCTAGGCGTCGTCGAGCGGGTGCACGCGCGCCAGCCGGGGTAGCGCGGCCACCAGCATCTCCCGCTCGGCGACCTTGATGCGCTCGTGCAGGCTCTCCTCGGTGTCACCGTCCAGCACCGGCACGGCACGCTGGTCGAGGATGGGCCCGGTGTCGACACCGGCGTCGACCTCGTGCAGCGTGCACCCGCTGACCTTGACGCCGTGGGCGAGCGCGTCCCGGACGGCGTGCGCCCCCGGGAAGGAGGGCAGCAGGGCCGGGTGGGTGTTGACGACGCGGTGCGCCGCGAGCACCGACGGGCCGAGGATCCTCATGAACCCCGCGCTCAGCACCAGGTCCGGGTGGTGGGCGCCGATCCGGTCGGCCAGCGCCACGTCCCAGGCGTCCCGGTCCGGGTGGTCGGAGAGCGGCTCGACGAAGGTCGGCAGGCCCCTCCGGCGGGCCCGGTCCAGGCCCTCGATGCCGTCCCGGTCGGCACCGACGGCCACCACCTCCGCGGCGTAGGCAGGGTCGGCGCAGGCCTCGAGCACGGCCTCGAGCAGCGTGCCGGCACCGGAGACCAGGGCCACCACCCGGGGCCGGGGCAGCCCGCTCACCGGCGCCGGGCCGGGCTCACCGGCGTCCCCGGAGCCGTCGCCGGCTCAGGTGCAGCGCGGTCACGACGACCAGCCCGCCCACGGCCAGCTCCAGCAGCAGCAGTCCGGACGTCCGCCACGGCTCCACGCCGACGGTCCCCAGCAGGCCGGGGGTGAGCCCGCCCGTGGCCAGCCAGGACAGGATCAGCACGACCGCCGCGACGGCCACGCAGGAGGCCAGCATGATCTGCGCCTTGGTCCACCACGAGGACAGCCGGGACGCCGCCCCGACGGCCCGGTGGCCGAGCCAGCCGCCAGCGACGAGGGGCACCAGCGCGAGGGCCCACGGGCCGGGCGGCAGGGGCCCCGCCTCGGGCAGCGCGCCGAGGACCGGGAGCACCGGCAGGTCTCCCGGCGTGGTGGCGTTCCAACCCACGTGCACGGTGCCGACCGTCACCCCGGACCCGGTCATCCACGCCAGCGCCCACACCATGAGGTTCGGGAGCGCCAGCAGCTGGCCCACGGTGAGCAACGAGGTGCCGACGACCCCGGCGTCGAGCGAGCCGTAGAGGGTGATGATGCGCTCGCCGCGCAGCACCAGCAGCCCGAGCACGAGCAGCAGCGCCACGGTGACGAGGCCGACCAGCACCTCGGCGACCGGCGGCAGGGCGCGCCGCACCAGCACGGGGGTGCGCGCCTCGAGGAAGGCCAGGCCGGCGCCGACGGTGGGGTGCTCCTCGCGCCGGTGCTCTCCCAGCCACACCAGGCCCAGCGCCACCAGGGGCACGAGGACCGCTCCGGGCACGAGGGTGAGCAGCCGGACCGGGGCCAGCCCGAAGCTGGCCGTGTGCGCGACGAGCAGGCCGGCGAGGAGGTAGCCGAGGACGAAGGCCGTGCCGTCGGACCCGCCGAGGGCGCTCCACGCGGTGCGCCAGCCGCCGATCCTCGGGACCCGCGCCGTGAGGTGGTGGCGGCTCAGGACGACCTGGCGCGCGGCATACCAGCAGAGGCCGAGGAAGAGCAGGGTGAGCAGCAACGGCGCCAGCACCAGCTCGGCCGCGGGGGTGACGACGCTCGCGCGGTGGGCGAGCGCCCAGACGTCCACGCCGACGCCCACCGACTGCCAGAAGCTCGCCGTGCTGCGCTCGTCGACCACCCACGCCAGCACGGTGGGCAGCACCACGACGAGCAGGCCGAGCAGGACGCACACCACCCCGGCCGTCCCGGCCCCGAGCAGCTCCCCCAGCCGTCGGACGGTCAGCACCGGGCCCCGCCCGGCCACGCCGTCACGTGCCGCCTCGGGGGTCCGTCTGCCGCTCGTCCGCTCCGCCACAGTCATCCCCCTCATGGTCGGCGACGGGGGGTGGTCCCGGCGTGCGCGTGGTGCCCGTCAGCCGAGGCCGGCGATGATCTCCCGCATGAGCTCGGCGGTCTCCGACGGCGTCTTGCCGACCTTGACACCGGCGGCCTCGAGGGCCTCCTTCTTCGCCGCGGCCGTGCCCGAGGAGCCGGACACGATGGCGCCGGCGTGGCCCATCGTCTTGCCCTCCGGCGCGGTGAACCCGGCGACGTAGCCGACGACCGGCTTGGTGACGTTGTCCTTGATGTAGGCGGCGGCCCGCTCCTCGGCGTCGCCGCCGATCTCGCCGATCATGACGATGGCGTCGGTGTCCGGGTCGTCCTGGAAGGCCTGCAGGCAGTCGATGTGGGTGGTGCCGATGATCGGGTCACCGCCGATCCCGACGGCCGTGGAGAAGCCGATCTCCTTGAGCTCGTACATCATCTGGTAGGTCAGCGTGCCCGACTTGGACACCAGCCCGATCCGGCCGGGGCCGGTGATGTCCGCCGGGATGATGCCGGCGTTGGACTGCTCGGGGCTGATGAGCCCGGGGCAGTTGGGGCCGATGATCCGGGTGGTGCCCTTGTCCTGGGCGTAGGAGAAGAACTCCGCGGTGTCCTGCACCGGCACGCCCTCGGTGATGACGACGGCCAGCGGCATCCCCGCGTCGACCGCCTCGACGACGGCTGCCTTGGTGAAGGCCGGGGGCACGAAGAGCACGGACACGTTCGCGCCGGTCGCCTCCATCGCCTCGGCGACGGAGCCGAAGACCGGCACCTGCACGCCGTCCTCGAAGTCGACCGTCTGGCCGGCCTTGCGCGGGTTGACGCCGCCGACGACGCGGGTGCCGGAGCGCAGCATGCGCTGGGTGTGCTTCATCCCCTCGGAGCCGGTCATGCCCTGGACGATGACGTGGGAGTCGTGGGTGAGAAAGATCGCCATGGTGGTCTCGTCGTTTCCTTCGGTATGTCGTGTCGGCAGGGTCAGTTCGCGGCCAGCTCGGCGGCCCGGCGGGCGGCGCCGTCCATGGTGTCCTCGATGGTCACCAGGGGGTGGGCGGCCTCGGCGAGGATCGCGCGCCCCTCCTCGACGTTGTTGCCGTCCAGCCGGACGACCAGCGGCTTGGTCGCCTCGTCGCCCAGGATCTCCAGCGCCTTGACGATGCCGGTGGCGACCGCGTCGCAGGCCGTGATCCCGCCGAAGACGTTGACGAAGACCGACCTGACCTGCTCGTCGTTCAGGATGACGTCGAGCCCGTTGGACATGACCTCGGCCGAGGCACCACCGCCGATGTCGAGGAAGTTCGCCGGGCGGGCCTGGCCGGCGGTGTGCTCCTCGCCGGCGTAGGCGACCACGTCGAGGGTGGACATGACCAGCCCGGCGCCGTTGCCGATGATGCCGACGTTGCCGTCGAGCTTGACGTAGTTGAGGCCCATCTCCTTGGCCTTCGCCTCCAGCGGGTCCGCGGCGGCCGTGTCGGCCAGGGCCGCGTGGTCCTCGTGCCGGAAGTCGGCGTTGTCGTCGAGGGTGACCTTGCCGTCCAGGGCCAGCACCTGGCCGTCCTCGGTGCGCACCATCGGGTTGACCTCGACCAGCGTCGCGTCCTCCCCCTTGTAGACGTCCCACAGGCGCACCAGCGCCGGGGCGATGGCGTCCACGTCGGCGGTCTCGAAACCGGCCTGCTCGAGGATCTCGCGGGCCTTCGCGTCGTCGATGCCGGTGCCGGGGTCGACGGCGACCCGGGCGAGGGCCTCCGGCCGCTCCTCGGCCAGCGTCTCGATGTCCATCCCGCCCTCCTTGCTGCACATGGCGAGCAGCGAGCGGTTGGTCCGGTCCAGCAGCAGCGAGAAGTAGTACTCCTCCGCGATCCGGGCCCCCTGGGCGATCATCACCGCACCGACGGTGTGGCCCTTGATGTCCATGCCCAGGATCTGCTCGGCGGCCTCCACGGCCTCCTGCGGGCTCTTCGCCAGCTTGACGCCCCCGGCCTTGCCGCGCCCCCCGACCTTCACCTGGGCCTTGACGACGACGACCCCACCGCTGTCGGCGCCGACCCGCTCGGCCGCCGGACCAGCATCGGCGGCCTCGGTGACGACCTCGGCGGCGAGCACGGGTACCCCGTGCTTCTCGAAGAGGTCACGTGCCTGGTACTCGAACAGATCCACAGTTGCGGTTCCCGTCTGTCGATGGTCGCCGGAGGTGCTCCGGCATGCCGGTGGACACCGCACGACCGCACGCGAACTGCGCCGTCGGCGGCACTGCGAGGCAGACTATCGCAGGCCCGTTCAGAGCTTGACCAGCGGCGCCACCCGCACGAGCAGGCGTTTGAGCCCGGCGTCGCCGAAGTCGACGTGGGCCATCGTGTGCTGGCCGGTGCCCTCCACGAGGACCACCGTGCCCATCCCGAAGCTGTCGTGGCTGACCTTGTCGCCGGCCGCCAGACCCGCCAGCTCGGCCTCCTGCTCCTGGGTCCGGTCGCGGCGCGGGGCGCTGCCCCGGGGGTCGAGCCGCACCGCGGCGGGACGACCGCCGCCGGAGGACCCGCCCCGCCCCCCGGCATACCCGCCGGACCAGCTCAGCCCTAGGCCCTCGGCCGCCGAGCGACGACCCCCCATGCTCATGCGGTCGGAGTCGGTGCGCTCCCAGGTGACGAGCTCGTCGGGGATCTCGTCGAGGAAGCGGGACGCCGGGAACCACTGCGGGGCGCCGAAGGCGGCCCGGCTCCCGGCCCGGGACAGGTGCAGCTGCTCGCGGGCCCGGGTGATCCCGACGTAGGCCAGCCGTCGTTCCTCCTCGAGCTCCGCGGGGTCGTCGAGGCTGCGCTGGTGCGGGAACGTGCCGTCCTCCAGGCCGGTGAGGAAGACGACCGGGAACTCCAGCCCCTTGGCGGTGTGCAGCGTCATCAGCGTGACGACGCCCTGGTCCGGGCCGGCGCCGGCCGGACCGTCCGCCGAGCCCTCGGGGATCTCGTCGGCGTCGGCGACCAGCGAGACCTGCTCGAGGAAGTCGACCAGCCCGCCCTCGGGGTAGTTGTCGTCGAACTCGCGGGCCACGGTGACGAGCTCGGTGAGGTTCTCCACCCGCGTCTCGTCCTGCGGGTCGTGGCTGGCGCGGAGCTCGGCGAGGTAGCCGGTGCGGTCCAGGATCGCCTCGAGCAGCCGGCCGATGCCCGAGTCCTCCTGGGCCGCCAGCTCGCCCAGCTCCTCCAGCAGCGCCGTGAAGCCGCTGATCGCGGCGACCGACCGGGAGGCGATGCCCGGCGCGTCGCCGGCCCGCCCCAGGGCGGCGACGAAGGGGATGCGCTCGCGCTCGGCGAGCGCCGTCACCGCCGCCACGGCCCGGTCGCCGATCCCCCGCTTGGGCGTGTTCAGGATGCGCCGCAGGTTGACGTCGTCCGCCGGGTTCGCGATGACCCGCAGGTAGGCCAGCGCGTCCTTGATCTCCCGACGCTCGTAGAAGCGGGTGCCGCCGACGACCTTGTAGGGCAGCCCGGTGCGGACCAGCACCTCCTCCAGGGCGCGCGACTGCGCGTTGGTCCGGTAGAACACGGCGACGTCACCGGGCCGGACCCCCCGCTCGTCGGCCAGCTCGTCGATCCGCCGGGCCACGAAGGACGCCTCGTCGTGCTCGCTGTCGGCGACGTAGCCGACGATGGACGCCCCGGTGCCCTGGTCGGTCCACAGCCGCTTGTCCCGGCGCTTGGGGTTGCGGGCGATCACCGCGTTGGCGGCCGAGAGGATGGTGCTCGTCGACCGGTAGTTCTGCTCCAGCAGGATGGTCCGCGCCTCGGGGTAGTCCTGCTCGAACTCGACGATGTTGCGGATGGTGGCGCCGCGGAAGGCGTAGATCGACTGGTCGGCGTCACCCACGACGCACAGCTCCGCCGGGGGCAGCTCCCGGCTGCCCCCGTCGACGATGTCGCCGGCGTACCCGACCAGCTCGCGGACCAGGGCGTACTGGGCGTGGTTGGTGTCCTGGTACTCGTCGACCATGACGTGCCGGAACCGGCGCCGGTAGTGCTCGCGCACCGCCGGGAAGGCCCGGAGCAGGTGCACGGTCGTGGAGATGATGTCGTCGAAGTCCAGGGCGTTGGCCGCGCGGAGCCGCCGCTGGTACATCGCGTAGGCCTCGGACACCTTGGCCTCGTAGTTGTTGGCCCCCACGGTCGCCGCGAAGGCCTCCTCGTCGACGAGCTCGTTCTTGGCGTTGGAGACCTTGGCCAGGAAGGCCCGGGCCGGGTAGCGCTTGGGGTCCAGGTCGAGGTCGCGGATCACCATGCCCATGAGGCGCTGGCTGTCGGCGGCGTCGTAGATCGAGAACGAGCTCTTCAGCCCGGCGGTCTGCGCCTCCCGGCGCAGGATCCGCACGCAGGCCGAGTGGAAGGTGGAGACCCACATGGCCTTGGCCCGGGGCCCGACGAGTGCCGCGACCCGCTCGCGCATCTCGGCGGCCGCCTTGTTGGTGAAGGTGATGGCCAGGATCTGCCCGGGGTGGACGTGCCGCTCGGCGAGCAGGTAGGCGATGCGGTGCGTGAGCACCCGCGTCTTGCCGGAACCGGCACCGGCGACGATGAGCAACGGGCTGCCCTGGTGCCGCACCGCCTCCGCCTGGGGCTCGTTCAACCCGGACAGCAGCTCCTGGACGGTCGGCCCGGGGTGCTGCCGGCCGCGCGCCGACGCGGACGGTGGGGTGTCTCCGGACACCGCCCAGGCCGGCACGCCGCGGTCGTCGACCGGCCCGTCGCCGGGGTGCGGGTGGGCGTGCCCGCTGGCCGCGTCCGCGCTCATCGGGGGGACCGGGTCGTCGAAGGGGAGGTGGTCGAAGAGGCCGCTCATCGCCCTCCATCCTAGGCAGCCGCACCGACGTGCCCACCCAGGTCGTCCACAACCGGGAGCCCTACCCTGGTGGGCGTGACCCCCGCCCCCGTGCCGCAGGTGCCCACCCGTGACGACTGACTCCTCGGCCTACCTCGACGTCCCCACCCTCGCCGTCCTGGTCGGCGGCATGGTCGTCGCCGTCGCCTGCCTCCTGGCCGGCCTCAACGGCCGGGCGCCCGGGAAGGTGACGGTGGGCCTGACCCTGCTGCTCCAGGCGGGGGTGGTCGCCTACTGCGGGAGCTACCTCGGGCGACAGCTGGGGGGTGCCGCCCCGGTGGGTCCCGGCTGGGAGCTGTGGGCCTACCTCGTGACCATCCTGCTGCTGCCGGCGCTCGCGCTGGTCTGGGCGCAGCAGGAGCCGACCCGCTGGAGCACCTTCGTGCTCGCGGTCGCGGCCTTCACCGTGGCGGTCATGGCCGCGCGCACCGCCCAGATCTGGTACGGCCTGGGGACGTCCGCGTGAGCCGCGTCGTCGCGGACGCGGGCGACCGGAGGCACGGCCCCGGACGGGTCATCCTCGCGCTCTACCTCGTCTTCGTCATCGGCACGGTCTCCCGGTCGGCGGCACAGATCTCCACCCGCTTCGACCAGGCTCCCCTCGCCTACTCGCTGTCCGCCGTGGCGGCACTCGTCTACGTGGTGGCGCTCGTGTCGCTCTCGCTGCGGGGCCGGTCCGCGTGGTGGGTGAGCCTGGTGGCGCTCTCGGTGGAGCTGACCGGGGTGCTCGTCGTCGGCACCTGGAGCTACCTGGCCCCCGCGATGTTCCCGGACCAGACGGTGTGGAGCCACTACGGGCAGGGCTACCTCTTCATCCCGCTCGTCCTGCCGGTCGCCGGGCTGTGGTGGCTGCTGTCGGCGCGCGGGGCCCGCGCCGTGTCGCGCCCGTCCCCGGACGAGGACTCTGCCAGCATGAAGGGCATGCCCCGGGGATCGACGTGAGCGAGGAGCCGCGCGAGCCCGCGCTGCGCCGCCTGACGTGGCGCGACGCCGCCGGGTCGGTCGCGGGCACCACCGCCGCCGCGCTGCTCATCGCCGTCGGCCTGCCCCACTTCCTGGACACCTCGTGGGCGGAGATCGGGACGCAGCTGGGTCGCATCCGCCCCGGCACGGCGGTCGTCATGGCCCTCCTCCTGCTCGGCGGCCTGTTCAGCTACACCTGGGTGCTCATCGGCTCGTTGCCGGGCCTGGGCCACGTGCAGGCGCTCAAGGTCAACGCCGTGTCCGCGACCGCCGCCAACCTCCTCCCCCTCGGCGGGGCCGTGGGGGTGGGCCTCATGGTCCTCATGCTGCGCTCCTGGGGCTTCGCCCGGCGCGCGCTGTCCTCGAGCATCGCCGTGGTGGGGCTCTGGAACCTGCTGGCCCGGGTCGCGCTGCCGGTCGTCGGGTGCCTGGTGCTCGTGGCCGGCCCCATCGACGCCCCGGAGGTGGTGGTGCGCGGCGGCTGGGTCGCGGTGGGGGCGGGCACCGCTCTGGTGCTGCTCGCCAGCCTGCTCGTGCTCTCGGACCGCGTGGCGGACGCGCTCGTCGACCTCAGCCGTCCGGTCCTGACCCGCGTCCTGCGCCGCCGCCCCGGGCGCGCACCGGTCGACCAGCTCCTCACCGACCAGCGGCGCCGCGTCGCGGACGTCGTCCGCACGGGCGGCGTCGCCATGACGCTGGGGATGGCCGGCCAGTTCCTCCTGCTCTTCGGGCTCTACTGGTATGCCGCCCGCGTGGTCGGCCTGGACGTCCCCCTCGCGGAGCTGGTGTGCGCCTACACCTTCCGGCAGTTCCTCACCGTGGTCGCCGTGACCCCCGGCGGGCTCGGCGTCACCGAGGTCGGCACGGCGGGGCTGCTCGTGCTCCTCGGCGGGGACCCGGGCGCGGCGTCCGCGACCGCCCTGCTCTACGCGATCTACGCCCACGTGGTGGTGGTGCCGCTCGGCGTGGCGGCGCTGGGCGCGTGGTGGCTGTCCCCCGCACGGTCCGGCGCGCTGCCGGCTCAGGAGCCGAGCAGCCTGCGGACCTGAGCCGCGTGGGCCCGCTCGGCGACGGTGTCGTCGACCTCTGCCGGGTCCCACCCGCCGGTGGCCCGGCGGGCGGCGATCTCGAGCAGGCCGTCGGCGAGCGCCGGGTTGGCGGGCAGGACCGGCCCGTGCAAGTAGGACCCGACCACGTTGCCGGTCCGGGCGCCCTCGTGCCCGTCGGTGCCGTTGTTGCCCTGCCCGTGCCGGACCCGGCCGAAGGGCTGCTGCCCCGCGCCCAGCACGGTGGACCCGGAGTGGTTCTCGTAACCCACCACCGAGCCGAAGTCGGTGTCCAGCACGACGGGGCCGATCATCCGGGTCGCGTTGCCGCGGGTGGTGACGTCGAGGATGCCCAGGCCGGGCAGGCGCTGGCCCTCGACGGTGATGAAGGCCTCGCCGAACAGCTGGTACATCCCGCAGATCATGAGCATCGGCAGCCCGTCGGCGGCGAGCTCGCGCAGCCGGTCCGCGTGCCGCGCCAGGTCGTCGGTCACCCGGGCCTGGCCGCTGTCCTGGCCGCCCCCGCCGAGGAGGATGTCGGCCCGCTCCGGCCAGGCGGCGCCCGGGTGGTGGTCGTGCACGACGGGGCGGTAGCCGTGCCACCGCAACCGGGCCGCGAGGCACCGCGTGTTGCCGAGGTCGCCGTAGATGCTCATCTCGCGCGGGTAGAGGTGGACGACGTGCACCTCGCCCTTGTCGGCGGGCACGTCGGCCAGCGCGGCCACGTCCGCCGGCAGCGCCTGCGCGACGCCCTGGCCCTTGCTCATGCTGCCGGGTCCTCTCCGAAACGGGCCAGCCCGAAGCGGTCGGCCAGCCGGCGACGCAGGTGCATCATGGCGGTGTAGGTGCAGAAGACCCGGGTCGGGCGACCCCGGTGGTCGGCGAGGAAGCGGTCCAGCGCGAGGTCGAGATCCTGCTCGACGTGGTCCACCTCGACCCCGTCGTAGCGCAGCCGCAGCGCCATGTCCCAGGCCCGGACCCCCGACGTGAGTGCCACCCCCCGCTCGCGCAGGGAGTCGAAGGAGACGTCGTACAGCCACGACACGTCCCGCCCGTCGGCGTAGTTGTCGTTGATGGCCACCATGGTCGCCACCGGCTCCGCGCCGTAGGTGCCGAGCGCCACGGTGAACCCGGCGGGGTTCTTGACGAGCACGAGCTCCAGCGGCGCCCCGTCGACGTCGATGACCTCGCCGCGGCCGAAGGGCGGGGACACGGCCGCGAGAGCCTCGGCGGCGGTGACGGCCGAGAAACCCGGGCCCAGCAGATGACGGGCGGTGGCGGTCGCGGCGGTGGCGTTGATCATCGCGGCCAGGCCCCGCTGCCGGAGCGTGACCGGCCCGACGTCCACCGCCTCGTCGTCGACGAACCGGACGGTGAACGCCCGGCCGTCGTCCTCGGGCAGCAGCAGCGCGTCGCCGGGCCCCGGATCCCGGCCCGGGTCGGCGTCCTCGAAGCGCACGTCGGCCTCCTGCAGCTCGGGCAGCCGGTCGGCGATGCTGGGGTCCACCCCGAACCACCGCACCTGCACCCCGTCGGCGACGTGGCCACGGATGCGCGAGATGAACGGGTCGTCGGCGTTGAGGACGACGCCGTCGGTCGTCTGCTCGGCCAGCGTGGTGAGCAGCCGCGCGGTGTGGTCGATCTCGGCGAAGCGGTCGAGCTGGTCGCGCGCCACGTTGAGCAGCAGCGACTGGGTGGGGGGCACCTGGGCGCTGAAGTGCAGGGCGTGCGCCTCGTCCAGCTCCACCACCGCCACGTCCGCGGCGAGTCGGCCGGAGAGCCCCACCTCCCCCAGCAGGGAGGAGATGACGCCCCGGGTGAAGTTGGACCCGGTCGGGTTGGTGAAGACCCGCAGCCCGTGGGCGCGCAGCAGCGCGGCGAGCATCTTCGTGGTCGTCGTCTTGCCGTTGGTCCCGCTCACCACGACGACGCCGTGCGGCAGCTCCCCGAGGGTATGCCGCAGCACGGCCGGGTCGAGGCGCTCGGTGACGAGACCGGGCAGCGCCGACCCCCCGCCCCGGAGCCGGGAGATCGCCCGGGCGCCCTTCCCGGCGGCCAGGGCGACGCTGGTCCTCACTCCCATTCGATCGTCCCCGGCGGCTTGCTGGTCACGTCCAGGGTCACCCGGTTGACCTCCTCCACCTCGTTGGTGATGCGGGAGGAGATGCGGGCGAGCACGTCGTAGGGCAGGCGGGTCCAGTCCGCGGTCATGGCGTCCTCGGACGACACCGGGCGCAGCACCACGGGGTGGCCGTAGGTCCGGCCGTCGCCCTGGACGCCCACCGACCGCACGTCCGCGAGCAGGACCACCGGGCACTGCCAGATCTCGCGGTCCAGGCCGGCGGCGGTGAGCTCCTCCCGGGCGATGGCGTCGGCACGCCGCAGGATGGAGACCCGGTCCGCGGTGACCTCGCCGATGATGCGGATGCCCAGCCCGGGGCCGGGGAACGGCTGGCGCCAGACGATCCCCTCGGGGACGCCCAGCTCCAGTCCCACCTGGCGCACCTCGTCCTTGAAGAGGGTGCGCAGGGGCTCCACCAGGGAGAACTGCAGGTCCTCCGGCAGACCGCCGACGTTGTGGTGGCTCTTGATGTTGGCGGCACCGGTGCCGCCGCCGGACTCGACGACGTCCGGGTAGAGCGTGCCCTGGACGAGCCAGCGCACCGGGTGGTCGTGCTCGCCCGCGGCCGCGTCGTCGGGCTCGGGCTGGTGGGCGCGGACGACGTCGCGGGCCGCCTGCTCGAAGACCCGGATGAACTCGCGGCCGATGACCTTGCGCTTGGCCTCCGGGTCGGTCACCCCGGCCAGGGCGTCGAGGAAGCGCTCCCGGGCGTCGACGACGACGAGGTCCACCCCGGTCGCGGCGACGAAGTCGGTCTCGACCTGCTCGGCCTCCCCCTCCCGGAGCAGCCCGTGGTCGACGAAGACGCAGGTCAGCTGGTCCCCCACCGCCCGTTGGACGAGGGCCGCCGCCACCGAGGAGTCCACGCCCCCGGACAACCCGCAGATGACGCGGTCCTGCCCGATCTGCTCCCGCACCTGCTCGACGAGCTGGTCGGCGACGTTCTCACTGGTCCAGTCCGGGGTGAGCCCGGCGCCCCGGGTGAGGAAGTTGCGCAGCACCTGCTGGCCGTAGGTGGAGTGCAGCACCTCCGGGTGCCACTGGATGCCGTAGAGCCGGCGCTCGTCGTCCTCGAAGGCGGCGACGGGGGCGCCCGAGGTGCGCGCGGTGACCGCGCACCCCTGGGGCGCGGCGGTCACGGCGTCCCCGTGCGACATCCACACGACCTGCTGCTCGGGCTGGTCGGCGAACAGCGTGCTCGGGGGGCCGGCGACGGTGGCGTCGGCCTGGCCGTACTCCCGGCGACCGGTGCGCTCGACGGTGCCGCCCAGGGCTTGGGCCATGGCCTGGAAGCCGTAGCAGATGCCCAGCACCGGGACCCCGGCCGTGACCAGCGCCGGGTCCAGGGAGGGGGCGCCGTCGGCATACACCGAGGAGGGTCCTCCGGACAGGACGATCGCCGACGGGTCGCGGGCGAGCATCTGCTCCACCGGCATCGTGTGCGGCACGATCTCGCTGTAGCAGTCGGCCTCGCGGACCCGACGCGCGATGAGCTGGGCGTACTGCGCGCCGAAGTCGACGACGAGAACCGGGCGGGCGTCCAGAGGGGGTGCCGAGGTCACGCGGTCACCCTACCGGCGGCCGGGTCCGCGGCCTCGCCGCCCTCGATCTGGGCGCGCGCCTGCCGGGCCACCCGGTGCTCGACCCAGAAGGACAGGAACGGGACGCACCCGGCCAGCATCACACCCACCATCCGGCCCAGGCTCCAGCGCAGCTCGAAGCCGAGCAGCGCGGTGGCGACGAGGTAGACCATGTAGACCCAGCCGTGCGGCGAGGGCCACCAGGCGAGCGCGTGGCTGCCGAAGCCGTAGCGCAGCACCATGTGCACGACGAGCAGGAGCAGGCCGACGCCGACGACGAAGGCCATGAGGCGGAAGAACAGCAGCTTGCCGCGGGGGGTCATGGGCGGGGCTCCTTCACGGGAGGGGCGGAGACCGGCAGCGCGGGCTCCGACGTGGTGGTGTCGGACGACCTGCGCGAGGCGTCGCGCAGGAAACGGAGGTACATGTAGACGGCGAACCCGGCGAAGAGGAACCACTGCAGCCCGTAGCCGACGTTGCGCCAGATCAGGCCGGTCTCCCCGAACACCGGCGGGGGCACCCGCTGCACCGCCGACCCGGTCAGGTCCGGACGCTCCTCGGTCGCGAAGAGGAAGCCGTCGTAGATGGGCGCGTCCCAGTCGTTGACGAGCTCGGCGGTGTCGATCGACCCGCGCTGCCCCTGGGGCAGGCCGGCGGGGCCGGGCGCCTCCCCCGGCGCCAGCGTGCCGGTGAGCTCGACCCGGGTGCCCGGCGGCCGGTCGGCCTGCGCCGGGTCGGTGACGAACCCGCGCACGACCGGCAGCAGCGCGCCGGTGGGCTCCACCCGGACCGGGGTCACCACCCAGTAGCCCTCCTGCCCCTCCAGCAGCCGCCGGGGCACGAGGAACTGCTGGTCGGAGCGGTAGCTGCCGGTGACCAGGACCGACCGGCCGGCACCGTCGTCGGGGAAGGTGCTCTGGGGATCGATCGCCTCGGTGAGCGGGACCGTGGGGCGGGCCGCCTGCTCGGCCGCGAAGTCCCGGGAGGCCTCGCTCGAGCTCACCCCGAGCTGCCACATACCGAGCTGGTAGAACGCCACCACCACCACGACCAGCAGCGCGAGCAGCGCCAGCCAGGCTGGTCGGAGGGCGGTCCGGATCACCCCACCAGGGTAGGTGGTGGACCTGGGCGGTCAGAGCAGGCTGCCCTGGTCGTCGAAGACGTAGATCGAGCCGCCGTAGCAGGCCACCCAGACGGTGTTCGTCACGGGGTCGTAGTCGATGCCGATGGGGTTGGCGTCCACGTCGACCGTGTCGATGACCTCCATGTCGGAGGTCCGCACCTTGGACACGCTGGCCTCGTCGTAGTTGACGACGTAGAGCGCCTTCTCGTCCGGGCTGAGGGCCACGCTGCGCGGCTCCACCCCCGGCGTCGCCTCGTCGACCACCTCGTCGGTGGCGGTGTCCATCTTGAGGACGGCGTTGCCGCCGCTGGTCGTGAGGTAGAGCGTCCGGCCCTCGTCGGCCAGGTTGAGGTGGCGGGGCCGCGGCGGCGTCTGCATGACCACCTCGGCGGTGCCCTCCGCGAGGTCCACCTTGTAGAGCTCGTCGGCGTACATGGCCACGGCGTAGACGGTCCGGTTGTCCGGCATGATCGCCAGCCCGCGCGGCGCGGCGGCCAGCTCGACGGTGCCGGTCTCCTCGCCCTTCTCGGTGTCGACGACGCTGAGCGTCGCATCGCACCAGTTGCTGACGAGCAGGGTCCGCTGGTCGGGGCTGAGCGCGAGGTACTTCGGCACCGCACCCACCCGGAACACCTGGTCCCAGGCCATCTCCTGGGCGTCGAAGCGGTAGACGAAGGAGGCGCCGACCCCGCTGTCGCGGGTGCACGCGTCGAAGCCCTCGACGCCGAAGTTCTCGCCGTACATCGTGTACTGGGACACGTAGGCGTAGCGGCCGTCCGCGGTCCACACCGCCTCGACCGGCGATCCCTGGGAGATCCCCGGGTGACCCTCGATCCCGAAGGCGGCCAGGTCGACCCCGTCCTGCAGCACCTCCACCTGCTCCCGGGTGGTGCTGTCGAAGACGGTCGAGGTGTGGGAGTACATCATGTTGTTGGCGATCATCAGCCCGTGCCCGGAGGCCATGACCGACTTCGGGGTCAGCCCGCCGGTGAGGTAGTCCACCTGTTCCAGGGCGGTCGTGTCGCTGGGGTGCTCAACCGGCGCCGGCTCCCGCTGCCAGATCTGCCCCGCCTGCTCACCTCCGTCGGCGTCGGCGTCGGCGTCGGCGGTGTCGTCGTCCTGCTCGGTGGCCGTGGCACCCTCGTCCGACCCCGTCTCGGCGGAGCCGCCCTGGGCGGTGCCGTCGTCCTCCCCCTCGGCGCCCGGCTGGGGGGCGGTGGCCTCCGTCGGCCCGGCCGTGGCCGCGTCCGGGCTGCCGGACCGGTCGCCGCCACCGAAGACCTGGCTCATGCCCCAGCCGCCCAGCAGGACCGCCCCCAGCAGGGCGCCGGCGGCCAGGCGCCGTCGCCGCACGTGCACCGGGTCCGTGCTGACGCTCACCGAGGGCACCGCCCCCGGGCGGGGCCGACCGTGGCTGCTCCGCTCCTCGTCACCGCTCGCCATACGGCGCCACCACCACATCCACGCGCTGGAACTCCTTGAGCTCGGTATAACCGGTTGTCGCCATGGCGCGCCGCAGCGCGCCCATCATGTTCGTGGTGCCGTCGGCCGTGCGGGCCGGCCCGACGAGGACCTCCTCGAGGGTGCCGACCGTGCCGACGTGCACCTTCTCCCCCCGCGGCAGCTCGGGGTGGTGCGCCTCGCTGCCCCAGTGGTAGCCCGCCCCCGGCGCCTCCTCCGCCCGGGCCAGCGCGGCCCCGAGCATGACGGCGTCGGCGCCGCAGGCCACCGCCTTGACGACCTCGCCGGACACGCTCGTCCCGCCGTCGGAGATGACGTGCACGTAGCGCCCGCCGGACTCGTCGAGGTAGTCCCGCCGCGCGGCCGCCACGTCGGCGATGGCCGTCGCCGACGGCGCGTGGATCCCCAGCGCGGTCCGGGTGCGGTGCGTGGACCCGCCGCCGAACCCGACCAGCACCCCGGCCGCCCCGGTGCGCATGAGGTGCAGCGCGGCGGTGTAGGTGCCGGCCCCGCCGACGATGACCGGCACGTCGAGCTCGTAGATGAAGCGCTTGAGGTTGAGCGGCTCGGCCTGGCTCGAGACGTGCTCCGCCGAGACGGTCGTCCCGCGGATGACGAAGAGGTCGACCCCGGCGTCCACGACCGCCTTCCAGTGGTGCTGGGTGCGCTGGGGCGAGAGGGCGCCGGCGACGGTGACGCCGGCGTCCCGGATCTCCCGCAGCCGGGCGGTGATGAGCTCCGGGCGCACGGGTGCGGCATACAGCTCGCGCATCCGGGCGGTCGCCTCCTCGCCCTCGAGACCGGCGATCTCGGCCAGCCGGGCGGAGGGATCGTCGTAGCGGGTCCAGAGCCCCTCGAGGTCCAGCACACCGAGGCCCCCCAGCCGGCCCAGCGCGATCGCGGTCTCCGGGGAGACCACGGAGTCCATGGGGGCGGCGAGGATCGGCAGGTCGAAGTGGTAGGCGTCGATCTGCCAGCTGATCGAGACGTCCTCGGGGTCCCTGGTGCGGCGGGAGGGGACGACGGCGACGTCGTCGAAGGAGTAGGCCCGGCGGCCCCGTTTGCCGCGTCCGATCTCGATCTCGCTCACCACGTCAGGCTACCGTCCGGGGCACCCGCGGCCGCCGCGCGCCACGCGACCCCGCGCTGCTCAACCGTAGTTGGGAGCCTGCGCGGTCATCTCGATGTCGTGCGGGTGCGACTCCTGCAGGCTGGCCTGGGTGATGCGCACGAACCGCCCCTTGGACCGCAGCTCGGGGACGGTGCGGGCCCCGACGTAGAACATCGCCTGGCGCAGCCCCCCACCCATCTGGTGCACGACGGCGCTCGCCGCGCCGCGGTAGGCCACCTTGCCCTCCACGCCCTCGGGGACGAGCTGGTCGTCGCTCGCGACCTCGGCCTGGAAGTAGCGGTCCTTGGAGAAGGAGGTCTTGCCCCGGGAGCTCATCGCGGCGAGCGAGCCCATGCCGCGGTAGCTCTTGAACTGCTTGCCGTTGACGAAGATGAGCTCCCCCGGGCTCTCCTCGCACCCGGCCAGCATCGAGCCCATCATCACCGACTCGGCGCCGGCGACGAGGGCCTTCGGGATGTCGCCGGAGTACTTCATCCCCCCGTCGGCGATGACCGGGACGCCCGCCGGGCGGCACACCTGCGCCGCCTCGTGCACCGCCGACAGCTGCGGCACCCCCACGCCCGTCACCACCCGGGTGGTGCAGATGGCGCCCGGGCCGACCCCGACCTTGACCGCGTCCGCCCCGGCATCGACGAAGGCCTGCGCCCCGGCGCCGGTGGCGACGTTGCCGCCCACGACCTGCACGTGCCGGGTGGCCGGGTCGCTCTTGAGCCGGGCCACCATGTCCAGCAGCAGCCGCACGTGGCCGTGGGCGGTGTCGGCCACGAGCACGTCGACACCCGCCTCGACGAGCGTGGTGGCCCGCTCCCAGGAGTCCCCGAAATAGCCGATGGCGGCCCCCACGAGCAGCCGGCCGTCCCCGTCCTTGGAGGCGTGCGGGAACTGCTCGCTCTTGACGAAGTCCTTGACCGTGATGAGCCCGGACAGGCGTCCCGCCTCGTCGACGAGCGGCAGCCGCTCGCGCTTGTGCGCGCGCAGGATCGCGGTGGCCTCCTCGCGGGACACGTCGGCCGGGGCGGTCACCAGCGGCATCGGGGTCATGACGTCGCGCACCAGGGTGCGGTCCCACTCGGCCACGGGGGTGAACCGCAGGTCCCGGTTGGTGCAGATCCCCATGAGCGTGCCCTGCTCGTCCACCACCGGGAGCCCGGAGACGCGGTACTGGCCGCAGATGCGGTCCAGGTCCTCCAGGGTGGCGTCCGGGCCGATGGTGACCGGGTTGGTGATGCGGCCGGTCTGGGTGCGCTTGACCAGGTCGACCTGCAGGGCCTGGTCCTGCACCGACAGGTTGCGGTGCAGGATGCCGATGCCGCCCTGACGGGCCATGGCGATCGCCATCCGTGCCTCGGTCACGGTGTCCATCGCCGCCGACACCAGCGGCAGCCGCAGGGTGATCTCCCGGGTGAGGCGGCTGCTCGTGTCGATCTGGTCGGGGGACATGTCGGTCTCCCCCGGCAGCAGCAGGACGTCGTCGTAGGTCAGCCCGAGCCGGGCGAACGGGTCGGCGGGGCCGTCGGGGTCACCAGCGCTCATGCGGGCCATTCTAGGCGGGCGCGCACGGCCCGGACCGCCCGGCACCCGCTGCTATGACATGGGACGTGTACGACGTAGAGTGACCGCACGACGAGGTACTCGTCACGCCCGGACCCCTGTTGCTCGCGGCCCCAGACGGGGCGGGCTGGCGGACCGGGCACCGCCCTCGAGAGGAGGAACGCGTGGCCGAGACCGGCCATCAGCCCGGCCCGGTGGCAGACCTGTGGGAGTGGCAGTTCCAAGGGGCGTGCCGGACCACGAGTCCCGAGGTGTTCTTCCACCCCGAGGGTGAACGCGGACCCGCCCGCCGCCGTCGCGACGAACGCGCCAAGCAGGTGTGCGCCAGCTGTCCCGTGCTGGAGCAGTGCCGCACCCACGCCCTGGCGGTGCGCGAGCCGTACGGCGTCTGGGGCGGCATGACCGAGGAGGAGCGCGCGGCCCACTACGAGCAGGTGGACGCGGCCCGGCCCCACCAGCAACGCTGAGCCCGACGACCGGGCGGTCCGACCCCCGACGGACCCGCACACGCGACGACGAAGCCCCTCCGGGCGTCCCGGAGGGGCTTCGTCGCGTCAGCGGCCCCGGACCCGCCGCGGGCGGGGGTCCGGAGGGCCGGCCTCAGTGCGAGTGGCCGTGGCCGTCCTCGTCGTCGTCCTCCGGCTTGTCCACGACCAGGGTGTCGGTGGTGAGCACCATGGAGGCGATGGAGGCGGCGTTGCGCAGCGCCGACCGGGTGACCTTGACCGGGTCGATGACCCCGGCGGCGAACAGGTCGCCGTACTCGCCGGTGGCGGCGTTGAGGCCCTGACCGGGGCTCATCTCCGCCACCCGCGTGGTCGCGACGTAGCCCTGCAGGCCGGCGTTCTCGGCGATCCAGCGCAGCGGCTCCGCGGCGGACTTGCGCACGATGGCCGCACCGACCGCCTCGTCACCCTCGAGCTGGAGCTCCTGCGCGGCACCGGCGGCGTGCACGAGGGCCGAGCCACCGCCGGCGACGATGCCCTCCTCTATGGCCGCGCGGGTCGCCGAGACGGCGTCCTCGATGCGGTGCTTCTTCTCCTTGAGCTCGACCTCGGTGTGCGCGCCGACCTTGATGACGCAGACGCCGCCGGCGAGCTTGGCGATGCGCTCCTGGAGCTTCTCGCGGTCCCAGTCGGAGTCGGTGGCGGCGGCCTCGGCCTGCAGCTGGGCGACCCGGTCGGAGACCGCCTGGGCGTCGCCGCTGCCCTCGACGATCGTCGTGGTGTCCTTGGTCGCGACGACGCGGCGCGCGGTGCCGAGCACCTCCAGGCCGACCGACTCCAGCGACAGGCCGACCTCCTCGGCCACGACCTGGCCACCGGTGAGGATCGCCATGTCCTGCAGCATCGCCTTGCGGCGGTCACCGAAGCCCGGCGCCTTGACCGCGACCGCGTTGAAGGTGCCCCGCACCTTGTTGACGACCAGGGTCGACAGCGCCTCGGCCTCGACGTCCTCGGCGATGATCATCAGCGGCTTGCTCTCGCCGACGACCTTTTCGAGCAGCGGCAGCAGGTCGGAGACCTTGGAGATCTTGCCCTGCACCAGCAGCACGTAGGCGTCCTCGAGGACGGCCTCCATCCGCTCGCTGTCGGTGACGAAGTAGGGCGAGAGGTAGCCCTTGTCGAACTGCATGCCCTCGGTGAACTCGAGCTCCATCGCGGTGGTGGAGGACTCCTCCACCGTGATGACGCCGTCCTTGCCGACCTTGTCGAAGGCGTCGGCGATGAGCTCGCCGATCTGCGGGTCCTGCGCGGACAGCCCGGCGACCTGGGCGATCTCGTCGCGGCCCTCGAGCTCGCGCGCGGTCTCCAGCAGGCGGTCGTTGATGGCGGTGACGGCGGCGTCGATGCCGCGCTTGAGGCCGGACGGCGCCGCACCCGCGGCGACGTTGCGCAGCCCCTCCTTGACCATGGCCTGGGCCAGCACCGTGGCCGTGGTCGTGCCGTCGCCGGCGATGTCGTTGGTCTTGGTCGCGACCTCCTTGGCGAGCTGGGCGCCGAGGTTCTCGTAGGGGTCCTCGAGCTCGACCTCACGGGCGATGGTGACGCCGTCGTTGGTGATGGTCGGGGCGCCCCACTTCTTGTCGAGGACGACGTTGCGGCCCTTCGGGCCGAGCGTCACCTTGACCGCGTTGGCCAGGGCGTCGACGCCCCGCTCCAGCGCCTTGCGGGCGTCGTCGTTGAACTGCAGCTGCTTCGCCATGGGCGAGCGCTCCTTTCAGGTATGTCGTGCGAGGGCGTGCGCCGGTGCCGCGCGGCACGCCCCGGTCACCACCGGACGGGGTGACCGGGGCGTGCGGACGCGGCGGGTCGGGCGGGTCGTCAGCCGACGACGGCCAGGACGTCGCGCGCCGAGAGGATGAGGAACTCCTCGCCGGAGTACTTCACCTCGGTGCCGCCGTACTTGCTGTAGATGACGCGGTCACCGACGGAGACGTCCATGGGGACGCGGTTGCCGTTGTCGTCGACACGACCCGGGCCGACCGCGAGGACCTCGCCCTCCTGGGGCTTCTCCTTCGCGGTGTCCGGGATGACCAGGCCGGAGGCCGTGGTCTGCTCGGCCTCGACGGCCTTGACGACGATGCGGTCCTCGAGCGGCTTGATGGAAACCGACACGGTTACCTTCCTTCTCGTTCAGGTGGCGGACCGGTGCGGCCCGCCAGGTGGTCATGTGCTGGCCGTCACTCCTCCGCGAACGCCCACCGCCGTCGCGGGGGTCGGTCGGCTCTCGCGGCTGGCACTGACGTGCCGAGAGTGCTAGGGACGAATCTAGGCACCGGGTTAGCACTCGGTCAAGCCGAGTGCCAACACGCCGAGGCATCCCGCGCGGGGGCCGGCGCCCCCGGGTGGCGGGTCGGGGTCAGATGAGGACCTGCAGCGGCTGCAGCACCCGCTCGACCACGCGGGTCCCCATGCCGCGCCCACCCCACTCCGCCAGCGTCAGCTCGTCGCAGTGCTCCAGGTCGGCCCGGAAGATGTCCTCCATGTGGTCGGCCTGGTCGGCGTCCACGATCTCGAGGTTGATCTCGTAGTTGCCCTGGAGGGAGAGCCGGTCGATGTTGGCGGTGCCGATGGTCGCCCAGCGCCCGTCCACCGTCATGGTCTTGGCGTGGACCATGACGTCGCGGTAGAGGAACAGCCGCACCCCGCCCTCGAGGAGGGTCTCGTAGTAGGACTGCGCGATGACGTCCGCCAGGACGTGGTTGGACTTCTGCGGCATGACCACCCGCACGTCGACCCCGCGGGAGGCGGCCGTGAGCAGCCCGTGGAGGATCTCGCGGTCCGGGATGAAGTAGCCCTGGGTGATCCAGATGCGGTGCACCGCTCGGTCGATCGCCTCGAGGTACAGGGCCCGCACCGGGTAGATCACCCGGCTGGGCTCGTTGCGCGCGGCCCGGATGCTCGTGTTCCACTCCACCGTGCCGCTGTCGAGGAGCTGCGGGCGGCGCCTGCCCTTGTGCCGGTTCCAGAAGTCGACGAAGGAGTTCTGCAGCTCCCAGACGCTCTTGCCCTCCACCCGCACGTGGGTGTCCCTCCAGCTCGTGGCGTAGAGGGAGCCGATGTTGTAGCCGCCGACGAAACCGACACGACCGTCCACGACGAGGATCTTGCGGTGGTCGCGGCCGGAGGCCCGGATGTCGACGAGGGGCAGCGCCGTGCGCATCACCGGGAAGCGCAGCATGTGCACGCCGTCGGGGAAGCGCAGGAAGTCCCTGGGCACCACGAGGTTGGCGAACCCGTCGAAGACGAGGCAGACGAGGACCCCACGGTCGGCGGCCCGGACGACGGCGTCCTTGAAAGCGCGGCCCGTGTCGTCGGCCTTCCAGATGTAGGACGCCAGGTAGACGAAGTCCTCGGCCGCGTCGATGGCCGCGATCATGTCGTCGTAGAGGTACTGGCCGTAGGTGTACGTCGTCAGGCGCGACTCCTCCACCGTGGTGCTGACCGGCTCCTGGACCGGGGCGTCCCGGTCGACGTGGTCGCGCCGCTTGCGGACCGCGTCCACCGCCACCACCCCGGCGGCGAGCGTCAGCTGGCCGGCCACGGCGGCACCGGCGGTGGCGAGCGCCACCCGCCGGCCCCGGCGCAGCAGACGGTTGACCTTACGGCTGAACACTCGGGGCATGGCCCCAATCTACTGCCGCACAATGAGGGGGTGAGCGCCGATCCCGCAGCCGACCTCCTGCGCCGTCTGGGAGACGGGCCGGGGGCCCGGTTGCTGGCCCACCTCCCGCCCTACGACGAGGGTTCGACCCTGCCGCTGCTGGCCCGGCTCCGGGCGGAGGGGCACGACCCCGAGCTGGTGTCCGCCGCACTGACGCAG
This sequence comes from Serinicoccus sediminis, assembly GCF_004153545.1. Taxonomy (GTDB): domain Bacteria; phylum Actinomycetota; class Actinomycetes; order Actinomycetales; family Dermatophilaceae; genus Ornithinicoccus; species Ornithinicoccus sediminis_A. Next base: position 62,986 of record NZ_SDVA01000007.1, on the reverse strand, counting down.
TCCCGGCTGCGGACCAGCGGGCGGGCCCGGCTGGGGAGCGGGGTCGACGACCTGCTGCTGACCCAGGACGGCCTGGAGCAGGCCACCCGCCCGCAGGTGGCGGCCCGGCGGGCTCAGCTCATGGTGCGCGCCGGGGTACGCCACGTGCTGGACCTCGGGTGCGGGCTCGGGCTCGACGCCATGGCCTTCGCCCGGGCCGGGCTCGCGGTGACGGCGGTGGAGAGGGACGCCGTGGTGGCGGCCGCCGCCCGGGCCAACCTCGCCCCGTGGCCGGACGCGCGGGTGGTCACCGGTGACGCGCTCGCGCTGCCTGTCGGGCCGGACGACGGCGCGTTCCTCGACCCGGCCCGACGCACCCCCGGGGTCGCCGACGTCCACGGCCGGACCCGCCGGGTGCGGGGGCTCGACCAGCTCTCCCCCTCCTTCGAGCAGGTCCGGGACGTCGCCGCACGCGCCCGTGCGACCGTCGCCAAGCTCGGCCCGTCCTTCGACCCCGCCGACGTCCCGTCCGGCGCGGGCGCGGAGTGGGTGTCGCTGGACGGGGACCTGCTGGAGTGCGCCCTGTGGTGGGGCGCCGGACCACCTGGCCGCCGCGCGGTCGTGGGCCGCAGCGACGGTGGGCCGGACGGGAGCGTCACCTGGCACGAGGTCACCGACCTCGACCCCACCGCGCCCCTGCCCCGGGTGGAGGACCTGGAGGGCCACCTGGCCGAGGTCGACGACGCCGTGTCCGCGGCCGGCCTCACCGGCTCCCTCGCGAGCGTGGTCGACGGTCGCGAGACGGCGCCCGGGACCGGCTACCTCACCGCCGGGGCGCCCGTCCCCCACCCCGCGCTGCGGTGGTATGCCGTGCGCGAGGTGCTCCCGCTGCGCGCCACGACGGTGCGGTCCTGGCTGCGGCAGCACCACCAGCCGGCCGGCCCGGTCACCCTGAAGAAGCGGGGGGTGCGGGTCGACCCCGACGCGTTCCGCCGGGAGCTGCGGCTGCCGCGCCGGGCCCGCGGCTCCGAGGAGGTCGTCCTCGTGCTGACGACGGTGGCGGACTCCCCACGGGCCCTCGTCGTGGACCGCCTGCAGGTCTGACCCGGCGTCAGCGCTCGAGCACCGAGCGGCGGTGCGGGGTCCGCGGCAGGGCGATGAAGCGCTCCACGTCGCTGATCCGACCCGAGACGACCAGCTCGTCACCCTCCTCGACCACGGTCTCGGGCACGGCATACGTGAACTCCTCGCCCTGCCGTTTGCGCCCGACGACGGTGATCGTGTGGCGGGTGCGGACCCCGCTGTCCGCGAGGGTCCGTCCCCACGTCTCCGCCGGGGCGGTGCAGCGGGCGATGGCGAACTGGTCGTCGAACTCGAGGTAGTCCGCCACCCCGTCGGTCACCATGTGGGCCACCCGCTGTCCCATGACGTACTCGGGGTAGATGACGTGGTGCGCACCGATGCTGGCCAGGATCTTGCCGTGCTTGCGGGTGATCGCCTTGGCGTAGATGCGCTCCACCCCCGCCTCGTGCAGGGTGATGACCGACAGCACGCTGGCCTCGATGTCGGACCCGATCGCGACGACCGCGCGGCTGACCGAGCCGATGCCGAGCTGGCGCATGGCCTCCCCGTCGGTGGCGTCGGCGACCACCGTGTGCGTGAGGTCGTCGGCGTACTTCTGCACGCGCCGCTCGTCGGTGTCGATCGCCATGACCTCGACGCCCTGCCGGACCAGCGACTCGCAGACCGCCGTCCCGAACCGGCCGAGGCCGACGACGAGCACCGTGTAGGCGCCGCTGTCCGCGGGCCGCCTTCTCCTAGCCAACAATGGGTCTCTCCTCCGGGAGTCGGTAGTGGCGGTGGCGGGTGTTGAGCGCCAGGGCGGCGGCCACCGTGATCGGCCCGAGCCGGCCGAGGAACATCAGGACCATGAGGACGAGCTGGGCCGAGGGGGGCAGGCTGGCGGTGATGCCGGTGGACAGCCCCACCGTCGCGAAGGCCGAGACGACCTCGAAGCCGAGGTCGAGCGGGGGGAGGTCGGTGAGGATCATCAGGGTGATGGTGCTGGTGATGACGAGGCCCACCGCGAGCAGGGCGACCGACAGCGCCTGCCGCACGACCGGCATCCCGACCCGGCGGCGCCCGATGACGACCTCGGGCTCGCCGCGCACCTCGGACCAGATGACCGCGGCCAGCAGCAGGAAGGTGGTGACCTTGATGCCGCCCGCCGTCCCCGCGCTCCCGCCACCGACGAACATCAGCGCCATGGTGATCGCCTCGGTCTCGTCCGTGATCATCCCGTAGTCGACCGAGTTGAAGCCGGCGGTCCGCGGGAACAGCCCTCCCCCGAGCGCCCCCACCAGCTGCCCGCCCGGCGAGAGGTCCGCGATCGTGCCCCCGGGCTGGGCCTCGAACACCCAGAACGTGGCCACCCCCAGGACCATCAGCGTGAGCGAGCCCCACACGGTGAGCCGCGTGTGGATGGTCCAGGTCCCCGGCCTGCGGCCGCGGAGCAGCTCGCGCAGCACGGGGAAGCCCAGGCCGCCGAGCACCAGCGCCAGGCAGACGGGGCCGATGATCCACAGGTCGCCCACGAAACCCATGAGGCTGTCCTGGTACAGCGCGAAGCCGGCGTTGTTGAAGGCGGAGACGGCGTGGAAGAGCCCGTGCCACAGCGCGGTGGGCCAGTCGTAGCCGTACCCCAGGTGGAAGCGCAGCGTGAGCATCAGCCAGGTCACCGCCTCGATGGCCAGCATGAGCTGCAGCATGCGGCGCAGGATCCCGCGGACGTCCCCGAGGGAGCGGCTGCGGGTGTCCACCTGGGCCGCCAGGGACGTGCTCAGCCGCAGCTTGCCCCGGACGACCAGGGCGATGAGGGTGGCCAGCGTCATCACCCCGAAGCCGCCGATCTGGATGAGCAGCAGCAGGACGGTCTGGCCGAAGGGCGACCAGTAGCTGGCGGTGTCGACGGTGATGAGGCCGGTCACGCAGGTGGCCGACACGGTGGTGAAGGCGGCGACCATGAGGTCGGCCTCGGCTCCCGGTCCACGCGAGACGGGGAGCATGAGCAGCGTCGTCCCGGCGAGCACGACGATGACGAAACCGAGGGTCACCGAGCGGGCCGGGTGCGCCCAGAAGACTCGCACGAGGGTCCATGGTGCGCCTCGCCGCCACGAGGAGCAAGTCGCCCGCGCCGGGCCGGGCCGGAGGAGACCCCGGCTCGATCAGGACCGGACCTGCTCGACCGGCTGGGAGGAGTCGGCGGGCAGGTCCAGACCGGACGGCGGACGGCCTCTCATGACCATCTGCGCGCCCAGCGCGGCGACCATGGCCCCGTTGTCGGTGCACAGCCCGGGCCGGGGCACCCGGAGGCGCACCCCCGCGGCGTCGCACCGCTCCTGCGCGAGGGCCCGCAGGCGGCTGTTCGCCGCCACCCCACCCCCGATGAGCAGGTCGTCCACGCCGTGCTCCCGGCACGCCAGCAGGGCCTTGCGGGTGAGCACGTCGACCACCGCCTCCTGGAAGCTGGCCGCGACGTCCGCCACAGGCACCGGCTCACCGGCCGCCTCCCGCGCCTGCACCCACCGGGCGACCGCGGTCTTGAGGCCCGAGAACGAGTAGTCGAACCGGTGCCGCTGCAGGTCCCGGCCCGAGGTGAGCCCGCGCGGGAAGTCGATGGCCACCTGGTCGCCCTCCCGGGCGACCCGGTCGATGTGCGGCCCCCCGGGGAACGGCAGCCCGAGGATGCGGGCCACCTTGTCGAAGGCCTCGCCGGCCGCGTCGTCCATCGTCGCTCCCAGCGAGCGGATGTCGTGGGTGACGTCCGGCACGAGCAGCAGGTTGGAGTGTCCCCCGCTCACCAGCAGCCCCAGGGTGGGCTCCGGGAGCGGTCCGTGCTCGACGACGTCCACCGCCACGTGCGCGGCGAGATGGTTCACCCCGTAGAGGGGTACCCCGAGGGCGAGCGCCAGCGCCTTCGCGGAGGCCACCCCCACCAGGAGGGCGCCCGCGAGCCCCGGGCCCGCGGTCACCGACACGGCGTCGACGTCCGCCAGGCGGACGCCCGCCTCACGGCAGGCCCGCTCGAGGGTGGGGACCATGGCCTCGAGGTGGGCCCGGCTGGCGACCTCGGGCACCACCCCGCCGAAGCGGGCGTGCTCCTCGACGCTGCTGGCGATGGCGTCGAAGAGCAGCGTCCTGCCCCGGACGAGCCCGACACCCGTCTCGTCGCAGCTGGTCTCGATGCCCAGGACGAGGGGGTCGTTCACGGGTCCAGCTCCTTCCTCAGGACGAGGGCGTCCTCACCGGAGCGGTAGTAGCGCTCCCTGGTGCGGACCAGGTGGTAGCCACGGGTGGCGTAGAGCCTCCGGGCCACGTCGTTGCCGCTGCGCACCTCGAGCATGACGCTGGTGGCACCGGCGTCCCGGGCCAGCTCGTGCAGCCGGCCCAGCAGCCGGGCCCCCATCCCGGTGCCGCGCGCGGCGGGGTGGACGGCCACGGTCATGACGTCGGCGACGTCGCCGGCCACGTCCAGCCCGGCATACCCCTCGGGGACCGCCTGCCCGGGGCGGGCCGCGACGACGTAGGACCGTCGCGGGCGCGCGGCCAGCTCGGCCCACAGCCCGGCCTCGTCCCAGGAGTCCTCCGGGAAGGCGGCGCGCTCCACCTGCAGCATGGCGGGGATGTCCCGCCAGGTGGCGGGACGCACCAGCACCGTCGTCGTCACCGGGCTCACCGCGACCTCGCCTCGACCGCGTCGGGACGGCGCAGGTAGAGCGGCTCGGGCGGGAGCAGCCCCCGCCCGCTGTCCGGGTGGGTCCCGCCGCTCAGCCGGACCGCCAGGTCGGCCAGGACCCCGGGCGAGACGTCCAGGGGCGCGTCGGGCAGCTGCCCGGGCAGGGCGTCGGGGTAGAGCAGGCCACCGCGGCCCACGGCAGGCAGGGAGCGCACCTGCTCGGGCAGCGACGCGGCCGGACCGACCGCCGGCCCCTCGAGCCGTCGCGCCCCGGAGGGGGTCATCTCGTAGCGGGCCCAGTAGACCTCGCGCCGACGGGCGTCCGTGGCCACCAGCACATCGGTGGCCGGCGCGCCGCCGAGGTGGACGGCGTGCGCGAGCGCGTCGAGGGAGCACACGCCCCGCGGGGCCGGGAGGCCGCGACCGTGGGCCAGCACCAGGGCGGTGACGACGCCCACCCTCAGGCCGGTGAACGGGCCCGGCCCGACACCGCAGACGACCTCGGTGAGATCGGCCACCGTCAGACCGGCCTCCTCGAGGACGGCGCTGACCGCCGGGGCCAGCAGCTCACCGTGCCGTCGGGAGTCCTGCCGGACCACCTCCGCACGGGTCCGGTCGCCGTCGTGGACGGCGGCACCGACGGTCCCGGTGGCGGTGTCGATCGCGAGCAGCACCCGCCCAGGCTAACGTGGTGGGTGTTGGAGTCCCCCTCACGACCTACTGCAAAGGATGGCCGATGTTCACCAGGTTCTTCGCCCCCACCATCGAGGTCAGCGCCCACTGCGACCTGCCCTGCGGCGTCTACGACCCCGCCCAGGCCCGGATCGAGGCCGAGTCCGTCAAGAAGATCTGCGAGAAGGTCGCGGACAACGACGACCCGGACTTCCGGATGCGCGCCATGATCATCAAGGAGCAGCGCTCCGAGCTCGTCAAGCACCACCTCTGGGTGCTGTGGACGGACTACTTCAAGCCGCCGCACTTCGAGAAGTACCCCGAGCTGCACGTGCTCGTCAACGAGGCCACCAAGCTCGCCGGCGCCTCCGGCACCAAGGGCAGCTTCGACGTCGCGACCGCGGACGAGCTGCTGGGCAAGATCGAGCGCATCGCGGAGATCTACGCCGAGACCAAGCAGGGCTGACCTCCCGCGACCAGGGCCGCCCCGCCACCGCGCGGGGCGGCCCTCGTCGTGCCGGTCAGCGGCTGAGCCACTCCGCCTGGGCGGCCGACAGCGACCCGCGCCGCTCCAGCTGGTGGACCAGGACCCGCACGACCTCCGGGTCGTACTCGTGCGGGGTGCTGCGCAGCAGTCGTTCCAACGCCTCCAGCGGTGCGCTGCCGCCGCCCGGCCGGGTCCCCCGCCCGGTGAGGTCGTCGTAGGCCGAGGCGACCCGCACGATCCGGGAGGCGAGGGCCACGTCCCCGCGCTCGTCGGCCCGGTGGTGCGCGAGCCCGACGTCCGCGACGACCGAGGCCAGCCGCGACAGCTCCGCGGTGCGGCCGAGGATGGACGACCCGGTCGAGGCGATCTCACGTTGGTCGCGGGCCGAGAGCTCGACCGTCGCACCGCCCGGGACGGGGCGCGAGAGCCCGACCTGGCCGATGTCGTGCAGCAGCGCGGCCGCCTCCACGTCGCGCAGGTCGGCGGCCTCGACCCCCAGGTCGCGGGCGATGGGCACCGCCAGCTCGGCCACCCGGGCGGCATGGCCCGACATGGCCAGCCCGGCCTCCTCCGGGAGGCGGGCCAGCGCGAAGATCGTCTGCCGCTGGGCCCGGCGGATGTCCCGTTGGCGGGTCACGGCGGGCTGCAGCACCAGCAGGGGCACGAGGAACAGCACGAGGCTGAGGGGACCGAGTTCCCTCAGCGCCAGCGCCATGACGACGGCCGTCGAGGCACCGGCCAGGGAGACCGGCCCCTGCCGCTCGAACTCGCCGCTCAGGGTGGCCCACGCCATCGTGCGGCTGCGCACCGACGCACGCACCCCCCTCCACACCAGGGGGGCCGCGGCGGCCAGCACAGCGACGAGCAGCAGGAGGACGGCGATGACCACGGTCGTCTCGCGCTCGTGCCACACGCTCCGCAGGAGGGTCTCACCCCCGGGCCCGGGGATGCGCACCAGCAGACCCGCCACGACGACGGAGGTCCCGAGGCGCATCAGCTCCCGACGGGCGGACGGGATGCGCCTGCGCCAGGCCGCCACGAGGAGTACCGCGGCCGCGGCCACGACCAGCGGGCCCAGCATCCCGACCAGGTGGTCCGGGTGCCCGCGCGGGAAGGGCCAGGCCGTCGCCATCGCGAGGGCCACGGCGGTCGCCTGCGCCAGCGGCGCGTCCCGCGCCGGCCCCGAGGAGGACTGGCGCCAGACCTCGCTGAGGACCATCACGACGAGCCCCACCAGGGCCGTCTCCCAGCTCAGGGCCACGGCGTCTCCCCCGTCCCCGGTGTCAGCACGTCCTCCGACTCCGGCTGCCAGTCGGCGAAGGCGTCGCTGACGCTCGGGTGGTCGTGGTCCGGGAGCAGCCGAGCGGGGTTGCCCGTGGCCGGTCTGGCCCGGGCGAGCAACGCGCTGCCCGGGCGCCCGAGCACCTCACCCAGCGCCTCGACGACCCGCGGGTCGAGGTGGGTGCCGGCGCGGCGGCGCAGCTCGTGGAGCGCCTCGGACGCGCTCAGGGTGCCGGTGGCGGACCCCGCCACCAGTGCGTCGAAGGCGTCGGCCACGGCGACGACGCGGGCCGCCGGCGGGATGTCCTCGCCGCGCAGCCCGGAGGGGTAGCCGCGGCCGTCCCACCGCTCGTGGTGGTGCGCGATGGCCGGCAGCGAGTCCTCGAGGAAGTCCAGCCCCTCCAGGACGTTCACGCCGGCCAGGGGGTGGGCGCTGATGGCGCTGAGGTAGCCGATCTCGTCCTGCGGGTCGGTGGGCAGGTCCGGGCGGACCACCATGAGGCCGATGTCGTGCAGCAGCGCCGCGTAGCGCAGGTCCTCGGTCTCGGTCGCCCCGAGCCCCAGCTCGCCCGCCAGGGCCTCGGCGAGGTCCGCGACCCTGGCGCTGTGGCCGACGGAGGCCGGGTCCGCCTCCTCCAGCGCGGCGACGAAGGTGGTGACGGTCTCCTGGTGCTCACGTCGGGCGAGGGCGTCCCGGCCGATGGCCCAGTGCGCGATGAGGAGCGGACCGAGGACGAAGATCGCCGAGCCCGCACCGAGCCCGACCGGCCCCCAGAGGACGACGAAGAGGAAGCCGATGACCGCGTGCGACAGATAGCCCCAGCCCAGGCTGCGCAGCACGGACTGCGCCACGGGGACGACCCGGGTGCCACGGGACACGTGCGAGATGAGGCCGATGCACAGGACGTTGACCGCGATCATCACGACGTAGGCGACGAGGAGCGGGAGGCCCACCCGCAGGAGCAGGCCCCCGGCGCTGGAGGGCGCGTGGTCCACCAGGACCCCGCCGGTCGCCAGGTAGACCAGGGACCCGGTCGCACCCATGGTCCCGGTCATGCCGCAGTTGAAGACGCGCGTGCGCCAGTTGCGGCTGCGGAAGTCGCTGAGGTAGGGCAGCCCCGCCGCCACGGTCGTGCCGATGGGGCCGGCGATGGGGATGGCCGCGGCCAGCACCACCGTGGACACCGAGACGCTCCAGTGGCTCATCCCCCGCTCGTGGATCTGCACCCCCAGGGTGACCAGGCCCATGAGCAGGAGGGTCACCCCCACCCCGGCACCGTCGTCGTACCCCCTGAGCCACCCACCCGCGGCCGCGAGCACCGCGGCGATCAGGACGAGACTGCCCGCCAGCAGGACGACAGGCATGGACGAGGGGCGCGGATCGGATCGATCCGCGCCCCTCGGTGAGTCAGTGCGTCGACTCAGCCGTTCCACTGGACGACGTCGATGACGCGGAAGATGGCGTCGAACGCCCCCGCGGTGAAGAGGTCGGCGATGAGCTGCAACATGATGATGTCCTTCCGTAGAGACGCCCCCGGCGGTAGGGAGCGAGCGCCGGTGAGACCTCCGGCTTGTCACTAATGTGCCACATCTGCACCAGAGACGAGAGGTCGAGATGACCGAGGATGCAGAATCTTGGACAAACCTTTACCATACCCGTGACGGGGGTCACAAGGATCGACGCCGCGCACACGTGTGGGACACTGGTCCTTTGACCCCGTCGTCGGGAGGACGAAGATGAGCAAGCGCGCCCGCAAGCGTCGTGACCGCAAGAAGAAGGCGGCCAACCACGGCCGCAAGCCCAACGCCTGAGCCAGCACGCACCGAGGGCCGCCCCGTCACGACGGGGCGGCCCTCGGTGTCTGTCCGGGTCGACCGGTTAGGACTCGGTACGCCGGACCACGGTCACCTGGGTGCTGGTGATCCGGGTGAGGATCTGGCTGCGCAGCTGGGCGGGGGCGCTCTGCCGGGCACAGGCTCGGCGGACCAGCGCCTTGAGCAGCAGGTCGCGGTCGTACTCCGCCAGGCACGAGCCGCACTCGTCGAGGTGGGCCTGGATCCGGGCGCGGTCGACCGGCTCGGTCTCGTTGTCCACGAACTCGAACAACCTGAGCAGCACACCGGCGCAGTCCACGGCGTCGTCCGGCTGGCGAGGGTCCTGGGCCATCACGACCCCTCCCCCGCGCGGACGATGCCGCGCTCGGCGGCGTAGTCCGTCAGCAGCTCGCGCAGCTGCTTGCGCCCGCGGTGCAGCCGCGACATCACGGTCCCGATCGGGGTGTCCATGATGTCGGCGATCTCCTTGTAGGAGAAGCCCTCCACGTCAGCCAGGTAGACCGCCATGCGGAAGTCCTCACCGATGCTCGCGAGAGCCCGGGTGACGTCGCTGTCGGGCAGGTGGTCCAGCGCCTCCGCCTCGGCCGAGCGCAGACCGGTGGAGGAGTGCGAGGCGGCCCGGGCCAGCTGGTAGTCCTCGACCTCCGCGGCGTCCGACTGCAGCGGCTGGCGCTGCTTCTTGCGGTAGCTGTTGATGTAGGAGTTGGTGAGGATGCGGTACATCCACGCCCGCAGGTTGGTCCCCGGACGGTACTGGTGGAAGGCCGCGAACGCCTTCGCGTACGTCTCCTGCACCAGGTCCTCGGCGTCCGTAGGGTTCCGGGTCGTCCGCAGCGCGGCGCTGTACATCTGGTCGAGCAGGGGCATGGCCTCGCGCTCGAACCGCGCTGAACGCTCCTGCGGGGTCTCGGTCGCGACGTCGACGGCCGCGTCCGCCGCTGCCTGGGCGTCGATCTCCTCGACGGCCGGCTGGTCAGTAGTCATCACCGTCCAGCCTAGCCCGTGCGGGCTGGCCAGGGCGAAGCCACCAGCCAGCTCACCGGGAGCGGTCGTGGTCCTCAGCACTCTCGTCTCCTCCGCGTGTCGTCCGATCGGGGTGGTCAACGTGGAGATCCGGCGCGCGCATTCCCGGCTCCGGGTCGGAGGAGGGCCGGATGGGACGATGGGCAGGTGAACCCGAGCACCCGCCCCCACCGGCTCCGCCCGCTGACCCAGCCGGCGAAGCTGCAGAACGTCCTCTACGAGATCCGCGGCCCGGTGGCGGCCCGTGCGGCGGCCCTGGAGGCCGAGGGGCACCGCATCCTCAAGCTCAACATCGGCAACCCGGCCCCGTTCGGCTTCGAGGCCCCCGACATCATCCTGCAGGACATGATCGCGGCGCTGCCCTCGGCGCAGGGCTACTCGGAGTCGAGGGGCATCCTGCCCGCCCGACGTGCCGTGGTCTCCCGCTACCAGGAGGAGCCCGGCTTCCCGCCGCTCGACGTGGACCACGTCTACCTGGGCAACGGCGTCTCCGAACTCATCATGATGGCGCTCAACGCCCTCCTGGACCCGGGCGACGAGGTCCTGGTCCCGGCGCCCGACTACCCGCTGTGGACCGCCGCCACCAGCCTGGCGGGCGGCATACCCCGGCACTACCTGTGCGACGAGACGGACGGGTGGAACCCGCAGGTCGAGGACATCCGCGCCAAGATCACCCCCCGCACCAAGGCCCTGGTGGTGATCAACCCCAACAACCCGACCGGGGCGGTCTACTCCCGGGAGGTGCTCGAGCAGATCGTCGAGCTCGCCCGCGAGCACTCCCTGCTGCTGCTCGCCGACGAGATCTACGACCGCATCGTCTACGACGGCGCCCGGCACGTCTCCCTGGCCTCGCTGGCCCCTGACCTGCTGTGCCTCACCTTCAACGGGCTGTCGAAGACCTACCGGGTGGCCGGGTACCGCGCCGGGTGGCTCGCCATCACCGGCCCCACCGGCCACGCCAAGGGCTTCCTGGAGGGCATCGAGCTGCTGGCCTCCACCCGGCTCTGCCCCAACGTGCCGGCGCAGCACGCCATCCAGGTGGCGGTGTCCGGACACCAGAGCATCGAGGAGCTGATCGCCCCCGGGGGGCGGCTCGCCGAGCAGCGCGACCTCGCGACCGGCATGCTCAACGCCATGGAGGGGGTGAGCTGCGTCGAGCCGCGGGGCGCGCTCTACGTCTTCCCTCGGCTGGACCCGGAGGTGCACGAGATCCACGACGACGTCCAGCTGTGCCTGGACCTGCTGGAGCAGGAGAAGATCCTCGTCGTGCACGGCACCGGCTTCAACTGGCCCACCCCCGACCATCTACGGGTCGTCACCCTCCCCTGGGCGACCGACCTGGGGGCCGCCCTGGAACGGATGGGCAACTTCCTGTCCACCTACCGCCAGTGAGGGTGCGGACCTGATGTGCGGACGGTATGCCGCGAGCGCCCATCCCGACGAGCTCGTCGAGGCCTACGACGTCGACCTCGACGCCACCGACCAGCCGTCCATGAGCCTGCTCAAGAACCCCCAGACGCCCCCAGCGGGCCAGCCCGACCACAACGTCGCCCCGAGCAAGCAGGCGCCCGTGGTGCTGACCCGGGCACCACGGGGGACGTCGGGGGGCACCGGCGCCGAGGACCAGCCGGCGGTGCGTCAGCTGCGCCTGCTCACCTGGGGGCTGGTGCCGTCGTGGGCCAAGGACCCGTCGGTCGGCGCGCGGATGATCAACGCCCGTCAGGAGACCCTGCTGGACAAGCCGGCCTTCGCCCGGGCCGCGCTCGCCCGTCGGGCCCTGGTGCCCATCAGCGGGTGGTACGAGTGGCAGACGAGCCCGGTGGCGACGGATGCCCGCGGCCGGCCCCGCAAGCAGCCCTTCTACGTCACCCGGGCCGACGACCTGCCGTTGGCGCTGGCCGGGGTCTACGAGTTCTGGCGCAACCCGCAGGCCGCGCCCGACGCCGACGACGCCTGGCTCGTGACCTACGCCGTCGTCACGACCGCCGCCGAGCCGGGTCTGGACCGGATCCACGACCGGCAGCCGCTGGCCCTTGAGCCCGACCAGTGGGGCGACTGGCTGGACCCCGGCCTGACGGACGCGCACGACGTCCGGTCGATGGTCGACGCGGCGCACGTCCCCGGCCGGTTCCAGGCCTGGCCCGTGGACCGGGCCGTCGGCAGCGCGGCCGCCAACGGCCCGGGCCTGGTCGAGCCGGTGCCGACCGAGGCGCTCGTGGGGGTCGTCGACCCCGTCACCGGAGAGGTGCTCGGCGGGTGAGCCCGCGGTGAAGGTCGTGGTGGCTGCCATCGGCAGCCGGGGTGACGTGCTGCCCTTCACCCACCTCGCGGGGCGCTTCGCCGACGCCGGTCACGAGGTCACCCTGGTCACGCACGCGACGCTGGTCGGCGCCGGGCACCCCGGGCTGAGGGTGGCGGACGTGTCGAGCGACCCCGAGGAGCTGCTCGCCGGGCCGGCCGCCCGAGCCGTGCGTCGTGGGAGCCCGCGGCAGCTCAGCCGCACCCGGCAGCTGTTCGCCGACTTCATCGACTCCGCCCGCCAGCCCTCGCTCGAGGCCCTGGACCGGGCGGACGTCCTGGTGGCGTCCACCTTCGCCATCGCCGCGGTCCACGAGGCCCTGGACCGGTCCGTGCCGGTGGTGCGGGCCCACATGTGGCCGGAGCACGCAGACCTGCGGGGGCCCATGCCGCTGCTGCCGTACTCGTGGTGGTTGCCGGCACCGGCCCGGGTCCTCGCCCGACGCGCCCTGCGCAGGGTGGAGCCCTACCTGGGCGGTGTCGACGGGGGGTGGCGGCGCGGCCGGCTGCACCTCGTCGCGCGACACCCGGTGAGCCTGACGACGTCCACGCTCGGCTCGCTCTACGCCTACAGCCCCGAGCTCGTCGCCGACGAGCCGGCGGACGGCACGGTGACCGGGTGGTGGACGGGGAGCGGGCCCGACCGTCCGTTGACCCCGCGGGTGGCTCAGGCGCTGGACGACGGCGGCGACTGGATCTACGTCGGCTTCGGGTCGATGCACCAGCGCGACCCCGGCGCCCTGCTGCGCCGGGTGGACGCGGTGTGCGCCCGGGTCGGCGTGCGGGCGGTCGTGCAGGTGCCGGGTGCCCCGGCAGAGGACCTGCCGCGCCTGCTGGCCGTCACGGACGAGCCGCACGACGAGCTGTTCCGCCGGGTGCGCGCGGTCGTGCACCACGGCGGGGCGGGGACGACCGGGGCGGCGGTCCGGGCGGGTGCCCCGTCGGTCGTCGTCCCGCACTTCGCCGACCAGTTCTACTGGGGCAGCCGTCTGCACCTGCTGGGGGTGGCACCCCGACCGGTCCCCCGGGCCCTGGCGACGACCGGGGCGCTGGCGCGGGCGGTCGAGGCCGCCCTGGACGCACCGGTCCGCCGGCGGGCCCGCGAGCTGACGGCGCGGGTACGCGGCCAGGACGGGTGCGGGGTCGCCGTCCGGCAGGTCGAGGAGTGGCTGGCCCACGCGGAGAGCAGGTGAGGCCCGCCCTCCCCGCGGCCTCCGACCCCGGCCCGCTGCGGGTCGCCGCGCCCCCGATGGTCCTCGTCGCGCTGGTGCTGCTCCTCGTCGCCCCACGCTACGGGCCGCACTGGGACGAGCTCTACTTCGGCATGCTGCCTCCCCGGTGGTGGTACGTCGACCAGCCGCCGCTGACGGTGTGGTTCACCTGGCTGCTGGGCCGGGTGAGCGACCACCTGTGGGTGCAGCGCCTGCCGGGGGTCGCGGCGGCCGTCGCCGGCGCCTTCGTGGCGACCCTGTTCCCGCGGGCCCTCGGTGCCCCGCCGTCGGTGCAGCGGCTGGCCGGGTGGGCGCACGCGTTCACCGTCTACCCGCTCATCATGGGCCACCTGTTCACCACCGCGACGCTGGACCTGCTGGCCTGGCAGGTGGTGGTCCTCCTCGTCCTCCGGGCCTGCCTGGGTCACCCGCACGCTCTCCTGTGGGCCGGCACGGTCGCGGGTCTGGCCTGCTGGAACAAGCTGCTGGTCGTCGTCCTCGCGGCGTCCCTGCTCGTCGGCCTGCTGCTGACCCGGCGTCCGCTGCTGCGGACCCGGGACGCCCTGCTGGGCTCGTCGGTCTTCGTCCTCCTCGGCGCGCCCCAGGTGCTCCTGCAGCTCGTCCACGGGCTGCCGATGGCCGAGGTCTCCGGCGGCCTCGTGGACGAGCAGGGCGACCTCGTGCGGCTCGTGCTGCTGCCGGCGCTGGCGCTGTTCGCGGGGCCACCGCTGCTGCGCGTCTGGCTGAGCGGGTTCCTCACGCCCTGGAGACGCCCCGACCACCCCGCCCGCTTCCTGCTGCCGACCTTCGCGCTCGTCCTCCTGTGGACCTTCGCCAACCCCTCGCAGCCGTACTACCCGGTGGGCGTGCTGCTCCCGGCCCTCGCGGTGGGGTGGGCCACCCCGGCGGTGGCGGACCGGTGGAGCCGCACGAGGAGCCGGACGGTCGTCGCGGCGAACGGCGTGGTGGCGTGCCTGCTCTGCCTGCCGGTCCTGCCGCCCACCGAGACGTGGGTGTCCGCCGTGTCCCGGCTCAACCCGACCATCCGCGACCAGGTCGGCTGGCCCGGCTACGCCCAGCAGATCAGCGACCTGCGCCGACCCGGCGAGGCCGTCGTCACCGACACCTACGCCCTCGCCGGCGCCGTGCACCGCTACGGGAGCTCGGCCGACCGGGCCGCGGTGCACTCGGGCCACAACGCGCTCTGGGACCTGGGGCCGCCCGAGGGGGACGAGGTCCTGCTGGTCGGCGAGCACGCCGTCGCCCGACGGGGGGACTTCGGCCGCTGCGGGGCGGCGACGGAGCTCGACACCGGCCCGGTGGTGCATCCCCGGCTCGAGCACGTGCCCGTCCTGCACTGCGCGGACCCGGTCGCCGACTGGGCGACGCTGTGGCCACGGTTCCGCCGCCTGGGCGGATGACCGCCCTCCCCCGGGCTCAGGGGGACCGGACGGCCAGCACGCGCACGGACTCGACCACCAGGGTCAGCACCAGGCTGCCCACGATGATGATCTGCCCGGTGCCCTCCTGGACCAGGGCGGGCGGCACCTGGTTCTCCGCGCAGAACACGAGCGCCACCACGGCCAGCGTGCCGCGGACCGCTCGACCGCTCTCGAGCCACCGTGTCTCCGGGCGTACCGCCGAGAGCAGGAGACCGGCTGCCGGGACCACGAAAGCCATGACGACCCCGGCCAGGTGGATGGCACCGGTGTCACCGGCGGGGAAGACGGCGGCGACCACGAGGCCCAGCCCCATGACCACGACGCTGCCCGCGAGCAGTCGGCCCCAGCGCGGGATCAGCGCCAGCGCGGCGCCCGCGAGCAGCACCCCGGTCAGCGCCAGGCCGACGTTGAACGCGGCCGACCCCGGTGAGCAGATCCACCGTCCACCCCGAGGACGGCACGCACCGTCCCCCAGGTCGCTGAACATGTTCACCGTCCACACGAAGGTCGTCCCGGTGGTACTCAGGGCGACGACCACGGTGACGACGAAGAGGACGATGGCGACCAGCACACCCGCCGCACCCAGGACGGGCCATCGGGGCGAGACCGGGGGGCGGGTCATGTCGGGGGGTCCTCCGGCCTCGTCGGCCAGCGTCTGCAACGGTCGTGGCGGCCGGTCGGGGACGGGCCGCGCCACTCCGCTGCGACCAGGGGCAGCCGGGCCGGCACCGACCGGTCGATGCGGGAACGGTAGCACCGCGGGCCGTCCGGACCGCCGGGAGGCGCTAGGTTGGGCCGGGACCGAGACCGAGACGAGGAGGCGACCGCGATGAGCACAGTGCCGACCTGGGCCGCCCCCCACGTCCAGGGCGCCCTCGACGCCCGGGTCCGCGTGCCCGGCAGCAAGTCCCTCACGAACCGGTGGCTGGTGCTGGCGCTGCTGGCCGACGGCCCCAGCACGCTGCGGCACCCGTTGCACTCCGACGACAGCCGGCGGATGGTCGACGCGTTGCGCGCCCTCGGGGCGGGGGTGGACGACGACGACCCGGCCGCCTGGGTGGTCCGCCCGCCGTGGGGCGGACCGCGCGGCGACGTGGACATCGACTGCGGGCAGGCCGGGACCGTCATGCGTTTCGTGCCCCCGGTCGCCGTGCTGGCCGACGGCCCGGTGCGCTTCGACGGCCACCCCAGCGCCCGGGCCCGGCCCGTGGGCCCGGTCCTGCAGGCCCTCCGGGATATCGGGGCGAGCGTCCTGGACGAGGGCCGCGGCACCCTGCCCTTCACGGTCGAGGGCCCCCTGCCCCAGGCTCCCGCCGGAGGGCCGCCCACCGTGCTCGTCGACGCGTCGGCCAGCTCCCAGTTCGTCTCCGCGCTGCTCCTGTCGGCCGCCGCCTACCCGCACGGCCTCCGGGTGCAGCACACCGGACCCACCCTGCCCAGCCTGCCGCACCTCCAGATGACCGTGGCCACGCTCCGCGCCGCGGGGGTCCCGGTCGAGCAGCCCGGCGCCGCCAGCTGGCTCGTCCCCGCGTGCCCCGTCCGGGCCCTGGACGTCGTCGTCGAGCCCGACCTCTCCTCTGCCGCACCCTTCCTGGCCCTGGCCGCCGCGACCGGTGGGAGGGTCCTCGTGGCGGACTGGCCCGCTGCCACGACCCAGCCCGGAGAGCGGATGCGCGACGTGCTCGCCGCGATGGGGGCGGCCACCGAGCTCACCGCCGAGGGGCTGCTGGCGACCGGTGCAGCGGGCGGACGCCTGGCGGGGGTCGACTTCGACCTCTCCGAGGTGGGTGAGCTGACGCCGGTCGTGGCCGCCCTCTGCGCGCTCGCGGGCTCCCCCAGCACGCTGCGCGGGATCGGGCACCTGAGGGGGCACGAGACCGACCGCCTCGCCGCGCTCGTGGCCGAGCTGACCCGCCTGGGGGCGCGGGCCCGCGAGCTGCCCGACGGCCTGGCCATCGAGCCGGGGCCACTCACCGGGTGCCGGGTCCGGACCTACCACGACCACCGGATGGCGATGTTCGGTGCCGTCGTGGGTGCGGTCGTCCCCCAGGTCGAGGTCGAGGACGTCGCCACCGCCGGCAAGACCTTCCCCGGCTTCGACCGGGCGTGGGAGCAGGCCGTAGGCTCCGTGCGCCCGCAGAGCCGGGCCGGGTGAGCCCGGCATGAGCGGACGCTACGACCACCTGGACGAGTCCGACGTCCGCGTCCGCCCCTCGCGCAAGGGATCCCGCCCACGCACCAAGGACCGGCCGGCCCACGAGGACGCCGTCGTGGGGGTGGTGACCACGGTCGACCGGGGGCGCTACACCACCCGGGTGGCGGACCGGACCGTCATCGCCATGCGCGCCCGGGAGCTCGGCCGCAGCCGCATCGTGGTCGGGGACCGGGTGGGGATGGTGGGCGACACGTCCGGGCGACCGGACACCCTCGCCCGCATCGTGCGGGTCGAGGACCGGCGCACCGTCCTGCGCCGCAGCGCCGACGACTCCGACACGGTGGAGCGCGTCATCGTGGCCAACGCCGACCAGCTCGTCGTCGTCACCGCGCTGGCCGACCCCAGGCCGCGGGCCCGCATGGTCGACCGCTGTCTGGTGGCGGCCTACGACGCAGGGCTGGACCCGTTGCTCGTGCTGACCAAGGCCGACCTCGCCTCCCCCGACGCGTTCCTGCGGCACTACACGGCGCTCGACGTGCCCGCGGTCGTGACGGGAAGCGTCCTCGATGAGGCACGTCTGACCGTCGACCCGGTGGCGCTCGGGCAGGTGCGCGAGGCCCTGCGGGGCCGCACCAGCGTGCTCGTGGGGCACTCCGGGGTCGGCAAGTCCACCCTGGTCAACGCGCTGGTACCGGACGCGGCCCGGGCGACCGGGGAGGTCAACGCGGTCACCGGGCGGGGGCGGCATACCTCGACGTCCGCCGTCGCGCTGGAGCTCGCGGACGGCGGGTGGGTGGTGGACACCCCTGGCGTGCGCTCGTTCGGTCTGGGGCACGTCGACCCGGCCACCTTCGTGGAGCACTTCGAGGACCTCGCCGCCGGCACCGCGGGGTGTCCACGCGGCTGCAGCCACGACGAACCGGACTGCGCCCTCGACGCCTGGGTGGCGGCGGGGCACGCCGGGTCCGCCGGGCCGGCACGGCTGGAGTCGCTGCGCCGGTTGCTGCGCAGCCGCACCGGTGAGGAGCACGGCTGAACCCTGACCAGCGGTTACGGTGAACGGGTGCCCGGCTACGACGACGACCTGAGACTCGCCCACGTCCTCGCGGACGCGATCGAGCGCACCTCCCTCGAGCTCTTCGGCTCTCTCCAGGCGGAGGTCGAGGTCGACCCGGACGGTGGCCTGAGCGCGCCGGCCGCCCGTCGGCTCGAGGAGCTGCTGCGCCACCAGCTGCACCGGACCCGTCCCCGGGACCGCGTCGAGGGGCGCACCATGGACCCGACCGGGCACGGCGCCCGGAGGTGGGTGGTCGACCCGATCGACGGCACCGCCAACTACGTGCGGGGCGTCCCGGTGTGGGCGACGCTCATCAGCCTCGTCGTCGAGGACGAGCCGGTCCTGGGCCTCGTCGCCGCACCGCACCTGGCCCGGCGCTGGTGGGCGGGCGTCGGCTCCGGGGCCTGGACCGGTCGGACCCTGGCCCGTGCCCGCCGCATCACGGTGTCGGGCACCGGGGTGCTCGAGCACGCGTCGCTGTCGACCGACGACGTGGCGGGGTGGCTGCACGGGGGCCATGGCGCGGGCTTCGCCGCCCTGACCGACCGGGTGTGGCGCACCCGCGCCTACGGCGAGTTCTGGAGCCACGCGCTGGTCGCCGAGGGGGCGGCCGACCTCGCCCTGGCCGCGTGGGGCGACGGCTACCAGCTGGCCACGCTGGCGCCCCTCGTGCGCGAGGCGGGCGGGACCGTCACCGACCTCACCGGCGCCCCGGCCGCGTCCCCGCTGGTCACCGCCGCCGACGCCGGCCCGGTGGTGACCACCAACGGGCGGGTCCACGAGGAGGTGCTCATGACCCTGGGGGTGGCGAACCAGGCCGAGGGCTGAGCGGGGAAGCCCCGGCCACCTGCACCGGCCCGAGACCGGCGTCCATGACCGGGGCGATCGCCTCCGGGTCGCCGACGACGACGACGGTCCACCCCGGTCCGGTCCGGACCTCCTCCCACGCCCGGGCGGCCTGCTCCCGGGTCAGCTCGCGCAGCTGCCGCAGGGTGCTCGTCACGGTGTCGGGACCCAGCCCGTCGGCGAGCAGGGAGACCAGCTCGTCCGCGACGCTGTCCGCCGTGAGGTACCGCGCCGGGGCCGTCATCGCGACGAAGTCGGCGGCCTCGCGCACCTCACGCTCGCCGAGCTCCGAGCCCGGGGTGTCGAGGATGCGCAGCGTCTCCTGCAGCGCGGGCAGGGTCGCATCGGCCCGCACCGCGCCGGCGACGACGCACTGACCCCCGACCTGTCGCGGCCGGAAGCCCAGCCGCATGCCGTAGGTCCAGCCCCGTTCCTCCCGGAGCACCCGGTCCAGACGCGAGTGCGGAGCGCCCCCGAGGAGCAGGGCCAGGGCCTGGTAGGTGCCCCAGCCGTGCGGGGTGCGCCGGTCCGGTCCGCGGCGGCCGAGCAGCAGCTCGGTCTGCCCCGCCCCCTCCCGGGGCACCAGCAGCACCCGCGCGGCGTCGTCGGCGCGCAGCGACTGTCGCGGGCCGTCGTCCACCGGGGCGCCGGCCGGGCGCCAGGCACCCACCGTCGCGGAGATCAGCCCCACCGGGTCCTCGATCCCCGAGAGGTCGCCCGCCAGCACCACCACCCCGCCGTGCGGCGTCAGCGCCTCGTGCCGCTCGCGGAGCATCTGCGGGGTCAGGGTCGCCACCGAGGCCGTGGAGCCGCCGACGGGCACCCGGGCCCGCTCACCCGCGGCGAAGTAGGCCTCCCGGAACTCCCGCTGCGCGCGACCGGTCGGGTCCGCCAGCTCGTGGGCGATGTCAGTCAACCGGTGACGCACCTGCCGGGTGACCTCGGCCTCGGGGAAGGTCGGCTCGGCGAGGCACTCCACGAGCAGGTCCAGGGCCGTCCCAAGATGGCGTCCGGTCACCTCGAGCCCCAGGTGCACCCGTCGCTCGCCGGCCCCGGCGCCCAGGGCGATGCCGTGGCGTTCGGCGAGCTCCGCGAGCTCGGTGGCGGTCCGCGAACGCGTCCCCTCGTCGAGGCAGCGCGCCATCATCAGGGTGGACCCCTCCCGCCCCGGCTCCTCCTGGGCGAGGGGGGCGCGGAGGGCGACGCGCAGCGAGAGCACGTGCTGCCCGGGGAGGTCGACGAGGAGCAGCTGCAACCCGTTCGGCAGCTCAGCACGGGCCGGCTCGGGGAAGCGCCACGGCGCAGGGTCGCCCACCTCGGGACGCCTGCGGACACGCGGCGTACCGGTCATCGTTCTTCCTCCCACCGGTAGACCAGGGTGGCCAGGGCGTCCGGCACCAGGTAGCGGGCGGCAGCCGCACCCACCTGCTCCGGGGTCACCGCGAGGACGTCGTCGACGTAGCGTGCGACCTGCCCGGGGTCCTCGAGGAGGAGGGTGGCCCGGCTGAGGAGCGCCGCCCGCTCGTCGTAGCCGGCCAGGGCCTCCAGCCAGGACCGCTCGGTGTCGGCCCGGGAGGCCTCGAGCTCCACCTCCCGGGGCCCGTGGTCGGCGAACTCCCCGAGGATCGTCGCGAGCTGCTGCTCGACCGCGCGGGGGTCCACGCCCTCGGTGACGTCGAGGACGAGCAGGCCCAGGGAGGTGCCGTCGCGCAGCCCCAGCGCCGAGGCGGACGCGCCGCTGACGACCTCGGTCCCGAGGACCAGACGCTCGTGCACGCGGGAGATCGTCAGGCCGGCGAGGGCGTCCATCGCCAGGGCGCAGGCCACGAAGTCCGGCTCCGTGACGGCGGGGAGGCGGGCGGCGAGGTAGAGCCGCTCGGACGGGATCTCGGCCCCGCCCACCACCACCTCGCGGACCGGGGCGGTCAGCGGTGGCAAGGCAGGGGTCGCCGTGGGTCGGGGTCGGGTGGCGTCGGCGAGGTGGCCGAAGTAGCGCTCGACGAGGTCGAGGCCCTCCTCGACGTCGACGTCGCCCACGAGCGTGAGCACGCTGGTGCCGGGTCCGTAGTGCGCGGTGTAGAACGCGTGGGCGTCCTCGAGGGTCGCGGCGTGCAGGTCCTGCATCGAGCCGATGGTCGGGTGGTGGTAGGGGTGGTCCGACGGGAAGACGAGCCCACCGAGCAGCGCCAGGGCGGTGCCGTAGGGCACGCTGTCGTACCGCTGCCGCTTCTCCTCCACCACGACGTCGCGCTGGATGTCCAGGTTGGCCTGGGTGAGCGCCGGCAGCAGGTGCCCCTGCCGGTCGGCCTCCAGCCACAGGGCCAGCTCGAGGGCGTTGCGGGGCACCGACGCGACGTAGGACGTCCGGTCGTAGCTGGTCGTCGCGTTCGCCCGGCCGCCGTGCGCCATCAGCGCGGCCATGTGCTCCCCCTCGGCCACCAGCTCGCTGCCCTGGAACATCAGGTGCTCGAAGAGGTGGGCCAGGCCGGTGCGCCCCGGCGCCTCGTGCCTCGACCCCACGTCGACCCACAGGTCCATGCTGACGCTGGGCACGGCGTGGTCCTCGCTGACGACGACCTGCAGACCGTTCTCCAGGGTGCGTCGCGCGACGGGCAGGTCCAGGGGCATAGGACCGACACTGTATGCGTCGCGTGACCCTCCCCCGCGCACGCGGTCTCCCGACCGTCTCGTCGTCAGGGGGCACCGGCACGACGAAGGCCCGGACCGTGTGGTCCGGGCCTTCGTGCGCGTCCGACGCGATGCGTAGCGGGGGCAGGATTTGAACCTGCGACCTCCGGGTTATGAGCCCGGCGAGCTACCGAACTGCTCCACCCCGCGTCGTGGTGAGCACCACTCTACGTGATGCCGAGGTGCTCACCAAATCCCGGTCGTGGGACGCCCTGCGCCTTCGCTCAGGGCTCCTGCGTCTGGGCCGCGCCGTCGTCGGTCGTGTCCTCCTCGCCGCCGTCGACGCTCGTCGAGCCACCCGAGGGGTCGGCGTCGACCGCACGGTCGATGGCCTCCCGCAGCCGCTCCTGGGCCTGGCCGTAGGCCTCCCAGTCGCTCTCCGCGAGGGCGGCCTGGCCGTCGTCGTAGGCGGCCTGGATGTCGTCCAGCGCCTGCGCCAGGGCGTCCTGGTCCACCTCGCCCGCTCCGTCACCGCCCTCGCCGCCACCGGTGTCGCCTGACGCGTCATCCCCACCGGTGGGGCCGGCGTCCCCGGCGTCGCCGGCTGTGGCTCCGGAGTCGCCGCCGAAGAGCTCGTCCAGGGCCCCGTCGAGGGTGTCCGACCAGGCCAGGTCGTTGCCGAAGGCCACGACGACGATGCGCTGCAGCGGGAAGGCGTTGCCGCCCTGGGCCTGCACGTAGACGGGTTCGACGTAGAGCAGCCCGCCACCCACCGGGAGGGTCAGCAGGTTGCCCATGAGCACCTCCGAGGACTCGGTGCTCCGGTTGAGGTTGAGGAACTGGGACAGCGTCTGCCCGAAGGCGTCGGAGTTGGCGTCGGAGGAGTTGATGTCGTTCTGGAACTGCCCTGGCCCGCGCACCGTCGTGTCGCGGGGCAGCACCAGCATGCGCATCTGGCCGTAGCCGTCGCGGGGTTCGCCGGAGGTCGTGCCGGCGTCGGCGTCCACGGCGACGTACCCGGTGAGGTTCTGCCGCTCGTTGCCCCGCGGGATGTAGGTCGTGGTGAGGCTGAAGGTCGGCTCCTCCTGACCCGGCATCGTCACCGACAGGTAGTGCGGCGGCATGTCCGGCTGGTTCTCGCCCGAGACGGTGGGGTCCTCGGAGACCGCCCAGAAGTCCTGCCCGGTGAAGAAGGACCCGGCGTCGTCCACGTGGTAGCGGGAGAGCACCGAGCGCTGCACCTTGAAGAGGTCCTCCGGGTAGCGAAGGTGCGCCATCAGCTCGCCGTCGATCTCGGACAGCGGCTGCACGGAGTTGTCGAAGGCCGAGGACCAGGCCCGCAGCAGCGGGTCCTCCTCGTCCCAGGCATACAGGTCGACCGACCCGTCGTAGGCGTCGACCGTGGCCTTGACCGAGTTGCGGATGTAATTGACCTGGCCACCGCCGATGGAGCTGACGTTGTTGGCCGTCTGCAGCGAGTCGAGAGTCACCTCGCCCAGCTCCTCCATCTGGCTGTAGGGGTAGCGGTCGCTGACGGTGTAGGCGTCGACGATCCACTTCACCCGGCCGTCGACCACCGCCGGGTAGGGGTTGCCGTCCAGCCGCAGCCAGGGCGCGACCCGCTCCACCCGCTCGCGCGGCTCGCGGTGGTCGAGCATGCGGGACTCGCTATTGACCGAGTCCGAGAGCATGATCTCGATCTGGCGGTACTTGATGGCGTAGGCCGCGCGGCGTGCGAAGCTGCCCATCGCGACCCCGCCCCCGCCGCTGTAGGTGTTGCGCACCTCGCCGGTGTCCTGACCGCTCACCGGGTAGTCCAGCTCACGCGGGGGCTGGTCCTCGGGTGCCCCGACGATCGAGTAGTCGGGCGAGGACTCGCCGAAGTAGATGCGCGGCTCGTACTCGCCCAGCCCTCCGACGGGCGGGATGTTGCGCTCGAAGAGGATCGGCTCGCCCTCGGTGGAGCGACGGTTGCCGTAGCTGGCCACGACGCCGAACCCGTGGGTGTAGACGGTGCGGTCGTTGACCCAGTTGCGCTGGTCCGCGGAGATCCCCTCGAGGTTCAGCTCACGGACAGCGATCACGGTGTCGACGAGCTCGCCGTCGACCTCGTAGCGGTCGACGTCGAGGGCCTCGGGGAACTGGTAGTAGTTGCGGACACCCTGCAGCTGCCGGAACGTCGGCGACACGATCGAGGGGTCCACGATGCGGATGCCGGGGATCGTGTCCGCGTCGCTGCGCAGCTGACCGGGCTCGGCCTCGGTCACGGCGTTGTAGTCGGTCCGCTCGATGTCCTCCAGGTCGTAGGCGCTGAGGGTCGAGTCGATCGCGCGCTGGATGTAGGGCGCCTCGAGCTGCGCCTCCGAGGGGTTGACCCGGAACTGCTGCACCAGCGAGGGGTATGCCCCGCCCAGCACCAGCGCGATCACCAGGAGACCGGCCAGCCCGATGATGGGCAGCCGCCACGCCCTCGTCCAGATGGTGGCGATGAAGAAGGCCGCGCAGAGGAGCGCGGCCACCGCCAGGATGCTCCGGGTGGGGAGCAGCGCGTTGACGTCGGTGTAGGTCATGCCGGTGATGCGGGCGTGCTGGGTCATCGAGAGCGAGAACCGCTCGACCCAGTAGGCGGCGGCCCGGACGACGAGGATCAGTCCCAGGAGCACGGCGAGGTGGATGCGCGCCGCGGTCGTCGTGCGCTGGCCGCGGTTGGCCCCCTGGAGCTGGATGCCGCCGTAGATGTAGTGGGTCAGGAGGGCGCCGATGAGGCTGAGCCCCAGCACCAGGGTGCTGAACGAGATGACCATCTGCCAGAACGGCAGGCTGAAGACGAAGAACCCGACGTCCATCCCGAACTCGGGGTCCGTCTCGCCGAAGGGCTGGCGGTGGATGAAGAGCAGCACCGTCTGCCACTGGGCGGCGGCGGCGGTGCCGGCGAAGAGCCCCAGGACGGCGGGCACGGCGATGAACACCAGACGTCGGACCGGGTCCAGGGCGCTGCGGTAGCGGTCGAGGGCCGCCTGCTCGGGGGTCGACGGAGCGTAGATCGGCCGGTGCCGCCAGCCCAGCCAGAGCCCGGACCACACGACGAGCCCGGTGACGAGCGCCGCCAGGACGAAGAGCCCGACCTGGGTCAGCAGCCGGGTGACCAGCACCTGCCGGAAGCCGAGCTGCTGGAACCACAGCAGGTCGGTCCACAGCGTGGCGCCCCACCCGAGGAGACTGAGCACGGCGAGCACGATGAGCACGGTCGGCAGGACCCGCCCCCGCGGGAGCCCGCCGCGACCCGAGGGGCGGCCCAACCGGCCGCGGCCTCCGCCGCCTCCACCCCCGGACGCCCGTCCCCGGCCGTCGTCGCGTCCCCCGCGACCCGCCGCGGGGCTTTCTGAGCGCCCCCGGGCCCACCCCTCGCCGGCCGGGCCGCCGCCGGCCCCGGCGGCGGGTCCGCGACCGTCCTCGTCGGGATCCGGGCCGTTGTCTGGCTCGCGCTCACTCACCCCTCCAGCGTAACCGCCGCAGCCCCGCGTCCCCACGGCGACCCGGATGCGACGATGGCGGGGTGAGCACCCCTGACCGCACCGCCGACACCGACCCGAGCCGCCCCAGCGCCCTCCTGCGGGCCGCCGTCGACACCGAGAGGCACGTCGCACGGTCGGGCTGGGACCAACCGCCCCGCCTGTTCGCCCTCGTCCGGACCGCGCTGCTGCGCGAGCGCGAGCCCTCGCTCGCCGGCCAGCTCGCCGACCCCGAGGACGACGGCTTCACCGCGGTCGAGCAGGAGCGACTGCCCCCCACGGCCGACCTGGAGTCGCTGCTGGGCCGCATGGCCTGGCCCCCGGACGTGGAGGGCGTGGCCCTGTCGGTCGAGCGGATCGTGGTGCCGCCGGAGGCCGAGCGGGAGCTCCCCCGGCAGCCGCAGGAGGCGACCGACGCGCTCATGGCCCACCCCGAGCGCAAGGACGTCCGCCTGCTGGCCGCCTGTCTGCGCGACGGCTCGCGCACCTGCCTGCTGCGTCAGCGCGACTTCGACGAGGACGACGCCGTCGCCGTCGGGCCGGACATCGCGCCGGGGCTGACCCACGCCCTGGCCTCCACCCTCGCCGACGAGGCGGAGTAGGTCAGCCGGTCTGCTCGGCGCCGTCCTCCAGCACCTGATCGCAGGTGGGGAAGGACAGCTCCTCGGGTGAGGCGTCGGGCGAGGAGTCCAGCTCGTCCATCACGTCGAGGGCCTCGTCGAAGGTCCCGACCGGGACCACCGTCAGGCCGCGCGGGTCTCCCTCGACCACCTCCGCGCAGTTGTCGCGGGGGGCGAGGAAGACCTCGGCGCCGGCCCCGCGGGCGGCATACATCTTCTGCGTGATACCACCGATGCCGCCGACCGTGCCGTCCCCGGTGATCGTCCCGGTGCCGGCGACCGACCGGCCACCGGTGAGCGGTCCGGGGGTGATCTCGTCGTAGACGGCGAGCGAGAACATCAGCCCGGCGCTCGGCCCACCGACGTTGCCGGCGTCGATGGTGACCTCGTAGGGGTTGTCGTAGACCGGGGCGAGGTAGACCCCGACGATCGTCCGGCCGCTCTCCTCGTCGAGCCGGGTGGGCACGTCCAGCTCGAGCTCCTCTCCCCCGCGACGCACCGTGACCGGGACCTCCTCGCCGGGCTCGACGCCCTGGATCTGGTCGCGGACGGCCGTGGTGTCGCTGACGTCCTGGCCCGCCACGCGGACGATCTCGTCCTCGACCTCGAGCACCCCGTCGGCCGGGGCGTCGGCGATGACCTGCGCCACGACCACGTTCTCGTCGATCTGCACGCCCTGCGCCCGCAGCGCCACCACGGCGGCGTCGTCCTGGGAGTGCTGCATGAGCTCGGTGTTCTGCTCGCGCACCTGCTCCGCGGTCACGTCCTCGGGGAAGACGTCCTCGCGCGGGACCACGGTGGTGGCGGGGTCGATCGTCGCCCGCAACGCCTCCCAGGCGGAGACCGTGTCACCGGGACCACCCTGGAGCCGGATGGTGGTGAAGTACAGGTGGCCGTCGGTGTCGTCGTAGCTGGTGAGACCCTCGTCCACGCTGACGATGTCGGTGCCGTCGATCTGCCCGAGGGTGTCGTAGACCGGCCCGGGCACGTAGATCACCCGCTCGACGGTGACGAGGTTGAGCACGGACCCGGTGAGCACCCCGGCGGCGGTGACCACCAGCAGCGCACCCGCGGTGACCCCGACGCGCGTGTGCGGCGGCCGGCCGGCCCGGTGCTCCGCCCCGGTCTGGTCCGCACTCACAGCCCCACCCACTCGTGCTCGTGGCCGTCGAACTGCTGCCGCTTCCAGATGGGTATGCCGCTCTTCAGCTCCTCGATGAGCAGGCGCCCCGCGGCGAAGGCCTCGGCCCGGTGCTCGGCCGACACGGCGCAGACGACGGCCAGGTCGCCGACCTCCAGCTGACCGACCCGGTGCACGGCATACACCCCGTGCACCTGCTCCTGCGCGGCCACGGAGGCGGCCAACGCCGTCAGCCGATCCGTCGCCTCCGGGTGCGCCGAGTAGTCGAGGCGCGTCACCCCGGCGCGTCCGCCGTCGTGGTCGCGGACCGTGCCGACGAAGATCGTCACGGCACCCGCCCTGGGGTCGCGCACCGCGCGCAGCGCCTCGTCCACGGACAGCGGCGTGTCGCGCACCCCGGCGACGATGCTCTGGTCCTCGGTCACCGCGTCATCATGCCTGATCTCCCTGACCGTTCCCGGGACCACCCCGGCGCCGTGAGGGAACTCTCCCGCGTCCGCCGGTGTTGAGCCCAGTGACAGACGCCCGCCACCACCGCGCGCCGGTTCGCGGGCCGTCTCGTGACAGGCTGGACCGCCGGCACCATCGAAGGAGAAGGACGAGGACCGTGTCAGACCAGGACAACCCGGAGCGCCGCGACGATCCCGACCCCCTCGAGTCGCTGTTCGGCGGGCCGGTCCCGCCCGAGCTGCGCGAGACGCTGAGCTCGATGGGCCTGGGCGACCTCGGCCCCGACCAGGTGGCGCAGATGCGCTCGCAGATGGAGATGCTCATGGGGGGTGGCGGCGGCGACGGCCCGGTCAACTCCGAGCTTGCCCGGGACGTGGCCCGGCAGGCGGTCGCCGACGACGACTCCTCCATCAACGACAGCACCCGGCGGGACGTCGAGCAGGTCGTCCAGGTGGCGACGCTGTGGATCGACCAGGTCACCGACCTGCCCCGCCCCGAGGGCGCCGCCCTGGCGTTGAGCCGCGCGGAGTGGGTCGAGCGCACCCTCCCGCTGTGGGAGCGGCTGACCGCTCCGGTGGCCGAGGGCCTGCAGTCGGCGATGACCGCGGCGATGGAGCAGCAGCTGGGCCAGCTGGGTGAGGAGGGGGCCCCTCCCATCCCGGGTCTGCCGCCGGGGATGAATCCCGCCGCCATGATGGGCCAGATGGCGCCCATGGTCCGGCGCATGTCGGCGAGCATGTTCGGCGGCCAGGTGGGTCAGGCCGTCGGCACCCTGGCCGGGGAGGTGCTCTCCGGGACCGAGGTGGGCCTGCCGATCCTGGGCGACGAGAGCGTGGCGATCCTGCCGGCCAACGTGGCGGAGTTCGCCGAGGGCCTCGAGGTGGACCCCGGGGAGCTCCACCTCTACCTCGCCGTGCGGGAAGCGGCCCGGGTCCGCCTGTTCGCCGGTGCGGCGTGGCTCGGACCGCAGCTGCTGACCGCGGTCGAGGAGTATGCGCGGGACATCCGGATCAACACCGAGGGCATCGAGGAGGCGGTCCGCAACGTGGACCCCAGTGACCCCGCCTCGATGCAGGACGCGCTCGGGGACAGCCTGTTCTCGCCCGAGCACAGCGCGGCCCAGCAGGCGGCCCTGACGCGGCTGGAGACCCTGCTGGCCCTGGTCGAGGGGTGGGTGGACGTCGTGGCGGCCCAGGCGGTCGGACCGCACCTGCCGCACGCCGAGGCGCTCGCCGAGGCGGTGCGCCGGCGACGGGCCACCGGCGGGCCCGCCGAGCGGACCTTCTCCTCGCTGGTCGGGCTCGAGCTGCGGCCGCGCCGGCTGCGGGACGCCGCCAACCTCTGGGCGGCGCTGGAGTCGCGTCACGGTCGCGACGCGCGGGACGAGGCGTGGGGGCACCCGGACGTCGCCCCCACCGGGGCCGACCTCGACGACCCGCTGGGTTTCGTGGACCGTCACGGTGCCCTCTCCGCCGAGCTCACGGTCACCGACGAGGACATCGAGCGGCTGCTGAGCGACGGCGAGGGCGAGGGCCCGGAGGGTCGCCAGGGCTGAGGTCCGGTCGTCGACCGGGTCGGTCCGGCCGTCGACGGGGCTGTGGACGACGCGACTCGGCCTGCGCGCCGCGTGGCAGGGTCGGTCCATGGGGCACGCGCGAGGGCGGGAGGACCCGCACCACTGGTGGCCGGCCGGGGACGACGGCAGCCTCCACCTCGGTGTCGGCCCCGGCGCCTTCGCCGTGGCCGGAGGGCTCCCCGCCGACCCTCGGGGCACCCTGGGGTGGGGCGTCGTCGAGCGGCTCTCGGCCGCGCCTGCGCGCCTGCGCCGGGACGTCACACCGGACGACGTACGAGGGCCAGGGCAGCTGGCCGGGCCCGTGTGCGCGTCCCTGCGCGCCGTCGCCCCCGGTTCCCGGCGCCCTCGGGCCCCGGACGACGGGGCCGGGGCCGGGTCCGCTGGTCCCGGCGCCGTCGACCGGCCGTCCGGCTCGCGGCCCGTCGTGACGGTGCACGACCACGTGGTGCCCCTGGGGTCGGTCCGGCACCCGGCGCTGGCGGGGCGGCCGGTGCTGCCCGTGGTCGCCCAGACCGCCCGGGTGGTCATCGGCCCGTGGACCGGTCTGCCCGGCGGGCCGTGCCTGCACTGCCTCGACCTGCACCGCCGCGACCGCGACCCGCGCTGGCCGGCGACCGCGGCGTCGCTCGAGGACCCGCTCACCGCGCCGCTGCCGCCGGTCCTGCCCGACGAGGTCGTGCGGGCGGTGGTGGCCCTCACCGTGCTCCTGGGCGCCCGGGTGCCGCGGGTCGCCACCGGGGCCGCGCACGAGGTGGGGCCGTGGCCTCCGCACCTCGTGACGCGGCGCTGGCCGCGGCACACCGGCTGCCCGTGGCACCCCGCGGCGGCCGCCGGCTGAGCGGGGGGCAGCCACGGCCACGCTGGTCCGGTCGCGCCCATGGGCCGGTCCGCGCCAGGGAGGCCGGGCGCGTCAGGCGGCGACCTCGTCCTTGCGCGGACGCCCCCGGGGCCGCTTGCGCGGCACCACCCTGCCCTGGAGCAGCAGCTGGCCGCCCCAGACGCCCCACGGCTCACGGCGTTCCAGGGCCCCGGTCAGGCACTGCTCGCGCAGCGGGCAGGGGCCGCACAGCTCCTTGGCGTGCTCGACCTCGGCCGGCAGCTCGGCGAACCACAGGTCCGCCGGGTGCTCGTGGCAGGGCAGGGCCGCCCGGTCGAGGACCAGCCGGGGCCCGAGGTGTCTCTGGGCGGCCTCGTCGTCTGGGCGCGCTGGGGGATGCACGGTGGTTCCTTCCTGATGTCGCTGCTGCTGCGGGCGGGTGCTGGTCGTCATGGCGTCTGTCTTCCGGGAGGTCGGATCCGGGACCGCCGATGACGCCGGCTGGGCCGGCGAGCAACGAGAACGGCCGCGGATCCTCAGGCGAGGACTCGCGGCCGGAACGGGAAGGTGAAGCCTTCTACGGTGTCCGTGCTGAGCCCAGGCCCTGGGAGGGGTCGGCAACGTGCGGGAACGACGTCTGCGCGGTCCGGGACCCGAACGGCGCGGTCGTGGACATCCCCACCACGAGGACCGTGGCGCGGGGGCGGACGGTCCGGAGGGGGGACGTGACGAGGGTCGCTCGGGCGGGGAAGCCGCCGGTGACGATCGTGCTCTCCATCGTGATCCACCCTCCTCTCGTCCGTGCTCGACCCCAGGGCAGCAAGGGCCGTGGGTTTGACTCGGTCACTGTATGCCTCCCCGCGAAGACGGCGCAACGCCTTTTTTGCGGGGTGGGTCAGCGGGTCGTCGGAGGGGTGGCGGACAGGATGCCGAGGACCGCCTCCCCGTAGAGCTCCAGCTTGCGCTCCCCCACCCCGGAGATCTGGGCCAGGGCGTCCCGGTCCGCGGGCTCGTGCTCCGCGATGGCGATGAGGGTGGCGTCGGTGAAGACGACGTAGGCGGGGACGGAGGTCTGCGCCGCGACGTCCCGCCGCCACTCCCGCAGCGCGGCGAAGGTCGCCTCGTCGTAGGTGGCCGGGCAGTCGTCGCAGCGGCCGATCTTGCGCTCCGCCGCCGACGTGAGGATCGCTCCGCACGACCGGCAGGTGCGCGGGGGTGCCGGCGTGCGACGCCCGCGCTCGCGCCGGCCCCGCGCTGGTCGGGACGACTGGGCCCCGGCGCCGAGGACGCCGGACGCGGAGGCCAGGAAACGGCTGACCGACCGGCTCGAACGCGCCCCCGGGCTGCGGGCCCCGGCCCAGCTCACCTCGAGCCGGCGGCGCGCCCGGGTCAGGCCGACGTACAGCAGCCGGCGCTCCTCCTCCACCCGTTCAGGGGTGTCGGCCAGGGTGATGGGCAGCAGGCCCTCGCTCGCCCCGACGAGGAAGACCGCGTCCCACTCCAGCCCCTTCGCCGCGTGCAGCGAGGCCAGGGTGATGCCCTGAACCGTGGGGGCGTGCTGCTCGGCCGCGCGTCGGTCCAGCTCGGCCACCAGGTCGGAGGTGCGCGCACCGGGGGTCTGCTCCACCAGGGAGTCGGCGAGCAGCGCGAGCGCCTGCAGGCTCTCCCAGCGTTCACGCACCGCCCCTGACCCCTCGGGCGGGCGAGGCGCCCACCCGGCACCGGACAGGACGTGCCGGACACTCTCGCCGAGGGGCTGTGAGCCGTCGTCCGAGCGGACCGCCGCGCGGAGCAGCACGATCGCGTTGCGGACCTCCCCCCGGGAGAAGAAGCGCTCTCCACCGCGCACGAGGTAGGGGATGCCGGCCCGGGCGAGCGCGCTCTCGAGCACCTCGGACTGGCTGTTGGTGCGATAGAGCACCGCGACCTGGCTGGGCTCCTGCCCGCCGTCCAGCAGGGCCCGGATGCTCTCGGCCACCCCCGCCGCCTCGGCCTCGTCGTCCGGGTAGGAGGTGAGGACGGGCGGGGGGCCGTCGTCGGACTGGGCGACGAGATCGGCGGAGGTGTCCCGCCGCCCGTCGGCCGAGCTGAGCACGAGGTTGGCGAGGTGCACGATCTGGGGGCTGCTGCGGTAGTTGCGGACGAGCCGCACCCGTCGGGCGTCGGGGTGGAGCCGGGAGAAACCGAGCAGGTGGTCGGCACTGGCCCCGGTGAAGGAGTAGATGGACTGAGCCGGGTCTCCCACGACGCAGACGTCCTCGCGCCGGCCCCGCCAGAGCTCGAGCAGCTGCTGCTGGAGCGGGTTGACGTCCTGGTACTCGTCGACGACGAAGTGGCGGTACTGGTCGTGGATGGTCGCGGCGATCTGGGGGTGCTCGTCCAGCATGCCGACGGTGAGCAGCAGGACGTCCTCGAAGTCGATGACGTGCCGTTCCGAGCAGACCTCGTGGTAGGCCTCGAGGAGCCGGGCCATGGCCGTCGGGTCGAGGTCGGCCACCGACCGTCGCAGGCTCCGGGCCCGGGCGGCGTAGGTCTGGGAGGTCAGCATCGAGACCTTGGCCCACTCGATCTCGGCCGCCACGTCCCGCAGCGCGGGCCGGTCCAGCCGCAGACGGAGGCGTCCCGCGGCCTCGGCCACCGCCGGGGCCTTGTGCGCGACGACGTTCGGCGGCGGGCCGCCCACCGCCTGCGGCCAGAAGAACTGCAGCTGGCGCAGGGCCGCTGCGTGGAAGGTGCGCGCCTGGACCCCCCGCACGCCCAGACCGCGCAGCCGGGTCCGCATCTCGCCCGCCGCCCGGGCGGTGAAGGTCACGGCGAGGACCCGGTCGGGCGGGTAGGCGCCGCTCGCCACGCCGTAGGCGATCCGGTGGGTGATGGCCCGCGTCTTGCCGGTCCCGGCGCCGGCCAGCACGACCATGGGACCCAGCGGCGCCGCCGCCACCTCCCGCTGCTCCGGGTCGAGCCCCTCCAGGAGCCGGTCCGGCTCCGGGGCGCCGCTCACCGGGGCACCGCGGGCCCGTGCCCCGGCAACGGCCCACCGAACCACTCCTCGATGAGACGGTGGGCGATCGAGACGCGGGAGGGCAAGGTGTACCTGCCCTCCGCGAGGCCCTCGCGCAGCTGGTCGCGGGTGTACCAGGAGGCGGACCGCAGCTCGCTCTCCTGGACGACGATCCGCGTCTGCGCGGTCCGGGCGCGGAAGGCGAGCATGAGGGAACCAGGGAAGGGCCACGGCTGGTTGCCGCGGTAGGTCAGCGACTCGACCCGCACCCCGACCTCCTCCTCGACCTCACGGACGACGGCCGCCTCCAGGGACTCACCGGCCTCCACGAACCCGGCGAGGACGGACAACCGCCCCTCGGGCCAGGGGATGCCGGTGGCGAGCAGGAGCCGGTCGTCCGGGTCGGTCACGGCCATGATGACGGCCGGGTCGGTGCGCGGGTGGTGCTGAGACCCGTCCTGGGAGCAGCGACGCAGCCACCCTCCCTGCAGCACCTCGGTCGGGGCCCCGCACCGCGGGCAGTGCCGGTGCCGGTCGTGCCAGGCACGCAGCGCCGTCGCCGCGGTGAGCAGCCCGGCGTCCCGGTCGTCGAGCTCGGCGCCCACCTCGCGCAGCCCCACCCAGGTGGCCTCGTCGTCGGAGGGTGCGGGAGCGGCCCCGCCGCCGTCGAGGGTCACCGCCACGTAGTCGAGCCCGTCGTCCCGGCCCAGGAACCACGGCTGGTGGTCAGCGTCGTCCGGGCGGGGGGCGCGCAGACGCAGACGGGTGGGGGACGGCAGGACCGCGGCGGTGTCACCGCGCAGCTCCAGCACCCGGGTGCCCTCCCGCCGCAGGACCGCACCCAGCTCGGTGTCGTCGGTGCGCACCCGCGCGAGGCGGTCCACCCGGGACCGGGAGAGGGCCAGGTCCAGAAAGGTCTCGTCGGTGGCGCTCACCCCGACACTCTAGGTGCCGCGACCGACACCGGCGGACCACCGGGGCGGGCCGCTTCGAGGACGTGCCGGTCGAATGACACGCTGGGTGGACCGCACCGCATACGGTGGGAGCGTGAAGCGCACTGACCTGGCTCTGGCTGCCCTCGCGAGTGCCGCCGTCCCTGGGATGAAGCCGGTGACGGTGGCCCGGATGAGTGTCGAGAGGGGGGCCGAGGCCGAGCTCGAGCAGGCCGTCGTCGAGGACGCCACCGGTCGCCGGTGGCTGGTGCGCTCGCCCCTCACCCCCGTGGCGGGGGCGCGGCTGCACCGCAACGACGAGCTGGTGCGTCAGCTGGCGCGGCACCTGCCGTTCAAGGTGCCCGCCGCCGCCGGCTACGCCGCGGTCGGCCGCGAGGGTCACGCCGCCGTGTACCCGCACGTCGAGGGCGCCACCCTCGACTTCGCGCGGCTCCCGGCCGGGGCCGGGCTGGCGCACGCCGTCGGCCGGGCCGTGGCCGCCGTGCACAACATCCCCGCGCCCGTCTTCGAGGAGCAGGACGTCCCGTGCTTCGACGCCGCCGGGTGGCGGCAGCGACTCATCGCCGAGGTCGACCGCGCGGCGGAGACCGGCCGGGTCCCGACCAGGCTCCTGGCCCGCTGGGAGGAGGCCTTCGACGCCTCGCCCCTCTGGCAGTTCGCCAGCACCCCCGTGCACGGCTCCTTCCGCGGCGCCACGG
The DNA here is from genome assembly GCF_004153545.1 of Serinicoccus sediminis. GTDB lineage: Bacteria > Actinomycetota > Actinomycetes > Actinomycetales > Dermatophilaceae > Ornithinicoccus > Ornithinicoccus sediminis_A. The sequence goes on along the minus strand of NZ_SDVA01000007.1, from coordinate 28,568 downwards.
TGGTCGTCGCCTTCGCCGACCAGGACGCCGACAGCGGACGGGTGGTCGCGGTGACGGACTGGGACGAGGCCATGGTGGCCGACCCGGCGACCGACCTCGCGGACGTCTACTCCCAGGCCTCGCCCGAGGCATGGGAGTCCGTGCTCGACAGCTACGCGCTCGCCAGGGCGCAGCGCCCCGACCCCTACCTGCACGCGCGGGCCCGGCTCCTGTCCGAGACGGCCCGCCTGCGCGGCCTCGCCCAGCACGTCGCGTCGGGGGACGAGGAGGCCACCCGCAGGATCGTCGAGGGTCTGCGGCGGATGGACCGGCTGAACGAGGACGAGGACTCCCTCGTGCCCGCCACCGCCCGTGGGGCCGCTGCGGCGACGACGGTGTCGGCGACCGAGGTTCCCGCGACGCCTGCGTCCGAGGCAGCCGTCCGGCCGTCGACCGAGCAGGAGGTGCCGCCCGAGGCCCCTGCGGACGAGGGTGGCTGGATGGACGACGACGTCGACCCCGGGGAGGCGGCCGTCGACCCTGCGGGTGGCGGGCCTGACGAGAGGGACGACGACGCCGCGGACGCCCCCGACACGGACGAGGGCCTCGGGGGTGACGACCTCGAGGACGACCTCATCGACCTCGACGAGGACGACGAGGACGACGACGTCGGTGGACGGGGCGCGGCCCAGGAGCCGGACCCCTACCTCGACGACGGCGAGGCGGACCCCCACCCCGACGACGAGCCGTCACCGACGGCACACGGCGCTCACCCGGTCGGCGAGGATGGCCCGGACGAGGCGGACATCACCGCTGAGGTGCCCGTCGTGCGGCTCGACGGCCCTGGGCAGGAGGCACCCCCGACCGAGCCTGCGGTCGCCGGTCCGACGACGACGGTCGACGCGGTGCCGTCGGACCAGGACGCGGCCTCCGTCGGCCCCGCCGGTCCCCCGCAGCCGGACGCCTCCGGGCGGCGGGACCGGGACGCGGACCCGGACGCCGAGCTCCTCGACGACGACACCCGGCTCCAGGAGCTCTACGGCATGCCCGCCGAGGACGACCCCCGCAGCTGACCGGACCCAGGCCCGGCGGCGACCTCCGCCGCTGCGGGGTCCGCGGCCAGCAGCCGGGTCAGCTCGGCCTCGCCGGGCAGCGGCGGACGCACCGTCGTGCCCGTCGCGGCGTAGAAGAAGGCGGCCCGCACCTCCTCCGGCGGCAGACCCCGGAGCCGCGCGTAGGCGAGGCGGTAGACGGCCAGCTGGACCGCCCGCGCCTGCTGCTGCTCCGGAGACCCGCGCGATCCGGTCTTCCAGTCCACGACCGTCACCCCGCCGTCGGGGTCGGGGAACACGGCATCGATCCGCCCCGCGACCGTGCGCCCGGCGAGGGTCGTCTGGAGGGGGACCTCGACATCGAGCGGGACCCGGTCGGCCCACTCGCTGGCCAGGAAGTGCTCCCGCAGGGTGGCCAGCCCCCCGGCCTCCGCCGCGTCGGGTCCGGAGTCCAGGTCGAACAGGTCGACCAGGGTGGGTGAGGCGTAGTGCCGCTCCACCCACGCGTGGAACGCGGTGCCGACCCTGGTCCGTGGCGCGGGCGGGCCGGGCAGCGGCCGACGGAGGTCGCGGAGGTAGCCGGCCCGGTCGGTGGCCAGGGCCACCACGGCCGAGGTGGACAGGTGGTCGGGCAGCTCCGGTGCGTCCGGGCGGGCCTGGCGCTCGGCACGTTCGGCCAGCAGCAGGTCCACGGTCTCGACCCACGGCGTCGTCCGCCCCCCGTCCGCGGGACGGGCGGGCGGCCGGCGACCCGCCGCGGCCGCGGCCACGAGGGCGGCCGCGACGTCCCGGACCGTCTCGCGGCGGTCCTCGCGCCGCAGCGGCCAGGCTGCCTCTTCCTGCTCACCCAGCCGCGGGTTGACGAGCTCGTCGTCCGCCTGGGGGTCGGGCAGGTCGGCCCAGGGCCCGACGAGGACCCCCGGGAGCATCCGGACCTCGTCGAGGAAGCGGGAGGTCACCCTCGGTTGCTTGCCGGTGGACCAGACGGGTGCCGTGAGCAGCAGCCGCCGGCGCGCCCGCGTCAGCGCCACGTAGGCCAGGCGGCGCTCCTCCTGGACCCCGAAGCTGCCCTGGTCCAGGGCGAGCCGGGCGAGACCCTCCCTCAGGGCCCGGGTGTCGGGGATGCGCCACCAGGGCAGGTCCGGACGGCCTTCCCGGTCGCCCCGCAGCGGGGTCGGGAGGCGGCCGATCCCCGCCAGCCAGCCCCGGTCGCTGCGCTCCTTGGTGCGCCACCGCCCGTCGCGGTGCTCCGGCGTCACCCGCCCCGAGGGGAAGACTCCCTCGACGAGCCCGGGGACGGCGACGGCGTCCCACTCCAGACCCTTCGCCGCGTGCACGGTGAGGACCTGCACGGCCGCGGTGTCGACCGACACCTCGGCCAGCTCCGGGACCTCGGCGTCCTCCAGCCCACGCTGGTGCTCGCGGGCCGCGTCCAGCCAGTCGAGGAACGCGCCCAGGCTGGCCCGGTCGGCCCCGTGGTCGAAGCCCGCGGCCACCTCGACCAGGGCGTCGAGGGGTGCCCGCCCCCAGGTGGGGTGCAGGTCCGGGTCCGCAGCCACCTCGATGTCCAGGCCGAGCAGCCGCTCGGCCTCGGAGACGAGGTCGGGCAGCGGCAGCCCGGTGAGCGAGCGCACGCGACGGAGCACCTCGGCCAGCCAGACCACCCGTTCGCGTCCCTGGGAGGTCAGCCGCTGGCCCTGCGGCCCGGTCCACGAGTCGGTGGGGACGTGCTCGAGGGCCTCGGCCAGCACCGGCGCGTGCTCGCGCTCCTGCGACACCGCACCCCCTGCTGCACCGGCCAGCTCCCCGGCCCGGACCCACAGGGCGTCGAGGTCCGCGGCGCCCAGCCTGAGGACCGGACCGGCCAGCAACCGCATCACCTGGTCACCACGGGTGGGTTCCTGCGCCACCCACAGCAGGGCGACCAGGTCGAGCACCTCGGGTGTGTCGAGCAGCCCGCCGAGGCCGACCACCTCCACCGGTAGCCCACGGCGGCGCAGCGCGTCGACCACGGGACCGAACTGGGCCCGGGCGCGGCACAGGACCGCCGCGGTGGAGCCGGGTGCGGCGGCCCGGTGGTCGCGCACCCAGTCCGCCACGTGCTCGGCCTCGACCACGTGGTCGACCAGCCGGGCCACCTCCAGCCTCCCCTCCCCCGCGCCGGGGCGGGGACGCAGGGTGGCCACCGGGACGGGGGTCTGCTCCCGCAGGGGCGCGGCCACCACGTTGGCGGCGGCGAGCACCGCGTCGTCGTTGCGCCACGAGGTGCTGAGCTGCAGGACCTGGGCCGGCTGTCCCTCGACGCGGAACTCGTCGGGGAACCGGGTCAGCGTCGTGGCGCTCGCGCCCCGCCAGCCGTAGATCGACTGGTGCGGGTCACCGACCGCCGTGACCGGCATGGGGACGCCGGCGAAGAGCGAGGTGAGCAGCACCAGCTGCGCCTCCGAGGTGTCCTGGAACTCGTCGAGCAGGACCGCGGCATACCGGTCACGCTCCGTGGCGCCGACGACAGGTACGTCCCGCGCGAGTCTCGCCGCGATAGCCATCTGGTCGCCGAAGTCCAGGGCCCCCCGGGCGGCCTTGGCCTGACGGTAGGCGAGGACGAGGGGATAGAGGCAGGCCTGCTGGCGCAGCACCCCCGCGAGGTCCCTGCCCGTCTTGAGCGGGCGGCCGTCATGGGGCAGGTCCTCGAAGCGCTCGGCCATGTCGCGCAGCAGCTGCTCGGCGGCCTCCGGCTCCACGAGGTGCTCGCCCAGCTCGCCGGACAGGGCGATGACCGCGCGGACGACCGTGCTCGGGGCCCGATCCACGGGCGTCATGTCACCGTCGTAACGGCTGACGACGTCGTGCGCCAGCTGCCAGCAGGCCGCCTCGGAGAGCAGGACGGCGTCGGGTTCGACGCCCACGCGAAGCCCGTGCTCGCTCACGAGGCGCCCGGCGTAGGCGTGATAGGTCGAGATGGTGGGCAGGTCGAAGCCGTCCCCCGCCCCGCCACTCTCACCGGAGCCCCCTACCGCCTCGGTCTCCGGCCACAGGCCCACCTCCCGGAGCCGGCGGAGCTTGCCGGTGAGCCGGGTCGTCAGCTCGATCGAGGCCTTGCGCGTGAAGGTCAGCCCCAGGACGTCCTGCGGGGCGACCAGGCCGTTGGCGACCAGCCAGAGCACCCTGGAGGCCATGGTCTCGGTCTTGCCGGACCCCGCGCCCGCCACGACGACGTTGGGCAGGGCCGGCGCGGTGATGACCGCCGCCTGCTCGGGGGTGGGCTCAGGGGTCCCCAGCGCGGCGGCGAGCTCCTGCGGCGAGAACCGGGCGCGAGCCGCCGGGCTCACCGCTGGCCCCCTTCGGGCTGCAACGGGCAGGCGAACCGCGCCGGGCACCTGCGGCACCGTCGCTCGAGGTCGCGGGCCGTGAACTCGGCCCCGGCCATCCGGGAGGCCGCCCCCTGGATCGCGACCAGGGCCCAGTCCGGGTCCTCGGACGCCATGAGCGGCGGCTGCGCCTGCTCCACCCGGCCGGGCGCCCCCAGCTGCACGAGGCGGGCGCCGCCGCTCACGGCACCGAGGTCGGCGAAGGCGCCCCGCGTCACGGCGACCTGGTATGCCGCCAGCTGGGCGTGCCGGTCCACGTCGGACCGCGGGACCGCCGTGCTGCCCGTCTTGAGGTCCGCCACGACGAGGGCACCGTCGGCGTCCCTCTCGAGGCGGTCCACGGCCCCCACCAGACGGGCCTCGCGCGACCCCTCACCGTCCCCGGGCGGGACGGTGACCGACAGGTCGAGCTCGGCCCCGACGAGCTCACGTCCGGCGGCCCGGGCGTCCTGGACGTAGGAGACGTAGCGCTCGATCATCCGGTGGGCGTCGTTGCGGGTCCGTTCCGACACCCAGCCCTCGACCAGGCCCAGGTCGGGCCATCGACGGTCCAGCTCGGCGACCAGCTCACCGGCGGGCGCATCGGGGCGTGTGGCCACGATGTCGTGGACCAGGGTGCCGAGCGCCGCGCCGGTGGCCTCGCCGGTCTCCGCGCCCCGGGAGGTGAGGAACCACCTCAGCTCGCAGTCGAAGAAGGTCTGGAGCCGGGAGGGGGACACCCGCACCGGCCCGTCCGGGCGTACGGGGGCCGTGGAGGAGATCTCCCGCAGGTCCCACCACGCCACCGGGTCGGCTCCGGGGACCTGCTCCTGCGCCAGCCGGACCAGCAGGTCGACGCTGGCCTGACGGGCCGGGCGGTCGCCGTCCCGGTGCGCGCGCACGGCCGCCCGGCGCAGCTCCCCCGCCACCCCCCGCAGGGTCAGCGGGGGCGGCACCTCCAGCGGGGGGCGGTCGCGGAAACCGGGGTCGAGGAGGTCCAGCAGCGCGGAGGGCTGGTCGTCCGTGCTGGCGGTCGCGGTGACGAGCAGCTCCTCGCTGGCCCTGGTCACGGCGACGTGGAACTGACGCAGCTCGTCCGAGCGCACGGCGGCCTGAGCGTGCCGTCGGGCCTCGGTGCCCGACACCGGGCGGCCCTCCACGGCGGCGACCAGCGACCCGGAGCCCAGCAGCGTGTCGCGCAGCCGCAGGTCCGGCCACACGCCCTCCTGCACCCCGACGACCGCGACGCGACGCCACCGGCGGCCGGCGGCGGAGTGCGGGGTGAGGACCTCGACGGCAGCGGGTTGCTGCGCCCCGACGACCAGCGTGTCCGCCGCCACCTCGGCGCCGCGGACGGTGTCGAGGAAGGTGCGGGCCCGAGCACCGGGACGTCGCTCCACGTGGTCCTCGGCGGCGGAGAAGAGGACCAGGACGGCGTCGAGGTCGCGGTCCGCGCGAGCACCCAGGGGCCCCCCGGCGAGCGCCTGGCGCGACCACGACCTGGCCAGGCCGCTGCGTGACCACAGCGCCCAGAGGATCTGGTCGGGGCCTGCCGCGGCCGGCTGAGCCTCACCCGTCGCCCCCGGCGACCCGGCCGGCGACCCCTCCGGAGCCGTCACCGCGACGTCGCGACCGGCCTGCAGGATGCCGGCCACCCGCCGGGCCGCCTCCAGCTCGACGGGGACATCGCCGGCGGCCTGACGACGCAGGTCCGGGTCTCCGAGCAGCAGCGCGAGCAGCTCGTCTGCGCCCCGGCGACCGCCGGTCGCCAGCTCGGCGGCCCGCAGCCGACGCCGCAACCTCCGCAGGCCGACGGGGTCCAGTCCACCGAGCGGGCTCGTCAGCAGGTCCACGGCCTCCTCCGGCTCCACCGACCAGCCGGCGTCGTCCGGGGCCCCACGGGTCACGACGTCCAGGGCCAGGAGGAGGGGCCGCACGGCCGGGTCCGACCCCAGCGGCACGGACGATCGATCCGCGCGGACCGGGACGCCACCGGTGGCCAGCGCGCGTCGGACGGTCGCCTGCTGACCCCGGCTGCGGGCGACCACGGCCAGCTCCTGCCAGGGCACCCCGTCGACGAGGTGCGCCTGCCGCAGCCACCGCGCCACCACGGCCGCCTCCTGGGCCGCGCTGCGGGCGGCGTGCACGCGCACGGTCCCCTCCCCCGCCCCCGCGGCGGGACGGCGGTGCCCCCCTCCCCCCGCCGACCCGATCCGCTCGGCCACCCGCCCGGCGGCGTCTCCCACGGCGCGGGTCATGCCGTGTCGTGTGCCCAGGACCAGGGTGTCGGGGCCCGCCGGTCCGGCCCACCGGCGGGCGAGATCGATGAAGGCACCGGGGACCGCGCCGCGGAACCCCAGCACCGCCGCGTCGGGGTCCCCGACCAGCACGCTGTCCGTGCCCGGGGCCCGCACGGCGTCCAGCAGGCGGGCGGCGGACGCGGTGAGGTCCTGCGCGTCGTCGACCAGCAGGGCCCCCACCCGCTGCTGGACCAGGGAGCGCAACTCGTCGTCGTCCTCCAACGCCTCGGCGGCCGCGGTGCAGATCCACGCGGGGTCGTAGCTGCCGGGGTCCGCCAGCGCGGTCACCTGGTCGTACTCCTCGAGCACGGCCCCGGCGCACGCCCACTCCGGCCGGTCGTGCCGGTCCGCCAGCGCCTCCAGCTCCTCCCGACCCACCCCGTGCTCGACGGCGCGCATGAGCAGGTCGCGCAGCTGGGCCCGGAAGCCGTCCGTGCGACGCGCCTGCTCCAGCTCCTGCGGCCAGTCGGGCCCGCGGCCGCCCGCCTCGTGGCCGGCCAGCAGCTCGCGGAGCACGGCGTCCTGCTCGGCCCCCGAGATGAGCCGCGGGAGGGGCTCGTCGTCCCGGGCCGCCGCCAGCCGGAGGACCGCGAAGGCCAGCGACGCCGCGGTCCTGGCCAGGGGCTCGGCGTGGGTGGCCCCCAGGCTCTCGCCGACGAGGGACCGCAACCGGGTCGCGGCCTGCCGTGTCGGGGCGAGCACCAGGCAGCGGTCCGGCTCCAGGCCCTCCCGCAACCGGGCCCGGGCGTGCTCCACCAGGGCCGTGGTCCGGCCCGTCCCGGGAGCCCCCAGCACGAGCAGGACGCCGCCGCGGTGCTCCACGAGCCGCCGCTGCTCGGGGTCGTCGACCGGGAGTCCGGACCGGGGGACGGGGCGGGCAGGCATACGACACATCACATCACCCGGACCCGACAGACCTGCCGTCGGCGGCCGGGGGGCCTACGATGGGAGGATCGAGAAGGAGGGAGAACCGTGACTACTCCCCTGACCACCGAACGACGTGTCCGCCTACCCCGTCAGCAGCGCCGGGCCCAGCTGCTGCGTGCCGCGCTGGAAGCCTTTGCCGAGTCCGGCTACCACTCCACCGCCATGGACGACATCGCCGACCGTGCCGGCGTCAGCAAACCCGTGCTCTACCAGCACTTCGACAGCAAGCTCGACCTCTACGTCGCCATCGCCGACTCGGTGGCGGACGAGGTGGTGCGGCGCATCGAGGGCGCGCTCGCGTCCGGCGAGGGCAACCGTGCCCGCATCGCCGGGTGTCTGGGCAGCTTCTTCGAGTTCGTCGAGCAGCCGTCCTCCGGCTACCCGGTGCTGTTCCGCTCCGACATGACGTCCGAGCCCGCGGTCGCCAGCATCCTGGAACGGACCCGGCGCGCCTGCGGCGAGTCCATGGGCCGGGTGCTGGCCGAGGAGACCGAGCTGAGCTGGGACGAGTGCGTCCTCCTCGGGACGACCATGGCCGGTATGGCCCAGGCCGCTGCGGTCGCCTGGTACGACCGTCGGGGCAACCTGACCCGGGAGCGGGTGCTCGAGCTGCTGTCGACGATCGCGTGGCGGGGCCTGGGAGCGGTGCCCCCGCGCGCCAGCGTCGTCGCGGTCCCGGGCTAGGCTGGCCCTCCGCCCTCACCGGGCGACCCACTGCTACTCGTCAGGGAGGTATCCCACCGTGGAGGTACGCATCGGAGTCCGCGACGTCGGACGCGAGGTCACCTTCGAGTCGGCGCAGACGCCGGCCGCCGTCCGTCAGGCCGTGACCGAGGCGCTCAGCGCCGAGTCGAAGGTCCTGGAGCTCGAGGACGAGAAGGGCCAGACCATCATCGTCCCCACCGCGACCGTGGCCTACGTCGAGATCGGGGTGCAGGAGAAGGGCCGCGTCGGGTTCGGGAGCCACTGAGCCCGTCCCTGGTCACGCCAGGGTCACGAAACGGCCCGACGCGTCGTGTCAGGTGGTGTTCGGGGCCCGGATTGCCTACATTGAGCGCGATCCGCGCGGGGTCACATCCACGCGTCGGTCACCCAGAGGGTTGTCACCTCCTGGGCTGTCTTGTGCGAAAGGGTCATCCTCATGATCACCACCATCATCGTCGCTCTCATCGTCGGCTGCATCGTCGGCCCCCTGGCCCGGTTGATCCTTCCGGGTCGGCAGAACATCTCGATCCCCATGACCATCCTGCTGGGGGCCATCGGCTCCCTCATCGGGTCCTTCGTCGGTGCCAACTTCCTGGGCACCAGTGGTGACCAGTTCAGCTTCTGGGGTCTCATCCTCGGCACCATCTTCGCGATCGTCGCGGTGCTGGCCTACGGCGCCATCACCGGGCGCAAGGCGGTCCGCTGACCGGTCCCGGCAGCTCGCCGAACGGCGCGTCCCTCCGGGGGCGCGCCGTTCGGCGCGTCCGGACCCTCGACACCGCTCGGGTAGGCTGGTAGACGTTCACCGGTGCCCGGTCGGCCGTCCTGCCACGATGGTCAGACGGTTGTTCGCGGGTCGGGCGAGTGGCCCGGCCCCTTTCATCGCCCAGTTCCCGATCGGCCCGGACCGCCCCGACGACGCCTCGTCGGGAGTCGGCCGCACTCACCCGATCAGGGAGTACCCATGCAGGAGACCCGCACCTTCGCCGACTTCGGACTGCACCCGGACATCGTCCGGGCGCTCGCCGACGGCGGGATCACCCACCCGTTCCCCATCCAGGCCATGACGCTGCCGGTGGCCCTCTCACGGCACGACATCATCGGCCAGGCCAAGACCGGGACGGGCAAGACCCTCGGGTTCGGACTCCCGCTGCTGCACAACGTGGTCGGCCCGCAGGACGCCGGGTTCGACGACCTGGACAAGCCCGGCGCCCCCCAGGCCCTGGTGGTCGCGCCCACCCGCGAGCTCGCGGTCCAGGTCGCCGGCGACCTCTCCAAGGCTGCGGCGCACCGGTCGACCCGCATCTTCACCGTCTACGGCGGCCGTGCCTACGAGCCGCAGATCGAGGCCCTGAACCGCGGTGTCGAGATCGTCGTCGGCACCCCGGGCCGGCTGCTGGACCTCGCCTCCAAGGGCCACCTCGACCTCGGGCACGCCCGCACCGTCGTCCTGGACGAGGCGGACGAGATGCTGGACCTCGGCTTCCTGCCGGACGTGGAGAAGCTGCTGGCGCTGACCCCGGCCGGCCGCCAGACCATGCTGTTCTCCGCGACCATGCCGGGCGCCGTGGTCTCCCTGGCCCGCAGCTACATGACCCAGCCCACGCACATCCGCGCGGTGAGCGACGACGACGACGGCCGGCAGACCGTGGCGGCGGTCGAGCAGTTCGCCTACCGCGCGCACGCCATGGACAAGGTCGAGATGCTGGCCCGCATGCTGCAGGCCGACGGGCGCGGGTTGACCATCGTCTTCGCCCGGACCAAGCGCACGGCCGCCAAGGTCGCCGACGAGCTCAACGACCGCGGCTTCGCGGCCGCCGCGATCCACGGCGACCTGGGCCAGGGGGCCCGGGAGCAGGCCCTGCGCGCCTTCCGGAGCGGGAAGGTCGACATCCTCGTCGCCACCGACGTGGCAGCCCGCGGGATCGACGTCGAGGCCGTGACCCACGTCATCAACTACCAGTGCCCGGAGGACGAGAAGACCTACCTCCACCGGATCGGACGCACCGGCCGCGCCGGTGCGACCGGTGTGGCCGTGACCTTCGTGGACTGGGACGACATGCCCCGGTGGGGCCTGATCAACAAGGCGCTGGACCTCGGCTACCCCGAGCCGGAGGAGACCTACTCCTCCAGCCCGCACCTCTTCGAGCAGCTGGGCATCCCCGAGGGCACCCGGGGCACGCTCCCGCGGTCCGCCCGCACCCGCGCGGGGTTGGACGCCGAGACGATGGAGGACATCGAGGGCACCTCGGGCCGGGAGCGCGGCGACCGTCGCGGCCGCGGCCGCTCCGGACGGAGCGGCCAGCGCGGCGGGCAGGACGGAGGACGCTCGGGACGCGAGGGCCGGGCCACGAGGCCGGCCGCCGGCACGGAGGGGTCCGGAGGTTCGACGCGACGGGCCAGCTCGACCGAGTCGTCGGGCTCCGGTGGCCGTCGCCGTCGGCGCCGCCGCACCAGCGCCGGTCAGGGCGAGTCGCCCAGCAGCTGACCACCGGTCATCTCGAGGAGCGTCTCCAGCACGCGGGGCGGGGTGGTGTGCTCCCCGAGGCGGTTCGGCTTCCCGGCCCCGTGGTAGTCGCTGGACCCCGTGGGCAGCAGCCCGTGACGGGCGGCCAGACCCGCGGCGCGCTCCCGGTCCCCGGGGCCGTGGTCCCGGTGCTCGACCTCGATGCCGGCCAGGCCGGCACCCACGAGGTCCTCCAGCACCTCCGGCGGCACCGCGTGACCGCGGGCCGAGGCGAACGGGTGGGCCAGCACCGCCGCGCCCCCGGCCGCCCGCACCAGCTCGACGGCCCGCCGCGGGTGGGGGGCGTAGTGCGCGACGTGGAACGGGCTGCTCGAGTGCAGCACGTCGGCGAAGGCGGCGTCCCGGTCGGGGTAGCGCCCACGCCGGACGAGGACGTCGGCGATGTGGGGACGACCCAGCGAGGCCCCGGCCGCGGCCTCGGCCTGCACCTCCTCCCACGACACGGAGAAGCCCGCCGAGGCCAGCCTCTCGACCATCCGGCGCAGCCGGCCGTCGCGGCTGTCGCGGACGCGGTCCAGCTCGGCCCGCAGGTCGGCGTGGTCGGGGTCCACGAAGTAGCCCAGGAGGTGGACCGAGGCCCCGGCCGCGCTGCACGACATCTCCAGCCCCGGCACCACCGCGACGCCCTGCTCCTGACCGGCCCGGTCGGCCTCCTGCCATCCCGAGACGGCGTCGTGGTCGGTGAGGGCCACCACGTCGAGGCCGGCCCGGCGCGCCCGCCCCACCACGTCCGCGGGGGTCTGCGTGCCGTCGCTGTGCGTCGAGTGCACGTGCAGGTCGATGCGGGCGGAGGGGGCGAGACGGGGCATGAGGCCACCGTAGGCGCCGGCCCGGGACCGGCATACTGGAACCCCACGTCCGTCCGCCGCGTTCCACCAGCGCGCCCGGTACCGCACCACCACGACACGAGGAGAAGCATGACCACGACCCGAGCCTCGCTCCGGACCGCTGCGGCCGCGACCGTGCTGACCGTGCTGGCCCTCGCCGGTTGCGCGGAGGAGGAGCCGGTGGCGGAGCCGACGGCCACGGCCACCGAGACCGACGACGCCGCCACGAGCAGCCCCGCCGAGGACACCGGGGAGGCGACCGCAGCCCCGGAGGAGGCGACGGACGACGCCGCGCAGACCGAGCAGGCGGCGGCGACGAGCGAGCCCGAGGAGCCGGAGGAGCTGGAGCTCAGCGCGAGCGACGACTCCTTCGAGGTCACCTTCCCCGCCGGGTGGGAGGACGCCACCTCGACCGCGCAGGAGCAGACCGAGACCGCCGTGCTGGCGGCCCGGGCTGCCGAACGGGTGGACTCGTTCTACAGCAACATCGTCATCACGCAGGAGGAGTACGTCGGCAACCTCACCTCCGCCGTGGAGAACGCCGCGGAGGAGCTGGCCGGGGAGGGCGGCGAGTACCAGCTGCTCGAGCCGGCCGAGGTGGACGGCAACCGGGCGCCCGGCTACACCCTCGTGCGCGAGGTGCAGGACGCCACGGTGCACCAGACCCAGCGCTGGGTCTCGCACGAGGGGACGCTCTACGTCGTGACGCTGTCGGCCGTGGAGAGCCAGGCGGAGGAGGCGCAGCCGGTCCTCGACGACCTGCTCGCCAGCTGGTCCTGGAACGACTGAGCGGGGACCGCACCTCCCCCGGACCGGTCCTGGCGAGCCGTCCCGGCGCTCAGGCGTCCGCCACGTAGGTGCCCCGGGACCGCCGCCGGGCCCGCATCGCGGCGCGGTCCAGGCCGAGCTTGCGGCGGGCGGCGAAACCGCCGATGGCCAGCCCGCCCGCCAGGCCGAGGCCGGTGGCCACGGCGTCGACGAAGTGGATCACCGCCTCGGCCACGGTGTCCGGGTCGTTCTGCATGATGACGTAGAGGGCGCGGTAGACCGCCATCCCCGGGAGCAGCGCGACGATGCCTGCCGTGGCGATCGCGGCCTCCGGGACGTGCAGCAGCCGGTACGCGAGATAGGCCAGGGCCCCCACCAAGGAGGCCGCGAAGGCGACACCGGCGGGGGTGGCCAGGCCGACGTAGATGGCGACCTCGAGGGTCAGCCAGGCCGGCACGGCGACCCCCACGCTCACCAGGATGGTCCTGGTGCCGGAGTAGGTGCTCAGGCAGAAACCGAGCGCGATGAGCATGGCACCGATGGTCGAGAGCAGGGGGGTGCCACCGAGCCCCAGGAGCGGGTTGGCCTGCATGTTGACGCCGAACCAGCGCGAGATGCCCAGCACGGCGGCGACCCCCACCGCGATGCCCAGGGTCATCATGACCACCTCGAGGCCACGGGCCCCGGCCGTGACGTAGTAACCGTCGATGGCGTCCTGCGCGGCTCCCAGGACACCGAGGCCGGCGAGCAGGACGACGATGCCGGAGATGACGACGACGGACGGGCTCTCCCGGCCGACGGCATACATGACCAGGGCGATGCCCGTGGGGATGGCGGCGCTGAGCACCTGGGTGAAGAAGGCAGCCACACCCCAGATGAAGAGCTGGCGCTGGACGCGGTCCACGGTGGCTGCGGACAGCGCGGCCACCGCCCACATCAGCGGGCCGGCGCCGAAGAGCATGACGACGCCCACCGACATGATCGCGGCACCGACGGTGACGACCCAGCGGCGGTAGGGGTGGGGCGAGGCGAGCAGCGCCGACAGGTGGACCCGCGCCGTGTCGACGTCGAGCGACGGCCCGTCGCCGGAGCTCTCCGCCGAGCGGACGATCTCCTCGATGTGGCGCTGCACCGCCTCCAGCCGGGTGTAGTCCGGCGACCGGTCGTTGATGACCCGCATGACGGTCAGAGAGTCCTCGTCCACCCCGCGGTGCACCGAGACCGAGATCGAGGTGTAGGTGATGTCGACGTGCATCGACCGGATGCCGTAGGCGTGCCCGAGGCGCAGCACGATGGCCACCGTGTCGGCCGCCGACGCCCCGGTCGACAGCAGCGCCTCACCGACCCGCAGGGCCAGGTCGCAGACCGCCCGGGCGTGCCGCTGGCTCGCCTCGTCGGCGCCGGTGCGCACCCCCAGCGCCTTGGTCGGCGGCGAGCTGGAGCGCACCACGTGCACGGCGGCGTGCTTGAGGTGGCGACCGAGGCGGGCCGCGGGGATCAGCTGCGGGCGACCGATCCGCTGGGGTCCGGTCACCTCGCCGGGCATGGTCGTCAGAGGGGTGTGCTCGCTCATCAGGATCCAGGGTAGAGCTCTCCGCTGACCATCCGCTCGACGCTCCCTGGGCACCGCCTACGATGAGCCGGGTGAGTGAGAAGCAGCACAAGGCAGAGCACCGGAACCGGCCCACCGGCGAGGCCTTCATGGCCTTCATGCGAGAGGGGTGGGCACCCCGGGAGAGCGAGCTCCCCGGGCTCACCGACGCCGCCCGGTATGCCGCGGCGCGCCGGGACGCCCTCTCCGCCGCCTTCCCCGGCGAGCGCCTGGTCGTCCCCGCCGGCGGGCTGAAGATCCGGAGCAACGACACGGACTACGTCTTCCGCCCGCACAGCGCCTTCGCCCATCTCACCGGGCTGGGTGCCGACCGCGAGCCGGACGCGGTGCTCGTCCTGGACCCGCTGCCCTCCGAGGAGGGCCACGAGGCGACGCTCTACTTCCTGCCGCTGGCCGACCGGGACAGCGAGGAGTTCTTCGCCGACTCGCGCTCGGGGGAGTTCTGGGTCGGCTCCCGACCCACGCTCGCCAGCGCCTCGGCCGAGCTGGGTCTGTCGACCCGTCACCTGTCCGAGCTGCCGGACGCCGTCGCGAAGGACCTCGGCCCTTCCGGGCTGGCGGTGCGGGTCGTGCGCGAGGCCGACCGCGAGGTCACGGCCACCGTCGACCGGGTCCGCGAGCAGTCCGGCCTCGGCGCCGCCGCGCAGGACGGATCCGTCCAGGAGGCCGACCTCGAGCTGTCCCGCACCCTCTCGACGATGCGCCTGGTCAAGGACGAGTGGGAGGTGGCGCAGATGCAGGAGGCGGTCGACGCCACCGCGACGGCCTTCGACGCCGTCGTGGAGCACCTCCCGGAGGCGGTCCGCCGCGGCCGTGGCGAACGCTGGGTCGAGGGGGTCTTCGGGCTGCACGCGCGCCACGCCGGCAACGGCGTCGGCTACGACTCGATCTGCGCCGCCGGCGACCACGCGACCACCCTGCACTGGATCCGCAACACGGGCGAGGTGAGGGACGGCGACCTCCTGCTGCTCGACGCCGGCGTGGAGACCGACGCCCTCTACACCGCCGACGTCACCCGCACCGTGCCGGTGTCCGGCCGCTTCACCGAGCCCCAGCGACGCGTCTACGAGGCGGTGCTGGAGGCCCAGGAGGCCGGCCTGGCCGCGGTGCGGCCGGGCCACCGGTTCAAGGACGTCCACGCCGCCGCCATCGAGGTCATCGCGCGCCACCTGCTGGAGTGGGGGCTGCTGCCGGACGACGTCACCCTCGAGCAGACCCTGGACGCCGAGGCCGGGCAGTTCCACCGCCGCTGGATGGTGCACGGCACGAGCCACCACCTCGGCCTCGACGTGCACGACTGCGCGCAGGCCCTCCGCGAGGACTACGTCGAGGGCGAGCTGCGGGAGGGGATGGTCCTCACCGTCGAGCCCGGGCTCTACTTCAAGTCCGACGACCTGCTCGTCCCCGAGGAGCTGCGCGGCATCGGCGTGCGCATCGAGGACGACGTCGTCGTCACCGCCGACGGCTCGCGCAACCTGTCGGCCGCGCTGCCGCGGACGGTCCACGAGGTGGAGGCCTGGGTGCGCGGCGGGGGACGCAGGGGCTGAGCCCGCGGGCGCGCCTGCCTGGGCGCCCGGAGGCCCGGTCAGGGCAGCCGGTTGCCCAGCAGCTCCCGGGCGCGCTCGACCAGCTTGTGCTCGGTGAGCACCTCGTAGCGGGTGGCCACCACCTGCGTCACCGAGGTGAAGTCGCGCCGTCCCCGCGTGAGCGCGTAGCCGATGAGGCCCCAGACCAGGCCGAAGACGGCGCCGAAGCAGACGGTCCAGATCACCGTCATGAGGGCGTCCCGCGGGCCGGCGAAGAGGGCGAAGATCAGGCCGACGAACAACCCCAGCCACACCCCCGACAGGGCACCGCCGAGCGCGACGCGGCCCGTCGTGAGCCGGCCGGTGACCCGTTCCACCTGCTTGAGCTCGGTCCCGACGATGAGCACCTGGTCGACCGGGAACTCGCGGTCGGAGAGGTAGTCGACGGCCTCCTGCGCCTGGTCGTAGCGCTCGAACACCCCGAGGCTCTTGGGGTAGTCGAGGTCCAGGGTCGGCCGGGGCAGGGCAGCGCGGGAACCGGTGGGAGTAGTCACCCCCTCATTGTGCCCAGGACGCCGGGGCCGGCGCCATCCCACCGGACCGCGCCCTCGGGGGCGGTCCCTCCCCCGTCGTATTCTTCCTGGGGTGAGCACCCACCGCGTCTTCGTGGCCCGACTGAACGGGCTCAGCGTCTTCGACCCGCTGGGTGACGAGGTGGGTCGGGTGCGCGACGTCGTCGTGACCCTGACGGTGCGCTCGGCGTCGCACGGGCCGCGCGTCATCGGCCTGGTCGTCGAGGTCCCCGGGCGCCGTCGCGTGTTCGTCCCGATCACCCGGGTGACGTCGGTGGACGCCGGACAGGTCATCACGACCGGGCTGGTCAACATGCGCCGCTTCGAGCAGCGGGCCGGGGAGACCCTCGTCGTGGGGGAGCTCTTCGACCGGCAGGTGACGGTGACCGACGGGCCGGAGCGGCACCCCGCCGTGGTCGAGGACATGGCGATGGACCAGCAGCGGGGCGGGGACTGGCGCATCACCAAGGTCTTCGTCCGCAGGGGCCGGGACGAGGCCCCCCGACGGGGGCTGCTCCGTCGACGCCGCGGGGAGACGCTGCTGGTCGACATCGAGTCCGTGGAGGGCCTGCAGGAGCAGGGGCCACCGCAGGCCGCGACGGCCCTGCTGGAGGCCTACGAGGACCTCAAGCCGCAGGACCTCGCCGAGGCCATCCACGACCTGTCGGCCAAGCGTCGCGCCGAGGTGGCCGACGCCCTCGACGACGAGACCCTGGCCGACGTGCTGGAGGAGCTGCCGGACGACGACCGGCTCGAGATCCTCACGCATCTGCCGACCGACCGGGCGGCGGACATCCTCGAGGTCATGCAGCCGGACGACGCCACCGACCTGCTCTCCGACCTCCCCGAGGCGGTGCAGGAGCAGCTGCTCGCGCTCATGCGGCCCGACGAGGCCGCGGACCTGCGGCGGCTGCTGACCTACGACGAGAACACCGCCGGTGGTCTCATGACGACCGATCCGGTCATCCTGGGCCCGGAGGCCAGCATCGCCGAGGCCCTGGCCCTGGTGCGACGGGAGGAGATGCACCCGGCCACCGCTTCGCTGATCTACGTCACGCGACCGCCGCACGAGACGCCCACCGGGCGGCTGCTCGGCAGCATCCACATCCAGCGGCTGCTGCGTGAGGCGCCGCACCAGCCCGTCGGCTCCATCCTGGACAGCGACATCGACCCCGTCTCCCCCGGCGCGAGCCTCGGTGTGGTCACCCGCGCCCTGGCCACCTACAACCTGGTGGCCCTCCCCGTCGCCGACCCGGAGGGTCGCCTGCTGGGCGCGGTGACCGTCGACGACGTCCTCGACCACATCCTCCCGGACGACTGGCGCGAGGCCGACCTGACGGAGGTCGGCGATGTCTGAGCCCACCCGTCACACCGCCCGCTCGCGCGGCGGCGACCGCCGCACCGTCGCCAAGCCGGCCGGGCCCCGGCTCGACCAGCCGCTGGCCAAGCAGTCCCGCTGGATGCCGCAGGCGCGCATGGACCCGGAGAGCTTCGGCGCCTTCGCCGAGCGCTTCGCCCGCTTCATGGGCACGGCGCGCTTCCTCGTCTGGATGACGATGTTCGTCGCCATCTGGCTGGCCTGGAACACCCTGCTCCCCGCCGAGGCGCGCTTCGACCCCTACGCGTTCATCTTCCTCACCCTCATGCTCAGCCTGCAGGCCTCCTACGCCGCGCCCCTCATCCTGCTCGCGCAGAACCGCCAGGACGACCGCGACAAGGTGCAGATGGAGCAGGACCGCACCCGCGACGAGCGCACCCAGGCCGACACCGAGTTCCTCACCCGCGAGGTAGCGGCCCTCCGGCTGGCCATGCGCGACATCGCGACCCGCGACTTCGTCCGCTCCGAGCTGCGCGACCTGCTGGACGAGCTGCGCGCCCAGGACGACGCCGCCGAGCACGCCGGGCCCGGGCAGCGCGACCCCGCGGACGGGTCGGCCGCGCCGCACCGCGACCGCTGAGGGGCCCGCCCCGGGCGTCCGGAGGGCAGCCGCGGAGGCCTACCATGGGGAGTATGCCCACCCCCAGCGACGACGCCCTGCACGCTGCCCTGGCCCGCGTCAACGACCCGGAGATCAAGAAGCCCATCACCGAGCTCGGCATGCTCGAGTCGGTCGACGCCGGCGACGACGGTCACGTCCAGGTCACGGTCCTGCTGACCGTCCCCGGGTGCCCGCTCAAGGACACCATCACCCGGGACGTCACCGCCGCGGTGAGCGAGGTCGAGCACGTCACCGGCGTCGACGTGCGTCTCGGCGTCATGAGCGAGGAGCAGCGCGGCGCGCTGCGCGACCAGCTGCGTGGTGGGCAGGCCGAGCGCGAGATCCCCTTCGCCCGGCCCGACTCCCTGACGACGGTGTATGCCGTGGCCTCCGGCAAGGGCGGCGTGGGCAAGTCCTCGGTCACCGTCAACCTCGCGGTCGCCCTGGCCGAGGAGGGTCTGCGGGTGGGGGTCGTCGACGCCGACATCTACGGTTTCTCGGTGCCGCGCATGATGGGCATCACCCAGGCCCCCACGCAGGTGGACGACATGATCCTGCCCCCGGTGGCCGAGCCCAGCGGGGTCAAGGTCATCTCCATCGGCATGTTCGTCCCCGGGAACCAGCCGGTCGTGTGGCGCGGGCCCATGCTGCACCGGGCCATGCAGCAGTTCCTGGCCGACGTCTACTGGGGCGACCTGGACGTCCTGCTGCTGGACCTGCCGCCCGGCACCGGCGACATCGCCATCACCGTGGCCCAGCTGCTGCCGAGCAGCGAGCTGCTCGTCGTCACCACGCCCCAGCAGGCCGCCGCGGAGGTCGCCGAGCGGGCCGGGGCGATCGCCCTGCAGACGCACCAGCGGCTGGCCGGGGTCATCGAGAACATGTCCTGGCTGGAGCTGCCGGACGGCTCGCGCTCCGAGCTGTTCGGCAGCGGCGGCGGGCAGGCGGTGGCCGACTCGCTCTCCCGGTCGATCGGCGCGCAGGTGCCGCTGCTGGGCCAGGTCCCCATCGACGTCGCGCTGCGCGAGGGGGGCGACCACGGCACCCCCGTGGTGGCTCAGGACGGGGCCTCGGACTCCCCCGCTGCGACCGCCCTGCGCGGTGTCGCCCGTCAGCTGGCCCGGCGCGGCCGCGGTCTGGCCGGACGCAAGCTCGGCATCACCCCGACAGCCCGGGCCTGACCCTCGTCGGCTCGTCTGCCACCGGCTCAGGTGGCGTCGGTGTCGAAGGGCGTCGGCCGTGAGGGGTCGAAGCCCGCGCCGAGGGCCGGGCGCATGCGGGCGGACACCGGCTTCTCCTCCGTCCCGCCCGTCGCGGCCGTTGCCGCCGATGCCCGGGTGGCCGAGGGCCTCGCACCGGGACGGGGCTCGCTGAGCGCCTCCCGCACGATGCGCCGCGGGTCGTACTGCCGCGGGTCCAGCTGCTGCCAGTCGATGTCGTCGAAGCCGGGGCCGAGCTCGTCGCGCAGCTGCCCCTTGGCGCCCTCGGCGAGGTCCCGCAGGTAGCGCACGCCCTGCCCGAGCTTGGCGGCATACCCCGGCAGGCGGCTCGGACCGAGGATGATGAGAGCGGCCAGGACCAGCAGCAGGATCTCGCCGCCCGCGAAGTTGCCGATCACGCCGCTCCTCCGCTCCGTGGACCACCCCGTGCGGGTGGTCGCGTCGACGCCGTCACCCTACCTAGTCTCCGGACCCGGCCAGGGTCACGCTGACCGTCCGGTCGTCGCCGGCCGCGGTCCGCAGCTCGATCTCGACGGTGTCACCGACGGCGTAGGAGCGCAGGACGACGATGAGGTGCTGCGAGTCGCGGATGGTCGTCCCGTCGACCGAGAGGATGACGTCGCCGGGCCGCACCCCGGCGCGGTCGGCCGGACCACCCTCGACCACGGGGGTCTCCTCGCCGGCGACCTGGCGGCGGACCCGGGCGCCCTCCCCGGTGTAGGCGAGGTCGACGAGCACGCCCATGACCGGGTGCTCGCTCGTGCCCGTCTCGATGAGCTGGGTCGCCGTGCGGTCGGCCTGCTCCGCGGGCACCGCGAAGCCCAGCCCGATGCTGCCCGCGCGGCCGCCGAAGCCGCCCGCCTGCGGCAGCTGCGCGATGGCGGAGTTGACCCCCACGACGCGGCCCGACAGGTCGAGCAGCGGGCCACCGGAGTTGCCGGGGTTGATGGCGGCGTCGGTCTGGATCGCGCTGATGTAGCTGGTGCTCTCCTGCGTCTCCCCGGCGACGACCGGCCGGTCCTTCGCCGAGACGATGCCGCTGGTGACGGTGCTGTCCAGGCCCAGCGGGGCACCGACGGCGACCACCGTCTGACCGACCTGCACCTCGTCGGAGTCGGCGAACGCCAGGGGGGTGAGGTCCTCCCGGTCCACCCGCAGCACGGCGATGTCGTAGGCCTGCTCGCTGCCCACCACCTCGGCGTCCAGCGGCTCCTGACCGGGCAGCTCGACGACGATCGGGTCGCCGTCGCCGGCGACCTCGATGACGTGGTGGTTGGTGACGAGGTACCCGTCGCTGCGGACGACGAAGCCGGACCCCAGCCCGAGGGAGCCGTCCTGGCCGATGGAGATGAGGGCGACGCTGGGCAGGACCGCACGCGACAGGCCGCTGATGGTGCCGTCGGCCTGCGCCGGAGGGTCGGGCGGGCTGGTCGGTTCCGGCTGGGGGGCGGCCGGCTGCGCCTGCCCCCCTGTCTGTCCCTGCTCCGCGGGCGCCGCGCCCGGGGCGGGGTCGAGGCGGTCGGCGAGGACGGCGCCACCGAGCCCACCGAGGCCTCCGCTGACCAGCGCGACGAGCACCACCGGGGCCAGCGACCTCCGCGCCGCGCGCCTCGGGGCGGGACGTCGCGGGACCGGCGCCGGGGGAGGTGGGGCCGCCCCGTCGACGGGGCGGTGCACGGTGGGGTCGGTCATACCCAGGGATTCTGCCAGCGCGGGCCTCAGCCGAGCGCGGCGGCCGGGCGACCGAGCCCGGCGGCGCTGGGCCGCAGCCCACGGGTGGGCCGCCGGTGCTCCAGGGACTGCCGCAGCAGCGCGCGTCCCCGGTGGATGCGTGAGCGCACGGTGCCCATCTTGATGCCCAGCGTCTGGGCGACCTCCTCGTAGGAGAGGCCCTCGATGTCGGACAGCACGACCGCCGCCCGGAACTGCGGCGGCAAGGCGTTCAAAGCCGCCTGGATGTCGCCGTCCAGGTGGGTCATGGCGTAGACCTGCTCGGGGTCGGTGCCGGTGGCCCGCAGCGGCAGCCGGGCGGACAGCTCCTCGGTGAGAGCGTCGAAGCGGATCCGCTGACGTCGACGCATCTTGTCGAGGAAGAGGTTGGTGGTGATCCGGTGCAGCCACCCCTCGAAGGTCCCGGGCCGGTAGGAGTCGAGGGACCGGAAGACGCGCACGAAGACGTCCTGCGTGAGGTCCTCCGCCTCGTGCGGGTCGCCGGTCAGCCGGTAGGCCAGCCGGTAGACCCGGGGCGAGTGCTCACGCACGATCTCCTCCCAGCTCGGGGGGACCCAGTCCGGCGTCGACATAGCCATCACGGTTCCAGGTCCGGCTGGGAGGAGGCTGGACGGGACGGGCGGGATAGGCTACGCGCATGGCAGCACCCAAGGCATCCTCGGTCGCCTACGCCGAGGACTTCATCGCTCCCCACCCCGTCATCGAGTCGGCCCAGCGACGCGGCGAGGAGCTCGGCGCGACCCCGCTCGGCAACGGGGCCGGCGCCACGCTGCGCCTGCTGGCCGCGGCGGTGCGGGCCACCCACGTGGTGGAGGTCGGCACCGGCGCCGGGAGCTCGGGCCTGTGGCTGCTGCAGGGGATGGCGCGCGACGGCATCCTCACGACGATCGACAACGACCCGGAGCACCAGCGCGCGGCCCGGGAGGCGTATGCCGCGGCCGGCATCCCCCCGCAGCGCACCCGCGTCATCAGCGGTGAGGCGGCCGCCGTCCTCGGCCGGCTCACCGACGGCGCCTACGACCTGGTCCTCGTCGACGCGGACAAGGACGGCTACCCGGTCTACGCCGAGGCCGCGCTGCGGCTGCTCCGGCCGGGCGGGCTGCTCGTCCTCGACAACATGCTGTGGCACGACCGGGTCGCGGACCCGGCGGCCCGCGACGAGACGACGACCGTCCTGCGCGACCTCGGGAAGAGCCTGCGCGAGGAGGACGGGCTGGTCCCCGTCCTGCTCCCGGTGGGCGACGGGCTGTTCGTCGCGGTCAAGCGCTGAGACACGCGGGAGCCCCCGGACGACGGGACGTCCAGGGGCTCTCCTGCAGCGCGGCGGGGGTCAGCCCACGCAGTCCTTGATGGCGTCGCCGAGAGCGCTCGCCTCCTCGGCGTTCATCTCGACGACGAGCCGGCCACCACCCTCCAGAGGCATGCGCAGGACGATGCCGCGCCCCTCCTTGGTCACTTCCAGCGGACCGTCCCCGGTGCGGGGCTTCATAGCTGCCATGGTTGCCCTTCCTCGTGGCGCGGCTGCGCCGCTCCTCCGCCGCGGTGTCGACGGAGACATACCCACCGTATTATTCCCCCTCCCCGACGGCGCGCCTAATCGGGGTGGACCCTCGTGCGGCACACTGTCCCCGTGCACGCCCGCTCCGCCGTCGTCGACCTCTTCGGCGACCACCTGCGACGACGTGGCTGGTGGGCCCCGGTCTCCGCGGTCCTCGCGCTGACCGGGACGGTCGACGTCGCGGGCCCCGCGACCCGCACCGCCATCTCCCGGCTCGTGGCCCAGGGCTGGCTCGAGGCGCACTCCGAGGAGGGGGTGCGGGGGTATGCCGCGACGCCCCGCGCGCGCCACCGCTGGGAGCGGGCCCACGACCGGGTCTACGCCCCGGGACCGCCCGCCTGGGACGGCCGGTGGCACCTGGTGCACGTCGACTCGGGGGGCGACCGTCGACGCCGCGAGCAGGTGGCGCGGACCATGACCTACCTCGGCTACGGCCGGTGGGGCTCGGGCGGCTGGGTCAGCCCCCGTCCCAGCCCCGAGCTCGAGCCGTCGCTGGAGCCCCTCGAGGTCGGCTGGGTAGCGGTGCACGGTCGGCTGGAGCCGGCCCAGGACGCCGCCGGCCTCGCCGCCCGGGTGTGGGACCTGGACGCGCTGGCCGGGGAGCACCGCAGGTTCGAGCAGGCCCTCGACGCCTCCCCCGCCGTCGCCGGGCTGGGTCCGCAGGTCGCGTACCGGGAGCGCACCGTGCTGGTCCACGCGTGGCGGCGCTTCCTCTTCCAGGACCCGGACCTGCCGCCGGAGGTGCTGCCGCGCGACTGGCCGGGACACCGCGCGCGCCGCCACTTCCTCGACCGGGCGGCCGCCCTGGCCCCGGCCGCCGACCGCTACGTCGATGACGTGCTCGCCGAGACCAGACGCTAGGTTGGGACGATGAGCAGCGCCGCCTCCCCCGTCCACGTGGACCACGACGCCGGGAGCGGTGTCGCCGTCGTCCGGCTCGACCGCGCGGACGCCATGAACTCCCTCGACGTCGCCACGAAGGAGGCCCTGCTCGACGCGCTCCGGACGGTCGCGGGCGACCCGGAGGTCCGGTGCGTCGTCCTCACCGGGTCGGGCCGGGCCTTCTGCGTCGGCCAGGACCTCAAGGAGCACGTCAGCCTGCTGGGCCAGGACGCCGAGGCCCTGTGGCGGACCGTGGCCGAGCACTACAACCCCGTCGTCGAGCTGCTCGCGACGATGGACAAGCCGGTGGTCGCCGCGGTCAACGGGGTGGCGGCGGGCGCCGGGGCCGCCTTCGCCTTCGCCTGCGACCTGCGCTACGTCGCGGCCTCGGCGGGCTTCAACCTCGCCTTCACCGGGATCGCGCTGTCCTGCGACTCGGGCACGTCCTGGTCGCTGCCCCGCCTGGTCGGCACCGCGCGGGCCAAGGAGCTGCTCCTCTTCCCGCGGACGGTGCCCGCCGAGGAGGCGCTGGGGCTCGGGCTGGCCACCGAGGTGGTGCCCGACGAGGAGCTCCTGCCGCGGGCGATGGACGTGGCGCGGCGGCTGGCGGCCGGCCCCACGCTGGCCTACGGCGCCGTGCGGCGGGCCGTGGCGTTCTCCGCCGGCCACGGGCTCGCCGACTCCCTGGAGGTCGAGGAGACCCTCATGGCCCGCACCGGCACGAGCGCGGACCACCGCGCGGCCGTGGACGCGTTCCTGGCCAAGGAGAAGCCGGTCTTCTCCGGTCGCTGAGCCGCCCGTCACGGCGAACCGGGCGTCCGGCGGCACCCGGGCGGACGGTCACGGCGGGTAGTCGCTCGGGGGCTCGAACCGGAAGAGGTACCACCCCCACCAGACCTGCCAGCCGACCATGAGCGCGGCCAGGACCGTGGTGCGCAGGACCAGCAGCCAACGGGGCTGCGGGGACGTGCCCGGCGCCCAGCCCGCGCCGGCCATCACCACGAACAGCGGGAACAGCAGCATGAGGTAGCGGTAGAGGCTGGTCCACGGGTCCAGCGCCGCGAGCAGGTAGAACGCGTACCCCAGGCACCAGGTGCGCAGGGCCAGCCCCAGCCCCGCCGCCCACGGCCCGACCACCGCCAGCACCAGCAGGCCGCAGCCGGCTGCCAGGACGAGCAGCCCGGTGAGGTCGCCCCACAGCCACTGGGCCCGCTCGATGCTCGGCAGGAAGGGCCGTACCTCCTCGCCCCCGCGCCACGCGGACATGGTCGCCGTGTAGGCGTCCGCCCGCCCCGTCCGCAGCCAGGCCACCGCCGGCCAGACCAGCCCCGCCAGCCCGCACCCCACGAGGGCGGCCCCCATCGCCAGGTAGTCCCGCGGGTGCAGCGGGTCCGTCCCGCGCCGTCGCCACCGCGCCACGACGACCACGAGCGCCACCAGACCGAGGGGCAGGGCCACCGGTCGCGCGAGCCCGGTGAGCAGCGCGACCACGCCCGCGGCCCACCACCGCTCGCGCACGAGCAGCCAGAGCGCGCCCGCGAGGACCAGCAGGGCGAGCGACTCGGTGTAGGCGACCTGGAAGGTGGGCGAGCTGGGGTAGGCGCCCAGCAGGGCCACCCCGGCCAGCGCCCCGGCCGGCCCCACACGGTCGCGCAGCAGCCCGGCCACGACGAGCGCAGCGGCATACCCCAGCACCGTCGCGACCACCGGACCGGCGACCGCGAACGGCCACCCGGTGAGGGCCATGACGCCGCGGGCCAGCAGCGGGAAGGTCGGGTAGAACGCCCACGGGTTCTGCCGGACGAGGCCGTCGGACCCGACAGGCAGCCGGTCGGGGTACCCCTCGGTGGCGATCCGCTCGTACCACTGCCCGTCCCACAGGGTCGCGAACTGGAAGTACAGCCCGACGCCGGGGTCGTCGTACACCGACGGGTCCTGGTAGTCGTGGGCCAGCCGCACGAGGATGACCCCGCTGACGACCCGCAGCACGGTCCACAGGAGCACGACCGCCCCGAGGAAGCGCAGGTCGGGCCGCCGGCCCACCGCCGGCGTCGCGGCGGCGACGGTCATGAGGTGGCGCGCATCTCCGTCGGCCGGACCCCGGAGCGCGACGACCCGGCGCGGAAGCAGCCGACGAGGTGGTCGTCGACCAGGCCGCAGGCCTGCATCGCGGCATACAGCGTCGTGGGCCCGACCTGCTCGAACCCGGCCTTGCGCAGCCGCCTGGCGAGCAGCTCGGACTCGGCCGTCTGGGTGGGGACGTCGGCGAAGTGGCGCGGCCGGGGCGTCGGCTCCGGGGCGTGCGTCCACATGAGCTCCTCGAGACCGCCGTGCTCGCGCAGCGCGAGGGTCGCGCGGGCGTTGGCGATGGTGGCCTCGATCTTGCGCCGGTTGCGGACGATCGACTCGTCGGTCAGCAGCCGCTGGACGTCGTCCTCGGTGTAGTCGGCGACCACCTCGGCGTCGAACCCGGCGAAGGCGCGCCGGAAGCCCGGGCGCTTGCGCAGGATGACCAGCCAGGACAGACCGCTCTGGAACCCCTCCAGGCACAGCCGCTCGAGGAGGGCTGACTCACCGTGGACCGGCTTGCCCCACTCCCGGTCGTGGTAGTCGCGGTAGTCGGCGTGGTGGAGGCCGGGCCACCCGCACCGGGGGACCCCGTCCGGGCCGACCGTCAGGTCCTGCGCACGCGCGTCGCTCACGGTCGCCCCTCCGCCGTCAGGTCCGGCCGCTCCTCCGCGCCCCCGGCCGTCCCGTCCCGCAGCCTGGTGATCTCGGCGTCCCGCTCGCCCAGCTCGTCGGACAGCCGGGCCAGGACCTCGTCGACCTGCTCCATGCGGTAGCCGCGCACCGCCGGGTCGAAGCGGAGCGCTCGCACCGCGTCCGGCCCGACCGGGCCGGACGGCAGGCCGCGCGCGGACTGCGTGCCGACGGCGGGGCCCACTCCGGGCACCTCCTGCCGGGTGACCGCCCACGCCAGCACGGCGCCGAGGGCGATCACCGCGCAGACGACCCCGAGGATGATCACGGCACCGATCATGGCACGGCGGGACCGCCGGACCCGACACCGGGCCCGACGCCCTCAGACGTCGCGGTGCTCCGGTGCCGCGCGGTGCTCGCGGTGGGCCCGGACCCACCGGACGGCCTCGTCCACGTCATCGGTGACCTGGAGCAGGTCCAGGTCGGCCGCGGAGATCATCCCCTCGGCCAGCAGCGTCGACGTCAGCCACCCGAGCAGGGGCGACCAGTAGTCGCGGCCGAGCAGCACGATGGGGAAGTTGGTGACCTTGCCGGTCTGGATGAGGGTGACCGCCTCGAAGAGCTCGTCCAGCGTCCCCACGCCGCCGGGCAGCACGACGAAGCCCTCGGAGTACTTGACGAACATCGTCTTGCGGACAAAGAAGTAGCGGAAGTTGACGCCGAGGTCGACGTGGTCGTTGAGGCCCGTCTCGAAGGGCAGCTCGATGCCGAGACCGACCGAGGTGCCGCCCGCCGCGGCGGCGCCCTTGTTGGCCGCCTCCATGGCCCCCGGTCCCCCGCCGGTGATGACGGCGTAGCCGGCCTCCACGAGGGCACGGCCGACCCGTTCACCCCAGGCGTAGTAGGGGTGGTCCACCGGGATGCGGGCCGACCCGAAGACGGCCACGGCGGGGCCGATCTCCGCCAGCGCCCCGAAGCCCTCGACGAACTCGGCCTGGATGCGCATCACCCGCCACGGGTCGGAGTGGACCCAGTCCGCCGGCCCGTGGTCGTCGAGCAGTCGCTGGTCGGTCGTCGTCCGCGGCACCTGCGTGCCCCGGAGGGTCACCGGCCCCTTGTGGTAGTCACGGCGCGTCACCCGGCCGACCCTACGCGAGGGTCCCGGGCGGCCCTGGCGCGGGCTCCTAGACTGGCCGGGTGCCCCGATCCGTCGCCGCCCGCCTCCTCGTGCCCGCGCTGGCGGTCGGTCTCACCGCGACCGGCGCCGTCCTGGGCACCCGGTGGGCGGCCACCGAGCTGGCGCCCGCCCGGTGCACCTTCGTCGCGGCGGACCGGGAGGTGCGGCTCACGCCCGAGCAGGCGGCGAACGCCGCGACCATCGCTGCGGTCGCGGTGCAGCGCGACCTCCCGCCGCGGGCGGCGAGCATCGCGCTGGCCACCGCCATCCAGGAGAGCAAGCTGCGCAACCTGCGCTACGGCGACGCCGACAGCCAGGGCCTGTTCCAGCAGCGCCCCAGCCAGGGCTGGGGCACCGTCGAGCAGGTGACCGACCCGGTCTACTCGAGCAACGCCTTCTACGACGCGCTCGTGCAGGTGAGCGGGTGGGACCAGGGCGTCGTCACCGAGGTCGCCCAGGAGGTGCAGCGCAGCGCCTTCCCCGACGCGTATGCCGACCACGAGTGGGAGGGGCGCGTCCTGGCCTCGATCCTCACCGGGCAGGAGGGGTCGGCGACCCGGCTCGACTGCCGGCTCGGCCGTGGCGCCGGGACCGGGTCGGCCCAGGGGGTCGCCGACAAGGCGGCCACCCAGCTGGGGGTGGACGGCCGCGCGGACGGGCGGCTGCTGCTGCTGGAGGCCCGGGACCCCGCGCGCGCCTGGGCCGTCGCGACCTGGGCGGTGAGCCACGCGGAGGCCGAGGACGTGGTCCGGGTGCAGGTGCAGGGGCGTACGTGGACCCGCTCGTCCGGGACGTGGTCCTCGGACGCGGACGACGACGGGGCGGCGACGTCGTCGCCGACCACCGTCGTCGTCGAGGTGGGCTGAGCGGCGCTCAGCCGCGCTGGTCCACCGGCGTGTAGTCGCGCTCGCCCTCGCCGACGTAGACCTGCCGCGGGCGGCCGATCTTGGTGGCGGGGTCGTTGATCATCTCGCGGTACTGCGCGATCCAGCCGGGGAGGCGCCCGATGGCGAAGAGCACGGTGAACATGTCGGTGGGGAAGCCCATCGACTCGTAGATCAGCCCGGTGTAGAAGTCGACGTTGGGGTAGAGCTTGCGCTCGACGAAGTAGTCGTCCTCCAGCGCCTTCTGCTCCAGCTCCATCGCGAGCTCCAGCAGCGGGTTGTCACCGGCCTTGGC
>NZ_SDVA01000079.1 GCF_004153545.1 Serinicoccus sediminis | reverse complement strand
GTGGTGGACGGGGCGATCACCCCGGCCCGGCCCACCGGCGAGCTCACGACCCGGGCCCGCAACCACGAGCGTCCCCGCCCCGCGCGCCCGTCCTCCGCCGACCGCCCCCCCCTCGTGGCTCGCCCCGCCGCCGATGGACACCGCCACCCCGCCCGCCCCCGCCCCCCCCCCCCGCCGCCCCCCCCCCCCCCCCCGCCGCCCCCCCCGCCCCGCCCCCCCCCCCCGCCCCCCCCCCCCGCCCCCCCCCGCCCCCCCCGCCCCCCCCCCCGCCCCCGCCCCCCCCCCGCCCCCCCCCACCCCCCCCCCCGACCCAGCCGGCGCACCCCCCGCGGCACGCCTCCGCCCGCAGCGCCGCGCCCCCGCGGACCCCCGGGCCCGCGCCGCCCCCCCGCCACCGGCCCCACCCGACCGCCCGCCGCGCCACCCCCCCGCCCCTGCCACCCCGCCGCCCCCCC
>NZ_SDVA01000078.1 GCF_004153545.1 Serinicoccus sediminis | reverse complement strand
CGGCATACCGCCGTCGTGCTCCACGGGCCCATCGGGTCCGCCGCACGCCCCGCGCCCGCCCGGGCCCGCCACCCCGGCCCGAGCGTCGCCGTGCACGTCCACCTGCCCCTGCCGCCCGAGCGCGGCCCGCACCCCCCCGCCCGCCCCCCGCCGCCCGCGGCCGAGCCGGCGGCACTGCCGGGAGCCGCCGCCGCCGCCGCCCCCCCCCCCCCGCCCCCGCGCCCCCCCCCCCCCGCCCCCCCCCGCCGCCCCCCCCCCCCCCCCCCCCCCCGCGCCGCCCCCCCCCCCCCCCCGCCCGCCGCCCCCCCCCCCCCGCCCCCCCCCCCCCGCGCCCCCCCCGTCGCACCAGGACTCCCCCGGCGCCGCCCTGGCGCGCGTGCCTCGCCCCACCTCCCCCCACCCCCGCCCCCCACCGGGCTCCCGCCCCACCCGCCCGACGCCTCGCAGCACGGCCAGCC
>NZ_SDVA01000077.1 GCF_004153545.1 Serinicoccus sediminis | reverse complement strand
GTATAAATCGTTTTACTCCCTTTCGCGGGAGCCGTTTGCGAAAGAAACAGACCCGTCCGAGGCGTATCAAGGGGCGTCATTTCAGGAAGCGTTGCGGGCGCTGGAGTACGTGAAACGAACCCGGGGGATCGGGCTGTTGATCGGAGAGTCGGGGGCGGGCAAGACGTTCGCCCTTCGGGCGCTGAAAGAGTCATTGAATCCATCATTGTATCATGTCGTCTACTTTCCGTTATCCACCGGAGGCGTGATGGATTTTTACCGTGGACTGGCCTTGGGATTAGGAGAGGAACCGAAGTACCGCAAGGTAGACCTCTTCCGCCAAATCCAGCAGGCGATCGAGCGATTGTATCATGAACGGCGGACCACGCCGGGGTTCATATAGGCGGAGATGCATGTAGCGACGGATGCATTTTTACAGGACAGAGCGACCATGTTCACATCTGCGATGGATTCGACCAACC
>NZ_SDVA01000076.1 GCF_004153545.1 Serinicoccus sediminis | reverse complement strand
GGCCTTGCCCCCGGGCCGCCGCGCGCCGCCCACCTGCCAGAGGGCCCCCTCCGCCGTCCCGCCCCCGCAGATCCGCATGCCGCCCGCCGCGCGCCGGCCACCCCCCCCCCCCGCCCCCGCCCCCCCCCCCCCCCCCTCCGACGCCGCCCCGACCACCCCGCCGGCGCCCCCCCCGTCCCCCAGCCCCCGCCCCCCGCCCCCGCCCCCGCCCCCCCCCGCCAGGCCCCCCCCCCCCCCCCCCCCCCCCCCCCCGCCCCCCCCCCGCCCCGCCCCCCCCCCCCCGCCCGCCCCCCCCCCCCCCCCCCACGCCCCCCCCGCCCCCCCCCCCCACCCCCCCCCCACCCCCCCCCACCCCCCCCCCCCACCCCCCCCCCACCCCCCCCTCGCCCCACCGCCCTGCCCCCGCCGCCGACGCCCCCTCCTCGCCACCGCCCCCGCTCCCCCCCCACGCCCCCCCCCCCCGCCCC
>NZ_SDVA01000075.1 GCF_004153545.1 Serinicoccus sediminis | reverse complement strand
GCGTATGCCGGTGCTCCCCAGCGCCATGCCGGTCGCCTCCTGGGTCCCCGTCCTCGGCTTCGCCTCCCTGGCCGGCGTCCCCCCGCGGCTGCGCCTCGTCCCCCCGGCGCGCACCCTCACCCCCATGCCCCTCCCCCCGTTCGCTGCCGTCCCCCCCTGCGCGCCCCCCCCCCCCCCGCCCCCCCCCACCCCCCCCCCCCACCCCCCCCACCCCCCCCCCCCCCCCCGCCCCCGCGCCCCCCCCCCCCCCCCCGCCCCCCCCCCCCCCCCCCCCCCGCCCGCCCCCCCCCCCCACCCCCCCCCCGCCCCCCCCCCCCCCGCGCCCCCCCCCCCCCCCCCCACCCCCCCCCCCCACCCCCCCCCCCCCGCCCCCCCCCCCCCCCCCCCCCTCCCCCCCCCCCCCCCCCCCCCCCCCCCCCCCCGCCCCCCCCTCCCCCCCCCCCCCTCCCCCCCCCGTCTCCCCCCCTCC
>NZ_SDVA01000074.1 GCF_004153545.1 Serinicoccus sediminis | reverse complement strand
AGCCGGACTCGTCCGCGGTCTGGGCGGGGGCGACGGCGAAGGCGACGAGCATGCCACCACGCTACCCCCCGGTCGGCCGACCGGCCCGACCCGCCACCAGTGGGTACGCCCGCGGGCTGCCAGGGCCACCATTGCCGACGCCCCGTGAGCGCCAGGGCCACCCGCCCCGACGCCCCGGCTGCTCCAGCCCACCCATGCGCCACACCCTGAGAGCGCACCCCCCCCCCCCCCCACCCCCACCCCCCCCCCCCCCTCCCCCCCACCCCCCCCCCCCCCCCCCCCCCCCCCCCCCTCCCCCCCCCCCCCACCCCCGCCCCCCCCCCCCCCCCCGCCCCCCCCCCCGCCCCCCCCCCCCCCACCCCCGCCCCCCCCCCCGCCCCCCACCCCCCCCCACCCCCCCCCCCCCCCCACCCCCCCGTCGCCCCCCCCCGCCCGCCCCTCAGCCCCCCCCCCCGCCACCGCCGCCCCCCA
>NZ_SDVA01000073.1 GCF_004153545.1 Serinicoccus sediminis | reverse complement strand
CGGCGGGACCGTCGCCGCCCCGCGGCCCCCCGGTGCGGCCGCCCCACCGCCCCCCCCCCCCCCCGCGGCGCCCACGCCGCCGCCCCCCCCCGCCCAGGTCCCCCCGCCGGCCCCCCCGCGTCGCCCCCCCCCCACCCCCTCCCCCCCCCCCCCCACCCCCCCCCCCCTCCCCCCCCCCCCCCCCACCCCCACCCCCCCCCCCCCCCCCCCCCCCCCCCCGCGCCCCCCCCCCCGCCCCGCCCCCCCCCCCCCCCCGCCCCCCCCCCCCCCCCCACCCCACCCCCCCCCCCCCCCGCCCCGCCCCCCGCCCCCCCCCCCCGCCCCCCCCCCCCCCCCCCCCGACCCCCCCGCCCCCCCCCCCCCGCCCGCCCCCCCCCGCCCCCCCCCCGCCGCCCCCCCCCGCCCCCCCCCGACCGCCCGGCGCCGCCCCCCCCCCCCCCCACCCGCCCGGCCCGCACCCCCCGCCCGCACCC
>NZ_SDVA01000072.1 GCF_004153545.1 Serinicoccus sediminis | reverse complement strand
GGGCGGGGGGGGTGGGTGGGTGGGTGGGGGGGGGGGAGGAGGGGAGGGGCGGGGAGGGGCGGGGAGAGGGGCGCGGGAGAGGGGGGGGAGTGAGGGGGGGCGTGGGGGGGGCGGGGGGGCGGGGGGGTGGGGGGGGGGGGGGGGGGGAGGTGGGGGGGGGGGGGGGGGGGGGGGGGGGAAGGGGGGGGGGGGGGGCGGGGCGGGGGGGGGGCGGGGGGGGGGGGGGGGGCGGGGGGGGGGGGCGGGGGGGGTCCTGGGGGGGCGGCCGGGGGGGGGCAAGTCGAGCGTGGGCGGGGTGCGGGCGGGGCGGGTGGGGGTCCCGGTGCACGGGAGCGACGGGGGGGTCGAGAGCGGGCGGGGCCGGTCCAGCAGCGGCATGTTCGTCGAGGACGGCGGGAGCGCCTGGCGGGCGAGGGGGCGCGAGGGGGTGCGGCGGGGGCTCCGCGAGGGGCCGGGCGGGGTCTCCCTGGGGG
>NZ_SDVA01000071.1 GCF_004153545.1 Serinicoccus sediminis | reverse complement strand
CTTCCTCGCCCCCCGTGAGTCGTCCCCCCTCGCGACCCCCGCCGAGCCCACCCACTGGGTGAGCGCGCCCGGGTTCGCCCAGGACCTCCAGCCCCCCGGCGACGAGGGCCCCCGCGCCGGCGCGCGTGACGCGGCGCTCGCACAGGACCGCCCCCCCCCCCCCCGTGCGCCGGCCCCCCCCCCCCACCCCGCCCCCGGCCAGCCCCGGGGCCGAGCCCCCCCCCTCCCCCCCCCCCTCCCCCCCCCCCCCCCCCCCCCCCCCCGCCCCCCGCCCCCCCGCCCCCCCCCCCCGCCCCCCCCCGCCCCCCCGCCCCCCCCCCCGCCCCCCCGCCCCCCCCCCCCCCCCCCCGCCCCCCCGCCCGCCCCCCCCCCCCCCCCGCCCCCCCCCCCGCCCCCCCCCGCCCCCGCCCCCCCCCCCCCCCCCCGCGGCCCCCCCCCCCCCCCCCCCGCCCGCCCCGGACCCCCCCCCTCCG
>NZ_SDVA01000070.1 GCF_004153545.1 Serinicoccus sediminis | reverse complement strand
AGGGCGGCCAGCGCCGCCTTGCCCGCCGAGCACGCGCCCCCGCCGGCCACCGCCCGCCCGGCCAGGACCCCGCCGCGGCTGACGACGACGCCCCGCGCCCCCTCCACCCCCGCCAGCCGCCCGCCCCGCACGGAGCCCCCCCCGCTGACGCCGCCCGCGCCGACCCCCCCACCGACCCCGCCCCGGGTGCCCCCCCCCCCCCCGCGCGCCCCCCCCCCCCCCGCCCCGCCCCCCCCCCCCCCCCCCCCCCCCCCCCGCCCCCCCCCCCCCCCCGCCCACCCCCCCCCCCCCCCCCCCACGCCCCCCCCCCCCCCCCCCGCCCTCCCCCCCCCCCCCCCCCCCCCCCCCGCCCCCCACCCCCCCCCCCCCCCCACCCCCGCCCCCCCCCCCCCCCCCCCCCCCACCCCCCCCCCCCCTCCCCCCCCCCCTCCCACCCTCCGCCCCACCCCGCCCCGCCCGCCGCCCGCCCCCCC
>NZ_SDVA01000006.1 GCF_004153545.1 Serinicoccus sediminis | reverse complement strand
GGGCGGCACGGACCGGGCCGCGCCAGGCGAGCTCGTCGACGGCGGCGGTGACGGCAGCCTCGTCCGCGGTGGCGGGCAGCACGGCCTCGGCCGGCCCGGGCTGCGGCGGCGCAGCACCCTCGGAGACCAGCAGCAGGCAGGGCAGGGCCCGCTGCGCGCACCACTCCCGGTCCTGCTGCTGCGCGGGCCAGCGGACGACCCGCACAGGCACCCACCCAGAGGTCATGACCACTCCTCGTCTCGACGTGCCGACACCGCCAGTCTGCCCCGGCCGAGGGCACCCCGAGCACCAGATCGGCCCGGATCGGCAAGGGTTCACACGTCGTTCACACGGCGGTCCACCAGACGTCGCGCACCGCTCCCCGGACGCACGACGGGCCGCCCCCGAGCAGGGGGCGGCCCGTCGTGCGGGGCGGGTCGTGGTCAGCCGTCGGTGCCCGGCGTGCCGCCCAGGTCGCCCATCTCCATGACCTGGTCGGCCGGGGGCGCCTCGATCTCCTGCGGCTCGCCCCAGTTGTCCATCATCATCTCCGCGGTCATGCCCTCGAGCTCGAAGCTCAGCTGCCGCATGAGGTTGTCGTCGTCCAGCCACACGTCGTAGACGACCGGCTCGTCCCCGACCGCCTGGGTCATCGCCGCGGCGTCCTCACCGCCGGCCTCGGCGATCGCCTGCGGGTCGACGGTGACCTGGTAGTGGCCCATCTCGGTGCCGTCCACGTCCTCGTCACCGAGGAAGACGACCTGCTGGGCGCCCTCCTCCCACGCCTCCCACTGCGTGGAGACATCGATGTCCTCCATCGCCGCGGCCTGGCCGAGGACGTCCTCCCCGGCCCGCATGTACATGCCCTCCGGCGTGACCCCCGGCATGGCGAGGTAGAGCTCGCCGTCGACGGTGATCATCTCCAGCTCCCCCATCTCCGGCATCGACATCATCATCTGCATGGCTGCCTCGTCCCCACCGAGGTCCACCGCGCCGTCGGCCTGGACGGCCTGTCCGTCGGCCTGCATGTCCATCGTCAGCGTGTAGCTCGAGAGGGTGTCCTCGCCGGGCTCCTGCAGCATCGCCAGGAAGTCCTCGACCGGGATCTCCTCGCCCTCGGCGGCCTCCCCGCCGT
Organism: Serinicoccus sediminis; assembly: GCF_004153545.1. Classification (GTDB taxonomy): domain Bacteria; phylum Actinomycetota; class Actinomycetes; order Actinomycetales; family Dermatophilaceae; genus Ornithinicoccus; species Ornithinicoccus sediminis_A. Next base: position 207,779 of record NZ_SDVA01000006.1, on the reverse strand, counting down.
CGTCCTCGGACTCGGTCGCGGTGTCCTCGGCGGCCGCCTCGTCCTCGGTCTGCGCCGCCGAGTCCTGCGTGCTCTCCGCGGCCGTCTCCGGCGAGCTCGCCGCCCCCTCCTCCGCGTCCCCGGCGCACGCGGTGAGACCGAGACCCAGGATCCCTGCGCTGACGACCGCGCCCAGGCGCGTCCTCGTGGTGCCCATCTGTCCTCACCCTTCCTGCGATGCCGGCCCCAGCGACCGTCGTGGTAGCACCATCGTGGCACACGGCGCCCGTCGGTTCTGCCCAGCCCGCGGTGCTGTGGTCGAATGGTCGTCTGTCCAGACCCTCCAGCAGAATGCAGGAACCACCACGTGACCGGCAACGCCACCTTCCGGCACCGCGACACCGCCGTGCTGTCCGTCACCGCTGTCGATGCCCCGGTCGTCAAGACCTCGGCCGAGTTCGACGAGGTGATCGGTGACTCCTACACCCGCAACGGGCTGCGCCCCGGCATGCTGGCCAAGCTGGCCGGCATCTCGGAACGACGGTGGTGGCGCGAGGACCAGACCTTCGTCGACGGGGCCGTGCAGGCGGCGCAGGAGGCGATGCAGCAGGCCGGGGTCGACCCCGGCCGCGTCGGCCTCCTCATCAACACCTCGGTCAGCCGGGAGCACCTCGAGCCCTCGATCGCGGTCTCGATCCACCAGGCGCTGGGGCTGCCGACCGCCTGCCTCAACTTCGACCTCACCAACGCCTGCCTCGGCTTCGTCAACGGTATGCAGCTCGCCGCCACGATGATCGACGCCGGCCAGATCGACTACGCGCTGGTCGTGTGCGGCGAGGGTTCGCGGACGCCGCAGGAGCGGACGCTGGAGCGGCTGTCCGGCGAGGACGCCACGGCGCAGGACATCGTCAGCCAGTTCGCCACCCTGACCCTGGGATCCGGCGCCGCGGCCATGCTGCTCGGCCGGGCGAGCGAGCACCCCGAGGGCCACCGCGTCGTCGGGGGCGTCACCCGGGCCGCGACCGAGCACCACGAGCTGTGCATCGGCGACTTCACCGAGATGCGGACCGACGCGCAGGGCCTGCTCGTGGCCGGCATGGGCCTCGCCAAGGAGCTGTGGGCGGACGCCGCTCAGGAGTTCGACTGGAGCGACATGGACCGCTACATCGTCCACCAGGTCTCGCAGGTGCACACCAGCAAGACGGCCGAGTCGCTGGGGCTGGACCAGTCCCGCATCCCCCTGACCTTCCCCACCTACGGCAACGTCGGCCCGGCCGCGGTGGCGATCACCCTGGCCAAGGAGACCGCCTCCCTCGAGCGCGGGGACCGCGTCCTCATGATGGGCATCGGCTCCGGGCTCAACATGACGTGCGTCGAGATCGACTGGTGAGCTGAGGCAGGCAGCCGTGCCCACGCCCGCCCGCACCCCCCGCCTGTCCGCCCACGACCGGGCCCGCCGGTCGGCCCACGACCAGGTGGGGCTGCCCGGGACCGCGTTCCCGGGGGTGGACCCGCGCTGGTCCCGGGTGGTCCTCGCCCCGGACGCCGACGGGATGACCCGCCGTTGGCACGTGCTCGACAACGGCCCGCTGCTGGAGGCCGCCGGCACCCCGGTGCGCGGCACGGTGCTCGCGGTGCACGGCAACCCGACCTGGTCCTACCTGTGGCGCCGGGTCCTGGAGCAGGCCCCGCCGGGGTGGCGGGTGGTGGCCGTCGACCAGCTCGGGATGGGCTGGTCCGAGCGCCCGGGACGCCCGCGCACCCTGGCGCAGCGGGTGGACGACCTCGGCGGGCTCACCGACGCCCTCGGGCTCACCGGTCCGGTCGTCGCGCTCGTGCACGACTGGGGAGGGCCGGTCGGCCTCGGCTGGGCGCTGGCGCACCGCGACGACCTGGCGGCCGTGGTGCTGACCAACACCGCGGTCCACCAGCCGGTCGAGCACGCCGCGCCGGCGGTGATCCGGCTCGCCCGCGCCCCGATGCTCCTCGCCCGGGTCTGCCGCACCACGCCCGCCTTCGTCCGGGCCACCACGGCCCTGTCGCGGCCCGCGCTGCCCAGGGACGTCCGCGACGCCTTCGCCGCTCCCTACGCGAGCGCCCGCCGGCGGGACGCCGTCGCGGACTTCGTGCGCGACATACCGTTCGAGGACGACCACCCCAGCCGGCCCGCGCTCGACGCCGTCGCCGAGGGCGTGCGCGGGCTCGACGTGCCCGCGCTGCTCGTGTGGGGCCCGCGGGACCCGGTCTTCTCGCAGCGCTACCTCGAGGACCTCGTGCAGCGGCTGCCGCACGCCGACGTGCACGTGTGCCCCACCGCCTCGCACCTCGTGCTCGAGGACAGCCCCGAGGCCGTGGGGACGGTCTGGGAGTGGGCGCAGCAGCACGTCCCGGGGCCGGGTGAGGGCGCGGGAGGCACGCGGGACGACCGGTCGAGCCCCCGGCGCGAGGCGACCGGCGACCGGGACGGCTCGCCCCGCCCAGCAGGTGTGGCCACCGTGCCGGTGAGGGTGGACCGCAGCCGTCCGGACGAGACGGCGGTCGTCGAGCTCGGTGGCGCCCAGCCGCGGCGGGTGACCTTCGGTGAGCTCGGCGAGCGCGTGGAGGCCGTGGCACGCGGTCTCGCCGGGCGTGGCGTGCGCCCGGGTGACCGGGTGGCGGTGCTGGTGCCCCCGGGCATCGACCTGACCACCGTGGTGTATGCCGTGTGGCGCCTCGGCGCGGTCGTGGTCATCGCCGACGCCGGGCTCGGCCTGGGCCGCCTCGGGGCCGCGCTGCGCGGCGCCGGCCCGCGGCACGTCGTCGGGGTCGCACCCGCGCTCGCGCCGGCCGCGCCGACGCGGGTGCCGGGGCAGCGCATCCGGGTGGACGGTGCGGGCACCGCCCTCGCCGGGCTCGCCGCCGAGGGAGCCCGCAGCGACGGCCCCCTGCCGGAGGGTCTGGACGAGGACGCCGACGGCGCGGTCCTGTTCACCTCCGGCGCGACCGGGCCGCCCAAGGGCGTCGTCTACACGCGGCGGGCGCTCGGCGCCCAGGTGGCCCTGCTCCGCGACACCTTCGGCTTCGGCCCCGGGGAGCGCTTCGTCGCGGCGTTCGCCCCGTTCGCGCTCTACGGCCCGGCGCTCGGGCTGCCCAGCGCAGTGCCGGACATGGACGTCACCGCCCCGCACACCCTCACCGCCGCGGCGCTGGCCCGGGCCGTCGAGGCGGTCGGGGCCAGCATGGTCTTCGCGGCCCCGGCCGCGCTGCGCAACGTCGTCGCGACCGCGGGGTCGCTGACCGCCGCGGAGCGCGAGGTTCTCGCCCGCCCCCGGCTGGTGCTCTCCGCGGGCGCCCCGGTGCCCACCGACCTGCTGCACGAGGTGCGCGCGGTCCTGCCGGGCGCACAGACGCAGACCCCCTACGGCATGACCGAGGCGCTCCCGGTCGCGACCCACGACCCGACCGCACCGGGCCCCGCCGCGGGTCCGGGGGCCGGGACCGACGGTGAGCACCCGGGGGCCGGGGTCTGCGTGGGGCGCCCGGTGCCGGGTGTCGAGGTCGGGATCGCGGTCCTCGACCCCCTGGGCGTGCCGGCCGAGGACCTGCAGACCGCCCCGGGGGTGGCCGGGGAGATCGTGGTGCGTGGCCCGCACGTCAAGGACCGGTACGACCGGCGCTGGGGCGCGCAGCAGCGCAGCGCCCGGCCCGCGGGGTGGCACCGCACCGGCGACGTCGGCAGCCTGGACGACCAGGGCCGGCTCTGGGTGGAGGGCCGGCTCGCGCACGTCGTCACGACGCCTGCCGGGCCGGTGACGCCCTACCCCGTCGAGGAGCGCGTGCGCAGGCTCGACGGGGTAGCCGACGTGGCCGTGGTGGGCGTCGGGCCCGCCGGCACCCAGCTCGTCGTCCTCGTGCTGGTCCCCACCGAGCGGGGCGGGCCCCTGGCCCGCGCCACCGGGGCACCCCATGGGTCTGCCGCCCTGGCCGCGCCGGAGCTGGCGGCACGGGCCCGGGCCGCGGCCGGGGTCCCGGTGGCCGCCGTCCTGGTGCGCGAGTGGCTCCCGGTGGACGTGCGCCACGCGAGCAAGGTCGACCGCACCGCCCTGGCGGGCTGGGCCGAGGGTGTCCTGCACGGCGGGCGTCGCCGTCGGCGCGGCGGGGCCCCCCGCACGAGGAGCCGCTGATGAGCGGGCCGTCACCTGGCCGGGTGCTGGTGACCGGCGCCAGCGGCATGCTCGGCGGTGCCGTGGCCGACCTGCTGGCCGCGCGCGGCTGGGAGGTCACCGTCATGCAGCGCCGCCCGAGCGGCGGGCGGCACCGCGAGCTGCTCGGGGACATCCGGGACGCCGATGCCGTTTACCGTGCGGTCACCGGCCAGGACGCCGTGGTCCACCTCGCCGCGAAGGTGGACGTCGTGGGGGCGTGGCGCGACTTCGTCGACATCAACGTGCGGGGCACCCGCCGGGTCATCGAGGGGCTGCGGGCCCAGGGCGGCGGGCGGCTGGTGCAGGTCAGCTCCCCCTCGGTGGCGCACACCGGGCGGTCCCTCATCGGGGCCGGCGCCGGCCCGGCCACGCCGATGCGGGCGCGCGGGCACTACGCACGCACCAAGGCGGCGGCCGAGCTCTTCGCCCTGGAGGCGGACTCCGACGCGCTGCCGACCACCGCCGTCCGGCCGCACCTGGTCTGGGGACCGGGCGACACGCAGCTCGTGGGCCGCATCGCCGAGCGCGCCCGGCAGGGGCGGCTGGCCCTCGTGGGCACGGGGACCGCGCTGGTGGACACGACCTACGTCGACAACGCCGCCTCGGCCCTGGTGGCTGCTCTGGAGCGCATCGACGTCGCCCGCGGTCAGGCCCTGGTGGTCACCAACGGTGAGCCGCGGCCGATCGGTGAGCTCGTCGGGGACATCTGCCGGGCCGTGGGCGCCCCCGCCCCGCGTCTGCACCTGCCCACGCCCCTGGCCTGGGGGCTGGGTGCCGCCGTGGAGGGCGCGACCGCGCTGTCCGGACGGGTGCCCGGGGTGCCGACCATCACGCAGCCGCCGATGACCCGCTTCCTGGCGGAGCAGCTCTCGACGGCGCACTGGTTCGACCAGCGCCGCACCCGCGAGGTCCTCGACTGGCGGCCGACCGTGACCATCGACGAGGGCCTCAGTCGCCTCTGAGCCGCGCGCGACTGCAGCGGTCCTGTCGCCTCGTCGGCCGTGATCGGGGCACGACCGGTGCACTCGACGGCAACCACTCACGGCGCTCGGTGGGGCGTGCGCGGCACGGGGAGCGGCACGGCCCCGACCTCTCCCCCGGCGGCGCCGCAGCGCTCACCTAGACTCACGGCATACCGCTCGCGTCAAGGAGGACACCATGGCTGAGGCCGTCATCGTCGCCGCCGCCCGCACCCCCATCGGCCGCGCGTTCAAGGGGTCGCTGACCACCGTGCGCCCGGACGACCTCGCCGTCGGGGTGATCCGCGCGGCCCTGGAGCAGGTGCCCGCGCTCGACCCGACCACGGTGGACGACCTCTACCTCGGGTGCGCCGAGCCGTGGGGCGAGCACGGCTTCAACATGGCCCGGGTCGTGAGCGTGCTGCTCGGGCTGGACTCGGTGCCCGGCTCGACGGTGAACCGGTTCTGCGCCAGCTCGGTCCAGACCACGCGCCAGGCGATGCACGCCATCAAGGCCGGGGAGGGCGACGTCTTCATCAGCGCCGGGGTCGAGTGCGTCTCCCGGTACGCCGACTTCTCCGGCGCCGGAGGCGGCAAGGAGGCGTGGCGCAACCCGCTGTTCGCCGACGCGGTCGAGCGCACCCAGGCGATGGCCGCCTCCAACGAGACCTGGACCGACCCGCGCGAGGACGGCCTGCTGCCGGACGCCTACATCGCCATGGGCCAGACCGCCGAGAACGTCGCCACCTCCCTCGGAATCTCCCGCGAGCGCCAGGACAAGTGGGGGGTCCGCAGCCAGAACCGCGCCGAGCAGGCCATCGCCGACGGCGTCTTCGCCCGCGAGATCGCGCCGGTCACCCTGGCCGACGGCACCGTCGTCAGCACCGACGACGGGCCCCGCCCCGGGGTGACCCTGGAGAAGGTCAGCCAGCTGCAGCCCGTGTTCCGCGAGGGCGGCACCGTCACCGCGGGCAACTGCTGCCCGCTCAACGACGGCGCCGCGGCCCTCGTCGTCATGAGCGACACCCGCGCCGCCGAGCTGGGTCTCACCCCGCTGGCCCGCGTCGTCTCCACCGGGGTGTCGGCGCTGTCCCCCGAGATCATGGGGCTGGGGCCCGTCGAGGCCTCCCGGCAGGCGCTCGCCCGCGCCGGCATGAGCATCACCGACATGGACCTCTACGAGATCAACGAGGCGTTCGCGGTGCAGGTGCTCGGTTCCTCCGACGCGCTCGGCATGGACGAGGACCGGCTCAACGTCCACGGCGGCGCGATCGCCCTCGGCCACCCCTTCGGATCGACCGGCGCCCGCATCTCCACCACCCTCATCAACGCGTTGCAGACCCACGACGGGCAGTTCGGCCTGGAGACGATGTGCGTGGGCGGCGGCCAGGGCATGGCCATGGTCATCGAGCGGCTCTCCTGACGGCCCGACCGGCCCTCCTCGCCTCCTGAGCAGAGAAAGGCCGCCCAGGCAGTGGCTGCAACCCCCGACTCGGGCATCTTTCTCTGCTCAGGTTGCGTCGGGGCGCGGGTCGGCCGGCGTCGGGGGCGGGGTATGCAGCGTGCGCGCACGTCCACGTCGTGCGGCGTCGGGCACCGCCGTAGCGGTACCCTGACGCCGACCGACTCCTGCCCCGAAAGGTGACCTGATGGCCGCCGGCCTCGCCGCCCTGCTCGACGACATCGCGGCCCTCGCCCGCATCGCCGCCGCGTCCGTCGACGACATCAGCGGCGCCGCAGGCCGCGCGGGCGCCAAGGCCGCCGGGGTCATCGTCGACGACGCCGCGGTCACCCCGCGCTACGTCACCGGCGTCGACCCCAGCCGTGAGCTGCCGATGATCAAGACGATCGCCCTCGGGTCGGTCCGCAACAAGCTGCTCTTCATCGTCCCCGCGGTCCTGCTGCTCAGCATCTTCGTCCCCTGGTTGCTGACCCCGATCCTCATGCTGGGCGGCTGCTACCTCTCCTACGAGGGCGCCCACAAGGTGCTGGAGTGGCTCGGCGTCGGGCACGACTCCGCCCACGACGAGCCTGCGGTCGAGCAGGGCCCGGAGGCGGAGAAGAAGGTCACCTCGGGCGCCATCCGGACCGACTTCATCCTCTCCGCCGAGATCATGGTCATCGCGCTCAACGAGGTGACCGACGAGCCGGTGCTCAACCGGGCCATCATCCTCGTCGTCGTGGCCCTCGCCATCACCGCGCTCATCTACGGCGCGGTGGCACTCATCGTCAAGATGGACGACATCGGGCTGAGCCTGGCCCAGCGCGACTCAGAGGGGTCGCAACGGTTCGGTCGCGGCCTGGTGAAGGCGATGCCCATCGTGCTGCGGACGCTGTCGATCGTCGGGGTCGTCGCCATGCTCTGGGTCGGTGGCCACATCCTGCTCGTCGGGATCGACGAGCTCGGCTTCCACCCGATCTACGAGTTCGTCCACCACGCCGAGGAGGTCGTCGCCGGATGGATCCCGGCCGTCGCCGGCGCCCTGGCGTGGCTCACCAACACCTTCTTCTCCGCGATCCTCGGGCTCGTCGTCGGGCTGGTGATCGTCGGCGTCGTGGCCGTGCTGCCGATCGGCAAGAAGGACGACGACCACGCGGAGGCCGGGGCCCACTGAGGCTCCTGCCACCCTTCAGGTCAGGGCGGGCCGCCGCGCTGGGCGGTCCGTCAGGGCAGCCCGCGGCGCAGGGCGGTGAGCCTCTCGGCGAGGTCGGCCACGGGCAGGTCCGCCTGCCGCCAGTCGTAGACCATGACGCGCAGCTGGTCGACCACCACGCCCGGTCCCAGGTCGGGCACCGTCGCCCGCTCCTCACCCACCCGGTCGGCGACCGCGTCGGCGAGCTCCTGCACCACCCCCCGCACCCCGGGGTATGCCGCCTGCGCCCGGTCCAGCGGCAGCTGCTGCCAGCGCCGGACGACCCGCTCGGTCTCGGTGTCGACGACAGCGGACGGCCCGCCGGCAGACGAGCTGCCGGCGGGCCGCATACCGCTCACGTCGTGCGGGGTGCTCAGTCGCTGCTCTGCAGGATCGCGAAGAGCCGCAGGAACTCGATGTAGAGCCACACGAGGCTGGCGACGAGACCGTGGCCGAGGAGCCAGGAGTACTTCTCCGGGGCGCCACCGCCCACCGCGCGGTCGATCGAGTCGAAGTCGATCGCCAGGCTGTAGGAGGCCAGACCGACACCCAGCAGCGAGATCAGGATGCCCAGCGGGCCGCCGTAGAGGCCCCAGCCGTCACCGAAGCCGAGGAAGGAGGCACCCAGGTTGACCAGCAGGAAGACCAGGTAGCCCATCGCGAACATGCCGAAGATGCGCCGGGACTTGCTCGTCACCTTGATGAAGCCGGCCTTCCAGCCGATGAACATGCCGGCGAAGGTCGCCATGGTGGCCACGACGGCGGTCGTCACCACGCCCTCGTAGAGGGCCTCGAAGGTGACGCTGACCGCGCCGAGGAACAGACCCTGCAGCACGGCGTGCGTCACGATGAGGCCGACGTTGACCTTCTTGCTGAAGGCGATCGCGAAGCTCAGGCCGAGCGAGCCGAACATGCCCAGCAGCCAGACCGGCATGGCGAGCCCGGGCCGGGGCCCGACGGCGATCCACGTCGCCGCGGAGACGGCGAGCACGATGCCGAAGAGCATCAGGGACTTGACGACGACGTCGTCCAGCGTGAGACGGCCCGTCTGCGCGGGGCCGGCGGGCGGCTGGTCGTAGAGGTCGCGCAGCTGCTGGTCGGACATGCTCTCGCTCGGGCCGGGCTGGTAGCCGGCGGGGAACGTGGGCTGACCCTGGGGCGGGGCGTAGCCCTGCTGGGCGTAGCCGCCCTGCTGCTGGCTGCCGAAACCGGCATACCCGCCCTGGGCGGCCTCCTTGTCGATGCGGTTGAAGACCGGGTTGACGGCCATGGAACCTCCAAGTAGCTCGGCACCGGGCCCTGCGACCGCGGTGTCTGGTGTCACCAGGATAAACGTGCGAGCGCCCCGGGGGATTCCGGAGCACGAGGCGCGCCTGGTGCGGGTCGGTGACGGCGGCTATCCTGACGTGCGCCCCACGACGAGGAGACCCATGTCACACCGCACCGGCCCGGCCGCGACGACCGTCGCGCTGACCCTGGCCCTCAGCGCAGGCCTGGCCGCCGCACCGGCCCTGGCCGGCCCGTCCGCGCAGGTCACCACCGCCCCCGTGACCGCGCACCCGGTCAGCGACGCGGCCTACCCGCACCAGGACCCGCTGCCGGAGCCGCCGGTGGACGAGACCGACGCCGCCCTCAAGCCCGGTCTCACGGCATACCACGAGATCGCGCCGCGGCTGAACGCCGCGATGGCGAGCTCGGACCGCGTCTCCGCCCAGGTCCTCACCGAGACCCCCGGGGGCCGCCAGGTCTACCTCGTGACGCTCACCGCCAAGGAGAACGCCAACCAGGCGCGACGTCAGGCGGCCTACCGCGACCTCATCACCGAGGACCCGGCGGCCGCGGCGCGGGACCGGCGCCTCGCGCAGCAGTACAAGACCCCGATCTTCGTCAACGCCAACATCCACGGCAACGAGTTCGAGGGCACCGACGCCGCGCTGCGGCTCGTCGAGGAGTACGCCACGAGCAACGACGCCGCGGTGAAGCAGCTGCTCAAGCGCTCCCGCATCCACCTCGTCATCTCGATGAACCCCGACGGCCGGCACGACAACACCCGCCGCAACACCGCCGGCTTCGACCTCAACCGCGACTTCGTCACCGCGACCCAGCCGGAGACCGTCGCCGTGCGCGACGCCCTCATCGCCACCCAGCCGCTGCTCATGCTCGACCTGCACGGCTACGTCAACGGCACCCTCGTCGAGCCGACGACGCCCCCGCACGGGGAGAACTACGAGTACGACCTCTTCATCAAGCACGCCTACCCCAACGGGCTGGGCATGGAGGAGGCGATCAACGGTCTCGGCTACGACGAGAGCGACGGGGTGCGGCCGGTGCAGATCCCGCTGCGCGACTGGGACGAGGGCTGGGACGACTGGCCGCCCATCTTCACCCCGCAGTACGCCGCGCTGCACGGTGCGGTCGCCCACACCATCGAGATCCCGCTGCGCGTCAACAACGCGTCCTACGACCTGCCCGCCGAGGAGCTGCAGCGGCGTTCGGCGATCAACACCGACATCGCCTTCGCGGCCATCTCGGGGACGCTGGAGTATGCCGCGGACCACCGCGACGAGCTGCTCGCCGACCACATCGAGATCTTCCGGCGCGGCGAGGCCGGGGAGCCGCAGACGCCCGTGGAGGTGGGGCTCTTCGACGGCGTCATCGGGCCGGAGGACGTCTACACCACGTCCTACCCGCGCGCCTACGTCATCCCGGTGGGCGAGGGCCAGCGCTCGGCCCCCGCCGCGGCCCGGCTCGTCGACTTCCTCGTCGCCAACGACATCGAGGTGACCCGGCTCGAGCAGGACCGGCTGCTCGCCGGACGGTCCTACCCGGCCGGCAGCTACGTCGTCGACATGCACCAGGCCAAGCGCGGCATGGCCAACACGATCCTCGGGCGCGGCACCGACATCTCCGACCGCGTCGACGCGATGTACGACATCTCCGGGTGGAGCCACGCCCTGCTGTGGGGCGCGGACGTCGACACCGTGCCCGACGGTGACCCGCTGCGGATCAGCGGCGGCCTCGTCGAGGGCGCCGACCCCACCGGGTCCCTGGCGGACAGCGGCTCGGGCTGGCTGGTGCCCATGGAGGACCCGGCGGACGTGCAGGCCGCCAGCCTGCTGCTGGAGCAGGGCGTGCCGGTCGAGCTGCTGCCCGACGGCGCGCTGCTCGTGCCGGCGGACTACCCCTGGGCGGCGAACAACGTCGTGGAGACCTTCGGAGTCGAGCTGGCCGCCGCCCCCGAGGGGGCGTCCGGCGAGGTGCTGGAGGCCTCCGACCGCGTCGTCGGCTTCTCCGGCAGCGCCGAGGAGCGCTGGGCCCTCACCGAGATGGGCCTGACCGTCCAGGAGGTCAGCAGCGCGGCGCTCAACGACGGGCTGGATCTGTCCGACCTGGACGCGCTCTACGTCTCCAGCGGCCTCAGCTGGGCCGACCTGTCCGACGAGGCCCGCGCCGAGGTGCAGGACTTCCTCGCCGACGGCGGCGGCATCGTGGGGCGCGGCGTGGCCGGCGCCCGGCTCAACGACGCCGTGGACCTCGTCGAGGCCACCGCCGTGCGGGGCCGCAGCGACGCCAACGGCGTGGTGCACGTCGAGAACGACCCGGCGAGCCCGGTCTCGGCCGCGGCCACCCCGGAGACCTTCGTCTACTCCCCCGTCTGGTTCACCGGGCTCGGTGACGGCGTGCGCGTCGACCAGCGACTGGGCGAGGAGCCCCTGGTCAGCGGGCACTGGCGGGCCACGTCGGCCGGCGAGGGCGGTCCGGACGCCGCCGCCGGGCAGGCGGTGGTCGTCAGCGCTGAGACCGACGGCTCGCGCGGTGTGCTCTTCGGCACCGAGCCGATGTTCCGGGCGCACCCGAAGGGGCAGTTCGCCCTGGTCGCCCGGGCGCTGCTCTGGGTCGGCGCGGACGCCGGGTAGGCCGGGGCCCGGCCCTCGTAGCCCAATCGGCAGAGGCAGCCCACTTAAAATGGGTTCAGTGCGGGTTCGAGTCCCGCCGGGGGCACCCAGGACGGTCCGTGACCTCCGGCGCCGACCCCCGCTGTGCCGGCCGGTGGGCCCGGGCAGGATGGGGGGTATGCAGCACCGCCCCTCCCCGGACGAGGTCACCCCGGTCACCCCGCGTCCAGGCGACCCCCACCCGGTCACCGGTGAGCCGTTTCCCTCCCCCGTCCCGCCGGGGACGGGCTGGCCGCAGGACCCGGCGCCGGCGGGCACCCGTTCGGCCCGCAGCGAGGCCGGGGTGCGCCGGCTGGCGGCCGGCGCCCGGGACCTGGCCACCCTCGACGCCCGGGTCAGCGTCTGCTCGGCGTGCCCGCGGCTGGTGGCCTGGCGCGAGGAGGTGGCGGGCACCCGCCGCGCCGCCTACGCCGACCAGCCCTACTGGGGACGCCCGGCCCCGGGCCTCGGCGACCCCCACCCGGAGATCCTCGTCGTCGGGCTCGCCCCCGCCGCCCACGGGGCCAACCGCACGGGCCGCATCTTCACCGGGGACCGGTCCGGTGACTGGATCTACGCCGCGCTCCACCGCGCCGGCTACGCCAGCCAGGCCGGCTCCACGCACGCCGGGGACGGCCTGGAGCTGCGATCGGTGCGGATCACCGCCGCCGTGCACTGCGCGCCGCCGGGCAACGCGCCGACGGCGGGCGAACGGCATACCTGCGGGGGGTGGTTGGACCGCGAGCTGGCCCTCGTCGAGCCCACGCTGCGCTCGGTCCTCGCGCTGGGCGGCATCGGGTGGGACGCCTTCCTCACCGCGGCGCGGCGCGCGGGCTGGGAGGTGCCGCGCCCCCGCCCCCGCTTCGGGCACGGCGCCGAGGTGGGGCTGCGCAGCACCACGGGGCGCCCGGTGCGGCTGCTGGGCAGCTACCACGTCAGCCAGCAGAACACCTTCACCGGCCGGCTCACCGAGGCGATGCTGGACCAGGTCATCGCCCGGCTGTGAGCCGGCCGGCGGCGGTGCGGGTGGCTCAGTCGGCCGGCAGGAACACCCGGTTGGGGATCTGCTCGTAGTCGGCCGGGTCGATCTGGCTGATGCTGCCGTCGGCCACCGCCGTCATGAGCCCACGCAGGCCCACCTCCACCTGCTTGGTGAGGTAGCCGTTGCGCTTGTTGCCGTCGTACTGCGTCTGGCTGGAGGTCTCGAAGAGCACGGTCGCGCTCCCGCGCAGGGCGAAGGAGCCGAGCGCGGTGCCCGGCAGGTTGATGTCCTGCGGGTAGAGCGTGAGGTCGCCGAAGCCGGACTCTCCCCGGCCCTGCAGCGCGTCGTAGACCGCGACGTTGGCCCGGCGGGAGGCGTCGTAGTCGAACTCGGGCCAGTCACCGAACTCGCTGGGGTCGGAGATGAACCGTCCGGAGATCGACAGGTGGGACATGTTGTCGGTGCCCTCCTGCTTGTAGCAGGACCACTGGTTGTGCAGGTCCACGAAGTAGTCCACGGTGCCGAACTCCTGCTCCAGCCCGCGGTAGACGTCCCGGGACGTCTGCGCCTCGGGCGTGATGTACCACCCGGTGTCGGCGCTGTCGCCCGGGAAGTCCTCGGGCTGCGGCACGTAGTCGAGGTCAGGGTTGAAGTCGCGGTTCACGTCGAAGCCGGGCACCGAGTCGCGGTAGTTCCAGGCCGGCTCCACCCCCGCGAGCTGCGGGAAGTCCTCGACCACGTCGGCCCACGACATCTGGTTCTGCCGGGTGTCGTTCTCGCCGCCGTCGACGTTGAGCCGGGGGATGCCGACCAGCGTGATGTTCTCCCGCAGCTCGCGGGCCTCCGCGGTGTTGCCACCCATCTCGCGCAGCAGGTTGAGCAGCGCCTGGGTGCCGTGGTTCTCGTTGCCGTGGATCTGGGTCTGCACGTAGATGACGGTGTCACCCTCCCCCACCCGCGCCACGTAGATGTCCCGGCCCTGGTTGCTCTGCCCGGCCACCTCGACGTCCACCCGCCCCTGCGTGGTCCGCTCCAGCCGCTGGACCTCCCGGGTCAGCTGGGAGTAGTCGACGAACGCGGTGTTGTTGTCGCCGGCCTCGGTCCCGCAGTGCGAGTTCTCGGGGATGGCCTGGGCGCTCAGCGGCAGGGCTCCGCCGGCGACGAGCGCGACCAGCGCGGCGCCGGACAGGACGGGGGTGGACTTCCTCATGGTGTCTCCTTCGACGATGGGGGGTGATCCCCACCACATCTGCTACCCGGCGGTAGCACAACCGGAGAGCCCGGACTTGACCAAGTCCTTACCCGCGACCCCGCGGCGGGCGCTCGCGATGCCCCGGGGGCGGGTCCACCTCGCGTCAGGCCAGGGACAGGGCGATGCCGTCGAGGATGTCCGCCTCGGAGGCGCGCACCGTGCGCAGGCCGGAGTCGTGCGCGACCCGCTGGACGACCGTGCGCCAGACGAGGGCGCCGGCGCCGATGACGTCGACCCGCCCCTCGTGCATGTAGGGCAGCTCGCGACGCCGCGAGCGTGGGCTGAGCAGCAGGTCGGTGCAGGCGTCGACCACCTGGTCGACGTCCAGCTCGGCGCCGTGGATGCGGTCCCGCTGGTATGCCGGGAGGCCCAGGGCGTGCGCGGTCACCGTGGTGACCGACCCGGCGAGGCCGACGAGCGTGCCGACGCCGGAGAGGTCGACGGTCCGCGCCACGTCGTCGACGGCCCGGACGATGTCGGACAGGGCCGCCCACACCTGGTCCTCGGTCGGGGGGTCGTCGTGCAGGTGCCGTTCGGTGAGCCGCACGCACCCGATGTCGACCGAGCGGGCCGCCGCGACCCCGGTGCTGCCGGCGTCACCGAGCACGAGCTCGGTCGAGCCCCCGCCGATGTCGACGACGAGGTAGGGCCCCGGGGCGCCCCCGCCGCGGAGCGGACCGGTGGCCCCGGCGAAGGAGAGCGCGGCCTCCTCGTCCCCGGTCACGACCTCGGGCGTCACCCCGAACGACCCGAAGGCCTCCTGGACGCCCGCCACGAAGTCGGCGGCGTTGGACGCGTCCCGCGACGCCGAGGTCGCCACGAACCGCACCTGGTCGCAGCCCAGGTCGCGGCACCGCGCGGCATACCCCTCCGCGGCGGCGAGGGTGCGTGCCATCGCCGCCTCGCCGATCGCCCCGGTCGCGTCGATGCCCTCGCCCAGGCGGACGATCTGCATCTCCCGGGTGACCTCGCGCAGGCCGACCCCGACGCCGTCACCGGGCACGAGGTCGGCGACGAGCAGCCGGATGGAGTTGGTGCCGCAGTCGACGGCACCGACGCGCGTCACGCCGCGGACCCGCCCGCGTGCCCGTCGTCCTCGGCCTCGTCCTCGGCCTCGGGCAGCGGGTGGTGCTTGGGGCAGGAGTCGCACCGCTCGTCGTCGACGGCGGAGACGCCCGAGCAGCAGCCGCCCTCCCACCAGTCGGGCAGGGCCGCGATGGCCTCGTCACCGAGCGGGTTGACACCCGGGCCGGCGGCCAGGCTGTGGGCCACGAGCACGTGCAGGCACTTGACCCGGTTCGGCATGCCGCCCGCGCTGATGCCGGCGATCTCCGGCACGTGGGCCAGCTCCTCGCGCCGTCGCAGGTAGTCGTCGTGCGCCTGGGCGTACTCCCAGCGCAGCCCCTCGTTCTCGGCGAGCCGCTTCGACATGGACTTCATCAGCCCCTCGCTCTCCAGCGTCGAGATCGCGCCGGTGAGCTTGGGGCAGGTCGCGTAGAAGCTGGTCGGGAAGGGGGTGCCGTCCGGCAGTCGCGGCTCGGTGCGGATCACCGTGGGGCAGCCGCAGGGGCAGCGGTGCGCGATGGAGACGACCCCGCGCGGCGTGCGGCCGAGCTGACGGGCGATGACCTCGAGGTCCTCCTCGGTGGGAGGCTCGTCGAGCGTGGTGCGGTCGAGTTCGCTCATGTCCTTCTCTGCGAGCCGTACGCCTACGGCTCCATGGTCTCGGGGAGCCCCTCGTTCGCGATGGTGACCGACTCCCACACCTGGCCGTACCACGGGCTGTCGGCAATCACGTCATCGCTCACCGGGGCCATTCCTGGCAGCGCCTCAGTGTAGTCGCTCCCGGTGTCGTCGATGACCGTGAAGGCGGTCTCGCCCTCCTTGACGAAGCGCAGCCGCTCACGGGCCTGCTGCTCCACGTAGTCCTTGTCGTCCCACCGGGCCAGCTCCTGCTCCAGCGCGGCGATCTCCTCCTCCTCGGCCGCGATCTCCTGGTGCAGGGCGCCGATGTCGGCGCGCTGGCGCAGGTAGCCGGACAGCGCCGGCGCGAGGACGAGGGCCATGACGACGAGCAGCACGCCCAGGGTCAGCAGCCGACGCACGTGCACCGGCGCCTGCCGCTGCGTCGTCGTCGAGGCCGGGCGCGAGCGTCCGCCGGGGCGGGCGGGGGTGCGGCGCGCGGGGCCGGTGGGGCGGCTGCCGGCGCGGGACGTGCGCCGGTCGCGCGGGCCACGGGCCGTGCTCATCGGGCTCCTCGACGGTCGGGTGGGGTGGGTGGGACGGGTGAGGCCAGGGTATGCCTGCGGCCGGGTCGCGACCGGGACGCCGCGCCGCGCCGTGGGCCTCCGGGCATGGCGCGGCCGCCGGGGCGGGTCCGCCCCGGCGGCCGTCGGGTGGCGTCGCTCAGCCGCGGAAGCGCGGGAAGGCGCCGACGCCGGCATACACCGCGGCGTCGTCCAGCTCCTCCTCGATGCGGAGCAGCTGGTTGTACTTCGCGACCCGCTCGGAGCGGGCCGGGGCGCCGGTCTTGATCTGTCCGCAGTTGGTCGCCACCGCGAGGTCGGCGATGGTGACGTCCTCGGTCTCGCCGGAGCGGTGGCTCATCATGCAGCGGAAGCCGTTGCTCTGGGCCAGCGCGACGGCGTCGAGGGTCTCGGTGAGCGAGCCGATCTGGTTGACCTTGACCAGCAGCGCATTCGCGGCGCCGTCGGTGATCCCGCGCTGCAGGCGCTCGGGGTTGGTGACGAACAGGTCGTCACCCACCAGCTGCACCTTGTCGCCGAGCAGGGAGGTCATCTGGGCCCAGCCCTCCCAGTCGTCCTCGTCCAGCGGGTCCTCGATGGACACCAGCGGGTAGGCGTCGACGAGCTCGGCGTAGTACTTCACCATGTCGGCGGCCTTGCGCTTCTTGCCCTCGAAGGTGTACTTCCCCTTCTCGCAGAACTCGCTCGCCGCGACGTCCAGGGCCAGGGCGATGTCGGAGCCCGGGGTGTAGCCGGCCGCCGTGATGGCCTCGAGGATGAGGTCGAGCGCGGCCCGGTTCGACTCCAGGTCCGGCGCGAAGCCGCCCTCGTCGCCGAGACCGGTCGCGAGCCCGCGCTTCTTGAGCACGGCCTTGAGCGCGTGGTAGACCTCGGTGCCCCAGCGCAGCGCCTCGCGGAAGCTGGGGGCGCCGACGGGAGCGATCATGAACTCCTGGATGTCGACGTTGGAGTCGGCGTGCGAGCCGCCGTTGAGGATGTTCATCATCGGCACCGGCAGGACGTGCGCGTTGGGCCCGCCGACGTAGCGGAACAGCGGCAGCCCGGCGGAGTCGGCGGCGGCCTTGGCCACGGCGAGCGAGACGCCGAGGATCGCGTTGGCCCCGATCTCGCCCTTGTTGTCCGTGCCGTCGGCCGCCAGCATCTCGGCGTCGACGAGCCGCTGCTCGGAGGCGTCGAAGCCCAGCAGCCGCGGCTCCAGGTCGTCCATGACGGCGGTCACGGCGTTCTCCACGCCCTTGCCGAGGTAGCGGCTCTGGTCGCCGTCGCGGCGCTCGACCGCCTCGAAGGCGCCGGTGGAGGCGCCGGAGGGGACGGCGGCGCGGGCGACGGTGCCGTCGTCCAGGCCGACCTCCACCTCGACGGTGGGGTTGCCTCGGGAGTCGAGGATCTCGCGGGCGATGATGGCGTCGATGGCAGCCATGTGCGCTCCTTTCGATGGGGCGTCTCGGGTCGTCCGGCAGCACTGGCGGGCTCTGTCGCGGCTCAGCCTAGCGCCGTGGGCGGGGTCCGGCCCGCGCGCGCCCCGGAGCGTCAGCCGGCCCGGCCGCCGACGGCGGCCTCCACCGCCCGGAGGGTATGCCGCAGCGCCCGGTCGGGGTCGACGCCCCGCCCGCGCAGCGCGAGGACGGCGCGCAGCAGCACCGCACCGGCGTCGCCGTCGGCCTCGAGCCGCGCCGCGACGTCCTCGAGCCGCTCCCCCTGCCCGGCCCGGCCCATCCGGGAGGCGACCTTGGCCGCCCGCGCGAGGGACGGCATACCGGCCGGGATGCCGTCGAGCGGGTGCTCGCGCGCCGCCGCGCCCCCGTCGCGCCGCTCCTGCTCCTTGATCTGCTCCCAGCCGCGGGCGACGTCCTCCGCGCCCTCGACCTCCACCCCGCCGAAGACGTGCGGGTGCCGGCGCACCAGCTTGGCGACCAGCCCGGCCGCGACGTCGTCGACGTCGAACGGCTCCTCGTCGTGCTCGGCGGCGACCCGCGCGTGGAAGAGCACCTGCAGCAGCACGTCCCCCAGCTCCTCGACGGCGTGCTCGCGGTCCGGGCCGGTGGCCCCGTCGAGGTCGTCGAGAGCCTCGACGGCCTCGTGCGCCTCCTCGACGAGATAGGGGGTGAGGCTGGCGTGCGTCTGCTCGGCGTCCCAGGGGCAGCCGCCCGGCGAGCGCAGCCGGTCCATGACCGCGACGGCGTCCAGCAGCCGGGAGCCGGGGGTGTCCCAGGAGCCGACGAGCAGCTCCAGGGACGGCGGGTCCTCCTCGGGGAGATGCACCGCCAGCGCCTCGGCGAGACCGGGGTCGCCGTCCGGTGAGCCCACCCACACGACGCGGCCGGGCAGCCCGAGCAGCTCCTCGGCGCGCTGCGCCGGGGTGGCTCCCGTGAGCGCGGCGCGGACCTCGACGCCCGCCGCCGCGACCGCACCGGGGGTGGGGTCGGTCGGGTCGGCGGCCAGCACGTGGTCGGCGGCCCGCAGCGCGTCCCAGGCCGCCGCCGACAGCAGCCCCGGCGCCACCCGGGGAGAGGTCAGCAGCAGGCTCAGCTCTCGGGCTGGACGATCCACTCGGGCACCTGCGGCAGCACACCGTCACCGGCCGGGCTCCACGAGCCGAAGCGCGGGTTGACCTCCACCGGCAGCGCGCCCAGGTCCTCCTGGGTCAGCGTCTGCAGCTCGGCGACGACCGGCGCGAGCTCCTCGTCCGACATCGTGGCCTGGTCGTTGATGAGCGCCAGGTAGCGCTGGGAGCTGACCGCCTGCACGGTGAGGTCACCGGGCTCACCCTCGAGGCCGGCGTCGGCCAGCGAGCTGCTGACCTCGCTGTCGGTCACCTCATAGCTCGTCCCCTCGAACCAGCCGCTCAGCAGGGGGGCGATACCGGCCTGGTAGATCACCGTCGCGGTGTCCACCGGCTCCGGCGACACCTCGCTCAGCTGCTCGGTCGCCTCCTGCACCTCCTGGACGGAGTAGGCGGTGCCGTCGATCACGACACCCTCGGTCATGCCGACGCCGGTGCACCCGGCGACGACGACGACGAGCGCGGCGGTCGGGGCCGCGAGGGGAAGGGAGTATGCGCGCTTCACGGAGCCCATCATCGCACGCACCCCACGGACCACCGGTCGTGCCATGCTCCACCGCGATGGCGTGCACCGGTAGGGGTCCGGCTGGGCGTGCGTGCACGAGCTCCGCCTCCGCGCCGCTCCCGGGGTCGGGCTCAGCCGTTGACGGTGGCGAAGTCGTCGAGCAGGATGCCCCGGACCAGCTGGCTCGCCCAGTCGAGGATGTCCTGGTCGCGCAGCGGCTTGCCGCCCACCGCCGCGGTCTTGGGCATCGGCACGAGGATCTGCCGCAGCGCGGGCTTGATGATCGTCCCCTTGTAGACCCGGGTGAGCCGCAGCTGCTGGCTGTCCCGCAGGTTCTCCACGGGCGCGAACCGGACGAGCTGGCCCTGCACGGCGATGTCGCTGATGCCCGCGGCGCGGGCGACCGTCCGCAGCCGCGCCACCTCGAGCAGGGTCTGCACCGGAGGCGGCGGGGCACCGTAGCGGTCCACCAGCTCCTCGCGGATGAGCTCCAGCCCTTCCTCGTCGCCCACCTGGGCGAGCTTGCGGTAGGCCTCGAGCCGCAACCGCTCCCCCGGGACGTAGTCGTGCGGCAGGTGGGCGTCGACGGGGAGCTCGATCTTGACCTCGGCGGGGGGCGCCTGGCCCTCGCCCTTGAAGGCCGACACGGCCTCGCCGACGAGCCGGACGTAGAGGTCGAAGCCGACGCCCTCGATGTGCCCGGACTGCTCGCCACCGAGCAGGTTGCCGGCGCCGCGGATCTCGAGGTCCTTCATCGCCACCGCGATGCCGGCCCCGAGGTCGGTGTGCGCGGCGATCGTCTGCAGCCGGTCCACGGCCGTCTCGGTGAGCGGCTTCTCCGGGGGGTAGAGGAAGTAGGCGTAGGCCCGCTCCCGACCACGGCCGACCCGCCCGCGCAGCTGGTGCAGCTGGGAGAGGCCGAAGGAGTCCGCGCGGTCCACGATGAGGGTGTTGGCGTTGGAGATGTCCAGGCCGGTCTCGACGATGGTCGTGCAGACGAGGACGTCGAAGCGGCGCTCCCAGAAGTCGAGCACCACCTGCTCCAGCCGGTGCTCGCCCATCTGCCCGTGGGCCGTCTCGACGCGCGCCTCCGGCACGAGGTCCCGCAACCGGGAGGCGACCTTCTCGATCGAGCTCACCTTGTTGTGCACGAAGAACACCTGGCCCTCGCGCAGCAGCTCCCGGCGGACCGCCGCGGCGATCTGCTTCTCGTCGTAGCCCCCGACGAAGGTGAGCACCGGGTGGCGCTCCTCGGGCGGGGTCGCCAGGGTGGACATCTCCCGGATCCCGGTGATGGCCATCTCCAGCGTGCGCGGGATCGGCGTCGCCGACATGGCGAGCACGTCGACGTCCGTGCGCAGGGCTTTGAGCTGCTCCTTGTGCTCGACCCCGAAGCGCTGCTCCTCGTCGATGATGACGAGGCCGAGGTCCTTGAAGCGCACCGTCGAGCCGAGGATCCGGTGGGTCCCGATGACGAGGTCGACCGAGCCGTCCTTGATCCCGTCGACGACCTCCTTGGCCTGCTTGTCGCTCTGGAAGCGCGACAGCGCCCGCACGGTGACGGGGAACTGCGCATACCGCTCGGAGAAGGTCTGGAAGTGCTGCTGGACGAGCAGCGTCGTCGGCACGAGCACGGCGACCTGCTTGCCGTCCTGGATCGCCTTGAAGGCGGCGCGCACCGCGATCTCGGTCTTGCCGTAGCCGACGTCGCCGCTGATGAGGCGGTCCATGGGCACGGTCTTCTCCATGTCCGCCTTCACCTCCTCGATCGAGACCAGCTGGTCCGGGGTCTCGACGAAGGCGAAGGCGTCCTCCAGCTCGCGCTGCCAGGGGCTGTCCGGGCCGAAGGCGTGCCCCTGCGTCGCCTGGCGCGCGGAGTAGAGCCGGATGAGCTCGGCGGCGATCTGCCGGACGTGCTTGCGGGCGCGGGACTTGGTCTTCTGCCAGTCGGCCCCGCCGAGGCGGTGCAGCGTGGGCGCCTCGCCGCCGACGTACTTCGTCAGCTGGTCCAGCTGGTCGGTCGGTAGGTAGAGGCGGTCCCCGGGATGACCCCGCTTGGACGGGGCGTACTCCAGGACGACGTACTCGCGGGTCGCGCCCTGCACCTGACGCTGCGCCATCTCGACGAAGCGGCCCACGCCGTGCTGCTCGTGCACCACGTGGTCGCCCGGGCGCAGCTGCAGCGGGTCGACCTGCTGGCGACGGCGCGAGGGCATCCGGCGCATGTCCTTGGTGCTGCCGCCGGTGCCCTGCTGGCCGGTGAGGTCGGACTCCCCCAGCAGCACGAGCCCGTCCTCGCCGAGGAGGAAGCCGTGCCCCACCCGCCCGGTGCTCACGACGACCCGGTCGGTCGGCAGGGGGTCCTCCCCCAGCGCGTCGAGCCGCTCGAGCACCTGGTGGGCCACCTCGTGCTCGGTCAGCACCTCGCCGACCCGCCGGGCCAGACCGGGACCGTCCAGCGCGACGACGACCGGTCGGCCCCGGGCGAGCCACCCGCGGGCGTCCGCGACGATGGCGTCCACGTCGCTGCGGTAGGCCGTCGCCGGGGCCGAGGGCACGTCCAGGGTGTGCAGGGCCAGCTCGCCGTCGCCGCCGGACGGCTCGCCCGACGTCGCGTCCACGAACTCCTCGAGGGACTCGTCGGCGGCGAAGGCCGACAACGACCACCACGGGCGGCCGGAGCCCAGCGCGTGGCCGCGCATCTCGGCCAGCGACCAGGAGGAGGCCGTCCCGAGCACCTGCTGCAGGTCGATGGGGACGGCCGCGCCGCCCCCGGCCGCGGCGGCCCACCCGGCCTGCATGAACTCCTCGCTGGTGCGCACCAGGTCGTGGGCGCGGGTCCGCACCCGCTCCGGGTCCAGCACGACCACCCCGGCGCCGGCGGGCAGCACGTCGACGAGGGTCTCCATGCCGTCGACGAGCGCGGGCGCGAGCGACTCCATCCCCTCCACCGCGATGCCCTCGGCGATCTTGGCGAGCAGGTCCTCGGCCCCCGGCAGGACGTCGACGAGCTCGGCGGCGCGGGCGCGCACGGCGTCGGTGATGAGCACCTCCCGGCAGGGAGGGGCGTAGAGGCCGTGACCGGCGATCTCCAGGCTGCGCTGGTCGGCGACCTTGAACCAGCGCACCTCCTCGACGGTGTCGCCCCAGAACTCCACCCGCACCGGGTGCTCCTCGGTCGGCGGGAAGACGTCGAGGATGCCGCCGCGCACCGCGAACTCGCCGCGGCGCTCGACCATGTCGACCCGGGTGTACGCCGCCGCGGCCAGGGCCTCGACGACCTCGGTGAGCGGCCGGTCCTCCCCGGCGCGCAGCGCCACGGGGACGAGCTCGCCCAGGCCCCTGACCAGCGGCTGCAGCAGCGCACGGACGCTGGCGACGACCACCCGCACGGGCCCGGTGGCCGGGTCGTGACCGGTGAGGTCGGGGTGCGCGAGCCGGCGCAGCGTCGACAGACGGTGACCGACCGTGTCCGAGCGGGGGCTGAGCCGCTCGTGCGGCAGGGTCTCCCAGCTGGGGAAGCCGGCCACCACGTCGGGGCCGCCGGGCAGCAGCTCGCCCAGCATCGTCACCAGGTCGTCGGCCTCCCGGCCGGTGGCGGTGACCGCGAGCAGGGGCGCCGGGCGCAGGTCCGGGGCGTCCGACGCGGACCCCGCAGCCAGGCCCTCACCCTCTCCGGTCGCCAGCAGCGCCACCAGGGAGGGGTGCATCCCCGGGGCGGCGGACACCTCGACGGCCTGCTCGCCGCGGGCCCGCGCCTCCAGCACGGCGGCGACCTCCGTCTGGGTGCGCAGAGCGGCGAGGAGGGGGGCGAGCGGCATACGGGTGGACCTCACGGGAGAGTCGGGGGAGGACGACGGTCCAGTCTAGGTCCCGTCACCGACGGACCCGGTGCCAGCGGGAGCCGACCACCCCAGGGTGGCGGCCCGCACCCCCGTCGGGCAGGATCAGGAGGCGTGAGCCAGTCGACGCATCGCCCACGGACGCCGCGCCCGGGGGTGGCCGGGCTCCTCGCCGCGGGGGCCGCGCTCGCGCTCGTGCCGGTGGTGGCGGGCAGCGCCGCCGCGGAGCAGCCGAGCTATCTCGAGGAGGCGGTCACCGACTCCGCCGACGTGCTGAGCGACCAGGAGGAGGCCGAGGCCGCCGAGGAGGTCGAGGCGCTGCGCGAGGAGACCGGCCTGCAGCTCTTCGTCGCCTTCGTCGACACCTTCGAGGACGCCTCCGGCGCGACCGTCTCCGGCGAGGAGTGGGCGCGGCTGACGTCGGAGGAGTCGTCCATGGGGGCCGGTGACCTGGTGCTCGCGGTCGCCGTCGACCAGCGCGCCTACGGCGTCGGTGACGCCGGCGACAGCCTGTCGCCGGAGCAGGTCCAGACCGTCCAGCTGGAGGACATCGAGCCGCGGCTGGCGCAGGACGACTGGGCCGGAGCGGTCGAGGGCGCCACCGAGGGCTTCGCCCGGGAGTATGCCGGGGGCGCGTCCGGCGGCGGCGGTGGGACCGACGAGCCGGTGCAGTCGACCTCCTCGGGCGGGCTGGGCGGGGCCTTCCCGCTGCTCTTCTTCGCGCCGCTGGTCGTCGGCGGGGTCGCCATGGCGGTCACCAGCCGCCGACGGCAGCGACGCCCCGACCCCGGTGCCCCCGTGCCGCCCCGCGCGCAGGGACGCAGCCTCCCCGAGCTGCACCGCGAGGCCGCGGAGGCCCTGGTGGGCATGGACGACGCCGTGCGCTCGGCGGGCGAGGAGCTCGACTTCGCGCGGGCGCAGTTCGGCACCCAGCGCACGGAGGCCTTCGCCGCCACCCTGGAGCGGGCCCGCCGGGCGGCCCGCGAGGCCTTCAGCCTGCGTCAGCAGCTCGACGACGACACCGAGGAGCCGGAGAGCGTGCAGCGGGGCATGCTCGCCCGCATCCTGGACCTGACCGGGACCGCCCGGGCCGAGCTCGACGCGCGGACCGAGGAGTTCGCCCGGCTGCGAGCGCTGCAGGACCGGGCCCCGCAGTTCCTCGCCGAGCTGGCCGGGCGGGCGCGGGAGACGCGCGAGCGGCTGCCCGCCGCCGAGCAGGAGCTGCGCGGTCTGGCCGCCCGCCACCCGGCGAGGGCGCTGGCGACGGTGCGCGGCAGCCTCGACCAGGCGACCAACCTGCTGGACTCCGCCGACGGCTTCGTCACCGCGGGACGGCAGTCGCTGGAGCGGGACGACCGCGCCTCGGCCGTGGCCGCGGCCCGGGCCGCCGAGGAGTCCATCGGTCAGGCCTCGACCCTGCTCGACGAGATCACGACCGCCGACGCCGAGCTGCGCGGGGCCGGTGAGGCCATCACCGCCGGGATCGCGTCGCTCTCGGCCGACCTGCAGGACGCCCGTCGGCTGGCCGGCTCCGAGCCCACCGTGGCCCAGGCCGTGCACCGAGCCCGGGCCGCGATCGAGCAGGCCCAGGCCAGCCGCGAGGGCGGCGACCCGCTGCGGGCCCTGAGCGAGCTGGACGCCGCCGAGCACGACCTCGACGCGCTGCTGGAGCCGTTGCGCGAGGCGGACCGTCACCACGCCAAGCTGCGCGGCGACTTCGACGCCCGGGTCAGCCGGGTCGGGGCCCGGCTGCAGAGCATCGACCGGACCATCGCCACCCGGCGTGGTGCCGTCGGCAGCAGCCCCCGCACCCGCATCTCCGAGGCCCTGCGGCTCTACGACGACGCGGTCGCCCGGGCCGAGGAGTCGCCCACCGCGGCCATGCAGCTGCTCACCCGGGCCGAGCAGCTCGGCGAGCAGGCGCTCACCGAGGCGCAGCGGGACGCCGACCAGTGGGGTGGCCCGGGCGGGATCGGCGGGCCGTCCGGGCGCGGCCACCGCGGCATCGACCCCTGGTCGCTCGTGCTCGGCGGCATCCTCTCCGGGATGGGGAACTCGCACCGGCACCGCGGCGGCTGGGGCGGCGGCGGGTCGTTCGGCGGGGGCGGCGGTTTCGGCGGCGGCTCCTTCGGCGGTGGCTCCTTCGGTGGCGGCGGCGGAGGAGGGAGCTTCTCGGGCGGCCGCTTCTGAGCCGGCCCGTCCGCCCGCCGGGGCGAGCGCAACCACCGGCGCTGCGGGCACGTCATACCCTCGACATCTGACCAGCGAGACCCGCGACGTCGCGGGCGGAGAAAGGACGGTTCCACATGACCCAGAAGCAGACGATCCTCGGCCGGGTGGGGCAGCTCGCGCGGGCCAACATCAACGCGCTGCTGGACCGCGCGGAGGACCCGGAGAAGATGCTGGACCAGCTGGTCCGCGACTACACCAACTCCATCGCCGAGGCCGAGGAGGCGGTGGCGCAGACCATCGCCAACGTGCGGATGGCCGAGGGCGACCTGCAGACCGACCGCGAGGCGGCTGCGGAGTGGGGCCGTAAGGCGGCGGCGGCCTCGGCCAAGGCCGAGGAGATGCGCGCGGCCGGCGACCCCGACGGGGCGTACAAGTTCGACAACCTCGCCCGGGTGGCGCTGGGCCGGCAGATCCAGCACGAGGAGGACGTGCGCTCGGCCGAGCCCACCATCGCCCAGCAGAACCAGACCGTCGACCAGCTCAAGGCCGGCCTCGTCACCATGAAGACCAAGCTCGAGGACCTCAAGGCGCGGCGCAGCACGCTCGTGGCCCGGGCCCGCTCGGTCGAGGCGCAGGAGAAGGTGCAGGAGGCGATGTCGTCCATCGACGTCATGGACCCGAGCAGCGACCTGTCCCGCTGGGAGGAGAGCATCCGCAAGCAGGAGGCGATGGTCGCCGGGCGCGCGGAGGCGCAGTCGGCCAGCCTGGAGGACCAGTTCGCCGAGCTCGAGACCAGCAGCGGCGACGCCGAGATCGAGGCCCGGCTCGCGCAGCTGAAGAACCAGGGCGGCTGACGGACCAGGCGGCTGCCCCGGCACGGCTCAGCTCGATGAGCGCAGTGGTATGGCTCAGCCTCCCCACGGGCCCCACCGCTGACGAGCCTGACCTGCCCGCACCCGGATCGGACGGCCTGCACCTCGGGGCCCCGACCACGTATGCCTCGTCAGCCGCACGCGTCACAGCATGCGGGGACATGATCATCCGCACGGGATATCACCCGAGCAGATGGACATGTCCCCGCAGCCAGTGACGGAGGTGTCCAGCGGTGCCTGTGGGACGAGGGCCCCCGAAGGGTGGCCGGTTCAGCGGGCGTGGAAGCGCTGCTGCGTCGCCTCCAGACCCAGCTGGGCCAGGTCGACCACGGCGTCCGCGCCGTCACCGACGAGCAGCTCGGTCTCGACCCGGTCCCGGGCCGGGAAGTCGGAGAGGACCCAGTCGGCCGGGTCCTGACGCCCGGGGGGCCGGCCGATCCCGAGCCGCACCCGCAGGTAGTCCTTGCTGCCCAGCGACTGGCTGATGGAGCGCAAGCCGTTGTGCCCGCCCTCGCCGCCACCGCGCTTGAGCCGCACCTGGCCGGGCTCGATGTCGAGCTCGTCGTGCACGACGACGACCCGCTCGGTGGGCACCTTGTAGAAGGTCGCGAGGCCGGACACCGGCCCGCCAGAGACGTTCATGTAGGTCATCGGCCGGGCCAGGACGGCCCGCGGCCCCGGCAGCCCGCCCGGGGCCGTGCCCAGCCGCACCTCGGCCGCCCAGGCCCGTCCTGCCTTGTGCTGGCGCAGGCTCGTCCCCGCCTGCCGCGCCAGCTCCTCGACGACCATGGCGCCCACGTTGTGGCGGTTGCCGGCATACCTGCTGCCGGGGTTGCCCAGACCGACCACGAGCCACGGGGCCTCAGACATGCTTCCTCGTTCCTGTGCCGACATGGCGCGGCCGCGCCCGGAGGACACCGGGCGCGGCCACGATCACGCTGGGGCGGGCTGCTGCCCGCGGTGGGTCACTCGGAGTCGGACTCGGAGCCCTCGCCGCCCGCGGCGGACTCGCCCTCGTCGGAGCCACCCTCGGCAGCCTCGTCGTCGGACTCCTCCTGCTCGATGCCGGCCTCGGCCTCGGCCTCGGCGAGCTCGGCCTCCGCGGCCTCCTCGGACAGCTGCTGGGAGACATTGACCACCAGCGCCTCCGGGTCGGTGACCAGGGTGACGCCCTCGGGCAGCTCGACCTCGCCGGCCAGCACCTGGGTCCCGGCCTCCAGACCCTCGACCGAGACCATGAGCCACTCGGGGATGCTGGTGATGGGGGCCTCGACCTCGAGCACGGAGTGGTCGGTCGTGACCAGGGTCTCCGGCGCGGCCTCGCCCTCGAGGTGGACGCCCACCTCGACGGTGACCTTCTCGCCGGCACGGACGACGACCAGGTCGACGTGCTCGATGAAGCGCTTGATCGGGTCGCGCTGCACGTCCTTGGCCAGCGCCATGTGCGTCTCGCCCTCGACGTCCAGGGTGAGGACGGCGTTGGCGTGGCGCAGGGCCAGCATGGCGTCGTGGCCCGGGAGGGAGAGGTGCAGCGGCGGGGTGCCGTGGCCGTAGAGCACGGCGGGCACCTTGTCGGCGCGACGGATGCGGCGGGCGGCGCCCTTGCCGAACTCCGTGCGCTTCTCGGCGGGAAGCTTGAGCTGGTCAGCCATGGGTGAGACCTCGTTCAGGGGTATGTGGTGGGTGTGGTCAGGCCTCGACGCGGGACACGGCGCGGGGCAGCACCCACCGTGAGCTCTTCGTCGATGACGGACACCGTGCAGCATCCCTCGCCGAGGCAACGCCGGCCAGTCTATCGCCCGGGCGGGCGGGTCACGAAATCCCCAGCCCTCGCCGTCCTGGACAGGCGTCCCTGGGGAACGGGGCACCAGGACCCTCCGTCCAGAGGGACAGGTCAGGCGCGGCCCTCGAACATCGAGGTGACCGAGCCGTCCTCGAAGACCTCGCGGATGGCCCGGCTCAGCAGCGGCCCGATGGACAGCTGGGTGAGCTTGTCCATGGCCAGCGCCTCCTCCGACAGCGGCAGGGTGTTGGTGACGACGACCTCGGTCGCGACCGAGTTGGTCAGCCGCTCGATCGCCGGCTCGGAGAAGATCGCGTGCGTCGCCGCGATGACGACCTCCTTCGCGCCGTCTCGCATGAGCGCCTCGGCCGCCTGGCAGATCGTGCCGCCGGAGTCGATCATGTCGTCGACGAGGATGCACGTGCGTCCCTCGACCTCGCCGACCACGCGGTTGGCGACCGACTCGTTGGGCCGCTCGACGTCGCGGGTCTTGTGGATGAAGGCCAGCGGCACCCCGCCCAGCCGGTTGCTCCACCACTCGGCGACCTTGATGCGGCCGGCGTCCGGGGAGACCACGGCGAGCTTGCGGTCGCCGTACTTCTCGCGCACGTGCTTGGACAGGATGGGGGTCGCCATGAGGTGGTCGACCGGGCCGTCGAAGAAGCCCTGGATCTGCGCCGTGTGCAGGTCCACGGTGAGGAGCCGGTCGGCACCCGCGGTCTTGAACATGTCGGCGATGAGCCGGGCCGAGATGGGCTCGCGGCCCCGGTGCTTCTTGTCCTGGCGGGCGTAGCCGTAGAAGGGCAGGACCACCGTGATGCGCTTGGCCGAGCCGCGCTTGAGCGCGTCGACCATGATGAGGTGCTCCATGATCCACTCGTTGACCGGCGCCGTGTGGCTCTGGATGACGAAGGCGTCGCAGCCGCGCACCGACTCGTCGAAGCGGACGTAGAGCTCGCTGTTGGCGAAGGTGTAGGACTGCATCGGGACCAGGTGCGTCTCGAGCTCGTCGGCGACCTCCTCCGCCAGGGCCGGGTGCGCCCGCCCGGAGAAGACCATGAGGTTCTTCTCGGTCGTCTTGTGAATGCCCATCAGCTCTCCTGCTCGCTCGGGTCGGGGACGTGGTCGTCGCCGTGCTGCTGCGGTATGCCGTCCGCGTCGCCGTCGGTGGCCGCCTCCGCCGCGCGGTCGGTGGCCGCCTGCGCCGCAGCGGCGGTCGCGGTGCCGGCCCGGCGGCGCGCGACCCAGCCGTCGACGTTGCGCTGCCGCGAGCGGGCCACCGCGATCTGGCCCGGCTCGACCCGGCCCTCGATCGTGGAGCCGGCCGCGACATACGCCCCGTCGGCGATCTCGACCGGGGCGACGAGCACCGAGTCGGACCCGACGAAGCTGTGCCGCCCGACGGTGGTGTGGTGCTTGGCGACCCCGTCGTAGTTGGCGAAGATCGTGCCGGCGCCGATGTTGGCGCCCTCACCGATGGTGGCGTCGCCGCAGTAGGTGAGGTGCGGGACCTTGGCGCCGGGCCCGATGTCGGCGTTCTTGGTCTCGACGAAGCCGCCGATCTTGCCGCCCTCCCCGAGCACCGTGCCGGGGCGGAGGTAGGAGAACGGGCCGACCGTGGCGCGCGGCCCGACGACCGCGTGCTCGGCCTGGGTGCGGACGACGCTCGCTCGGTCGCCGACCTCGCAGTCGGTGAGGGTCGTGTCCGGGCCGACCGTGGCCTCGGCGCCGACGGAGGTGGCGCCGAGCAGCTGGGTGCCGGGGCGGACCACGGTGTCCTGGCCGATGGTGACGTCCGCGTCGATCCACGTGGTGTCCGGGTCCACGACGACGACCCCGTCGCGCATGTGCCGGGTGACGACGCGCCGGTTGAGCTCCTTGCCGAGCGCCGCGAGCTGCACCTTGTCGTTGACCCCCTCGGTCTGCATGAGGTCGGCGAGCGGGTGGGCGACGACGGTGCGGCCCTCCTCGCGGGCGATCCGGATGACGTCGGTGAGGTACTTCTCCCCCTGCGCGTTGGCCTGGCCCACCCGGGTTAGCGCGCTGCGCAGCACCTCGACGTCGAAGGCGTAGATGCCGGAGTTGAACTCGCGGATGTCCACGACGTGCGCGTAGTCGGGGTCGCCCTCCTCGCGGCGGCGCAGCGCGTCCTTGAACTCCATGATCTCGGCGAGCTCGCCGTCCGCGTCGCGGACCACCCGGCCGTAGGTCCCGGCGTCGTCGACGACCGCGGAGAGGAGGGTGACGGCCGATCCGCGCTCCTCGTGCACCCGGGTCAGCTCGAGCAGCGTCTCGCCCGAGAGCAGCGGCACGTCGCCCATGGTCACGAGCACGGTGCCGGTGAGGTCGGCGGGCAGAGCGTCCAGGCCGCACTCGCAGGCGCGCCCGGTGCCGGGCACCTCGTCCTGGTCGGCGACGACAGCGCGGGCGTCGAGCTCGGCCACGTGCGCGGCGACCCGCTCCCGCTCGTGCCGCACCACCACGGCGAGGTGCTGCGGCCCGGCCTGGCGGGCGGCATACATCGCGTGACCGACGAGCGAGCGACCACCGATCCGGTGCAGCACCTTGGGGATCGAGCTCTTCATGCGGGTGCCCTGACCAGCGGCGAGGATGATGACGGCAGCGGGGTGGTGGGTCGTCACGGCACCGACTGTACCTCTGCGCGCGCGGCCCCGGACGCGGCGCTTGGCATGATGGGGGCGTGACCCCCCGTGAGAAGACCTCCCGACACCGGATGACCGGGCCGCAGCGGCGCCAGCAGCTGATCGAGGTGGGGCGCGCCCTCTTCGCCGAGCGCGGCTTCGAGGGCACGAGCGTGGAGCAGATCTCCGAGGCCGCGGACGTCTCGAAGCCGGTGATCTACGAGCACTTCGGCGGCAAGGAGGGGTTGTACGCCGTCGTCGTCGACCGCGAGATCCAGGCCCTGCTGGGGCAGATCACCGACGCGCTCACCGAGCACGAGGGCAACGCGCGGGCGCTGCTGGAGGCCGCCGCGATGGCCCTGCTCGACTACATCGAGACCTCGACCGACGGCTTCCGGATCCTCGTGCGGGACAGCCCGCCGGGACAGTCCACCGGGTCTTTCGCCTCCCTCATCAGCGACATCGCGACCCAGGTCGAGCACATCCTCGCAGCGGAGTTCAAGCGGCGGCGGCTGGACCCCAAGACGGCGCCGCTCTACGCGCAGATGCTCGTCGGGATGGTCGCGATCCCCGGCGGCTGGTGGTTGGACTCGCGCCGGATGAAGAAGGAGGACGTCGCCGCGCACCTGGTCAACCTCGCGTGGAACGGCCTCGCCGGTATGGAGGCCCGGCCCGTCCTGCGCAGCCGGGTCAAGGGCTGAGCCCGACGCTGAGAGCAGCCGGCCGGGGCTCGGCGCCAACCGTTAGGCTGGCCGGTGCTTTCCCCGGTTGCTCTGCTGGTAGGGGCCGCCTGACTTTGAATCAGGATTAGCGACGTAGGTTCGATTCCTACCCGGGGAGCCCCTCCACCCCACCGGGCGCCGCCTGTGGTTGCCCTCCACCCCACCGAGCGCCGCGCCTGGTTGCCCACCACCCCACCGAGCGCCGCGAATGGTTGTCCTGCGCCGGGCCGGCGGCACGGGCGGTCGCCTACTGTGGTCCCCATGAGCGAGGTGCCGGACGACGAGGTCGACCGCATCGTCGCCGCCTGGGGCCGTGAGCGCCCGGACCTCGACGTCAGCCCGCTCGAGGTGCTCTCGCGGGTGTCCCGGCTCGCCCGCCACCTGGACCTCGCCCGGCGCGACGCCTTCGGTGCGCACGGCCTGGAGTCGTGGGAGTTCGACGTCCTGTCGGCGCTGCGCCGCGCGGGCGACCCCTACGAGCTCACGCCCACCCAGCTGGTGCGGCAGACGCTCGTCACCAGCGGCACCATGACCAATCGGATCAGCCGGCTGGTCGAGCGGTCGCTGGTCGAGCGCGCGGCCTCCGAGGCGGACCACCGGTCCACGCTGGTCCGGCTGACCTCCACCGGCCGGGACGTCGTCGACGCCGCGCTGGCCGACCTGGTCGCCGACGAGCGAGGGCTGCTGCAGGGCGTGCCAGCGGGCCGTCAGGCCGAGCTGGCCCAGCTGCTCAAGGGGCTGCTGGCTCCCTTCGACGGCGCCTGAGCACCCGGTCGTTCGGAGGGCTCCTCGCGACGCGACCCTGACGACGCACCACACGCCTGCGGGATCCTCTCCGTCAGCCCGAGATCCGTGAGCCGCCCGGGGCCGGCGTGGCTCGACCGCTCAGCCCTCGGCCGCCTCCGAGGCCTCGAGCCACTCCAGCTCCAGCGCCTCCTCCTGGCCGCGCAGGTCCGCGTCCTGCGCGGTCAGCCGGCCCAGCTCCCCGGGGTCGGTCGCCGCGGCGGCCATCTGCTCGTGCAGGCGCACCTGCTGGGTGTGCAGCCGGTCCAGCGCCTTCTCCACCCGCGCCAGGGTCTTGCGCGCCTCGCGCACCTGCGCCGGCGAGTATGCCGACACCTCGGCGCCCGGGTCGGACCCGGCTCCAGTAGCACCGGTGCCGGCGCCACCGGCCGCGCCGGACGGCATACCCGCGCCACCGCGACCTCCCAGGCCGCGGGCCCCGCCCCGGGAGCGCTCGCGGCGCAGCCGGAGGTACTCCTCCACCCCGCCGGGCAGGTCGCGCAACGACCCGTCGCCGAGGAGCGCGACCTGGCGGTCGGTCATCCGCTCCAGCAGGTAGCGGTCGTGCGAGACGACCAGCAGCGTGCCGGCCCACCCGTCGAGCACGTCCTCCATCGCGGTGAGCGTGTCGATGTCGAGGTCGTTGGTGGGCTCGTCGAGCAGCAGCACGTTGGGCTCGTCCATGAGCAACCGGACGAACTGCAGCCGCCGCCGCTCCCCTCCGGACAGGTCCCCGACCCGCGACTGCTGGCGGCCGCCGGAGAAGCCCAGCCGCTTGGCCAGCGAGCTCGCCGAGACCTCCTTGCCGCCGATGACCGTGAACGAGCGCACCTCGGTGATGGCGTCGATGACGCTCCACCCGGCGACCCGGTCCAGCTCGCGCAACTCCTGGGTGAGGCACGCCATCCGCACCGTCTTGCCGGTCTTGAGCTTGCCGGCGGCCAGCGGGTGCTCCCCCTGCAGCACCCGCAGCAGCGTCGACTTGCCGGCCCCGTTGACCCCGACCACCCCGAACCGGTCGCCCGGACCGATCCGCCAGGTGACGTCGGTCAGCAGGTCGCGCTCGCCGACGCGAATGGTCGCGTTCAGCAGGTCGAGGACGTCCTTGCCGAGCCGGGTCGTCGCGAAGCGCACCAGCTCGACGCTGTCCCGCGGCTCCGGCTCGCCCTCGATGAGCTCGGTGGCCGCGTCGATGCGGAACTTCGGCTTGCTCGTCCGCGCCGGCGCGCCGCGCCGCAGCCAGGCCAGCTCCTTGCGGGCGAGGTTGGCGCGCCGCTCCTCGGTGACCCGCGCGATGCGCTGCCGCTCGACCTTGGCGAGCACGTAGGCCGCGTAGCCGCCCTCGTAGACGTGGACCTCGCCGTCGGCGACCTCCCAGGTCAGGGTGGACACGGCGTCGAGGAACCAACGGTCGTGGGTGACGACGACGAGCGCGTTGCCCGGTTGCGGCCTCCGGCCGGAGAGGTATGCCGCCAGCCAGGCGACCCCCTCGACGTCCAGGTGGTTGGTGGGCTCGTCGAGGACGAGCAGGTCGGGGTCGGCGACGAGCAGCGAGGCGAGCGCCAGGCGGCGTCGCTCGCCACCGGAGAGCGGCCCGACGACCGCGTCCCAGCCGCCGACGGCGCCCGCGTCGGTGCCGCCCAGCAGCCCGTCGAGGATCTCCCGCACCCGGGCGTCACCGGCCCACTCGTGCTCCTGCAGGTCGCCCAGCACGACCTCCCCCACGGTGGCCCCGGGGGCGAGCACGTCGGTCTGGCTGAGCATGCCGACGGTGACGTCGCCGGTGCGGATGACCCGGCCGCCGTCCAGGGTGCGCCGCCCGGTGAGCACCGACAGCAGCGAGGTCTTGCCGCCCCCGTTGCGGCCGACGACCCCGATCCGGTCGCCGTCGAGCACGCCGACGGACGCCTCGTCGAGCAGCACCTGGGTGCCGGCGAGCAGGTGCGCGCGGTCGAGGGTGACGAGGCTGGCGCGGGCGGGTGCCGCCATCAGCCGACCACCGGGCCGAGCGGCCCGGGGCGGTCGGGGTCGGTCCGCGGGCGGGTCGGCTCGGGGCCGCTGCGGTGGTGGACGATCTGCGCCCCCGGCACCGGGCCCACGGCGCGCACGATGTCGCCGGTCGGCCCGTTGGCCGCCAGCCCGACCGACAGGTCGATGGCCTCGGTCTGCGAGCCGACGAGGAAGGCGACGGTCGGCCCGGAGCCGGAGACGAGCGCGCCCCGGGCGCCCAGGTCGAGACCGGCGGCGAGCGCCTCCGCGAGCGAGGGCTGCAGCGACACGGCCGCCTCCTGCAGGTCGTTGCAGAGGGCGTCGGCGACCTCGTCGGTGTCCATGCGGCGCAGCGCGGTCATCAGTGCGCCGGACGGCTCGGGCGCCGTCGCCTCGACCCCGGCCTCCTCGCGCAGCCGGTCGCACTCGGCATACACCTCGGGGGTGGACAGCGAGAGCCCCTCCCCCGCCCAGAGCACCCAGTGCAGCTCGCCGCGGGCGAGCACGGGGGTGACGTGCTCGCCGCGGCCGCTGCCGATGGCGGTGCCGCCGTGCAGGAGGAAGGGGATGTCCGAGCCGAGGCTGGCCGCGACCAGCTCGAGGAGGTCGTTCTCGAAGTGGTCCAGGCCCCACAGCTCGCGGCAGGCGACGAGGGCCGCCGCGGCGTCGGCGCTGCCGCCGGCCATGCCCCCGGCCACCGGGATGTGCTTGTCGATGTCGATGCGCACCGGGTCGACCTTGGCCCTGCGGCCCCGGCGCTTGGCCAGGGTCTTGGCGGCGACCAGCGCGAGGTTGCGCTCGTCGGTCGGCACCTGCTCGCCCCACGGACCGGTGACGTGGACCGACCAGCGGTCCGCCGCCTGCACGGTGACCGTGTCGTAGAGGCTCACGGCGTGGTAGATCGTCGACAGCTCGTGGTAGCCGTCCTCACGCAGCGGCCCGACCGAGAGCCCGAGGTTGATCTTGCCGGGCACCCGGACGGTGACGGAGTGCGTCTGCGTGCCCGTGGTCATGGCCTCACCCTATGTCGCCGTCCCACGACGGGCGCCCCGGGCGTCAGCCCTGCGTGCCGGGGTGCTGACCTGCGGCGGCGTCGGCGATGCGGGTGAAGTCCTCGACGGTGAGCACCTCGCCGCGCGCCCGGGGGTCGACCCCGGCCGCGGTGAGGTATGCCTCGGCCTGCGCAGCCGACCCGGCCCACCCGGCGAGGGCGGCGCGCAGCGTCTTGCGGCGCTGCGCGAAGGCGGCGTCGACGACCGCGAAGACCTGCTCGCGGGTGGCCACGGCCTCCGGCGGCTCCCGACGCACCATCCGCACGAGGCCCGAGTCGACGTTGGGGGACGGCCAGAAGACGGTGCGGCCGATGCGCCCCGCGCCGGTGACGTCGGCGTACCAGGCGGCCTTCACGCTGGGCACGCCGTAGACCTTGCTGCCGGGGCGCGCGGCCAGCCGCTCGGCGACCTCGAGCTGCACCATGACGAGGACGGTGCGCAGGGTCGGGACGGTCGCGAGCAGGTGGAGCACCACCGGGACCGCCACGTTGTAGGGCAGGTTCGCGACGAGCGCGGTGGGCTGCGGGCCGGGCAGCTCGGTCACCCGCAGCGCGTCGGTATGCAGCACCGTCAGCCGCTCGGCGAGGTCCGGGGCGAGCTCGCCCACCGTCAGCGGAAGCTGGGTGGCGAGCGCCGGGTCGATCTCGAGCGCCGTCACGTGCCGGGCCCGCGGCAGCAGCGCCAGGGTCAGCGAGCCCAGGCCCGGGCCGACCTCGAGCACCACGTCGTCCGGCCCGACCCCGGCGGCGCGCACGATGCGGCGCACCGTGCCCTTGTCGATGACGAAGTTCTGCCCCCACTGCTTGGTCGGGCGGATGCCGAGGCGGTCCGCGAGCTGCCGCACCTGCGCCGGCCCGAGCAGGTTCTCCCCGGCCGCCGGGTCGAGGTCCTCCGGTGGGCGCGTCACGACCGGCATCCTCCCACGTCCCCCACCCGTGTCCGGCTCGCGCTCACCAGGGCCCGTAGACCTCTTCGCTGGTGGCCGAGAGGGCCTCGCACAGCTGTGGCACGGAGGTGTTGAGGGTGGCGGCCATGGCGCGGACCGTGAGCGGCACGAGGTAGGGCGCGTTGGCCCGCCCGCGGTGCGGCGTCGGCGTGAGGTAGGGCGCGTCGGTCTCGACGAGCAGGTGCTCCAGGGGGGTGATGGCCAGCGCGTTGCGCAGGCCCTGCGCGTTCTTGAAGGTCACCGTGCCGGCGAAAGACAGGTAGTAGCCGCGCCGCACGCACTCGCGGGCCATCTCCATGTCGCCGGAGAAGCAGTGCAGCACGGTCTTCTCCGGCGCCCCCTCCTCGGCGAGGATGCGCAGGACGTCGTCGTGGGCGTCCCGGTCGTGGATCTGCAGGGCCAGGCCGAGCTCCTTGGCCAGCGCGATGTGCCTCCGGAAGGCGTGGTGCTGGGCCGCCACCCCGTCGGGCCCGGTGCGGAAGTAGTCGAGCCCGCTCTCGCCGATCACCCGGACGCGCGGGTGCCGTGCGAGCTGCCCGATCTCGTCGATGACCTGGTCGAGGTCCCCGGCGGCCTCGTGGCCCGGCGCCTCGTTGGGGTGGATCGCGACCCCGCCCAGCACGGCGGGGTGCTCGACGGCGACCTGCGCCGTCCACCGCGCGGCCGCCAGGTCGCTGCCGATCTGCACGAGCCGGTCCACCCCGACCGCGCTGGCCTGCTCCACGACCTCCTCGAGGGGCGGCACGGGCGCGTCGTCCCGGGAGATGTCGAGGTGGCAGTGGTTGTCGACCACGGAGATCGGCAGCGGGTCGGGGGCCGGGGGACGCCCGGCCTCGCGGTCGCCGCTCATCGGGCGGTCGCGAGCGACGTCATACCGCGGCACCTGCCGTGTCCACCAGCCCGAGCCGGGCGCGCTCCTCCTCGACCACCGAGGGGTCGAGCTTGGTGAAGATCGGCGAGGGCTTGGCGACCGGCGCACCCACCGCGACCGGGCGGTGCTCCCACCGCGGCGCCGTGGAGTAGTCGCCGGTGATGACCGGGTAGTCCGGCCGTGCCGGGTCGTCGAGGTCCGCCACGGTCTCGAGGCGGGGCATCGGCTGGAAGTCGCCCTCGCCGCCGAGCGCCCGGTGCACCGCCGTCGAGGAGTGCGGCAGGTAGGGCGAGAGGATCGTGTTGAGGTCGACCACCGCCTGGGCGAGGGTATGCAGCACGGTCGCCAGGCGCTCCCGCTGGTCCTCACCCTTGAGCTTGAACGGTTCGGTGGTCGAGACGTAGGCGTTGGCCTCGCCGACCAGGCGCATCGCCTCGGCGAGCGCGGCCTTCTGCTTGTGCGAGGCGATGAGCCGACCGACGGTGTCGAAGCCGGCCGCCACCTGCTCCAGCAGCGCCCGGTCGACGTCCTGCAGCTCGCCGGGGCGCGGGACCTCGCCGAAGTTCTTGGCGATCATCGAGGCCGTCCGGTTGACGAGGTTGCCCCAGCCCGCGACGAGCTCGGTGTTGGTGCGCTTGACGAACTCCGGCCAGGAGAAGTCGGAGTCAGCGGTCTCCGGCGCGGCGGCGGAGAGGAAGTAGCGCAGCGCGTCCGGCTGGTAGCGCTCGAGCACGTCCCGCACGTAGATCACGACGCCGCGGGAGGTGGAGAACTGCTTGCCCTCCATGGTGAGGAACTCGCTGGAGACCACCTCGGTCGGCAGGTTCAGCTCGCCGTAGGGCCCGACCTCCCCACCCTTGCTGCCGCCGCCGTTGTGCGCCAGCAGCTCCGCGGGCCAGATCTGGGAGTGGAAGGTGATGTTGTCCTTGCCCATGAAGTAGTAGGTCAGCGCGTCCCTGCCGTTCCACCACTCGCGCCACCGCTCCCCCTGCTCGCCGGGCAGCCGCCGCGCCCACTCGACCGAGGCCGAGAGGTAGCCGATGACCGCGTCGAACCAGACGTAGAGCTTCTTCGTGGGGTTCTCCGCCCAGCCCTCGAGCGGGATGGTGATGCCCCAGTCGATGTCGCGGGTGATCGGCCGCGGCCGGATCTCGGCGAGGATGTTCTGGGAGAAGCGGATGACGTTGGGCCGCCACAACCCGCTGGCCTCCCGGCCGTCGAGCCACTCACCGAGCGCCTCGGCGAGCGCCGGCAGGTCGAGGAAGAAGTGCTCGGTGTCGCGGAACTCCGGCGTCTCGCCGTTGATCTTCGAGCGCGGGTCCCGCAGGTCCGCCGGGTCGAGCTGGTTGCCGCAGTTGTCGCACTGGTCGCCGCGCGCCTCGGCATACCCGCAGATCGGGCAGGTGCCCTCGATGTAGCGGTCCGGCAGGGTGCGCCCGGTGGACGGGCTGAGCGCCACCTGCTGGGTCTGCTCGAGCAGGTAGCCGTTGCGCCAGCAGGCGAGGAACATCTGCTGCACGACCTCGTCGTGGTTCGCCGTGGTGGTGCGGGTGTAGAGGTCGTAGGACACCCCCAGCGCCGCGAGGTCGGCGGCGATGAGCGCGTGGTTGGTGTCGATGAACTCCTGCGGGCTCTGCCCGGCCGCGTCGGCCTGCACGAGGATCGGGGTCCCGTGCTCGTCCGACCCGGACACCATGAGCACGTCGTGGCCCGCCATGCGCATGTAGCGGCTGAAGACGTCGGAGGGGACGCCGAACCCGGCGACGTGGCCGATGTGGCGCGGGCCGTTGGCATACGGCCAGGCGACCGCGGACAGGACATGACTCATGGGTCACCAGTCTAGGTGCGCCCCGGGAGACGTCCTCCCCGTCCCAGGACGACGGAGTGCGGTCCAGGGTCCTCCGCGAGCGTTCACACAGGCCACACGAGCCGCACCCGTCGCACGGTGCGGAGAAAGTCACCGATGCCCGCGATATACCCCCGTCCTCGGTGAAGATCTCCGCAGGTCGGTGCGCGAGTGACGGCTGGGTTCTCTGTGACACCCCCGGTATGCCGGCGCCGCTGCCCCGCCAGCTCGGCTCAGTCGCCGAGCGGCACCACCTGGACCTCCTCCAGGCCCAACGGCTCGGGGTCCGGCGAGTCCTCGTCCGCCACACCCACGTCGACGACCTGCTCCCGCTCGCTCGCAGGCAGCTCGGGAAGCCCGAGGAAGGTCACCGGCCGGCCGTCGACGAGCGCGCGCACCCGCACCGAGGTTGCGGTCGCCCAGCGACCACCGGCGGCGTCGCCGATGCGGACGGCGACCTCCTCCTCGGCAGGCTCCCAACCGCCGACCACGACGAGGGTGCCGCCGACCACCGGGACCACGACGGCTCGCCCGTCCGACAGCTCCTCCTCGACGGACAGTGCTTCGGTGCTGGACCCCTGGTCCAACCAGAGGAAGCCCGCGCGGGTAGACCTCCAGGTGACCGGCGGGTCTCCGACACCGGCCTCGGTCGCCTGGGCATGGACGTAGGACGTGAGCGCCTGCCGCTCCCCGTCGATGACCACCTCGACCTCGGGCGTCGCGGTCCCGTCGCCGACGGCGACCAGGACCTGCTGCCCCGTCAGCTCCGCCGATGCACCCTCGACCCCGCCCCCTCCCAGGACGGCCTCGGCGTCAGGCGGGATGAGGGACACCACCCACGGGGCCGGGGCGTCACCACCACTGATGCTGCCGGCGCCGCCCTGGACGGCATCCACGTCGATGCGATCTGCGTCGTCCGGTCCGTGGACGCCCCACAGGCCGGTCTCCTCATCCGCGAAGACCGTGAAGGCGCGCTCGTCCACCGCGCGTCGGATCGACTCGACCTCGCGACCGGCCAGGGTGGTGACCGCTCCCTCGGTCATGACGTACAGCTCTGCGGGGTCCTCTGACCCCATCCCGGCCGACGCGGCGTACCCGATGCTCGCCCCGCCAGTCTCGGCAGCGCCGCCGGTGCACAGGAGGCACTGGCCTCCCCACGCCACCTGACCCCCCTGCTCGTCGGGGTCGGCGCGCAGCCAGACGGCCACCGTCAGTCCGTCGGTGCGGAACACCTGGACGTCCCCTGGTCCGTCCTGCGCCTGGAGCGGCTCTGGCAGGACCTCCCCGTCGCGCGAGACGACCAGCTCCGGATGCGGCCGTCCGTCCACCGTCCGCAGCTCGGCGTTCCAGGAGGTCTCGCCCGACAACCCGAAGAGGCGGTCGTCCAGGTCGAGCTCTGACCAGGTGACCTCGGCCGGTGCCGTGACTGGGTCCTCACCGAGGGGCGCGACCGCCCAGCCGAACCACAGCACCCCCGCCACGGCGAGCGCCGACACGGCGGCGGCGACCCGACGGCCGCGACGGATCGTGCTGCCCCGCCGCACCACGTCTGCGCGCGACACGTGCAGGGGTGGGGCGTGACCGCCGGCCCGGTCCAGCAGCGCGGTGACCGCGTCGATGTCGTCACGGGCCTCAGTCATGGGACTCCACTCCCTCCAGCAGCTCGCGCAGCGCGCGGCGACCGTTCATCGCGTACTTCTTGACGCTCCCGACGCCCACCCCGAGCGTGCGCGCCGTCTCGGCCTCGGAGAGGTCCAGGTAGTGCCGCAGGACGACGCACTCGCGCTCACGCCGCGGCAGCCGGGCCAGGGCCCGGACGAGGTCGACCGACATCGGGTCGTCGGACGTGGCCCGCTCGGGCACCTCGTCGGTCAGCACCTCGCGGCGGCGCTTGCGCCAGCGGTCGGTGTGGAGGTTGACGATGGTCCGCCGGGTGTAGGCGGCAGGGTTCCCGCGACGCACGCGGGACCAGCGGGCATAGGTGCGCGCCATCGCCTCCTGCACCAGCTCCTCGGCCACGTGCCCGTCGCCGGTGAGCATCCAGGCGGCGCTGAGCAGCCGCGAGGAGCCGGAGTCGAAGAACTCCGCGAACTCCT
Organism: Serinicoccus sediminis; assembly: GCF_004153545.1. Taxonomy (GTDB): domain Bacteria; phylum Actinomycetota; class Actinomycetes; order Actinomycetales; family Dermatophilaceae; genus Ornithinicoccus; species Ornithinicoccus sediminis_A. The sequence continues at coordinate 166,904 of NZ_SDVA01000006.1, read as the reverse complement.
GCTCGTGCGTGGACCGCATACCGCCTCCTGCTCGACACCCTGTCATCCCCTCAACGGCAGAGGCGGCCAGGAGGTGGGGTCGGGCCCGGTATGCCGTGGCGCCGCTACTCCCCCTTCGGCACCGTGAACGCGCGCCAGGTCAGCGGTCCGACGACGCCGTCGGCCGGCGGGGCGAACATGGCCTGGAAGTCCCGGACCGCGGCGTCGGTGAGGGGCCCGAAGGCGCCGTCCTCGGCGAGCCCCGGCAGCATCGACTGCACCGCCCGCACGTGGTCACCGGTGTCCCCGAGCCGCGCCGTCCGCGTCAGCCCCGGCCAGTCGAGCTGCCCGCACGTCGTCGAGATGAAGGTCGCCCGCTGCGTCTGCTGCCAGGAGCGCATCGCCTCCCCCGTGAGCGGGCCGTAGTCACCGTCCACGGCGAGCGAGGCGCCGTGGTGGTCGAGCAGGTGCTGCACCGCCCGGACCCGCCAGTTCACCGCCTGGGTGTGGCCGACCTTGGCCATGCCCCACACCTGGCTGCCGGCGCGCATCGTCGACAGGAACGACCACGTCTCCCGGCCCGCGAGCCCGTCGATGGTCAACCCCCAGCGCCGCTGGTACTCGGCGACGGCCGCCGTCGTGGCCGGCCCGTACACCCCGTCCACCGCGAGCGCGGGCACGCCGACCCGCCCCGCGGGGTCGAAGCCCTGCACCCCGCGCACCGCGTCGCCGACCGATCCGGGACCGGTGGGCACCACCAGCGAGACCCAGGTCGAGGTGTCGACGTCACCGGTGGACGGCAGACCGTGGTCGGACTGGACGCCCGCGACGGCCGCCGCGGTGAGCGGGCCGAAGAGGCCGTCGACGACGAGGGACGCGCCGCGCTCGCGCAGGAGGAGCTGCAGACCTCGCACGACGAGGGGCGCCTGGTCGCCCTGGCCCAGGTCCCTCCACGGTTCGACATTCATGACACTGCCTCTCCGGCCAGGCAGGGTGCGCCGGCCTCACCGGGTGGGAGCGACGACGAGGCGCCCAGATACCGCACCGCGTCGCGCAGGACCCACGACCGGTGCGCTGCGCACGCGCGGTCCGGGCGCGACGCAGGAGACCGGCGGGAGGTATGCCGCATACTGGACGGTGACGACGGCTCCCGCCGGGCGCCGCGCAAGTCAGGAGGCCACGACGTGCTCGCTGCGCTCACCGGTGCCGGCCTGTCGGCCGCAGCGGGGCTGAACGCCTACATCCCGTTCATCCTCGTCGCGCTCGTCGCGCGGTTCACCGACGTCATCAACCTGCCCCACCAGTACGCGTGGATCGAGTCCAACTGGGCCATCGGCATCGCGGCCGTGCTCCTGCTCTCCGAGGTCGTCCTGGACAAGGTGGCCGTCGTCGACCACGTCAACGACGCGGTCGGCACCTTCATCCGCCCGGCGACCGGCGGGCTCATCTTCGCCGCGACCACCGCGGCCGAGGACTTCGAGCAGGGCTCCGGCTTCATGCAGGACAACCCGTGGGTCGGGGTCCTGCTCGGCATCATCACCGCCGGCATCGTGCACACCGGCAAGGCGGTGAGCCGGCCCGTCGTCAACACCACGACCGGTGGCCTGGGCACGCCCGTGGTCTCCGCCGCCGAGGACGGCGCGGCGCTGACCCTGTCGCTGGTGGCGATCTTCCTGCCGGTGCTGGTGATCTTCCTGCTGCTGCTCCTGCTCTGGGGTGCCGTCAGGCTGTGGCGCCGGGGCCGCCGCCGCAAGGCGCACCGCGACCAGCTCATGGCCGACGCGGGCTACAGCTGACCGAACGACGTCCCCGCCCTCGGCTGAGGCGTGCAGGTGAGCGCTCCAGCCGACGACACGCCCGGCCCGACCGGCCGATGCGCGCACGTGAACGCCTGGGCCGACGACACACCCCCCGGGCCGGCTCGTCCGCGCACGGGAACGCTAGGGCCGGGCCGGTGCCTCGCCGGAGGGTGACTGGACCCGCAGCAGCGCCGCGGTGAGCCCGCACACGGCCGCCAGCATGATGAGGCCGCCGCCGAGCATGAGGATGGACCCCACGAGGAAGAGCCCGGTCTCGTCGAGCCGGCTGACCACGCGGCCCCAGGCATACGTGCCGATGACCGAGCCGAGGAGGCTGGTGATGGCGGCGATCCCGCCCAGCCCGCGGGCACGGCGGGCGTTGACCAGCCATCCCGCGACGACGCCCAGCACCCCGCCCACGCACGCGACGACCGCGGCCCACAGCATGTCGGCGACGCCGTAGCCGGGCTCCGTGGCCGGCAGCACCTGGGTCGTGGCGTAGGCCGCGACGAGTCCCGCGAGCACGCCTCCCACCAGGCCGCCCACGATCGCCTGCCAGTTGTAGGTCATCTCTCTCGTCCTTCGTTCCCGGCCACGTCGGCGTAGCGCCCGGCACAGTCAACCACGAGCCCGCCCCGCCCTCCAGCGTCCTCACCGAGGTCAGCGCGGTTCAGCCCCCGCGACAGGTCAGCGGGAGCGGACGGCCTCGTCGTAGAGCTCCTTGGCGGACAGACCGGTGGCGCGGGCGACGTCCTTGGTGACGTCCTTGAGCCGCTCGCCGGCGGCGACCCGCTCCAGGATCTCGGGTATGACGTCACCCGGGTCCACCCGCGGCGCGTCGGTGGCGGTGACGCCGGCGACGACGACGGTGATCTCGCCCTTGACCCCGTCCTGCGCCCAGGCCGCCAGCTCGGCCAGACCGCCGCGGCGGACCTCCTCGTAGGTCTTCGTCAGCTCGCGGCACACCGCGGCCGGGCGCCCCTCCCCCAGGGTGGTGGCCATCGACGCCAGGGTGGCCGCGAGCCGGTGCGGCGCCTCGAAGAACACCATGGTGCGCGGCTCCTGGGCCAGCCCGGCCAGGACCCGCTCGCGCTCCCCGGTCTTGCGCGGCAGGAAGCCCTCGAAGCAGAAGCGGTCCACCGGCAGCCCGCTGACCGCGAGCGCCATGAGCACCGCCGAGGGGCCGGGCACGCAGGTCACCGGCAGGTCGGCCTCGACGCAGGCCTGGACGAGCCGGTAGCCGGGGTCGGAGACCGACGGCATCCCGGCGTCGGTGACGAGCAGGACCCGCTCGCCGGCGGCGATGCGCTCGACCAGCTCGGGGGTCCGGGACGCCTCGTTGTGCTCGTGGTAGCTGACCACCTCACCGGTCACGGCGATGCCGAGGCGGTCGGTCAGCCGCCGCAGCCGGCGCGTGTCCTCCGCGGCGACCACGGGTGCCTCCGCCAGCTCGGCCAGCAGCCGGGGGCTGGCGTCGCGGCTGTCGCCGATGGGGGTGGCGGCGAGGACCAGCGCGGCATCAGGCATACCCCGGGGCCCCTGCTGGGTCAGTCGCGCCCGCCGTAGCCGGCGCGCCGGTAGTCGGCGTTGAGCTGGCTGATGACGTTGAGCGGGATGCCCTTCGGGCAGGCGCGCGAGCACTCGCCGAGGTTGGTGCACCCGCCGAAGCCCTCGAGGTCGTGCTGCGCGGTCATCTGCAGCACGCGGGCCTCGCGCTCGGGCTGACCCTGCGGCAGCTCGCCCAGGTGGGTGACCTTGGAGCCCATGAAGAGCATCGCCGAGGCGTTCGGGCAGGCCGCCACGCAGGCGCCGCAGCCGATGCACTCGGCCGCCATGAAGGCGCGGTCGGCGTCCTCCTTGGGCACCGGGGTGGCGTGGGCGTCCGGCGCCGAGCCGGTGTTGGCGGAGATGAAGCCGCCCGACTGGATGATCCGGTCGAAGGAGCTGCGGTCGACGCAGAGGTCCTTGATCACCGGGAACGGGTCGGCCCGCCAGGGCTCGATGATGATCTCGTCGCCGTCGTCGAAGCTGCGCATGTGCAGCTGGCAGGTCGTGGTCCGCTCCGGGCCGTGGGCCTCACCGTTGATGACGACGCCGCACATGCCGCAGATGCCCTCGCGGCAGTCGGAGTCGAAGGCCACCGGCTCCTCGCCCTTGTCGATGAGCTGCTCGTTGAGCAGGTCGAGCATCTCCAGGAACGAGCTGTCCTCGCTGACCTCCTCCAGCCGGTAGTCGACCATGCGGCCGTCGTCGGCGGGGCCGTCCTGCCGCCAGATCTTGAGAGAGATCCTCACTTGTAGCTCCTCTGCTTCAGCTCGATGAAGTCGTAGACGAGGTCCTCCTTGTGCAGCACCGGGGCCTCGTCGTCACCGCCCCACTCCCAGGCGGCGACGTAGGCGTACTCGTCGTCGTGCCGCAGCGCCTCGCCGTCCTCGGTCTGGCTCTCCGCGCGGAAGTGACCGCCGCAGGACTCGTTGCGGTGCAGGGCGTCGATGCACATGAGCTCGCCCAGCTCGAGGAAGTCGGCGACACGGCCGGCCTTCTCCAGGCTCTGGTTGAGCCCCTCGGCCGAGCCGAGGACCCGCACGTTGCTCCAGAAGTCGGTGCGCAGCGCCCGGATCTCCTCGATGGCCTCGCGCAGCCCCTCCTCGGTGCGCTCCATGCCGCACTTCTCCCACATGATCTTGCCGAGCGCCTTGTGGTAGGAGTCGACGCTGCGGGTCCCGTCGATGGACAGGAACTTCTCGATCCGGTCCTGCACCCCCTGGACGGCCTCGGCCACGGCCGGGTCGTCCTCGGTGATCTTGGTGAAGGGGCCCTTGGCGAGGTAGTCGCGGATGGTGTTGGGCAGCACGAAGTAGCCGTCGGCGAGGCCCTGCATGAGCGCCGACGCGCCGAGCCGGTTGGCCCCGTGGTCGGAGAAGTTCGCCTCACCGGTGACGAACAGGCCGGGGATGGAGGACTGCAGGTCGTAGTCGACCCACAGGCCACCCATCGTGTAGTGCACCGCCGGGTAGATGCGCATCGGCACCTGGTAGGGGTTCTCCCCGGTGATCTGCTGGTACATGTCGAAGAGGTTGCCGTACTTGGACCGCACCGCGTCCTCGCCCAGCCGCTCGATGGCGTCGGCGAAGTCGAGGTAGACGCCGCGGCGGACACCGTCCACGGCCGGGCCCACTCCACGACCCTCGTCGCACATGTTCTTGGCCTGCCGGGAGGCGATGTCGCGGGGCACGAGGTTGCCGAAGCCGGGGTAGATCCGCTCCAGGTAGTAGTCGCGGTCGTCCTCGCCGATCTCGCGCGGGTCCTTGTCGCAGTCCTCGGCGTTCTTGGGCACCCAGATGCGGCCGTCGTTGCGCAGCGACTCGCTCATGAGGGTCAGCTTGGACTGGTGCTCGCCGGTCTGCGGGATGCAGGTCGGGTGGATCTGCGTGTAGCAGGGGTTGCCGAAGTAGGCGCCCTTGCGGTGCGCCCGCCACGACGCGGTGACGTTGCAGCCCATGGCGTTGGTGGAGAGGAAGAAGACGTTGCCGTAGCCGCCGGAGGCCAGGACGACCGCGTCCGCGAGGTGGGTCTCGACCTCGCCGGTGACCATGTCGCGGGCGATGATCCCGCGGGCCTTGCCGTCGACGACGACCAGCTCGAGCATCTCGTGGCGGGCGAACATCTCGACCGTCCCGGCGGCGATCTGCCGCTCCAGCGCCTGGTAGGCCCCGATGAGCAGCTGCTGGCCCGTCTGGCCGCGCGCGTAGAAGGTGCGGGACACCTGCACCCCGCCGAAGCTGCGGTTGTCGAGCAGCCCGCCGTACTCGCGGGCGAACGGCACTCCCTGCGCCACGCACTGGTCGATGATGTCGGCGCTGACCTCGGCGAGCCGGTAGACGTTGGTCTCCCGGGACCGGTAGTCGCCGCCCTTGACGGTGTCGTAGAAGAGCCGGTGCACCGAGTCGCCGTCGCCCTTGTAGTTCTTGGCCGCGTTGATCCCGCCCTGGGCGGCGATCGAGTGGGCCCGCCGCGGGCTGTCCTGGTAGCAGAACGACTTGACCTTGTAACCCGCCTCGCCCAGGGTCGCCCCCGCCGACGCACCGGCCAGGCCGGTGCCGACGATGATGACCGACAGCTTGCGGCGGTTGGCCGGGTTGACCAGGGCCGCCTCGAACTTGCGGGTGGTCCACTTGTCCGCGATGTCGCCGCCGGGGGCCTTGGTGTCGGTGATCGGGGCACCCTCGCGGTAGATGCCGTCGATGAGCTCGTCGTTGCGGGTCACGGTGTCAGTCATGGGATCCACTCACTCGATGAAGCCGAAGAAGATGGCGAAGGGCGGGATGAGGAAGCCGACGACGATGATGGTCGACAGGGCGATGGAGACGAACCGGATCTGCTCGGCGCGCTTCAGCGAGGTGTTGAGCCCCACCGTCATGGCCGCGCCCCAGATGCCGTGCAGCAGGTGCATGCCGAGGAAGACCATGGCGACGGTGTAGAGCAGGACCGCCCACCACACCTCGAAGCTGCTGATGACCCGCTCGGCGGGGCTCGGGTAGGCACCGTCGACGGTGATCGTCTGGGTGGTGAAGTGCAGGATGTGGAAGACGACGAAGGCCAGCAGCGCCAGCCCGCCCCACCGCATGGCCTTGGCGTAGAACCGGCCGTAGGACACCTTCTTCTTCCCGGCGTACCGCGTCCGGCGCGCCTGCCCGGCCCGTCGCCACAGCGACATGGACGCCCACACGTGCGCCACGACGGAGACGAGGAGCAGGATCCGGGCCACCCACAGGAAGGACTTCTCCGGGAGCATGGGCTCACCGAAGGTCCGCAGGTGGTGGGCGTACTCGTCGAAGGCCTCGGTGCCGATGAGGATCTGCAGGTTGCCGTACATGTGCACGAGCACGAACAGGACGAAGAACACCCCGGTGACCGCGACGACGGTCTTCAGCAGGATGGTCGGCGGCCCCTTGCGGGCCGCAGGCGCGGGAGCGGTTGACGTGGCCACGAGCCTGATTCTAGCGCCCGACCTGCGGCGACCCGCTCTCGGCCCGCGCCGGGCCGCGCACGGTTCCGGCCCGGGGTCACACCTACGATGACCGGTATGGAGTCACTGCGGGCGCGCCTGCTCGGCCCGCCGCCCGCGGAGCTCGCCCGGCAACGGCGCATCGCGGTGGTCGGCGTGCTGCTGGTGACCCTGGTGGGGGGTGCCCTGCGCTTCTGGCGGCTCGGTCACCCCGACCGGCTGGTCTTCGACGAGACCTACTACGTCAAGCAGGCCTGGTCGCTCGTGCGCTTCGGGCACGAGCGCGAGGTGAAGGCGGGGCTCGAGGAGCCGGACGAGCTGTGGAACGCCGGCGACCCCGACGTCTTCGGCAACCAGCCCGACCTCGTCGTCCACCCGCCCGTGGGCAAGTGGATGATCGCGCTCGGGGAGCTCGTCACCGGGCCGGAGTCCCCGGTCGGCTGGCGGCTGTCGGCGGCGACCGTCGGCACGCTGTCCATCGCCGTCCTCGGCGTCTGCGCCTGGCTGATCTGGAAGAACGCGCTGCTGGCCGTCAGCGCCTCCACCCTGCTGGCCCTCGACGGCCACCACTTCGCCTCGTCGCGGATCGGCCTGCTCGACCTCTTCCTCATGTGGTGGGTGCTGCTCGCCTTCCTCCTCCTGCTGCTCGACCGCGAGCAGGGGCGCCGCCGGCTCGCGGCGCGCTGGGGCCCGTGGTGGCAGGCGCGGCACGGGCCGGACGCGCTCGCTCCCCGGTCGGCGTGGGCCCGGGCCCGGCGGTGGTGGGGACCCTCGCTCGGCGTCCGGTGGTGGCGCCTGGCGGCCGGCGTCTGCCTCGGCCTGGCCATCGGCACCAAGTGGTCGGGGCTGTACTTCCTCGCCGTGTTCGGGCTCATGACCGTCGCCTGGGACCTCGGCGCGCGCCGCGCCGCCGGCGCCCGGGACTGGCTGGCCGGCACCGTGGTGCGCGACGGCATACCGGCGTTCCTGCTCATGGTGCCGACCGCCCTGGTGACCTACGTCGCGGGCTGGGCCGGCTGGTTCGCGACCGACGGCGGGTGGAAGCGGCAGTGGGCCGTCGACCACCCCGCCCCGCCCGGCAGCCTCGCGGCGCTGGTCCCGGACCCGCTGCGCTCGCTGTGGGCCTACCACGCCGAGCAGTGGGCCTTCCACATCGACCTGGCCAACGAGCACGCCTGGAGCTCCAACCCGTGGAGCTGGACGGTCCAGTGGCGGCCCACCCTGTTCTACGCCGAGTGGCCGGAGCGGGGCGAGCAGGGCTGCGGGGCGGCCGAGTGCGTGGAGTACATCGCCTCGCTCGGCAACATCGTGCTCTGGTGGGGCGCGACGATCGGGCTGCTCGTCGTCCTCTTCCTGTGGCTGCTGGGCCGCGACTGGCGGGCGGGGGCGGCGCTGGCCGGGGTCGCCGCCGGCTGGTTGCCGTGGTTCCTCTACCAGACCCGGACGATCTACAGCTTCTACGCGGTCGCCTTCGTCCCCTGGCTGGTGCTGGTGGTGGTCACCTGCCTCGCGCTGGTCCTCGGCCCGGCGGACGCCACGGCGCGCCGACGCCGGTGGGGCGCCGTGGCCGTGGTGGGTTACCTGACCCTGGCCGCCGTCGTCTTCGTCTGGTACTGGCCCGTGCACACGGCGATCACCATCCCGCGGGAGCAGTGGCACCTGCGGATGTGGTTCGACTTCTGGACCTGACGTCGCCGCTCGCGGCGCCCCTGCGGGTATGCCGTGCGCTCAGGCCTCCAGGCCCATCGCCTCGGCGATCTTGAGGTGGGGCGCACCCTCCTCGGCGCGCCCGGCGCGCTGCAGGGTCCGGGCCAGGACGAGGTGGGCGTAGGCGTCGCTCGGCCAGCGCTCCACCATCGCGCGCAGCTCGGTCTCGGCACGCCCGAGGCGGGCGGAGTGGTAGTAGCTGCGGGCCAGCAGCAGCCGCACCTGGGCGTTGCCGGGCTCGGCCTCGGCCAACGGCTCCAGGAGGGTGGCCGCCCGGACGTAGTCCTTGGTCTCGAAGGCGAAGGTGGCGCGGTCGTAGCGGGCGTGGTCGTCCACCGCCGCGTCCTCGGGCAGGTCCACGAAGTCACCCATGACCTGCTCTACGCCCGCCAGCCCTCGAGCATTCCCGGGGTCGTGGCGTCGGCGAGGTCGAGGGCCAGGCCGAGCGGGATGTTGGGGGCCACCACGCGCTCCGGGCCAGCCGCGGTCGTGGCGGTCAGGTCGGCCAGCCCGAGCCGGCGCTGGAAGAGGCCCTGGTGCACCACCCAGCCGATGACCCCCGCCCGCTCGAGGACCTCCCGGGTGCGGATGAGCGCCCCGGTCTGCACCACGAGGTGCCGGTCGGTGAGGGCGTGCCCGAGGTTGCGCCACGCCTGCTCGGCGACGACGGCGTTCAGCAGCCCGAGCCCGACGAGGACGGCGAACGGCAGCCACCACGGCCACGTCCCGAACCACCCGACGTCCAGCCACCACGTCGGCACGGCCACGAGCACCGCGAGGACGAGCGTCCCCCACTGCCTGCTCACGTGGATGCGGCGGCGGGCCCGCGGACCGTGCCCGGTGAGCGTCATCGTCAGCGGCCCGTCCTCGTCCAGCAGCGCGTGCCCCACCTCCTGCACGACGCGGCGCGGCGCCGGCGGCAGCAGTCGGGCGGTGCCCTCGCCGCCGACCCCCGTGGCCAGGGCGGTGAGCTCGGCACCGCGCACGAAGCGCAGGAGGAACTGCTCGGTCATCCGGACGCCCCGGACCTTGGTCTCCTCGATGGTCTGGCTGCGGGTGGTGAGCAGGCCCCGGGTGGTCCGGATCTTGCCGCCGGCCTCCCGCACGAGACGCAGGTTCCACCAGTTGAGGACGTAGGAGGCCGTGGAGAGCACCACCCAGCCGAGGACCACGACGACCGCGACGCCGGCGACCAGCACGGCCACCGCCTGCGCCGCGACCCAGCCCCAGGCCTGCTGGGCCACCTCGGTCTCGTCGACCGGGAGCTCGTCGCCGAACTGCGCGAGGACACCGAAGGCCCCGGCCACGACGACGAGGCTGGACAGGCTGAACGGCGCATACCGCAGCCACCCCCAGTCGATGCGCGCCAGCTCGGTGTCCTGACCGCGCCGCGACGCCGACCCGGCGCGGGCCCCGTGGGCCTCCTCCCCGGGCTCCTGCCCGGCGGCGGGGTCGGTCGCCTCCACGTCGGCAGCGGCGGAGCGCTGCAGCAGGTAGACGCGCAGCGCCGCGGCCTGGTCGCGGGTGAGCCCGTCCAGCTCGATCTGGGTGCTGTCGACCCCCGTCCCGACCTTGGCCTTGGTCAGCCCGAGGACGCGGTGGATCGGGGTGGACTCCAGGTCGACGCTGCGGATGCGGTCCAGGGGCGCTGTCAGCACCTTGCGGCTGAGCACCCCGGTGCGCAGCTGCAGCTGCTCGGGGGTGAAGCGGTAGCGGGTGAAGAACCAGGCCAGCACCCCGAAGACGAGCGCGAGGACACCGCCGACCACGACGAACCACAGGCCGACGCCGTTGTCCCCCTGGTTCGCGCCGATGCTGACCAGCACGAGCGGCACGAGCATCGACATGAGCGCCCGGACCGGGTGGACGAGCAGCATGCGGGGGCTCAGCCGCTGCCAGTCCTGCGCCCCACCCACGCCGGGCGGGACCGGCGGCGTGCCCGGGTCCTCGACGGCCAGCGGTTCGCCGGTGGGGGGCGGCAGCGCGGTCACGTCGCGTCGCCGCGCGTCTGCCCGGTCACCCTCGCGAGCTCGGCGGTGACCCGGTCGGCCACGTCGGTGTCGAGGCAGGTCAGCCGGATCGGCCCGGCCGCCGAGGCGGTGGTGACCGTGACGTTGGCGAGCCGGAAGATGCGCATGAGCGGCCCGCGCTCGGTGTCCACGGTCTGCACCCGGGACAGCGGGGCGATGCGCTGGTCGCGCGACAGCCAACCGGTCTGGGCGAAGACGCGCTCCCCGGTCACCTCCCACCGGGTGCGGCGGTAGCGGATGAGCGGCTCCAGCGCCTGCTCCACGACGGTGTAGACGATGACGGCCACGAAGACCGGCCCGAGCCACTGCCTCACCCCGTCGGGCACGAACCAGTAGACCGCGAAGAGGACGGCCCAGACGACGACGGCGCCCAGGAACCCCTGCAGCGCCCAGTAGCGCACCGCCCGGGGGCTCACCTGGTGCGCCGGCTCCTGCAGCGGTGCGTCCGCGGGCAGCGACGAGGGCTGGGTCACCGTCACGCGAGCGTCGCCACCAGGAGCGCCTTGATGGTGTGCAGGCGGTTCTCCGCCTGGTCGAAGACGATGCTGGCCTCCGACTCGAAGACCTCGTCGGTGACCTCCAGCCCACCGGTCAGCTCGGGATACGTGGTCATGAGCTCCTGCCCCACCTGGGTGTCGGTGTCGTGGAAGGCCGGCAGGCAGTGCATGAAGACCGCCGCCGGGTTGTCGGTCGCGTCCATCATCGCGCGGTCCACCTGGTAGGGCAGCAGCAGGTCGATGCGCTCCTGCCAGGCGGTCGCCGGCTCCCCCATCGACACCCAGACGTCGGTATGCACCGCGTCGACCCCCGCGACCGCCTCGCGCGGGTCTGCGGTCACCGTCAGCCGCGCGCCGGTCCGCTCGGCGACCTGCTCGCACAGCCGCACGACGTCCGGGGCGGGCTGCAGCTCGCGGGGTGCGCCGATGCGCACGTCGCAGCCCAGCTTGGCGCCCAGCAGCAGCAGCGAGTGACCGGTGTTGTTGCGGGCGTCACCGAGGTAGGCGAAGGAGGTCTCGGACCACGGCTTGCCGACGTGCTCGCGCATGGTGAGGGCGTCGGCCAGCATCTGCGTCGGGTGCCACTCGTCGGTGAGGCCGTTGTAGACCGGCACCCCGGCATACCGGTGGAGCTCCTCCACCGTGGCCTGGGCCGAGCCGCGGTACTGGATCGCGTCGTACATCCGCCCCAGCACGCGGGCGGTGTCCTTGATGGACTCCTTGTGCCCGATCTGGCTGCTGCGCGGGTCGAGGTAGGTCGTCGCCGCGCCCTGGTCGGCGGCCGCCACCTCGAAGGCGCTGCGGGTGCGGGTGGAGGTCTTCTCGAAGACGAGGGCGATGGACCGGCCGACCAGGCGTCGTTCCTCGGTGCGGGCCCGCTTGGCCGCCTTGAGCTCGGCGGCGAGGTCCAGCAGCGCGAGGATCTCCTCCGGAGACTCCTCGACCAGGGACAGCAGGCTGCGTCCCCGCAGGTCGACGGCCATGGCTGGCTCCTTCGTGGGTCGGGCACGCACGGTGCCGGGTCGTCCGCTCGTGCCGGTCAGCGTAGTGCGGGCGCGGCGGGTCGCGCCCCGGGGGACGAGAAACGGCCCCGCCGTCAGGCGGGGCCGTCTCCGGTTCTCCGGTGGAGCTGAGGGGAATCGAACCCCTGACCTTCTCATTGCGAACGAGACGCGCTACCAACTGCGCCACAGCCCCGTGTGCGAGACCCGACTATACAGACCGGGAGGGCGCCGACCCAAACCCGCGGCGGCGGGGGATCAGCCCACGCGGTCGATGCGCGGGAGGTCCTCGAACTCCTCGTCCAGCGCCATCTCGGTGCCGTCCGCCGGGAGCTCGCGCGCGCCGCTCGAGGGCTGCGGCGCGCCCCGGTAGGCCCGTGCCTTGAGCGTGTAGGTCGGGGGTGGCACCGGGGTGGGGCTCCACGAGCCGGGCGGGGCCTCGATGGCCTCCTCGGCCAACGCGGCCTCCGGTGCGACGACCGGCGCGAGACCCGCCTCCACCTCGTCGATGTCGAACAGGGCCGGGCGGGCCGGCTCGTGGGCGGGCTCGGTGGCCCGGCGGGCCGGGCGGGCGGTGGCGACGCCGGCGGCCGCCCGGGCCTGCGCGGCGAGCGGCGACTCCTCCGCCTGCGGGGTGGTGCTGACCGGCGCGGTGCCGGTGGTCGTGGTGCCGTCCTCGACGACCGGGGGTGAGGTGCGCGCGGGGCGTCCCTGGGAGGCGGTCGCCGGGCGCCGCGACCCGCGCTCGTCCACCGCAGGGGCGAACGCCCGGGCCCTCGACCGGGTGGCGGCGCGGCGGCTGCGGTCGGCCCGGGCGGACCGGCGCACGAGCAGCAGGGTCGCGGCGAGCACGCCGACACCGACGAAGCTCCACCACCACCCGAGCACCGGGCTCACGCCGAGGCAGACGAGGGTGACCATGACGGCCGAGGCGGTGAGCAGCGCCACGGCCCGCAGCCGGGCGGCGCGGCGGGCGTGCCGCACGGCCGGGCCCGGTCGGACGGCGGTGGCACCCACGGGCTGCCGGGCGGGAGCGGCGCTGCCGCCCCTCTTGACGGTGACCTCGGGGCGGGCCGGGCGCAGCGGCGAGACGGTGTAGGCGGCGGGGGCCGGGTCGGCCACGTCGGGCCGGGGCAGCGCCCGGCGGCGCTCCAGGACCCGCATGGCCTCGGAGAAGCGGTCGACCGAGCGGGCGGTCGCGAGGTGCTCGCGTCGGCGCACCCAGTGCTGCACCAGGTAGACCGCCCACACCGCCAGGATGACGACGAAGATGAGGCTGCTGACCGGGGGCACGTGATCACGGTATGCGCCCCGCCAGGGCGATCCGATGAGGCCGCCGGAGTGTCGCGGGAGTTTCTCCTGTGGCGGGCCGGCCGTGCGGGTTCATGGCCCTGTGCTGGCCACCATCGCGCACGACGCGGGGCGCGGCCCCTGAGCTGTGCGCGGTCGTGGCCCTGTGGGGGCTAGGACCGCACACGGGCCCGAGGGGTGCGCCTCAGCCGGCCCTGCCGTGCAGGCGCGCGACGAGCCCGCCGGGGGCGTACCCGCCGGGTCGCAGGTCGCCGAGGAGGACCGCGAAGGACCGGTGGTCGGCCCACCTCCCGTCGACGTGCATGAGGCCGCGCTGCAGCCCCTCCTCGGGCAGGCCGAGCCGGGCCACGACGGCCAGGGACGCGGTGTTCTCGGGGCGGACCGCCACCTCGACCCGGTGCAGGCCCACCTCGAGCAGCGCGTGGTCGACCAGTGCGGCCAGCGCCCAGGTGGCGGTCCCGCGTCCGGTGGCCCCGCGGTCCAGCCAGTAGCCCGCCCACCCTGACCGGCGGGCACCCCACAGGACGTCGAAGAGCTGCATCTGGCCGACGATCCGCCCGTCCACGTCGATGACGAACGGCAGGAGCAGCCCGTCGCGGGCGCCGCGGTCCAGGACCCGCCGCATCGGGTGGAAGGGCAGCGAGCGCGAACGGTCCTCCGGCGCGGTGGACTCCCACGGGCGGAGCCAGGCGGCGTTGCGCTGCCGCAGGTCCTCCCACTCGGCCCGGTCGCCGCGGGTCAGGCCACGCAGGGTGAGCCGGCGCCCGTCCGGCAGCTCGTGACGCACCCGCGTCGGCCAGGCCCAGCTCACTCCTCGCGCACCCAGTCCCCGGAGCGCCCGCCCGACTTCGCGACCACCCGCACACCGGTCACGACGGCGAGCCGGTCGACCGCCTTGACCATGTCGATGAGCGTGAGGGCGGCGACGCTGACGCAGGTCAGCGCCTCCATCTCGATGCCGGTCCGGTCCGCCGTGCGCACCGTCGCCCGGATCTCCACCCCGTCGTCGTCGACCTCGAGGTCCACCTCCACGCCGTGGATCGCGACGGGGTGGCACAGCGGGACGAGGTCGGGGGTGCGCTTGGCGGCCTGCAGGCCGGCCACCCGGGCCACGCCGAGGGCGTCGCCCTTGGGCACGGTCCCCCCGCGCAGCGCCTCGACGGCCTCGGCGGACAGGTCCACCCGGCCCCGGGCGGTCGCCGTGCGGGCGGTCACCTCCTTGCCGCTGACGTCCACCATGTAGGCCGTGCCGTCGGCCCGCAGGTGCGTGAGCCGGTCGGTCATCGCCCGTCCCCGTGCGGCGCCCCACCAGCCCGGTCGCGCTCCGCCACGGCGCGCTCGGCGTCGTCGCTCAGGCGGGCGTCGATCTCGGCGCGCGGGCGCAGCAGGATGAGGTCCACCTCGGACCCGGCCGCGACCTCGGTGGCCTCGGGGTCGGAGACGGCGAGGGCGTCGGCGGTCGCGAGCGGGGCGACGAGGTGCGAGCCGGCCCCGCCCGCCGGGGAGACGGCATACGCCCCCGTGGGGTCCCGGTCCACCCGGACGCGGGTGTAGGTCTGCCGCTCCGGCGAGCTGCGCCACCCCTGCGTGGCGAGACCGGTCGCGAGGCGGCCCCCCTCGCGACGGCCCGCCCGGCGCTGCAGCGCCGGGCGGACGAAGACCTCGAAGCTGACGAGCGTGCTCACCGGGTTGCCGGGCAGCGTGAAGACCGGCACGTCGCGACGCCCGAGCACCCCGAACCCCTGCGGCTTCCCGGGCTGCATCGCCACCTCGACGAACTCCATGGACCCCTCGCCCGTGAGCACCTTCTTGACGATGTCGAACTCGCCCTTGCTCACCCCGCCCGTGGTGATGACGAGATCCGCGTGCTCGAGCTGGCGGTGCACCTGGCGACGGGTGGCGCCCTCGTCGTCCGGCAGGTGACCCACGTGGACGACGTAGGCCCCGGCCTCGCGCACGAGAGCCTCGAGCATGGGCCCGTTGGAGTCGACGATCTGTCCCGGTCCGACCGGCTCGCCGGGTCGAACCAGCTCGTCACCGGTGGACAGGATCGCCACCCGCACGGGGCCGACGACCTCGACCTCGTGCACCCCGGCCGAGAGCAGCGCCGCGATCTGACCGGCGCCGACCCGGCTGCCCGCGGACAGCACGAGGTCCCCGGCGTGCACGTCCTCCCCCGCCCGCCGGATGTTGGCGCCCTCGTCGGGCTGCACCCGCAGCTGCGGCTCGTGCGGATGGGCGTCGGTGTCCTCGACCTTGACGACGGCGTCGGCGCCCTCCGGCAGCGGCGCGCCGGTCATGATCCGCCACACCTGGCCCGGTGCCAGCGTATGTCGCCGTTGGTCGCCCGCCGCGATGTCGCCGGCGACCGGCAGCACGACGGGGCTCTCCGGGGAGGCGCCGTCGAGGTCGGCGCGGCGCACGGCATACCCGTCCATCGAGGAGTTGTCGAAGCGGGGCAGGTCGGCCAGGCTGCGGACGTCCGCCGTGGTGACCAGTCCGAGGGCGCGGCGGACCGGCAGGGTGACGGCGGCGACCGGCTCGATCTGGGCCAGCACGGCGTCGAGGTGCTCGTCGACGGATCTCATGGCCCCACCCTAGGAGCATGCGCCACAATCGGGCCCCATGAGTGGTGCGCTGCCGGCCTTCCGCCCCAGCGGCGACGTGGTCGCCGACAAGGCGGCCTGGCGGTCCCTGGTGCGCGCGGCCCGGCGCGAGCTCGTCCGGGGCTGGGGCGAGCAGGAGCGGTCGGGGGTCGCGCAGGCCCTTGCCGAGGCCGGGGTCGGGCATCTGCGCCGGTATGCCGCGGGCCGGGGCCGCGACGACGTCGCGGGCCTGACGGTCACCGCCTACGAGCCGATGCGCACCGAGCCACCGGTCGACGGGCTGACCGACGCGCTGCGACGCGCGGGGGTCCGGGTGCTGGTGCCGCTGACCCTCGATCGGCCCCGGCTGGACTGGGCCGACCTCGACGACGCGGGCCGGACCCCGCTGGGCGAGGACGCCCTGCGGGCGGTGGACCTGGCCTTCGTGCCGGGGTTGGCGGTGTCGACCGCGGGGGTGCGGCTCGGGCAGGGCGGGGGCTACTACGACACCGTGCTCCCGCGGATGCGCGAGCTCAGCGGGGGCGCTCAGGTCGTCCTGGTGCTGCACGACCACGAGGTCGTCCCACAGGTGCCGGCGGCCGACCACGACGCCGTGGTCGACGCGGTGCTGCGCCCCTCGACGGGGGTGCAGCCCGTCCCGCTGGGCTGATCAGCCCTCGCCGGGCAGCAGGGTGAGCGTCTGCCTGCCGGCCTCGTCGACGGCGGCCCGGGTGAAGGCCCACGGGTAGGTGTCGCCCTCGATCCAGGCCCGGGTCTGGTCGTCGTAGTTGGGGTGGAACGGGTGCCCTGAGGTGCCCGTCTGGTTGACCCACGTGGAGGCGTCCAGGTCCGCCAGGTCGACGACCATCCGCATGGAGGGCGCCGAGGTGACGTCGAAGCTGTCGGTGGCGGCGTCCCAGTTCATCGCGTTGACCATGGCGCTGCTGCCCGGGACGGGGAACGGACCGCGGTTGACGATGTCCTGCACCACTCCGGGCATCCCCTCGTCACCCAGCACCTGGTGCCGGAGGTGGGCCCGGTGCAGCTCACCCCACGTCCAGTCGGCGGGGTCCTTGGAGATCTGCCGGGTGAGGTCGAGGCGCGCGTCGACCAGCGCGGTCCGCAGCACCTCGTCCCGGGACTCGACGACGCCGGGGGTGCGCTGGTCGTCCCACCAGACGCTCTCCGGCGAGGCCATGAGGTCGGCCATGATCTGCATCGACCGGGAGTTGCCGGTCGCGCCCAGGTCGGGCGGCAGCTCGTCGTCGAAGACCGCCTCGAGCAGGTTGTCGTAGACGGCGTAGAAGTAGGCGGCCGCTGCGGTCTGCTCGCCGTCCGCCGGCGAGGTGCCGTCCCAGTCGCGCAGCATGGCCTGCGGCTCGGTGTAGAACTCCCCCTCGAGGTCGACCGCGGTGAGGAAGGGCACGAGGTCGAGGGCGAAGGTGCTGGTGTCGTCCAGCTGGATCTCGTTCATGTCGGCGCTGGTGAGCGGGCCTTCGCCCAGGTGCTGCTGCAGCAGCTCCAGGATGCGCGTCGAGCGGTAGCCCTTGTCGTACTCCGTCGTGAGGAACGGGGTGGTGCCCCGCACGACCGCCTGGTTGGCGGCGACGATCATGCCGTCCTCGGGGTTGTAGGCCGTCGGCAGGTCGTCGAAGTCGACCCACCCGCGCCAGGCGTACTGGTCGTCCCAGCCGGGCGCCGGGTAGTAGCCGGGCGGGGTCGCGTGCGTGGCGCTGCGCCGGACCGGCACCAGGCCCGGCGCCTGGTAGCCGATGTTGCCCTCGGTGTCGGCGTAGAGGAGGTTCTGCGAGGGGACCGCGAAGAGCTCGGCCGCGGAGCGGAACTCCTCCCAGTCGCTGGCCGCGTTGAGGGCGAAGACGGCCTCGGCGGTGCGGGCGGGCTCCAGCCCGGTCCAGCGCAGGGCCACCTCGAAGTCCCGCGACGTGGCGACGCCGTCGAGCGGGCCGTTGTCGCCCATGGCCCCGGCCGCCTCCAGCACGTCGGAGACGATCGGCCCGTGCGAGGTCTCCCGCACCGTGAGCTCGACGTCGTCGCCGCCGGCCACCCGGATGGTCTCGGTGCGGACGTCCATGGCGACGTAGTCCTCGTCCCGCAGGACCGTGTCGTCCACGGTGTCCTCGAGGTAGAAGTCGGTGACGTCGGGGTCGAGGTTGGTGAAGCCCCAGGCGATGGACCGGTTGTGGCCGATGACGACCCCGGGCAGGCCGGCGAAGGTGAAGCCGGTGACGTCGAAGGGGCACTCCTCGCTCAGCTCGCGGCAGTGCAGACCGCTCTGCATCCAGATCCCGGGCTGGGAGATGGCGAGGTGCGGGTCGTTGGCGAGCAGCGGCATACCCGTCTCCGTGTGGTCGCCGGAGACGACCCACGAGTTGGAGCCGATGCCCTCGCCGGAGCCCATGAGCTCGGGCACGGCCGCGAGGGCGGTCGTGGTGTCGGCGAAGGCGTCCTGGGGCGACCCCGCGAGCCACTGCCGCGTCTCGTCCAGGATCGGGCCGTCGGGGGCCACCGGCTCGCCGCGGCCCGAGAGGTCGGCCGCGTCCTCCTGGCCGGGCACCGGCGCGAGGACCGTGCCCCGGGCCCCGCCGCGGCTGTCGGTCACCCCGCGCGGCGAGCTCTGCGGCGGGGTCCACTCGCTGCGGTCCAGGATCGGCGGGTGCTCGTCGTAGGGGTAGTCGGGGTAGAGCGTCTCGAGCTGGTCCAGCGAGACCTGGCCGACGAGGCGCCCGCGCGCCAGCTCGTCGGCGTAGTTGCCGCGCAGGTCCCAGGCCATGGCCTTGAGCCAGGCGAGGGAGTCGACCTCGTCCCACGGGCGGACGGTGTAGCCGGGGGCGCTGGAGGAGAGGAGGACGTACTCCAGGCCCAGGTTCGAGGGGCCGTTGCGGCTGTCGATGTAGGCGTTGACGCCGGCGGCGTAGGCGGCGAGGTAGGTCCGCGCCTCGGGCGAGAGCAGGGACAGCTCCTGCTCGGCGACCCTCCGCCACCCCAGCGTCCGGATGACCTTGTCGGTCTCCAGGCCGCCCTCGCCCACCAGCTCGGAGAGCCGGCCGCTGACGATGTGCCGCCGCAGGTCCATCTGGAAGAACCGGTCCTGGGCGGCGACGTAGCCCTGCGCCCGGAAGAGGTCCTCGGCGGTGTCGGCGTAGATGTGCGCGACGCCCAGGTCGTCCCGGACCACCTCCACCTCGGCGTCGAGACCGGCCACCTCCTGCTCCCCCGAGACCTGCGGGAACCCCCGCCGGGTCAGGCCGACGGCGATGACGGCCGTGGCGACCACGACGACCACGAGGATCGCGGCGACGGGCACGGCCAGACGTTGCCAGAGGGGACGGGGCACGGCCCCCAGCCTAGGTGACGGTGCGCGGGTGGGCAGGGAGGCGACGTAGAATCCCGGCTCGTGCCCACGTATTCATACGCCTGCAAGGACTGCGGCCACGCCTTCGACATCCAGCAGGCCTTCACCGACGACACCCTGACGGTCTGCCCCGAGTGCGAGGGCAGGTTGCGCAAGGTCTTCAGCGCCGTCGGCGTCGTCTTCAAGGGGTCGGGCTTCTACCGGACCGACTCGCGGAGCTCGGGCTCCGGGTCGGGCTCGGGCGGGGGATCCTCCTCCGGCGGGTCGGACAAGGGTGGCTCCGAGAGCGGGTCGGCCTCCGGGGGGTCGTCCGGCGGGTCTGCCTCGAGCGGGTCGGACAAGGGTGGCTCCGGGTCGGGCGGCTCCGACACGAGCGGCTCGGGCGGGGCCCCCTCGTCGTCCCAGAAGGGGTCTGGCGGGACGGCGTCGTCCACATCCTCCGCGGGGTCCGGCTCGTCGTCCACAGGCTCGGCCTGAACCCTGTCCCCGCCGGGGTCCGGCGCCTAGCGTCGCCGGGGTGACCCCACCCGCCGGACGCCCCGCCCGCCGACGACGCGGCAGGCGGCTGCAGCACGTGCGCGCCCTGCCCTCGGCCCGCCGCTGGGTGGCGGCCGTGCTGGCGGCGGCCGTCGTCGGTGGTGGCCTCCACCTCGTCCTGTCCCGGCCCGGGCCGGAGGACGTGCCGGTCGTCGTGGCCACCCGCATGCTCCCCGTCGGCGCCGGCCTGCGGGAGGGGGACACCGAGGTGCGTCGACTGCCGCCGACGGCCCTCCCCGCCGGCGCCCTGGACCACCCGCCCGCGGAGGGCGCGCGGCTGGCCGTCCCGCTGCAGGCAGGAGAGGTGCTGACCGGTGGCGACCTGCGCACCTCCGGGCTGCTCGAGGGCCTCCCGGGGAGGGTGGCCGTCTTCGTGCCGCTGGGCGACGGCGTCGTCGCCGAAGCGCTCGCGGCCGGGGACGAGGTCGACGTGCACTCGCCGGTGGACGGCACCGTGGTCGCCGAGGAGGCTCTGGTCCTGCAGGCCCGTGCCGGGGAGGCGCCGGGGGTGTGGCTGGCCGTGGACGAGAGCACGGCGGGCGCGCTGGCCGCCGCCCGCGGGGCGGACCCGGTCGGCGCCGCGCTGCTCCTGGCGCTGCGGCCGCCCCCTCGATAGGCGCGGGCGGGCGGCCCGGCTCTGCCTATACTCCCTGCCGTGGCGCCAGGGGCCGGGCACGGCGCGGGCCACCCACGTCCGACACCAGCACGTGCGCAGCGGCCTGCCGCGCGCACGCACCGAGAGGAGAGGCCATGCTCACCGGCTTCAGAGACTTCATCATGCGCGGCAACGTCATCGAGCTGGCCGTCGCGGTCGTCGTGGGGTCGGCCTTCGCCGCCGTCGTCGACACCATCGTCTCCAACGTCATCACCCCGCTGCTCAACGCCGCCGGCGGCGCGGAGGTGGAGGGTCTGAAGTTCGAGATCGTCAACGGCCGGCCCGACACCGCGATGGACTTCGCGGCGATCATCAACGCGATCATCGTCTTCCTCATCACCGCGGCGGTCGTCTACTTCGTGCTGGTCGGCCCGATGAACCGGTTCACCGAGCACGTGAACCGCCACAAGGAGGCCGAGGCCGAGGTCGTCTCCGAGGAGGTCGCGACCCTGCGGGAGATCCGCGACCTGCTGGCCGGCCGGACCCCCGGCACCACCACGCCCGCCCCGGACGCCCGGTAGCCCCGCACCTGACGGCACCGGTGCGGCCTGACCGCGCGTCCTGTGCGGGCTGACCGCGCGTCCGGTGCGGCCTGAGCACGCGTCCTGTGCGGCCTGAGCACGCGTCCTGTGCGGGGTGGGGTGGTCGCTAGTCCCAGTGCGGGGGGCGCTGCTCGAGGATCCAGGTGTCACGCGGGTCCAGCCGGGCCGGGGCGCCGCCCCGCCGCCCTCGACCGGCCGTCCCGGGATCCCGGCGACCGGGAGCAGGAGCCTCGTCGGTCTGGTCGGCGGCGGGGTTGGTGGGCGGGGCGACCACGCGGCGACGGGTATGCCGTCGGCGCGGAGGGCGCCCGGGTGCACCATCCCGGGCCGCGGCACCCTCGGTCGCGCCCATCAGCGCCGCGGCTGCTCGCGCAGGGCGTGCAGGACCCGGGCGACCTCGCGCGCCGGGTCGGTGAAGACGTCCGTGGTGCGGACCCGGACGGGGCTCCAGCCCATCCTCGTCAGCTGCTCGTGGCGCAGGCGCACGTCGTCCCTGCCCGGGCCACCGGCGGCGCCCGGCCGGGAGTCGCCGTCGACGGCCACGGCGTAGCGCTGGGGGTCGTCCTCGGCGACGACGGCGAGGTCGACCGCGTGCGGTCCGTGGCCGACACCCTCCCGCACGTCCAGACCCTCGGCCCGCAGCCGGCGCACCAGCTCGGCGAGGACCGCCGAGTCGTGGCCGTGCTCCTCCGCG
The DNA here is from genome assembly GCF_004153545.1 of Serinicoccus sediminis. Taxonomy (GTDB): domain Bacteria; phylum Actinomycetota; class Actinomycetes; order Actinomycetales; family Dermatophilaceae; genus Ornithinicoccus; species Ornithinicoccus sediminis_A. Next base: position 145,186 of record NZ_SDVA01000006.1, on the reverse strand, counting down.
TCCGGCACCATGGCCCGGGCGATGATGCGCGCGCCGTGGCCGGTCGCCTCCGGCCACGCGTCGACCGGCGTCTCGGTCACGAGGTCGACGCTGCGCCGTGCCGCGGAGAGCACCGCGCCGGCGCTCTCCGGCGCGGCGACGCTCTCCGGCGAGGCCAGCCACACCACGCGGTCCCTCGTCTGCCCCGCCACCCGGTGGACCGGCAGCACGAGGAAGGCCTCGCTGTCCTGCTCGTCGTCGGAGAGCGAGGTCGGCAGGTCACCGCCGCGCATGGCCTGGCGCAGCGCGATCCCCGCGTCCTCGGCGCCGGCGTCGTCGTCGGTGACGAGGAGCAGGCTGCCCGGCCCGGACCGGGCGAGCTTGAGCACCAGCCGTACGGCCGTCTCGACCCGGATGCTGATGTGCCCCTGGACCACGTGCTCCCGCACGGCGGGGTGACGGTGCACGCCGGGGAAGGAGTGCACGGGCCGCGGCATGAGCGGGGCCAACGGCGCGACGAGACCCTGGTCGAGGGCGCGGTAGTGCACCGCCAGGTGGCGGACCGGCAGCACCCCCGACGCGTCCCGCAGCAGGGACGGCGCGGACGTCGTGCCCGGCGCCGCCTCGGCCCGCGGGTCGGCCACGACCGAGAAGTCACGGGGGCCCGGGCCACCGCTGTCGCCGACGATGAGCACCTGGCGGCCACGCGCCAGCGCCGGCGCCGACCGTGCCGTGGTCGTGCGCCCCGCGCGGTCGACGACCACCAGGTCCACCGTGAGGTCCGGCGGCAGGACCGCCGGCACCGCGAGCGGGCTGGTCAGCAGCACCGGGGCAGCGGCCAGCACGACGTCGGGGGCCCTGCTGATGATGTCGCGGGCGTCGACGGCGCCGACCCGGCTCGCGTCGAGCGCACGCTGCCAGGCACCGAGCTGGGAGGCGTGCCCGGTGAGCGTCCGCCGCAGCCGACGCAGCACCGCGCGCCGTGCGCGCAGCGCGTTGCGCTGCAGGTGGGCACGGTCCGCGGCGCGGAAGGACCGCTCGGCCTCCCGGACGGCCTCGCCGCCGACCTGCTGCGGCACGGAGTCGGAGGTCAGGTGGTCGAGCACCGAGCTGCGGTGCACGAAGCGCACCTCGGGCGCGACCCGGTCGGCGGGCACCCCGCGACGGGCCAGGTCGTCGACCAGCTCGCCGAGCCCACGCTCGCGCAGCGGCGCCAGCAGGGGGTGCGCCTGGGCGGCGACGACCGCGCGCTCGGCGCGCGCGTCGAGGCGCACGAGACGCTCCAGCACCGTGTCGAGGTGGGTGGTCGACAGCTCGTGACCGGCCGAGGTCCCGACCAGCACCTGCTCGAGCCAGGCGAGGTCCTCGCCCACGGGGGCGTGCGCGGCCAGCGCGTCGTCCCACCCCTCCGGCGCCGCGGGGCGGGCGGCCTTGCCGGCCACCTCCTCCCACTCGCGACGCTCGTCGCGGGCCATCCGCACCCGGTGGGCGAGGTCCGGCGGCGGGGTGCCGGGACGCAGCTGCTGGCGCACCTGTCGACGCAGCCGGGCGCGCGCCACCGCGCCGGGGCGCTGCTCCACGGCGTCACGGTCCGCGGTCGCGGCGACCATGTCGTCCAGCGGCGCGTCGTAGATGCTCGGGGAGAAGTGGTCGAGGGTCTCGCTCGCCCGCGCGACCAGGCCCAGCCGGTGCGCCCACTGCGCGAGGGTGGCGGGCGGCGGCATGCCCGCGGTCCGGCAGACGGCGTCGGCCTGCTCGCGCGCCGTGCTGAACTCCCCGGCGACCAGTCGCCCCACGATCTCGGTGGCCCGGGCGGCGTCGTCCTCGCTGGTCAGGCGCGCGGCATACCAGGGGTCCTCGGTGCGGGCCGCCGACCAGGCGCCGCAGTCGGCCGCCTCGATGAGGGCGTCGGTGACCGCGGAGAGCTCCTCCTCGGGGAGCTCACCGAGGACGTCGAGCGGCAGCCGCACCCGGGAGGCCGGCGGGTGGTCGAGGGTGGCGAGCGCGGCGAGGTCGTCCTCGGTGCGCGCCAGGCTCAGCGCCCAGGGCGCGTGCTCACGGTGCAGCACCTCCTGCTCGCGGCGCAGCACCGAGAGGGCGTCGGCGCGGGCCGGCAGCGGGTCGGGGCCGAGGTCCGGCTCGTCCTCGCCCGGCAGGTGGTCGAGGGTATGCCGCACCCGGGCCAGCGTCTGCCGCATCGAGGCGGGGTCCTCGGCCAGGTGGAGGCACAGGTCTCCCAGCCCGACGTGCTCGAGGCGCCGCTGCAGGGCCTGCAGGGAGGTGCGGTCCTCCGAGCAGACCATGACCGTGCGGCCCTCCGAGAGCGCACCGACCACGACGTTGGCGATCGTCTGGGTCGCGCCGGTGCCCGCCGGGGTGTCGAGCACGAGGTTGCCCCCGTGGGACACCTCGTCGACGACCAGCCGCTGGGAGGCGTCCGCGTCCAGGGCGCTGAGCTCCCGGGCCGGGTCGTCGGCCCGCTGGGGGTCCGGCGAGGAGGGGGGCAGCTGCACGTCCGCTCCCGCCAGCGCCGCGACGACGTCGTGGGTGGCGAGCGGCTCGGGGTCGCCGGTGTAGGAGGTGACCAGGGGCAGCTTGGCCCAGGGGAAGGTGCTGATGACCATCTGCGGCCCGATGGCGAACCCGGCCATCTCGACGCAGATGTCCTCCAGCGCCCGGTACGTCAACCGGGGGTCGAAGCCGTGGCTCTGCGCGGACAGCCCGGCCAGCAGCGCCGGGTCGGGCTGCAGGTGGGCCTCGCTGCGCAGGTAGTGCTCGAGGACCGGGTTGAAGACGACGTCCTCGTGCAGCTCGAGGACGAAGTCGGAGTGCGCGGCGTCGGTGGGGGTGATGGTGCAGGCCCGCAGCAGGACGGGCGCGCGCGGCGGCACCGGCACCCGGTGCAGCGTCCAGGTCGCGAGCCCGATGGCGAGGAAGCTGGTCTCCAGGCCGTGCTCGCGGCGCATCTCGGTGACCTTGTCGCGGATGCCGCCGAGCCGGCGGGCCGCGTCGGTGAAGGCCACCTGCTCGCGGACCAGGTCCGACAACGGGGTGGGGCGCCCCGACAGCAGCTTGGCGACCCCGCCGGGGTGGGCGAGGTTGAGGTCGAAGGTGCCGGTGAGGGAGGTGCGGTGCCACAGCAGCGTGTTGGCGCCGCCGAGCTCGGCGACCTCGTGGCGCCAGCGCGTGCGGGCACGCTGGACGGCCTCGACACGGGACTCGTCGAGGGTGTTCGGGGGGCGCAGCGAGCTCACCGACACAGGCTAACGACTCCCGGACGTCACGCCGTCCTCCGCCACACCTCGCCGGGGGGCTACACCCCTACCGGGCGGCGCTCGTGCTCGCCCCGCGCCACCGTGTACGCCGCGAGCCCGGCCGCGGCGAGCGCGGCGACCGCGCAGAGCACGGCATACCCGAAGACGTCCATGACGACCCCGGCCAGGGCGCCGCCGAGGGCGGCCGTGAGCCCCATGACGAGGTCGGCGGCCCCCTGCACCGAGGCACGGTCCTGGACGGGCACGGCTCCCGCGACGGTGCCGGACCCGGCCACGAAGGTGCAGGACCACCCCAGGCCGAGCAGCACCAGCCCCGCGGTGAGGCCCGCGGAGAAACCGTCCTGGCTCAGGGCCGACAGGGCGCAGGCCAGCACCAGCAGGCCGACGCCGAGAAGGACGACGGGGCGCGCCCCGAGGCGGTCGGTGAGCTGGCCGGTGACGGGGGCGAGGCCGTACATCCCGAGGATGTGCAGGCTGATGACCAGCCCGATGAGCTCGATCTCGGCCTGCCCGTGCCGCATGTGCAGCGGGGTCATGACCATGACCGACACCATGACGACGTGCCCGACGGTGACGGCCGAGGTGGCCCACAGCGCCGTGGGGGTGGCCGCGATGATCCGCAGCCCGTCGGCCACGTTGCCCTGCCGCCCCGGCGGGCGGTCGGTGTCCACCCCGGCGAGCCGGCGGGCGGTCAGCAACGGGTCGGGGCGCAGCGCGAGGTGCAGCAGCAGCGCGGCCAGGAGGAAACCGGTGCAGGAGAACACCCAGGCACCGGCGAGCGGGGGCAGCCCGAGCGCGCCGGCGACGGCCTTGCCGGGCCCCACCATGTTCGGCCCGAGGACCGAGCCGATGGTCGTCGCCCAGACCACCCAGCTGAGCTGTCGCCCCCGGCGCTCGGGGACGGCGAGATCGGTCGCGGCATACCGGGCCTGGCTGTTGGCGGTGGTCGAGGCGCCGAAGAGGGTGGTGCCGACGAGCAGCAGCCAGAAGGCCCCGACCGTGGTGGCGGTGATGGCCAGCGCGGCCCCGACCCCGCCGACGAGGTAGGCGGCGGCGAGCCCCGCGCGGCGGCCGCGTCGCCCCATGAGCGCGGCCACCGGGATGGTGAAGAGCGCTCCGCCGAGGACCTGCGTGGTCGTCGCGAGGCCGGACAGCGCGTCGCGGCCGCTGACGTCCGCGGCGACGATCGCGCCGACGGCGATGCCGCTGGCCACCCCGATGCCGCCCAGGGTCTGGCTGCCCATCAGGGTCAGCACGGTGCGCGACTGCACCGCGGTGGTGTCGTTCCCCGGCTCGCTCATGCGAGCACTATCGCAGGACCGGGCACGGCCGCCGGTGCGGCCTCCTGCCCGGCCGGGTCACCCGAGGCGGGCGCGCCAGTCCGGTGGCACCGCACCGGCGGGGCCGGGCACGGGTTGGTCCACCGGTCTGCTCGTGGGCGCGGCCAGCTGCGGCCCGGGCACGACCGCACCCTGGCCGTAGTCCCAGAACCAGTCCTCGCCGGGCTCGAAGCTCTGCACGACGGGGTGCCCGGTACCGCGCGCGTGGGCGGTGGCGTGCCGTGCGGGCGAGGAGTCGCAGCACCCGACGTGCCCGCAGCGCGCGCACCGTCGCAGGTGGACCCACCAGCCGCCGCCCTCCAGGCACTCCACGCACCCGGTGCCGCTGGGCGGGACCGTGGTGTCGATCGCCTCGCTGCTCATGCCGCCTCCCGCTCGTGGGGTCACCGAGGTCCCAGGGTATGCCCGTGGGCGCGTCAGCGGGGCCGGACGACCGAGGAGGTCGCCACGTCGTCGACGATGGTGATGACGGCACGCGCCATCTCGATGAGCCCGCCGTAGAGCGGCCAGCGAAGATCGGGCAGCCCCTTGTCGGACAGGTCCGACGCCAGCCGGTCGGCCCGCACGCGGAGCTCCTGGACCTCGGCCTCCGGGTCCTCGATGCGGTGACCCAGCTCGTCGAGCAGCTCGATGAACGGGTCGCGGAAGGCGGGGTCCCACTCCTCCGCGACCAGCGCGGACTCGTAGACGAGCCGGGCCATCCCGCGCACCTGCGCGATCCCCTCCTCCAGCCGGCCGAGGACCCGCGACAGCTCCTCGCTGCTGGACGCGCGCCGGCGCCGCGGGTTGCCCCAGACGCTCTCCCGCGCCTCGTAGACCAGACCCCAGGCGGTGTCGAGCCGCCGGTCCAGGGTGCGGGTGCGGTCCACCCAGTCACCGGTGAGCTGCTCGTCCGCTCGCTCGCGCAGCCCCGCCGCCATGTCCCGCAGCAGCCGGCCGAGACCCTGGTCGATCTCCTCGACCTGCTGCCGGGCACTCTCGTCCCGCAGCGGGGCGGCCGCCACCGTGTTGACGACGAGGGCCACCGCCACGCCGATGGCGGTCGCGCCCAACCGGTCCCCCAGACCGCTCCAGCTGGTGTCGGTGGAAGCGGTGATGACGAAGAGCACGGTGGTCGCGACGGTCAGGCCCTCGTCGCGCAGCAGCCCGACCCGGGCGAAGACCATGGCGAACAGCAGCGCGATCCCCAGGGTGACGGCACCGTGGCCGCCCACCTGGACCGCGAGGAAGCTCAGCACGACACCGACCGAGGTGGCCACCACCGCCTGCATCCCGCGGGAGAGGGTGCGGTAGACGGTGGCGTGGACGGTGAGCAGCGCCGTCCAGGGAGCCAGGAAGGCCTGGTCGAGGCCGAGCAGCATGTCGGCGATGAGCCAGGCCGCCACCGCCGCGAGCACGCTCTTGAGGATCTGGACCAGGTCGCTACGGACGTCGGGACGGCTGAGCCAGCGCCGCACGCGCTGAGGACGGGTGGGCATGGGCATGACTATGACATCCGGGGATGGACCTCACCACCACGGATGCCACCGGATGGACCGGCCGCCTCACCACGCGGTGTCCCCCATGGGTGGGTGCAGGGCCCGCTACGGTGTTCCCGGCCGCGCACACCGTGGTCGGCGACCGACCCGAGAGGACGAGCATGACCGAGCAGACCCCCGCCCTGGTGACCGTCGAGCCGCGGCACGTCGCTGTCGTCACCGGGCTCGGACTCCCGGCGGAGCAGGTACGGGACTTCTTCGACAGCGCCTTCCGGACCATGGGCCTGCAGCTGGAGAGGCAGCACCTGCAGCCGACCGGGCCCGCCTTCGCCTGGTTCCTCACCCCGCCCGGTGAGACGACCGACGTGCAGGTCGGGCACGAGGTCGACGCGGCCTTCATCCCCACGGCCCCGGTCGACACCCTGCAGCTGCCGGGCGGGCGCGCCGTGCAGCTCGTCCACGAGGGGTCCTACGACGACCTCGGCCGGTCCTGGCAGCGGGTGGTCGACTGGGTCCGGCAGGAGGGGCTGGACGCCGAGGGAGGGATGCTCGAGGAGTACCTCACCGAGCCCGGGCCGGACGCCGACCCGGGCTCCCTGCGCACCCGGCTCAACTGGTTCGTCACCCGGGCGGAGTGACGACCTCGGGAGGCACCGCCTGACCACGTGGCCCTCGCACCGGGGGCGGCTTCAGGTCAGCCGGTGGTGTCGTCCTCGTCGACCTCCCGGCGCTGGCGCACGACGGCGAAGGTCGCCGCCCCCAGGACGAGGCCGGCCGCGACGGTGGCGATGGTCGTCGCCGTGCTCCCGAGCAGCTCGGCGAGGAGCACGCGGCTCTGGGACGTCGGGTCGGCCAGCACCACGGCGACGAAGGTGGCCACCAGCGCCGTGGCCAGGACCCCCGGCACGCGCTGCCAGCGGCCGGTCAGCCCCAGGCGCCTGCGCAGCAGCCGACCGGCCTTGAGGATCCGACCGGCCCGGATCAACCGCAGCGCACCGACGACCCGGAGCAGCCGCAGCAGCTGGACCGGGCCCACGGCGAGGACCACCGCCAGCACGACGGCGACGGTGAGCAGGATCAGCCACCAGTTCCGCCGGACCCACGACCGCTTGTCCGAGGCGACGACGAACAGGATCACCGTCTCGGCGAGGAGCACCCCGCCGGTGAGCCAGTTGGTGACGGCACCCACGGTGGCGTAGGGGTCGTCCAGGAGCGTGAGGAAGACCGCCGGGACCGAGGCCAGAGCCGCCACGATCACGGGGAGCGCCAGGCGCTCTTCCCACTCCGCCTCGCGGTCGCGGCTCATCGACTGCCTCCTGCGCTCGTCGGCCGCGTGGCCGCGCATCCGTGCCGGGCACGGGCCCACCGCGACCTGCGGGGTCGGGCGCCCCCGACCGAGGTCCCCCGGGGGCTGATCGCACGACGTGCCCCCGGCAGGATTCGAACCTGCGACACCCGCTTTAGGAGAGCGGTGCTCTATCCCCTGAGCTACGAGGGCGGACCGGTGAGCCGCACCGGAACCTCCCCATGATCTCACGCCTGCGAGCGCGGCCCGGGTCCGGCCGGGACGGATGCGGGCGTGGCCGCACGCGCGACGCCCGCCGCGCGGGAGCGCGGCGGGCGTCGGGTGTGTGGCGGGTCTCAGCCGGTGGTGGCTGCCGCGAGGTTGCCGAGGCTGGTCTCCATCTCGTCCTCGGAGACGAGGGGGAAGCTGACCTTCTTGAGCAGCTCCTTGTCGGTGACCTTGCTCCAGTCGTAGGTCAGGCGGACCTCGGTCTGGTCCGGACCCTGCGGCGTCAGCTCCCAGACCCACTCCCACCCGGGCGGGTCGGTGTCGGCCGGCGCGGTCTGCCAGGCAACCAGCTTGTCCTTGTCGTAGCCGGTGACGTGGTTGTCGGTCTGGTAGTCGCCACCCATGTGGTCACCCGTCATGTTCATCCGGAACGTCTGCCCGGTGGAGGTGATGCGGTCGCCCTGGTCGACGGACTGGACGAAGCCGGAGCCGTCGATGGCGACGTGGTTGTCCGGCAGGGTGAGCACCTCGAAGACGTTCTTGGCGGAGGCGTCGATGGTGCGGCTGACGGTGATGCTCGTCTGATCTGTCATGCCCATGACGCTAACGAGCCGCCGGGGCTGACGCGACCCGAGACCGTCCCGGGCGGCGGATCCTCCGGCGTGGGAGGCTGACGTCATGGCGACGCACACCTACGCGTTGGAGCTCACGTGGACGGGTGACCGGGGCACGGGGACGACCGGCTACCGCGACTACGACCGCTCGGTGCTCGCCCGCGGCGCGGGCCTGCCGGATCTCGAGCTGTCGGCCGACCGCGCCTTCCGGGGGGACCGGTCCCGGTGGAACCCCGAGGTGCTGCTGGTCGCGGCGCTCAGCGAGTGCCACCTGCTGTCGTTCCTGCACGTCGCCGTCACCCGGGGCGTCACGGTCGTGGGCTACGAGGACACCCCCGTGGGCACCATGGAGCAGTCGGGCCTGGGCGGTCACTTCACCGAGGTCCTGCTGAGACCGGTCGTCACGGTGGCGGACGCCGCCCACGTGGGTCTGGTGCCGGAGCTGCACGAGACGGCGGGCGAGGCCTGCTTCATCGCCTCGTCGGTGAACTTCCCGGTGCGTCACGCACCCACGACGCGGGTGGCGGGCTGACCCTCAGGAGGCGGCGAGCCGCACCGTGTGGGCGTCGGGGATCGCGGCGTAGCGGTCCGGGGTGCAGGTCAGCAGGATGACCTGGGCGTCCTCACCGGCCGTGCCGCGGGCCAGGGCGAACACCCGGCCCATCTGCTGCAGGCGGCGGGGGTCGGAGTAGCCCAGCGCGTCGTCGATGACGACCGGCACCCCCTGCGCCGGGTCCACCAGGTGGGCGACCGCTATCCGGGCGAGGATGCCGAGCTGCTCCTTGGCGCCGCCCGACAGCTCCTCGAAGGGCACCGTGGTGCCCTCGAGCGTGCGCGAGCGCACGGTGAGCCGCTCGTCGACGGTGACCGCGAAGCTCGGGCCGTAGACCTGACGGCCCAGCCGTTCCAGGGCGACGGTGAAGGGGCGGACGTAGGCCCGGTGGGCGGACTCCCGGTGCTCGTGCAGGGTGCTGCGCAGGTGACGCACGGCTCGCGCCCGGCGGTCCAGACCCGCGAGACGCCGCTCGGCGTCGTCCAGCGCCGCCTCGGCCAGGGAGTAGAGCTCCTGCCGCCCCTCGCCGGCGGCCAGCTCCACCTGCCCGGTGAGGGTATGCAGCAGCTCGCGCGACCGGTCGAGCTCGCCCCGCGCCACGCTCAGCGCCTCGTGGGCGGCCCGCACGCGCGCGGTCAGAGCAGGGACGTCCGCCCCCCGCACCGCCTCGTCGGCGAGCCGCGCCGCCCCCAGCGCTGCGTCCAGCTCCGCCTGCCGGACCCTGACCTGCTCGACGAGCTCGGCGTCCGGCTGCTCGGACCGTTCGCGGAGCAGGAGCTGCTCCTCCTGGTCCAGGCGCGACCGCTCGCTGGCGAGCTGCCCGTCCAGCCGGTCGAGGGCGGCGCTCACCGCAGCAGCCCGCTCCCGCGCCGAGACGGCCGTCGCGGATGCGGCCCGACGCGCCTCGCGCGCCTCCCGCACCTGGCGACCGGCTGCACGTTCGGCGTCCGCGGCGGCCTGCGCGTCCGCGGCGGCGTGCGCGTCCGCGTCTCCGGGCTGCTGCTCACGCACCCCGGTGGCCGAGGTGTCGCTGGCCTGGTCCGCCACCTCCGCCTCGAGGTCGCGCACCCGCTCACGACACGTCGCCAGCCGGTCCAGCAGGGTCGCCGGCACCTCTCCCGAGACGACGGCCTCCCGCTGGCCGTGGCCGGTGACTCCGTGCGCGGCGAGCACCGAGGTCAGGTCGCGCTCGGCCTGGCGCAGCCGCTCGGCCGCCTCCGCCGTGGCGTCGGCCCGGGTCGAGACCTCGGCGACGCCGGTGCAGCCCAGATCGCCCAGCGCCGCCTCGAGAGCGGCGCGGGCCTGCTCGAGCTCGGCCCGGCGGCGAGGCGCGTCGGGCGAGCGCACGACCACCCGGGCGGCTCCCGGGACGAGCACCTCGAGGTCGTCGGTGGCGCTCGTCTCGGTCCGCGCCCCGGGCTCGACGTCGGTCCGGCCCGGGGTCGCGGCGCCCGAGGGGCTCGCAGAGGTCGCGGGGCCCAGGCTGACCCCGGGGGCGAACGCCTCGACCAGCACCGACGCGCTGGCGGCCTGGTGGCGGGCCTCGAGCACCTCGACCTCCTGCGCCATCCGCTCGACCTGGCGCCGCTGCGCCTCGGAGACCGGCACACGGGGCCTGCGGTCACGTGCCTCGCGCACGCCCCGCAGCTGCTCATCCAGGTCGCGGACGAGCTGCTCGAGCCCGCGCAGCTCCGCGCGACCTCGACCCAGCAGGAGGCGCCGTTCCACCAGCTCACGAGCCGCGCGGGCCTGGTCCAGGAGCTCCTCGGCCGACTCCACGACGCCGTCGGCGGCCACCAGCCCCTCCTGGGAGGACACCAGCGCGGTCTGCGCCGCCTCACCCTCCGCGCCGAGGTCTGCCCGCCGCTGCTCGTGCCCCGCGACCACGTCGGCCAGGTGCGCCAGCCCCTCGAGACGCTGCTGGCGGCGCCGGTGGGCGTGCTGCGCCGACTCGAGGGCCTCCCGGGCGCGACCCCACCGGGCCGCGGCCCGCTCCTGGGCCGCCACGAGCCCCGCGACCTCCGCGGCGGCGTCCTCCTGCGTGCGCAGGTGGGCCTCGGCGACGGCGACCTCCTCCTCGGCGCGTCCCGCGGCGTGCCGGGCCCGCTCCTGGCGGCCCAGCAGGTCCTCGACCTCGACCATCCGCCGGTGCGCCTCGGCCACCTCGGTCTGGGCCAGGTGGTAGGCCTCGATGGCGGTGCGGTAATCACCGGTGGGACGCCCGGTGCGCTCGGTGAAGTACCGGAGGTACTCCTCCTCCACGAGCCCCAGAACCTGCTCCCCGTCACCGTCGTGCAGGTGGGCGTCGGCCGCGGTGTCCAGGGCCTCCTGCAGGACACCGCTGGACATGAGCGGCACCAGCGTCCCGTCGTCGGACTGGGCCAGGCGCAGCGCGTCCCACAGGGTGGTGTCGAGGTGGGCGACGAGCTGCTCCAGGCGGGCCTGGGCGGCCGACCCGGTGAGCTGCTCGGGACGCTCGCCGAGGACCTCGAGCTCGGTGCGCGGGCTGCGCAGCCACTGCTTGGCGAGCCGCACCCGGACGCCGCCGATGGTGAGCTCGGCCTCGACGAACGGGCCCACGTCACGCCCGATGGGCTGCAGGGCCTGCGCCCTGGCGCTGCGGGACGTGGCCTTGAGGTCGAGCAGGCGGTCGAAGGCCTCCAGCAGGGTCGACTTGCCGATCTCGTTGGGCCCCTCGATGACGACCACGCCGCGCTCGGGCATCTCGACCGTGCGCTCGGCGACCCCGCGCACGTCCCGCAGGGTGATCCGGTGCAGCCTCACGACCTGCTCCTGCTGAGCCGGTAGAGCAGCGACAACGCGTCGCGGGCGCTCTCGTCGTCGTCGGCCCGGCCGACGACGAACCCGGCAGCGGCGGCCGACACACCGCCGTCACCGGCGCGGGCACTCCGCGCACTCGTGGCGGACGGCTCCGCCACCGGTGCCCCTTCCCGCGCCGGGGACCCGGCGCCGGCCTGCTCCTGCATCTGGTCGACCGCCGTCGCGAGGTAGCCCCCCAGACCGAGCTCACGCCATACCTCGTCGTCGGAGACGACCACGACCTGCCGGTGCTGCTCGCGCTCGACCAGCGCCCCGAGGTGGTCGCGGTGACGCTCCCGCAGCTCCTCGAGCCGGGCGTGCTGCGCGACGGTGAGGGTGCCGCGCAGGTTGAGGAAGAGGACGGTGCGCTCCTTGGGGTCGAGGGCCCGCAGCTCGTCGTCCAGCGCGTCCAGGTCGGGGTCCCCGTCGACCTCCCGCTCGAGCACGAGGAAGCGCCACGTCGCGACGTGGTGCGCCACCACCCGCACGCGGTCGCCCTGCGGGCGCCCCGGGTCGACGTCGACCACGAGCACGTGACCCGGGTCGACCTCCGACTCCCGGGTCGGCTCCGGCGCGCCCGGGTAGGCGATGTCGTCGCGGCCGGCGACCGCGGTGCGCGAGTGCCGGTCGCCCAGCGCGACGTAGTGGATGCGGCCCTCGTCCAGCGCGGCCGAGAGGGGCGACGTGCGGATGGTCGCGGCGTCGCGCCACTGGGGGTCGTAGTCGTCGACGCCGCCGTGACCGACGAGCACCCGCGCGACGCCGTCGGGGGCGGGCCCCTCCGGCAGCCCGTCGAGGACCTCGCCCACCAGGTCGCGACCGGGGTGCTTGCTCTCCCAGGGAGCCGCCACCAGCTCCAGCCCCGGCGCCACCGCGTGCACCCCGGCGGTGCCCAGCACGTGCACGTGCGGGGGGCACTCCTGCACGAAGACGTCGGAGCGGTAGACCGAGGCCGCGTCCAGCGGGTCGTGGTTGCCGGGCAGGAGGTAGACGGGCACCGGCACCGCCCTCAGCGCCTCCAGGGCTCGGCGCACCGTCTGGCCGGTGAGGTGGTTGCTCTCGAACACGTCGCCGCTGACCACGACCAGGTCGCACTCCTGCTGCGCCGCTACCCGCCCGACGGCGCGGATCGCCTCCACCCGCGCCGCGCTGAAGCGGGCCTGCGCCTCGGGCTCCAGGAAGCGGCGGGTCAGGCCGATCTGCCAGTCAGCCGTGTGCAGCAGGCGCACCATCTCGCCGCCCTCCTCTCGCCTCCGGTCGGGATGTGGTTCCCACCGTAGGAGAGCGCACCGACAGACCTCGGCAGCCGGGGGTCGTGTCGGCGATCCGGCGCCGGGCGTCTCACCCGCCGAGGAGCGCCGCCGTCACCGCCCGGGCGAGCAGGGCCGCCAGGACGCCCAGGGCCAGGGTGAGGCCGAGGTATGCCGCCGCCCGGCCCGGTGAGCGCCGGCCGAGCTGCCAGGTGTGCACCGCGAGGGTGCTCCAGGTGGTCAGCGCCCCGCACAGCCCGGTGCCGAGGAGCAGGAACAGCCAGGGGGCGAGCACGCCGGACAGACCCACGAGGACGCCCAGCGCCGCCGCCCCCACGACGTTGACCAGCAGCACCCCGCGCACCGGCCCCAGGGGAGGCCGCGAGGCGAGGTGCCGCAGCACCGCGCCGACGGCCCCTCCCACGGCCACGCAGAGCACCGCCGCGAGCCCGGGCACCCCGGTCACCGGGCGACCCGCCGCAGGGCCGCTCCCCCGGCCAGCGCGGCCGCGCCGACGCACAGCAGGGCCGTGGCGAGCAGGTAGACCAGGGCGGTCGCCGGCGAGACCGCCCCGAGGACGGCCACCTGCACGGCATACGTCGAGAAGGTCGTGAAGCCGCCGAGCAGCCCGGTGCCCACCCCCGGGCGCACCCACGGGGCGTGCCCGACCCGGTCGTCGTGCACCACGAGCCACGCCAGGGCGGCGCTGCCCAGCACGTTGACGAGCAGCGTGGCCCACGGCCACCCGCCCTGGTCGACCTGCGGCACCACCGCGGCCTCCGCCCCCCACCGCAGCAGCGCCCCCACCGCTCCCCCGGCCGCGACCGCCACGAGGGTCCTCGGGTGCAGGGGGTGCCGTCGGGAGCCGGTGGACGAGGACACGGGCCGACCCTACCCGCGGCCGTACACTGGGCGGCATGGATCGACCGTGCTCTGACGCGCAACCTCCGAGTCCCTGGCCGGGCGGCACCGCCGCCCGGCTGACCTGTGGTGCGGGGGGCGCCACGTGCTGATCGTCGGCGGACTCGTCGTCATCGTCGTCCTCACCCTCATGACGGGCTACTTCGTGGCCCAGGAGTTCGCCTACGTCAGTGTCGACCGGGGGCGCCTGCGGCAGCTCGCTGACGAGGGGGACGCGCCGGCGCAGCGGGCGCTCCGGGTGACCTCCCGGCTCTCGTTCACCCTCTCCGGCGCACAGTTCGGCATCACCGTCACCGCGCTCATGGTGGGCTACCTCGGCGAGGCGCTGCTGGTCCGCGGGCTGACCGAGTCCTACGGCGACGCCGGCTGGCTCGCGCGGGCGGCCCTCATCTCCCTCTTCTCCGTCGCCACCCTGACGTTCTCGACCGTGCTGCAGATGGTGCTCGGCGAGCTCGGCCCCAAGAACTGGGCCATCGCCCGCCCGGTGCCGCTGGCGCGGGCGCTCTCCCGCAGCACCCTGGTCTACCTCACCGTCCTCGGCCCGGTCATCGCGTTGTTCGACAAGGCGTCCAACTGGCTGCTGCGCTCGGTGGGCATCGAGCCGGTGGAGGAGCTCCCGCAGGGGGCCACGCCGGAGGACCTCACCCGGATCATCGCCGAGTCCCACAGCGGCGGCACCCTCGACGAGGACCTGTCGACCCTGCTGGGGCGGGGCCTCGCCTTCCGGGACCGGGTCGCCGAGGAGGTCATGACACCGCGGACGTCGGTCCAGACCATCCAGGCCGACGAGCCGGCCGGGGTCGTGCTCGCGGCCCTGGAGAGCGGCCACTCCCGCTTCCCCGTCATCGGCCGGGACATCGACGACATCGTCGGGGTCATCGGCCTGCACGACCTGCTCGCCGTCGCGCCGCAGGCCCGGCACAGCACCCTCGTGCGGGACCTCACCGACGACGCGCTCATCCTGCCGGAGTCGCTGCCCCTGCCCAAGGTGCTGGAGGCGCTGCGCGACGGCCACCAGCAGCTGGCCGTCGTCGTGGACGAGTACGGCGGCTTCGCCGGCATCGTGACCTTCGAGGACGTCGCGGAGGAGGTCGTCGGGGAGATCTGGGACGAGGACGACGACGACGAGGCCACCAGCGCCGCCCGCGCCGGTGGCGGCTGGGACCTCTCGGCCCGGCTGCGCCTCGACGAGGTCGCCCAGCTCACCGGGGTCGAGCTGCCCACCCACGAGCACTACGACACGGTGTCCGGGCTCGTCCTCGACCAGCTGGGGCGCACGGCCGAGGACGGCGACAGCGTCGTCGTCACCTGGACCAGCCGGGACGGCGAGGGCGAGGAGCACGTCCACCTCGCCCGCATCGACGTCGTGAGCACCCAGCGCTTCGTGCCGGACGTCGTCACGCTGAACCCGATGGTGACCCGGACCCTGGACGAGTGGGACGCGCTCGACGACGAGCAGCGCCAGCACCTCGGCGACGGGCTGGTCATCGCGGCTCCCGCCGACGAGGCCGACCTGGAGGCGGTCCGATGAGCACCACCCAGGCCCTCGTCGTCAGCCTCGTGCTGCTCGTGGCCAACGGCTTCTTCGTCGGGGCGGAGTTCGCGGTGGTGGCCGCCAAGCGGCACCGTCTCGAGGAGCGGGCCGAGGCGGGCAGCCGCGCGGCCCGGGCAGCGGTGGAGGCCTCGCGCGAGCTGTCGCTCATGCTGGCCGGCGCGCAGCTGGGCATCACCCTGTGCACCCTGGCGCTCGGCGCCCTGGCCAAGCCGGCCGTCGCCTACCTGCTCGAGCCGGTCATCCACGCGCTGGGCGTCCCGGACGTGGCGGTGCACGCCATCGCCGTGATCATCGCGGTCTCGATCGTCGTCTTCCTGCACATGGTGGTCGGGGAGATGGCGCCCAAGTCGTGGGCGATCTCGCACCCGGAGAGCTCGGCGATGCTGCTGGCGCTGCCCTTCCGGGCCTTCACCTGGGTCGCCCGTCCGGTGCTCTGGCTGATGAACGCGCTGGCCAACCAGCTGCTGCGGCTCGGGGGGATCGACCCGGTCGACGCCCTCGGCAGCGCCCAGACCCCGGCCGACCTGCAGCTCCTGCTGGCCCAGTCGCACGAGCACGGGGTCCTCGAGGACGCCGACCACCAGATCCTCACCGGCGCCCTGCGCCTGGAGGAGGAGACGGTGGCGTCGGTGATGTTCCCGACCACGCAGGCGGTCACCATCGCGCGCACGGCGACCGCGGCCGACGTGGAGCGGCTCAGCCACCAGAGCGGGCGGTCCCGGCTCTTCGTGGTCGAGCCGACCGGCCGCCAGGGCCAGCAGCGGATCCGTGGGCTGGTGCACGTGCGCGACGCCATCCTCGCCTCCGCGCAGGGCCGTGGCGACCGTCCGCTCGGCGACCTGCTGCAGCCGGTCGCCTCCCTCCCCGCGACGATGCCGCTCATCGACGCCGTCTCCAGCCTGCGGCAGCAGCGGGGCCAGCTCGCCCTGGTGCGGGACGAGCAGGGCCGAGCCGTCGGCATGGCCTCCATGGAGGACATCCTGGAGCAGATCCTGGGCGAGTTCGACGACGAGTCCGACCCCGAGCCCACCCGCGAGCAGGAGCCGGTGGGCGCGCCCGCGGGGCACCGCTAGGGGCCGGCACCGACGACCGCAGCGGTATGGCCCGCGCCCGCCGGCGGTCCTCGTCGCCCGGCCCGCCGGCTCAGCGGTACCGGTGGTCGACCGCCTCGCCCCCGGGCGTCGGGGTGAGGACGTTGCCCGGGCCGTCGCGGTCGTGGTCGACGTCGGGCTCGAGCCCGAAGCGGTCGAAGAGCGGCGTGATCAGGGCGTCGTAGGCCGAGGGCGCCCACCGGTGGCCCCACGCCGTCGCGGCGGTGAGCACCCCGACCCGGCGCAGCCGGCGCGGGCGCTCCAGGACGCGCACCACGCGACGCGCCGCGTGGTCGCTGGAGACCGAGGGCGGGGCGGGCCGGCCGCGCCGACCCTGGTAGGTCCCGGCCTGCACGTAGACGGGCGTGCGGACCGCCCCGAGCCCGACCAGGCTCACGTGCACCCCCGGCAGGGAGCGGGTCTCCACCTGCAGGCACCGGGCCAGGCCGTGCACCCCCCACTTGGCGGTGCAGTAGGACGACATCGTGGGCACCGGGATCTCGCCGAGGAGGGACCCGACCAGCACCAGGTGGCCGCGGTCCCCCGACCGGGCGAAGGCGCGCAGGGACGCCTGCGCCACGTGCGCGGAGCCGTGCAGGGTGGTGCGGACGCTGGCGTCGAACACCTCTGCCGGGACGTCCTCGAACCTGCCGTAGGCCAGCACGGCCGGCGCGTGGACGACGGCGTCCGGGGACGGCATACCGCTGAGGAGGTCGTCGACCGCGGTCCGGTCGGAGACGTCGCAGACGTGGACGGCCACCTGGCCCGCGCCCCGGGCCCGGCACTCCTGCGCGGCGTCGGCCAGCGGTCCCGCGCTGCGGGAGGCGAGGTGCAGGTCCCAGCCGTCGGCCGCGAGCCGGTGCGCCGTGGCCCGTCCCACCCCGCTGGAGGCTCCGGTGATCAGGGCGCGCACTCGTCCTCCAACCGTCGGGCGGCGTCGCCGTGGCGCGGAGGGACGCGCCGTGTCCGGACGCGGTCGAGCGGCCGCCCGGGCCGCACCCACCCGCCGTGCACCTGCTCGCCCCGGACCGGGGCGAAGAGGTTGCCCTCGCTGTGCTCCGCCGGCGTGCGGGTCATCGCGACGGCGTGGAAGACGCGGGTGACGATGGCGTCGAACACGCCGGGGACCACGGTGAAGCCCAGGGCGACCAGAGGGCCGAGCGTGCCGACCATCCGCAGCCGTCGCGGGTGGTCCAGGCAGGACAGCACGGTCTGCGCCACGCTCTCCGGACTGTCGACCGGCAACGGGGGACGGCGCCCGAGCGAGAGCCGGCTGGCGGCGTGCTCGTAGATCGGGGTGTCCACCGGACCGGGCGCCACCAGGCTGACGCGGATGCCGCGATGTCGACGCTGCTCGACCTGCACCGTGCGCACCAGCCCGTGCAAGGCCCACTTGGCGGTGATGTAGCTCGACATGTACGGCGTCACCACCCGGCCCAGGAGCGAGCCGATGACCACCAGGTCACCCCGGCCCCCTCGGGCGTGGAAGTGCTGCAGCGCCGACCGCATGACGTTGGCGGCACCGAGGAGGGTGACCTCCAGCACCCGGTCCAGGTGCTCGGCCGGCAGGTCGCGGAACTCGGCGTAGGCGATGACCCCCGCGGCCTGGACGACCGCGTCCACCCGGCCCGCCTCGGCGAACGCCCGCTCGACCGCGGGACCGTCGGACACGTCGCAGACGACGGTCTCGACCGAGGGCGAGCCGGCTGCGCGGCACCGGCGCGCGGCCTCGGCGAGGGCCGGGGCGGAGCGCGCCAGCAGCACCAGCGGGGTGCCCCGGGCGGCGAGCGCCAGGGCGGTGGCCAGCCCGATGCCGCTGGACCCTCCGGTCACGAGCACGCAGCCCTGCGCCGCGGCGTCCGGGGTCGTTGGGGCGGTCACAGCCGCCGCACCCACGGCAGGCGCAGCACCGGCGTGAGGCGCGGCCAGACCGCGGCCGGCACCATGCGGGCCCCCGTCATGAGGGCGCGCATGCGGCGGGGGAAGACGAGCACGGTGCGGTCCTGCCGCATCCCGCGCACGATCCGCGCGGCCGCGTCCTCGGCGGTGATCTTGAACGGCTGCGGGAAGTCGGCCGCGTCGGTCATCTCGCTGCGCAGGAAGCCGGGGAGCACGGACATGACGCGCACCCCGTCGGTGCGCAGGGAGGCCCGCAGGGCCTCGAGAAGGTTGACCACCGCCGCCTTGGTCGGCCCGTAGTAGTCCGCCCCCGGCACCCCGCGGTAGGCGGCGACCGAGGCGATGCCGACCACGGCGCCGCGGCGCTGCTCACGCAGGGTGGGCAGGGTGACGTCGAGGCACTGGCCCAGGCCGAGGAGGTTGGTGCTGACGTGCTGCTCGAAGGACTCCTGGTCCCAGTCCCGCACGTCCGACACCTGCCAGGTGCCGGCGCAGTAGACGAGGACGTCCAGGCCCCCGAGCGCGGAGCGGACCTGCTCGAAACCGGCGCGCACGCTCTCGGCATCGGTGACGTCGACCGCGACCGGCGTCATACCCGTCCCTGCCGTCAGCTCCTGCAACCGCTCCTGGCGACGGGCGCTCACGGCGACCACGGCGCCCGCCGCGTCCAGCTCCCGGGCCAGGGCCGCCCCCAGGCCGCTGGAGGCCCCGACCAGCCAGCAGCGCGCACCCTCGATCTGCACGACATCCTCCTGGTCCGGGTCTCGGTGGCGCCGCCGCGGCGGTCCCCCACACCGTAGCCAGCGGCGGTCCGACGCGCGCGCCCGGCCGTCCCGGGTATGACGAAGCCCCGGTCCGCACACGGGGTGCGGCCGGGGCTGTCGTCAGGGTGCGGGCGAGGCCCGCGGGGGTGTCGGTGCGGCTCAGCCGACCCGGCCGTAGCCGGAGACCCCGCCGAAGACGGCGCGGTACTGGGTCGGGATGCCCGGGCGGCCCGAGTCGTACATCATGCCGTTGCCGGCGTAGATGCCCACGTGGTAGGCCGGGTAGCCGAAGAACACCAGGTCGCCGGGCTGCGGGTTGCTCACCGGGGTGGCGAAGGACTGCTGCGCGGCAGCGGTCCGGGGCAGCGAGATGCCGGCCTGCGCGAAGATGTAGCTGGTGAAGCCGGAGCAGTCGAAGCCGGTGGCGGGGCTGGTGCCGCCGTGGGCGTAGGGGTAGCCGACGTAGTTGGCGGCGATCCCGGTGATGCCACCGGTCGCGGCGGGCGCGGCGGCCGGCTCCGGCTGGGACTGCGCCGCGGGCTCGGCCGGGGCGGCGGGCTCCGGGGTGGTGGTGCGCTCGTTGGTGCGGCTCGCGCTGGTCTCCTCGCGGGCGGCGACCTGCTCGGTCACCTGCTCCTGCTGCGGCTGCGCCGGGGCGGCCTGCTCCTGCTGCGGCTGCGCCGGGGCGGCCTGCTCCTGCTGCGGCTGCGCGGGGGCGGCCTGCACCGGCTCCTCGACCTCGACCTCGGGGGTGAAGGCGGTGAAGCCACCGATGCCGAAGGAGTCGAGATCGATGTCGGACGGGGCGGCGACGGCCTTGGCCGGACGGTCCACGGTGACCGTGCGGTCGGCGCTGACGCCGGGGCCGAGACGGAGCAGCCCGTCGCGGTCCTGGGGCACCTCGGGTGCTGCGTTGGCCGTGAGCGCCGCGCCGGCCAGCAGGCCGGTCGACGTCGCGGCCACGGCCGCCGTGCGGGTCAGGGTGGTGCTGGTCGTGCGGAGACGACCGGGCCGGCGGTGGCGGCCAGGGGTGCGCTGCGTCATTGATTCCTCCAGTGCCTGCGGGGTGAGCTGTCGGGCTTGGGCTGGAGTGCCCCTGGACCGATGGTGTCGGTCCCGCGCCCCGAGGAACCGCGCACGGCGGTTCCAGAGTTGGGTCCCCCGCTCCTGTCATAGCGGTGTCGAACTGGCCACGGCCCCGGTGTACGCGTGGACAGGACTAGGCAGTCACGCTCGGGGGTCCCCCCAGGGAGGAGGACTCTTCGAGGTTACACAGGGCGGGGACCAAATGTCACGCTCAGGTAACGACGGTGTGGACAACTCGGGTCGTCATGACCCATCACATGGCCTCTGACCTGGGACGATGCCAAGCTTCTTGACCGTTCTTCCAGGTAACGAGTGAGTCATCTCACAGCAACATCAGCGGCGTCCACGACACAGAAGACGTGTCCCGCCACGTCGTGCGGCAGGGAGACGGCTTCGCCGTCCACCGCCTCCACGATGGTCCGGCCCTCCTCGCCCCAGACCACGACGGCGGCCTGCGGGCGGATGCCGGAGTCGAGGAGCAGCCCGAGCACCTCGGGGTCCACCTGGACCGGCTCGCCCAGCCGGGTCACCCGGGCGGAGGTGCGTCCGTCGCGCTCGGCGATCTCGCTGCTGGGCTCGCCCAGCGGCGGCGGGGCGTCCTCGCGCCCGAGCTCGACGAGCCCGGGCACCGGGTTGCCGTAGGGCGAGCACGTGCCGTCCTCGACCAGCTCCAGGATGCGCCGCTCGACCTGCTCGCTCATGACGTGCTCCCACCGGCATGCCTCGTCGTGGACGAAGGCGGGGTCCAGGCCGATGACATCGGTGAGCAGGCGCTCGGCCAGCCGGTGCTTGCGCATGACCCGCACGGCCGCGGTCCGGCCGGTCTCGGTGAGCACGAGGTGCCGGTCCTCGGCCAGCTCGAGCAGGCCGTCCCGCTCCATCCGCGCCACGGTCTGCGACACAGTGGGCCCGGACTGGCCCAGCCGCTCGGCGATCCGGGCGCGCATGGGCAGGACGCCGTCCTCCTCCAGCTCGAAGACGGTCTTGAGATACATCTCCGTCGTGTCGATCAGGTCGCCGCTCACGCCGTCATCCTACGGTCGAGGGCCGACGCACCGTCCCGTCCGCGGGAGCTCACGGCTGCAGCCGTCCGCGCCGCCACGCCGCCGGCTCGTCCAGCCCGCCGGGCGCCACCCGGGTCCACACCAGCCGGTCGTGCAGGCGGTTGCGGCGCCCGCCCCAGACCTCGACCTGCTCGGCCCGCACCCGGTAGCCGCCCCAGTGGGCCGGCAGCGGGACGTCGTCGGCGTCGCCGGTGTCCGGCCACCGCTCCTCGCACCGCCGGTAGGCCTCCTCCAGCGCGGCGCGGTCCGCCACCGGGTCGCTCTGCGCCGAGGCGTGGGCACTGATCCGGGAGCCGTAGGGACGGCTGCGGAAGTAGTCAGCGACGAGGTCGTGCTCGAGCGCCTCGGCATGCCCGCGGAAGCGCACGGCGCGGTACATCGAGGGCCAGGTCAGGGAGATGGCGATCGCGTCGTTCTCGCGCAGCTGCCGGCCCTTGGCCGAGGCCGTGCTGGTGAGGAAGCCGGGGCCCCGGCCGTCGAGGAAGCGCAGGAGCACGGTGCGCACGTCCGGCATGCCGTCGCCGTCCACCGTCGCGACCGAGATGGCCGACGGCTCCGGCACGTCGCCCTGCTCCTCGTGCCGCGCGATCGCGGCGTCCAGCCACGCCTGCACGAGCGGGAGCGGCGCGTCCGGCGCGTCCGCCTCGGTGATGCCCTCGCCGCTGTAGTCGGTACGCCCGCCGAGGGCCTGCCCGCCGCTCACCGCTTGCCCCGTCGCGGCAGGTGCACCGTGCGGCGCAGCTCGTCCGGGGTGTGCCGCTTGCCCGGGTCGGCGTTGAGCAGCAGCGTGTCGAAGGCGGCGTCGGTGTGCGGGTGCACGCCCACCGGCTCGTTGCGCGAGAACACCACCCAGTAGGGGTGGCCGCGGTGGAAGACCTGCTGCAGCGAGCCCTCCACGACGGTGTCGGCGTGGGCCAGGGCGTGCTTGCGCGGGTTGGTGCGGGCCTTGGAGGCCTGGTCCTGCACGAACTTCGTCGCCGGCTCGCGCTGCTTGAGGATCTGGTCCACCACCTGCGGCCCGTACTTCTGCGCCAGGGCGTAGACGACGGGACCGTACTTGATCGCCTGCTTGGCCAACCGTGTCTTACCGGCCACGGGTCCTCCTGCGGGTCTCGGGGTGCATCGTCAGCCTAGGCGGTGCACCGGTGTCGATAGGTCAACGCCCGACGGCATACCCCTGCATCCCGCGCGGGTTGGCGGCCGCGCCCAGCACGCCGGTCTCCGGGTCGCGGCTGACGGCGCACATGCGGCCGAGGCTCCACGGGCCCTGGTCGAGCACCTCGTGGCCGCGGGCGCGGAGGCCGTCGAGCACGTCCTCGCCGAGGCGGGACTCGGCGACGAGGACGCCGGGCTCGCTGGCGCGCGGGTGGAACGAGCCGGGGAAGCTCGTCGTGTGCACGTTGGGGGCGTCCACCGCCTCCTGCAGCCCGAGGCCGCCGACGAGGTGGCGGAGCAGGAAGACGCTCTGCCACTGGTCCTGCTGGTCGCCCCCGGGGGTGCCGCAGGCGAGGACGGGCATGCCGTCGCGCAGCACCATCGTCGGCGTCAGGGTGGTGCGCGGTCGGCGTCCGGGGACGAGCGAGCTGGGCAGGCCCTGCTCGAGCCACATCATCTGCAGCCGGCTGCCGAGGGCGAACCCGAGGTCGGGGATGAACGGGCTGGACTGCAGCCAGCCACCGCTCGGGGTGGCCGAGACGAGCATCCCCCACCGGTCGACGACGTCGACGTGGCAGGTGTCGCCACGGGTGGCGCCGTCGCGCTGCACCGTGGGCTCCCCGGCGGTCGCGTCCCCGGGCTCCACGTCGGCACCCTCGACCTGCAGCGCCTGGGCGGCGACGCGCGGGGTGCGTCCGCCGGGCGACCCGGGTCGCAGCTCGCGGGAGGCCTGGCCGTCGATGAGCGCGGCGCGCTGCGCGAGGTAGTCCGCGGCCAGCAGCTCGGCGACCGGGACGTGCAGCTCGGAGCCCTCCTCGGCGCTGTCGCCGAGCCACGCCTCGCGATCGGCCATGGCCAGCTTCCACGCCTCGACCAGGGTGTGGACGCCCTCGACCGTGTCCAGGTCGACGTCGGAGTCCGGCCCGCCGGAGGCCTCGTCCACCATGGCGAGCACCTGCAGCAGCGCCGGCCCCTGGCCCCACGGGCCGGTCTTGGCGATGGTGTGGCCACGCCACTGCGCGGTGACGGCGTCCTCCCAGGTGGCCTCGAAGGACGCGACGTCGTCGGCGGTGATGACCCCGGGCAGCACGGCACCCCCGCTGTGCCGGTGAGCGCGCCGGGCGAAGGCCCCGATGGCCTCGGCGACGAAGCCCTGACGCCAGGCCCGCAGCACGGCGTCGATGCCGCCCTCACGGGTGGCGCCGCCCTGCACGGCCGCCTGCTCCTCCCCCAGCAGCCGCTCCAGGGTGTCCGCCCAGGCCGGGTTGGTGACGAGGCTGCCCGGCTCGGGCGGCGCGCCGTCCACGAGCCACTGCTCGGCGGAGGTGTGCCAGTCGTCGGCGAACAGCTCGGCCACCGAGGAGATGGTCGCGCTCACCCGCGGCAGGACCGGGTGGCCGTGCCGCGCGTAGTGCAGCGCCGGCTCCAGGGCCTGCCGGGCGCTCATCGTGCCCCGGTCGCGGAGCAGGGTGAGCCACGCGTCGACCGCCCCCGGGACCGCGGTGGCCAGCGGACCGGAGCCCGGCACCCGGTCCAGGCCGGCCCGGGCGAAGTGGTCGGGGGTGGCGCCGGCGGGGGCCGGGCCCTGGCCGCACAGCACCCGCGGCGTGGGGTCGTCGACCGAGGACACGATGAGCGGGAGGTCACCGCCCGGGCCGTTGAGGTGCGGCTCGACGACCTGCAGGACGAAGCCGGTCGCGACCGCCCCGTCGGCGGCGTTGCCGCCGAGCTCGAGCATCCGCATACCGGCCGAGGACGCGATCCAGTGCGTGCTCGACACCATGCCGAAGGTGCCGGTGAGGGTGGGGCGCGTCGTGAACGTCGTCATGATGCCTCAGCCCAGCGTCGCGAGGACGGGGACGAGGATGAGGGCGGCCAGGGCCACCAGGACGACGACGCGTCGGGTTCGGGCGCTCATCAGACCACCTTCTCAGGGAGGGGCTCGGTCATGCGCACCAGGTAGACCGGGCGCGGCCAGGTGGCGCGGAAGCGCAGCCGCAGCTGGTCGTGGCGCATGAGGTAGAGGGTCGCCAGCACCGCGGTGCCGCCGCACATGAGGGTGGCGATGAGGACGGTCGGCCGGGCACCGTACTGCTCGGCGAACCAGCCGAGGAACGGCGAGCCCACCGGGGTGCCGCCCATGAACACCGCCATGTAGAGAGCCATCACCCGGCCGCGGACCGCCTGGTCGACGGTGAGCTGCACCATGGCGTTGGCGCTGACCATGACGGTGAGGGCGCAGAGCCCGGTCGGCACGAGCAGGACGGTGTATGCCGTGAAGCTCGGGGCGAAGGCGAGCGCGCCGGTGAGGACGGCGAAGACGAAGAGCGAGCCGAGGAGCAGCCGCCACCGCGGACGCTCCCGCCGGGCGGCCAGGAGGGCCCCGGCGAGGGAACCGATGGCCATGACCGAGCCGGTGATGCCGAAGTCGGTGACGCCCTTGCCGAAGACCTGGGTCGACATGAGCGCGTTGAAGATCTGGAAGTTCATCCCGAACGTGCCGTGCATGAAGGCGATGACGAGGATGAGCATGATGTCCGGGCGGCCCCGGACGTAGGTGATGCCCTCCATGACCCGCCCCCGCGGCCCGGTGCGCGGCTTGCTCGTGAGCTGGCGGGGGTCCATGGCCAGCAGCGCCACGATGACGGCCACGAAGGTGAACGCGTTGAGGATGAGGGTGGGGCCGGTGCCGAAGGCGGCGATGAGCAGGCCCGCCACGCCGGGGCCGAGCAGCCGGCCGGAGTGGAAGGACGCCGAGTTCAGGCCGACGGCATTGGTGAGCTGCGCCTTGGGCACCATCTCGGAGACGAAGGACTGCCGGGCGGGGGCGTCCACAGCCGCCGCCGTGCCCGAGAGGAACGCCAGCACGAACATGTGCCACAGCTGCATGTGCCCGGTCAGCACGGCCACGCCCATGACCGTCGCGAAGAAGGCCATCGCCGACTGGCTGACGAGCATGACGTTGCGCTTGGAGAAGTTGTCGCTGATGGCCCCGGCCAGCGGGGTGAAGAGCAGGATCGGCAGGAACTGCAGCCCGGTGACGATGCCGAGCGCCTGGGCCGAGTTGTCGGTGAGCTCGGTGAGCACCACCCAGTCCTGCGCGACCCGGCCCATCCAGGTGCCGGTGTTGGAGATGATGGCGCCGGTGGCGTAGATGCGGTAGTTGCGCACCGACAGCGCCGAGAACATCGCGCTCATCGGCCCTCCCCCTGGCGGCCGGCGCGGTCCCCGGCCCGGTCCTCCTCGAGGATCTGCTCGAGGAGGTCGCTCGCCCGGCGCAGCAGGGCCCGGTCGTCCTCGCTCAGCCCCTCGAGCCGCGCGGCCATCCACGCGTCCCGGTGCTCGCGCTCGCGCTCGACGACCTCCCGACCCTCCGCCGTCAGCGACAGCCGCACGAGGCGCCCGTCGTCCGGGTCGGGCGAGCGGACGACATACCCCTGGTCGGCGAGCTGGCCGACGCTGCGGCTCATGCTCGGCGCGCTCACCTGCTCGATCGCGGCCAGCTCCCCGAGGGTGCGCGGCTGCTCGTGCAGCCGGACCAGCACGCTGAAGTGGTGCGGGGCGATGGTGTTGTCGGCGTCGAACCGCACCCGCCGCGCCACCCGCATGCAGGCGATGCGCAGATCGTGCGCCAGGG
Source organism: Serinicoccus sediminis (assembly GCF_004153545.1). Classification (GTDB taxonomy): domain Bacteria; phylum Actinomycetota; class Actinomycetes; order Actinomycetales; family Dermatophilaceae; genus Ornithinicoccus; species Ornithinicoccus sediminis_A. The sequence goes on along the minus strand of NZ_SDVA01000006.1, from coordinate 119,192 downwards.
CGGCGGTGGCTCGGTCGGGGGTGAGGTCAGGCATACGGTCGTTAGTCTAACTCATTACCTGATCTAACGATCAGTCGAGGGGGTATGCCGCCGCCCGCCCCGGAGGCCCTCCACCGACCTGCCCCCGTCAGGTGGACGGCACGCCGGGCGCGGTCGTGGCCCCCAGAGGGCCACCACCGCGCACGGCCCCCTTCCCGACGGCCACCACCCGCCCGGCACCGGACGCCCCACCCCGGGTGCGCAGATCGAGACGCGCGGGTCCTCCTCAGCGCGCCAGCCGTGCGTCGACGGCGACGGCACAGCCCGGTGAGCAGGCCCGCGGACGGCCGGTCCAACCGCGCCGGATCTGGACCAGGGCCACCTCGACCGCGAGCTCGCACGGGCGCAGGACGACGTCGCTCCAACCGGCCCGGAGCATGACCCGGCCCTGCACCGTGCCGCTGCGGTCGCGGGCCCGGTCGAGGTGCACGCGGTCGTCGTGGAACAGCGCCCCGTCGATCTCGACCCCGACACCCCGCTCCGGGTCGAGCAGGTCGAGGTACTGCATCCCCTCGGTCGGCGTGGTCCCTCGGGTGCCGACCAGCTCACCCGACGGGGCCACCGCCACCTGCGGGGTCATGGTGGGCAGACCGTGAGCCCGCTCCACGTCCCGCACGTAGCGCCACTCCGCCACGCTGCCCAGTCCCAGCTCGGCCGCCTCCAGCACCGCCTCGAGGTCGGCCCGCCGGGGGTGGCGCGGGTGGTGGGCCAGCTCGGCCCGGAGCGCTGCCGGGCTCGAGCGGCCCGGTCGGCAGGCCCGCAGCAGCAGCGCCACCATCTCGTCGTCGTCCGTCCGGGGTAGGGCCAGGACGTCGAGGACGCTCTGGTGCAGGCCGGTCACGGGGATACCGGAACGGACCGCCCGGGTCAGCCGCCGTCGACGGCGCACCCGGACGCCGCGCAGGTCCGCACGGAGGGTGCGGGAGGCCGGGATGGCGACGGTGACCACCGGCGGCCTCCGCTCGCTGAGGCCCCACAGGGGCAGGGCGCACTCCTCGCTCGCGACCGCCCCCGCGCCGGCGGCCAGCACCGCTGCGGCCACGCGCTCCTGCCAGGCGACCGGCCCGGAGTGGGTGAGATAGACCCCGCGGTGCATCACCTGCCACAGCCCTCGGGCGACCAGGCCCCTGATCCGCTTGGCCGACCGCCCCTCGGCCAGCGCCTGCTTCCTCGTCACGACCCCCTGCACAGGACCAGCCTGGCAGCGCAGCGGCGCCCTCGGGCCCGTCGTCCACAGGCACCGCTCGCCGTGTGCGGTCGTGGCCCCCGGAGGGCCAGGAGCGCGCACCGTCAGAGCGTCGAGGGAGACCGGACCTCGGCACGACTGCTGTCGTGCGCGGTCGTGGCCCCCACAGGGCCATCACCGCGCACGGTCAGACCCCGAGCAGCCCCCGGATCGGGTCGATGCCGAAGTAGACCAGGAAGAGGACGGCCACGAGCCACATGAGCGGGTGGATCTGACGGGCCTTGCCGCGCACGACCTTGAGCAGCACCCAGGACACGAAGCCGGCGCCGATGCCCGCGGTGATGGAGTAGGTGAACGGCATGAAGACGATGGTGAGGAAGGCCGGGAAGGCGATCTCGAGGTCGTCCCAGTCGATGCCGACGACCTGCTGCATCATGAGGAAGCCGACGACCACCAGCGCGGGCGTCGCGGCCTCGTGCGGCACGATCGCGACCAGCGGCGACAGGAAGGTCGTCAGCAGGAACAGCGCGCCGGTGACCACGGAGGCCAGCCCGGTGCGGGCGCCCTCGCCGACGCCCGAGGCGCTCTCGATGTATGACGTGTTGCTGCTCACCCCGGCCGCGCCACCGGCGATGGCGCCGAGGGAGTCGACGACGAGGATCTGGCGGGTCCGGGGCGGGTTGCCCTCCTCGTCGAGGAGTCCGGCCTCGGCCCCGACCGCGACCATGGTGCCCATCGTGTCGAAGAAGTCGGCGAGCATGAGGGTGAAGACGAGCAGGAACAGCGCGGTGAGGCCGATCGCCTCCACCGAGCCGAGCAGGCTGAACTGCCCCAGCAGCGAGAAGTCGGGCGCGGCGACGACGCTGTCCGGCAGCGCGGGCACCCCCAGCCCCCACCCGGTCGGGTTGGCGCCGTCGGGGGTCTGCGGCCCGATCTCGAAGACCGCCTCGACGAGGATGGCCAGCAGCGTCCCCCCGACGATGCCGTAGAGGATCGCCCCCTGGACCCGCAGGGCCATGAGCGCGGCGATCGCGAAGAGCCCGACGAGGAAGACCACCGTCGGCCAGCCGGCGAGGAAGCCGCCGACGCCGAGCTCGACCGGGACCGGGCCGCTGGCCGGCCGGCGCACGATCCCGGCGTCGACCAGGCCGATGATGGTGATGAACAGGCCGATGCCGACGCTGATCGCCGTCTTGAGCTGGGTGGGCACGGCGCGGAAGACCGCCTCCCGGAACCCGGTCAGCACGAGCACGAGGATGATGATGCCCTCGAGCACGACGAGCCCCATCGCGTCGGCCCAGGTCATGCCGTCGAGGCTGGCGATGCCGTAGGCGACGAACGCGTTGAGCCCCAGCCCGGTCGCGAGCGCCAGCGGGTAGTTCGCGACGAGCCCCATGAGCACGGAGAGCACCCCCGCGACGAGCGCGGTGCAGGCGGCGATGACGGCCAGGTCGCCCCCGGCCAGCAGCTCGCCGGTGCCGTCCGGCACGGTGCCGATGATGAGCGGGTTGAGGACGACGATGTAGGCCATCGTGAAGAAGGTCGCCAGCCCTCCCCTCAGCTCGCGCGCCAGCGTGGAGCCGCGCTGCGAGATCTGGAAGAAACCGTCGAGGGAGCCCGTGGAGCGCGTGTCCCGCGCGGTGGTCGACATGCGCGCTAGCGTAGTCGCGTGAGCACCCACCCCCCGCACAGCGACGACGACGGCCGCACGGCGGTCGGTGGCGGGGGTCGCACCGACACCCTGCGCCCTCCGGAGGTGTCGCTGCGCACCATCACCCTCGTCCGCTGGGGGACGCTCGCCTGGGCGGTCGTGCTCCTCGTGCTGCTCGTGGTCCCCTCGCTGCGCGGCGGCGAGCGCGACTGGTGGGTATGGGTGCCCGTCGCCGGGATCGTGGGCGGCCTGATGGGGTATGCCTACCTGCGCCGCGGCAAGGGCAACGCCGCCGACGCGTGACTCAGCGCTCGGTGAAGACGATCTCGGTCTCGTCGTCCAGCACGGGCGGGTCGACCTTCTCGGTCGGCCGCTGCTCGACGTCGACCTCGCTGTGCGCCCCGCAGCCGAAGTCGAGGGCCACGACCGCGCCGTCGGCGGGCGACCACTCGTTGGCGCAGACGCCGAACACCGAGCGCAGCGCGCCCGACATGGGCACGAAGTAGCCGCAGGTCCGGCAGGGCGCCGGCGCCTTGCGGGCGCTCTCGCTCTCCGGGCCGTGCTCGCCGTCGTGCCAGCGGGTCGCCGCGGCGTCGCGCCCCTCGGCCGACAGCACGCGCGGGCGGCCGAGGCCGAGCTCCCACAGCGCCACCGCGTCGACGTCCTCCTCGCCGGTGGCCTCGAAGCCGGCCTCGAGCCGCGGGTCGTCCTCGACGAAGGCGGTGCGGTCGCCCGGGCCGATGTCGCCCGGGGCGAGGCGCTCGGCATACGGCACCCACTCCGGCGCGAGCATGGCGCCCTCGCCGGGCAGCAGGTGCACCTCGCTGACGGTGGCCTTGCGGGCCCGGGGCACGCGGGACAGGGTGACCGCCCAGCGCCAGCCGGGGTAGGCGGCGGCGGAGCAGGCGAAGTAGTGCGTCGCCAGGCGCTCGGCCTCCAGCACCACCTCGAGGTGCTCGCCCACGGTGCCGGGCTCGGCGATCTCCACCGCCGCCGCGCGGGCCACCTCGACGGCACCGGAGAGCACGGCGTCGCTGCGGGGGGCGCGGGCGGCCCTGAGGGGCCGGGGGCTGCTGGTGGACGGCATCCGGGCTACTTCCCCGCCTCGAACTGGTCGGCGACCGCGCGCAGCGCCTTCGCCATGGCCACCCCGTGGGGGCGGTCCGGGTAGTGCCCCCGACGCAGCGAGGTGGACGCCTGGTCGAGCAGGGTGATGAGGTCCTCGACGACCACCACCATCTCGTCGGCGGGCTTGCGGTCGCGCATCGACAGCCCGCGCGAGACCGAGGGCGCCGGGTCCATGAGCCGCACGTGCAGCGCCTGGTCGCCACGCTTGCCGGCGACGATGTCGAACTCGACCTTGCTGCCGCGCTCCAGGGCGCCGACGCCGTCGGGCAGCGCGGAGCGGGGGACGTAGACGTCGTTGCCCTCGTCGCTGGACAGGAAGCCGAAGCCCTTGTCCTCGTCGAAGAACCTGACCTTGCCGGTGGGCACGGAGCACCTCACGAAGGGTGGGGGGAGATGAACGGGATCACCCGAGGATATCCCGCGGGGCGGCACGGGTCGAATGCCTTCCGCGCCGGGACGGACCGCACCCCCGGCGCCGCAGGGCGGCACCGGGGGTGTGGCCGACTCGCGTGTCGCCCCGAGCGACTAGACGCGGGCCTCCTCAGCGATGGGGTCGTAGGAGGCATCCCCCTCACTGAAGGCGTAGGCGGACTCGCTGTGCTCCGACAGGTCGATCCCGCGCTCCTCGTCCTCCGGGCTGACCCGGAAGCCGATGGTCTTGGCGATGGCGAGGGCGATGATGGTCGTCATCACGCCGGTGAAGAGGAGGGTGAAGACCGTGGCCACGACCTGGGCCACCATCTGGTCCATCCCGCCGCCGTAGAACAGACCGCCACCCTCGCCGTCGACCGGCAGCGCCAGGAAGCCGATCATGACGGTGCCGATGATGCCGGCGACGAGGTGGACGCCGACCACGTCGAGCGCGTCGTCGTAGCCGAACTTGTACTTGAGGCCGACGGCGAGCGCCGAGCCGATGCCGGCGACGACGCCGAGCAGCAGGGCCCCCAGCGGGGAGACGCTGGCGCAGGCCGGGGTGATGGCGACCAGACCCGCGACGACACCGGACGCGGCGCCGATGGAGGTGGCGTGGCCGTCACGGACCTTCTCGGTGACCAGCCAGGCGAGCATCGCCGCGGCCGGGGCGGCCAGGGTGTTGACCCAGATGAGGCCGGCCTCCTCGGCCGAGCCGGCGGCGCCGCCGTTGAAGCCGAACCAGCCGAACCACAGCAGCGCGGTGCCGATCATCACCAGCGGGATGTTGTGCGGCTTGTGGAAGCCCTTGGCGAAGCCGGCTCGCGAGCCGATGACGTAGACCAGGACGAGCGCGGCCAGCCCGGCGTTGATGTGGACGACCAGGCCGCCGGCGAAGTCGATGGCCTCACCGAAGGTGCTGCCGATCCAGCCGTCGGCCGACAGCAGGCCGCCACCCCACACCATGAACGCGAGGGGGCAGTAGACCAGGGTGACCCAGACCGGCACGAAGACCGACCAGGACGCGAAGCGGGTGCGGTCGGCGATGGCGCCGGAGATGAGGGCGACCGTGATGATCGCGAAGGTGGCGCCGAAGCCGATGCCGATGAGGTCGGTGGTGCCGACGTAGCTCGCCAGCCCGAAGTCGGCGGCCGGGTTGCCGACCAGGCCACCGAGCAGCGGCGGGGCCGAGCTCATGCCGTAGCCCCACAGGACCCAGATGACGCCGACCAGGCCGATGGAGATGAAGGACATCATCACCATGTTGAGGGCGGCCTTGGCCCGGGCCATGCCGCCGTAGAAGAACGCGAGACCGGGGGTCATGAGCAGCACGAGCGCCGCAGACACCATGACCCAGACATCGCTCGTCGTGAGTTCCATCGTTCTGCCTCCAAGGAGTGGTGCGGGACGGGCGGCCTCCCAGGGGTCACGTCGTCGGGGTGGGAGGGCCACGTCGAGGTGCCCTCCAGTCAAGACCGGCCATGTTTCAGGACGCCGCGCATCCGCGTAACAACTGTGTTGCGCGTGTTTCCGTTACGTAAATCTTTGGCTGGCAGCGGTGTGCAGGCCGGTGACGGCCGGTCAGAGCAGCGCGTGGGCCCGGGCGAGGCGCTCGCGCCACCACGTCCCGCCCGACGCGTCCGGACCGTCACCAGCACCCATCCGGTATGCCGTGAGCGCGGCCGGGTCGACGCTCTCGCGGGCCGCGTCGGCGCGGGTCACGGAGAGCTCCCCCGCCGCTGGCACGAGCGGCGCGGGCACGACGTCGGCCGCGAGCAGGGCGCCGGTGCCCAGGCCGCAGTCGTGCTCCAGGACCGGCAGGGCGGCGGCGAGGCGCACGCCGAGGGCGAGCCCGACCGAGGTGTCGAGGGCGGAGGACACGACGGCGGGCAGCCCGGCCTGGTCGATGATCTCCAGCGCCCGGGCAACGCCGCCGAGCGGCGCCACCTTGACCACGACCAGGTCCGCGGCACCACGGCGGGCGACCTCCAGCGGGTCCTGCGCCCGCCGGACGGACTCGTCCGCGGCGACGGGCACGTCCACCCCGGCCCGCGCCAGCGCCAGCCGCAGGTCCACCAGCTCGGTGACCGTGGCGCACGGCTGCTCGGCATACTCCAGACCGACCGGGGCCAGGGCGGCGAGCGCACGCGTGGCGTCCGCGACCGACCAGGCACCGTTGGCGTCGACCCTGATCCGCGCCCCCGGCCCGAGGACCCGGCGGACCTCGCGGACCCGGGCGACGTCGTCGGCCAGCTCCTGGCCCGCCTCGGCGACCTTGACCTTCGCGGTCCTCCGGGCGTCGTAGCGGGCGAGCAGCCCCTCGACCTCACGCGCGGGCAGGGCGGGCACCGTGGCGTTGACCCCGACGCTCTCCCGCACGGGAGGCGGCAGCAGCCCCCACCCGGCCTCCACCGCAGCGGCCAGCCAGCGCGCGGCGTCGGCGTCGGCGTACTCGGTGAACGGCGCCCACTCGGCCCACCCCTGCGGCCCCCTCAGCAGCACGACCTCCCGCTGCGTCACCCCGCGGAAGCGCACCCGCAGCGGCAGCCGCACCACGTGCGCGGCCGCGAGCAGCTCGTCCAGGTCCGGGGTCGGCGTCGTGGGCACGACCCCAGGGTAGGCACGGCGACGACGGGTTCGCGGACGGCCGTTGACCGCGGGAGGCAGCAGACTGGGGCTCTCGACCAGGAAGGACGCCCCATGGCACTCAAGTGGTACACCGTCGTCGTCGACTGCGCGGACCCGCAGGCGCAGGCCCGCTGGTGGGCCGAGGCCCTGGACTGGCTCGTGGTCTACGACACCCCCGACGAGGCGGTGGCCGTCCCGCGCCAGGCGATGGAGGCCGCGCAGCACGAGCCGGACCTCGACGCCTGGATGCGGCGCGGCCAGGGTCTGGTCTTCGTGCCGGTGCCGGAGGGCAAGGAGGTCAAGAACCGCCTGCACCTCGACCTCGCGCCGCACACCAGCCAGGACCGCGACGCCGAGATCCAGCGGCTCCTCGACCTCGGCGCCCACCACGTGGACGTCGGCCAGACCGAGGAGGCCAGCTTCACCGTGCTGGCCGACCCGGAGGGCAACGAGTTCTGCGTGCTGTCCAGCCGCGACGGCTGAGGGCTGACCACTCCCTGAGGCGGCGCGGTCAGCAGCCCTCGCCGGGGTGGACGTACCACTCGGGGAGGTCCTCGGCGTACGCCTGCGCGACCCCCGGGGTCCCGGTGGCGCGCCAGTCGACGACGGCGTCGACCTCGGGCTCGTGCTTGCGCCACTCGAACCAGTTGACCATGTGCAGCTGCGGGAAGTCGCGGTGCAGTGCGGGGTCGACGAGCTGGGACCACCAGGCACGCTTGATCGTCAGCTCGTCCGCGCCGCCACCACCCGGACGGAAGAACGCCGCCGTCTCCGGTATGCCGACGGGCTTGCCGCGCTCCTGCGCGTACTCGGCGTAGAAGTCGGGGACGGCCGTCTCGTCCCCGGCGGCACCGTCGTAGCTGCCGGTGAGCTGGTCCACGAACTTGCTCTCCTCGGGCACCTCGTTCTCACCCCACGGGTGCGCGTCGCCCCAGTGGTAGAGCGACATACCGACCCAGTCGACGGCGTCGTCGCCCGGGTAGTAGGGAGCGTACGGGTCGTCGCTCTCGTCGACCGTCCCATCCACGGAGGTGTCCAGCGCCTGATAGGCGTCCGACCCCGGAGACGCGGCGTGCGCGCCACCGGTGAAGGGGTACCCACCTCCGTAGTTCGGTGCCCACATCATGGCGCTGCCCGGAGCCTCGCGGTGGACCGCGTCGGCGACCCGGCGGAAAGCCTCCCGGTAGGCCTCGGGCTGCTGACCCCAGGGGTACCAGGACCCGTTCATCTCATGGGCGAAGCGGACGACGACGGGCACACCGTCCTCGTTGTAGCCGTCCAGGAGGGTGGCGAGCGCACCCACCGCCTCGTCGGTGACGGTGGCGAGCCCGTCGTGCGGCTCCAGCGTGAGGAGCAGCATCCCCCCGTTGTCGCGGACCTGGTCCTTGGCCGCCGTGACGTGCTCCTCGTCCTGCGCCTGGAGGGGAAAGCGCGCGAAGCTCACGGCGACGGCCGGCCGCTCCCCCAGCCGCTCGGCATACTCCGACAGCAGGTCGCGCTCCCAGTCCAGGTTGACCCCGGCCAGCACGCCGGTCGACGGCGCCAGGTCGTCGCCCAGCGACAGGCACGGAGCTGCGGACGCGGACGTCGTCACGGCATCCTCGCCGGCGCCCGGACCGCCGCTGGACGGGACGACGCACCCGCCCACGAGCGCGGTGGCGACGACGGGCAGGGCGAGACGGCTCGGTCGCGTAGACACTACTCAAAAGTAACCGGACCCCCTGACGCCACGGCGGACCGGGGCGGCCCACGGCCTAGGCTGACCCGCGTGAGCGAGCAGACCAGCCAGGCAGGCCAGCCCTTCGACCCCGCGCAGTGGGAGCCGGTCGAGGGCTTCGACCTCACCGACATCACCTACCACCGGCACCGCGAGCTGGGCTGCGTCCGCATCGCCTTCGACCGCCCGGAGGTGCGCAACGCCTTCCGCCCGCACACCGTGGACGAGCTCTACCGCACCCTCGACCACGCGCGGATGACGCCGGACGTCGGGGTGGTCCTGCTCACCGGCAACGGGCCCTCCCCCAAGGACGGGGGGTGGGCGTTCTGCTCCGGTGGCGACCAGCGGATCCGCGGCCGCAGCGGCTACCAGTACTCCTCCTCCCCCGGGTCCGACCCCACCCGGGACGGGGTGGACGAGGCCCGGGTGAGGGCCGAGGGCGGGCGGCTGCACATCCTCGAGGTCCAGCGCCTCATCCGCACCATGCCCAAGGTCGTCGTCGCGGTGGTCGGCGGCTGGGCGGCCGGTGGTGGCCACAGCCTGCACGTGGTCTGCGACCTGACGGTCGCCTCCCGCGAGCACGCCCGGTTCAAGCAGACCGACGCCGACGTGGGCAGCTTCGACGCCGGCTACGGGTCGGCATACCTCGCCAAGATGGTTGGCCAGAAGAACGCCCGCGAGATCTTCTTCCTCGGCCGCGCCTACGACGCGGAGCAGATGCAGCGGATGGGGGCGGTCAACATCGTCGCCGACCATGCCCGGCTGGAGACCGAGGCGGTGCAGGTGGCGCGCGAGGTCCTCGGCAAGAGCCCGACCGCGCAGCGGATGCTCAAGTTCGCGCTGAACCTCACCGACGACGGCCTCATGGGCCAGCAGGTCTTCGCCGGCGAGGCGACCCGGCTCGCGTACATGACCGACGAGGCGGTCGAGGGCCGCGACGCCTTCCTGGAGAAGCGCGACCCGGACTGGCGCTCCTACCCGTGGTACTTCTGAGCCCCCGGCACCGACGGGCCCGACCGGCCCTCCCGTGAGACGATGACCGGGCCGACCACGGCCGCGACCAGGGAGGACCTTCCGCGATGCGACGCCCACTGATGGCCCTGCTGGCCGCCCCCGCCCTGCTCCTCGCGGCCTGCGACGGCGGCGCAGAGGTGGTCGAGACGAGCGAGGACGCGTCCACCACCGACGCGGCCGGCGACGACGACGCGGCCATCACCAGCGCCCCGGACCCCACCGAGGAGGCCGCTGCGGGCGACGACGCCGCCGTCACCAGCGCCGCACCCGACGGGGTCGAGGGTGGCGAGGAGGGCCAGGCGGCCGCCGACCGGGCCAAGGAGTTCCTGCTCGCGCTGGTCGACGCGGACCCGGCCGCCTGCGGCTTCATGCTGTCCTTCACCGACACCAGCCGGCCGATGGAGCAGGTGCCGGAGGACCTCGCGCTGTGCGAGGAGCAGCTGCCCGAGACCATGTCGGCGGCGGTGGAGGCGCAGGGTCTGGGCGAGGAGGGGCGCGACATCCTCGGGGCCATGCAGATCACCGGTGCCGAGGTCGGCGCCGAGGGCGAGACGGCCGTCATCGACGAGGACAACTACTCCGAGCTCTTCGCCGAGTCGATGGGTGACTCGACCATCACGCTGGTCAAGATCGACGGCACGTGGTTCGTCGACGTCGAGCGCTTCCTCGAGACCCCCGAGCCCGGTGGCGACGGACGCTGACGACCTGGTCGTGCCGCCCGGCGCGACCTGGGCCGACCTCGGGCCGCCGCTGCGCAGGCTGATGACCGGAGCCGGCGGTCGACCGGTCGTCGTCGCCACCTCGGGCTCGAGCGGCACCCCGAAGCGGGTCCGGCTGCCCGCGGCCTCGTTGCGCGCCTCGGGCACCGGCACCGCCGAGCGGCTCGGCGGCCACGGCCAGTGGCTCCTCACCCTGCCGACGCACCACGTCGCCGGGCTGCAGGTGCTGGCCCGGTCGGCGCTGGCCGGGACCGAGCCCGTCGAGCTGGACCCCGGGCAGCCGTTCACCGCCGACACGTTCGCGGCGGCCGTCGCCCGGCTCGACACCGGGGCGCGCCGTTACGTCTCGCTCGTCCCGACCCAGCTGCACCGGGCTCTCGCCGAGCCCGCCGGGGTGGCCGCGCTGCGGTGGCTGGACGCGGTCCTCGTGGGCGGCGCGGCGACCGACGCGGCGCTGCTGGGCCGGGCCCGCGACGCCGGCGCCCGGGTCGTGACGACCTACGGCATGTCCGAGACCTGCGGCGGCTGCGTCTACGACGGCGTCCCGCTGCCCGGCGTGCAGGTGCAGGTCACCGACGAGGGGCGGGTCCGGTTGGGCGGCCCGGTGCTCGCCGAGGGCTACGTCGACGACCCCCCGCTCACCGCCCGGTCCTTCGTCACGGACGAGTCCGGCCGGTGGTTCGTCACCGAGGACCGGGGGGTATGCCGTGCCGGCCGCCTCGTCGTCCTCGGCCGGGTCGACGACGTCATCGTCACCGGGGGCCACAAGGTCGAGCCGCGCGACGTGGAGGAGGCGCTGCGGGCGCTGCCCCAGGTCGCGGACGCGTTGGTCGTCGGGATGCCCGACCCCGAGTGGGGCCAGCGGGTGGCCGCGCTGGTCATCTCCGCGCCGGACAGCGCCGCGCCGGACAGCGCCGCGCCGGACAGCGCCGCGCCGGACAGCGCCGCGCACGGCCGGGCGCGCCCCGGCGAAGCCGCATCGGACGGCGCCACCCGCAACCTGTCCGCCGCCCACCTGCTCGCGGCGCTCCGCCGCAGCCTGCCCGCGCACGCCGTGCCGCGGCAGGTCGAGGTGGTGGACGCCATACCCATGCTGCCCAGTGGCAAACCGGACCGGACGGCGGCGCGGCGACTGCTCGACCCGGGTGGCAGAATGGAGCCTCACCTGCACTGACGTGGAAGGAGGTGGGCACGTGCTCCGCGTGGTGATCGCCGTGGCGCTGCTGGCGTTCGTCGTGTTCACCGTCGTCGACGCCGTGCAGACCGACAAGCACGAGGTGCGCGGTCTGCCCAAGCCGGTGTGGGTCGTCGTGTGCGTGATCCTCCCGGGCGTCGGCGGCCTGGCCTGGCTCGTCGCCGGGCGCCCCCGCAGCCTGCTCGACATCATCTTCGGTGACCGGGGCGGACGCTCCGGGCGTCCGCGCGGCCCGCTCGGGCCGGACGACGACCCCGACTTCTTGCGAGACCTGTAGGAGCCCTGCGATGGCAACCCTCGCCCAGTGGATCGAGGGCGCGCGACCGCGCACCCTCCCCGCCGCGCTCGCCCCCGTGCTCATCGGCACCGCCGCCGCGGACGCCCTCGGCGCCGCGGACCTCGGCCTCGCGGTGCTGGCGCTGTGCGTCGCGCTCGGCTTCCAGATCGGCGTCAACTACGCCAACGACTACTCCGACGGCATCCGCGGCACCGACGAGGACCGCGTCGGCCCGGTCAGGCTGGTGGGCCAGCGGCTCGCGGACCCGGCCAACGTGCGCACGGCCGCCTTCGCCGCGTTCTTCGGCGCGGGCATCTGCGGCCTCGCGCTGGTGGCGCTGTCGGGGGCGTGGCTGCTCATCCTCGTCGGGCTGCTCGCGCTGTGGGCCGCATGGCACTACACCGGCGGGGCCAAGCCCTACGGCTACCGCGGCCTCGGCGAGGTCATGGTCTTCGTCTTCTTCGGGCTGTTCGCCGTGCTCGGCACCACGTGGACCCAGGCGCAGACGCTCGACCTGGGGGCCGTCGGCGGCGCCGTCGGCTGCGGGCTGCTGGCCAGCGCCATCCTGGTGACCAACAACCTGCGCGACCTCGAGGGCGACCGGGCCGCCGGCAAGCGCACGCTCGCGGTCCGCATCGGCTTCCGCCGCACCCGTCGCCTCTACGCCGGGTTCGTCGTCGGGGCCTTCGTCGCCGTCCTGGCCGCCGCCCTCGCCCACCCCTGGGCGCTGCTGGGCCTGCTCGCCGCCCCGCTCGCGTGGCGCCCCTACCGGCTCGTCACCGATCCGGACACCTACGGCCCGGCGCTGCTGCCGGCGCTGGCCCAGACCGGCGTCCTGCAGCTGGGGTATGCCGTGGCCCTCTCGGTCGGCCTCGTCCTCTCCTGAGAGCCGCGCCGGCGGCGCTGCGTGTGCGGTCATGGCCCCAGGAGGGCCACCATCGCGCACAGCCCCTGCCCCGCCTGGCCTGCCGACCTGAGCCGCCGAGCCTGCGTGTGCGGTCATGGCCCCTGGAAGGCCACCCGGGCGCACAGAGCCGTCGCCAACGCGCATACCCCCTGACCGCTGCCCGCACGCCCCTGACCGCGGGGCCGCAGCCGTGAGGGTCAGTCCTCCTCGTCGACCCGCTCGTCCTCGAGCTGGGCCCGGCGGCGCTCCATGCGGTCCCCGACGCGCCGCTCCAGCCCGGCCGCGAGCCGGTCCCGGTCGGGGGCGAGCAGGAAGTAGGACACCACCAGGGAGGCCACGGCGGCCAGCACCGCCGACCACAGCACGTTCAGCGTCAGCAGCCGCCCCAGCGCGAAGAAGCCCAGGAAGACCAGCAGCCGCATGACGGTGTAGCGCGCCAGGATCAATTGGCCACCCCCGAGTAGGAGTGCAGACCGGTCATGAGCAGGTTGACCACGGTGTAGTTCACGACGATGCAGGCGAACCCGGCGATGGCCACCCAGGTCGCCTTGCGGGTGGTCCAGCCGGACGTCGCCCGCGCGTGCAGGTAGGCGGCATACACCACCCAGATGACGAAGCTCCAGGTCTCCTTGGGGTCCCAGCCCCAGTAGCGCCCCCAGGCCTGCTCGGCCCAGACCGCGCCGGACATCACCGCGAAGGTCCACAGCGGGAAGGCCACGATGTGCACGCCGTAGGTGATCCGCTCGAGCTTGACCGCCTCCGGCAGCGCCGCGAGCCAGCCCTGCACCCGGCCCTTGCGCTGGGCGGTGTCCCGGAGCAGGTATGCCGTGGCGACCGCCGCGCCGAGGAGGAAGAGCGCGATGGACAGGGTGGCGATCGTGACGTGGATGACCAGCCAGATGTTGTCCAGGGCCGGCATCAGCTGGGACGCCTCGGTGTACCACCACAGCTTGGCCGCGCCGAGGATGAGCAGCACCGGCACGACGACGAAGGCGCCGAGCCAGAGCCGGTCCTTGCGCAGGCTCCACGCGGAGTAGACCACGAGCGCGAAGGACGCCGTGAACAGCGCGAACTCGTACATGTTGCCCAGCGGCGCGCGCGCCACCGACATCCCGCGCAGCACCGTCCCGCCGACGACGAGGAAGGTCCCCAGCCAGGTGAGCTGCAGGCCGACGACGCCCCAGCGGCGACTGGGTGCGGGGGCGTCGGAGGCCGGCGCGAGGACCGGCCCTGGGCTCGTCACGGCAGAGCCGGTCGGCGCCGCGACACCGGCTCCGGCTCCGGCTCCGGCAGCGACCGGGACCTCCTCAAGGGTCGTGCGGTCGGCCCGGCGGGTGCGCCTGGAACCGGTGACCGCGAGGTGCACCGAGAAGGCGAGCATCGCCAACGCCAGCACCACGATGCTGGCCCAGATGGCGAGGTCACTGGCCTGGGCCAGGGAAGCGTTCGTCATACCTCATCCTTGTCTCGCGCGTCGTCCCGCGCCACGTCGGCGTCGCTCGCCCGGTCGGTCTGCACGACCCGGCCACCGACCGCCTCGGCGATGCGGTCGACCAGTCCGTCGACCACGTCGTCCAGGCCGGGGTCGGTGCCCTTGGGCAGGGCGGCGACGCTCAGTCCAGTATGCCGCGAGCCCGGGTCGGCGGGATCGCCCGCACCCGGGTGGACGCGGACGAAGACCCGGCGCCGCCGCACGCCGAGCATGAGCACCAGTCCCACGAGGGCGGTGCCGGCGAACAGCAGGGCCGGGAGACGGCCGGGGTCGTGCCGCACGAGCATGCCGCCCCACCGGATGACGGTCTCGAGCTCGATGGTGCCCCGGTCGCCGGGGATCTCCAGGGTGTCGCCGGGGCGCAGCAGCATCCGGCTCGGTTGGCCGTCGTCCTGCATGACCTGGTCGAGGGTCTCGGTGGGGATGGAGAAGACCGACTGCGAGCGCCCCTCGGGGAAGAGCTCGCCCTCGTAGGCGGTGAGCACCAGGGCCGGGTCGACCAGGCCCGGGAAGGAGGAGGTCATGCCGGCCTCGCTGATGTCCAGGGTCGGCAGGAAGCCGCCGGCGAAGCCCAGCCCCGGGTCGGCGCCGGGCACCTTGATGACGCCGTCCGAGCCGTAGGTGTTGTCCTGCGGCAGGAAGGTCACCGCGTCGGAGAAGAGGATCTCGCCCTCGGGGTCGCGGACGGTGACGACCGGGGCGTAGCCGTTGCCGAGGAGGAACATCGAGGTGCCGTCGATGGACAGCGGGGCGTTGACCCCGAAGTCGACCTGCCGCTCGGTGCCGTCGTCCTCGATGGTGGCCACACCGCGGAAGACCCGCGGCTGGCCGAACTGCGCCCCCTCCGCCTGCGCCTCGAACTGCACGTCGAGGTCGTTCAGCTCCACCGTGAAGGCGGGCAGGTCGGACTCGTCGACGAGCGGGCCGAGGCTCAGGGTGTCGAAGGTGCCCGCCCCGGAGGTCCAGGACTCGCCCTCCTTGATGATGATCTCGCCGCGCCAGCCGAAGAGGTGGCCGACCGCGACGGAGACGATGATGCCGAGCAGCGCCAGGTGGAAGAGCAGGTTGCCGGTCTCCTTGGCGAAGCCCTTCTCGGCGGCCACGACGAGGGCTCCGTCCGGTTCCTCCCGCAGGCGGAACCGCCGGGAGGCCAGCTGGGCGCGCGCCGCGGCCACCACGTCGTCGGGGGCGGCGTCCAGCACGACCCGGCGGTGCACCGGGAGCCGGCCGAGCCGGGCCGGGGTGCGCGGGGGCTGGGCCCGCACGGCCCGCAGGTGCTGCCGCATCCGCGGCAGCACGCACCCGACGAGGCTGATCATGAGGAGCAGGTAGATCGAGGCGAACCAGGGCGAGGAGTAGACCTCGAACATCCCGAGCCGGTCCAGCCAGCGGGCCAGACCGGGGTCGTCGTCGAAGTACTGCCGCACCCGGACCGGGTCGACCCCCCGCTGCGGGAAGATCGAGCCCGGGATGGCGGCGACCGCCAGGAGCAGCAGCAGCGCCAGGGCCGTCCGCATGCTGGTGAGCTGGCGCCAGGCCCAGCGCGCCCAGCCCACCGGGCCGAGGCGCGGGCCGCCGAGGGTGGTGCGGTCCTTGGGGTAGCTCGCCTCGATCCGCTCGCGGCTCTGCTGGTCGGTCGTCATCAGAGCACCGTCTCGAAGTTGCTGACGAGCTGGGCCTGGACCCACGCGGTGAGCCCCGCCCAGACCCCGCTGAGCATGAGCAGGCCGAGCACGACGAGCAGCCCGCCACCGACCCGCTGGATGACCAGGTAGTGGTCGCGCAGCCACCGCGAGGCCACGCTCACCCAGCCGACCCCGGCCGCGACGAGGAGGAAGGGCAGGCCCAGGCCGAGGCTGTATGCCGTGCCCAGCACCACCGCACGACCCACCTGGTCCTCACCCGGCACGATCGAGGTGCCGAGGGTCTGGATGGCGGCGAGCGCCGGGCCGGTGCAGGCGGTGAAGCCCAGCCCGAAAGCCACCCCCAGCAGGGGCGCCCCGGCGAGGCCGGCGGCCGGCCGCCAGCGCAGCTGCCACGAGGCGCCCGGCTGCACGATCATCACCATCCCCAGGACGACCACGACCGCCCCGGCGACCCGCAGCAGCACGCCCTGGTGCTGCACGAGGGCCAGGCCCAGCCCGGAGATGGCCACGCTCATGAGCAGGAACACGGCGGTGAAGCCGAGCACGAAGAGCAGGGCACCGAGCAGCAGACGGCCCCGGCCGGCGTCACCGGGGCGTGCCGGACCCGCCCCGGGACGACCGGGAGCCATGCCCCCGAGGTAGCCCAGGAAGCCCGGGACCAGCGGCAGCACGCAGGGCGAGGCGAAGGACACCACGCCCGCGAGCGCGGCCACGCCCACGGCCAGCAGCAGCGGGCCGGTGAGGACGAGGTCGCTCACCCGGCCTCCCCGTCCCCACCCGCCTCGACGGTGCCGTCGGCCAGGACGTCCTCGACGAGGCTGCGCAGGGTGCTGGCGTCGACCTGCCCGCTGACGCGGGCGGCGAGCCGCCCGTCACCGTCGACGACGAGGGTGGTGGGCGTCGCGACGGCCAGGCTGCCCAGCTGGGCGCGGGTCCGCCCGCCGTCGTCCTGGAGGGAGGGGTAGGGGACGGCGTACTTCTTCTCGAAGGCCAGCGCGTTGGGGATGGTGTCGCGCGAGTTGAGGCCGATGAAGGTCACCGGCTCACCCGCCTCGCGCATCTCGGTCTCCACCTCGACGAGGTCGGGGACCTCCGCGACGCAGGGCCCGCACCACGACCCCCACACGTTGACGACCACCACCTCACCGGCGTGGTCGGCGCTGCTCCACGGCTCGTCCTCCAGCGTGGTGCCCTCCAGCGTGACCTCGTGGTCGCGCTCGGCGACGGCGACCTGCTGAATCGTCCCGTCGCCGGCGACGTAGCCCTTCTGGTCTCCCTGGCGCATCTGCTCGTTGATGCTGGTGCCGTCGTCGTCGCTGCAGCCGGCGAGGGCGAGCGCGAGGGCGGGGACCAGGACGGCTCCCGCCACCCGGCCCACCCTGCGGACGGACGGCGGCGCCTGGCTCACCGGGTCACCTCGCCGGCCTCGCCGGTCACGTCCACCGCGGCGTCGAGCAGGTGGCCGGCGGGCTCGGCATACATCACCCGCACGGGGAGGTGGGCGTGGAAGAGGATGGTCGTCACCGAGGCGAGGCTGCAGCGGCGGCGACGCGGGTGGTGCCAGAGCCGGTTGCCCTCCACCGAGCGGCGCAGCGTCCAGATCGGCAGCTGGTGGCTGACCACGACGCCCTCGTAGCCCTCGACGTCCTGCCGCAGGGCGTCCAGCCCCGCCCGCATCCGGGTGGCGATGTCGACGTAGGGCTCGCCCCAGGAGGGGCGGAAGGGGTTGAGGTAGAGCGGCCAGTGCCGGGGGTCGGCGAGCACGTTGCGGGTCACCCGCTGCCCCTCGAAGGCGTTGCCGCTCTCGACGAACCGCTCGTCGAGGTCGACCGCGAGGTCGTGGGCGGAGGCGATCGGCTCGGCCGTCTCGCGGGCCCGTTCGAGCGGGGAGCTCACCACCCGGCGGACGTCGCGGTCGGCGAGGTGCTCGGCGCTCGCCCGCGCCATCCGCCGGCCGAGGTCGGACAGGTGATAACCCGGCATCCGGCCGTAGAGGATGCGCTCGGGGTTGTGCACCTCCCCGTGCCGCACGACGTGCACGAGCGTGACGGGGGTGCCGTCGTGCAGGGTCCGTGGGGTGCCCTCGCTGGGGGGCAGACCGTCGGCTCCAGACATGCGCGTGATTCTCCCACGTGTCCCTGGGCAGGGCCTGGGACGGATCTCACAGGCGGGGGTCCACCGGCTCCGACTCCAGCGCGAGCACGGCGAAGACCGCCTCGTGCACGCGCCACAGGGGTTCGCCCCTGGCCAGCCGGTCCAGCGCCTCCAGCCCGAGGGCGTGCTCGCGGAGCGCCAGCGCGCGCTTGTGCCCGAGGTGGCGACCCCGGAGGCGCTCCAGGTGCTCCGGAGCGGTGTAGTCCGGACCGTAGATGATGCGGAGGTACTCCTTGCCGCGCACCTTGAGCCCGGGCTGGACGAGCGTGCCGCGCGGTCGGGCGAGCCCGGCCACCGGCTTGACCACCATCCCCTCACCTCCGGCCCCGGTCAGCTCCTCCCACCACCGGGCACCCTCGGCGCAGCTCGCCGCCGACCCAGTACGCACCGGGAGCCGACGGGTCCGGTGGAACAGACCGGGATCGGCCTCGACGAGCCGGTCGGCGACGGCCAGGTGCCACAGGTGGTCCCGGTCGGCGATCCGCTCACCGCCGGCGAGGAGCACCTGGAAGGGGGCCAGACGGACCCCCTCGAGGCCGTCGGTCGGCCAGACGTAGCGCTGCCATGCGATGTCGTAGGCGTAGGCGTCGTGCTCGCGACGGCGGGTCCGCTGCAGCAGCTCACCGACGTCGAGACCCCGTCCGGAGGCGGCCTCCAGGACCTCCCGGGCCGCCGGAAGGGCCAGCCGCGCGGCCGCGCCGACCGCGGCGTACTGCTCGCGCAGCAGGCCCTCGGCCTTGGCCGACCAGGGCAGCAGCTCGGCGTCCAGCAGGAGGTCGCCGGCGCCGAGGTCGTCGTCCAGGCCGGCGCGGGTCAGCGCCGTCCGGACCCGCGCGACCAGCTGGTCCTGCAGCGGCGCCGGGAAGAACGCGCGCCCGGTCCGGGTGTAGACCGCGCCGCCCTCCTCACGCAGGTGCACCACCGCGCGCGAGCCCATGTGCTTCTCCTCGCACACGACCTCCTCGACCCCCCACTCCGCATACTGGGCGAAGGCCTCGTCGGGGTGCTCGAGGTGTCCCTCCGCGCGCGAGCTCGGAACCGGGGCCATCGTCGGCGGCAGGTACGGGACCCAGCGCGGGTGCAGCGCGAACCGGCTCATCACCTCCAGCGCGCCGGCTGCGGCCTCGGCGCTGACGAGCACCCGCCCGAGCTCGGCGGTCTCGACATGGCGCCTCCCGGAGACGTCGGCGAGGCGCAGCTCGTCCTCGCCCCGGCCGGCGACCTCCGCCGTCAGCGGGCGGGCCGGGGTGTAGTGCACTGCCCGTGCCGGGACCTGCACGGTCTCGCGCTCCGGCCACCGCAGCGCCGACAGCCGGCCGCCGAAGACCACCCCCGTGTCGAGGCACAGGGTGTTGTTCACCCACTCGAGCCGAGTGGTGGGGACGTGCCCGTAGACGACCGCCGCACGGCCCCGGTACTCCTCGGCCCAGGGGTAGCGGACGGGCAGTCCGTACTCGTCGGTCTCGCCCGTCGTGTCGCCGTAGAGCGCGAACGCCCGCACGCGCCCCGACGCCCGGCCGTGGTAGGCCTCCTTCAGGCCGGCGTGCGCGACGACCAGCCGGCCGCGGTCGAGGACCCGGTGCGCAACCAGCGCGTCGCACCAGTCGCGGACCTCGTCGCAGAACGCGGCCGGCTCGCGCGCCAGCTCCTGCAGGGTCACCTCGAGCCCGTGGCTGACCTGCACCTTCGCCCCACGCAGCGCACGCACCAGCTTGGCCTCGTGGTTGCCCGGCACCACCATGGCGTGGCCGGCCCGCTCCATGCCCATGACGAGCCGGAGCACGCCGACCGAGCTGGGTCCGCGGTCGACGAGGTCACCGACCGACACCAGGGTTCGGCCCTGCGGGTGCACCGCGTCGACCGGTCGGCCCTGCGTGTCCCGGGTCACGGCATACCCCAGCTCCTGCAGCAGGTCGAGCAGCTCGTCCAGGCAGCCGTGGACGTCGCCGACGAGGTCGAACGGCCCGTGGTGGTCGGTGTGGTCGCTGCGCAGCCTCTCCCGGACCACGGTGGCGGTGTCGACCTCCTCGGGCGAGCCGAGCACGTGCACGCCGCGGAACCCCTCGCGACCCAGTCCGCGCAGGGACTTCTGCAGCTGCCGGTCGTGCCGGCGCACCGGTCCCTCACCGAAGTCCCGGTCCGGACGGTGCCGGTTGCGCTCGATCGCCACGTCGGCGCCCACGTCCAGCACCACCGCCACCGGGAGCACGTCGTGCTCGCGCGCCAGCCGCACCAGGTCGGCACGGGCGGCCCGGGTCACGTTGGTGGCGTCGACGACCGTGAGCAGGCCGCGCCGCAGCCGGACCGACACGAGGTGGTGCAGCACCTCGAAGGCGTCCGCGCTGGCGGACTGGTCGTTCTCGTCGCCGCTGACCATGGCCCGGCAGGCGTCCGAGCTCACCGTCTCGTGCGGTCTGAAGACCCGCTGCGCGAAGGTGGTCTTGCCCGAGCCGGAGGCCCCCATGAGCACGACCAGGCACACCTCGGGGATCCTCAGCTCGCTCATGACTCGTCCTGCCTGCTCAGCAGGGCCAGCTGGGTGGGCGGGCCGAGCTCGGGGTGCTCCTCGCCGACGGGGCGCAGCTCCACGGCGTAACCGTGGCGCTCCCCGACCCCGCGCACCCAGGCGGCGAACTCGGCGCGGGTCCACTCGAAGCGGTGGTCCGGGTGCCGCCGCCCCCCCTTGGGTATGCCGTAGACGGGGTTGTGCTCGACGTTCGGCGTCGTGACGACGACGTGCCGGGGGCGGGCCGATCCGAACACGGTGGCCTCGAGGTCGGGAAGCCGCTCGGGGTCCACGTGCTCGACCACCTCGACCAGCAGCACCGCGTCGTAGCCGGCGAGCACGTCGTCGCGGTAGGTCACCGAGGACTGCCGCAGCGTGATGCGGGCACGCTGCCGCTCCGGGAGCCGGTCCAGCCCCAGGCGTCGCTCGGCCCGGTCCAGCGCCGCCGCGGACACGTCCACACCCAGGATCTCGAGGTAGACCGGGTCCTCGAGCAGGGCGCGCAGGTAGGTGCCCTCGCCGCACCCCAGGTCGACCACCCGGCGAGCGCCGCATTCCTGCAGGACGGCCAGCACCGCCTCCACCCGGGTCTGCCGCAGCGGGGTGGCGGCGTCCGCCTCGGTCTCCGGGTCCGGGACGGTTTCGTCGAGCTCGGTGAGGCGCTCCAGGGCGTCGTCCACGAAGCGTCGGCGCACCCCGAGGTAGCGGCGGGTGATGAGCTCGCGGTCGGGGTGAGCGGACAGCCATCCCTCGCCGCGGCGCAGCAGCTTGTCCACCTCGTCCGGGCTCACCCAGTAGTGCTTCTGGTCGTCGAGGACCGGGAGCAGCACGTAGAGGTGGGCCAGGGCGTCCGCGAGCCGGTGCCACCCGGTGAGCCGGACGTCGGCGTAGGGCGCCTCCCCCCAGTCGACGTCCACGAGGTCACCCGCCAGCGGGGTGGTGCTGCCCTCGACAGTCCAGCCGAGCGGCTCGAGGAGACGCTGCACCAGCGGAAGACCCCGCTCACCCTCGCGGGCACCCCGGGTGGGCAGGGCCGGGATGCGCACCTCGAGCTCCAGCTCCTGGTCAACCAGGTCGGGCCGCGCGTCGCAGCGCCCGTTGAGCGCCGTGCGGAAGGCCTTGCCCAGGGCGACCGAGAGGAGCGAGGAGGCGGCGTAGGGCCGGTCGTTGACGTAGGCCGCGAGGGTCGCGGGCCCAGCGCCCTGAGCGGGCCGGCCGCGGCGCTGGCCACCCGCGATCGGGTCCACCTCGAGGAGGAGGGCGACGGTGCACCGGTCCGGCGACACCTCCGGGTAGAGGACCGTGGCGCGTCCCCCGGGCAGCTCGACCTCCTGGACCCGGTCGGGGTGCTTGTGCAGCAGGTACCCCAGGTCGCTCGAGGCGGGTCCGACGCAGGTCAGGGTGAGGAGCACCGGCTCATCCTGTCAGGCGACCTCGGCCGCGCTCTCCCCGATCGCCCGCACCGCGTGCTCGACCGCCTCGTCGTCGTGGGCGGCCGAGACGAACCACGACTCGAAGCAGCTGGGCGGCAGGTGCACGCCGCGACGCAGCATGGCGTGGAAGAAGCGGCCGAAGAGCGCGGTGTCCTGGTCCTTCGCGTCCTCGTAGCCGGTCACCTGCCCCTCCCGGAAGAACACGCTGAACATCGACCCGGCCCACTGGATGCGGTGGGGTATGCCGTGGCGCGTGAAGGCGTCGGTGACGGCCGCGGCCAGGGTCTCGCTGACCTCGTCCAGGCGCTGGTAGACCTCGTCCGTGCACCGCTGCAGGGTGGCGAGCCCGGCGGCCGACGCGATCGGGTTCCCCGACAGGGTGCCGGCCTGGTAGACGGGACCCTCAGGGGCGAGCTGGGCCATGACGTCGGACCGGCCACCGAAGGCCGCGGCGGGGAAACCGCCACCCATGACCTTGCCGAAGGTGAAGAGGTCGGGCGCGCCGCCCTCGGGGACGCCCTCGAGCCCCAGCCACCCCGAGCGGGAGCAGCGGAAGCCGGTCATCACCTCGTCGCTGACGAGCAGGGCGCCGTGCTCGCGGGTGAGCCGCCGCAGCGCCTCGGTGAAGGCGGGCTCCGGCGGCACCACGCCCATGTTGCCGGCGGCCGCCTCGGTGATGACGGCGGCGATCTCGGGGCCCCGCTCGGCGAAGGCCGCCTCCAGCGCGGGCACGTCGTTGTAGGGCAGCACGACGGTCTCCCCGGCCGCGCTGGCCGGGACGCCGGGGCTGTCCGGCAGCCCGAACGTCGCCACCCCGGACCCGGCCGAGGCCAGCAGCGCGTCCACGTGCCCGTGGTAGCAGCCGGCGAACTTCACGACGACGGACCGTCCGGTGAAGCCCCGGGCCAGCCGGATGGCGCTCATCGTGGCCTCGGTCCCGGAGCTGACCAGGCGCACCTGCTCGACCGGGTCGACCCGGGCCACGATCTCCTCGGCGAGCGCGACCTCCCGGGCGGTGGGCATACCGAAGGAGAAGCCGTCGGCCGCGGCCTCGGTGACCGCCGCCCGCACCTCCGGGTGCGCGTGGCCCAGGATCATCGGTCCCCACGAGCACACGAGGTCGAGGTAGCGGCGCCCGTCGGCGTCCCACAGCCACGGTCCCTGGGCCCGCTCCATGAACCGGGGTGTGCCGCCGACCGAGCGGAAGGCGCGCACCGGGGAGTTCACCCCGCCCGGGATGACGGCGCGGGCACGTTCCAGCAGGGCCTCGGAAGCCGGGGCGGTGTCCGGGTGGGTCACGGGGTCGGCGCTCATGCCGACCAGCGTACGAGGGCGCACGGCCGTCCCGGCCCGGCGGGAGGGCTCAGACGGCGTCGCTGGCCTCGTCGTCGCGGTGCCGGGTGGCCAGGACCACCCGGCGCATGATGTCGCCGTGCTCGACGAGCTCCTGGCGGGTCAGGTGGTCGATGAAGGCCCGGCGCACGCTCTCCACGTGCACGGGCGCCAGCTTCTCCAGCTGACCCCGCCCGGCATCGGTGAGCACGAGGACGACCCCACGCCGGTCCTGCGGGGCGGGGACCCGCTCCACCCAGCCACGCTTCTCCAGCCGGGACGCGGTGTGGCTCACCCGGCTGCGCGACTGCACCACCAGGTGGGCCAGCTCGGCCATCCGCATCTGACCGCCCGGCGCCTCCGACACCATGCTCAGGACCTCGTACTCCCCCAGGGACAGGCCGAACTCGTCCAGGGCCTCCTCCATGAGCAGGCGCACGAGGTGCGAGCCCCGCAGGATCGAGCGCCAGGCCCGTTGTTCCTCGTCGTCCAGCCAGCGCACCATCCCCGTCATCCTCCTAGGAGTCGAGCCGCCTCGGTCGCGTAGTAGGTCAGCACCACCTGAGCCCCTGCCCGGTGGATCGACGTCAGCGTCTCCATCACCATACGGTGCCTGTCCAGCAGCCCGGCGGCGGCGGCCGCCTCGATCATGGCGTACTCCCCGCTGACCTGGTAGGCCGCGACGGGTACGTCGGCGGCCGCGGCCACGTCGGAGAGCACGTCGAGGTAGGGCAGGGCGGGCTTGACCATGACCATGTCGGCGCCCTGCTCGAGGTCGAGGCGCAGCTCGCGCAGGCTCTCCTGCCGGTTGGCCGGGTCCTGCTGGTAGGTCGCGCGGTCGCCGGTGAGCGTGGAGGCGACCGCCTCGCGGAACGGTCCGTAGCAGGCGCTGGCGTACTTCGCGGTGTAGGCGAGCACGGCGACCTCGGAGCGGCCGGCGCCGTCCAACGCCTCCCGGACCACCTGCACCTGCCCGTCCATCATCCCGCTCGGGCCGACGACGTGGGCGCCGGCGCGCGCCTGCGCGAGGGCCATCTCGGCATACACCTCGAGGGTGGCGTCGTTGTCGACCCGCCCGGCCCGGTCGAGCACGCCGCAGTGGCCGTGGTCGGTGAACTCGTCCAGGCACAGGTCGCTCATGAGCACGGTCTCGTCGCCCAGCTCCTCCCGCAGGGTCCGCAGCGCGGCGTTGAGCACGCCGTCCTCGCGGAGCCCCGCCTGCCCGGTGGCGTCCTTGTCCTCCGGCCGCGGCACCCCGAAGACCATGAGACCGCCCACCCCGGCGTCGACGGCCTCGCGCGCGGCCTGCACGACGCTGCGCGGAGTGTGCTGCACCACGCCGGGCATGGAGCCGATCGGCTGCGCCTCGTCGATCCCGTCACGGACGAAGACGGGCAGCACGAGGTCGGCCGGGTGCAGCCGCGTCTGCGCGACCAGCCGGCGCAGCGCCGGGGTGGAGCGCAGCCGGCGCGGGCGTTCGTGCGGGCGGGTGTATGCCGTCACCGGCGGGACCGCGCACGCCGCGGCGCCGGCTTGCGCCGGCTCGGGCGGACGAACTCCTCGCCCTGGGCGTGCGCCTGGGTCATGAGCTCCCGGGTGTGCTCGGCGAGCGCGTCGACGAGGCTCGTCGCGCTGGGCTCGGGGGCCACGACGTCGACCCGCAGCCCGTGCTCCTCGGCGGCCTTGGCGGTGGCCGGCCCGATGCACGCCACCACGGTGTGGGGGTGCGGCTTGCCGGCGATGCCGACGAGGTTGCGGACGGTCGAGGACGAGGTGAAGCACACCGCGTCGAAGGCCCCGCCCTTGATGGCCTCGCGGACGTGGGCGGCGGGCGGGGCAGCCCGGACGGTGCGGTACGCCGTCACGTCGTCGACCTCCCAGCCCATCGCCTCGAGGCCGGCGACCAGGGTGTCCGTCGCGATGTCGGCGCGCGGCAGGAAGACCCGGTTGATGGGGTCGAGCACGTCGTCGAAGGGCGGCCAGGACTCCAGCAGCCCCTGGGCCGACTGCTCACCCTCGGGGACCAGGTCGGGCTCCAGGCCCCACTCCCGCAGCGCCTCGGCGGTGACGCCACCGACCGCAGCCAGCTTGAGCCCGGCGAAGGCACGCGCGTCCAGCCCGAGCGCCTCGAACTTCTCGCGGACCGCGCGCACGGCGTTGACCGAGGTGAAGCCGATCCACTCGTAGCGCCCGGTGACCAGCCCACGGACGGCGCGGTCCATCTGCTGCGGCGTGCGCGGCGGCTCCACGCTGATCGTGGGCACCACGGACGCGCTCGCGCCGTAGCCGGCGATCCGGTCGACCATCGGGCCCGACTGCTCCTTGGTCCGCGGCACGAGGATGGACCAGCCGAAGAGCGGCTTGGACTCCCACCAGGACAGCTCGGCCTGGAGCTCGACCGGGTGGCCCACGACGGCGACGGTGTCCTCACCGAGGTCGACCCCCTCGTCCAGGGCCTCCTGCAGGGTCGTCACCCGGGTCTGCTGCGTGGTGGTCGTGCCGTGCTCGGTGAGCGCGATCGGCGTGTCGCCGGGACGCCCGGCCTGCCGCAGCTGCTGCAGCGCCCGCTGCAGCCGGCCCTGCGCCCCGCGCAGGACGACGGTGACGTCGTCGGCGACGGAGTGCGACCAGTCCACCCCGGGGTCGGAGGCGTCGACGACGTGGACCTGGCCCCGCTGCCCGTCGGGCAGCACCCCGGCGTAGGCCGGCACGGCCCACGCGGCGCTGACGCCCGGGACGATCTCGAAGGCCACCCCGGCGTCGTGGCAGGCGCGGGCCTCCTCGACCAACGACCCGCCGGCGACGTCGTCGGCGAGCAGCCGGACGACCAGGTGCGTGGCGTCGTCGTACCCGCAGGCGGTCCGGACCAGCAGCTTGGACCGGGCGGCGGGGGTGAGCGCCGGGCCCTCCTCGCCGCGGACGGTGCGCAGGATCTCGGTGTCCTCTCGGACCCAGGCGCGCACGTCCTCCTCGCGGTGGGCGGCGTCCACCACCACGACGTCGGCGACCGCGAGGTAGTCCCGGGCCCGCACGGTGAGCAGCCCCGGGTCACCGGGGCCGGCGCCGACGAAGGCGACGCGGGCCGCGCTCGTGGGCGCGGGGGCGGAGGTCAGGTGGACGGGGGCGGCGTCGGTGCTCACAGGTCGGACTCCGGGGTGTGTGACCCGGCGGCGACGAGGCCGGACGGGTCGGGACGGTTCAGCAGGAGCTGCGCCATGGCACGGCCCAGCTCCTCGGGCGCGTCGCTCGCGCCGCTTCTCACGCGTCGCTGGGCCCCGGTGTCCAGGGCGGCGAAGGCGTGCAGGACGAGGGTGGCGGGCCGGGGCCCGTCGGACTGGTGGTCGTCGACGTCGGGGCCCGGCTCGGCGAAGGCGCCGACCGGGGCCGTGCAGCCGGCCTCCAGGGCGGACAGGGCGGCGCGCTCGGCGCTCACGGCGGCCCGGGTGGCGGGGTGGTCGAGGGTGTCGGCCAGCTCGGCGGCGAGGGCGGTGTCGTCGGCGCGGCACTCCACGGCGAGGGCGCCCTGGCCGGCGGCCGGCACCATGCCGTCGAGGTCCAGGACCTCGGTGGCCTCGTCGAGCCGGCCCAGCCGGGCCAGCCCGGCCGCGGCGAGGACGACGGCGTCCACCACCTCGTCCCGGACCATGCGGATGCGGGAGTCGACGTTGCCGCGGATGTCGCGGACCTCCAGGTCGGGGCGCAGCAGGACCAGCTGTGCGGCGCGGCGCGGCGACCCGGTGCCCACCACCGCACCGGCCGGCAGCTCGGCCAGGGTCAGCCCGTCACGGGCGACGAGCGCGTCGTGCGGGTCCTCCCGCTCGGGGACCGCCGCGACCACCAGGCCGTCGGCCGGGGCCGTGGGCAGGTCCTTGAGGGAGTGCACGGCCAGGTCGATCCGGCCGTCCAGCAGGGCGCCGCGCAGGGCGGAGGCGAAGACGCCGGTGCCGCCGATCTCGGTGAGGCTGCGACGGGACGTGTCGCCCTCGGTCGTGACGAGCACCAGCTCGACCTCGCGGCCGGCCGCGCGCAGCCGGTCGGCGACCCAGCCGGACTGGCTGGTCGCGAGCGCGCTGCGGCGGGTGCCGAGCCGGAGCGGCCGCGCGGGGTCCGCGCCAGGGACGGTGCCGGCCACGTGGCCGGGGCGAGGGTCAGTCATCGCTCGTCCCCTCCGTCCGGGGGTCCTGGGCGCGGTCGACCACGCCCAGGGGCGGCGTCGACACGCTGGCGACCTCGCGGCTGTCGAGGTCGAAGAGCTCGCGCAGGGCGCTGGCGTAGTCCGCGGGGACCTCGTCGTAGCCCGCCTGCAGCTGCTTGACCCTGGTGGTCGGGGTGTGCAGCAGCTTGTCGACGACGCGCTGCACGGTCTGCCTGACCTCCGCGCGCTCGTCGTCGGGCAGGTGCGGGAGGCGGTGGTCGAGCCGGCTCATCTCGGCGTCCACGACCCGGGCCGCGCTGGTGCGCAGGGCGGCCAGGGTCGGGCCCAGCCGGGCGGCGTGCCGCTCCGCGAGGTAGCCGGCGACCTCGCTGGTCACCAGCCCACGGACCGCCTCGACGGCGCTGGGCTCGCCGGGGCCGGGGTCGACCCGCTCCTCGGCGGGCCGCTGCAGGTCGGACAGGCCCCACAGGTGGACACCGCGCAGGCGGGTGACGGCCGGGGCGACGTCTCGCGGGAGGGCGAGGTCGAGCAGGACCTCCGGCGCGCCGGTGCGGCCGGCGTCGCTGCGGGCCCGGGCGACCAGTGGCTCGTCCAGCACGTGCCCCACGGCACCGGTGCAGGTCAGCACCAGGTCCGCGGCCCCGACCGCGGGACCGAGGTCGGCCCACGGCAGGGTGCGGACGCCGTGCTGCTCGGCCAGCCGCGCAGCACGGGCAGGGGTGCGGTTGACCACCGTGACGTCGCGGACCCCCTCGCGGACCAGGGTCGCCACGGCCAGGCCGGACATGGCGCCGGCACCGATGACGACGGTACGGGCGGCGCCCAGGTCACCGAGGACCGCGCGGGCGTGGTCGAGCCCGAGGGTGACCAGCGACCGCGAGACGCCGTCGATGCCGGTCTCCGCGTGGGCCCGCTTGCCGACCCGCAGCGCCTGCTGGACGAGGGGGTTGAGGGAGGCCCCGAGGTGGCCGTGGCGCTGGGCCTGGGCGAGGGCCTGACGGAGCTGTCCGAGGACCTGGCTCTCCCCCACCGCCATGGAGTCGAGGCCGCAGGCGAGCTCGAAGAGGTGGGCGACCGCGCGGTCGTCGTAGTGGACGAACAGGTGCTCGGTCAGCTGGTCCCGGGTCAGTCCCCCCAGCTCGGTCAGCGCCGCGCCGATCTCCTCCAGGGCGCCGTGGAAGGTGCCGGCCTCGACGACGACCTCGAGCCGGTTGCAGGTGGACAGGACGAGCGCCTCGTCGACGTGGTCGCCGGCGCGCAGCCGGGCCGCCAGCCGCTCGGCGGCGTCGTCGTCGAGGACGACCTGCTCGAGCAGGGAGATGGGGGCGGAACGGTGGGAGAGCCCCACGACGAGCGCGCTCACGAGGCACCCTCCATCTCGGGCCCGGAGACCGCGATCTCGCGCTGGTGCTGGTGGAAGGTGAGGATCTGCAGCTCGGTGGCGACGTCGACCCGCCGCACGTCGACATCGGCGGGGACCTCCAGGACCCCGGGCGCGAAGGTGAGGATGGAGTGGACCCCCAGCCCGACCAGCACGTCCGCGACCTCCTGGGCCGCGTCCGGCGGGGTGGCCACGACGCCGACCGACACGGGGAGGCCCGGGCGCAGGTCGTCCAGCGACTGCACGGTCATCCCCTCCACCACGGTGCCGACCACCGCGGGGTCGTTGTCGGCCAGGGCGACGACGTGGAACCCGCGGGTCGCGAGCCCCTCGTAGCTGGCCAGCGCCCGACCGAGGTTGCCCATGCCGACGATGACGACCGGCCAGTCCTGGCTCAGGCCCAGCTCGGCCGAGACCTGCTCGGCCAGCCGCGCCACGTCGTAGCCCACGCCCCGCACGCCGTAGGAGCCGAGATGGGACAGGTCCTTGCGCACCTGCGCCGACCGCACGCCCGCCAGGCGGGCCAGCTCCTCGCTGGAGATGGAGGTCCGACCCTGCTCGGCCACGGTGGACAGCGCCTGGAGGTAGCCCGGGAGTCTGCCGACGGTGGCCTCTGGCACACCTCGCCGGTTCGACTCGGCCATCACGGCGGCACCGGCTCCTCTCTGGGTGGCGGGCACCGACCAGGCGGGGGCTTATATCAGACCCTCGTGCACCGATCGGCGCGGACCCCGTCAACTTTAGGCTTCGACCCCGTCATCCTCCAAAACGACGCCCTCCATGGCCCCGGGAGGAGCCCTACCGGCGCCGCGCGGACGACAGGAGGTCGCGCAGCTGTGCAGGGTCGACCTGCCAGCGGGCGACCGGCTCGCCGTCGACGAGCAGCACCGGCAGCTGCGTGGTCCACCGGTCGTGCTCCTGCTCCCCCATGCTCCCCGAGCGGCGCTCCGCGTCGATGTCCCGCACGACGACCTCGGGCACCTGCCGGGCGACCGTCTCGAGCATGACGTCGCACAGGTGGCAGCCGGGTCGGGACAACATCTCCACGCGGGGCCGGCGGGCTCGCGGTCGCAGGCGCACGGCGCCACCTCCTCCAGGGACGACGAGGGCGCCCCACCCGGCGGGCGGGGCGCCTCGGTCACGACGTCGACGGTGTCGTCGAGCGTCCTACTTCTTGTTGCGACGCTGGTGGCGCGTCTTGCGCAGCAGCTTGCGGTGCTTCTTCTTCGCCATCCGCTTGCGGCGCTTCTTGATCACAGAGCCCATGGGGCCATCCTTCTCGTCGTCGGTCCGGGTGGTGCAGCCGGCGGCCCGGTCGATGTGGACGACGGACGGCGCTGCACAGCCCCGTCAGCGTAACGCGACGGGCACCGGGCCCCCAAAAGCCGGGGGTGGGTCGGGCCGGCGGCGCACCGTCGCGCGGCCGGCGGGGCACCGGTCACGCGGTGCCGTGGTAGGACTCCTCGAGGTAGGCGTGCACGGCCTTCTCGGGCACCCGGAAGGAACGGCCGACCCGCACTGCGGGCAGCTCGCCCGAGTGCACCAGGCGGTACACCGTCATCTTCGACACGCGCATGACGGCAGCCACCTCGGCCACGGTCATGAACGTCATCTCGCCGAGCTGGCGCTCATCTGCCATAGGACGCATCCCGTCTCTCATATACGTGCAGGCAGCGCGCGCGGCTTCCCCTCCGGCATGCTGCCTACGTCAGTTGTCGGGCTAACACTAGGGGCAGGAGTGCCAGTTGCGAAAGTCGTGACGACAAATTTGTCCAGCGCGACACGCGAGGTGTGACGAACGGGTCCCACGGTCGTCGTGCGTCCCGTGGTGCCGGCGGGGCGAGGGACCTGCGGGGATCTCCGGCCGCTCGGTCGACGTCGGGGTCCCGCTCAGTCGAAGTAGGGGTCCAGCCCCCACCCCGGGAAGCACGCCCGCCGGGTGGCCATGACGGCCAGGTCGACAGGGTCGTCCAGGTCGTGGCCGTCCTCCCACCGGCCGAACCGGATCTCGCGGCCGCCCCGGTCGCCCATGGCCCGCGGGGCGTCCTGGCCGTACACGTCCTCGACGTGCCTGCGCCAGGACTCGGGGACGGGGGTGGCAGGGTCGACCGGGCGTCCGGTCACCACCCCGATGAGGTGGGTCCAGGCCCGGGGGACCACCTCGACCAGCTCGTACCCCCCGCCGCCGAGGGCGACCCACCGGCCGCCCGCCAGGTCGTCGGCCAGCTCCCTGACCCAGCCGTAGGCGACGGCCAGGGCCTCCATCGAGACCGAGAGGTGGGCCAGCGGGTCGGCGTAGTGGCAGTCGCACCCGTGCTGGCTGACCACGATCTGCGGGTCGAAGGCGCGGGCGAGCGTGGGCACCACCGCCTGGTAGGCCCGCAGCCAGCCCTCGTCGCCGGTGCCCGGGGGCAGCGCGATGTTGACCGCGGTGTCCGGCGCGCGGGGGCCACCGGTGTCGCCGGGGAACCCGGTGCCGGGGAACAGCGCCCTGCCCGTCTCGTGGACCGAGACCGTCATGACCCGGGGGTCGTTCCAGAAGCAGCGCTCGACACCGTCGCCGTGGTGGACGTCGAGGTCGAGGTAGAGGACGCGCTCGGCACCGGAGTCGAGCAGGTCCTGGATGCCGACGGCGATGTCGTTGTAGACGCAGAACCCGGACGCGGCCTGCGGCATGGCGTGGTGCAGGCCCCCGGCGATGTTGCAGGCACGGACCACCTCACCCGACCACACCGCACGGCAGGCGTCGAGGGTCGCGCCCACGGCCAGGGTGGAGGCGTCGTGCATCCCGGCGAAGGCCGGGGTGTCCTCGGTGCCGACCCCTTGCCGCCCACGGGCGGCGGTCGGGTCGAGGGAGGCCTCCCGCACCACCTCGAGCAGGTCACGGGTGTGCACGGTCAGGAGCTCGTCGTCGGTGGCGTGCCGCGCCGGCCGCAGGTGCACGTCGTCGTGGTCCAGCAACCCCAGGTCGGACGCCAGACGGTGGGTGAGCAGCAGGCGGCTGGGGTGCATCGGGTGCCCCAGGCCGAAGTCGTAGCCGGCGTAGCGCTCGTCCCACATCACCCACGACGACGACCTCATGGGCTCACGCTAGACCACGCGGGCCGGCGCTCAGAGCGAGGTCGGAACCCCGGCGGCGTCCCCCAGGGGGTAGACCATCATCATCTCCTCCGACTCGGCGTCCTCCTCGTCGACGCCACGGATGCGCATGGGCCGACGGTCGTCGGTCGGGCGGAAGCCGAAGCTCGAGGCGAAGGCGACGGCACGGCCGTTGTCGGTCCCCACCCAGTAGACGAGCTGGCGCAGGCCGATCTCGCGGCCGACCTTGGCGGCCTTCTCGAGCAGCCGACGGGCCACGCCGGTCCCCCGACGGGCCGGGGCCACCCAGAGGCCGAAGAGCTCCCCCGCGCCCGGGATGTTGGTGCGGTGCCCGGTGCCGACGCTGACGACGCCGACCACCTCGTCCCCGTCCTCGGCGAGCACCCGGCGCGAGCGCTCCATCCGCTCCTGCCAGCGGGAGTCGGGGAACTCGGCCTCCTCCTCGGCGGACGCCACGAACGCCTCCGGGGACTCACGCAGGGCGCGCAGCCTGACGTCCTTGTACGTCGCCCACTCGTCGGGGTCCA
This sequence comes from Serinicoccus sediminis, assembly GCF_004153545.1. Lineage (GTDB taxonomy): Bacteria > Actinomycetota > Actinomycetes > Actinomycetales > Dermatophilaceae > Ornithinicoccus > Ornithinicoccus sediminis_A. Next base: position 86,594 of record NZ_SDVA01000006.1, on the reverse strand, counting down.
GCACGCGTACGTGGATCTCGCTCATAGCTGCCTACTCTTTCACACGCGCCGCGCGGGCTCCGCCGTCACGGGTGAACACTCGGTGACACAGCACCGGGCTCTCAGTCCTCCTGCGGCGACAGCTCGTGCGACCTTCTCGCGGCCGCCTCCATCGCGGTCAGGAAGGCGGCCCTGACCTTGTGATCCTCCAGCGCCCGCAGAGCGGCGACGCTGGTGCCTCCTGGGCTGGAGACCTGTTCCCTGAGCACGGTCGGGTGGGTCCCGGTCTCCCGGATCATCGTGGCGGCACCATACAACGTCTGGACGACGAGCTCGGTGGACGTGTCCCGCGGCAGCCCCAGCAGGACGCCGGCCTCGATCATCGCCTCGACGACGTAGAAGATGTAGGAAGGGCCGCTGCCGCTGATCGCCGTCACGGCGTCCTGGTGCCCCTCGTCCAGGACCACGACCCGTCCGACGTGCTGCATCAGCCCGCGCGCCCGCTCCACCTGCTCCGGGGTGCAGTGCCGCCCCGGGCTCATGGCCGACATCCCCTGGTCCACCAGCGCCGGCGTGTTGGGCATGACCCGGACCACCGAGGTGCCTTCGGGCAGCCGCCTCTCGAGGAAGTCGGTGGTGATCCCGGCCGCGATCGACACCACGAGCGCGTCGGAGCGGACGTGGTCCCGGATCTCCGCCACCAGCGCCGCCATGTCCTGCGGCTTGACCGCCAGGACGACGACGTCGGCTGCGGCGGCCGCGGCCGCGGGGGTGTCGTGCCGGGTCCCGTGCTGGGCCGCGACCTGCTCGGCCCGGGCGGTGACCCGGTCGCTGAGCACGAGGTCGGCCGGCTGGTGGCCGGAGCGGATGAGCGCCGCCGCCAGCGTGCTGCCCATGACGCCGGCCCCGAGGAGCGCGATCGGCACCGCGCTCAGCCCTTGGTCGCCAGGCCGCGCAGGAAGAAGGTCAGGTTGGCCGGTCGCTCGGCCATCCGCCGCACGAGGTAGCCGTACCAGTCCTCGCCGTAGGGCAGGTAGACGCGCATGCGCGAGCCCGCCCCGGCCAGCCGCCGCTGCTCCTCCGGACGGATGCCCAGCAGCATCTGGAACTCGTAGCTGTCCGCCTCCCGCTGCGCCTTGGCGGCGAGCACCGAGGCGATCTCGACCAGCCGCGGGTCGTGCGTGGCGACCATCGGGTAGCCCTGGCCCTGCATCAGGACCTTGAGGCAGCGGACGTAGGCCTTGTCGACGTCGTCCTTGTCCTGGAAGGCGACCGACTCCGGCTGCTTGTAGGCGCCCTTGCACAGCCGCACCCGGGACCCCTCGTGGGACAGGTCGCGGCAGTCCTGCTCGGTCCGGTGCAGGTATGCCTGCAGCGCGACCCCCACCCACGGCCAGTCCTGGCGCAGCTCGGCCAGGGCCGCCAGCGTCGGGTCGGTGGTCGTGTGGTCCTCCATGTCGAGGGTGACCGTGGTGCCGGCGTTGGCCGCCGCCTGGCAGATGGCCCGGGCGTTGTCGAGCGCGATGGCGTGCCCGTCCCGCCCGAGGAACTGGCCGAGGGCGGACAGCTTGAGGCTGACCTCGGCCGCACCGCCCTGGGTCAGCCCCGCCTCCGAGAGCGCCGCGATGAGGCCGAGGTAGGCGTCGCGGGTCGCCTCGGCCTGCGCCGGGTCGGTGGTGTCCTCACCGAGGTAGTCGATGGTCACCTGCCGGTGCGTGTCGACCAGCTCGCCCGCCACCCGGACGGCGTCGGGGGTGCTGTCGCCGGCGACGAAGCGCCTGACGACGTCACGGCTCACCGGCGCCTGCTCGATCACCTGGCGCAAGGTGGTGTTGCGGCTGGCCCCGAGCAACGTCTGGCGCATCAGGGCGGAGGGGTTGAGGTCAGCGAGCTCCATGCGCCCCAGGCTACGCCTCAGGGGGTGCGCCGTCGCAGGGTGAGCGAGGCGAGCCCGAGCGAGCCCGTGACGAAGACGGCGAGCACCGCGAGATCGGCCCCCAGCTCGCCGGCCGGCTCGACGGTGGTGGCCACCGAACCCAGGGCGTCGACGGCGTAGGACAGCGGGAGCACGGCCGACACCAGCTCGAGCGCGCGCGGCATCTCCTCGCGGGGGACGAAGAGGCCGCACAGCAGCAGCTGCGGGAGCACGAGGGCGGGCATGAACTGGACCGCCTGGAACTCGGTCCGGGCGAAGGCGCTGGCGAGCAGGCCCAGCGCGGTGCCCAGCAGCCCGCTCGCGACGGCGACGACCACGAGCCACCCCAGGGGCCCGCGCACCTCCAGGCCGCACACCCAGACCGCGAACCCGGTGGCCACCAGGGCCTGCAGCACCGCCATGGCACCGAAGGCCAGGGCATACCCGCCCAGGAAGTCCGTGCGCCGCAGCGGCGTCGACAGCAGCCGCTCCAGGGTGCCGGAGGTGCGCTCGCCCAGCGTGGTCACGCTGGTCACGACGAACATCACGACGAGCGGGAAGAGCCCGAGCAGCTGGGCCCCCGTGCGGTCGAAGAGCGGGGTGTCCCGGCTCATCCATGCGAGCAGCCCCAGCAGGACGCAGGGCACCACGAGCATGAGCGCCAGGGTGCGCCGGTCGGCGCGCAGCTGCGCCAGCACCCGGGCGGCGGTCGCGGTGGTGAGGGTGGGGTTCATCGACGCCTCCGGTGGTATGCGGGGTCAGGGGCCACCGGGCCGTCGGCGTCGGCCTCGTCGACCAGGTGGAGGAAGGCGCCCTCGGCGTCCTCGGCACCGGTCCGGGCGAGCAGCGCCGGGAGGGTGTCGTCGGCCAGGACGCGGCCCTCGCGCAGCAGGACCAGCCGGTCGCACCGGGCGGCCTCGTCCATGACGTGGCTGCTGACCAGCACCGTGGTGCCGGAGGCGGCCAGCTCGGCGAAGAGTCGCCACAGGCTGCGCCGCAGCACCGGGTCCAGGCCGACGGTGGGCTCGTCGAGGACGAGGAGGTCGGGCCGGCCCACGAGGGCGGCCGCCAGCGAGACCCGGGAGGCCTGGCCGCCGGAGAGGTCGGCCACCCGCTGGTCCACCTGACCGCGCAGGTCGACCTGCTCGAGCACCTGGTCGACCCGGCCCCCGGCCGCCCCGACGAGGGTGGCGAAGTAGCGCAGGTTCTGGCCGACGGTGAGGTCGCGGTAGACGCTCGGGCTCTGGGTGACGTAGCCGACCCGGTGGCGCAGCCCGGGCGACCCGGCGGGCTCACCGAGCACCTCGACCGTGCCCGAGACCTGCGCCTGCACCCCGACGACGGAGCGCATCAGGGTGGACTTGCCCCCGCCGCTCGGCCCCAGGAGGCCCACCACCTGGCCGACGGGAACGGCGAGGTGCACGTCCCGGAGGACCTGGCGCCGTCCGCGCCGCACGCTCAGCCCCTCCGCCCGCACCGCATATTTCATCATGTGATGAAATCTACGCCTGGTGCCGCTCCTGCGCAACGGTCCGGGGAGGGGCGACGGGCGGGGGGACGCCTCAGCGGGGCAGCAGGTAACCCTGCAGCACCGGACCCACCCGCTGCACGAGGACCTCCGGGTCGGCGTCGCCGACCCCCGGCAGCCGCACCACGTAGCGCCCCATCGCCAGGCCCATCGCGGCGGCTGCGGCGAGACCGGCCCGCAGGTCGCGCTCCTCCTGGCCCAGGCCCGGGTCCAGCTCCGAGACCACCCGCCCGAAGATCTCCTGGGTGAGGAACTCACGCACCGCCCGCGCCACCTCCTCGCTGGTGACGATGCTGCGCAACAGGGCCTCGAAGCTCGACCGCCGGGCCTCCCACACCCCCAGGAACAGCCGGACCGCCCGCACCCCGACCTCCTCGCGCGGACCCCGCGCCACCTGCAGCGCCAACGACGTCGGCGGACCGGGCAACGAGACGAGGACCACCGACTGCGCGAAGAGGTCGTCCTTGCCGCCGAAGTAGTGGTGCACCAGCGCCGGGTCCACCCCGGCCGCCCGGGCGACGCCGCGCAGGCTGGTCCCGGCATACCCGGCGCGGGCGAACTCGCCCCGGGCCGCCTCCAGGATCGCCGCCCGGGTGTCCTCACCCCGGCGCGGGCCCCGCCGGGCCTCGGTGGCCACGACCGCTCAGCGCCCCCGCGCGCCCGGGAGGTCGTGCTGCCCCAGGTGCTCGCGGGCGAAGGCCAGCGACTCCGCCAGCGCAGCCTCGCGCTCGGCCGTCTTCATCGTGCGCGTCCCCACCTCCAGGCTCACCACCCCCGGGAAGTCGGTCGCCACCAGATGCTCCAGCACCTCCCGGCACCGCTGGTCGCCGCGTCCGGGGACGAGGTGCTCGTCGCGGAACGAGCCGAAGGAGTCGCCCAGGTGCACGTGCCGCACGCGGTCGCCGAGGTCGCGCACCATGTCCAGGGCGTCCTCACCGGCCGTGGCGGCGTGGCTGATGTCGAAGGTGACGTCGCTGTAGGGGTAGTCACGGGGGTCCGGGCCGGGGAGGTATGCCTGCATCGCCGAACCGCCGGTGCGCCACGGGAACATGTTCTCCACCGCGATGGGGATGCCCCAGCGTTCCTGCCGCTGCGCGACGCCCTCGACGAAGCCCTCGGCATACCCGCGCTGCCAGCGGAACGGCGGGTGCACGACCACGCACTGCGCCTGCACGTCGCGGGCGAGGTCGAGCGCCCGCTCGACCTTTCCCCAGGGCTCCCACCCCCACAGCCGCTGGGCCAGCAGCAGCGTCGGCGCGTGGATCGCGCCGATCTGCAGCTCGTGCAGGGCGGCCAACGCGCTCAGCGCCCCCGCCTCCTGCGTCACCGGGTCGGTCCACACCATGATCTCGACGCCGTCGTAGCCGAGCCGCTCGGCCAGGTCGAACGCATAGGCGGCGTTCTCCGGGTAGACCGAGGACGTGGACAGGTGGACCGGGATGTGGTGCGTCATCGCCCGAGGCCGTCCAGGAAGCGCAGGATGAGGCCCTCTCGCAGCGCCCACGGGCAGACCGCCAGCTCCTCGACGCCGCTCAGCTCCAGCACCGCCTCGAGCACCAGCGCCCCGGCGGCCAGCTGCCGGGCCCGGGAGGCGGAGACGCCGGGCAGCCCGGCCCGCTCGGCAGCGGTCATCCGCAGCAGCCGGGGCGTCAGCTCCGCGAGGTCCTCGAGGCGCAGCACGCGGGGGACGTAGGGCCCGTCCCCGCGGGGGGCGGCGCCGCAGGCCCGGGCCAGCGACCGGACCGTCTTGCTGCTGCCGCCCACGAGCTGGGGGCTCCCCACCTTGGCCAGCGCCGGCTGCGCGGCGGCGACCTCGGAGCGGACGCGCTTGCGCAGGGTCCGGATCTCCGCCTTCTCCGGCGGGTCGTGGGCCAGCTCCCTGCTCAGCCGTCCTGCCCCCAGCGGCAGGGAGACGGCGACGTCGGGGTGCTCGTCCAGCCCCGCGGCCAGCTCCAGCGAGCCGCCGCCGATGTCGACGTTCAGCAGACGCCCGGCGGACCAGCCGAACCACCGGCGGACCGCGAGGAAGGTCGCCCGCGCCTCCTCCTCGCCCGGGAGCACGTCGAGGTCCACCCCGGACCGCTCGCGCACCAGGCCGAGCACCTCGTCGGTGTTGCCGGCCTCCCGGATGGCGCTGGTCGCGAAGGCCAGCAGCTCGGTCGCCCCACGGCTCTCGGCGACCTCCACGCAGTCCGCGACGAACCCGGCGAGCGTGCGGGCCCCGCGGGCGCTGATGTCGCCGTCCTCGGTCAGGTGCTCGGCGAGGCGCAGCTCCACCTTGTGGGAGAAGTCCGGCGTCGGGTGCCCCCCGGGCTGCGCGTCGACGACGAGCAGGTGGACCGTGTTCGATCCCACGTCGACGACACCCAGGCGCATGCGGGCCATGATGCCGCACGCACCCCGGGGGCGTGGCCACGGGAGGGCGCCGGGCCGTCGGCCGCCGCGGACGGACGGGGCCCGGCCGGGCCGGGTCTGTCCGTGCCGACGCCTACCCTGAAGGCGTGGCGAAGGCGAACAGGACGGCATACCGCTGCACGGAGTGCGGCTGGCAGGGCGTGAAGTGGGCGGGGCGGTGCCCGCAGTGCCAGGCGTGGGGCACCGTGTCCGAAGCGGGCGGCCAGAGCACGGTCCGGACCAGCGCCGTGCGCCCCTCCCGGCCGGCCGTGCCCATCGCGGCCGTCGACGCCGACGCGGCGCAGGCCCGCACGACCGGGGTCGACGAGTTCGACCGGGTGCTGGGCGGGGGCATCGTGCCGGGTGCCGTCGTGCTCATGGCGGGCGAGCCGGGGATCGGCAAGTCCACCCTGGCCCTGGACGTCGCCGCCCGCACCGCCCGGGAGGGCCGGTCCGTCCTCTACGTCTCCGGGGAGGAGTCCGCCGCGCAGGTCAAGCTGCGGGCCGAGCGCATCGGCGCGGTGGCGGACACGCTCTACCTCGCCTCGGAGACCGACCTCGCGACGATCCTGGGGCAGCTGGAGCAGACCGACCCGGACCTGCTCGTGGTCGACTCGGTGCAGACCGTGGCCAGCGCCGAGGTGGAGGGGGCACCCGGCAACGTCGGGCAGGTGCGCGAGGTGGCCTCGGCCCTCATCCAGGCGGCCAAGACCCGGGGCACCGCCGCCGTGCTCATCGGGCACGTCACCAAGGACGGCGGCATCGCCGGGCCGCGGGTGCTGGAGCACCTCGTCGACGTCGTCGTCGCCTTCGAGGGCGAGCGGCACAGCCGGCTGCGGCTCGTCCGGGCGGTCAAGAACCGGTTCGGCCCCACCGACGAGGTCGGCTGCTTCGACCTCGGCGACTCCGGGATCACCGGGCTGGCCGACCCCAGCGGCCTCTTCCTGTCCAGCCGCGACCGGCCGGTCCCCGGGACCTGCGTGACCGTCACCCTGGAGGGGCGCCGCCCCCTCGTGGCGGAGGTCCAGGCGCTGGTGAGCGAGGCGGTCGCCGGCTCGGCGCGGCGGACGACCAGCGGGCTGGACCCCTCCCGGCTGGCGATGGTCCTGGCCGTGCTGGGCCAGCGGGGCGGCGTCCCCCTGGCCAAGGACGACTGCTACGCCGCGACCGTCGGCGGGGTCCGGCTCTCCGAACCGGCGGCCGACCTGGCCCTCGCCCTGGCGCTGACCAGCGCCAAGGCCGACCTGGCGCTGCCCGTGAGCACGATCGCCGTCGGGGAGGTGGGACTCTCCGGGGACCTGCGGCCGGTCACCGGCGCACCCCGACGACTGGCGGAGGCGGCCCGCATCGGTTTCACCGAGGCCGTCATCCCCGTCGGCTCGCTCAGCGAGGGCCGGCCGCCCTCCGGGATGCGCGTGCACGAGGTCGCGACGCTCAGCGACGCCGTCGCCCTGGTGCTCGCGGCCGCCCAGGCGAGCGCGGGTCGTGACGGCCTGGCTGGGTCGCTGGTCAAGAATCCATAAAGATCTGCCCGGCTGGACGGGGCGGCCGGTGGCGCCGCCTAGGATCGGCCCAGTGCCCGACGGGTACGACGGTGCCGACAGCTGCGGCGCAGGAGGGAGGCGGGCGTGCCCGAGCGCAACGACGAGGCGCTGCTGCGCGCGACCCTCGGCGCGGTCGCCCCGGGCACCGGTCTGCGGGACGGGCTCGAGCGCATCCTGCGCGGCCGGACCGGTGCGCTCATCGTCCTCGGCAGCGACAAGACGGTCGACTCCATCAGCACCGGCGGTTTCGAGCTCGACGTCGAGTTCTCCGCCACCCGGCTGCGGGAGCTGGCGAAGATGGACGGCGGCATCGTGCTCAGCCGCGACGGCACCCGGATCGTGCGCGCCGCCACCCAGCTCGCCCCGGACCGCACCATCGAGACGAAGGAGAGCGGGACCCGGCACCGCACCGCCGAGCGCACCGCCAAGCAGACCGGCTACCCCGTCATCTCGGTGAGCCAGTCCATGTCGCTCATCGCGCTCTACGTCGGTGACATCCGGCACGTGCTGGAGGACCGCAGCCAGCTGCAGGCCCAGGCCAACCAGGCGCTGCAGACGTTGGAGCGCTACCGCGCCCGCCTCGACGAGGTCAGCGGCTCCCTGTCCGCGCTCGAGATCGAGGACCTCGTCACCGTGCGCGACCTGGCCTCGGTCCTGCAGCGGCTGGAGATGGTGCGCCGGATCAGCGCCGAGATCGAGCAGTACGTCGTCGAGCTGGGGGTGGACGGCCGGCTCATCGGCCTGCAGCTCGAGGAGATGACCGGCGGGGTGGAGCGCGAGCGGGCGCTCGTCGTCCGCGACTACATCGGTGCGGCCGACGGGGGCCGGGACCCCGCGCAGGTGCAGGCCGCGCTGGGGGCGCTGGACAGCACCGAGCTGCTGGACCTCGCCGCCGTGGCGCGCTGCCTGGGCATCACCGTCGTCGGCGACGGCATGGACCACCAGCAGCTCAGCCCGTCGGGTTACCGGCTGCTGCACCGCATACCCCGGCTCCCCGGCGCCATCGTGGACCGCCTGGTGGCCCACTTCGGCACCTTCCAGCAGCTGCTGTCGGCGGGCCTCGAGGACCTCATGCAGGTGGACGGCGTCGGCGAGGCGCGGGCCCGCGCGGTGCGCGAGGGCCTGTCCCGGCTCGCGGAGAGCTCGATCCTCGAGCGCTACTCCTGACGTGCCCGCCCCCGAGACCCTGCACGAGCGCCTGCTGCCCTGGTATGCCGCGCACCGGCGCGACCTGCCGTGGCGGGACCCGGACTGCTCGCCGTGGGGGGTGCTCGTCTCCGAGGTCATGCTCCAGCAGACCCCCGTCGCCCGGGTCCTGCCGGTGTGGGAGCGGTGGATGGCCACCTGGCCCACCCCGTCGGCCCTCGCCGCCGAGCCGGCCGGCGCGGCGGTGCGTGCGTGGGGGCGCCTGGGGTACCCGCGCCGCGCGCTGCGCCTGCACGCCGCCGCGACCGCGCTGCGCGACGAGCACGACGGTGTCGTGCCCGCCGACGAGGGGGTCCTGCGCACCCTGCCGGGCGTCGGCGACTACACGGCCGCGGCGGTCGCCGCGTTCGCCTTCGGCCGCCGCTCCACCGTGGTCGACACCAACGTCCGCCGGGTGCAGGCCCGCGTCGTCACCGGGCTCGCCCTGCCCCCGCCCACCCTGACCCGCGCGGAGACCACGCTCGCCACCCGGTTGCTGCCCGCGGACGACCAGGAGGCCGCCACGTGGAGCGTGGCGGTCATGGAGCTGGGAGCGCTGGTCTGCACGGCCCGCGCACCGCGGTGCGCCGACTGCCCCGTGGCCGACCTGTGCGCCTGGCGGCTCGCCGGCTCGCCCGCGCCCACCGGCCCGCCCCGCCGGGGCCAGGCCTGGGCCGGCACCGACCGGCAGTGTCGCGGCACCCTGCTGCAGGTGCTGCGCGACTCGGCGGCGCCGGTGCCCGGCGAACGGCTGAGGGACGCCTGGCCCGGGCCGGGCGGCGCCGACGAGGAGCTCGCGGCGGCGGAGCTGCAGCGCGAGCGGTGCCTCGACGCGCTGGTCGCCGAGGGCCTGGTGGAGCCGGTGCCCGACGGGCACTTCCGCCTCCCCGGCACCTGAGCCGAACGGTCAGCGGCGGGCGCGCCGTGCCGCCCACCAGGTGCGCGCGTGCGACAGCCGGCCCGAGAGCGCACGTCGGGCGTGCTGGGCACGCGGGACCGCCCCGGCGAGCAGCCGGTAGAGGAAGGGCCGGTGGACCACGTCGACCTCGCCGATGAAGGCGGTGGCACCGCCGTCACCCTTGCAGAAGGCCCGCTTGAAGACGAAGAGGCCGTCGCTGTCGTCGAGCGCGAACACCCCGCCCATGTCGTAGGACTCCGCCCCCTCGCCGAGCCCGCGGACCATGAGCTCGTGGTTCATCACCTGGTTCGGGCCCAGCCGGCGCTTGGTGTCGTTGGAGCCGGCGTAGAGGTAGTAGAGCTTGCCGTGGTAGTCGATGGTCACCGACGCCGCCAGCACGTCGTCCTCGTGGCGGGCGAGCGCCACCCACATCCGCTCCCCGAAGGCCTGCCGCATCCGCCGGAAGTACGCCAGGTCGCGGGCGGTGATCTCGTTGCGGCGCGCCATGAAGCGGTAGGTCTCGTGGAACGTCCGCAGGTCCTCCTCCCCGTCCCCGTAGGTCACCACGACCCCCTTGCGACGCCCGCTGCGGACCCGGTTGCGCAGGCCCGAGTCGTACTTCGCCAGGAGTGCGTCCTCGTCGAGCGTGCGCCCCTCGTCGTCGGTGAGACGGACGACCATGCAGTGGCGCGGCTGGACCAGGTCGTCCTTGCCGGCCCCGACATTCTTGACCACCCATCCCGGCTGGGCCCGCATCCAGGCGTCCAGCCCGGGGCTGAAGGCGACCTCGGGGTCCAGCTTGGTCATGACCGCCCGGTGCCGGTCCACCAGGGGCCGCGCCTCGGCCAGCAGCCGGTGCACCTGATCGGGCCGTTCCCAGTCCACCAGCGGTCCGCGCGGGGCGTAGAGCACCGAGAACCCCCCGGGCAGCCGGCGCACCAGCAGGCTCATCGCGGCGACGATACGGGGACCGTCGGGCCCGTCCTCCTCGAGGTACACCGCCTCCTGGGCCCAGTCGTCCTTGAGGACACCCCAGCACGGGTCCTGGGACGGCGCCCGGTGCGGGTGGGCCCGGACGAACGCGGCATACCGCTGGACGGCGGCGTCGTCGGTGAGGTCCAGGAGGGGCACGCCTCCACCCTAGCCACGTCGGACGGGCCTGCAGCCTGTCCTGCCACCGACCGCCCGGGCAGGGGCCGGGCGGGTCGCCGCCCGGGCGCGGCGGCGGCCGTCGATACGATGCCGCCATGAGTCTGCGCTGGGACACCTATGAGTCGGCCGAGCAGTGGCGCGAGCGCCTGCTGCAGACGCCGGGACGACCGTCGATGTTCCAGACCCCGGAGTTCGCGCAGGTCAAGAGCATGGTCGGGTGGACCCCGAGGTATGCCGACGTCGACGGCTTCCCCATCACCGTCCACGAGCGCCGGGCCCCCGGGTTCGGGAAGGTCTGGTACCTCCCCAAGGGGCCCGGGGTGGACTCCGTGTCCGGCCTGGCCGCGCTGCTGCCGTCGCTGCGCACCGCGGCCCACGACGCCGGCGTCTTCCTCGTCAAGATCGAGCCCGAGCTGGTCGAGTCGCCGGAGACGCTGGGCGCGCTGGACCGTCTCGGCCTGCTGCCCGCAGGACGCATCCAGACCAACAGGTCGACCGTCTTCGTCGACGTCAGCGGGACGCCGGAGGAACTCATGGCGCGGCTGCCGTCCAAGACCCGCAACACCATCCGACGCGGTCTCAAGCAGGGTGTCGTCACCGAGGCGGCGCCGCTCGAGGAGTCGACCTACGAGCGCATGTGGGCCCTGTGGATGGAGGTCGTGCAGGACCAGGGCATCGCGCCGCGCTCGCACGAGTACCAGGTCGCCATGTGGCGCACCTTCTGCGAGGCCGGCCTGGGGCGCGTGTTCATCGCCCAGCACGAGGGCCGGGACGTCGCCGGCGCCTTCGTCACCGTCGTCGGTGACGTCGCGTGCTACCGCGACGGGGCCAGCGTGCGCGAGCGGCCGGTCCGTGGCGGCTCGCACGCGCTGCAGTGGGAGGCGATGCAGTGGGCGCAGGCGCAGGGAGCCACGTCCTACGACATGGCCGGGACGCCGCACTCGAGCAGGGTGGACGACCCGGACGACCCGTACTTCGGCATCGGTGAGTTCAAGCGCAGCTTCAGCAAGGAGGTCACCGACTTCGTCGGTGCCTACGACCTCGTGCTCCGACCGCGCCGGTATGCCGCGTGGGAGCGGATCGGTCATCGCGTGACCGCCAACGTCGTGTCCCGGGGCCGCCCCGGGGCGACGTTCTACTGAGGCGGGTCAGAACCCGGTCGTCGAGGGGCGGGGGTAGAACCGCGCCAGCTTCTTGGTGTGGTTGAGCCGGTTCGCCATGACGTAGGCGCGCCGCCGCCAGTTGCCGCGTTCGTAGAGCAGGGGGTGGACGACGCCGCGGCGGGCCGCGCGCAGGACGCGGCCGCGCAGGGCCCGGTCCCGCACGTAGTAGGGCAGGACGGCGGGGCTGACGATGCTGTAGAGCACCTCCCGGGTGCCGCGGACGGGCTCCCGCTGCACCCCGAGGACGAGGTCGTCCACCATCGCCCCCGCCAGGTCGGCGCCGGCGGCGGTGGCGTAGAAGCTGTTGCGCCCCATCCGCGGGTTGACCTCCATGTAGTAGATCGTCCCGGTGCGGGGGTCCCGCTTGGCGTCGATGTTGGCGAAGCCCCAGTAGTCCACCGCGCCGAGGATCCGTTCGGCGGCGTCCATGAGCTCGGGCATCGGCGTGGTGATCATCGCGATGGGGTTGCCGATGGTCGTGGGGTCGTGCTCCCCCAGCAGCACCTGGGCGGTCGCGACCGCGGTGAGCCGTCCGGTGCGGTCGACGTACCCGACGATGGACAGCTGGTGGGTGTCGTCGCCGGGGATGTGCTCCTGCACGAGGAAGTCCTGGCGCACGCCACCGGCGACCAGCACCTCCACCAGGTCCTGCCACTCCTGCGGGGTCCGGAGGAACCAGACCTTCTGGGCCCCGGGGAACCTGAGGTTCTCGAAGTGCGCGCTGTTGGCGGGCTTGGCCACGACGGGGTAGCTGATGTCGATCGGCTCAGGGGCCCACCCGGGCTCGTCGGCGCCGCCGAAGCGCACCACGGTGGTCCGGGGCGTGGGCAGCCCCAGCCGCTCGCAGAGCTGGCCGAACTGCTGCTTGTCGGCGATCTGCTCGAGGGTCTCGGGCGACATCCGCGGGAAGGCGAAGACCTCACCCAGCTGGTCGGCGTGCTGGGCGATCAGGTCGGTGTGCGAGTCGGAGTTGCAGCCCAGGAGCAGCGGGACGTCCGGCTCGCGCTCCCGCGCCGACCGGCCCTCGGCCAGCAACGTCGCCAGCAGCTCCGCGCGCCCGGTGTCCTGCCCGGCCTCCACCGGACGCAGGATGCGCGAGTGCGCGATGGCGCCGGTCTGGCCGCGCGACACCAGGGTCGTCCGGACGCCGTACTGCTGGTGCAGCGCCCGCGCCAGACCGTAGGTGCCGGGGTCGGTGCCGAGGAAGACGGGCTGGAAGGCCGGGTCCGGGGCAGGCGAGGGCACGGCGACGTCCGAGGGCATACCGCGCATGCTACGTCACGAGCCCCCGCCCACCCGGCGTCCGAGGAGGTCAGCCGACCCCGCTGACCCGCCCGTACCCCGACACCCCGCTGAAGATCGCGCGGTATGCCGTGGGCACGCCCGGCCGGCCGGTGTCGTACATCATGCCGTCGCCGGCGTAGATGCCCACGTGGTAGGCGGGCGAGCCGAAGAAGACGAGGTCGCCCGGCTGCGGGGAGCTCACCGGGGTGGTGGCCGCCTGCTGCATCGCCGCGGTGCGGGGGATGGTCAGGCCCACCTCGGCGAAGACGTACTTCGTGTACCCGGAGCAGTCGAACCCCTCCTGCGGGGTGTTCCCGCCGTACTTGTAGGGGGTCCCGATGTACTTCGCCGCCGTGGTGAGGATCTGCTGGCGCAGCTGGCTGGGCGCCGGGGCGGGCGCCGGGGCCGGGGCCGGGGCGGGCCCGGGGCTCGCGCCCCCGGGGGCGCTCGCGGTCAGGACCGACTCCGCCATGTACTGCGAGCCCGACATCTTGAGCCAGCCGTTGCCGGTGAGGGTGCCGGTGACCCGGGTCCCCCGTGTCTTGCTGCCCACGATGGAGTAGGACGTGGACGGCCCGGAGCGGACGTTGGCCGCCGAGGCGCTGACCCACCGGGTCACCTGCGACGGCGAGGGGGCGGGCTGCTCGCCACCACCGCCACCGGGGTCGCTGCCGGTGAGGATCGTCCGGGAGATGTACTTGCCGCCCCCGATGTCCAGCCAGCCGTTGCTCGTCCACGTGCCCTGGACCTGCGTGCCCTGCCGCATGGTGGTCACCACCGGGTGACCGAGGCCGGGGCCCGAGCGCACGTTGCCGATCGCCGCGTCCATCCACTGGGTGACCCGGGTGGGCGAGGGGGTCGGCTGCGAGCCGCCACCACCGCCACCACCGGGGTCGGAGCCGGTGAGGATCGTGCCGGAGATGTACTTGCCACCCCCGATGTTCAGCCAGCCGTTGCTGGTCCAGGAACCCTGCACCCGGGTGCCCTTGCGCATCGTCGTCACCACCGGGTGGCCCAGGCCGGGCCCGGAGCGGACGTTGCCGATCGAGGCCTCCATCCACTGGGTCACGCCGCTGGGGGCGGGGTCCGGCTGCTCGCCGCCACCGCCGCCACCGCTGACCCGCGTGAGGTTCCAGGCGGCGACGAAGCGGTTCTGGCCGATCTTGAGCCAGTTGTTGGAGGTCAGCGTGCCGGTGAGCTGCGCGCCCTGCCGGTAGCCCCCCACGACGCCGTAGGACGTGGACGGACCGCTGCGGACGTTGACCCCCGCGGCGGCGTCCACCCGCATGGTGACGGTGCTCGTCGGCGCCGGCGTCGGCAGGATGCGCGGCGTGGTCACCGGCGTGGTGGGAGCGTTCGGCAGGAGGGGCTGCTGAGGGAGCTGCGGGGTGGACGGGGCGGCCTGCACGGCAGGCGCCAGGGTCACCACGGGCGCCGCCGCTGCGGTGACGGCGATCATGGTGCGGGACAGGCGACGAGGGCTCAGGGTCATCGGTGATCCATACGTGTGGTGGGACAGGCAGGGACGTGTCCGGCGGCCGGACGAGAGGTGCTGGGGCGGGACGGCCCGCAGTGGGCCGAGAGCAGTGAAACCCACCCCCGTGGGAGCGCGCAACCCCTCCCCCGCAGGTAGGAGTGCATTTGTCGGGGGCATGACAAGCATGTAACTCGTGATGTTCGTCACACCCTCCCAGGGTTTTCGCAGGTCACCCCGGATATCACACGCATGTAGTTCGCTGACCAGCAGTTTTCTCGGATTTCACATGTCTCACGGGCGTCTCTGCGGCCCCGTGACGGTTGTGACACGCGGTCTGCCGAGTGACGGCTGTGAGCGTGTCGGGGCGGAGGAGGGTGGTGGCCTCCGCCCCGGGCCCGTCGCGCCTGCCCGGGAGGCCCCGGACAGCACTGAGGGCGGGGAACGGCATACCTGCCCTTCCCCGCCCTCAGCGGTGCTCTGCGTGCCTCAGCCGGCCTGCTCCTCCACCGGGACGGTGTCGGGCACCTCCGACGGCTTCTCCTGCCCGCGGAAGGTGAAGACCTTGTCGCGGTTCTTGCCCTCGCCGACGGTGTCCTCCACGTCCACGATGACGATCTGGCCGGTGCCGAGCTCGCCGAAGAGGATCTTCTCCGAGAGCTGGTCCTCGATCTCGCGCTGGATCGCCCGGCGCAGCGGCCGCGCACCCAGCACGGGGTCGTAGCCCCGCTTGGCGAGCAGCTCCTTGGCGGCCGACGTGAGCTCGATCGCCATGTCCTTGTCCTTGAGGCGGTCGTCCAGGCGGGCGACCATGAGGTCCACGATCTGGATGATCTCGTCCTGGCTCAGCTGCGGGAAGACGATGGTGTCGTCCACCCGGTTGAGGAACTCGGGACGGAAGTGCTGCTTGAGCTCGTCCGTGACCTTGTTCTTCATCCGCTCGTAGGAGCTCTGGGTGTCCGGCCCGGCCGAGAAGCCGAGCGAGACGCCCTTGGCGATGTCCCGGGTACCCAGGTTGGTGGTCATGATGATGACGGTGTTCTTGAAGTCGACCACCCGGCCCTGGGAGTCGGTCAGCCGACCGTCCTCCAGGATCTGCAGCAGGCTGTTGAAGATGTCCGGGTGGGCCTTCTCGATCTCGTCGAAGAGCACGACCGAGAACGGCTTGCGCCGCACCTTCTCGGTGAGCTGGCCGCCCTCCTCGTAGCCGACGTAGCCGGGAGGCGAGCCGAACATCCGGGAGACGGTGTGCTTCTCGGAGTACTCCGACATGTCCAGGGTGATGAGGCTGTCCTCGTCACCGAAGAGGAACTCGGCCAGCGTCTTGGCGAGCTCGGTCTTGCCGACGCCCGTGGGCCCGGCGAAGATGAACGAGCCGCCGGGGCGACGCGGGTCCTTCAGACCGGCCCGGGTGCGGCGGATGGCCTGCGACAGCGCCTTGATGGCGTCGTTCATGCCGATGATCCGCTTGTGCAGCTCCTCCTCCATGTTGAGCAGGCGGGAGGACTCCTCCTCGCTCAGCTTGAAGACGGGGATCCCGGTGGCGGCGGCGAGGACCTCGGCGATCAGCTCCTCGTCGACCTCGGCGACGACGTCCATGTCACCGTTCTTCCACTCCTTCTCCCGCTCGGCGCGCGCCTGGGTGAGCTTGTGCTCCTCGTCGCGCAGCCGGGCCGCCTTCTCGAAGTCCTGCCCGTCGATGGCCGACTCCTTCTCGCGCTTGGCGTGCGCGATCTTGTCGTCGAACTCGCGCAGGTCCGGCGGTGCGGTCATCCGGCGGATGCGCAACCGGGCCCCGGCCTCGTCGATCAGGTCGATCGCCTTGTCCGGCAGGAAGCGGTCGTTGATGTAGCGGTCGGCCATGGTGGCGGCCCCGACCAGGGCGCCGTCGGTGATGGTGACCCGGTGGTGCGCCTCGTAGCGGTCGCGCAGGCCCTTGAGGATCTCGATGGCGTGCTTGAGCGTGGGCTCGGCCACCTGGATCGGCTGGAACCGGCGCTCGAGGGCGGCGTCCTTCTCGATGTGCTTGCGGTACTCGTCCAGCGTCGTCGCACCGATGGTCTGCAGCTCGCCGCGGGCCAGCATCGGCTTGAGGATGCTGGCGGCGTCGATGGCGCCCTCGGCGGCACCCGCCCCGACGAGGGTGTGGATCTCGTCGATGAACAGGATGATGTCGCCGCGGGTGCGGATCTCCTTGAGGACCTTCTTGAGGCGCTCCTCGAAGTCACCGCGGTAGCGCGAGCCGGCGACCAGGGCACCGAGGTCCAGCGTGTAGAGCTGCTTCTCCTTCAGCGTCTCCGGCACGTCGCCGCGGACGATGTCCTGGGCCAGGCCCTCGACGACGGCGGTCTTGCCGACGCCGGGCTCGCCGATGAGGACCGGGTTGTTCTTGGTCCGGCGGGAGAGCACCTGCATGACCCGCTCGATCTCGTTCTCCCGGCCGATGACCGGGTCGAGCTTGCCCTCGCGGGCGGCCTGGGTGAGGTTGCGGCCGAACTGGTCGAGCACGAGGGAGCCGGACTGCTGGCCCTCCTGCTGGCTGCCGGCGCCGACGCCCGCGGTGGCGGACTCCTTGCCCTGGTAGCCCGAGAGCAGCGTGATGACCTGCTGGCGCACCCGGTTGAGGTCGGCGCCCAGCTTGACGAGGACCTGGGCCGCGACGCCCTCGCCCTCGCGGATGAGGCCGAGCAGCAGGTGCTCGGTGCCGATGTAGTTGTGCCCCAGCTGCAGGCCCTCGCGCAGCGAGAGCTCGAGGACCTTCTTGGCCCGGGGGGTGAACGGGATGTGGCCGGTCGGGCTCTGCTGGCCCTGACCGATGATCTCCTGCACCTGCTGGCGCACGGCGTCCAGCGAGATGTCCAGCGACTCCAGCGCCTTGGCGGCCACGCCCTCACCCTCGTGGATCAGGCCCAGCAGCAGGTGCTCGGTGCCGATGTAGTTGTGGTTGAGCATGCGCGCCTCTTCCTGCGCGAGCACCACCACACGTCGAGCCCGGTCTGTGAACCGTTCGAACATGCTCTTCTCCTCCACTGTGGGCTGCCACCCACTCTACGTGCGTCTGGTCCGGGTCAACGTCCTCATCCACCATCGATGTTCCGTGTTCGCCCCCGGCGCAAAAGCCGTGGGGGCCGCCTCTGCTCGGCGTACGGGCCGACGGGCGCCCCGCGGCATACCGGTCGCATCGTGCGGGACGTGGGCCCGTGCTGCCCGTCCGACGGCACGGGGGTATGCCGTGTGGCCACGGCCCCTCGCAGCTCGGCTCAGCCCGCCTTCTTGGAGGCGGCCTCCTTGGTCGAGGACTTCTTCGACGAGGACTTCGTGGAGGACCGTGCGGAGGACTTCTTCGACGTCCCGCCCGAGCCCTTCGAGGACCCGCCGTCGTCCTCGTCCGCGTCCTTCCCGGAGCCCTCGCCGCGGCCCTTCTTGGCCCGGTCCACCGAGCGCTGCAGCGCCGCCAGCAGGTCGACCACCTCGCCGCTGTCGGCCTCGTCCTCCTCGTCCGGGCTCTCGGTGACCTCTCCGCCGCTGATCTTCTTCTCCACCAGCGCGTCGACGGCCTCCTTGAAGTCGTCGACGTGACCCTCCGGCTCGAAGTCCCCGGACATGGAGTCGACGAGCATGCGGGCCATCGCGACCTCGTCCTTCTTGGGCTCGCTCACCTCGTCGAGGTGGTCGAGCTGGTCGGAGGCCCGGATCTCGTCCGGCCAGAGCAGCGTCTGCAGCACGATCGCCGCGTCGTCCTCGCGCACCCGCAGCACCGCCATGGTCATCCGGCTGCGGACCGACACGGTCACCACGGCGACCCGGTCGGACTCGCGCAGGGCCTCCCGCAGCAGCCCGTAGGCCTTGGCCCCCATGGCGTCCGGCTCCAGGTAGTAGGCCTTGTCGTAGAGGATCGGGTCGATCTGCTCGCGCGGCACGAACTGCTCGACGGAGATCTCCTTGCTGCTCCGGTTGGGCAGGCTCGCGAGGTCCTCCTCGGTGAGCACGACCGTCTTGCCGTCGTCGGTCTCGTAGGCCTTGGCGATGTCCTTGTAGGCCACCTCCTCGCCGTCCGCCTGCGCCACCCGCTTGTAGCGGATGCGGCTGCCGTCGCTGCGGCGCACCTGGTGGAAGCTGAGGTCGTGGTTCTCCGTCGCGGAGTACAGCCGCACGGGCACGTTGACCAGCCCGAACGAGACGGCACCCTTCCAGATCGCTCTCACGCCCCCCAGGATGGACCCATGCGCCCCATGCTCGCCACCCCGGGAGACCTCCCGGCCCGGCCCCCGACGGGCCCGGCGTGGGTGCACGAGATCAAGTGGGACGGCATCCGGCTGCTGGCCGACGTCAGCGAGGGTCGGCTGCGGCTGCTGACCCGCGGCGAGCGCGACATCGCGCACGCCTTCCCCGAGCTGGCCGGCCTGGGCGAGGTCGCCGACGACCTGCTGCTGGACGGCGAGGCCGTGTGCCTGGTCGACGGGCGCCCGTCGTTCAGCCACGTCGTCGAGCGGGTCCACGTGGGCCGCGGTGCCGCGGCGGAGCGCCTGGCGGCGGCCCGGCCGGCCACCTACGTCGCCTTCGACCTGCTGCGCCTCGACGGCCTCGACCTCACCGCGCTGCCCTGGACGGCGCGCCGCCAGGCGCTGGAGCAGCTCCTGGACGACGTGCCCGGGGTCCAGCTCTCCCCCACCTACGACGACGGGGCGATGCTGCTCGCCGCGACCCGGGAGCAGCACCTGGAGGGGGTGGTCAGCAAGCGGCGGGACGCGGCATACCACCCGGGGCGGCGCAGCGCCGACTGGGTGAAGTTCCCGCACCGCGCGCGGGTGTCCGTGGTGGTCGGCGGGTGGCGCCCGGAGACCGGGCGCCCCGGACGGATGGGTGCGGTGCACGTCGGTCTCCCGCTCCGCGGCCCGGACGGTATGCCGCAGCGCGCCGCCGACGGGTCGCTGCGGCTGCGCTACCGCGGCCGGGTCGGCAGCGGGCTGGCCGGGCGGGCGGGTGAGCAGCTGCAGCGCCTGCTGGCCGAGGTGCCCGCCGGGGGCTACCCCTTCGACGCGCCGATCCCGCCCGTCGAGGCGCGCGGCTCCACGTGGCTGCGACCGCAGGTGGTCGTCGATGTCGCGGCCCTCGGCGCCGACGGTCCGGCCGACCGGCTGCGTCAGCCGTCCTTCCAGGGGGTGCGGCCCGACCTGGACCCCGCCGACCTGGCCGTCCCCGGCGAGGGTCCCCGGTGAGCAGCCAGCAGGTGAGCGTGGCCGGCCGCACGCTGCGGGTGAGCAACCTCGACAAGGTGCTCTACCCCTCCACCGGCACCACCAAGGGCGAGGTGCTCACCTACTACGTCACCCACGAGGCGCACATCCTGCCCGAGCTGCGCGACCGCCCGGTCACCCGCATCCGGTGGCCGGAGGGCGTGAGGGGCGCGCACTTCTTCGAGAAGAACCTGCCCTCCGGGGCGCCGGACTGGCTGCCCCGGGTCACGCTGCCCACCCCCGGCTCGTCGCGCGGGCACACCCACCTCACCTTCCCCCTGGTGACCGACCTGGCCGTGCTCGTCTACCTCGTCAACCTCGGCAGCCTGGAGCTGCACGTGCCGCAGTGGCGGGTCGACGAGGACGGCACCGCCCTGCCCCCCGACCGTCTCGTCGTCGACCTCGACCCGGGTCCCGGTGCGGGCCTGCACGAGTGCGCGCGGGTGGCCCTCCTGGTGCGGGAACGGCTGGACGCCGTCGGCCTGGAGTCACGCCCGGTGACCAGCGGGTCCAAGGGCATGCAGCTGTACGCCGGGCTGGAGGGCACCCGCGGCGCGGACGAGGTGAGCGCGGTGACCAAGGCATTGGCCGAGAAGCTCGCGGAGGACCACCCGGACCTGGTGACCGCACGGATGAGCAAGTCGCTGCGGCCCGGAAAGATCTTTCTGGACTGGAGCCAGAACAATGCCGCCAAGACCACCATCTGCCCGTGGTCCCTGCGCGCCCGGGAACGCCCTCAGGTGGCTTTACCCCGGGAGTGGGCCGAGGTCGAGTCCGCGGCCGACGGCACGACGGATCTCGAGCAGATCACGATGGACCAGGTATGAGGCGACTTCTGCCGACGGGCGAGGAAAAGGGGCCGACCTTCCTCTCGAGGAGGAGGCCGGCCCCTTTCCGGGTGTCCGGTCGGGCGTCAGTGGGCCGCCGCGTAGGCGTCCTGGAGCTCCTGGGAGACCCGGCCGCGCGAGCTGACCTTGTAGCCGTTCTCCCGGCCCCACTCACGGACCTTGGCGAGCTCGTCGCTACGACCACCGGAGGCGGAGGCCGCGCCGGCGCCGCGCCGACGGGTCTGGCGACGACCGCCGGCCCGGCGGGCCTGGCCGATCCACGACGCGAAGTCCTCACGCAGCTTCGCGGCGTTCTCGTCGCTCAGGTCGATCTCGTAGTGCACCCCGTCGAGGGCGAACTCGACCGTCTCGTTCGCCTCCCCACCACTGAGGTCATCGACGAGGATGACCTGCACTCGTTGTGCCATTTCTTCTCCTTCGGGCGGGACATGTGACGCTACAGGTTGCGTCGCCCGAGAATACTAGCGGTTTTCCTGCCCGGGGCGAAGTCGGCAAACGACGCGGCGGCATTCCTGGGCATTCCCGATAAATCGCTCCGGCGAGGCACCGGAAATGGTTACTCGGCGGCGTCGGTGCGCTGCGGGGAATCGGTGCGCGCCTGGTCCGCGGCGCGCTCGGCGGCACGGTCCGCCGCACGCTGGGCCGCCCGCTCCCGACGGTCGCCCTCCACCATGTGCTTCATGACGACGTAGAAGAGGTAGAGCAGCCCCGCCGAGGGCAGCAGCGCCGCCAGGATCATCCACCCCTCGTGCAGGAACGCACCCATCACGCCTCCGGCTTGAGGAAGGGGAACAGGATGGTCTCGCGGACCCCGGTCCCGGTGAGCAGCATGAGCACCCGGTCCAGCCCCATGCCGAGCCCACCCATCGGCGGTGCGGCGTACTCCAGCGCCCGCAGGAAGTCCTCGTCCAGCTGCATGGCGTCCGCGTCGCCGCCGGCGGCGAGGAGGGACTGCTCGGTGAGGCGCGCCCGCTGGATCTCGGGGTCGACGAGCTCGGAGAACGCGGTGCCGCGCTCGATCCCGCCGATGACGAGGTCCCAGGCCTCGACGAGACCCGGGGTGTCGCGGTGCGGACGGGCCAGCGGCTGCGCGATGGCCGGGTAGTCGCACACGAAGGTCGGCTGGACCAGGGTGGGCTCCACCACGTCGCCGAAGAGCTCCAGCGCGATCTTGTCCGCGCCCCAGCCGGCCTGCACCGGCACGTCGTGGGCGGCGGCCAGACGACGCAGGTCGTCGACCGGCGTCTCGACGTCGACCTGCTCACCGACCGCCGCGGAGAGTCCGTCGTAGAACGGCAGCCACACCCACTCGCCGTCGAGGTCGATGGACCCGGCCGCGGTCTCGACCTGCCGGCTGCCGACCTCGTCGGCGGCGGCCAGGATCATCCGCCGCATGAGGTCGGCCATGGTGAACTGGTCGCCGTAGGCCTGGTAGCACTCCAGCATGGTGAACTCCGGCGAGTGGGTGGAGTCGATCCCCTCGTTGCGGAAGATGCGCCCGATCTCGTAGACCCGCTCCACGCCCCCGACGACGGCCCGCTTGAGGTGCAGCTCGAGCGCGATGCGCAGGGTCATCGGCAGGTCGAAGGCGTTGAGGTGGGTGCTGAAGGGCCGCGCGTTGGCGCCGCCGTGGATGGCCTGCAGGACCGGCGTCTCGACCTCGACGTAGCCGTCGTCCTCGAGCACCCGCCGCACCGCGCGGGTCATCGCGGCCCGCTTGAGCACCATCTGGCGGGCGTCCTCGCGGACGAGCAGGTCGACGTAGCGCTGGCGCACCCGCTGCTCCTCGGACAGGTCCTTGTGCAGCACCGGCAGCGGTCGCAGCGCCTTGGACGCCATCTGCCACGAGGTGGCCATGACCGACAGCTCGCCGCGGCGCGAGCTGATGACCCGGCCCTCGACGAAGACGTGGTCGCCGAGGTCGACCCACGCCTTCCAGCGGTCCAGCGCCTCCTGACCGACCTCGGCGAGGGAGAGCATGGCCTGCAGCCGGGTGCCGTCGCCGGCCTGCAGCGAGGCGAAGCAGAGCTTGCCGGTGTTGCGGACGAACATGACCCGTCCGGCGACACCGACGACGTCGCCGGTCTCCTCGCCGGTCTCCAGGTGCGCCCAGCCCGCCCGCACCTGCGCGAGGGTGTGGGTGACCGGGAGCTCGACGGGGTAGGGGTCGACCCCGGCCTCGAGCATCGCCTGGCGCTTGCCCTGCCGGACCGCGATCTGCTCGGGCAGGTCGGTCTCGGGCACGCTCGGACGGGTCGGCTCGCTCACCCTCCCAGGGTAGTCGGCGCCGGGCGCACCACCGGCATCGCGTCGCGCGACGCCCCGCCGTCGACCCCGCTCAGACGGGCAGGGTGGGGGCGGTCCGCGACCGCTCGAGGTCCAGCAGCAGCTGCTTGCGCTCCATTCCGCCGCCGTAGCCGGTGATCGCGCCGTCCGCACCGACCACGCGGTGGCAGGGCACGACGATCGACAGCGGGTTGCGACCGTTGGCCAGACCGACGGCCCGCGCCGCCCCGGGCCGGCCGAGGGCCCGCGCCAGCTCGCCGTAGGACCAGGTCCGGCCGTAGGGGATGTCCCGCAGCCGGGCCCAGACCCGCTGCTGGAAGTCGGTGCCCGGGGCGCCGGTCGGCAGGTCGAAGTCCGTGCGCTCGCCCGCGAAGTACTCCCGCAGCTGCCGCACGGTCTCCCGCAGCACCGGGGGGGCCTGCGCCTCGTCGACCTCGGCGCCGAGGTCGTCGGGGGCGTGCCGGTGCTCGGCGAAGAAGACCCCGGTGAGCTGCTCTCCGTCGCTGACCAGGCGCAGGGGCCCGACGGGCGAGTCGGTGGTGAGGTGGACGGTCATGCTGTCTCCTGGGTGGTGGGGGGTATGCCGTCGCCCGGGCGGGGCGGGGGCGCGTGCGTGGGCAGGCGGGCGGCCGCGTGGTCCGAGGCGGCCCAGAGGACGGCGGTGGCGTAGCTGCGCCAGGGCCGCCAGTGCTCGGCGTGCCCGATGAGCCGGGGGCCGGTCGGCAGGCCGGCGGCGGCCGCGGTGACCTTGACCCCCAGGTCGGTCGCCGGGAAGGCGTCCGGGTCGCCGAGCCCGCGCAGCAGGACCATCTCGGCCGTCCACGGGCCGACGCCGGGGAGCGCGAGCAGGGACTCGCGCGCCTCCTGCCAGTCCGTCCCCTGGTCGAGCCGCAGGCCGCCCTCGGCCAGCGCCTGCGCGACCGTGCGCAGCGTCCGCTGCCGGGAGGCCGGCATGGCCGGGAGGTCCTCCGCGTCTGCCGCGGCGACCTGGGCCGGGGTCGGGAAGAGGTGGGTCACCCGGCCGCTCATCGGCTCCGGCAGCGGCGTGCCGAGCGCCCGGACGAGCCGGGCCGTGTGCGTGCCCGCGGCGGCCGTGGAGACCTGCTGGCTGAGGACCACCCGCAGCGCCAGCTCGCCGGCGTCGACGGTTCCCGGCAGCCGCACCCCCGGGTGGTCGCGGACGAGCGGCGCCAGCGCCGGGTCGGCCCCGAGGTGCTCGTCGACGGCGACCGGGTCGGCGTCGAGGTCGAGGAGACGGCGGCAGCGGCCGATGGCGGCACCGAGGTCGGCCACCTCGGTGAGCCGCAGGGTGACGTGCACGTGCCGCTCCCCCTCGTCGCCCGGGCGCAGCACCAGCAGCGCCGGCCCACCGGGCAGCCGCACGGCGCGGGTCAGCTCCCCGTCCGACCAGTCCTCCAGCCCGCGGACCGAGGTCGCGACCAGGTGGCCGAAGAGGCTGGGCACGTGCAGCGGCGGGCGGAAGGGCAGCCGGAGGGAGATGGTCACCGGGGCCCCCGCCCCCGTGGCACCCGACCCGCCCGCCGTCGATCCCGACCCGGTCCCCTTGCGGCGCGCCGCGGCCGCGCGCAGCTCGGAGGGCGAGGCGGCATACACCTCGCGCACCGTCGCGTTGAAGGAGCGGGTGCTGGAGAAGCCGGCGGCGTGGGCGATGTCGACCATGGACAGGCCGGTGCCCTCGACGAGCAGGCGGGCGGCCTGGGCCCGCTGCGCCCGCGCCAGGGCCAGCGGACCGGCGCCCAGCTCGGCATGCACGAGCCGCTCCAGCTGCCGCACGGAGTAGCCGAGCCGGGTGGCGAGCCCCCCGACGCCCTCCCGGTCCACCACCCCGTCCGCGACCAGCCGCACCGCCCGGGCCACGACGTCCCCGCGGACGTGCCACTCCGGCGACCCGGGGGTGGCGTCCGGCAGGCACCTCTTGCAGGCGCGGAACCCGGCGCCCTGGGCCGCCGCCGCGCTGGGGTAGAAGCGCATGTTGCGCACCCGGGGGGTGATGGCCGGGCAGCTGGGCCGGCAGTAGATGCCGGTGCTCAGCACCCCGGTGACGAACCAGCCGTCGAAGCGGGGGTCCCTGCTGCGCACGGCCGCAGCGCAGCGGTCGTGGTCGAGGTGGAGGCGGGAGGTGCGCACTCCTCCATGGTGCGGCACCCGAAGCACGCGGTCTAGCAGGAAAACGACATCACGGCACGGGCTCGCCCGCGGCCACCTTCTCGCGCACCCGGCGCCGCTCGGTGAGCACGCCGACCTCGTAGGTCGCGGTGACGAGCAGGGTCAGGCCGACGAGCGGCAGGACGAAGATGACCATGACGACCTCGAAGCCCTGCAGCGCCTCGTGCCGGGTCGCGTTGAGCACGACGAAAGCGGTGTAGGCGGCGTACAGCAGCACGAACAGACCACCCTCCCAGCGGTTCACGGTGAAGCCGGTGAAGACCACCGGCGCGAGCGCGACCGAGGCGGCGACCATGAGCGGGATGTCGAAGGCGATGGCCGGGAAGGGCACCGGGAGCCCGCCGGAGGAGATGATCGCGGGCACCCCCAGCACGAGGCCGATGTTGGCGATGCAGCTGCCGACGACATTGCCGACCGCGAGGTCGCGCTCGCCGCGCACCGCGGCGATGACCGAGGCCGCCAGCTCGGGCAGCGAGGTGCCGACGGCCACCACGGTGAGCCCGACCACCAGGCCGCTGACCCCGAGCGCCTCGGCGATGTTCACCGCACCCGCGACCAGCAGGTTCGCCCCGAGCACGAGGAGCGCGACCCCGCCGACCACCAGGCCGAGGGCCGGGAGGACCTTCATCGGCTCGCCCTCGCGGGCCGCGGGCGCGCGACGCTTGCGCAGCTCACGGCGCTGCGCCCGACGGCTGACGACGACGGTGAGGACGGTGTGCGCGACCATCGCCGTGAGCAGCACGAGACCCTCGACGGTGGAGATGCTCCCGTCCCGCGCGACGAGCAGCAGCGCGACGGAGAGGCCGATCATGACGGGGACGTCGATCCGCACCAGCTGCTCGCGCACGGCGAGCGGCAGCACCAGCGCCGCGATGCCGAGGATGAGCAGGATGTTGGCGATGTTGGAGCCCACGACATTGCCGACCGCGAGCTCGGGCTGGCCGCCGAGCACCGCGCCGACGGTGACCGCGAACTCGGGTGCCGAGGTCGCGACCGACACCACGGTCAGGCCGACGACCAGCGGGCTCAGGCCGAGGCGGGAGGCGAGGTTGGAGGCCCCGCGCACGAGGAGCTCGCCCCCCACGACGAGCAGGACGAGGCCGCCCACGATCCGGGCGATGTCGAGAAGGTCCACGATGCGGCACCCTAGTGCGATGAGCGCCCCGGCACCTCCCGACAGCGCGACGCCCTGGGACCGGGCGTGGCAGGAGGCGCTCTACGCGGCCGACGGGTTCTACCGGCAGGGAGCGCCCGCCGCGCACTTCGCGACCTCCGCCCGGGGCATCCCGGGGGCAGGCCCGCTGCTCGCCGAGGCGGTCGTCGCCCTGGCGCACCGCCACGGGTGCGACCGGGTCGTCGACGTCGGCTGCGGGCGCGGCGAGCTGCTGGCGCAGGTCCGCACCCTCGACGCGTCCCTGCACCTCACCGGGGTCGACGTCGTCCCCCGGCCGTCGACGCTCGAGGTGGACGCCTGGCTGGTCTCCCCCGGTGGCGCGGCCCTGCCCCGCGGCCTCCGTGACCTCGAGCGGACGCTGGTGGTGGCGCACGAGTGGCTCGACGTCGTGCCCTGCCCGGTGGTCGCCCGCGACGACGCCGGGGTATGGCGCTCGCTCGACGTCGCCCCGGACGGCACCGAGGAGCTCGGCCCGGTCGTGCACGGCGAGGACCTCGCCTGGGTGCGCCGCTGGCTCGACGACGGGCCTGGCCGGGCCGAGGATCGCGCCCCGGACCGGCGTGGCGAGGTGGGCCGGCCCCGCGAGGCCGCGCTGGCCGACCTCCTGGGCCGGGTGCGCAGCGGCCTGGTGGTGGTGGTCGACTACGGCCACACCGCGGACGACCGGCCGCGGGGCGGCACCCTCACCGGCTTCCGCGCCGGCCGCGAGGTCACCCCGGTGCCGGACGGCACCTGCGACCTCACCGCCCACGTCGCGGTGGACGCCCTCCTCGCCTCCCTCGGCACCAGCCCGGCGACGGACCCGCCGCAGCTCGTCCGCCAGCGCGAGGTCCTGCACGACCTGCTGGGCGACCCCGGCCCGCCGGTGCCGCACGCCCTCGCGCGGACCGACCCCCAGGCATACCTCGACGCGTTGGCCCGCCGGGCGGCCCTCACCACCCTCACCAGCGGTGCGCTGGGCGACTTCTGGTGGCTGCTGGTGCCGGTCGGTGCGCAGCCCGGTGACGGGCGCGACCCGGGCATAGGGTGAGGGCGTGAGCACCCGAGACGTGGACGTGACCCTCGGCGCCACCGGTGTGGGCGGCCTGTCCACCACCGAGATGGTGCTCAACATCGGCCCGCAGCACCCGGCGACGCACGGCGTCCTGCGGCTGCGCATCACCGCCGACGGCGAGCGCATCACCGCGGCCGAGCCGGTCATCGGCTACATGCACCGGGGCGCCGAGAAGCTCTTCGAGGTCCGCGACTACCGGCAGATCATGGTGCTGGCCAACCGCCACGACTGGCTCTCGGCCTTCAACAACGAGGTCGGCGTGGCCCTCACCGTCGAGCACCTGCTCGGCATGGAGGTGCCCGAGCGGGCGACCTGGACGCGGACCCTGCTCAGCGAGCTCGGCCGCGTGCTCAACCACCTCATGTTCCTCGGGTCATACCCGCACGAGCTCGGCGCCATCACCCCGATGTTCTACTCCTTCCGCGAGCGCGAGGAGATCCAGGCCGTCATGGAGGAGTACTCCGGCGGCCGCATGCACTACATGGCCACCCGGGTCGGCGGGCTGCTGCACGACCTCCCCGAGGGCTGGCTGGACCGCGTCGACGCGGCGGTCGCGACGGTCCGCGGGCGGCTGCCCGACCTGCTGGGGCTGCTGCTGGGCAACGAGATCCTGCAGGGGCGCACCCGCGGGGTCGGTGTGCTCGACCTCGAGACGGTGCTGGCCTACGGCGTGTCCGGGCCCATCGCCCGCGCCTCGGGGCTGGACGTGGACCTGCGGCGGGACGAGCCCTACCTCGCCTACGCCGAGCTGTTCACCGAGGGCGGCCCCGGGCGGGTGGTGACCCGGGAGGCCGGTGACTGCTACGCCCGGCTGGAGGTGCTGGCCGAGCAGGTCGAGGTCAGCCTCGACCTCGTCGAGGCGTGCACGGCCCGGCTGCGCGAGCTCGGTGCGGGACCGGTGAGCACGAAGCTCCCCAAGAAGCTCAAGGTGCCGGCCGGTGAGCACTGGTTCGCGGCGGAGAACCCGCTGGGCTTCAACGGCTACTACCTCGTCAGCCGCGGCGACACCGTGCCGCACCGGCTCAAGCTGCGCTCCGCGTCCTTCAACAACGTGCAGGTGCTGCGCGAGATGCTGCCGGGCACGGTCGTCGCCGACATGGTGGCGATCCTCGGGTCGATGTTCTTCGTCGTCGGGGACATCGACAAGTAGTTCTGGACATCGCTTTCTGGGACCCGTTCCCCAGAAAGCGATGTCCCGAAGGGTAGGTGGGCAGGACCGGCACGTCCGCCCGCAGACCCGGTGGGCTTCCGGCCGGCCGTCAGCCGTAGGCGAGGTCGCCGTCGCCGACCCCGTCGTCATCGTCGTCGTCGTGCTCGGTCGGCGGGATCCGGCACCACGCCTGGCCGAGGTAGCCGGCCACCGACAGCCCGAGCGCCACGGCGGCGTGCACGAGACCCCACACCAGCTGCGCCCGCTCGCTGGGGACGTCGGCGTTCGGCAGGTGGACCAGGGCGTTCGCGGCATACCAGCCCAGCAGCGCGGCGCCACCCAGCGCCGCCGCCTGTGCCCCGACGAGGGTGCCGCGACCGCGTTGCGGGGACGGGCGCAGGCCCCCCCGGCCCTGCAGGTAGCGGCGGATCTGCCAGCACATGACGAGCACGAGCAGCGCGACGGCGACGAGCGGCACCAGGCCGATCCACGAGATCGTCGGGTAGCCGCCGCCGAGCGAGCGCACCACCTGCAGCAGCAACCAGCTGGCCATGCCGCTGAGCACGGCCACGACGGCACCCGTCCCGCCCCGCACGCCGTCCTGCCCGCTCACCCGGTCTCCTCGACCGGTGCGACGGGCTGCTCCGCAGCAGCGGGTATGAGGTCGCGCACCAGCACGACGCCCTCGCCGACGCGCAGGCTCGCCCCGGGGTCGAGGTCGGCCCAGGGGACGAGGACGAAGGCACGCTCGTGGGCCCGCGGGTGCGGCAGCGTGATCTCCGGGTCGTGGCTGCGCACGTCGGCGCCGGTGGCGGGGTCGCCGTACTGCACGAGGTCGAGGTCGAGGGTCCGCGCCCCCCACCGCACGTCCCGGGTGCGGCCGAGGTCGTCCTCCACCCGGTGCAGGGCCGCGAGCAGCGAGGCGGGCGCCAGGCTGGTGCGGCCCACGGCGACCGCGTTGACGTAGTCCGGCTGCCCGGCGACAGCCTCCCCACCCACCGGGGCGGTCCGGAAGGAACGGGACACCCGCACACCGCGCAGGCCCCGCAGCCGGCGCAGCCGCTGGGCGGCGTGCCGGACCGTCTGCGCCGGCTCCGCCCCGTCCGGGCCGGGCAGGTTGGCCCCCAGCGCGATGACGACGGGCACGTCCGTGCGCCGACGCACCACCACGGCGACGTCGTGGAAGGGCACCCCCACGGGTGCCTGCGGCTTGTGCACGGTGACCTCGACGGACTCGACGAGGGGGCGCGCCAGCACGCGCGCGGCGATCTCCTCGGCGACCGTCTCGACGAGGTCGCGCGGCTCGCCCTGGACCACGGCGACGACGTCGGCGGCCACCGCGCCGTAGTCGACCGTCCTGCTGAGCTCGTCGCTGGCGCCCGCGGGGGCGAGGTCGACCTCCATGGTCACGTCCACGACGAAGTCCTGCCCGTCGCGGCGCTCGTGCGCGAACACCCCGTGGTGCCCGCGGGCCCGCACCCCGGTGAGGCGGATGAGGTCACCGCGCACCGCGGGCCTCCTCCACGAGCTCCCACACGGCCAGCGCGTCGCGGGTCGGCGCCACCTCGTGCACGCGCACCGCCCAGGCCCCGGCCTGCGCGGCGAGCAGGCTCGTGGCGGCGGTCGCGGCGTCACGCTCCTGCGGCGCGCTGGGCTCGTCCGGGAGCGCCTCCCCCGGCCGGGCCGGCAGCCGGCCCAGGAACCGCTTGCGGGAGGCCCCGACGAGCACCGGCAGACCCAGGGCGACGACGCGGTCCAGCCCGGCCAGCAGGGCCCAGTTGTGACCGGCGTCCTTGGAGAAGCCGAGCCCCGGGTCCAGGACCAGCTGCTCCTCCCGCACCCCGTGGCCCAGGAGCACGTCGACCCGGTCGGTGAGCTCGGCGCAGACCTCCCCCACGACGTCGTCGTAGTGGTGGGTGGCAGCGGGGTCGCTCAGCAGCCCGCGCCAGTGCATGACGACGTACCGGGCGCCGGTCTGGGCGACCATCGGCCCCATCTCCGGGTCCCCCAGCCCTCCGGACACGTCGTTGACGAGGACCGCCCCCGCCTCCAGGGCGGCCTGCGCCACGGACGCGCGCATGGTGTCGACGGACACGGCATACCCCAGCTGCGCGAGGGCGGAGACGACCGGGAGCACCCGCTCGCGCTCCTCCTGCTCCTCGGGCCGGCTGCTGCCGGGCCGGGTCGACTCGCCGCCGACGTCGACGACGTCGGCGCCGGCAGCGGCGAGCTCCCGACCACGGGCGACCGCCGCGTCGACGTCCGTGAAGCGACCCCCGTCGCTGAAGGAGTCGGGGGTGACGTTGACCACGCCCATGATCGAGGTGTGCTGCCGCGTCACGACGGCCTCAGCGGCCCATGACGAGGCTCATCGCCTCGGCGCGGGTGGCCTGGTTGCGCAGCTGGCCGCGGACGGTGGAGGTGACGGTCCGCGCCCCGGGCTGGCGCACCCCGCGCATCGACATGCACAGGTGCTCGGCCTCGACGACGACGAGCACGCCGCGCGGGGCGAGGTGGTCGACCAGGGCGTCCGCGACCTGGGTGGTCAGCCGTTCCTGCACCTGCGGGCGGCGGGCGTAGACGTCGACGAGCCGGGCCAGCTTGGACAGCCCGACGACCCTGCCGTCGCGCCCGGGGATGTAGGCGACGTGGGCCGAGCCGTGGAAGGGGACGAGGTGGTGCTCGCACACGCTGTAGAGCTCGATGTCCTTGACGAGGATCATCTCGTCGTGGTCGACGTCGAAGGTCGTGCCCAGCACCTCGCGCGGGTCCTGCCGCAGCCCGGCGAAGATCTCGGCGTAGGACCGGGCGACCCGGGCGGGCGTGCCGCGCAGCCCGTCCCGGTCCGGGTCCTCGCCGACCGCGAGCAGGATCTCGCGGACCGCCGCCTCGATGCGGGGGTGGTCGACCGGTCGGTGTGCGGGCGGCTCGCCCGCCCCGGCCTCAGGCGTGACCGGGGTCGACATGGCCGCCCTCGGGCACCTGGACCACCTCGGACGGGGGGTTCTCCTCCCCGACCTCGGTCAGCGGGTGGTGGCCGTTGGCCATGGCCCGCCGCTCGGCCTCGGTGAGCACCGGGCCCGCCTCGTGGATCGTGCGGGCGTCCGAGGAGAGCCAGACCGGGCGCACCGGGCGCCTGCGGATGTCCTTGAAGACCTCGGCGATCGCGTCGGCGTTCAGCGTCTCCTTCTCCAGCAGCTCCAGCACGAGGGCGTCGAGGATGTCGCGGTTGTCGTTGAGCGCGTGCCAGGCCTCGTCGTGCGCGGCCTCGATGAGCCGGCGCACCTCCTGGTCGACGACACCGGCGAGGTTCTCCGAGTAGTCCCGCTCGTGGCCCATGTCGCGCCCGAGGAAGACCTCGCCGCCGGCCGAGCCGAGCTTGACCGCACCGACCCGCTCGGACATCCCGAACTGGGTGACCATCTTGCGGGCCAGGCCGGTCGCCTTCTCGATGTCGTTGGCGGCGCCGGTGGTGGGGTCGTGGAAGACGAGCTCCTCGGCCACCCGCCCGCCGAGCGCGTAGGCGAGCTGGTCGAGCAGCTCGTTGCGGGTGGTGGAGTACTTGTCGTCGGCCGGCAGCACCATCGTGTACCCGAGCGCCCGGCCGCGCGGCAGGATCGTCACCTTGCTCACCGGGTCGGTGTGGTTCATCGCCGCCGCGACGAGGGCGTGCCCGCCCTCGTGGTAGGCGGTGATCTTCTTCTCCTTGGCGCTCATCACCCGGGTCCGCTTCTGCGGGCCCGCCATGACGCGGTCGATCGCCTCGTCGAGGTCGGCGTCGGTGATGACCTGCTCGTTCTTCCGGGCGGCCAGGAGGGCGGCCTCGTTGAGCACGTTGGCCAGGTCGGCGCCGGAGAAGCCCGGGGTGCGTCGGGCGATGGTCATGAGGTCGACGTCGCCCAGCGGCTTGCCCTTGCCGTGCACCTGCAGGATGTGCAGGCGGCCCAGCATGTCCGGGGCCTCGACGGCGATCTGCCGGTCGAAGCGGCCCGGGCGCAGCAGCGCCGGGTCCAGGATGTCGGGACGGTTGGTCGCCGCGATGAGGATGACGTTGGTCTTGACGTCGAAGCCGTCCATCTCCACGAGCAGCTGGTTGAGCGTCTGCTCGCGCTCGTCGTGCCCGCCGCCCATGCCGGCGCCGCGGTGCCGGCCGACGGCGTCGATCTCGTCGACGAAGATGATGGCCGGGGCGTTCTCCTTGGCCTGTTCGAAGAGGTCGCGGACCCGCGAGGCGCCGACGCCGACGAACATCTCGACGAAGTCGGAGCCGGAGATGGAGTAGAACGGCACGCCGGCCTCACCGGCCACGGCGCGGGCCAGCAGGGTCTTGCCGGTGCCGGGCGGGCCGTAGAGCAGCACGCCCTTGGGGATCTTGGCGCCGACCTCGAGGAACTTGCGCGGCTCGGAGAGGAACTCCTTGATCTCGTGCAGCTCCTCCACCGCCTCGTCGGAGCCGGCGACGTCGGCGAAGGTGACCTTCGGCATGTCCTTGGTCGCGAGCTTGGCCTTGGACTTCCCGAACTGCATGACCCCGCGGCCACCACCCTGCATACGGGTCATCAGCCACAGGAAGAGCGCCAGGATGAGCAGCAGCGGCAGGAAGTTGACCAGGATCGAGACGAAGACGTTCTGCCGGGCCGGGTCGTCGGTCCACCGCTCCGAGGGCGGGTTGGCGTCCAGCGCCTCGATGACCTGCGGGCCGCGGGCGTCGACGTAGAACGCCTGCACCTGGTCGGTCTCGCGCACGTCGTCGCTGGAGAAGGTCTCGCCGTCCTCCAGGGTCAGGTCGATCCGGTCCGGGGTGACGACCGCCTCGGCGACCTTCCCGTCCTCGATCAGCTGCAGCGCGTCGGCGGTGTCGATCCTGCTGTAGGGGCTCTGCGACAGCAGCGAGTACCACAGGATGCCGAGGCCGAGGAAGAGGAAGACCCACATCCACGGGCTGGGCTTGGGCCGCTTGCTGGGCCTGTTGGTCGGGGCAGTGCTCATATCAGTGACGTTCGGGGGCCCACGGGAGTCCCCCGGTCCTCCTGGTCGGTGGTCCGGCAGTGAATCTTCTGCCCGTCAACGCGCGGCAGATGGACAGTGTTCCACCTCCCCCGGGGGCTCCGCCGTCGGGCACCCCCGCCGGGGCTTCGCCCCAGACCCCCACCTCACCAGCACCCTGGTGCGTCCGCTCGTGGCACCCTCGGCGCGCCCGCACCCCGGCTACGGTGACGCGTATGACGCCCCTCGGCCTGATCTTCCCGCCGGACCAGCCCCCGGAGCGGCTGCGGGAGGCGGCCGTGGCCGCGGAGGCGGCCGGGCTGGACGAGCTGTGGCTGTGGGAGGACTGCTTCAAGGAGAGCGGGGTCGCGCCCGCGGCGGCCGCCCTCGCCTGGACCTCGACCCTCCGGGTGGGCATCGCCCTCATGCCGGTGCCTCTGCGCAACGTCGCGCTGACCGCGATGGAGATCGCGACGCTGGCCCGGCTCTTCCCGGGGCGCTTCCTGCCGGCGGTCGGGCACGGGGTGCAGAGCTGGATGGGGCAGACCGGTGCCGGGGTCGCCTCACCCCTGACGCTCCTGCGCGAGCAGGTCGAGGCGCTGCAGAGCCTGCTGCACGGCGAGCAGGTGTCGCGGCAGGGGCGCTACGTCACCCTCGCCGAGGTCGCCCTGGACTGGCCGCCGCAGCAGGTGCCGCCGCTGCTCGTCGGTGCCCAGGGGCCGCGGACCCTGGCCCTTGCCGGCGAGCTCGGCGACGGCGTGGTCGTGGACGTGGTGGAGCACCTGCCGAGGGCGGTGACCGCCGTGCGCGACGCCCGGGCCCGCGCGGGTCGGGAGGGAGAGCCCGACGTGCTGGTCTTCCAGCCCGTGGCCGTCGGGACCTCCGCCGAGGAGGTCGCCGAGCTGGTGCGCGCCCGGGTCGCCGAGGGGGCACGGCGGGTGGCCGTCACCGTGGTCGCGGCCCCGGGCGGGCCCCCGGAGCCCGGCCCCGCGCTCCTGGACGTCGTCCCGGCGCTGGGCCGCGCTCGCGAGCTGCTCGCGGCGACCGGCACGCCCTAGCTGTCGCCACCCTCGTGGCCGGATCCACCTCGTGCCCGACGCGCCCGGCCGCCCGCCCGCGGGCCGGCCGCCCACCGGGGCTCAGCTGTAGACGTGCGGGGCCAGGGTGCCGATGACCCGCAGGTTGCGGTACTTCTCGGCGTAGTCGAGGCCGTAGCCGACGACGAAGGCGTCCGGGATGTCGAAGCCGACGTACCGCGTGTCGATCTCCACCTTGGCGGCCTCCGGCTTGCGCAGCAGGGTGCAGATCTCCAGGCTCGCCGGGCCCCGGGAGCGCAGGTTGGCGCTGATCCACGACAGGGTGAGGCCGGAGTCGATGATGTCCTCGACGATGAGGACGTGGCGCCCGGTGATGTCGGTGTCGAGGTCCTTGAGGATCCGCACGACGCCGCTGCTCTTGGTGCCGGAGCCGTAGCTGGAGACGGCCATCCAGTCCATCTCCGCCGAGCCGGGCAGGGCCCGCATGAAGTCGGCCATGACCATGATCGCGCCCTTGAGCACGCCGACGAGGAGGACGTCCTTGTCGTGGTAGTCGGCCCACACCTCCTCGGCCAGCTCGGCGAGGCGACCCTGGATCTGCTCCTCGGTGTACATCACCTCGGCCAGGTCCTCACCCATGTGCTGTGCGTCCACGCAGCCTGCTCCTTCGTCGTCCGGCGCTGTCGACCCGGGTGGTCACGCGCCCGCGTCGAGGACCATCCAACTATGCCTCACGCCGCACCTGCACCCCCTCCCCCGTCCGGGCGGCCCGCACCCCGCCGGGCAGGTGCAGCGGGCCCTGCCCGCGCCAGTGCGTGACGAGGGCGTCGACCGCCCGCAGGTGCTCGCCGGTGAGGTCGGTGCCGGGGCTGCCCTTCTCCAGCGCCAGCCGGCGCCACAGCCGGGTGCGGACCGCCCGGGGCAGCGCCTCGAGCGCCCCGACCGCCCAGGGCTGCTCCCCCAGCTCGAGGTATGCCGTGTCCGCCAGGGCGCCGAGCGCGTCGGCGTCGTCGCGGGCCAGGTCGGCGGTGCGCGCCAGGTTGGCGGCGAGGCCGGGGCCGAGATCGGCCTCGAGGGTGGCGAGCGCCTGCCGGGCGCGGACCCGCGCGAAGCGGCGGTCCTCGTTGTGCGGGTCGTGGAACGGCGTGAGACCCAGCTCGGCGCAGGCGGTCTCGGTCTGCTCCCGGGACAGCCCCAGCAGCGGCCGGCCGAGCAGCAGCCCCTCGCCGAGGGGGCGCCGGTCGGGCATACCGGCCAGCGAGCGGGTCCCGGACCCCCGGGCCAGGCCGAGCAGGACCTGCTCGGCCTGGTCGTCGCGGGTGTGGCCCAGCAGGACCGCGGAGGCACCGAGCCGGCTCGCGGCTCCCTGCAGCGCGGCATACCTCGCCTCCCGGGCGTCCGCCTCCGGCCCGGCGCCCGTGCTCCCCACGGACACCCGGACCACCTCCACGGCCGACCCGTCCGGGAGCAGCCGGCGGCAGTGCTGCGCCGCCCCCCGCGCGGTCTCCTCCGAGCCCGGCTGCAGCCCGTGGTCGACGACGACCGCGGCGACGGCGTACCCCTCCCGCGGTGCGACGAACCCGGCGGAAGCCACGAGGGCGAGGGAGTCGGGGCCGCCGGAGCAGGCGAGCACCAGGAGCGCACCCGGCTCCGGGCCGGCGTCGTGCAGCCACCGCCGCACTGCGACCCGCGCGGCGGCCAGCGCCGGCGGCGGTCCGGGCACCGGCTCAGCCGTGGACGCGGGCGACCCAGGCCTGCGGGTCGGCGATCTCCGCCGGGCGCGGCAGGGTCTCCGGCGAGGTCCACACCTGGTTGAAGCCCTCGACCCCGACCTGGTCCTGGACGGCGCGGACGAAGATCGCGCCGTCGCGGTACTGCCGCATCTTGGCCTCCATGCCCAGGAGCCGGCGGAGGAGCTTGTCGACGTTGCCGGCGCCCTTGCGCCGTTGGGTGAACTTGCGGCGGATGTCGGCGACCGTGGGGATGACGCTGGGCCCGACCTCGTCCATGACCACGTCGGCGTGCCCCTCGAGCAGCGACATGACCGCGGTCACCTCGGCCAGCTTCTCCCGCTGCTCCGGCGTGGCGACGACCTGGGTGATGTCCTCCTCGCCGCGGATGACGCCGGGCAGGGCGGTGGCGATCTCCATCAGCCGCTGGCCGAGGTCCTCCGGCTCGGGCATGATCCGGGTGCCCATGCTGCGGGCCCGCTCGATGAGGTGCTCGCGCAGCCAGGGGACCGCGGTGAACTGCACGCGGTGGGTCTCCTCGTGCATGGCGACCCAGAGCCGGAAGTCGCCGGGGTCGACCTCGAGCTCGCGCTCGGCCGCCAGGATGTTGGGCGCGACGAACATCAGCCCCGGGGTGCCCTGCGGCGCCAGGTCGTACTGGCCCAGCACCTTGGTGGAGATCCAGGACAGCAGGCCGGCCACCTCGGTGCCGGTCACCTTGGCCGAGATGGCCTGCGAGGTCGCACCGAGGTCGGGCAGCTCCCGCCCGGCGCGCTCGGCCCGGGCCCGGTCGGAGGCGCGCTTCTTGCGGACGACCTCGTCGAGGACGGGCGCCAGCATCGCGTCCATGGACGCGCAGTTGGCGCGGATCCACCCGGCCCGGTCGACGACCAGGGCGTCCGGGGTGCCGGGAGGCGTCGACAGCCGGGCCGTGGTGGCGACCGGGTCCACCGCCCGCGCGGCCGCGGACCTCAGGTCGGCGACCAGCTCGGTGATCTCCCGGCGGCTCGCCCGCGGCCCGGGAGGGGCGAGACGCGCCGCCGCCGCGGCGGCGAAGTCCCAGTCCACGAGGGCGCTGCCGCGCACCTCGTCGACGGCGGGGGCGGTGGTGTCGTCACCGGTGGTGGCGGGATGGTCGCTCATGTGGTGACGGTATGCGCTCGCGCGCCCCGGCGGCGACCCGGGACGGGTCAGCAGCCGCAGCGGGCGAGGTCGGCGACCACCTCGTCCAGCACCGACGCCGCCTCGATCGCCGCGGAACCCTCGTCGATGTCGTCGGCGGTCATGGCATAGACGAGCAGGCGTCCGTCCCGCGTGACGACGGTGCCGGCGAGGGAGCTGACGCCGGGCAGCGTCCCGGTCTTGGCCCGGGCGTTGCCCACGGCCGGGTCGTGCACCTCGAGGTGGAACCGGGTGGCGAGGGTGCCGGTGTAGCCGGCGATCGGCAGGCCGCCGGCGGCCAGCACCTCCTGCAGCCGCGGGTGGGAGCCGTCGGCACCGGCGACGAGCACGTCGGCGACGGCGGCGACCGGGATCAGGGTGCCGTCGGACAGCCCGCTGGCGTCGACGATCCGGACGCCGGTCATGTCCAGGCCGTAGTCGTCGACCATCGTCTGCCGGATCCACGCCGTCACCGACTCCTGGTCCGCGGCCTCGCCGTCGGCCACCGCCGCCTGGCGGGCCAGCTGCTCGACCATGGCGTTGTCGCTCGTCGCCAGCGCCAGGGCCAGCACGTCCCGGGCGGCCGCGGACTCCACGCTCGCGAGCTCGCGCGCCTCCGCCGGCACCTCGACCTCCGGGGCCCGCGTCTCGTCGTCGCCGGCGCCCGCGACCTCGACGCCCTGCTCGGCGAGCGCCTCCCGGAAGACCCTGGCCACCTGCTGCTCGGGCGAGCGGGGCGAGGGGTTGAACGGTCGGGCCCGGTCCCCGGAGCGGCCCAGCTGGACGACCCGCCCGGCGAAGCCCTCCGCGACCCACCGGTCGATCCACGTGGGCACGGCGTCCGGCCCCTCGGCGTAGGTCAGGTCCAGGCTCACCCGGACCGGGCCCTCGGGGGCGTCCTGCCCGTCCCCGCCGGCGAGCGAGGCGGCGGTCTGCCCGGCGAGGTCGGCGATGCCCGCGTGGCCGGCGACGGCCTCCGGGTCCCCGTCGCCGTCGGCGAGGAGCATGTCCCCGCCGGCCACGAGGACCACCTCGTCCGGGTCGGCGCCGGCGACCACCCGGGTGGTGAAGGTGCGGTCGCCCTCGAGGGCGGTGACGACGGCCGCGGCCGCCAGGAGCTTGGTGGTCGAGGCGGGGGTGACGAGGCGCGAGGAGTAGCGGTCGCCCAGCGGCTCGCCGGTCAGCGCGTCCCGGATGGCGACGGCCCGGCGGGTGGTGCCGCCCAGCCAGGTGCTGTCCAGCTCGTCGCTGACCTGCCCCGACACGGCCCCCCGGTCCGGCACCGGGGCCGCGGTGACCGGGCGCAGCGGGCTGGTGGACGCGGCGATCCGCGGGCGCACCTCGCCCGGGGTCGGCGGGGGCTCGGCGGTGACGTCGGCCCGGTCCTCGGGAGCCGGCTCCTGGGTGGCGCCCGAGGCCGGTTCCTGGGTGGCGCCCGCTCGCGCGGTCGCGCCGGCGAGCGGGGCGGACGTCGCCGGCGCGACCACCCCGACGACCACCGCGAGCGCGGCGACCGGCGCGAGGGCATACCGTGGGCTGCGGCGGGGCGTGCTGGCCAGACGTCTCACCGGCGTGTCGACCTCCCTCGTCCACGACCCCCAGGATGAGGGACACTGGTGGCCGAGCCTATGCCGTCCCCCGAGCCAGAGAGAGCACCAGATGCAGTTCGACGTGACGATCGAGATCCCGCAGGGCAGCCGCAACAAGTACGAGGTCGACCACGCGACCGGCCGGATCCGGCTGGACCGCATGCTCTTCACCGCCACCCGCTACCCGGCGGACTACGGCTACATCGAGGAGACGCTGGGCGAGGACGGCGACCCCCTGGACGCCCTGGTGCTGCTGGACGAGCCGACCTGGCCGGGCTGCCTGGTGCTCGCCCGACCGATCGGCATGTTCCACATGCGCGACGAGGCCGGCGGTGACGACAAGATCATCTGCGTGCCGGCCGAGGACCCGCGCAAGCTGGGCATCCAGACCCTGGACGACATCGGCACCCACACCCGGCTGGAGATCCAGCACTTCTTCGAGGTCTACAAGGACCTCGAGCCCGGCAAGTCCGTCGAGGGCGCCCACTGGGCGGGCCGCGAGGAGGCCGAGCAGTGCTACCTCGAGGCCGTGAAGCGGGCCAAGGACGAGGGCATGTCGACGGCCCGCTGGCCGATGCCGCAGCACTGAGCCCACCCGCCGGACCGTCCGCCGGCCCCGGCCGGGCCGAAGGTGGCAGGCCACCTGACCTCCTGCGGAACCATCCGAGGCCTCCCCTCGTCGTACCGGTGCACGGGGCCGACACCCGTGCCGCTCGCGGTACCATGGCCCGCACCGGGCCACCGGCGACGACGACGTCCGTGGCGTGCAGGCGCGCGGCATACGACAGGGGATAGTGGGATGACAACGGTGAACGAGACGACCGGTGAGGTCAGCGAGGGCGGGCGGAAGACGCCGTGGCTGCTCGTGGGCGGGGGTGTCGCGGCAGCCGCTCTCATCGGGGGTGGCACGGCGGCGGCGCTCATGCTGGGTGGCGGCGGGGACCGCCCCGACAGCGTCCTGCCCGGCGACGTCGCGGCCTACGCCCAGGTCGACCTCGACCCCTCGGCGGGGCAGAAGGTCGCGGCCGTGCGCTTCTTCCAGGGCCTGGACGCCGAGATGGACGAGCGCCTGTCCGACGGCGAGTGGCGCGAGTGGGTCTGGGAGCAGATCGAGGAGGAGGGCGACGTCCCCGGTGACGTGTCCTTCCAGGAGGACATCGAGCCCTGGCTCGGGGACCGCGCGGGGATGGTCGTCATGGGGGCCGGCGAGGGTGAGGAGCCGGTGGTCGCCGTCGCGCTGCAGGTCAAGGACGGCGACGCCGCGATGGCCTTCCTCGACGAGCACGTCACGGAGGACTCCGAGGAGGTCGGCTACTACCTGGAGAGCGACTACGTCGTCTTCAGCGAGGCCGACACGATCGAGGCCGTCCGCTCGGCCGCCCAGTCCGGGACCCTGGCCGACAACGACGACTTCACCTCCGACATGGACGACCTCGGCGAGCCGGGGGTCATGGCGATGTGGGCCGACCTGGCGCAGTCCGACGAGATCGACCCCGCGGCCTTCGACCCGAGCCTGCAGATGACCCAGGAGGAGCTCGGCATGGGGGCCGAGCGACCGGAGGTCGCCGGGCGCATGGCCGCCACCGTGCGGCTCACCGCGGACGCGATCGAGATGCACGGCATCAGCCGCGACGTCACCGGTATGGCGTCGCTGCCCGCCGGCGGCAACGCCGACAACCTCGTGACCCAGCTCCCCGCCGACACCGCCGTGGCCATGTCGCTGGAGCACGGCGACGAGATGGTCCAGTCGCTGTGGGACCTCTACGGCGAGGACTACGCCGAGGAGCTGCAGCAGGCCACGGACGCCGCGGCCGAGCAGGGTTTCTCGCTCCCCGACGACCTCAAGGTGCTCCTCGGTGAGTCGATGACCCTGGCCGTCGGGCCGGGCATCGTCGACGCCGTGACCGGCATCTCCCAGACCGACCCGTCGGTGCCCGAGCTCCCCCTGGTCTACCGCGCCACGACCGACACCGCGCGGGCCCAGGAGCTGCTCAACGACAACGGCATGGGCGCCGGGGTGCTCGTGGTCCGCGAGGACGACGGGACCCTCTCGCTCGGCACCGACCAGGCCTACGTCGACGCGGCGGCCGAGGCCGGCGGTGAGACGCTGGGCGACAGCGAGCTCTTCACCCGGGCGGTCGCGGACGCGGACGAGGCCCAGTCGACCTTCTTCGTCGACGTCGCACCCTTCGAGCAGTACTACCTGCCCGAGGTCGAGGACGAGAACGCCCGCACCGCGCTGGAGAAGCTCGCCGCGGTCGGCATCTCGAACGTCACCGAGGAGGGCGGCGACAGCCGCTTCACCCTCCGGATGGTCGCCGACGCCGACGCGGAGTGACCCACCCCCGGGCGACGACCGCCCGGGGCACCGGCAGACCCCCGGTGGCAGGCCCGACGGAGCCGCGCCACCGGGGGTCGCTGGTTTTGGGGGCCCCGAGCAGGTCGGGTATCCTCGTCGAGTTGCCCGGGCGGGTGACACGCCGCCTTAGCTCAGTCGGCCAGAGCGATTCACTCGTAATGAATAGGTCACCGGTTCGATTCCGGTAGGCGGCTCCGCTGCAGCACCCACGACGCCCCCGACCACCGGTCGGGGGCGTCGTCCGTGGTGCGCCGCCTGCTCCAGCTGCGGCATACCCACGGTGCATCTCGTGGGGACACGGGCTGGGCCCGGTCGCTCAGCAGGTGGTGCCGTCGGCCGGGACGGTCCCCTCGAGCAGGTAGGCGTCCACGGCGTCGTCGACGCAGTCGTTGGAGCGGCCGTAGGCGGTGTGGCCGTCGCCGTCGTAGGACAGCAGCACGCCGGAGTCCAGCGTCTCGGCGAGCCCCTCGGCCCACTCGTAGGGCGTGGCCGGGTCGCGGGTGGTGCCGATGACGAGGATGGGGGCGGCCCCCTCGGCCGAGTAGTCCTCGACCGTCTCGCTGGCCTGCGCCGGCCAGTACTCGCAGGCGCCGTCGCCGGCGAGGTAGCGGCCCCAGGTCGGCGACACCTCCTCGAACTGCTCCTCGACCGCGGCCGAGTCCAGGTCCTCGCCGCCGTCCTCGGCCGGACGGTCGAGGCAGTTGACCGCGTAGATGGCCTGCATGCCGTTGCCGTCGTAGCTGCCGTCGCTGCTGCGCGAGGCGTAGAGGTTGGCGAGGTACATGAGCATCGTCCCGTCGCCCTGGAAGGCGAGCTCGAAGGCCTGGGACAGGATCGGCCACGCGTTCTGGTCGTACATCGCGACGATGATGCCGTACATCCCCCAGCCCTCGGTCAGCTCGCCCGCGGCGTCCTCGCCGACCGGGAGCGGCGCGGCGTCCAGCTCGTCGAGGAAGGCGGGGATGCGGGCCATGGCCGACTCGACGTCCGAGCCCAGCGGGCACTCACCGCCGGCGACGCAGTCCTCGACGTAGGCGCGGGTGGCCCGCTCGAAGCCCTCGGCCTGGCCGAGCCCCATCTCGACACCGGTGAGCTCGGGGTCGATGGCGCCGTCCAGCACCAGGCGGCCCACCTGCTCGGGGAACAGCGCCGCGTAGGTCGCCCCGAGGAAGGTGCCGTAGGAGGCGCCGAAGTAGGTCAGCTCCTCGTCGCCGAGCGCGGCCCGCAGCACGTCGACGTCGCGGGCGGCCTCCACGGTGGAGAGGTGGTCGATGAGGTCGGGCGCGTTGTCGCCGCACGCCTGCGCGAAGTCCTCGACCAGCTGCTGGGAGGCCTCCTCCTCCGCGGCGTCGTCCGGGGAGGGGTCGGAGGAGAGGAACTCGTCCATCTGTGCGTCGTCGAAGCAGGTGATGGGGGCGGAACGGGCGACCCCGCGCGGGTCGAAACCGACGACGTCGTAGGCCTCGCGCACCGGGGCGGAGATCGCCATACCGGCGCTCATGGCGTAGTCGACGCCCGACCCCCCCGGCCCCCCGGGGTTGACCACGAGGGAGCCCCGCGCCTCGCCCCCGGCCGGGTCGCGCAGCAGCG
This sequence comes from Serinicoccus sediminis, assembly GCF_004153545.1. Classification (GTDB taxonomy): domain Bacteria; phylum Actinomycetota; class Actinomycetes; order Actinomycetales; family Dermatophilaceae; genus Ornithinicoccus; species Ornithinicoccus sediminis_A. Next base: position 43,690 of record NZ_SDVA01000006.1, on the reverse strand, counting down.
CCAGGTCGATGGTCTGCCCGTCCGGCTCGGCGTAGTCCAGCGGGACCGTCAGCGAGGCGCACTCGAAGCCGCCCTCGCAGCCGCTCCAGACCAGCTCCTGGGAGTAGAAGTCCTCGAGCCCCTCCGGCGCGTCCTCGGCGAGCGGGGTGGAGGTGGCGGCCTCCGGCTGGTCGCCCTCCGCGGCGGTCGACGGTGACGAGCTCGCGTCGGCGTCCGCGGGGGCGTCCGCCTCAGGGGCGTCGTCGGTGCAGGCGGCCAGCAGCGCGGCCGCGCTCAGGCCGGCGACCAGCCTCATCGTCATCGAGCTTCGCACGTGGTGTGTCCCTTCCCGTCTCGTCTCACCCCCGGGGCAAGAGCAACCCAATCATCATGGCCTCCAGGACCAGCAGCGGCGCGCCGTTGGCGACGAGCCGCCGGCGCGCCTCGCCGATCGTCTCCAGCGCCCCGAGGAGGCCCTCTGCGGTGAAGGAACGTGCGAGCCGCTCGATCTGCTCCGGCTCGCTGGCGTTGATGCGCTCCACCGACGCGCCGGCCGCCACGAGCAGCGCGTCGCGGTAGACCGAGGCGAGGTCGGTGAGGGCGGCGTCGATGCTGTCGTGCTGCTGCCGCTTGGCCTCCGCCTTGAGCCGGTCGTCGAGGCGGCGCAGGTGGGCCCGCACCGAGGGCGGCTGGGTCCGGGCGGACGCATCGGCCCCCAGCTGCTCCAGCAGGTCGCGCCGCTGCTCCTCCGCGTGGTCGGCCGAGGTCGCCTTGGCACCCTCCCCGGCCTCGTCCACGAGATCCTGCGCGGCCCGCAGGGCGTCGCCCAGGGTCACCAGCGACAGGGGTATGCCGGTGATCTCGCGCCGGCGGGCGCGGGCGTGCTCGTCGGTCGCCAGCCGCCGCGCGATGCCGATGTGGCTCTGCGCGGCGCGCGCCGCGTAGTGCGCCATCGCCGGGTCGATCCCGTCGCGCTCGATGAGCAGGTCGGCGACCGCCCCGGCGGAGGGGGTGCCGAGCCGCACGTGCCGGCAGCGCGAGCGGATGGTCACCAGGACGTCCTCCAGGGACGGGGCGCAGAGCATCCACACCGTGCGTGCCGTCGGCTCCTCGAGGGACTTGAGCAGCGTGTTGGCCGAGTGGTCGTTGAGCCGGTCCGCGTCCTCGACGACCATCACCCGCCACCGGCCGAGGCTGGGCCGCGCCTGCGCCTCGAGCACGAGCTCTCGGGCCTCGTCGACCTTGATGAAGGTCTGCTCGGTGTCGACGATGCGGACGTCCGGGTGGCTGCCGGCCATGACCATGCGGCACGGCTGGCACCGCCCGCACCCCACCTGCTCCGGGCCGCCCTCCAGCTGCTCGCACTGCAGCGCGGCGGCGAAGGTGCGGGCGGCGACCGACCGTCCCGACCCGGGGGGCCCGGTGAACAGCCAGGCGTGCGTCATCGCGGCCGGGTCGCCGGCGGCCCGGCGCAGCGTCTGCACCACCCGGGGCTGACCCACGAGCTGGGCGAAGACGCTCACCGGAGGTGCCCCAGCAGCGGGGTCACACGCTCGCGGACCTGCTCGGCGAGCCGGCCGGCGTCGGCGTGCGCGTCGAGCACGAGGTAGCGGTCGGGGTCGCGGGAGGCGAGGTCGAGGAAGCCCTGCCGCACCCGGTCGTGGAAGGCGTCGGCCTCCCGCTCCAGCCGGTCGTGGACGCGGCCGCGCCGCGCCCGACCCTGCTCGGCGCTGACGTCGAGCAGCACGGTGAGGTGGGGCTGGAGCCCCTCGGTCGCCCACAGCGACAGCGCGCGCACCTCCTCGTGCCCCAGCGCGCGGGCCGCCCCCTGGTAGGCCACCGAGGAGTCGAGGTAGCGGTCGGTGATGACGACCTCGCCCCGGTCCAGGGCGGGCCGGACCACGGTCGCGACGTGGTGCGCGCGGTCGGCCGCGAAGATCAGCGCCTCCGCGCGCGGGGACACCGAGCCGTCCTCACCGTGCAGCACCAGCTCGCGCAGGGTGCGCCCCAGGGCGGTGCCGCCCGGCTCGCGGGTGTGGCGCACGACATACCCCTCGCCCTCCAGCCACTTCCCCAGCCGCGCGGACTGCGTCGACTTCCCCGCGCCGTCCCCGCCCTCGACGGCGATGAACAGACCCCGCCCGGCACCGCGTGCGGCGGTGGTGGGCGGGGTCGGCTCGGTCACGTGGGAAGCCTACGGGACGGGTATGACGTCCCCTCCCGGCGATCCACAGAGCTCCGGCTCACCCGCGGGCGGCGTTGGCGACGACCGCGTCGTGGACGTACTGCGCCAGCCCCGGGGCGATGTCCTCGTAGGTCTTCGTGAACCTCGGGTCGGTGACGTACATCTGCGCGATGGCGGCATGCATCTCCCGCGGGCAGTCGTAGAACCACCGGCAGATCTGCTGGCGGGCCTCCTCCGCGAGCTCGGTGCCGGTCGCCGAGTCGGGCGCCCGCCCCTCGCGCATCGCCGCGACGAAGCGCGCGTTGAGGTCGTCCTGCTCGTCCTTGACCTGCTGCCACTGCTGCGCGGTGTAGCCCGCGGCGCGCTCACGGCTCTGCGTCCACGCCTCGGTGTCACCCCAGCGCTGCTCCGCCTCCACGGCGTAGTCGTCGTCGAAGTCGTCGCCGAAGATCCGCCGCATCTCCTCGGTGCTCACCTGGTTGTCGTTCATCTCGTCCTCCAGTGCTGCGTCGATCAACCGGGTCAGCTCGTGCAGCTGCCCGATCCGGTCCGTGACGCTCGCCCGCTGCCGCCGCAGGTGGCCGACCACGTCGGCGTCCTGGTGCAGCAGCGCGGCGATCTCCTCCAGCCCGAAGCCGAGCCGGCGGTAGACCACGACGTGCCGGAGCCGGGCGAGGTCCGCCGGGGTGTAGAGGCGGTAGCCGGCGAGGCTGCGCCCGCCCGGCACCACCAGACCGATCTCGTCGTAGTGGTGCAGCGTGCGGATGCTCACGCCCACCTCGGCGGCCACCTGGCCGACCGTCCACGTCTCCTGCGTCGTCATCTGCGTCACCCGCCCCAGCGTGCAGCCTCACGGAGCGTGAGGGTCAAGCCTCGTCGGCGGGGCCCTCGTCGGCGGGGCCCTCGTCGGCGGGGCCCTCGTCCTCGGCCGTCAGGGTGCCCCTGCCGCGCAGCGACTCGAAGATGAGGCTGGTCTCGGCGTGCAGCACGCCGGGCCGGTTGGTGAGGTGGTCGAGCACGAAGTCGCGCAGCGCGTCCGCGCTCGGCACCGCGACGTGCACGTAGTAGTCGATGGCACCCGAGACGTGGAACGCGCCGAGCACCCCCGGCAGCAGCGGCACCTCGCGGGTGAACTCCTCGAAGTTGGCGCGCCGGTGGCCGCCGAAGCGGATGGCGATCATCGCCTCGACCGGTCTCGCCACCGCGACGGGGTCGATGTCGGCGTGGATGCCGCGGACGACACCGCGCTCGCGCAGCGACCGGACGCGGACCAGGCAGGTGGACTCGGCGATGCCGACCTCGCGGGCCAGCATGGCGTTCGACATGCGCCCGTCCACCTCGAGCAGGCGCACCAGCGCCAGGTCGGTGTCGTCGAGGGGCTTGTCGTCACGAGGATTCTTCGGCACGGGATCAGGGTATGCCGCCCCTCACCCGGCCGGGCGCCGCGCCGGTCCGGATCGAGGCGCTGATGCTACGGCCGACGCGTGGCGTTCCGGGACGAACATCGTCAGGACGCGGATCGTACCGCTGATCCTGTGGCGTCCTTGAACTTTCGACGCAGTTTCTCCATCATGGCGGTATGGCACTTCCCCGTCCCGACCTCGACACCCGCGCCGTCCATGCCGGCCGCGCCGACCTCACCGCGCTCGGGGTGCACGTCCCGCCCATCGACCTGTCCAGCACCTACCCCCTGCCGGACGTCGAGTCCGGTGGTGAGGCCTACGACCAGATGGCCGGGGGCGGAGCGCGCCTGGACGGGCAGTCGGCCGTCTACCAGCGGCTGTGGAGCCCGGGCGTCGCGCGCTTCGAGGAGGCGCTCGCCGAGCTCGAGGGCGGCGAGGCCGGGGTGGCCTTCGCCTCCGGCATGGCCGCCCTCAGCGCCGTGCTGCTGGCGTGCACGGGCGCCGGCACCCCCCACGTGGTCGCGGTGCGGCCGCTCTACGGCGGCTCGGACCACCTGCTGGCGACCGGCCTGCTGGGCACCCGGGTGACCTGGGCCGACCCCGAGGGGGTGGCCGGGGCGATCGAGGCCGACACCGGTCTGGTCGTCGTCGAGACCCCGGCCAACCCCACCCTGGACCTGGTGGACCTGCGCGAGGTCGTCGCGGCCGCCGGCGACGTGCCCGTCCTCGTGGACAACACCTTCGCGACCCCCGTGCTGCAGCGCCCATTGGAGCTGGGGGCGAGCATCGTCTTGCACTCGGTGACGAAGTTCCTCGCCGGGCACGGCGACGTGCTCGCGGGGGCCGTCGTCACCTCGGAGGCGTGGGCGCAGCGGATCCGCCCGGTCCGCGCCGTCACCGGCGCCGTGCTGCACCCGCTGTCGGCCTACCTCGCGCACCGCGGCCTGCAGACCCTGCCGCTGCGGGTGCGGGCCCAGCAGGAGGGCGCCCAGGTGCTGGCCCGGTGGCTGCGCGGCCACCCCGCCGTGCAAGGGCTCTACTACCCCGGGGCGGACGGCGACCCGCGCCGGCTCATCGGTCGCCAGATGGCCGGCCCCGGCGCCGTGCTGGCGATCGACCTCGGCAGCTACGAGGCCGCCGCCGCGGTCGCCCAGGGCTGCCGCCTCATCACCCACGCCGTCTCCCTCGGCGGGGTCGACTCCCTCGTCCAGCACCCCGCGGCCCTGACCCACCGACCGGTGGCCGCCGAGGCCCGGCCGGGAGCCGGCATCCTGCGCCTGTCCGTGGGCCTGGAGGCACCGGAGGACCTCATCGACGACCTGGAGCAGGCGCTGGCCGTGCTCGCGCGCGGCCAGCGCCCCGTGACCACGTCGGTGTGAGGCGCGGGCCGGCTCAGGACTTCTTGGGCGACGCCTTGGTCGTGCTGCTCTTCTTCGCGGGGGCCTTGCGCGTGGTCTTGGACCTGGTCGCCGGCTTCTTGCGGGTCGTCGGCCCCTTGGACCGCTTCTCCGCGATGAGCTCGAAGGCCCGCTCCTCGGTCAGCGTCTCCGGGTCGTCGCCGCGGCGCAGGGTGGCGTTGGTCTCCCCGTCGGTGACGTAGGGCCCGAACCGGCCGTCCTTGACGACGACCTTGCGGCCCGACACCGGGTCCTCGCCGAACTCCGCGAGCGGTGGCTTGACCGCCCCGCGACCGCGCTGCTTGGGCTGGGCGTAGATCGCCAGCGCCTCCTCGAGGGTGATGTCGAAGATCTGCGCCTCGGTCTCCAGCGAGCGGCTGTCGGTCCCCTTCTTGAGGTAGGGCCCGTACCGGCCGTTCTGCGCGGTGATGTCCACGCCCTCGGCGTCCTGGCCGACGACCCGCGGCAGCGAGAGCAGCCGCAGCGCGGTGTCCAGCTCGATGGTGGCGAGGTCCATGTCGGCGAAGAGCGACCCGGTGCGCGGCTTGACCTTGGCCTTCTTCTTCGCGCCCTTGGCCTCGCCGTCCTCGTCCTCGACCACCTCGGTGACGTAGGGGCCGTAGCGGCCGTTCTTGGCGATGATCTCCCGGCCGGTCTCGGGGTCGGTGCCGAGCACCCGCCCGTCGTCGGCGGCGGCCGCGAGCAGCTCCTCGGCCTTGGCCGCGGTCATCTCGTCCGGGGCGATCTCGTCGGGCACCGTCGCCCGCCGCGGCGTCTCGCCGTCCTCGCCCGGCAGCTCGACGTAGGGGCCGTAGCGGCCGACGCGCACGACCGTGCCGTCGCCGGTCGTCACCGCGGACACGGCGCGGGCGTCGATGTCGCCGAGGTCGGCCACGAGGTCGCGCAGGCCCTGCGTGCTGCTCGCCTGGTCGCCGAAGTAGAAGCGCTGCAGCCAGGCGACCCGCTGCTCCTCGCCGTTGGCGATCTTGTCGAGGTCGGTCTCCATCGACGCGGTGAAGTCGTAGTCGACCAGCCGCGGGAAGTGCTGTTCGAGCAGCTGGGTGACCGCGAAGGCCAGCCAGGTCGGCACCAGCGCCGAGCCGCGGCTGTGGACGTAGCCACGGTCCTGGATGGTGCCGACGGTCGCCGCGTAGGTCGAGGGCCGGCCGATGCCGCGCTCCTCCAGCGCCTTGACCAGGGTGGCCTCGGTGTAGCGGGCGGGCGGGCTGGTCTGGTGGCCCTGCGCGTCGGCCCGCAGCGTCTCCAGCGCGACGCCCTCGCCCAGCTTCGGCAGCCGCATACCCATCGCGCTGTCCTCGCCGTAGCGGCTCTCGTCGCGACCCTCCTCGTAGGCGGCGAGGAAGCCGCGGAAGGTGATGACGGTCCCCGAGGCGGAGAACTCGGCGCTGGAGTATGCCGTGCCGCCGGCCCGGGTGCCCTCGGGCAGGGTGGCGGTGAGCTTGACGCTGGCGGTCGAGCCCTTGGCGTCGGCCATCTGCGAGGCGACGGTGCGCTTCCAGATGAGCTCGTAGAGGGCGTACTCCCCGCCCCGGATCTCCCCGGCCACCTGGGCCGGGGTGCGGAAGGAGTCACCCGCGGGGCGGATCGCCTCGTGCGCCTCCTGGGCGTTCTTGCTCTTCTTGCCGTAGGTCCGCGGGGTCTCGGGCACGAAGTCGGCGCCGTACATGTCCCGGGCCTGGCTGCGGGCGGCGCTGACCGCCTGGCTCGACAGGCTGGTCGAGTCGGTGCGCATGTAGGTGATGTAGCCGTTCTCGTAGAGCCGCTGCGCGGTGCGCATGGTGCTCTGGCTGTTCATCCGCAGCTTGCGCGAGGCCTCCTGCTGCAGGGTGGAGGTGGTGAAGGGCGCGGAGGGACGGCGTGTGTAGGGCTTCTCCGACACCTCCCGGACCACGACGTCGGCCTCCCGGGTGCCGGCGGCGATCGCCTCGGCCGCCGCGGCGTCCAGCTGCACGGCGTTCCTCGTCTTCAGGGTCCCGTCGTCGGCGAAGTCACGGCCGCTGGCGACCTTGGACCCGTCGATGCCGGTGAGCTTGGCCTCGAACCCCTGGCCGCTGTTGCCGCCGGGGGCGAACTCCCCCTCGACGTCCCAGTAGGACGCCACCGTGAAGGCCATGCGCTCGCGCTCGCGCTCCACGACGAGGCGGGTCGCCACCGACTGCACGCGGCCGGCCGACAGCCCCTGCTTGACCTTGCGCCACAGCACGGGTGACACCTCGTAGCCGAAGAGCCGGTCCAGGATGCGCCGACTCTCCTGCGCGTCGACGAGGTGCGTGTCCAGCTCGCGGGTGTCGTTGACGGCCCGCTGGATGGCCTCCTTGGTGATCTCGTGGAAGACCATGCGCCGCACGGGGACCTTGGGCTTGAGCACCTCGAGCAGGTGCCACGCGATGGCCTCGCCCTCGCGGTCCTCGTCGGTCGCGAGGAAGAGCTCGTCGGCGTCCTTGAGCGCCCGCTTGAGCTCGGTGACCTTCTTCTTCTTGTCGGCGTCGACGACGTAGTAGGGCTCGAAACCGTCGTCGACGGCGATGGCGAACTTGCCGTAGGGCCCCTTCTTCATCTCCGCCGGGAGCTCTGAGGGGTTCGGCAGGTCCCGGATGTGGCCGACGCTCGCGTCGACCCGGAAGTCCTTGCCGAGGTACTCGCCGATCTTCTGGGCCTTCGCCGGGGACTCGACGATGACCAGCTTGGTGCCAGGTGCCACGGTTCTCCTTCGCCCCGTGTGCCGCGGATTCGTCGCGACCTCCGACACGGGACCTCGGGCGTCACCGTAGCCCATGGTGAGCCGCGGGCTACGCTGGCTCCCTATGGCGGCGAACGGCACGACCCCGACGAGCGGCACGACCCGGTACGGCGGCCGTGCCCTGACCCGCAGGGCGAGGTCGGCCGCCGTCCTCCTCGCGCTGGGCACGGTGCTGCTCGCGGGCTGCGACGACGACGCGGGCGGGGGCTCGGACGAGGCGGGGTCCGACGCGGGTGCGGCCTCGACCGGGTCGCCCGAGGCCGAGGGCGACGGCTCCGGCGACGGGGCGGACGGCACCGGGGGCGCACCCGACACGCAGCCGGCTCCCCCTCCCACCGAGCCTGCCGACATCGAGCCCGAGCGCGGCGACCGCAGCGTCTCCGAGGACGGCTCGACGATCACCGTGCAGGGCGACCGGGCCGCGTTCGTCACGCCCACCGGCAACCTCGCCTGCGTGCTGAACGGCCCGAGCGCGTCCTGCCAGCTGCTCGACAAGACCTACTCGCCCAATCCCGACCACCTGGTGGAGGACGGGGTCGGCGAGTGCCCGGTCGACACGGCCGACACCATGGTGCTCACCGATGCCGGGGGCGCCTGGACCTGCCCGCCAGAGCCGCTCTCGGGCATCGCCGCCGCCGACCAGGGCGGATGGTGGGCGGACGCGGCCGGGGCGCCGACGACCGGGGTGCAGGACACCGACGCCGCGGTGCTGGAGTACGGCTTGACCCTGCGGGTCGGGGACACCACCTGCCTGTCCTCCGAGGACGGCGTCACGTGCCGCAGCGCCGAGCTGGGCCGGTCGTTCTTCATCTCCCGGGGCGCCTACCGCTTCGGGGCCCTCTGAGGGTCGGCCGTCCGGGTCGCGCGAGGGCTGTCCCGCGCGGGTCAGCGCAGCAGGCCGTCCTTGACCAGCTCGCGCAGGGTCGGCAGCACGGCCTGCTCCACCTCGGCGACGGGGTGCTCGGTGAGCACCGCCAACCCGGAGCACAGCTGGCGCGCGGTGAGCTCGCCGTCGCAGGCGCCCACCAGCCCGGCGGGCAGCGTGTCCAGCCGTACGGCGCGCCCCAGCCCACCACCCTGGCGGACCTGGATGACCTGCGGGTCGGGCTCGCCCGGGCGTCCGGTCCGGACCTCGGTGACGTCGTCGGCGACCTGCCAGGGCGTGTCCAGCAGGTCGTCGTCGCCGTGCTCGGCCAGCCACGTGCGGGCCCGCAGGCCGGTGAGGACCGTCGGCCCCATGGGCGAGGCGACCGGACCGCGGACGTCCATGAGGTCCAGCCACGGCTCGCGCTCCGTGCCGGGCCGCTGCACCGTGACGACGCCGAAGCCGAGCCGCTCGATCCCGCGCTCGGCGAAGTCGTCCAGCCACGCGGCATACAGGTCGTCGAACCCGGCGGTCCCGGGCTGGTGGCCCCCGTCGCGCGCCCAGGTCTCGGCGTAGTCGGCGACGTCCTGCTCCTCCCGCTGGACGACCCAGCCGTCCAGCCCGGTGCCCTCGAACCAGCCACGGACGTGCTCGGTCCAGTCCTCGCCCGGGCGCAGCTCCCAGTTGGCGAGCAGCTGGCCGACCCCGCCCGGCCGCAGGTGGTCCCGCAGGTCGCGCACCAGCCCCGCCACGAGGCTGTCCCCGGCGCGGCCGCCGTCGCGGTACTCGTAGAGCGGGACCCCGGTGCGGCGCGGGGTGATGACGAAGGGCGGGTTGCTGACGACGAGGTCGAACTGCTCCCCGGCCACCGGCTCCAGCAGGCTGCCCGGCCGCAGCTGCGCGTCCACCCCGTTGAGCGCCAGCGTGAACCGGGCGAAGGCCAGGGCGCGCTGCGAGACGTCGGTCGCGACGAGGTATGCCGCGTGCCCGGCCAGGTGCAGCACCTGCACCCCGCTGCCGGTGCCGATGTCCAGGGCCCGTTCCACGCGGGGCCGGGGCGCCCAGCTCGCGAGCGTCGTCGAGGCACCCCCGATGCCGAGCACGTGGTCCGTCGGCAGCGGGCCCCCGGTCGCCATCTCCGAGCGGTCCGAGACCACCCACCACGACTCCTGCTCGGTGGCGTAGGGGCGCAGGTCGCAGGCCGCCGCGAGCACGCCGTCGTGCTCGACCACCAGGCCCAGCCGGAGCAGACCGTCGGCACCGAGCCGGGGCAGCGCGTCGTCGAGCTGCGTGCGCCCGACCTCGCGGCCCAGCGCGAAGAGCCGGCACAGCACGGCGACCGGGTCCGAGGAGCCCTCGGTGACCCGCACCGCGGGCAGCGGCTGCTCGCGGTGCAGCGCCGCCACCGCCACCGGTCCGAGGGCCTCCGCGAGGGCGTCGACGGTGTAGCCGACCTCCTCCAGGTCGGCGCGCAGGCCGAGCAGGAGGGCGGTGTCCTCGACCGAGGGCGGTGGCAGGCTCAGCGCTCGACCGCCGTGGCCGGCACGTCGTCGCTCTCACCGATGGCGATGTCGCGCCGCTTGGACACCACGACCGCGACGACGATGACGGCCAGGGCCACCAGGGCGATCCCCCAGCGGATCAGGTCGTTGGCGCCCTCGCCGTAGGTGAGGCCGATGATGGCGGGGGCGATGAGCAGGGCGACGAGGTTCATCACCTTGATGAGCGGGTTGATCGCCGGGCCGGCGGTGTCCTTGAACGGGTCGCCGACGGTGTCGCCGATGACGGTGGCCTCGTGGGCCGGGGTGCCCTTGCCGCCGAAGTTGCCGTCCTCGACGATCTTCTTGGCGTTGTCCCACGCGCCGCCGGCGTTGGCGAGGAAGACCGCCATGAGCACGCCGGTGCCGATGGCCCCGGCGAGGTAGCCGGCGAGCGCACCCACGCCGAGGCCGAACCCGACGGCGATCGGGGCGAAGACGGCCAGCAGGCCCGGGGTGGCGAGCTCGCGCAGCGAGTCACGGGTGCAGATGTCGACGACCCGGGCGTACTCCGGCTTCTCCGAGTAGTCCATGATGCCGGGCTTCTCCCGGAACTGCCGGCGCACCTCGAAGACGATGGCACCCGCCGCGCGGGTGACCGCGTTGATCGCCAGCCCGGAGAAGAGGAAGACCACGGCGCCGCCGATGAGCACCCCGACGAGGGCGCGCGGGTCGAAGACGAGGAAGGACTGCAGCACGTCCCCGGTGGCGTCACCCGCCGTCTCCAGCGCCTGCAGGATCGCGTCGAGGTAGGACCCGAACAGCGCGGTCGCGGCGAGCACGGCGGTCGCGATGGCGATGCCCTTGGTGATGGCCTTGGTGGTGTTGCCCACGGCGTCCAGCTCGGTGAGGATCTGGGCGGCCTCGCCGTCCACGTCACCGGACATCTCGGCGATGCCCTGGGCGTTGTCGCTGACCGGCCCGAAGGTGTCCATGGCCACGATGACGCCGACCGTGGTGAGCAGGCCGCACCCCGCGAGGGCGACGTAGAACAAGGACAGGATGAGCGATCCGCCCCCGAGGGTGAAGATCGCGAAGATCGCCGCGGCGATGGTCACCGAGGTGTAGACCGCCGACTCCAGTCCGACCCCGATGCCCGAGAGGATGACCGTGGCCGGGCCGGTGAGCGAGGTCCGCGCCACGTCGTTGGTGGGCTTGCTCTCGGTGCCGGTGAAGTAGCCGGTCAGCCAGAGGATGAACGCGGCGAGCACGATGCCGATGACGACCGAGGCCGCGGCGCCCACGGCGGCGTTCACCTGCTGGCCGCCCTCACCCGCACCCAGCAGGTCGAAGCCCCCGGTGACGGAGAGCTCGGTGGGCAGGAAGACGAACGCCGCCGCGACGGAGGCGACCGCCGCGATGGCGGCGGAGATGTAGAAGCTGCGGTTGATCGCGGCCAGTCCGCTCTCCCCGGCCCTGGCCTTGGTGATGAAGACGCCGACGATCGCCGTGAGCACCCCGATGGCCGGGATGACGAGCGGGAAGACGAGCCCGCCCTCCGCGCCGAGCGCCGCCGTGCCGAGGATGAGCGCCGCGACGAGGGTCACGGCATACGACTCGAACAGGTCGGCCGCCATGCCCGCGCAGTCACCCACGTTGTCGCCGACGTTGTCCGCGATGGTCGCGGCGTTGCGGGGGTCGTCCTCGGGGATGCCGGCCTCGACCTTGCCGACGAGGTCGGCGCCCACGTCGGCGGCCTTGGTGAAGATGCCACCGCCCACCCGCATGAACATCGCCAGCAGCGCCGCGCCGAAGCCGAAGCCCTCGAGCACCTTCGCCGCGTCGCCCTGGTAGATGAGGACGACCAGGGCGGCGCCGAACAGGCCCAGGCCGACGGTGGCCATGCCCACCGTGCCGCCGGTGCGGAAGGCGATGCGCATGCCGTCGTCGCGCCCGGTCGTGCGGGCCGCCTCCGCGACCCGCATGTTGGCAGCGGTGGCGAGGTTCATCCCCAGCCAGCCGATGGAGGCCGAGAACCCGGCCCCGAAGATGAAGGCGACCGAGCGCCCGACCCGGACCATCATGTCGTCGGCGGGCAGCGCCAGGAGGAGCAGGAAGGCGACCGCCGCGAACACCGCGAGGGTGCGGAACTGCCGGCCGAGGTAGGCCGAGGCGCCCTCCTGCACCGCCGCGCCGATCTCCCGCATGGCCTCGGTGCCGGGCGAGGCGGCGAGCACCTCGCGTCGGAACATGAAGCCCATGACCAGGGCGACGAGGGCGATGCAGAGCACGACGACGACGATCGAGGTGTCGGCACCCGACAACGAGACCTCGCTCGCTGCAGCGACTGGGGACATGTGTGCCTCCTGGGAGGGCCCGCTCCGTTGCGGGCGAGACGCGGTCGAGACCGCTGGACATCCATCGGACGTGGCCACTGTAATGACCACGCGTCCGCGCGCCTAGCATCCCGTGCCGCGCGGTGCGCGGACCCTGTCGGTCCACCGGCGTAGCGTGGGACGCAGATGGACGACTCGACCCCCGCGGCCTTCGACCCGCAGACCACCCTGGAGCGCCTCGCCGTGGGCGGGCGCGCCGGTCGGCTGAGGCACGTGCGGACGGTGCCCGCCCGCGAGGGCAGGACCGCGCCCTGGCCCCCGTGGTGCGCCGCGCCCGTCAAGGCAGCCCTGCTCGGTCAGGGCATCGACGCGCCGTGGGAGCACCAGGCGAGGGTGGCCGAGCTGGCCCGGTCGGGCCGGCACGTCATCGTGTCGACCGGGACGGCCTCCGGCAAGTCCCTGGGCTACCTCATGCCGGTGCTCACCGCGCTGAGCGAGGGCACCCGGTCGGTGACCGGCCGCGGCGCCACGGCCCTCTACCTCGCGCCCACCAAGGCGCTGGGCGCCGACCAGGAGGCCAGGCTCCAGGACCTCGCGGTGCCGGAGGTGCGGGTGGCGCGCCTCGACGGGGACACCCCGGGCGAGGAGCGGCGGTGGATCCGCGAGCACGCCCACTACGTCCTGACCAACCCCGACCTGCTGCACCACACCCTGCTGCCCGGGCACGAGCGCTGGGCGCCCTTCCTGCGGTCGCTGCGCTACGTCGTCGTGGACGAGTGCCACATCTACCGCGGGGTGTTCGGGGCACACGTCTCCGCCGTGCTGAGACGGCTGCTGCGCGTCGCCGCGAGGTATGGCGCGTCCCCCACCGTCGTGCTGGCCTCGGCCACCGTGGCCGAGCCGGAGCCGCTGGGGCGGGCCCTGCTCGGGCAGGACGTGGTGGCGGTGACCGCCGACGCCTCGCCGCGGCGGGAGACCGTCGTGGCCCTCTGGCAGCCGGACGAGCTCGAGGACGGCCGCCGCCGCAGCACCGTGGGCGAAGCCGCCGACCTGCTCACCGACCTCGTGACGGCTGGAGTGCAGACCGTCGCCTTCGCGCGGTCGCGGGTCGGGGTGGAGCAGGTCGCCTCCCGGGCCAGGGACGGGTGGGCCGCGCGGCTCGGCCCACCGGCGCGGGTGGCGGCATACCGGGGCGGCTACCTCCCGGAGGAGCGACGGGCGCTGGAGTCGGCGCTGCGCGACCGCACGGTCATGGGGCTCGCCGCCACCAGCGCCCTGGAGCTGGGCATCGACATCGCCGGGCTGGACGCCGTGGTCATGGCCGGCTGGCCGGGCACCCGCGCGTCGTTCTGGCAGCAGGTGGGGCGGGCCGGGCGCAGCGGATCCCCCTCCCTGGCCCTGCTGGTGGCCGCGGACGACCCGCTCGACACCTACCTCCTGGACCACCCCGAGCTCATCTTCGAGGCGCCGGTCGAGTCCTGCGTCCTGGACCCGGAGAACCCCTACGTGCTGGGTCCGCACCTCGCGGCGGCCGCCGCCGAGCTGCCGCTCACCCCGGAGGACGAGCGATGGTTCGGCCCCGGTCTGCGGACGCTGGCCGAGCAGCTGGTCGTGGGCGGCGTGCTGCGGGCGCGCCCCACCGGGTGGTACTGGGCGCGCCCGGACCGGGCCAGCGACCACGTCGCCCTGCGGGGTGCGGGGCAGACCGTGCAGATCGTGGACCAGCGCAGCGGGCGGGTCCTCGGCACGGTCGACGAGGCCCGGGCGCTGAGCACCGTGCACGAGGGCGCGGTCTACGTCCACCAGGGCGAGCCCTACGTCGTGACCGCGCTCGACCTCGAGGGCTCGGTCGCCCTGGTGGTCCAGGGTGACCCCGGCTGGTCCACCCGTGCGCGCAGCGAGAGCACCTTCCGCATCAGGGCGCGGCACACCGAGCTGACCTGGGGGTCGGCCACCCTCTCGCGGGGCCGGGTCGAGGTGACCACGCAGGTCACGGCGTTCCAGCGGGTGCTGCCCGACGGGTCGGTCATCGGCACCCATCCGCTCGACCTGCCCGCTCGCACGCTCGTCACCCAGGCGGTGTGGTGGACCCTGCCCCAGGAGGAGCTCGCCCTGGCCGGGCTGGCCGAGCAGGACGTCCCGGGTGCGCTGCACGCCGCCGAGCACGCCTCCATCGGCATGCTCCCGCTGCTCGCGACGTGCGACCGCTGGGACATCGGCGGGGTCTCGACCGCGCTCCACCCCGACACCGGGCTGCCGACGGTCATGGTCTACGACGGCTACCCGGGCGGCGCCGGCTTCAGCAGCCGCGCGTTCGAGGAGGCCGTCCGGTGGCTGTCGGCAACCCGCGACCTCGTCGAGAGCTGCCGCTGCGAGGCGGGCTGCCCGGCGTGCGTGCAGTCCCCCAAGTGCGGCAACGGCAACGAGCCGCTCGACAAGGCCGGCGCGGTCGCCGTCCTCGAGCACCTGCTGAGCGAACGCTCGGTCGTCGTGCCGAGCCGCTGACCCCGCCCGGCTGGCTGCCCGCCCGGCTACGGGGCTCGGGCCCGTCTCCTCTCGACCGGCTGCACCGCACCGCCTTGGTGCGGTGCTGGAACACGTCTCCTCTCGACCGGATGTCCCACCCGGCCGGAGGGTCCTCGCTGCGCTAGTGTCGGCCCGGACGGGGAGGCCCCGTCGTCGTGGTCATCTGCGAGCCTGCTCCTCGAAAGGATCTGCCATGGTCGTCTTCGGAGTCGTCCTGCTGCTCGTCGCGCTGGCCGTCATCATCTACATGTGGCTCGCCACCCGGGGCATGGACCCCGTCCAGATCTCCTACGGCGTCCTCAACGTGGATCTCACCCCGATCTGGCTGTTCGCCATCGGCGGCATCGCCCTGGCCGCCGCCACCAGCGGGCTGTGGCTGCTCGCGGTGGGCACCCGCTCCAAGGCACGCCGGGCCCGCGAGGTCCGCGAGCTGCGCCGGCAGGCCAAGGACTCCGACCGACGTGCCGAGCGGCAGCGGGACGCCGACCGCCTGGGCAGCTCGGACGACAACCGGCAGCGCACGGACCCGGCCCGCACCGAGGACCGCTCGTCGACCCCGATCCTCCCGCGCCAGACCCCCGGCAGCGGCAGCGGCACCGGTCAGGGCGGCACCACCGGGCGCCCCACGACCGGCCCCGGAGCCTGATCCGCACGCCCCGGCGCTCCTGCCCGGCTTGCGTGAGCATGCCGAACTCGAGTGTGCGCGATGGTGGCCCTCAGGGGGCCATCACCGCGCACAGTCCCCGCCGCGGCTTCATGCACCGTGTGCGTTCGTAGCCCTCACGGGGCCACCACCGCGCACAGCCCCCGCCACCCCGTGAGCACCGTGCGCCTCCGTGGCCCTCACAGGGCCACCACGGCGCACAGTCGGCGGCGGTCTTCTGCAGGCCATCAGCGCACGAGGTAGGTCGCTCTCGCGTGCTCACCCCGTCCGGGCCAGGGAGGCCCCTGCCCGGGCCGTCACGTCGACGGTCCACCGGGTTCCTGCCACGGCCCGGTGCACCTCGAGGGTGACCTCCGGCAGGGGCGAGACTCCCCGACGCGTGACGGCGCAGCCGCGCACCTCCACGCCGTGCTGCTGGGTGACGCGCGCGGCCAGCGCGCAGGCGGCCGTGTCGTCGACCCCCTGCACGAGCTGGCCCGCGGCCGCCAGCGCGCCCAGGTCGGCAGCGGTCCGCGCCTGCTGGCCGGCGACCAGGACCGCGACCAGCCCCAGGGCCAGCACCAGGATCGTGACGAGGCCGGCCACCACGCCGATCGCCATGACTACAGCCGAGCCGCGTTCGTGGTGGGCCCGGCGCGATCCGCAGGATGAGCCTGCCCCGGCCTGGACGCAGCTCCGCTCCACCATCGCCCGGCCGTCGCCCAGACGTCTCTCCGGCGAGACACGCTCCAGGCCGACGGGCAGCGGCGGGTCGTGCTCCTCCCCAGCCGACGTAGCCGGGCGGCGCCCGTGGCCGACCCACGATGACGGGGCGTCCTCCCTACCGATCGACGGCGTCGGTCGGTGCCCCTGGCCGCCCGGCGGGGGCAGCCGCTGATGCCTCCTCCCCCGCGGCCCGCCCTCACTCCTCACGGTCGCACCCCGGGCTCCCAGACCGCCTCCGCGGTCGCCACCGCGCCGGGGAGACCGGGGAGGAGCCGGTCGCGGGCCTGCGCCTCGACGACCACCCGCACCCCGACGGCGTCCTCCTCGACGGCGACACTGGCCCCCTGGGGCGCCCGCTGCAGGGCCGCGTCGCGAACGGCGTCGGTGGCCTCGCCACGGGACGCGGCGCGCGCTGCCACGCGCGCCGCGTCCTCGCACCGGACCTGGTCCACCCCCAGGCTGAGGGCGGTCAGGCAGATCGCGAGCACCAGGAGGATCGACGGGACGGTGAGGGCCAGCTCGGCGCTGACCATCCCCCGGTCGCCACCGCGATGCCCGCGACGGGTCACAACGACACCGACAGCGCGGTCGTGATGACCGACGTGACGACCCCCTGCACGGCCCCGGACTGCAGGATCGCCAGCAGCACCGCGGCGAAGGCGCAGGCGGCGATCGTGCCGACGGCGTACTCCGCGGTGGTCATCCCGGCCTCCCGGCGCTCCCGCAGCTGCCGCACGGCGGCCGCGAGAGTGATGGTGGTGTTCTTCTTCATGGGTTCCCCTCCTTGTGGGTGGGTGCGCCTCACGGCGAGACGCACGCCTGGGTGACCGCGTGCGGTCAGCTGATGGGGCCCTCACCAGGACAGGTCCCGGACGAGGGCGAGGACGAGGGGCACGACCGTGCTCAGCACGAACCCGGGCAGGAAGGCCAGCCCCAACGGGACCACCAGCCGGACCCCCAGCCGCGCGGTCGCGACCTCCACCCTGGCGACGGCGTGACGCCGCAGGTCGGTGGCCGCCTGCCGCAGTGCCGGCCCCGGCGCGACCCCGGCGAGCGCAGCGATCTCCATGCTCAGCCGGGCGGCACGCCAGCGAGGGCCGGCCGCCTCCCAGCTGGGCGCCGGGTCCAGGCCCAGCATCAGGTCCTGCCCCACGCCGTCCAGCTCGTCGCGCAGCGGCGGGGGCAGGACCGAGGCGACCTGGCGGGAGGCGGACCCCAGGGAGCTGCCTCCCTGCAGGGCCAGCGCCAGCAGGTCCAGCGCCTCGGGCACCCCGGCTGCCGCGCCGGCGCGCGCCGCCGGGTGTCGCCGGACCCGACGGGGCGTCCAACGCACCGGGGTCGGAGGCCACCACAGCAATGGGACGGTTGCGGCAGCCGCGGTCAGCAGGACGAGGGTCCACGCGGCCGGGGTCACTGGGCGCTCCTCAGCACGTCCGCGACGAGGCGGCGCACCAGCACCTGGCCGAGCACCAGTAGGGCGGCACCCGCGGCCAGGCAGGTCCAGGCGGCGGGCTTCGCGTACAGCACCGTGGGTGGTACGCCCAGCACCGCGGCGAGGGCGATCCCTGCGAGCGGCAGGCAGGTCAGCACGGTCGCGGTCGCGCGGGCGTCGGCGCTGGCCGCGTCCACGGCGCTCTCCAGGCGTCGACGTTCCCGTGCCACGAGGGCGCTGACCCGCAGGGCCTCGGCCAGCGGCGCACCCGAGCGGGCCGCGACCGTCCAGGCCCGCGACACCGCGCCGAGGGTGGGCGTGCCCGACCTGCGCGCCAGCCGTTCCCAGGCCGGCGCCAGGGGATCACCCTCCCGTGCGGCCCGGACGACGATGTCCCACTCCGGGCTGCCGCCCCGTGGGTGTGTCACGGCGCGGTCCAGGGCGAGACCGACCGCGCGGCTCGCCGGCAGACCGCCCTCCAGCGCCGCGGCGACGGTGTCGACGACGTGCAGCTCCTCGACGTCCGGGGCCAGCCCCGGCGAGCGCAGCCGGCGGGCGAGCACCCGCCTGGCCGCCTTCAGCCATGCCCCGGACCTCCGGGCCGGCCCGTCAGCCGGACCAGCGCTCGGCAGGGCTGCTCTGTCGCCCGCACCGGCGTCCGGGCGGGCTGACCCGTCCCCCGCACCGGCCCCGGCGCGGGTCGGCCCGTCCCCCGAACCAGCTCCCGGGTGGGCAGGGCTCCTCCATATCAGCACGACGGCAGCGGCCAGCACGGCGAGCGTCAGCAGCTGGCCGGTGACCGGCCCGGGCAGCGCCGTCACACCAGCTCCTCGTGCGCCAGGCCGATGCGGCGGGCGAGCTCACGGCACGCAGGACCGGCTGCCCAGGAGCCGGGGCCACCTGTCAGCGCGGCGACACACTCCAGCCCGTCCTCCCTGGACCGCAGCATCGCCACCTCGCGCAGCCGGCGGCGACCGTCGGCGTCCCGGTCGAGGTGCAGGACCACCTCGATGGCGCTGACGAGCTGCGCGCGCACCGCGTCACCGGACATCTCGGCGAGAGCACCGAGCGCGGTGAACCGGGCGACGACGTCACGAGCCGTGTTGGCGTGCACGGTGCCGCACCCGCCCTCGTGCCCCGTGTTGAGGGCGGTCAGGAGCTCGCGCACCTCCGCACCCCGCACCTCTCCCACGACGACCCGGTCGGGCCGCATGCGTAGCGACTGCCGCACGAGGGTCGTCATCGTCACCTCGCCACGCCCCTCGATGTTGGCGGCCCGGCCCTGCAGGTGCACGACGTGGGGGTGCCGGACCCGGAGCTCACGGACGTCCTCGACGACCACGATCCGCTCGCTCGGCGCGCAGCGCGACAGCAGCGCCCCGAGCAGCGTGGTCTTGCCCGTGCCGGTGCCGCCGCTGACCAGGAACGAGACCCGGGACCGCACCACGGCCTCCAGGACCCGGGCGGCCGACGCATCCAGGGCACCCCAGGCGGTCAGGTCCTCCAGGCGGGGCACCTCGGTCCGCGGCACCCGCAGGCTCAGGTGCGCCCCGCCGTCCACCAGGGGCGGGAGGAGGGCATGCAGCCGCAACCCTCCTGGCAGCAGCCCGTCCACCCACGGGCTCGACTCGTCGAGCCGTTGGCCGGCCAGGGCTGCGAGCCGGACCGCGAGTCGACGCACGCTGCGGTCGTCGTTGAGGCGGGCCGAGGCGCGCTCCGCCCCTCGACCCCGGTCGACCCATACCCCGGCCTCCCCGTTGACGAGCACATCGGTGACGTGCGGGTCCTCCAGCAGCGCAGCGAGCGGCCCCAGTGCGGCCAGGAGGTCCGGCCCCGTCGGACGCGTCGGCGTGGTCATGCCCCGACCTTCGCCCGTGCGCTCCGGGCTGCGCCAGGCAGCGCCAGCGATCTGTGGACCGGGCGTGATGCAGGCCGACCATGTGGACCATGCCGCCGGAGCATCGCCCGTGGGCTCGCGAGGGGGTCACGACACGTGACGGTGCTCGCGGACGGAGGGGGAAAGGGGACGGCCCCGGCGGGGGGAGCCGGGGCCGTCGGTGTCCAGGATCAGGGGGGGATGACCCTGAACACCCGCGCTGCAACTCTTTCGAGGAGCGCTGTCCGACCAGTATGCATGACTGACGAGGCGCGATGCAAGCTGCGGAGGGCCTGTCGGAGCGTGTCGGAACGGACCTCGGGCAGGGCACCCGAGCCGTGGCGAGCGACTGGCTCACGAGCGCCGTCCGCAGCGGCTCGAGGTGGGCGTGGTCAGCCGGTCAGAGACGCGGCCCATGGACGTGGTGAGCCGGCCCGGGACGCCGACCATGGACGTCGGGAGCCGGCCCGGAACGCCCGTCGCGGGCAGTGCCTCCGGGACCAGCACCACGTCGTCGTCAGCCCAGACGCCCCGCACGGACGGCGTCGGCGACCCGACCCCCCTCGGCAGCGCCGCGCACGACGGCTTCGGCACAGTGCTCCAGCCACAGACGCACGCCGTCCTGCGTGCCGGAGGCGTAGGCGACCAGGGCGCCCCGGTAGTCCTGACCGGCCCGGTCGGCGTGCCCGTGCTCCGGCACCGCCACCCCGGTCGGGTCCAGTCCCGACACGCGGAGCACGACGCGCTCCACCGCCCTGGCCACCAGACCGTTGCCGACGACGAAGGGCCGCGCCACGACGATCTCCGCGTGCGCGACCGCGGCGACGAGCAGGGCGGGCTGACGACCGGTGGGGACGGCCTGCAGCAGACCGTGCACCGCCTGCAGCCGGGCTCGAGCGGCGTCGGCGTCCGGCGCGTCCCCCAGCACCGCCACCCCCTCGCCGGGCTCACCCGCCCCCCGGGGCCGTCCCACCTCGTGCTGGGCGACCAGACCTGCGGCCGCGGCGGTGTGCAGACCGGCCAGCAGCTGGGCAGGTGCACCCAGCTCG
Source organism: Serinicoccus sediminis (assembly GCF_004153545.1). Classification (GTDB taxonomy): domain Bacteria; phylum Actinomycetota; class Actinomycetes; order Actinomycetales; family Dermatophilaceae; genus Ornithinicoccus; species Ornithinicoccus sediminis_A. The sequence continues at coordinate 23,034 of NZ_SDVA01000006.1, read as the reverse complement.
GCCTGGGTCACCCTCTCGGTCCGGGCGGTGACCCGGGCGGCGGCGCGGACGGTCCGCCAGAGCGGGTCGGCGTCGGGTGCGTCCGCGAGGGCGCCGCGCATCAGGTCACGGACCACCGACACGCTGCCCTGCGACCCGGCGGGCTCGGCCCCCTCCAGCAGGGCCGACGCCGTGGCTCCCCGGACGCGGGACTCGGCTGCCGCCTCGGCCGTGCGACGGCGCAGCCCCTCGTGCCAGCACAGAGCGGTGCAGGCCTCCCGTGCACGGTCCATCCCCTCCTGCACGCCGGGGAGGGCGGCCAGCGCCTCGAGGGCGTCCTGCGGAGTGCTCATCAGGTCACCCTAGGACCCGCCGGCACCCAGGCCTGCATGGCTTCCTCACCCCTACGGGGGAGGCATTCTGACCAGCGGAAACACTACTGGGAAGTCTTTAACAAATCTTTGCCAAAAGTGGTTCAGGGCACCGCCGGCCCACTGGCAGACTGGACACATCGACCCAGGAGCCCCCTCCTCGGAGGGCGCGGCTCTGCCGGCTGTCACGGGACCGGTTGTCGACACGAGTGCCCGCTCGGCACTGAACAGGGGGTGCCGGGCGGGCACCGTGCTGTCCGGGAGCGGGTGGGTCCCGGCTGACCACCGATGCCGGTCCACCGATCCTGCGCCACCCCGGCGACCGGGATACGATCGGCCGCATGTCAACTCCCGCCAAGACCGACAGCACCGCACCGGCCACGTCCGCCGACAAGCGTTCGCTCGGTCAGCTCGTGTCCGATGTGACCCTGGACGTCTCGCAGATCATGCGGGGTGAGATCGAGCTCGCCAAGGCCGAGATCAAGCAGGACGTGACCCACGCGGGCAAGGGTGCCGGGATGTTCGCCGGGGCCGCCCTGTTCGGTCTCTACGGCCTGGGCCTGCTCTTCCTCGGCCTGGCCGGGGTCCTCGCCATCTGGCTGCCCTGGTGGGCCTCGCTGCTCATCGTGGCCGCGGTCCTGTTCGTCGTCGCGGGCATCCTCGCTCTCGTCGGCAAGGGCCAGGTCACCAAGGTCAACGGCAAGCCGGAGAAGGCCATCCGCGAGGGCAAGGAGACGGTGGAGACCGTGAAGGCCGCCGCCCAGGGGCAGCACCGCAGCGCCGCGCTGGAGACCGCCCGCGACTGACGCCCGCGACGCCGGTCAGAGCTCGAGCTGCCGGGTGGGGGCGTCGGGCCAGTCCGGTGCGATGCCGGCGAGGTCCAGGATGCGGTCCAGCAGGCCCGCCGTGAAGCCCCACACCAGTAGCCCCTCCACCTCCCACGCCGGCCCGACGAAGCCGCTGGGGTGGTGCACCCGGAAGCGTCGCGCAGGGTCGACGAGCTCCCGCACGGGTGGCTGCAGGACCCGCGCGACCTCCCTCACGTCCTTCGCCCACAGCGACGACGGGTCAGGCGTGCGCCACCACGCCAGCACCGGAGTGACGTCGTAGCCCGACACCGGGATGTGGAGGGTGGGCAGCTCGCCCAGGACCTCGACCCCCGACCCGTCGAGGCCCACCTCCTCGGCGGCCTCACGCAGGGCCGTGGCCACCGCGTCGACGTCGCCCGCCTCCGTCCCGCCGCCGGGGAAGGCGGGCTGGCCCGCGTGGGAACGCATCGTGTGGGCGCGCTCGGTGATCACCACCGTGGTGGCCTCGGGGTCACCCGGGTCCTCGACCCCCGGCGCGAACAGCACCAGGACGGCGGAGCGACGCCGTCCTCCCTCCGGCGGCGGCAGGAAGCGGCTGAAGCGCTCGCCGGGGAGGCTCGGGATCGTCGCGACGAGGTCGCTCAACCAGGGCGGCGGGGGCCAACCGCCGGTGGGCTGCTCGCTCACCGCCGCGGCCCCGGGCGCACCAGCCGCGCCGCAGCCACCGGGTCGGTCTCCCCCTCGCCGTAGGCCGGGCAGAGGCGAGCCACCGGGCAGGCACCGCACGCCGGCTTCCGGGAGTGGCAGGTGCGTCGGCCGTGGAAGATCAGGACGTGCGAGAGCATCGTCCAGTCCCGGCGGGGGAAGAGCGCGCCCACGGCGTGCTCGACGGCGACCGGGTCCGTCTCCTGCGTCCAGCCGAAGCGACGCACCAGCCGGCCGAGGTGCGTGTCCACGGTGATGCCGGGGACGTCGAAGGCGTTGCCCAGCACGACGTTGGCGGTCTTGCGACCCACGCCGGGCAAGGTCACGAGGTCGGCGAGGCGGCCGGGCACCTGCCCCCCGAACCGCTCCACCAGGCCCGCGCCCAGCTTGAGCAGCGACTCCGTCTTGGCCCGGAAGAACCCGGTCGGCTGGATGATCGTCTCGACCTCCGTGCGGTCCGCCGCGGCCAGGGCGTGCGCGTCGGGGTAGCGCGCGAACAGCGTCGGTGTCACGCCGTTGACCCGCACGTCGGTCGTCTGGGCGGACAGGACCGTGGCCACGAGGAGCTGGTAGGCGTCCTCGAAGTCCAGCTCGCACCGCGCGTCCGGGTAGTGCTCGTGGAGCAGGCGGTACATCTTGCGCGCCCGGCGGGTCAGCGCCAACGGGCTCTCCCCCGTCGGCGTCTGCGGGCCGGGCCCGGCGGGTTGGTCGTCGACGCTCACGCCTCCACCCTACGGTCGGGGGCCGACACACCCGGACCTCATTCCGTCGCTGGTCATGGCACCATGAGGCGGTGGACCGGCACGTCGTGATGAAAGCACCGCTGTTCGCCGCACTCGACGGCGCGACGGCCGACCGGCTCATGGACTCGATGAGCCCGCGCCGCCTCGCCAGGGGGGACGTGGTCTTCCACGAGGGGGACCCGGGGGACTCGCTCTACGTCATCACCAAGGGCAAGGTGAAGCTCGCCCGCGCCTCGGCCGACGGCCGCGAGAGCCTGCTGGCCGTCCTGGGGCCGGGCGAGATGTTCGGCGAGCTCAGCCTCTTCGACCCGGGCCCGCGCCTCACCACCGCCTACGTCGTGTCGGACACCGAGTTCATCTCCCTCGGCAACGACGCGCTGCGCGCCTTCCTCGGCCACCACCCGGAGGTCGCCATGCAGATGCTCGCCGGGCTGGCGCACCGGCTCCGCAAGACCAACGAGGGGCTCTCCGACCTGGTCTTCACCGACGTGCCGGGCCGGGTCGCCAAGGCGCTGCTGGACCTCTCCGACCGCTTCGGTCGCCGGTCGGAGGCCGGTCTCGTCGTCTCCCACGACCTCACCCAGGAGGAGCTGGCGCAGCTGGTGGGCGCCAGCCGGGAAACGGTCAACAAGGCGCTGGCCGACTTCGCCCAGCGTGGCTGGGTCATCCTCGGCGCGAAGGCGGTCACCCTCATGGACGTCGACCGGCTGCGTCGCCGGGCCCGCTGACCCACCGAGGACCCCTCCCGCTCCGCGCGCCTCGCCCCGGCCCCCTGCGGGGGAGGGTTCAGTCGTCGAGCTCCCCCAGGTAGTCCAGCTGCGCCAGCACCGACAGGCGTGCCGCCGGCCACACCGCGCGCGGGGTGTCCGCATACACCGTCCCCACCACCCGGTCGGCGAGGTCACCCGGCCCCGCGTCGTCCTCCGCCCGGACCCGGGCGACCGCCTCGCGCACCTGGTCCAGCCGCTCGTGACGGTGCCGCCAGTAGTGCTCCACGACCCCCGCCGCGTCCGGCACCACCGGGCCGTGACCGGGAGCGATGCTGGTCGCGGTCCCGGCGCCGGTCAGGGTGCGCAGCCGCTCCAACGACTCCAGGTATGACGTGAGGTCGCCGTCCGGGTAGGCGACCACCGTGGCCCCCCGGCCGAGGACGGTGTCCCCGGTCAGCAGGACCTGCTCGGCCGGCAGCAGGAAGGACAGCGAGTCGGCGGTGTGGCCGGGTGTCGGCACGACGAGCAGCTCCAGCCCGCCGACGACGAGACGCTCCCCGTCCTCGAGGTCGTCGTGGCCGCCCCCGTACCGTCGCACCGGGGCGCCGGTGAGCCGCGCCCACCGGTCTGCGGACTCTGCGTGGTCGGCGTGCCCGTGCGTCAGCAGCGTCATCACCACCCGGGCGTCCCGCTGCGCGACGTGGTCGAGCACGGCCGCCAGGTGCGCCTCGTGCATCGGACCGGGGTCGACGACGACCGCCTCGGCGCTGCCGGGCTCGAGCAGCACCCACGTGTTGGTGCCCTCCAGCGTCATCGGAGAGGGGTTCGGGCACAGGACCGCGTGGGCCCGCTCGCCCCAGGCGCCCCCCTGCCAGGACGGGTCGGCCGCCCCACCCGGTCTCACGGCACCGCCTCGTGCGACGGCGCCCGCATCCACAGCCGGCCGCCGTGCTCGACGGGGACGGGCAGGACCTTCGGCACCGGCGCCCGGTGCCGCAGCCACCCGTCGAGGTCCGCCACCCGGGCGAGCTCCTCGACCATGACCTGCGTGGGCGGCAGCAGCACGTCGCGACCCTCCTGCTGGGCCTGCAGGATCTCGGCGGGGGTGCGCCACCCGGCGACCGCGGCCTCGGTGCTCTCGTCGTCGGCCACCTGGCCGGTCGGCATCCGGGCGGCCAGGAAGCGGGTGTCGTAGCGGCGCGGCTCGCACTCCGGGGTCACCCAGTGACCGCGCAGGCTGAGCAGGTCCGTCCTCAGGACGAGACCGTGCCGGGCCAGCACCTGGGCGAAGCTGTGGGCGCGGGACAGCAGGCCGGCCCGTTCGCGACGCCATACCTCGTCGCGCAGGTCGTCGACCACGGTGTCCGGCGAGCGGCCCGCCAGCAGCACCCCGCACTCCTCGAAGACCTCGCGGGCCGCGGCGGTGACCAGCTCCCGGGCCGCGTCCTCGTCCGTCCCCAGCTGCTGCGCCCACGCGCTGACGTCCGGCCCCGCCCAGGGCACCTCGGCGTCGGCGTCGCGCGGGTCCACGCCGCCCCCCGGGAAGGCGATCATGCCGGCGGCGAACGCCATACCGGCAGCCCGCCGCAGCACGAAGACCTCGAGCCGCGGCTCCTCCCGCAGCAGCATCACCGTCGCCGAGGGTCGCGGCGCGGCCACGTGCCGCTCCTCGGGAGGAGCCGCCAGCCAGGCGCGGGAGTGCCGCGCGACCGCCTCGGGCACGGCGAAGTCGCGGTAGGCGCTCGCGCCCCGCCCGGCGCCGACGTCCCCCGGCACGTCAGTCCCGGACGGCGACGACGACCTCTACCTCGACGGGGGCGTCGAGGGGCAGGGCGGCGACACCGACGGCCGACCGGGCGTGCACGCCGGCCTCGCCGAAAGCGTGGCCCAGCAGCTCGGACGCACCGTTGACGACCGCAGGCTGACCGGTGAAGGCGGGGTCGCTGGCGACGTAGCCGACGACCTTGACCACCCTGGTGACCCGGTCGAGGTCCCCGACGACCGACCGGATCGCGGCGATCGCGTTGAGCGCGCACACCCCGGCCAGGCGCGCGGCGTCCTCGGCGTCGACCAGGCCGGGCCCGTCGCCGACCTTGCCGGTCAGCTCCAGCCGGCCGTCGACGAAGGGCACCTGCCCGGAGGTGAAGACGAGGTCGCCGTGCTGGACGGCGGGGACGTAGGCGGCGACCGGCGCGGCGACCTCGGGCACCCGGTGCCCGAGGTCGGCCAGCCGGCTCTCGACGGCGCCCTGGCGCGGGTCGGTCACAGCGGCCCGCTCAGGCGTTCTTGGGACGCTTGAGGTAGGCCACGAGGTTGGTGCCGTCCCCCGGCCCCGGCACCACCTGCACGAGCTCCCAGCCGTCCTCGCCCCACTGGTCGAGGATCTGCTTCGTGGCGTGGATCATGAGGGGAACGGTCGCGTACTCCCACTGCTGCACAGTCATGGGCCGACCCTACCGGCCGGGACCGTCGCGCGGACCGCCCGCCCGCCGGGGCGGCGGCGTGGGTCGGGGACCTCCCAGTTTCTTCACGTACCGTGTCTGGTATGCGCTCTGCTCTCACTGTCGCACGGGTGACCTCCCTGCTCGGGGTCTTCCTCGCCGTCTCGGTCCTCATGGGGATCATCGGCGCCGGTCTGCTGGCGCCGGTGGTCGGGGCCACCGGGCTCGCCGCCCGGGAGAGCGTGAGCATGTTCGAGGAGCTGCCGGGCGACCTGGAGCAGAACCCGCTGGCCCAGCAGTCGCGCATCCTCGCCGCGGACGGCACCATCCTCGCCACCCCGGCGACGCAGAACCGCATCATCGTCGAGAGCGACGAGATCAGCCAGAACATGAAGGACGCGCAGGTCGCCATCGAGGACGAGCGCTTCTTCCAGCACGGCGGTGCCGACGTCGAGGCGCTGGCGCGGGCGGTGGTCCAGAACACCACGACCGACACCACGCAGGGTGGCTCGACCCTCACGCAGCAGTACATCAAGCTGGCGCTGCAGCAGCAGGCGATCAAGGAGGACGACGCCGCGGCCTACGCGCAGACGCAGGCCCGCTCGGGGATGGAGGGCTACGTCCGCAAGCTGCGCGAGCTGAAGTACGCCATCACCCTCGAGGAGCGGCTCACCAAGGACGAGATCCTCGTCGGCTACCTCAACCTCGCGTTCTACGGTGACAACGTCTACGGCGTCGAGGCGGCCGCCCGGCACTACTTCAACGTCAACGCCGAGGACCTCACGGTCTCCCAGGCGGCGCTGCTGGCAGGGGTCGTGCGCTCGCCGAGCAACACCAACCCGGTGGCCAACCCCGAGCTGGCCCAGGCCCGGCGCGACGTCGTGCTCGGCAACATGCGTGACCAGGGCATGATCACCGAGGAGGAGCTGGAGGAGGCCCGCTCCCAGCAGGTCGAGGACATGCTCGAGATCCGGGACAGCCAGCGCTCCTGCCTGCGCTCGGCCAACCCCTACTTCTGCGACTACGTCGAGGCCTGGCTGCTGGAGCAGCCGGCCCTGGGCAAGACCCGGGACGAGCGGCTGGAGAACCTCACCACCAACGGGCTCACCGTCCAGACCACCCTCGACCTCGAGCTCTCGGGCGAGATGAAGGACATCCTGCGGGACGCGACCCCGCGGGGCAACGAGTACTTCCTCGGCTCGGCCGCCAGCGTCGTGGAGCCCGGCACCGGCAAGATCCTCGCCTTCAACCAGTCCTCCCAGTACGACCTGGAGGGCACCAACGACAAGGTCCGGGAGACCTCGGTCAACTGGAACGTCGACAACGCCTACGGCGGCCCCGGGGGTATGGCGATCGGCTCGATCGCGAAGGCGTACACCTTGGTGGACGCGCTGGAGAAGGGCGTGCCGGTCGAGGCCGACATCCGGGTGCGCGAGCCGGAGGACAGCACCTTCGGCAACGTCTGGCTCGAGGACCCGGAGGACCGGCCCACGTCATACCCCCCGGCCGACGAGGTCTTCCCGGCCGGCATCTTCTTCCGCGACGACTTCGACGAGGGCTGCACGATCGGCGAGGACCACTGGGCGGTCCGCAACGCCAACGACGAGAACCACGTCGACGAGATCACCCTGCGCAAGGCGTCGGCCCTCTCGGTCAACACCGCGTTCGCCACCCTCGCCTCGCAGGTCGGGACGTGCGACATCGCCGAGACCATGACCGAGATGGGCCTGCACGCCGCCAACGGCCAGGACTACGGGCTCGACCCCGGCAACGCCGAGACCACCCTCGCCCCGTCGCTGGTGCTGGGCGCCGACACGGCCAGCCCGCTCACCGTGGCCGCGTCGTACGCGACCTTCGCCTCGGGCGGCATCTACTGCCCGCCGGTGCCGGTCACCCAGGTGCTCGACGCCGACGGCGAGGAGCTGCCGCTGGAGCTGCCGGAGTGCGAGCGGGTCATCGACGAGGACGTCGCGCTCGGCGCCGTGGAGCTCCTGGAGGGCGTCGTCAGCATGGAGGGCTCGGGCTGGCAGGCCATCCTGGACGACGACCGTCCGGCCGGCGGCAAGACCGGCACCAACAACGACTCGACCAACACCTGGTTCGCCGGGTTCACCCCCCAGCTGTCGACGGCGGTCTTCGTGGGCAACGTGCCCGCCGGCGCCCGCTACGACGACGACCTCGTCGACATCACGATCAACGGCCGCTACATCGAGGGTCCGCTCTTCGGGTCCTCGCTCGCCGCGCCGACGTGGAAGCGGATCATGGAGGTCGCCTCGGAGGGCATGGACGTCGAGGAGTGGGACGAGCCGTCCAACGAGATCCTCAACGGCAAGCGCGTGACGATCCCCCGGGTCGTCGGACTTCCGGTCGACGAGGCGCAGGAGCGTCTGGAGGACGCCGGTCTGACCGGCGCCGTCGTCCGGGTCGCCTCGAGCCGCCCCGAGGGCACGGTCGTCTACACCACCCCGGGGGTGGGGTCCTCCGTGCGGACGTCCGACCCCCTGACCCTGCACGTGTCCAACGGGATCCAGCAGGCCGCGGCACCGCCACCGGCACCCGCGCAGGCGGCCCCGCGGCAGACCCAGCCGCAGCCGCCTCCCCCGCCGCAGCCGCAGCCCTCTCCGTCCCCGCAGCCGCAGCCCTCTCCGGAGCCGGAGCCCAGCCCCGAGCCGGAGCCCGAGCCCGAGCCGGAACCCACCCAGGATCCTGAGCCGGCACCGGCCCCGACGCCCGGCCCGCCCGACGAGCCGCCGGGCACCGACCCGCCCGGCCAGGACGACGACGGCAACGGCGGCGGCAACGGCGGCGGCGGCAACGGCAACGGCAACGGCTGATCTCGCACAGGACGCGTCGCCAGGTCACACCGGACGCGCCGCCAGGCCGCACCGGACGCGCCGCCAGGCCGCACCGGACGCGCCGCCAGGCCGCACAGGACGCGCCGCCAGGCCGCACCGGACGCGTGACAGGCGACCACTCACGGCCTCCGGAATCCCGCAGAAGGTTCCCGGCCGGGGTGAGACACTGGCGGACATGACCGAGCAGACCGGCCTCAAGGCCACCCTCCAGCAGGACCTCACCGCCGCCATGCGCGCGCAGGACAAGGTGCGGGCGGGCACGCTGCGCATGACGCTCTCCGCCGTGACGACCGAGGAGGTCGCCGGCAAGCAGGCGCGCGAGCTCTCCGACGACGAGGTGCTCCGCGTCATCACCAAGGAGGCCAAGAAGCGCCGCGAGGCGGCCGAGGCCTATACCGGGGCCAACCGTCCCGAGCTCGCGGCCCAGGAGGAGGCCGAGCTGGAGGTGCTGGAGGCATACCTGCCCGCCCAGCTCAGCGACGAGGAGCTCGACGAGCTCGCGCGCGCGGCGGTCTCCGAGACCGGCGCCACCGACATGCGCGGGATGGGCGGGGTGATGAAGGTGCTGCAGCCGCGGGTGGCCGGCCGCGCCGAGGGTGGCCGGGTCGCCGCCGCGGTGAGGCAGGCGCTGGGCGCCTGAGCGTCCCCGGCGCGCACCCGATGACGACCTCCTCCGTCCGCCGATCGCTCGGCACCACCCTCGCCGCCGGCTCGGTCGTCGGTGCGGGGCTGGTGGCCTACGCCACCTGGGTGGAGCCGCGGTGGTTCGCCCTGCGGGAGCAGACCGTGCCCTGCCTACCGCCCGGTGCGCCCGATCTGCGGGTGCTGCACCTGTCCGACCTGCACCTCGTGCCGCGGCAGGCCCGCAAGCGCGCCTGGGTCCGTGGCCTCGCCCAGCTGGAGCCCGACCTCGTGGTCCACACCGGCGACCACCTGGCCGCCCTGGACGCCGTGCCGGCTGCGCTCGACACCTACGGTGCCCTGCTCGACCGCCCGGGGGCCTTCGTCCTGGGCTCGAACGACTACTACCCACCCACGGCGAAGAACCCCCTGCGCTACATCAACGACAGCCATCGCAAGGGTGCCGACCTCACCCCGCAGCGGCTCCCCACCCAGGACCTCGTCGACGGGCTCACGGCACGCGGCTGGGTCGACCTCGCCCACCGCCGCGTCCGCATCGAGACCGGCGGGGTCACCCTCGAGCTGGTCGGGACCGACGACGCCCACCTCGGGCTCGACGACTACGCCCGGGTGTCGGCACCGGCCGATCCTGGCGCGGACCTCACCATCGGCGTCACGCACGCGCCGTACCGACGGGTGCTCGACCCGATGGCCGCGGACGGTGCCCGGCTGCTCATCGCCGGGCACACCCACGGCGGGCAGCTGCGGGTGCCGGGGTATGGCGCGCTCGTCACCAACTGCGACCTCGACACCTCCCGGGCCCGAGGGCTGTCCCGCTGGTGGCCGGGTGCGGGCTCGGCCCCCTCACCACGCCGCGCCCGGTCAGCGCGCGGCGCCGTGCCCCCGGGCGCCGCGTGGTTGCACGTCTCGGCCGGGCTCGGCGGCAACCCCTACACGCCGTTCCGCTTCTGCTGCCGGCCCGAGGCGACGCTGCTGACCCTCACCGCGCCTGGGCGCGCTCAGCCGTAGGGGTCGCCACACCCGCCTCCCTCCTCCCAGGCGGTCATCCCCGGTGCCATGGAACCCTCGACGTCTCCGGGCCTGCTGTTGCCGAGCAAGACCCTGGTGAGCTCCTCCTGGCTGGTGAGCAGCCCGTCGAGGGCCTCGCGCAGGTGCTCGTCCCCCGGCTCCTGCGCGGACATCGCCGCCAGCAGGACGGCGCGTCGCACCAGCTCCTTGACGAAGGAGGCTGTCATCCCCTCCGTCCGGTGCGCGGCCTCCGCCAGCGCCTCCTCCCCGAAGGCGAGGTCGGCCTGGTAGAGCTCGAGCAGCCGGCGGCGTCCTGCCTCGTCGGGCAGCGGGATCTCCACCGCGAGGTCCACCCGGCCGGGGCGCTGGACCAGCGCGCGCTCCAGGGCCTGGGCCCGGTTGGTGGTGAGCAGGAAGGTCACGTCGGCGTCGCTGTCGAGGCCGTCCATGGCGTCGAGGACCTCGAAGAGCAACGGACGTCCACCAGGCCCCATGCTCCGGTCCTCGGCGACCAGGTCGCAGTCCTCCAGGACCACGACGGCGGGTTGCAGGGCACGGGCCAACGAGGCGGCCAGCGAGATGTAGCCCAGCGACTCGCCGGCCAGCAGCACCACCGTGTGGTCCGGGCTGCGGGAGACGAGGTGCCGGACCGTGTGGGTCTTGCCGGTGCCCGGCGGACCGTAGAGGAGGAGACCGCGCTTGAGGTGCTGGCCGTGACGTCGGAGGGTGTCGGCGTGCTCGGCGATGCCGCTCACGTGCGCGGTGATCCGGTCGAGCGACCCGTGCGGCAGCACGACCTGGTCCTCGCCGACGTCGGGTCGAGGGAGGAAGGTCACGCCCTGCGCCTCCGGGCCGTACCCCGAGGACTCGAAGGCGATGACCTGCCCCCGCAGCACGCTGCGCTCCAGCGCCACGGCGCGCAGCTCGTCGAGAAGGGCTGTCCGGGTGTCCTCGTCGACGCACAGCAGCTCCAGGGTCCCTCGGTCACGGCCGTACTGCGGGTTGCCCTTGCGCTGCATCACCACGACGGGGTGCCCGGCATACCGGAAGAGGCGCAGACCCAGCCCGATCGCCCGCCGGTGCTCCTGCGGGCCGACCGCGACGGAGACGTAGTCCACCTGGCCGACGGACGCCCGGCCGTGGCCACTGCCCACGAGGTCCCCGAGAGACACGTGATGGCGCATGTCACCACCACCGACCCCCACCTCCGCGGCCTGCGGGTCCCGCCCCGCGACCTCCGCCAGCGCGACGTCCCAGTCGGCGTACCGGTGGTTCATCACCTCCTCGGTCACGACGGCCACGTCGGCGACCGGGGTGCCGAGGTATGCCGTCAACCGGTCCGCGAGCGGCTCACCGTCCTGCGCCCCCATCGAGCGGTGCGCCATCTCCACCAGCTCCGCGAAGCTGTGGAGGAACCCCCTGACGTCGTCGTCCATGCCACCAACCTACGGGTGCCCTCGGACAGTCCCACGGATTTAGCCGCGACGGTCGGCGTGGGCTATCCTTGCGGACGCTGCGTGCGGCCCGGTCGGGCCCGCGCACGAGCCACGGGGTGTGGCGCAGCTTGGTAGCGCGCTTCGTTCGGGACGAAGAGGTCGCAGGTTCAAATCCTGTCACCCCGACCATGGCACGGGAGGGCCGTTGACCTGCGGAAACGCGGGTTCAACGGCCCTCTTTTCTTGCGCTTCGTGCCTTGAACGTGCCTGGAGATCAGGGGGCATGGACGCGGGCGCCCGGTGCCGATTCGGTCGTCCACCGGCTCAGTGCCCGTCCCCCAGCTTGCCCGTGAGCTGTCCGTGACGGGCCGCGGAGGACCAGTTGAGGCCGGTGATCTCGACCTTCTTCCCGAGGCGGTCGTACTTGGTCTGGACGGCGTCCAGGGCGGCGACGGTGGAGGCGTCCCAGATGTGGCTGTCCGAGAGGTCGATGACGACCTTCTGCGGGTCACCGGCGTAGTCGAACTGGTAGGTGAGATCGTTGCTGGTGGCGAAGAACAGTTCGCCGGAGACCTTGTAGGTGCGGACGTCGGGGGTTCCGTCGCCGTCGACATCGGTCTCGATCACCTTGTCGACGGAGGCGAAGTGGGCCACGCGACGGGCGAAGAGGATGATCGCGGCGTTGACGCCAACGAGCACGCCGTAGGCGAGGTTGTGGGTCACGACGGTGACCACGACGGTGAGGACCATGACGAGGTTCTCGCTGTAGGGCATCTGGCGCAAGGTGCCCGGGTGGACGCTGTGCCAGTCGAAGGTGGCGACGGACACCATGATCATGACGGCCACGAGCGCGGCCATCGGGATCATGCCGACGGCCGGTCCGGCACCGACCACGAGGGCGAGCAGGAACACCCCGGCCAGGAAGGTCGAGATCCGGGTGCGCGCGCCGGAGACCTTGACGTTGATCATGGTCTGGCCGATCATCGCGCAGCCGCCCATGCCACCGAAGAAGCCGGAGGCGAGGTTGGCCACGCCCAGGCCCCAGCTCTCGCGGGTCTTGTTGCTGTGCGTGTCGGTGACGCCGTCGACGAGCTTGGCGGTCATCAGCGACTCGAGCAGGCCGACCAGGGCCATGGCCAGGGCGTAGGGGCCGATGATCTGCAGGGTCTCCAAGGTGAGGGGCACGTTCGGGATGAACAGCTCGGGCAGCGAGCGGGGCAGCTCGCCCTGGTCGGAGACGTCGGGCAGCTGCCAGCCGGCCGCCCAGGCCAGGGCGGTGATGACGACAATCGCGACGAGCGGGGCGGGGACGGCGGTGGTCAGGCGCGGGAGGCCGACCATGATGAGCAGCCCCAGGGCGACCATGGGGTAGACCAGCCAGGGCACGTCGATGAGGTAGGGGATCTGGGCCATGAAGATGAGGATGGCCAGGGCGTTGACGAAGCCGACCATGACCATGCGGGGGATGAACCGCATGAGCTTGGCCACCCCCAGGACCGCGAGCACGATCTGCAGCACACCTGCGAGCAGGACGGTAGCGATGAAGTAGTCGAGCCCGTACTCGCGGGCGACCGGGGCGATGACCAGGGCGATGGCCCCGGTCGCGGCGGTGATCATCGCCGGGCGGCCGCCGACGAAGGCGATGGTGACGGCCATGACGAAGCTGGAGAAGAGTCCGACCCGCGGGTCGACCCCGGCGATGATGGAGAAGCTGATCGCCTCGGGGATCAGTGCGAGGGCGACGACGAGACCGGCGAGCACCTCGGTCCGGAGCCGGCGGGGGTTGCGGAGGGCAGCGCGGGTGGAAGTCTCCCGCTCGCCGGCCTCGGGCACCACGTGGGTATGGGGTTCGGTGGCGACCGTGGTGGTGGTCGGCTCGGTCATGGGGCTCCTCGGGGCATAGCGGGATCAGGTCGAAGAATTTGGGGGCGACGGCGGCGTCAGCAGGGGGCGGGCACAGGGCATCAGGGCCCGGACACCGCAGCAGCGATGGCTGCACGCCATCGCTGCGTCATCAACTCTACCGCAACGTTAGACTAGGTCGCATGTTCTCCCCGTCGTCCACGACCTGCCCCTCCTGCGGCAGCGACGACCAGGTGCGCGGCCGGCCGGACCGGGAGGCGGGTGACGTCGAGCTGACCTGCACCCGCTGTGGGACGTCGTGGTGGCGCGGAGGACGGCGGTGCGCGACCTGCGGCGGTGAGGACCTGACCACCCGTCCGCAGGTGATGCGACGCCACTCCCGCGGCACCCAGCTCTCGATCATGGGCTGGCGTGATGTCGTGCTGTGCCACTCCTGCGACACCGAGGTCATCGAGTCGGTCGGCACCACCGACACACCGATGGCCGAGGAGTGCGTGTCGGCGGCAGTCGTCGACCGCCACGCCCCGGCACCCGCGGTGCGCACACAGACTGGCGGACCTGTCCAGCGACCCTCGTGCCCGAGATCCCCGGATGCCCCGGCACGGGTCGGGGACCGCAGAGTATCCCCGCCACGACCCGTCCCGGCCGCAGTCCCTCTGCCGGCCCCGCCCACCACGGTCCGACAGGCGTTGCAGCGCTCGCAGGAGCAGCTCACCGACCAGGGCACCAGGCTCGACCCCACCGTCGTGCTGCTGCTGGGCACCCGCCTCGGGTCCACCACACGGCTGGACGCCCTGGAACGCTCCGGTCACGACCCGGCGGCGGTGGCCACCTGGGTGCGTAGCACCTGGGGGTCTGCGGACACGTCGGGTGACGCGCGGCATACCCTCACCACCTTGGCCGACCACTGGCTCGCCTCGGGGTGGACCACCACCGACCTGGCCGCCGCCCTGCGGTTGCCGGAGGGGCGCATCACATGAGTCCGACCACCCCGACCACCGTGGAGTCGGAGGCCGCGCGCCGTCGCACCTTCGCGGTCATCTCTCACCCGGACGCGGGCAAGTCCACCCTCACCGAGGCGCTGGCTCTGCACGCCCGCGCGATCGCCGAGGCCGGCGCCGTCCACGGCAAGGGCTCGCGCCGCGGGGTGGTCTCGGACTGGCTGGACATGGAGCAGGCCCGGGGCATCTCGATCACCTCCGCCGTGCTGCAGCTCACCGTCGACGATGTGGTGCTTAACCTGCTCGACACCCCCGGTCACGCCGACTTCTCCGAGGACACCTACCGGGTGCTCTCGGCCGTCGACTGCGCCGTCATGCTGCTCGACGCCGCCAAGGGTCTGGAGCCGCAGACTCTCAAGCTGTTCGAGGCGTGCCGGGCGCGACGCACCCCGGTCATCACCGTCATCAACAAGTGGGACCGCCCTGGCCAGGAGCCGCTCGGGCTGCTGGACGAGATCGAGCAACGTCTCGGGATCGTGCCGACACCGCTGAACTGGCCGGTCGGCATCGCCGGGGACTTCCGCGGGGTGCTGGACCCGGCCACCGGCGCCATGACGCAGTTCACCCGCACCCCGGGCGGTGCGACCCTGGCCGGACGGGAGAAGATCCCTCCGGACGAGGCGGCGCGCCGGCACGGACCTGACTGGCGCACAGCGGTGGAGGAGCTGGAACTGCTCACCTCCTCCGGGCAGGTCCACGACCAGGACAGCTTCCTCGACGCGCTCGCCACGCCGGTGCTGTTCACCGCGGCCGTGTTGAACTTCGGCGTCGCCGAGCTGCTCGACGCGGTCCGCAGTCTGGCGCCTCCCCCGCGCCCGTGGCTCGACGTCGACGGGCTGGAGCGGCCGGTCGACGGTCCCTTCTCCGGGTTCGTGTTCAAGGTGCAGACCGGCATGGACCCCGCGCACCGGGACCGGGTCGCCTTCATGAGGGTCTGCTCCGGGCGGTTCGAGCGCGGCGTGGTCCTCACCCACGCGGGTACCGGGCGGCTGTTCCCGACGAAGTACGCCCAGTCCGTCTTCGGCAGGGAGCGCGAGACGATCGACGAGGCTCACCCCGGCGACGTCGTCGGGCTGGTCAACGCCCAGGCCCTCAGCGTCGGGGACACCCTCCACGAGGGGGCGACGGTGCGCTACCCGCCGTTGCCGCGCTTCGCGCCCGAGCACTTCGCCGTCGTGCGACCGAGGGACACCGGCCGGTCGAAACAGTTCCGTCGCGGGATCGACCTCCTCGACCAGGAGGGGGTGGTGCAGGTCCTTGTCTCCGACCGCCGCGGCGCCCAGGCTCCCGTCCTCGCCGCCGTCGGCCCGATGCAGTTCGAGGTCGCCGCCCACCGCCTGGAGCACGAGTTCGGCGCCCCTGCCGTCCTCGAGTCGCTCGACTACGAGGTCGCCCGCCGCACCACGCCGACGGCTACCCCGGTCGTGGACGGCAAGCACGGGGCCGAGGTGCTGCGCCGCACCGACGGAACCCTCGTCGCCTTGTTCACGAACAAGTGGCGCCTGAGCACGATCGAGTCCCAGCTGCCGGACGGTAGCCTGCTCCCCATGTTCCGCGCCGACAGACCGGGGCCCTCATGACCGATGCCGCGGAGTCTCTCGTCCACATCGGGGAGGTCGCCGAGCGCACCGGGCTGTCGCACCGGACCATCCGCTACTACGAAGAGATGGGGCTGGTCGAGCCCGCAGCCCGCACCGAGGGCGGCTTCCGCCTCTACGACGAGGCCGGCATTGAACGGCTCTTGCTCATCATGCCGATGAAACCGCTCGGCTTCTCCATCGAGCAGATCGGGGATCTCTTGCGCGCACTGGACGCCCTCGCCGACCCCCACAGCAGCGAGCACGACAGGACCGCCGCCCACAGCCTCGTGGCTTACACCCGCGGTGTGGCCCAGGAGCGCATCGCCGAGCTGAAGGCCTCCACCGCCAAGGCCGAGGCCTTCACCCGCAGGCTCGGTCGGGTGCACACCTCACCGGCGTCCGGCCCTACACCTGGGTGAGCACCGAGGGTCCCTCCTTCTTCGCCCGTCTGCTGCTTCAGTGTTGCGGCTGGTCGGTCTTGGCTGACACGGGTGCGGGTGGGTGCAGCACCACGCCGGCGGCGGCCACGGCCAGCGGCATGAGGGCACACAGGAGGACCACGACGCGGTAGGAACCGGTCAGATCGTGCCCGAGCGCGAAGAGCAAGGGCCCGAAGGCGGTCGACCCGACGCCCACGGACGCCACGAAACCTCGGATCGCCCCCAGGTGCAGCAACCCGAAACACGCCGGCACCGCCGCCGCCTCCGTGATCCGGATGGCTGCGCTTGCCGCACCGATCGTCACGCCGAAGGCGACCGCTGACCAGCCCGGGCTGACGAACGTGAGCCCCACCAGCGCTGCCGAGTGCAGACCCATGGACAGCGCCACCACGACACGCACATCGACCCGGTCGATCAGGTGCCCGACCAGCAGCGTCGCCAGCAGCCCAGCAACCGTCTGCGGAAGAAAGTTGGCGGCGGCTGCAGCGCTGGACAGCCCTCGCTCCCCCAGGATGCTGAACTGGTGGAAAGCGACCGCGGTGGTCAAGAGTCCCGACACGGCCACGCCAGCCGTGAGAACCCAGAAGTAGGGGTGAGCGAAGGCCTGGCGGCGGGTCATCCCCCACCGCGGTGGCGTCGGCGAGTCCCGCTCGGGACGGTCGCCGTCCGGCAGCTGACTCAGCTGGGCCGGGTCATCACGGATCCCCCAACCGGCCACCGGGAGGACGATCAGCCAGACCAGCAGGCCTAGCACCACCCATGCCACCCGCCAGCCCTGGGTGCTGATCAGCAGCTCGGCCGCGAGCGGGACCAGTGCGATGCCGGCGCTGCCGACGGCCGACACCAGCCCCAGGGCTCGACCGCGGTGCCGGTCGAACCAGTGGGCGGCCACGGTGGTCGCGGTCAGACCCAACGCCCCCTGACCCAGCGACCTGATTCCCATGAAGCCCAGGAGCAGACCCAGCAGACCTCCGATCAAGGACATGGCCACCAGGACCGCGCCGAAGGCCGCGCCGATGACGAGCATGCACCGGCGGGCCCCGAAGTGGTCGACCAGGCGGCCGATCCTGGGCAGGACCAATGCGCCGGTGAGGGTGCCGACCAGATACGCCGTCGAGATGGTCGCCCGGTCCACGCCGAGGTCGGCGATCATCGGGTCCACGAAGGTCGAGACGCCAACTGTCTGCCCTGGCCCGGTGGCCACCAGGACCACGGCGGCGAAGGCAGTGACATGCCAGCCGTAGAAGCCCCCCGGGGTTCGGGCACCCGGTCGTGACCGCACCCCGCGTACTTTGTCGGCACGGGTCATCACAGATGAGCCTCCTGAGGTCGGGACGATGTCAGCAGTCCGATGGCGGACCACTGACCTATGGGTGACGCGCGACCTCGGCGCAGGCGCGGGCCGGAACGATCAGGCCGGGCAACCCTACCGAAGCGTCAGAGTAGACTCACCCTGCCCCTGTGGTGGGAATGGACGACAGCAACCAGGGCACGAGCAGCATGACCAGATCGGACATCACATGAGCGCACGTTTCGAGGAGCTGGCCTGGGCCCGCACACCCATCGGCGACGTGAGCCTGCGTCGTCGGCGCGAGCCGGTCACCGGGACCGACGTGCATGAGGTCAAGCTCGGTGACGAGTTCCTCATGTCCAGCATGTTCACCGTCTCCGAGGAGGAACTCGCCCGCCGGGCCCTCGCACGGATCACCGGAACGAATATCCGGGTGGTCGTCGGCGGCCTCGGTCTCGGCTACACCGCTCGGGCCGTCCTGGAGGACCAACGGGTCAGCGAGCTCACTGTCATCGAGACTCTTCAACCGGTCATCGACTGGCACCAAGAGCACCTGGTCCCGCTCGGTGAACAGCTCACCACCGACCCGCGCTGCCGGCTCCTCCACGGGGACTTCTTCGCCATGTCGAGAGATGGTGGCTTCCACTCGGACCCTGTGGCCATCCCCGTGGACGCCATCATCGTCGACATCGACCACTCACCGCGCCATCTACTCGCCGACGACAGCACCTCCTTCTACCAACCGTCGGGTACCCAGGCCCTGGCTCGTCTCCTCCGCCCCGCAGGCGTCTACGCACTCTGGTCCAACGACCCGCCGGACGAGAGCTACCTAGAGATGCTGCGACCCGAGTTCACGGACGTGCACGCCGACATCGTTACGTTTCCCAACCCGCTACAAGGCGGACAGTCCACGAGCACGGTCTACCTGGCCACCCGCCCAGCGTGACGGCGACGCCCGCTCACCCCTCCCTCGTCGGCACCTTCGCGCGACATAGTCGCGGAACCGCGCGCAGCCGCAGACGCGTCCAAGGGATATCGAGCACTCACCAGGACGTCACCCGCCCCACCTGAGGAACACACCTGGTGCACTCGGTGAGGTTCGTCCCGAAATTGGTGAACGCCCGCGCTGGGGATCGCGGCTTTTGGTAGGTGTGATGACGTTGCACAAACTGGCCGCGGGGAGTGGGTACACCTACCTGACGGGCCAGGTCGCCCAGCACGATGCGACGGAGCGCCGGCAGGCCGGGTTGGCGTCGTACTACGAGGAGAAGGGTGAGGCGCCGGGGCGGTGGCTCGGGGCCGGCCTGGCCGGGCTCGACCTGCAGCCCGGGGACGTGGTGACCGAGGAGCAGATGCGGTTGCTGTTTGGGCAGGGCCGCCACCCGCGCTCCGGTGAACCCCACGCGGCAGCGAACGGGTGGGGCGGGTTGGGGCGGGCGTTCCCGACGTTCGAGGAGACGACCTTGCGGCAGGTCACCGCTCGTGCGTTCAGCGAGCACAACACCGCCAGGGGTCTGGCGTGGAACGCTCCGATCCCGGCGGACGAGCGGGCGCGGATCCGCACCCGAGTCGCCCGGGACGTCTTCGTGGAACAGCTCGGTCGGGCACCGGTGGACGAGGACGAGCTGACGAGGTTCGTCGCGCGGGCGTCGCGGCCGGCGCAGGTGCCGGTGGCGGGGTTCGACCTGACGTTCTCGCCGGTGAAGTCGGTCTCGACCCTGTGGGCCCTCGCCCCTCCGGAGATCGCCCGCCAGGTGCAGGCCGCGCACCGGGACGCGGTCCGCGCGACCCTCGCCGTGCTGGAGAAGGAGGTCGCGTTCACGCGGGTGGGCAAGGGCGGGATCCGGCAGGTGCCCGTGGTCGGGTTGGTGGCGGCGGCGTTCGACCACCGCGACTCGCGGACCGGGGACCCGGACCTGCACACCCACGTCGTGGTCTCGAACAAGGTCCAGTCGCTGCCGGAGGAGGGCGGACGGTGGTTGACGTTGGACGGGCGGATGCTGTTCAAGGCCAAGGTCATGGCCTCCGAGCACTACAACACCCACCTCGAAGCGGGCCTGACGCAGCGACTCGGCGTCGCGTTCGTCGAGCGTCCCTCACCGCAGGGGAAGCGTGCGGTGCGAGAGATCGAGGGCATCGACCCCGTGTTGCTGTCTACGTGGTCGTCGCGGCGGGAGGCGATCGAGGCCCGGCAGCGCGACCTGGCCACCGCGTTCCGGGATGCTCACGGCCGGGCGCCGACGGCGGTGGAGTCGTTGGCGTTGGCGCAGCAGGCGAACCTGGAGACCCGCCCGGGCAAGCACGAACCCCGCTCCGAGGCCGAACAACGCCGGGCCTGGTGGGCGCAGGCCACCGCCGTGCTCGCCCGGCAGGGGCGCAACCCGGAGGGGATGGTCGAGGGCGCACTGGGGGCGGGGCGGGGGCGCCCACCGGAGAGCCGGGGGCGCACCCAGGAAGATGGCCCTCATCTGGGTATCGCCCCTGGTCCGCGGCTGGGGGCGCTGCCGGGGCGCCCACCGGTACAACGCCGCAGGGCGGTGCGTCCGCAGATCCTCGCGTCGCGGGTGGTGTCGGTGCTGGAGGGGTCGCGGGCGACGTGGCAGGTGTGGCACGTGCGCGCCGAGACCCAACGCCAGCTCCGCGCCGCCCACGTCCCCCTGGACACGCTGGAGGAGCACGCCCGTGAGGTCGAACGGTGGGTCCTGGAGGGCTTCTCGGTCCCGGTCGGGGTGCCGCCGGAGCTGGGCGAGCCGGGGGCGCTGCGCCGCCCGGACGGCCAGTCAGCTCACACCGTGCACGGCAGCCAGGCCTACACCTCAAAGGCAATTCTGGCTGCCGAGGACGAGTTGCTGTCCCTCGCGCTGCGCCGCGACGGCCGCCAGACCGGTGCCGACACGGTCGAGACCGCCCTGGCCGCCGCGAACACACAGTGGCCGGGCCTGGACCGGTCTCAGGCCGCGATGGTCCGCAGCCTGGCCACAAGCGGGTGCCGGGTGCAGGTCGCTTTGGCACCGGCCGGCGCGGGCAAGACCGCGGCGCTACGTGTACTAGCACGCGCGTGGGAGGCCTCCGGCGGCACCGTGCTGGGTCTGGCGCCGACCGCGGTCGCCGCCGACGAGCTCGGCCGGGCCACTGGCATCCCCGCCGACACCCTTGCCAAGCACCTCCACGACCACGTCACGGCAGGTGCCTCAGCCGGCAAGGATCCACCGCCCACCATGGGTGGTGCGGTGGGGCCGGGGACGCTGGTGGTCATCGACGAGGCCGGGATGGCCGGCACCCGCGACCTGGCGGCCGTGGTCCGGCACGTCATAGACGCCGGCGCCAGTGTGCGCCTGGTGGGGGATGATCAGCAGCTGGCCGCGGTCGCGGCCGGTGGGGTGCTCCGGGACCTGGCCGAGCAGGGTCACGCTCACGGCACCACCGCCACGCTGACCGAGCTGCACCGCTTCACCGACCCCGCTGAAGGCGCAGCCACCCTCGCGATCCGCGACGGCGACCCCGCCGCCCTCGACCACTACGTCGACCGCGACCGGGTCCACACCGACGACACCGAGGACGTGACCGACGCCGCATACGCGGCCTGGAAGGCCGACCAGAAGGCCGGGCTGTCCAGCCTGCTGCTGGCCGCGACCCGGGACACCGTGCGCGAGCTGAACCACCGCGCCCGCCAAGACCGCCTCGACAGCACCGTGAAGCCGTCAGGGCGCGAGGTGACCCTGGGCGACGGCACCCGTGCCAGTGCCGGTGACACCGTGGTCACGCGCCGCAACGACCGAACCCTAGGCCCGGGGGACGGGTCGTGGGTCAAGAACGGGGACCGGTGGCGGGTCACCGCCGTCCACCCCGATGGGGGCGTCAGCGTCCAACGCCACCACGACGACGGAGCGAGGAAGCCCGCAAGCTTCGTTTTACCGGCCGGGTATGTGGCCGAGCACGTCCAGCTGGGGTACGCCAGCACCATCCACGGCGCCCAGGGCGCGACCGTCGACACCACCCACACCGTCCTCACCGGCACCGAGACCCGACAGGCCCTGTACGTCGCCCTCTCCCGCGGCAGAGCCACCAACCACCTCTACCTGACCACACCCACAACCACCGGTGACGGTGTCGGGCTGGAGGTCCAGGACGTGGCCGTGGAGCCGCGACAGGTGCTCACCGACATCCTCGCCCGCGATGGCCGCGCCCACTCGGCCACGACCACCAAACGCGGCGACGCCGCCCAGCTGCTGCGCCAGGCCGTGCTGGCCTACCAGGACGCCCTCCCGGTCCTGGCCCAGCACCACCTCGGGCACGAGCAGATGACAGCCCTGGACGACGCCCTCGAACGGTGGATGCCCGGCCTCACCGACCAACCGGCATACCCGCACCTGCGCGGCCAGCTCGCGCTGCGCTGGGTCGACGGCACCCCACCACAGACCGTCTTGCGGGACGCGACCTGGTACAGCGCAAGCCAATCACTCGGCGAGGCCGACGACCCCGCCGACGCCCTCGCCTGGCGCATCGCCGGCACCACCCCACCGTCGTACCGGGACGCGCCCCTGCCCTGGCTGCCCGCCGTCCCACCAGTCCTCCGCCAAGACCAAGAGACGGACGCCTACCTCGACCGGCTCACCCAGCACATCGACGACCTTCAGCACCGCGTCACCCACGAAGCACAGCAGGTCGACGCGACGGGACGGGCGCAATGGCGACGGACATTGCCCCCGAACATTCACGACCAGCTCATCGGCGACCTGGCCATCTGGCGAGCCGCCCACAACATCCCACCCAGCGAGCCCAACCCGACGGGGCCGCAGACCAAAGAACCCCAGGCAGCCAGGCACCAGTCTCGGCTCATGCACCGGCTGGCAGAACCGTCACCCGTGTCCTCTACCGCCACCGCAGACGCGGCCAGCGACAGGCTCCGGTCCGGTCAACGACTGGCCGAGCGCCAACGACTCCATGACAGCGCTTCCCGGCAACCTCGTGGTCCGTCACGCTGACCGTATCCACCACGAGAGTGCGGAAGGGCACGGTCGATACATCACTGTCATGCTTGATATGTGGGTGATCTTCTCGGTCACTGGCGGAGCATTGTTGCTCTCGTCGATATACTCGAGGAGGAGCCCTGATGGATGCTCGTACGCCGTGTCTGATTCCGCCTGGCCGTCCGGCGGG
>NZ_SDVA01000069.1 GCF_004153545.1 Serinicoccus sediminis | reverse complement strand
ACCAGCGCCAGCGCTTCCTCATCGACCACGCCGGTCCGCCGACGGACGTCGTCCTGGCGCAGATCGAGTACCCCGCCCGCAAGGTGGTGCCGGTGCGCCGTCGCACGTTCGAGCAGACCCGCCGCCCCCCCACGCCTACAGACCCGCCCACCCCCCCCTCCCTGGCTCGGCACGCACCCGCCCCCCCCCCCCGCCCAACGGCCCCCGCCCGGGCGCCCCCCCCCGCGCCCCCCCCCCCCCCCCCCCCCCCCCCCCGCGCCGCCCCCCCCCCCCCCCCCCCCACCCCGCCCCCGCCCCCCCCCCCCCCGCCCCCCCTCCCCCCCCCTCCCCCACTGTTCCTCGCTCCGCCCCCCCCCCACCGCCCCCCCCTCTGCCCCCACCGTCCTCCGCCCCCCCTCCCCACCACTCCGCCCCACACTCCACCCCCTCCCCCCGCCCCCACCGCCCCCCCCCCCCTGCCCCCCCCCCCCCACCG
>NZ_SDVA01000068.1 GCF_004153545.1 Serinicoccus sediminis | reverse complement strand
GCCCATCGCCGCCCACCGCCGACCCCCCCCCCACCGCGCCGTCACCGGCGCCGCACCCCCGCGCCTCCCCCCCCCCAGGCCCCCACCCCGCCGCCCGCCCCCCCCCGACGCGCACCCATCCAGCCCCAGCCCCCCGCTGCCACCCCCGCCCTCCCGCCCCCGCTGCCCCCCCACACCACCCCCCCCCTCCCCCCCCCCCCCGCCCCCCCCACCCGCCCCCCCCCCCGCCCCCCACCCCGCCCCCCCCCCCCCCCCCCCCCCCCACCCCCCCCCCCCCGCCCCCCCCCCCCACCCCCCCGCCCCCCCCCCCCCCCCCCACCCCCCCCCCCCCCCCGCCCCCCCCCACCCCCCCCCCCCCCCCCCCCCCCCTCCCCCCCCCCCCCCCACCCCCCCCCCGCCCCCCCCCCCCCCCCGCCGCGCCCCCCCCCCCCCCCACACCCCCCCCGCACACCCCCCCACCACCACCCCCCCCCCC
>NZ_SDVA01000067.1 GCF_004153545.1 Serinicoccus sediminis | reverse complement strand
AGGTGGCGGCGCGGATCCGGGCCGACGCCGCCGACGCCCTGGCCCGCACGGCCCGCGCGCCCCCCGACGCGCCCCCCCCCCCCCCGCCGGCCTGCCTGCCCGACCCGCCCGCCGCCCCCCCCCCCCCGCCCGCGCCCCCCCCCCCCCCCCCCCCCCCCCCCCCCCTCCCCCCCCCCCACCCCCCCCACCCCCCCCCCCCCCCCCGCCCCGCCCCCCCCCGCCCCCCCCCCCCCCCCCCCCACCCCCCACCCCCCCCCCCCCCCACCCCCCCGCCCCCCCGCCCCCCCCCCCCCCGCGCCCCCCCCCCCCCCCACCCCCCACCCCCCCCCCCCCACCCCCCACCCCCGCACCTGGCCACCCGCACGCCCTCACACCACCTATCGTGCCTGCACCCCATAATACCTCAACCACCCCGGCCAGCCACATCCGACACCCTCCCAGCCCCCCACTCGCGCCCCCGCACCCCTCCCCCTCCCCC
>NZ_SDVA01000066.1 GCF_004153545.1 Serinicoccus sediminis | reverse complement strand
TGATTAGCGCCGGTGGAGTGGGGGTGGACGGGGAAGGGAGGGGGGGGAGCGGCGAAGGCGGGGTGGGTGGCGCTCGGGGGGGAGGGGGGGAGGGCGGGTCGGGGGGAGGGGGGGAGTGGGCGGGTGAGGGGGTGGCGGTGGGGGGAGGCTGGCGGGGGGGGGGGGGCGGGGGGGAGGGCGGGGGGGGCGGGGGGGGGGGGGGTGGGGGGTGGGGGGGGGGGGGTGGGGGTGGGGGGGGGGGGGGGGGGGGGGGGGGGCGGGGGGGGGGGGGGTGGGGGGGGGGGGGGGGGGGGGGGGGGTGGCGGGCGGGAGGGAGGGTGGGGGGGGGGGGGCGAGGGGGGGTGGGGGGGGGGGTGGGGGGTGGGGGCGGGGGGCGGGGGGGGGGGGTCCGGGGGGGGGTGTGTGGCGGGCGGAGGGCGGGGTGCGCGAGGAGCGCCGACGGGGAGTGCGGTAGCTGCAACGCTGGCCGCCGGGTCAC
>NZ_SDVA01000065.1 GCF_004153545.1 Serinicoccus sediminis | reverse complement strand
AGCCACCAGGGACCCCCGGCGGTGGCAGCAGACCCCCCCCGCCCGACCCCGCACCGGCCCGCCCCCGCCCTCCTGCCGCGCTCCGTCCAGCCCCTCCCCCCCGCCCTGCCGCCTCCCCGCCGCCCCGCCCCCCCCCGCCCCCCCCCCACCCGCCCCCCCCCCCGCCCCCGCCGCCCCCCCCCCCCCCGCGCCCCCCCCCCCGCCCCCCCCCCCCCCCCCCCCGCCCCCGCCCCCCCCCCGCCCCGCCCCCCCCCCCCCCGCCCCCCCCCCGCCCCCCCCCACCCCCCCCCCCCCACCCCCCCCCCCCCGCCCCCCCCCCCCCCCCACCCCACCCCCCCCCCCCCCCCCCCCCCCCACCCCCGCCCCCCCCCCCCCCCCCCACCCGCCCACCGGCGCAGGCCCCTCTCAACCAGCTCGGCCCCGCGCCTGAGACAGCAGTGGGGGCACCCTGCGCACGGCATGTCGCGTCTTTTACACATC
>NZ_SDVA01000064.1 GCF_004153545.1 Serinicoccus sediminis | reverse complement strand
AGTCAGGGCCGCCGACCTACCGTCGAGGCATGGCCCAGGTGCCCACGCTGCCCGCCACCCCGCAGGCGTCCCCCGCGGAGGCTGCCTCGCTGACGTTCGTCGGCAACGCCACCGTGCTCCTCCGGTGCACGGCGCTGACGACCCCCCCCCGCCCGCCCCGCCCCCCCCCCCCCCCCCGGCGCCCCCCCCCCCCCCCCCCCCCCACCCCCCACCCCCCCCCCCCCCCCCCCCGCGCCCCCCCCCCCCCGCCCCCCGCCCCCCCGCCCCCCCCCCCCCCCCCCGCCCACCCCCCCCCCCCGCCCCGCCCCCCCCCACCCCCCCCCCACCCCCCCGCCCCCCCCCCCCCCACCCCCACCCCACCCCCCCGCAGCGGCCCACCCGCCGCGCCGCCCGCCCCGCGCGCGGCGCCCCCGCCGCCCCCCGCAGCCACCCCCGCGCCAGCCCCCACCCGCGCCGCCCACCCCCACCCGCCCCCCGCACC
>NZ_SDVA01000063.1 GCF_004153545.1 Serinicoccus sediminis | reverse complement strand
GTCAGGACCCGCCCCGGGAGCCGCCCCGGTGCATCCACGCCCCCCCCCCCCTCCCGGCCGGCCCCCAGCCCGCCTCCCCCGCTCCGCCCCCCCCCTCCGCTCCGCCGCCCGCCCCCCCCCTCCCCCCCCGCCCCCCCCCCCCGCCCCCCGCCCCCCCGCCCGCCCCCCCCCCCCCCGCCCCCCCCCCCCCCCCCCCCCTCCCCCCCCCCCCCTCCCCCCCCCCCCCCCCCCCCCCGCCCCCCACCCCCCCCCCCCCCCCCACCCCCCCGCCCCCCCCCCCCCCCACGCCCCCCCCGCCCCCCCCCCCCGCCCCCCCCCCCCCGCCCACCCACCCCCCCCCCCCCCCCCCCGCCCCCACCCCCCCCCCCCCCCCGCCGCCGCCCACCCCCCGCCCCCCCCCCACCCGCCCCGCCCCCCCCCGCCCGCCCCCCCCCCCCGCCCCCCACCCCCCCGCCCAGCACGACCCGCACCGCCCCCCCGCCC
>NZ_SDVA01000062.1 GCF_004153545.1 Serinicoccus sediminis | reverse complement strand
ACCCCGGGCTTGTCGTTGAGCACGCCGCTGACCGTCGCCTCCCTCACCCCCGCGTCCGCCGCGAGGTCGGCGAGCCGGCCCCGCCCGGTGCCCCCGCCCCCCCCGCCCCCCCGCCGCCCAGGACTGCGCGCGCTCCTCACCACCCCCCCCGGCCCCCCCCCCCCCCCCCCCCCCCCCCCGCCCCGCCCCCCCCCCCGCCCCCCCCCCCCGCCCCGCCCCCCCCCGCCCCCGCCCCCCCCCCCCCCCCGCCCCCCCCCCCCCCCCGCCGCCCCCCGCCCCCCCCCCCCCCCCCCCCCCCCCCCCCCCGCCCCCCCCCCCCCCCCCCCCCCGCCCCCCCCCCCCCGCCACCCCCCCCCCCCCCCCCCCCCCGCCCCACCCCCCCCCCCCCCCCCCCCTCCCCCCCCCCCCCCCGCCCCCCCCCCCCCACCCCCCCCCCCCACCCCCCCGCGGCGCCGTCTCACACGCACGCACGCGCACAACACCCCGCC
>NZ_SDVA01000061.1 GCF_004153545.1 Serinicoccus sediminis | reverse complement strand
CCCCGCCCGACGGCGGGCTCCCCCGCCCCCCGGCCCCGGCCCGCGCCGACGCCCCCGCGCGCCCCCCGCCCCCCCGCTCGCGCGCCCCCCGCCGCCCCGCCCCTCACCCGCCGCCCGCCCCCCCCATCGCCGACACCCACGCCCCCCGCACCCCGCCCCCCCCCCCCCCCCCCCGCCCCCGCGCCCCCCCCCCCCCCCCCCACCCCCCACCCCCCCCCCCCCCCCCCCCCGCCCCCCCCCCGCCCCCCCCCCCCCCCCCCCGCCCCCGCGCCCCCCCCCCCCCCCCCCCCCCGCCCCGCCCCCCCCCCCGCCCCCGCCCCCCCCCCCCCCACCCCCCCCCCCCCCCCCCACGCCCCCCCCCCCCCCCCCCCCTCCCCCCCCCCGCCCCCCCCCTCCGCACCCCCCCCTCCCTCCGCTACGCTCGTACTCCCCTCCGCGCTCCATCCTCGCGCCCCCGCCTGGCCGCCCCCCCCCGCCGCCCCCCCCCCC
>NZ_SDVA01000060.1 GCF_004153545.1 Serinicoccus sediminis | reverse complement strand
GCACGACGAGGCCGCGACCTGGTCGGCCGACCAGCCCCGCGCGACCCAGCTGCCCCGGCTGCACGCGTGCGTCCGGCGTGCCCACCACGGGCGGCCGCCCCACCACCGCACGCCCCACGAGCCCGGCGTCCACCCACACAACAGCCGCCGCCTCGCCGACCAGCGCCGGCGCACCCACCCCCCCACCGCCGCCCACCCGGGCCCCCACCCCCCCCCGCCCCCGCGCCCCCCCCCCCCCGCCCGCCCGCCCCCCCCCCCCCGCCCCGCGCCCCCCCCCCCGCCCCCCGCCCCCCCCCCCGCCCCCCCCCCGCCCCCGCCCCCCCCCCCCCCCCCCCCCACCCCCCCCCCGCCCGCCCCCCCCGCCCCCCCCCCGCCCCCCCCCCCCCCCCCGCCCCCCCCCCCCCCGCGCCCCCCCCCCCCCCCCCGCCCCCGCCCCCCCCCCCCCCCCCCACCCCCCCCCCGCCCCCCCCCCCCCCACCCCCCCCCACCCGCC
>NZ_SDVA01000005.1 GCF_004153545.1 Serinicoccus sediminis | reverse complement strand
GCCTCCGACAGCCGGCGCACCCCCGCGAGCCGCTCCTGCGCCGCCGGCCCGAACGGGGCCCCGCCGGCGGCGACGAGCGCCTCGGTGTGCGCGGCGAGCTCGGTCCGCAGGCCCAGCTCCACCTGGCCCAGGTCGAGCGCCTCGACCCGGTGGGTCGGGTAGGGGTCCGCCCCGTGCAGGCTCCACCGGGCCGACCAGCCCTGGTCGCCCTCCGGACCGAACTGCTCCAGGTCCGGCACGAGCGCGCCGCCCAGGCCGGGGATGAAGACGCACTCGGCCGCCTCGCTGGCGGCGGCGAGCAGGTCGGCCGAGCCCCGCGGCATACCGGTGAGATCGCCGGGGCGGGGGAGCGCGACGAGGACCGCCCGCTCGCCCAGGCTCTGCCACATCGCCAGCGGCTCGGCGAGACCCTCGACGTGGTCGACGTCCGGCAGCGCCCGCGCGGCGACCAGGGACACGTCGACGCGGCCCGCGAAGGCCGCGGTGGCCCACAGCGCCACCCGCACGCTCGCCGGCAGCTCGTGATCAGGCATGGGGGCGATGGTAGACACCCCGCCCCCGACTAGAGTGGCCCGCCATGAGCGATGTCCTCGAATTCGCCGGTGTCGGCGTCCGACGTGGCACGACCGACCTGCTCAGCGAGGTCGACTGGTCGGTCGAGGAGGGCGAGCGCTGGGTGGTCATCGGACCCAACGGGGCCGGCAAGACGACCCTGCTCCAGCTGGCCTCCGGCCGCATGCACCCCACCACCGGCGTGGCCGGGGTGCTGGGCGAGGTGCTGGGCGCCGTCGACGTCTTCGAGCTGCGACCCCGCATCGGGGTCTCCAGCGCCGCCGTCGCCGACCGGATCCCGGACGAGGAGCGGGTCAGCGACGTCGTCGTCACGGCCGCCTACGGCGTGGTCGGCCGGTGGCGCGAGCAGTACGACGAGACCGACGACATGCGGGCCGCCGAGCTGCTCGAGGCGCTGGGGGTCGCCCACCTGGCCACGCGCCGCTTCGGGACCCTGTCGGAGGGCGAGCGCAAGCGGGTCCAGATCGCCCGGGCGCTCATGACCGACCCCGAGCTCATGCTGCTGGACGAGCCGGCCGCCGGCCTGGACCTCCGGGGCCGGGAGGACCTCGTGGGGCGGCTCAGCGTCCTCGCCGAGGACCTCGACGCGCCGGCCCTGGTGCTCGTCACCCACCACGTCGAGGAGATCCCGCCGGGCTTCACCGACATCCTCATGCTCCGTGAGGGCAAGGTCGTGGCCGCCGGCCCCATCGAGCTCACGCTGACGGCCGAGAACCTCTCGGCGACCTTCGGCATACCTCTCGTCGTCGACCGGCACGGTGACCGTTGGGCCGCCCGGGCCGCGGTGACGTCGGACGGGCCGTCGACCGGCACCACCGCGGCCGGCGCCACTGCGGCCGGCGCCGCACCCGGCACCACCGCGTGAGCGTCCTCGAGGTCCTGGCCATCGTCCTGGCCGGCCTGGCGGCGGGCACCATCAACACCATCGTCGGCTCGGGGACCCTCGTGACGTTCCCCGTGCTGCTGCTCTTCGGGTATGCCCCGGTGTCGGCCAACATCTCCAACTCGCTCGGGCTCGTGCCCGGCGGGGTGGCGGGGACGTGGGGCTACCGGCACGAGCTGCGCACGCTGGGCCCGATGCTGTGGCGCCTGGGGCCGGCCAGCCTCGTGGGGTCCGTCATCGGCGCGCTGCTCCTGCTCGTGCTGCCGGCCGAGGCGTTCGAGACCATCGTCCCCGTGCTCATCCTGGTGGCGCTGCTGCTCGTGGTGTTCGGGCCGCGGCTGCAGCGGTGGGCGGCCCGTCGGCACGCCGACCACCTCACCCCAGGGCGATGGGTCGCGCTCGTCCTGGGGATCCTGCTGTCCGGGGTCTACGGCGGCTACTTCGGTGCCGCGCAGGGGGTGCTGCTGCTGGGCATCATGAGCATCCTGCTGCCGCTGGGTCTGCAGCAGATCAACGGGATCAAGAACGTCCTGGCCACCATCGCCAACCTCGTGGCGGCGCTCGTCTTCCTCGTGGTCGCCCCGGACCTCGTGGACTGGACGGTGGTCCTGCTCATCGGCGTCGGCTCCATCCTCGGCGGCCTCATCGGGGCCCGGGTCGGTCGCCGGCTGCCACCGGCCGTGCTGCGGGGGGTCATCGTCGTCATCGGCACGGTGGCGATCGTCAACCTGCTGCTGACATGAGCGGTGCGCCGGAGGGCCTGCCGCAGGGCACGACCTGGGTCGAGGACCCCCGCGACGAGCGGGTGCGGGACTACTTCCAGCTCACCGATGTCGCGCTCCGGCGGGTGCTGGAGCCCGAGCAGGGCCTCTACCTCGCCGAGTCGGAGAAGGTCATCCGCCGCGCCCTGGCCTCCGGGCACCGGATGCGCTCGCTGCTGCTCACACCGCGCTGGGCCACCGAGCTCGGCGGCCTCGTCGGACCGGCCCTGGCGGACGGCATACCGGTGTACGTCGGGAGTCCCGGCGTCATCGAGCAGATGACCGGCTTCCACCTGCACCGGGGCGCCATCGCCGCCATGCACCGGCCCACCCTGCCCACCGTCGACGAGGTCGTGGCGCGGGCGCAGCGGGTCGCGGTGCTGGAGGACGTCGTGGACCACACCAACGTGGGCGCGGCCTTCCGGTCGGCCGCCGCGCTGGGGGTGGACGCCGTGCTGGTGACGCCGCGCTGCGCGGACCCGCTCTACCGCCGGGCGGTCCGGGTGTCGATGGGCACCGTCTTCCAGGTGCCGTGGACGAGGATCGACCCGTGGCCCGGCGGTGTGAGCCTGCTCCGCGAGGCCGGCTTCACCGTGGCGGCCCTGGCCCTCGCCGCGGACGCGGTGGACCTCGACGAGCTGGAGGCCCGGCCCCCGGAGCGGCTGGCGCTGGTCCTCGGCACGGAGGGCGACGGGCTCTCCCGGCGGACCGTCGAGGAGGCCGACCTCGTCGTGCGGATCCCCATGGGCGGGGGAGTGGACAGCCTCAACGTGGCAGCTGCCTCGGCCGTGGCCTTCTGGGCGGTCCGGCCGCGCTGAGGCCGAGGGCGGGCCGACCTGCGACTGCTGGTGGCAGCAGGAGTGTCCGAGCACGAGGACTCGAGGTGACTGGGCGGTAACCTCGGCGCATGGCCACCAGGAGTCACCGCATCGCCCTGCTCATCGACGCCGAGAACGCCCCGGCGGCGAAGATCCAGGACATCCTGGCGGAGGTGGCCCGGCACGGCTCCTGCACCATCCGGCGGGCCTACGGCGACTGGACCGCAGCGCAGCTCGGGCCGTGGCGGGAGGCGCTGGCGCCGCACGCCCTGCACCCGGTGCAGCAGTTCGCCTACGCCAAGGGCAAGAACGCCGCCGACATCTCGATGGTGATCGACGCGATGGACATCCTGCACGCCGGGCAGGCCGACGGCTTCGCCGTGGTCTCGAGCGACGCCGACTTCACGCCGCTGGTCATGCGGCTGCGGCACTCGGGTATGCAGGTGCTGGGCTTCGGCGAACGCAAGGCGGCCGGTGCCCTGGTCAGCGCCTGCACCGCCTTCCTCTACCTCGAGGAGCTCGGGGAGGAAGAGACACCGGCGGCGCCGCAGGGTCGCCGGACCCGGAACCAGCTGCGCGGCGACACCGCCCTCGTCAAGCTCCTGCGCGGTGCTGTCGCCGCGAGCGCGCAGGAGGACGGCTGGGCCCACCTCGGCGCGGTGGGGGCCGTCATCCGCAACCAGTCGTCCTTCGACGAGCGCAACCACGGCTACGCCAAGCTCAGCGGGCTGCTCGA
This sequence comes from Serinicoccus sediminis, assembly GCF_004153545.1. GTDB lineage: Bacteria > Actinomycetota > Actinomycetes > Actinomycetales > Dermatophilaceae > Ornithinicoccus > Ornithinicoccus sediminis_A. Next base: position 212,720 of record NZ_SDVA01000005.1, on the reverse strand, counting down.
GGCGACCGAGCTCTTCGAGATCCGTCGGACGAACGGCGTGGTCCACGTGCGGGACCCCAGGGCGGTCGCGGCCCCGTAGTCGCGGGTGGTCCGCAGACCGTCCGGGCGTCCGGGACCGGCGCGGCCGGGGCCGGTCAGCCGGACCTTCGCTCAAAGCCGTGGCGGCCGGGGACGTGAGGTGGCGGCGAGGTCGTGGGCACCTGTGGCCCCCCGAGGGCCACGACCGCGCACAGCAGGGGAGGACCCGTGACGGGAGGCAGGCGGACGGCCGGGGCTGTCAGGGCCCGATGGCCGGCCCGACGGGACGGAGCCGAGCCCGGTCAGCCGCCCTGGCGGGCGTCGCGGCGGCGGAACAGGCCGGCCAGCACCGCCCCGGACAGGTTGTGCCAGACCGAGAACACCGCCCCCGGCAGCGCCGCGACCGGCGTGAAGAAGGCCGCGGCCAGCCCGGAGGCGAGCCCGGAGTTCTGCATCCCGACCTCGATGGCCATGGTGCGCGCCGACCGCTCGCCGACCCCGGTGAGGCGGCCGACGGCATACCCGATGCCGAGCCCGAGCAGGTTGTGCAGGATGACGGCCGCGGTCACGAGCAGCCCGGCCTCGACGAGGCGGTCGGCGGACAGCGACACGACGAGGGCGACCACCACGCAGATGACCAGCACGGAGAACCAGGGCATCACCGGCAGCACCCGCTGCACCAGCCTGGGCAGGAGCAGGCGGACGAGCAGCCCCAGGACGACCGGCACCAGCACGATGACGACGATGGTCCGAGCCATGCCCAGCCCGTCCACGGGCAACCGCTCACCGACCAGCCACAGGGTGAGCAGGGGCGTCAGCAGCGGTGACAGCAGGGTGGACACCGAGGTCATGGTGACCGACAGGGCGGTGTCGGCCCGGGCGAGGTAGGCCACGACGTTGCTGGCCGTGCCGCCCGGGACGCAGCCGACGAGGATGACCCCCGCGGCGATCTCGTCCGGCAGCCGCAGCACCGTCACGACGAGCAGGCCGACGAGCGGCATGACGGCGTACTGCGCCGTCACCCCGAGCAGGACCGGCAGCGGCCGGCGCACCACCAGGGCGAAGTCCGGGAGCGTCAGGGTCAGCCCCATCCCGAACATGATGACCCCCAGGAGGGGCGTGATGAGCGCGGCGCCACCGGAGACCGGCCCGGCGAGGACGTAGCCGACGGCGCCGGCCACCAGCACCAGCAGCGGGAAGATGGTGACCGCGCGGTAGGCGCTGCGGTCCTCGGCCTGGGTGTCCGGCGTCGGGCCGGCGACGATGCTCACCGGGACAGCGTGGCCCACGATCCGGTATGCCGTGCGAGGCGCGCGGGAGACGACCGCAGGGGCCGGTCATGAGGGCACCAGGTGACAGCCCCGGTCCAGAGGATGCAGGGTGCCGTGAGTGAGGCGGGCTGCCTGCCTGGCAGAGTGTCCCGTGGGAGCCGGGACCCTGCCCGACTCTCACGGGACGCCGTCCGTCAGGCCGGGATCTCCACGGCCAGGCCGTCGACGACCTCGGCGCCCGGCAGCTCGGCGGCCAGCGCCCCGGGCAGCCTCAGCTTGCTGCGCCGCACCCCGGACCCGATGACGATCTGCTCGCGCTGCACGACCCGGGCGTCGACCAGCACCGGCCAGTCCGACGGCAGCCCGACAGGGGTGATGCCGCCGTACTCCATCCCGCTGCGCCCGACGGCGTCGTCCATCGGCATGAACGAGCACTTGCGGACGTCGAGCCGCTTGCGGACCACCGTGTTGACATCGGCGCGGGTATGCCCGAGCACCAGCGCCGCGCACACGCGCTCCTCACCGGCGCGCGCCCCGGCGATGACGATGCAGTTGGCCATGTCGCGCATGTCCCACCCCGTGGCCTCCACCAGCACGGCCGTGTCGGCCTGGTCCGGGTCGATCTCGGCCACCTCCACCGCGGCCACGTCGGCCCCGTCAGCGGCCATGCGCTCCAGCGCCTGCCGGACAGGGTCGGCCAGCAGGTCGGGGCGGTCCAGCGCAGAGGTCCAGGTGGGCGTCACAGCTGGTAGGTGCCGGTGATCGAGCCGCGGGCCAGGACGTTGCCGAGCGTCATGAACTGGGCCTTGGCGATGGAGCTGGAGGCATCGAGGCCGGTGTCGTCGGTGTCCAGCGCCCAGACGGTGAAGACGTAGCGGTGCGGCACGTCCCCCTCGGGCGGGGCGCACCCCGCCCAGTCGTGGCTGCCGAAGTCGTTGGCCAGCGTCATCGCGCCCTCGCCCAGCTCGCGGCCCTCCTCACCCGCGCCGGTGGGCAGCGAGGTGACGTCGGCGGGGAGGCCGAGGACCGCCCAGTGGGAGAACCCTCCGACGACGGGGGCGTCCGGGTCGTGGCAGACGAGGAGGTAGGACCGGGTGCCCTCGGGCGCCCCGGACCAGGACAGCTGCGGCGAGGTGTTGCCCTGGCCGTAGCCGGCGGACTCCGGCAGCGCTGAGCCGTCGGTGAAGTCCTCGCTGGTCACCACCAGCTCGGCCGGCGCGGCCGGGAGGATGTCGATCGGGTGCTGGGCAGGTGTGCGCTCCAAGGTCATGCCCCGAACCTAACGCCACCACCGGAGGCCCGCACGCGGTGCCCGGTGGCGCTGTCCGCCCGTGGCACAGTGGACACCATGGCGAGCGAGGGACGTCGGTGCATCATGCACCTCGACCTCGACGCGTTCTTCGCGGCCGTGGAGCAGCGCGACAAGCCCTCGCTGCGCGGGCGCCCGGTCATCGTCGGCGGGCTCGGCGGCCGGGGCGTGGTGGCCACCGCGTCCTACGAGGCGCGCCGCTACGGTGCCCGCTCTGCGATGCCGACCATCGAGGCCCGACGCCGCTGCCCTGCCGGCACGGCGTTCCTCTCCGGGCGGTTCACGGCTTACCGCGCGTCGTCGGAGGTCGTCATGGGCCTGCTGCGCAGCCGCTCGGCGCTCGTGGAGCAGGTGTCGGTCGACGAGGCGTATGTCGATCTCACTCCGCCGGCGGGCCCGATCGGCTGGGAGGACCCGGACCTCGGGGGGTGGTGCCGTGACCTCCTCGCCGAGATCACCGCGGAGACGGGCGGGCTGACCGCCTCGGTCGGTCTGGCGCCCAGCAAGATGATGGCCAAGCTGGCCAGCGAGATGGACAAGCCGGGCGGGGTGACCGTGGTGCGGCCGGGGGAGGAGCTCGCGGTGCTGCACGCCCTGTCGGTGCGGGCGATCCCCGGCATCGGCCCGGCGACCGGCGCTCGGCTGCACGGGTTCGGCGTCGACACGGTCGCCGACCTCGCCCGGATGTCCGAGCCGGACCTGGTCTCGATCTTCGGGACCGCCCAGGGCGCCGCCCTGCACCGGCTCGCGCAGGCCGAGGACGACCGCCCGGTCGTCGTCGAGCGCGAGGCGAAGTCGATCTCCAACGAGGAGACCTTCGAGAAGGACGTGGTCGACCGGGCCGAGCTGGAGTCCGAGCTGGACCGCATGGCGCAGGGGCTGGCCCGACGGCTCGAGAAGGCCGGTGTGTTCGCCCGCACCATCACGGTGAAGGCCCGCCAGCACGACTTCACCACCCAGACGCGCTCGGGCACACTGCCCTTCGCGACGGGCGACGCCGCGGTCATCCTGCGCGAGGGCAGGCGGCTGCTGGGTTCGGTCGACGTCACGAGCGGCCTCCGGCTGCTGGGGCTCGGCGTCGCCGGCCTCACCGCGCACGCGCAGGAGGAGCTCATGCTGGACACGGCATACCCGTCGGCCGGTGGCGCCGAGCTCCCCGACGCGGTCGGCGTGCCGGACGCCGGGCTCGTGGCGGAGCCCCGTGGAGCAGAGGCCGCCGCCGACGACGACCGGCCGGTCGCCGGTCGCCTGCAGCCGGGATGGCGGACCGGTCAGGACGTGCGGCACGACGAGCACGGCCCGGGCTGGGTGTGGGGGAGCGGGCGTGGCGTGGTGACCGTCCGGTTCGAGGGCCCGCGCACCCCGCCGGGGCCGGTCCGCAGCTTCCGGGAGGACGACCCGGCCCTGCACCAGGCGGATCCGCCGGACTGGCGGGAGGCTCCTTCCTGAGCGTGCGGCCCCGCCCCCGGATGGCGTGGTGCGCCCCGGGAGCGTGCTAGCCTTGACGGTCGTTGCGCACTTCCCACAGGTGTCGCAACAACACCCTTGTCCGGGTGGCGGAATGGCAGACGCGCTAGCTTGAGGTGCTAGTGCCCTTAACGGGCGTGGGGGTTCAAGTCCCCCTCCGGACACGTCGTCCTTCGACGGACCTCGAGACCCCCCGGACCCCACGGTCCGGGGGGTCTTCGGTGTCCTGGGGGTCGCCCGCCGACCGACGCTCGGGCACCGTGGACCGGGCGGCCCCGGCCCGGGCCGCGGCGAACCAGCACAGCAGGAGGGCGGAGCCTGCTGCCAGGACCAGGACGACGGTGCCCGCGGCCCGCTGGTCGACGAGCGGGTTGGCCACCCAGGGCAGGGCGAGGCGGGCGTAGAACCAGGGTTCGACCAGGACGACGCTGGTGCGCAGCCGGACCCCGAGCAGCAGGCACACCGCCAGGAAGGGCAGCAGGACCAGCAGGATGCGGGTCCGTGGCCGGGTCGCCTTGCCGGCCTCCGACCTGGTCAGCGCCACCGCGAGGAGGGTGCCGACGGCGCTCAGGTAGAGCAGCGCGAGGACGTCGGCGACATCGCTGGTGAGCACCAGCTGCCGCACCCGGGTGAGAGTGAGGACGGCGAGGGTGGCGCCCGCGTGCAGGCCGGCCACGCCCGGGCGGGTGAGGAGCTCGGTGGCGGGGCTCGTCCTCACCCGATCCAGCCACTCGCGGGGTCCGAGCGAGCCGTCGGTGCGCCTGGGCAGCACCAGGAGACCCAGCGTCACCGGGGCGGCGACGACGTAGGACATCGGGAGGACCGCGAGGAGGGTCAGCTGCTGGGCCAGCTGGACGCTGAGCTGCACCGACCCGTAGACCGCCAGACCACCGTTGGTGGCCCAGACGAAGCCGGTGGCGCCGACCAGGGCTGCGACGGTCCGGTGCCGCGGCCAGGAGACCCCCAGCCTGGACGACCGCCGGACCCACCGGAGGTAGACCAGGAGCGCCGCACCGGCGAGCAGCAGGGTCACCGGTTCCAGCCGGACCTCGGTCACCGCGGCGAGGACCGAGGGGGCGGGAGGCGCGGCATACCCGGTCAGCGCGACGGCCGGGTCGCTCGTCGCGGTGTCGGCGTGCGGCGGCCGGGTACGAGCCAGGGCGGACGACAGCCCGAGCACGCAGGCCATGAGGAGCAGCTCCGCGGCCGCGAGCCGACCGAAGGCGCCCGGCCTGCCGTGGGACAGCCGGGGCAGGGTATGCCGTCGATGCGCGGCACCCATGAGCCCCAGCAGCGCGAGCAGCACCACCTTGACGGCGACCAACCGCCCCCAGGGGGTCGTGAGGACCTCGGCCGGCGCGTCGAGACGCAGCAGCAGGCTGAGCGCGCCGGAGAGGACGAGCACCGTGAAGGCCCAGGCCGCCACGGTGGAGTACCGGTGGGCGGCGGTCGCCAGGCCCGTCCTCGACCCGTCACCACCGTCGTCGGTGACCTCCTCGTGCCGGAGTCCAGGGGCCACGACGAGAAGCAGGACGGTGAGGCCGCCCACCCAGACGCACGCGGCGAGCGTGTGCAGCCACAGGCCGAGCACGGCGGCTCCGTGGGCGGACGAGCCGCCGGTGTGCCCGACCCCGGCCAGCTGGAGCAGGGCGGCTGCGGCCAGCAGCAGACCGACCATCGTCTCCCCGGGGTGGCGGGCCACCAGCGCGGCGACGGCGACCAGGGCCGTGAGGACCGTCGCCGCGACCAGGGACCGGGTGGTGCCCAGGTCCAGGAAGGCCGGGATCTGCTCGGCCGGAGCGACCAGGCGGGCACCGCCCAGCACGTCGCTGAAGGTGAGGACCAGCAGTGCCGCCTGCAGCGCCGTCCAGAGGCTCGCGGCCACGACGGCGAGCCGCCGCAGCCGGCGCCACACCGTGGGGTGGGCGCCGGGAGACACCACCGCCACGCACAGGAGCAAGGCACCTACGGTCAGAGCGGCAGCGCCCCGGCTCAGGCCGGTGACCGCCGGCAGGCCCCAGCGGACCACCGCACCGGGGTCGGCGAGAGCGGGGGGCCGGGAGGCACCCGTGACCCAGACCGCCGTCACCACCGCGCCCACCAGGACGGCGAGAGCCGTCCCTCCCAGGACCCGGACCCGGGGCAGGACGGCATCCCCCCCGTCCGGCCGGGGCGGTGCGAGAGCTGGCGCACGTCGGTCCACGGGACCCTCCGCGGTGAAGGCGGCCGGCCCGGGAGGGCCGACCTGACAGCCGCATCGTAGGGCGGTCGGACGGCCGGGGTCGAGGGGCACGAGGCCCTTCTCGGGGCGGTCTCGCCCGCTGCACAAGGTTGGCGCAAGGGCCTCGCGACACAGTCGAGGGTGTCCTGCCGGTGACGGGCCCGTGACCCCCTGTCGCTGCCCGGACGCGACACCAGCAGCCGACCCTGAGCACGACAGAGGAAGAGACATCATGGACATGACACGACGAAGCGTCCTGACGGCCACCGGGCTCGGCGCGCTGGGAGTCATGGGCTACACCGGGCTGACCCGCCCCCTCGGCAACGAGGTGCTGACCAAGAGCGCGAGCGGCCTGTCGGACCGCAACTTCCCCCGCCCCTACCGCGCGACCTTCCGGCCGTTGCCGACGCTGGCGCCCTACGAGGTCGCCGTGGAGGACGGCGTCCGGGTGGAGAGGTACGCCGTGTCGGCCCGCGTCGGCACCGCGCAGATCCTGCCCACCCTGACGACACCGGTCATCGGCTACGACGGCTCCGTGCCCGGCCCCACCATCTCGGTCGAGCGTGGCACCCGGGTGCACCTGCGGGTGCGCAACAAGCTCTACGGCGTGCAGCACCCGGAGGACCAGGAGCACTCGCACCCGAGCGGGCTCGTGCTGTCGACCCACCTGCACGGTCACGCGTCGTTGCCGGAGTACGACGGCTACGCCGACGACAGGACGATCCCCGGCTACTACAAGGACTACGTCTACGAGAACGACCAGCCGGCCCGGACCATCTGGTACCACGACCACGCCACCCACCTGACGACCCGCAACGTCTACTCCGGTCTGGCCGCGCAGTACCACATCAAGGACGAGGCGGAGCGGGCGCTGCTCCCGCAGGGCGAGTTCGACGTGCCCATGACGCTCAGCGACATCATGTTCGAGGCCGACGGAACGGCCCGCTTCGACGACAAGGACCACTCCGGGCTGTGGGGTGACATCGTCCTCGTCAACGGACAGCCCTGGCCGGTGATGAAGGTCAAGCGGCGCGTCTACCGCTTCCGGGTGCTCAACGCGTCCATCTCCCGCTCGTACCGGCCCTACCTGAGCACCGGTGACGCGGTGCACATGGTCGCCACCGACGGCGGTCTGATGCCGAGGACCCAGTCGGTGACGACATGGCGGCACGCGCCGGCGGAGCGCTACGAGTTCCTCGTCGACTTCAGCCGGTATGCCGCGGGCACGCAGGTCAACCTCCTCAACTCCTCCAACCCCAAGAACGTCGACTTCGACCACACCGGCAAGATCATGGCCTTCAAGGTGGTCGACGACCCCGTCGACACCAGTGACCCCACGTGGAGGACGATCCCGACCACCCTGGTGCCGAGCGACACGATGAGCCTGACCCCCGCGCAGAGCGTCAGGACGAGGTACCTGGAGCTCAAGAAGAGCGACCTCACCAATGTCTGGAACATCAACGGCACGACGTGGCAGGACGTCGTCGCCAGCGGCTACACCTCGGTGCTGGCCGATCCGGGCCTGCACGCGGTGGAGATGTGGGACCTGCACACCAGCTCCGGTGGGTGGTTCCACCCCCTGCACATCCACCTGGTCGACTTCCAGATCGTCAGCCGCAACGGCAAGGCTCCGTACGCCTGGGAGCGCGGCCCGAAGGACGTCGCCTACGTCGGACCGGACGAGAAGGTGCGGGTGCTCATGCGCTTCGACCGCCCGGGCCGCTACATGGTCCACTGCCACAACCTGCCGCACGAGGACCACGACATGATGGGCCAGTTCCGGGTAGGCCTGGCCGCGGGGGCACCTGACCCGCACGACCCCATCACGGCGGCACGGCCGGCCCTGGACACCTTCCCGGAGCAGCTGTGAGCGTCCTCCCGACGACCACCGGGGCCGGTGCGCCCCCTCAGCCCCGTCCACGTACGTCTCGTCCGAGTCTGCGGTGGGCCCTGGCCTTCCTGGGCGTCCTGACGGCCGTCCTGGCGGTGCGCACCTGGGTGGTGACGCCGTTCGAGGTGGTGTCCGACTCGATGGCGCCGACTCTTCCCGAGGGGTCCACCGTCCTGGTGGAGCGGGTCTCCCTGACGTGGCAGGACCCCGGCCGCCAGGACCTCGTGCTCTTCGACAGCGCGGACGGTCCGGTCATCAAGCGGGTGGTCGGGACCGAGGGCGACACCGTGCGCATCGAGGACGCGGTCCTGCAGGTGAACGGCGAGCCCGTGCACGAGCCCTACGTCGACCTCGCGACCCTCGACGGGGTCTTCTTCGGGCCGGTGGTCGTCGGGGAGGACCAGCTGTTCGTCCTGGGTGACAACCGCTTCGACTCGATCGACTCCCGGACCTACGGACCGATCCCCGTCGACGCCGTCAGGGGGCGGGTGATCGCCCCCTGAACGCCCCCGCCGCCGCAGGCGCGACCTCATCGACCTGGCACCACCCGTCATCCCTCGAAGGAGACCGACCATGACCACCCACCCAGTCCCGCCGTCGCCGCAGACCCGGCGACTGCCCCGTGCCCCTCGTGAGGGGCGTCGACGCCTCGTCTCGGCGGTGGCCGCGACCGCCTTGCTGGCCACCGGCGCCGGTGCCGCCATCGCCGAGGTGACGCGGCCCAACCCCACCCAGCTCGACGCCTTCGGCCCGATCAGCGGCGAGCACGGATACCCGACCTACTACGAGGACAGCACCGGTCTGCGCCTGCAGCAGTGTCTCGACATCGAGGACCCCTACTGCGACCCTGCGTTCCTGCGCGGGGAGATGCCCGACCCAGACGCCCCGGTCAGCTTCCCGGACAACTGGCCGCTGGAGTCCTTCTACTTCCTGGCCGGCGCGAGCCTGGACATGCCGGGGGGAGGCAGCGCGATCCTGACGAGCGGCCTGGAGGCGACGATGGCCGGCGAGTCGGCGGTCGACGGTGACCAGGTGGTCTTCGGCCGGCAGCGCTTCGACATCGACTTCCCGGGGCCGGGCACCTACGTCGTGACCCACCCCTACGGCGAGGACACCTTCACGGTGACCTCGTCCGACTTCGACGACTTCCGCTACGTCGAGGACATCACCCCCTCACCCGGCAACTTCGGCCTGGCGCTGCGGTCACGCATCAACCCCTTCCTCGTCTCGACCGGCGGGCTGGTGACGACCGACCAGGGCACCTACGTCGGTGACCCCGGCGCGCTGACCTCCGTCACGGGCAGCCCCTACGACACCAACTACTTCCGGGTCGAGCAGGTGCTCGACACGGGGGAGAGGGTCGAGGTGGCCTCGACCGACCAGTTCACGGTCATGGGCAAGGTGTCGACGAACACCGGTATCGACCCTCAGGCGGCGATCCTGGTGGAGACCGAGGACGGCAGCTACCTCGACGTCCACGCCGGCACCGCCGCCTTCGCGTCGGTGACCCTCTCCGGCAACGGCCTGACCAGGACCACGCTCGACGGCGACGGTGGCCGCTACTTCGGCCGGGTCCCGCTGGGGACGTCGGTGCCCCGCACCGTCACCTTCACGAACGAGACCGACGAACCGGATGCGTCCCGGTCGCTGCCGGTCACCGACGGCGTCGTGATCACCGACGCGGTCTACGACACCGACTCGGACACCCTGACCGTCGAGGCCTTCTCGACCGACGAGGTGGACCCGCCCACGCTGACGCTCACCGGGCTCGGCGACCCGGTCGAGCTGTCGGACGGCAGGGCGACCGTGGAGACCAGCGCTCCACCGGTCACCGTGCGGGTCAGCTCCACCGGTGGCGGTGAGGACACCGCTGGCGTGTCGGTGAGGGGTGGTCCGGCGGGGGAGCGCGCGCCCACGATCGCGGCCATCTCCGGCCCGACCCAGGTGGTCTCGGGTGACGAGGTCACCCTGACCAGCGCCTCGCTGAACGCCGCGAGCCTGCACTGGGAGCAGACCGACGGGGTCGACGTCGGCGTCACCGGCTCCTCGTCGCAGGAGGTCTCCTTCACGGCCCCGGAGGAGGGCGGCACGCTGACGTTCACCCTCACCGCGACCGGCCCCGCCGGCCAGAGCAGCACCACCGAGCCCTTCGTCATCGAGCTGCTCACCGAGCACCCGCCCGCTCCGGCCCCGGTGGCCACCGCCACCGCGACACCCACCTCGGCCATGGTCGGGCAACGGGTGACCGTCTCGGGGACGGGGAGCCAGAACGCCACCAGCTACGCCTGGACCCAGACCGGCGGCACACCGGTGAGCCTCGACCCGTCGGCGTCGTCCTTCTCCTTCACCATGCCCTCCACCACCGAGCCGCTCACCTTCGAGCTGACGGTGGCCAACGCCGACGGGGCCACGGCGACCACGCAGGTCAGCGTCAGCCAGGTCGCCGACGTCCTGACGGTCTCCTCGGCTCAGTACCGCGCCGGGAAGGCCGAGTGGCGGGTCGAGGGCACGGCATCGGTCACCTCGGTCAACACGGTGAGGGTCTACCTGCGCAACGCCGACGGCAGCCGTGGTGCCCTCGTCGGTGAGAGCCTGGTCAGCGCACCGGTCACCGCGGGCGCCCCGGGTGACTGGTCGGTGCGGGTCCGCGGCGGGGTCAACCCGGGGACCGCGACCCAGGTCCTCGTCCAGTCGACCCGCGGTGGCTCGACGGTCGCGACCTTCCAGCGGCAGTAGCAGCCAGAGCAGCCCAGCTCCCGGGCTGAAGAGGGCCGTGGTCCGTCGGTGGTCGGACCACGGCCCTCGCCCTGCCTCGAGAACGGCATGCGCCCGGAGGTATCTGGCCCCGCCCTGCTCTCTCTGGGGGAGAAGTCCTGTACGGGCGCCCCGCAGGACCTTTACTCTTTCTTTACCTGCACCCGTGACGTGCAGCCAGCAGGAGGGAGCTGCCGATGACGGCGGTGGTGAGCATCAGGGTGTTCGGACCCACCCGGGTCGTCGCGGCGGACGGCGCGCGGGTGCACCTGCCGGGCAAGCATGGCCGCATCCTCGCCCTCCTGGCCCTGCATCCCGGGAGACCGGTGGCCAAGGACCGGCTCGCCGAGACGCTCTGGGAGGGCCACCCACCGCGCACCTTCCAGCAGACCCTCGACAGCGACGTCTGCGTGCTCCGCCGCCGGGCCGGGCTCGGCCCCGGACGGTCGTCGGCGCTGGGGACCACACCGTCCGGCTACGTGCTGGACCCTGCCCGGGTCAGCGTCGACCTTCAGGTGGCGCGCGACCTGGCCGCCCGGTCGGCCGAGGAGCCCGCCGCGGCAGCCGTGGCCAGCGCCACCGCCGCACTCGACCTCGCGTCCGCCCCGCTGCTGGTGGACGAGCCCTACGCCCCATGGGCCGAGGACGCCCGTCAGGAATGGGCACGCACGGAGTACGACCTCTGTCTCCGGGCGTCCCGGGCCGCCCTGGTCGTAGGCGACACCGCGCTCGGCGTGACCGCCGCCAACCGCGCCCTCACCGCGCGGCCGGTCTCGGAGGAGGCGGCGGTGCAGCTGATGCGGGCCTACTGGTGGGCGGGGCGGCGCGCCGAGGCGATCCGTGAGTTCCTGCGGCTGCAGGACCTGCTCCTGGACGAGCTCGGGGAGCGGCCCGGCCCGGAGGCGCGCGAGCTCTACCTCACCATCCTGCGGGACGAAGGCCTGACGGGCGACGACGGGACGGACGCGGAGCACCTCCGTCTGCTGCTGCAGCTGCTGCGCCAGGCGCTGGACCTGGCACCGGGGGTGCGGGCCCCCACGCTCGACGCCGAGCTGGCAGCGGCCGCCTCGGCAGCGCTGACCCGGTGGGGCCGACCCGGGGTGCCGGCCGGGTCGCGGGGCTGACCATGGGCCGGGGGGAGCAGACGGTGCTGCTGTGCGACGACCACCAGCTCGTCGCACAGCTGCTCGCCTCGTCCGTCTCCGCCGAACCGGACCTCGTGTGCGTGGGGGTCGCCCACGACGCCGCCACCGCCCTGCGCACGGCCCGCGAGACGATCCCCGACGTGGTCGTCATGGACGTGCGTCTCGGCGACGGCGACGGCATCGGGGTGGCGCGCGAGCTGCTCGCCGAGCTCCCCCGCACGCGGGTCATCGTCCTGACCGCCTTCGCCGACTCCCGGCTGGCCCGACGCGCCGCGGACGCCGGGGCCAGTGGGCTCGTCGCCAAGGACGGCCAGGTCGAGGTCCTCCTCGACCTGATCCGCAGTGCGGTCCGTGGCTCCTTCGTCAGCGGGCCGGGCATCCCGACGGTGCGGCAGCCGGCGGACCGTCTGGCCGCGGCAGGTCTCGACCCGCAGGATGCCGAGGTGCTGCGGCTCCTCGCGGCCGGTCTCGACGAGGAGGGCGTGGCGCGCGAGCTGCGCCTGGACCAGGACCGCGCACGGCGGCGGGTGCGGTCGGTGCTCGAGGCCCTCGGGGCTGACTCCCCACGCACCGCCGTCTCGGCGGCCGTGGAGCGTGGACTGCTGCGGGTGGGCCCGCGGTGAGCCGGCACCCTCCGCGTGCCGCCTCGGGAGCCACGGGAGCCTCGGACGGTGACCGGTCGGTGGTCCGGCAGGCGATGACCCGCTTCCTCCTGCTGGGTGGTATCACCCTCGTCGTGGTCTCGCTCCTGACGGTGGTGACGTCCAACGCCGTGGCCAGGGCGATCGCCACCCGGGAGGCCGAGGTCCGCACGCTCACCTTCACCCGGGTCATCGCCGCGCCCGCGATGGACAGCTCCACGATGGCTGACATGAGCGACAGCGCGGTGGTGCAGGACCTCGGGAACCGGTTGCTCGACGACTCGATCAGCCATGCCGTGGTGTACGACCCGGCCGGGCGCGTCCTCTGGTCGGCGGACCCCGACGCCGTCGGGAGGACCGAGACCCTCGACGCCGACGTGCGCGCCATCGTCGGCGGGGACGAGGCCGTCTCGCACTTCTCCCGCGAGACCCACGCCGGGGGGGAGCAGGGAGAGCTGGTGCTCGAGGTCTACGCCTCGGGCCGGGGCGCGGACGGGGACGCGTTCGTCATGGAGTGGTACTGGCCCACGGCCCATCTGCGCGACAGCCAGGCACAGGTCATGCGCATGCTGCTGCCGACGACGCTGGGCTCGCTGCTGCTCTTCGCCGCGCTCATCCTGCCCCTCACCCTGTCGACGGCGAGACGGGTCGAGCGCGATCGCGCACGCCTGACCCGACACGCCCTGCAGGCCTCACGGATCGAGCGACGCCGGCTCAGCGAGGTCATGCACGACAGCGTCGTCCAGGACCTGTCCGGCGTCGGCTACCTCCTGCCGATGCTCGGCCGGGAGATGCCCGAGAACGAGCACGCCCGAGGGATGCTGGCCCAGATCCAGTCGGCCGTGCAGCGGAACATCGCGACCATCCGCGACATGATCGCCGACATCAGGCCGGTCGACCTGCGCGGCGAGGGTCTGCTGGAGGCGCTGGAAGCCCTCGCCGCCCGGATGGAGGACCAGGACGTGCCTACCGAGGTGCGCCTCGATCCGCAGCTGGAGCACCTCAGCCTCTCGGCCCGTTCACTGGTCTACCGGGTCGCTCGCGAGGGGGCACGCAACGTGCTCCGGCACAGCCACGCCCACCACGCCGTCATCGAGGTCGCCGAGGAGCCGCCGTACGTCCGCGTGACCGTGCGCGACGACGGGATCGGTCTCGGACGGGGTGCAGGCGTCCACCGGTCGGATGGCTCCCAGGACCAGCACTTCGGGCTGTCGCTCCTGGGGGAGGCCGTCTCCGACGTCGACGGCGACCTTCACCTGCAGGACGCGCCCGCTGGAGGAGCGGAGCTCGTCGTCCGGTTCCGGCCTGATCGTGTGCTGTCCTGAGGCCGAGGTGGTCCGCGCAAGGTCCGCGCAAGGCCGCCACGCCTAGGCTGAGGTATGGACGCTGAGGTCATCGCACGAGGAGCCTGCGCACCGCTGGTCGGACCGGCGGCGCGGATCGTCCTCGTCGACGACCACCCGATGATCCGGGCGGGGCTGTCGGCCGCCCTGGGTGCGGAGCCGGACCTGCAGGTGTGCGGCGAGGGATCGGACGGCGTGGTCGGGGCGGAGGTGGTGCTGCAGCAGCGGCCGGACATCGTCCTCATGGACATCGCGATGCCGCTCATGGACGGCGTCGAGGCCACCCGGCACATCCTGTCGGACTGGCCCGAGGCCAGGGTGGTCATGCTCACCGCCTTCGCCGAGCAGCGTCTGGTCAAGGCCGCCATGGCCGCCGGTGCCTTCGGGTTCGTGCTCAAGGACGCCGACCCTCAGTCCGTCGTCTGCGCGGTCCGTCGCGCGATGCGCGGCATCCTCCCGGTGGGCGAGGAGATGAGCCACCTCCCCATGCGGCGCTGAGCTCGGGCGCCGTCGGCCTGGCGCGACGACGTCCTACTGAGGCTCCCGTTCCAGCACGACGACGGTGTTGCCGTCGGGGTCGGTGAGGGTGAACATCGGCGGCATGCCGTCCAGGCGCAGCACGTCGCCGCTGGGCTCGACGCCGACCGCGCGCAGCTCCTGGTGCGCACGGTCGGCGTCGTCGGTCCAGTAGCGCACGCCCAGGGGGAGTCCGCCGTCACGGGTCAGGAGCGCGATGCCGACCGCGGATCCCGGCGGCACCACCTCGAGCAGCCGGGAACCGGGGAACGGCTCGACGTCCATGCGTACCCGGCAGCCCAGGACATCGCGGTAGAACGCCAGGGCGCGGTCCTGGTCCTCGACGACGACGGTGACGGAGTAGAGGTCTTCGACGATGCTCATGCAGGTCCTGACCCGGTCCACGCCCCGGACTCATCGCCGGGCGGCGGATATCCGTCGCACGACGTCCTCGATGTCGGCCCGAGATGGCCCAGGGACTCACCGGGTCGGATGATTCCCGGAGGACCCCGGCGCGCGCGGGCCGCGGCGGTGGGGCAGGCTGAGATGGTCGCCGCCGGCGCACACCGTCCCCCGACCCGCCCGGAGGCCCGATGAGGACAGCAGACCTACGTGCCCGGTACTGGCGCATCGTCTTCTTCTTCGGGCGGGTGACGCTGGGCTTCGTCTGGTGGGAGATCGTGCTACGTCGCGTGGGCCTGGGCCGGCTCTCCGATCGCACCCGGATCGAGCGGGCACGTCGCGCGGCCGTGCGGTTCCGGGCGTTGGCCGTGTCCATGGGCGGCCTCATGATCAAGGTCGGGCAGTTCTTGTCGGCGCGGCTGGACGTGCTTCCTCCCGAGGTGACCCAGGAGCTGGCGGGGCTGCAGGACGAGGTCCCTGCCGAGGACGTAGCCGCCGTCAAGGCCGTGGCCGGGTCCGGGCTGAACCGGCCGGTCGACGAGCGCTTCGCGTGGTTCGAGGAGACGCCGCTGGCCGCGGCCTCGCTGGGGCAGGTGCACCGGGCTCGGCTACGGCCGGCCGAGGCCGCGGACCTGGGTTTCGAGGACGTCGTGGTCAAGGTGCAGCGCCCGCACATCCAGCAGGTCATCGAGGTCGACCTGGCGGCGCTGCGGCGGGTCGGTGGCTGGATGGCACGCTACCGGCCCATCCGGCGGCGTGCGGACGTGACGGCGCTGGTCGAGGAGTTCGCCACCACCACCCTGCAGGAGGTCGACTACGTCGCCGAGGCGCTCAACGCAGAGACTTTCGCCGACAACTTCGCGTCCGACCCCAGGGTGCGCGTGCCCGTCGTGGTGTGGGAGCTCAGCAGCCGCCGGGTGCTCACCCTGGAGGACGTCTCGGCCATCAAGCTGGCGGACACCGCCGCCATCTCTGCGGCGGGGATCGACCGCAGCGAGGTGGCCCAGGTGCTGGCGCAGACCTTTCTGCAGCAGATCTTCACCGACGCCTTCTTCCATGCCGATCCGCACCCCGGGAACCTCTTCGTCACCCCCCGGCGCAGCGCCGCGCCGGACGACGCCCCCGAATGGACCCTGACGTTCATCGACTTCGGCATGGTCGGTCACATCCCCGAGGAGCTGCGCGCCGGACTGCGCGAGATCCTGGTCGCGGTGGGCCTGCGGGACGCGACCCGCTTCGTCGCCGGGTTGACCCGGCTGGACCTGCTGCTCCCCGGGGCCGACCTCTCCCTCGTCGAGTCCGCCGCCGAACAGGTCTTCGACCGCTTCGGTGGCCTGCGGATCGACGAGCTCCAGCAGATCCCGCCGGAGGACCTGGTGCGCTTCGGCCTGCAGTTCCGAGAGCTGCTGCGCGAGCTGCCGTTCCAGGTTCCGGAGAACCTCCTGCTGCTGGGCAGGTCGATGGGCATCCTGTCCGGCATCTGCACCGGACTGGACCCCGAGTTCGACGCCTGGGGCACCATCACCCCCTACGCGCGTCGGCTGCTGGAGGAGGAACGGCAGGGCCTGCCCCAGACCGTGGTCGAGGAGGCCTTGGCCCTCGGCCGGCTGGCGCTGGTGCTGCCGGGGCGGGTGGACCGGTTCCTGACCCGGGCCGAGCGTGGCGAGCTGGCAGTCCGGACCCCGGCGCTGACCGCGCAGGTGGCCCGGGTAGAACGGTCGGTGACGCGGCTGACGTCGGTGGTCGTCTTCACCGCCCTCCTCCTCGCCGGGGCCATCCTGCACTCCTCCGACGAGGTGATCGGACGGCTCCTGATGGCAGCGTCGCTCCTGCCTCTCGGCTGGTCGTTCGTCAACGGCGCCCGTCGCGGGCCGTCATGACCCAGGGCCCCTCGGGGGAGGGGACGGATGAATCCCGTCGGGGCCCCTCACGTCCCCGCGGTGGTCGAGACGTGGCTCAGGCCGCGGTGCCGCTGTCGAGCGGCAGCCAGGCCAGCACCTCCTGGACGACCTCGTCCCAGTAGTCCCAGGTGTGGTCGGCGGACGCGTAGCTCTGGGTCACGGCGACGCCCCGGGCGGTGGCCTGCTCGACGAACCGGTGGGACTGGCCGACGAGCACGTCCTGGGTGCCGCAGGCCACGAACAGCCGCGGCAGGGCGTCGACGTCCGCCTCGGCCAGCAGGTGGGACAGGTCGCCCTGCGTGCCCCGGACCGGCTCGTCACCCAGGACCAGGCGCAGCGTCTCGTCGCGGTCTCCGCGCGCCCGCAGGGCGTCGAGGTCCAGCGCACCGGACAGCGAGGCCGCCGCGGCGAACCGTTCGGGCCGGCGCAGCGCCAGCTGCAGCGCGCCGTAGCCGCCCATCGACAGCCCCGCGACGAAGGTGCGCTCCCGGTCGGTGGACACCCGGAACAGCTGGGCGACGATCTCCGGCAGCTCCTCGGAGACGAAGGTCCAGTAGCGCCCGCCGTGCCGCATGTCGGTGTAGAAGCTGCGGTGCACCGCGGGCATGACGACCGCGAGCCCGAGGGCCTCGGCATACCGCTCGATCGAGGTGCGCCGCGACCAGATGGTGTCGTCGTCGCTCAGCCCGTGCAGCAGGTAGAGCACCGGCGGCGCCTCGTCGCTGGGCGGCGGCTCGTCGGTGCCGATCCGGGTCCGCACCCGTTGCGGCAGGATCACCGACATCGACGTCGACAGCTCGAGCGCGTCGGAGAAGAAGTCGCAGCGGATGAGGGCCATAGGTCGCTCCTGGGGTCCGGGTATGCCGTGGGGTCGGTCGCAGGGAAGGGGTGGTCAGGTCTCGACGACCGCGCCGAGGGACTCGGCCACGGCGAGGGCGCCGGCCAGGTCGATCCGGGCGCCGCGCAGCGTCGCGTCGGAGAGGTCGGCCCCGAGGAGGTTCGCCTCGCGCAGGTCGGCTCCCTCGGCCCGGGCGCCCCGCAGGACCGCGCCGGACAGGTCGGCTCCGCGCAGCGAGGCGGTGCGCAGGTCGGCGCCGGCGAGGTCGGCCTCGGTGAGCCGGAGCCCGGAGAGATCCTGGTCGCGCAGGTCCGCACCCCGCAGCGTCACCCCCCACCACGAGCCGCCCGTCACGGTCAGCGGCCGCAGGTCGCACCCGGAGAAGCTGCTGCCGTCGAGCCGGCAGCCCTCCAGGGTGGCGTCGAAGAGCGAGGTGTCGGTGAAGGTGCACGCGGTGAACGACGTGTGCCGGTGCACCGAGGCGTTGAGCCGGCACCGGTCGAAGGTGCAGTCGACGAAGCGGCAGCCCGAGGTCACCGCCTCGGTGAGGTCGACCTCGCGGAACACGCAGTCCCGCCAGGAGCGGCCGCTCAGCTCGACGGCGTACCAGTCCTCGTCGAGGAACGTCGCACCCACGACCTCGGTCGGCGCCGCGCTCACGAGAGCGGCTGGCAGTCGTTGCCGCACCCGGTCGCCGACGGCGGCGAGCCGGGGCGCGGTCGCCGGTGCAGGACGGCGTGGCTGGGCTCGACATGCAGCTCGTCACCGGCCAGGGTCGCCTCGCCGTCCACGACGAGGGCGTATCCCCCCGACTCGGTCGGCGGGAGCAGCAGCGTCACCGACGGGCGCTGGGGGAGCACCCGGCGCGCCGTGCGGCCCGGGGCGGCGACGACGAGGACGTCCCCCCGCATCGATACCTCCACCTCGCCGACGTGCGGCCGCTCGTCACCGGCCAGCAGCAGGTAGGCCGTGGGGTGCCGCCCCAGCGCCTCCGCCAGCTCGGCCAGGTCGACCACGATGCTCATGCACCCATCATGCCCCGGCCCCCTGACACACTGGCCCGCATGGGTACCCCGACGGCACGCGTCACCGGTCTGCTGCTCGCCGGGGGGGCCGGCCGGCGGTTCGGCGGGCCGAAGGCGCTGGCGAGCACCGACGGGGACCCGTGGGTGGTCAGCTCGACCAGGACGTTGCTCGACGGCGGCTGCGGCGACGTGCTCGTGGTGACCGGCGCGGAGGCGGGACAGGTCGAGCAGCGCCTCGCCGACGCCTTCGGGGGCGACCCGCGGGTGCGCGCCACCTCCTGCGGCACCTGGGAGCAGGGCATGGGCGAGTCGCTGCGCGCCGGCCTCATGTCCCTCGTCTCCCGCGGCCGCACCGTGCCGCTGGTCGCGGTCGTCCACCTCGTGGACCTCCCCGACGTGGGCAGCGACGTCGTCCGCCGGCTGCTCGCGTCCGGGGCGCGGCCCTCGGCCCTGGCGCGCGCGGCATACCAGGGGGTCGCGGGTCATCCGGTGCTCCTCGGGCAGGAGCACTGGCAGGATGTGCTCACCGGCGCGCGGGGCGACCAGGGCGCCCGGGCCTACCTGCGCAGGGCCCGTCCCGAGCTCGTCGAGTGCGGAGACCTGGCGCAGGGCACCGACGTCGACCGACCCGAGGAGCAGCGATGAGCGACTGGCTACCGGCGGACTTCCGGCACCCGGGGAGGGTCGACCTCCCGGGGACCCACCTGCACCTGCGGCCCATCAGCCCGGACGACACCGAGATCGACATGGTCGCCGTCATGGGGAGCCAGGAACGGCTCTTCGCCATCTTCGGGCCCGCCTGGGGCTGGCCACCGCCCGACATGACGGCCGAGCAGGACCGCGCCGACCTGCAGCGGCACGCCGAGGAGATGGAGCGGCACGAGTCGTTCAACTACGCCGTCCTCGACGAGGGGGAGACCCAGATCGTGGGCTGCGTCTACGTCGACCCGCCGGAGAAGGCGGGGGCCGACGCCGAGGTGTCCTGGTGGGTGGCCGACCCGTGGGTGGGGACGGCGGAGGAGAGCGCGCTCGACGCGTTCGTCCCGCGGTGGCTGGAGCAGGACTGGCCCCTGTCCAGCCCGCGCCTCGTCGGTCGGGACATCACCTGGCAGGAGTGGCTCCACCTGCCCGACCTCTAGGTGCGCACCAGCCGGGCCGAGAGGGGCAGGTCACCCACCGGCGTCGTCACCAGCTGCGGCGCAGCAGGCCGATCGCCTGCGACAGGTCCAGGCCCGCCGAGCGCGCCTGGTGCGCCAGCTCGTCGGCCGCCTCCCGGACCGGGGTGCCCGGCTCGAGGTCGCCCCGCACCAGCGTGCCGCCGCGGCCGCGGGTCTCGACGTGGCCCTCCTCCTCGAGCCGGCGGTAGGCCTTCGCCACCGTGTTGGGGGCGATGTGCAGGTCGGCGGCGAGCTGGCGCACCGGCGGCAGCCGGTCGCCGGGCACCAGGGTTGCGTCCTGGATCGCCGCCACGACCTGGTCGACGACCTGCTCGAAGACGGGGGCGGCGGACCCGGGGTCGAGCACGATGCGGAGGCTCACGCCAGCAGGGTACGCCGCGTCCACGCCCCGCCGTGGACAACACCGGGCCCGTCAGGGATGCTGCCCGTATGCCGCACCCCGCCCTGGCCAGCCCGGACACCCTGCGCGCCGCCCTGGCGGAGACGGCATACCTCGCGGACGAGGGGCTGGCCACGGTGACATGGCTGGCGCACACCCTGCAGCGGCCGCTGCTGCTGGAGGGGGAGCCCGGCACCGGCAAGACGGCGCTGGCCGAGGCCGTCGCGCAGCTGCAGGGGGTGCCGGTGGTCCGGCTGCAGTGCTACGAGGGGATCGAGGCGAGCCAGGCGCTCTACGACTGGGACTTCCCGCGCCAGATCCTGCACCTGCGGGCCGTGGAGGCGCTCGCCCGGGACGCGTCGGACGGTGCCGGGGTGGAGGCGCTGGAGGCCGAGCTCTTCGACGAGCGCTTCCTGCAGGCGCGGCCGGTGCTGAGAGCCCTGCGCGAGGCCCCGTGCGTGCTCCTGGTGGACGAGATCGACCGGGCGGACGACGAGTTCGAGGCCTTCCTGCTCGAGGTCCTCTCGACCTGGTCGGTCAGCATCCCCGAGCTGGGGGTGGTCGCCGCGGACACCCCGCCCTTCGTCGTGCTCACCTCCAACCGCACCCGCGAGCTGCACGACGCGCTCAAGCGGCGCTGCCTCTACCACTGGATCGAGCACCCCGGGCTGGAGCGCGAGCTGGAGATCGTCCGCGCCCGGCTGCCCGAGGTGGAGGGGACGCTGGCCCGGGAGGTGGTCACCCTGGTGCAGCAGCTGCGGGCCGACGACGCCATGGTCAAGCCGCCCGGCGTGGCCGAGACGCTGGACTGGGCGCGGGCGCTGACCGCGCTCGGCCGCAGCCGTCTCGACCCCGAGGTCGCCGCCGCCACGATGGGCGCCGCGGTGAAGTACCGCGAGGACGCCGAGCGGGTCCGGGTCGCGCTGGACCGGATGCTCACCCGCTGAGGGGTATGCCGTGACCCAGGTCGAGGGGTGGAGCGCCGGGCAGACGCTCGGCGGTTTCGCCCGGGCGTGCCGAGCGGCTGGCCTGCCGGTCACCGCGGATCGTGAGCGGACCTTCTTGTCCGCCTGTGCGGCAACGGGTCTGGGGAGCAGGGAGCGGATCTACTGGGCCGGGCGGTCGACGCTGACGGCCTCTCCGGCCGACCTGGAGCCGTTCGACCGGGTCTTCGACGGCTGGTTCGGCGGCCGGCCGATGCACGCCGTCAGCCGGGACGAGCCCCCCGCGCCGACGACGGTGCAGGCCTCGCTGGAGGAGCCCTCGGGGCAGGGGGAGGAGCAGACGCGGGACGACGTCGTGCGGGTCACCGCGTCGGCGCAGGAGGTGCTGCGGCACCGGGACGTCGCCGGTCTGTCACCGGCGGACCGGGCCGCCGTGCGCCGGCAGTTCTCCACGCTGACGGCGCGGCCGCCCACCCGGCCGGCACGACGGCATACCCGGTCGCGACGGGGTGAGGTCGACGGGCGCGCGACCGTGCGGGCGCATCTGCGCAACCTCGGCGAGCCGACCCGCATCCGGCTGCGTGACAGGGCGATCCGTCGCCGACGGGTCGTCCTCCTCGTCGACGTCTCGGGCTCGATGACCTCCTACGCCGACAGCCTGCTGCGCCTCGCCCACCGCGTCGTGCAGGCGGCGCCGCACACCACCGAGGTCTTCACCGTTGGGACCCGTCTCACCCACGTCACCCGCGCGCTGCGCGAGCGGGACCCGGACCGGGCCCTGCTCGCGGCCGGTGAGGCGGTCCCGGACTGGTCGGGCGGCACCCGGCTGGGCGAGGCGGTCGACGTCTTCCTGCGGCGCTGGGGGAGGCGCGGCATGGCCCGCGGCGCGGTCGTCGTCGTCCTGAGCGACGGGTGGGAGCGGCAGTCCCCCGAGCTGCTCGGCGAGCAGCTGCGGCGCCTGCGCTCGCTGGCGCACCGCGTCGTGTGGGTCAACCCGCACCGCGGCAAGGACGGGTACGCCCCGGTCCAGGCGGGCATCGTCGCGGCGCTCCCGCACGTGGACGACCTGGTCGCCGGGCACTCCCTCGCCGCCTTCCAGGAGCTGCTGGACCTGCTGGCCCGCTCCTGACGTCAGCTCCCGGTGCCAGCCCGGGTCGTCGCGGCGGCCCGGAGGCGTTCGATCCGGCCCTCCAGTCCCGGGTGCTGCTGCAGCAGGTTCCACAGCCAGCCGGTCCGACGCTTCATCACGTTGGCCTCGGCCATGGTCTCCAGCGCAGCGGCCAGCTGCTCGGCCCCGACGGTCCGCGCGGCGTAGTCGTCCGCCCGCTTCTCCAGGGCGATGCCGACGACCCCCTGCAGGACGAGGACGAGCAGCGGGGGCACGGCGCACACCACGGCCAGGACCGCCCACAGCGGAACCGCCTCGAGCACGCTCTCGAGGTGGTCCCGACCCAGCCATGCCGCCGCCAGCACCGCGACGACCGGCAGCGCGATCACCGCGGCCTTGAGGAGCAGGTGGTGGCCCTTGCCATGGCCCGCCTCGTGGGCGATCACCGCCTCGAGCTCCTGCTCGCTCAGCACCTCCAGGGCGTGGTCGGTGACGAAGACGTAGCGCAGCCGCGGCAGCACCCCGCTGATGGCGGCGTTGACCACCTTGCCGCCGCGGGTGTCGATGAGGCGCAGGTCCCGCACCCGGAGGTCGTGCTGCTCGAGCCAGGTGCGCAGCATCGAGTGCTGCGGCTCGGGCAGCTGGCGGGTCCGCATCATCCGGCTCGTGAGCATCGGGCCGACGATGCCGATGGCCAGGATCATCACCGGCAGGAAGACGAGGTAGGCCCGGGCGTCCCAGGCCATGACCGTCCCGCCGAGGCCCCCCACCACGGCTCCCAGCACGCCGAACACGAGCAGCGCCCGGCCGGTCTCGCGGAAGGCTCCGCTCGTGGTCTGCTCGGTGTCGCGCAGCTCACGGTCGGCCGGGACCACGGCGAGGAGGATCGCCACGACCACCAGGACGAACGGCAGGAGCGTGAGGGCCACGCCCGCGACGACCCCCAGCCAGGCAGGGGCGCCCGGCGCGACGAGAGCCAGCAGCAGCACCGCCCCGTCACGACCGCCGAGGAGCGACCCGGCGACCGCACCCCCGACCGCGGCCAGCATCGCCACCGTCGCCGCGACGCGGAGCCGGTGCACCCGCGCGGTCCGGTCCTCCGCACTCGACACCTGCCGGCGGGCATACGTCCGCAGGAGCAGGTAGACCAGGAGGGGCAGCCCCAGGGCGGTCAGGACAGGCAGTGCCGCGACCCACCAGGGCAGGGACCAGGTGACGTCCTCGCCCTTCATGTGGAGGTCACCCGCCTGGCGCTGCGGAGCACCGTCGACCGTCGCGCCGCGCGGCAGCGACAGATGCACCTCGCCGCTCTCGGACAGGTCGCCCCAGAGCTCCGCCGCGGCCGCCGGCACGGTGGAGCGCAGGCCGCTGGCCTCGCCGACCGGCGTCGTGACCTGGACGCGCACGGTGTCGGGCCCGTGGTTGTCGACGACCTCCAGGTCCTGGATGTTCAGCTCACGGGCGGCGGCATGCTCGCGCACCCGCGCCTCGGCGTCCGCGTGCGAGAGCTCCTCGGGGAAGACGACCGTGACCCGGTCGCGGCTGCCGGGCTCGTCGTGCAGGACGACCTCACCCGGCCCGTAGTCGTCGTGCGTGGCGTGGGCCGGCCCGACGGGCTGCGCGACCAGGAGGACGAGCGCCAGGACGACGGACCGCAGGACGGTGGTCACCAGTGGCGTGGGCGTGAAGTCGCGCGGACCCGCACGACGGTGTGATGGCATACCGGAGAGTAGTACCAGGTCTGACCTGCGGCGTCGCCGTCAGCCGTGCCCACCGGTCACCTCGGCCGCCACGAGCGTCCCGTGGGAGTCGGGGAGGGTGCCGACTCCCACGGGACCGTGACGCCGCGGCCGTGGCCGATCACGGTCGCCGGGTGGGTCCGCATGCCCTACCGTCCTGCCCATGCACGAGCTCCACGACAGCCGGACGTCGCGATGAGCACGCCCCACCCCGACGCGGGGGACGACGAGCGGCTCGGTCGCACGGAGACGACGGACGAGCGGATGGACCGCAACTTCGTCGACCTCCTGCAGGAGCTGCGGGTGCTGCAGACCGGCACCCAGATCCTCGCCGGCTTCCTGCTGACGCTGCCCTTCCAGGCGCGGTTCGCCGACCTGGACGGCTACCAGCGCGGCCTGTTCCTCGTCGCCGTGTGCCTCGCGGTGGCCACCACGGCCGTGCTGGTCGCCCCGGTCAGCGCGCACCGGGTGCTCTTCCGGCACCACCTGAAGGCGCAGCTCGTCACCGTGTCGCACCGGCTCACGCGGGTGGGGCTGGTGCTCATGGGCCTCACCATGGCCACCGTGCTCGCCCTCATCGTCAGCGTCGTCGTCGGCGACACCGCCGGGGTGGTCGCGGCGGTCGTGGCCGTGGCCCTCTTCGGCGGGGTGTGGGGAGCCGTGCCGTACGCCGTGCGCAGGGCCGCCGCCGGCGACGCGTAGTCCGCCCGGCCGCGCCGTGGCACGATCAGCACATGCGTGACGTCCTGGACCGGCTGCTCCCGTGGTGGGAGGACGACCAGCAGGTCGCCCTGGCGACCGTCGTCGGCACCTGGAGGTCGGCGCCTCGCCAGCCGGGGGCCGCCATGCTCGTCGGCGCGGACGGCGAGGCCGTAGGCTCGGTCTCCGGCGGGTGCGTGGAGGGCGCGGTCTACGAGCTGGGGGAGCAGGTCATCGGCACCGGCACCCCGGTGCTGCAGCGCTACGGCGTGTCCGACGACGAGGCCATGGGGGTCGGGCTGACGTGCGGCGGCATCCTCGACATCTACGTCGAGCGGGTCTCGCCGGCGGACTTCCCCGAGCTGGGGGAGGTGGCCGCCGACATCGAGGCGGGCCGGCCCGTCGCCGTGGCCACGGTCGTGGCGCACCCGGAGGCGGAGCACCTGGGCCGACGGCTCGTGGTGCGGCCCGAGCCCGCGCCGGTGGTGGGCACCCTCGGCAGCGCCCGCGCGGACGCCGCGGTGCTCGACGACGCCCGGGGCATGCTCGCGCAGGGCCGGACCGCGACCCTGGAGTACGGCCCGGACGGCGAGCGCCGGGGGGAGGGGATGCGGGTGTTCGTCGCGTCCTACGCACCCCGCCCGCGCATGCTCGTCTTCGGCGCCATCGACTTCGCTTCCGCGGTCGCCCGGATGGGCACCTTCCTCGGCTACCGGGTCACGGTCTGCGACGCCCGGCCGGTCTTCGCGACCCGCAGCCGCTTCCCGGACGCCGACGAGGTCGTGGTCTCCTGGCCGCACCGGTATGTCGAGGCGCAGGTCGCGCACGACGCCCTCGACGCGCGCACGGTCGCCTGCGTCCTCACCCACGACCCGAAGTTCGACGTGCCGCTGCTGGAGGTGCTGCTGGGGGAGGGCGCGCCGGAGCTGGCCTACATCGGCGCCATGGGCTCGCGTCGCACCCACGAGGACCGCCTGGCCCGGCTGCGCGAGGCCGGGCTGCGGGAGGAGCAGCTGGCCCGGCTGCGCAGCCCCATCGGTCTCGACCTCGGCGCCCGCACCCCCGAGGAGACGGCGGTGAGCATCGCGAGCGAGATCATCGCGCTGCGCTGGGGCGGTCGCGGCGAGCCGCTGCGGGAGACCGAGGGCGCGATCCACCGCCACCCGGGCTGAGCGGGCACGGCATACCGTCTGACCACCGGGTATCTCTTGCGCAGCACCCCCCGTCGGGGCAGGATCAGCAGGGACAAGGATGTCCCCTCAGCCCCCGGACGGGAGAGCCGTATGAAGATCACCGTGACAGTGGACGGCACGACGTACACCGACGAGGTCGAGCCGCGCACGCTGCTCGTCTACCACCTGCGCGAGGCGCTGGGGAAGACCGGCACCGTGGTGGGGTGCGACACCAGCAACTGCGGCGCCTGCACGGTGCTGCTGGACGGTCGCAGCGTCAAGTCCTGCAACGTGCTCGCCGTCCAGGCCGACGGCCACGAGGTGACCACCATCGAGGGGCTCGCCGACGGCGAGACGCTCACCCCGGTGCAGGAGGCCTTCCGCGACTGCCACGCCCTGCAGTGCGGCTTCTGCACCCCGGGCATGATCATGCAGGCCACCGACCTGCTCAGCAGCAACCCCAGTCCCACCGAGGACGAGGTCCGGCACGGCATGGAGGGCAACCTCTGCCGGTGCACGGGCTACCACAACATCGTCAAGGCGGTCCTGCAGGCCTCCGGCCAGGCCGCCTCGAGCGGAGGTGAGCAGTCGTGACCGCTGTCGACGACCGGCCCCAGGCCGGCAGCACCCAGGAGGTCGGCCGCGACCGCCGGCGCAAGGAGGACCAGCGCCTCATCACCGGGCGCACCCGGTGGACCGACAACCACGTGCTCCCGGGCATGCTGCACCTGGCCATGGTGCGCAGCCCGGTGGCGCACGCCCGCATCACCGGCGTCGACACCACCGCGGCGCAGCAGTCGCCGGGCGTCGTGGCCGTGCTCACCGGCCAGGACGTCAAGGACCTGCAGGGATCACTGCCCTGCGCCTGGCCCATCACCGAGGACCAGAAGGCCCCGCCGCACCCGGCCATCGCGGTCGACCGGGTCGCCTTCTCCGGCGAGGTCGTCGCCGTCGTCGCCGCGCGCTCCTCCGCGGCGGCCCGGGACGCCGCCGAGCTCGTGGACGTCGACTACGAGGACCTGCCGGCGGCGCTCGACCTGCGGGCCGCCGCCCAGGACGAGACCCTGGCGCACCCCGACCTCGGCACCAACCGCTCGGCGACCTGGGTCTTCGACTCCGCCGAGGCCGGCACCGGCTCCAGCGTCGACGACGCCATCGCCGAGGCCGACGTGGTCGTCGAGCGCGAGTTCCGCCAGCAGCGCCTCATCCCGGCCTTCATGGAGCCGCGATCCACCGTGGTGGACCCGACCGGCGAGCAGTTCGTCATGTGGTCGGCCACGCAGGTGCCGCACATCCTGCGGCTCATGCTCGCCATGACCCTCGGCGTCGACGAGGGCAAGGTGCGCGTCATCGCCCCGGATGTGGGCGGCGGCTTCGGCGGCAAGCTGCAGGTCACCCCGGAGGAGATCATCACCTTCCTGGTGGCGCGGCACACCGGCAAGCCCTGCAAGTGGACCGAGACCCGCAGCGAGTCGCTCCTCTCCGCGCACCACGGCCGCGACCAGTGGCAGAAGCTCACCCTGGCGGCCAAGGCCGACGGCACCGTCACCGGCCTCAAGGTCGAGCTGCTCGCCGACATGGGCGCCTACCTGGGGCTCGTCACGCCGGGCGTGCCGATCCTCGGCGCGTTCATGTACAACTCCATCTACAAGTTCCCCGCCTACCACTTCTCCTGCACCAACGTCTTCACCAACAAGACGTGGACCGACGCCTACCGCGGCGCCGGGCGCCCGGAGGCGACCTTCGCCATCGAGCGCATCATGGACGAGCTCGCCCTCGAGCTGGGTCGCGACCCCATGGAGGTGCGCGAGCAGAACTGGATCACCCACGAGGAGTTCCCGTTCACCACCGTCTGCGGGCTCGAGTACGACTCGGGCAACTACGAGGCCGCCACCGAGCGCGCCAAGGAGCTGTTCGGGTATGACGAGCTGCGGGCCGAGCAGCAGCGGCGCCGGGAGAGCGGCGACCGGGTGCAGCTGGGGCTGGGCATCTCCACCTTCACCGAGATGTGCGGGCTGGCCCCGTCCCGGGTCCTCGGCTCGCTCAACTACGGGGCCGGTGGCTGGGAGCACGCGTCGGTGCGGATGCTGCCCACCGGCAAGGTCGAGGTCATCACCGGCTCCTCGGCGCACGGCCAGGGCCACGAGACGGCCTGGAGCCAGATCGTGGCCGACCAGCTGGGCGTGCCCTTCGAGGACGTCGAGGTGCTGCACGGGGACACCCAGATCAGCCACAAGGGCCTGGACACCTACGGCTCGCGCTCGCTCGTCGTCGGCGGCCAGGCGGTCATCAACGCCGCCAAGAAGGTCATCGAGAAGGCCAAGCCGCTCGCCGCGTACCAGCTCGAGGCCAACGTGGACGACCTGGAGTTCAGCGACGGGAAGTTCACTGTCAAGGGCGCAGGGGCCGACCAGGAGGGCATCGGGCTCGCCGGGCTCGCGCTCGCCGTGTTCACCGCCCACGACCTCCCCGAGGGGATGGAGCCGAGCCTGGACGCCGACGCCACCTTCGACCCGGTGAACTTCTCCTTCCCGCACGGCACCCACCTGTGCGCGATGGAGGTCGACACCGAGACCGGGGCCACGACGATGCGGTCCTACGTGTGCGTCGACGACATCGGCAACGTCGTCAACCCGCTCATCGTCGAGGGTCAGATCCACGGCGGGCTGGTCCAGGGCATCGCGCAGGCGCTGTGGGAGGAGGCGGTCTACGACGACCAGGGGACCCTCGTGTCCGGCTCGTTCGTCGACTACACGCTCCCGACCACGGCGGACACGATCAACTTCGTCACCGACCGGACCACCTCGCCGGCCACCTCCAACGACCTCGGGGTCAAGGGGGTCGGCGAGGCCGGCTGCATCGCGTCCACCCCGGCCGTGGTCAACGCGGTCCTCGACGCCATCCGGCAGTTCGGCGTCAAGGACATCGTCATGCCGTGCACCCCGGAACGGGTGTGGCGGGCCATCCAGGACGGCACGGCCGGTGCCATGAGCGAGACGGCGGGGGCGGCCGCGGGCCACTTCGCCGAGGGCGAGCCCAACCAGGACCCGCCCGGAACCGCCGCCAGCCCCGTCGGCGGCACGACCCAGGAAGGCGGTCAGGCATGATCCCCCCGCAGTTCGACTACGCCGCCCCGGCCACGGTGGCCGAGGCGCTGGAGCTGCTCGCCGAGCACGGAGACGACGCCAAGGTGCTCTCCGGCGGGCAGTCGTTGCTGCCGGTGCTGCGGATGCGGCTCAACGCCCCGGGCATCATCGTCGACATCTCCCGGATCGAGGAGCTCAAGGGCGTCACCGAGGTGGGTGACGCGATCCGCATCGGCGCCGGGGCGACCTACCAGGACGTGCTCGACTCCTCGCTCGTCCAGGAGCACCTCGCCCTGCTGCACACCGCCCTCCAGGAGGTCGCCGACGAGCAGATCCGCCACCGCGGCACCGTGTGCGGGGCCCTGGCGCACGCCGACCCGGCGGGCGACGTGGGTGCCCCCGTGCTGGCGCTCGAGGGCCGCATGGTCATCCAGGGGCCGGACGGCGAGCGGACGGTCGACGGCGCCGACTTCTTCGTCGACCTCTTCGAGACCGCCGTCGGTGAGGGCGAGCTGCTCACCGCCGTGGAGATCCCCAAGCACACCGGCTGGGGCGCGCACTACGAGAAGTTCGTGCGGGTCTCCCACCAGTGGGCCATCATCGGCATCGCCGCCGCCGTGCGCACCGAGGGAGGCACCATCGCCGAGGCCCGGGTCGGCCTGACCAACATGGGCGCGACCCCGTTGCGAGCGCGCGCGGTCGAGGAGGCCCTCGTCGGCCAGGAGGCCACCGAGGAGGCCGTCGCGCAGGCGTGCGCCCAGGTCGCCGAGGGCACCGACCCGCCCTCGGACCTCAACGGCCAGGCGGACTACCGCAAGCACGTCGCCGGGGTCCTCACCCGGCGCGCCGTGCTGGCGGCGGCGGGAGCCTGACGGATGGCGATGGAGCTGCACCACACCTTCACCGTCGACGCCCCTCCTGAGGCCACGTGGGCTCTGCTCACCGATCTCGAGCAGGTCGGTGGCTGCTTCCCCGGGGCCACCGTCACCTCGGCCACCCAGGAGGAGTTCACCGGCAACGTCAAGGTCAAGCTCGGCCCCATCGGGGTGACCTACCAGGGCGAGGGCCGGTTCGTCGAGCGGGACGACGAGGCCCACCGCGCCGTCATCGAGGGGCTCGGCAAGGGCCTGCGCGGCCTGGGCAACGCCTCCGCCAAGGTGGTGCTGCAGCTCGAGCCCGACGGTTCCGGGACCAAGGCCGACGTCGCCACCTCGCTCACCATCACCGGCAAGCCGGCGCAGTTCGGCCGCGGGGTCATGCAGTCGGTCTCGGACAAGCTGCTCGGCCAGTTCGTCGACTGCATCGAGGGCAAGCTCACCTCGTGAGCGAACCGGTGGGCGAGCAGCCCGGGACCGGGCCGGTGCGTGCCGACGGCATGCACCGGCTCGTGACCGGGGGTGTCGGCGAGGATGACGCGTGGCACCGGGCGCGCACCACGTGCACGGCCTGCGGCAGCGTCGACCTCGTGGACGAGGGACTCCTCACCAGTCGAGGTCCCGGGATGACGGGCCACGTGGAGTGGGTCGGCGATCCTCCCTCGACCGAGATCTTCGGCTTCGCTGCCGTGGACCACGCCGCTCGGCACCCCGTCCGTGCCTTCCGGTGCCGCGAGTGCCGCCACCTCGAGCTGTTCGCGGAGGAGCACGAGTGACCTCCTCCCCGCACCGCTTCACGGCCGCGGCCGAGGAGCTGGTGTGGGGTGGCACCACCTACACCGTCATCCGGGTCCCGGCCGCGCTCGCCGCCGACGCGGCCACCGAGGGGACCCGACGGGTGGCCGGCACGATGGACGGCGTCGAGGTCAACGTCGGCCTCAACCGGGCCCCGGTGCTCGACGACCCGTTCGTCTACGCCGGGCCCGCTCTCCTGCGCCGGGTGCGGGCCGAGGTGGGCGAGCCGCTGCGGTGCGAGCTGCGCCCGGTCGACCCCGACCTCGTGCCCGTGCCGGACGACGTGGCCGCGGCGCTGGCCGGCGCAGGGATGGCCGACCCGTGGGAGGAGCTGCGCCCGGCCGCCCGCCGCCGGCTGCTGCAGCCGGTCGTCGAGGCGGTCCGGCCCGACACCCGGGCGCGCCGGGTGGCCCGGCTGGTGCGTGAGCTCGGGGGCGGGTCGCCGTAGCGGCGACCGTCGCGCAGGCAGGACGCGTGGTGCCGGGGGATCCGGTCCGCGCCGGGCCGGAGGTCCGTGGCTAGGGTGGCCGGTATGACGTCCACCCCTGACGACCTGACCCCGTCCAGCACCGCCGAGGAGGAGGCGGTCCGGATCTGCAAGGAGCTCATCCGGATCGACACCAGCAACTACGGCGACGGCAGCGGGCCGGGGGAGCGGGCCGCCGCGGAGTATGTCGTGGAGCTGCTCCGCGAGGTCGGTCTCGACCCGCAGGTCACGGCGCCGGCGGACCAGCCCGAGCGGGTGAGCGTCGTGGTGCGCACCCCGGGCCGGGACAGCTCCCGACCGGGTCTCGTGCTGCACGGGCACCTCGACGTCGTCCCGGCCGAGGCCACCGACTGGACGGTCGACCCGTTCTCGGCGGAGGAGAAGGACGGCATGATCTGGGGCCGCGGCGCGGTCGACATGAAGGACATGGACGCCATGCTGCTGGCGACCCTGCGCCAGCTGGCCCGCTCCGGCGAGAAGCCGCCGCGCGACATCGTCTGGGCCTTCTTCGCCGACGAGGAGGCCGGTGGCACCCAGGGCGCGGGCCACGTCGTCGCCGAGCACCCCGAGTGGTTCGAGGGGTGCACCGAGGCGATCAGCGAGGTCGGCGGCTTCTCCATCACCCTTCCGGACAAGGCGACCGGGGCACCGACCCGCGCCTACCTCCTGCAGACCGCGGAGAAGGGCATCGCCTGGTTGCGGCTGCACGCCCGCGGGCGGGCCGGCCACGGCTCGGTCCCCAACCAGGAGAACGCCATCGTGCGCCTCGCCGAGGCCATCGCCCGGATCGACGCCCACCCGTGGCCACGGACCTACATCGCCTCGGTCCGCGAGCTCTTCGACGGCGTCTCCCGGGTCACCGGGGAGACGTGGAGCGAGGAGGGCGTCGAGGACATGCTCGCCCGCCTCGGCGGCGCGCGCCGGTTCGTCGAGGGCACCCTGCAGGACACCTCGAACTTCTCCATGCTCGACTCGGGGTACAAGATGAACGTCATCCCGCAGAGCGCCTCGGCCTCGCTGGACTGCCGCTTCCTGCCCGGGCACGAGGACGAGCTGCTCGGCACCATCCGCGAGCTGGCGGGCGAGCACGTCGAGGTGGAGATCGAGCACAAGGACGTCGCCCTCGAGGCCCCCAGCAGCGGTGAGCTCGTCGACTCGATGAAGCGAGCCCTGCTCAAGGAGGATCCGGGCGCGCACGTCCTTCCCTACTGCCTGTCCGGCGGCACCGACAACAAGCACCTGTCCCGCCTGGGGATCACCGGCTACGGCTTCGCCCCCCTCCGGCTGCCGGAGGAGCTGGACTTCGTCGGGATGTTCCACGGTGTCGACGAGCGGGTGCCGGTGGACGCCATCAGGTTCGGCACCCGGGTGCTCGGTCAGCTGGTCGCCGACTGCTAGGACGGGGAGCCCGGGACGCCGTGTGGTGAGGTCCGGCACCGGGCATCACCGGACCCCCGAAGGCATCCACGGCCGTCAGGCGGTGCGGCGCACCCGGATGATCTTGCGGCGCAGCAGCACGCGGCGCGCGCCACCGAGGTAGACACGGACGCGTGCCAGCTCCCACGCGCCGTACTCCGCGTGCTCGGTCAGCGCCTGCCGCACCTCACCGCGCCCCTGGTCACGGTGGAAGGTGAGCTCTCGGTACTCGTACTCGACCATCGCCCCCAGCATAGGCACCCACCGCACCGGCGTGGAGACATACCCGCCCGTCAGGAGCCATTTCGCGCTACCGTCGCCTCATGACCGATGACCCGCGCGCCGCCCTGACCGCCCTCGTCGCCGCCCTCGAGACGCACCTGGAGACCGCTGCCGTCAGCCGTGGTGACGACGACCCCGCCGTGGTCGAGGCGTACGAGCGCGTGGCCGAGGCGTTCACCGCCTACGACGACGCCCTCATGGACGCCTACGGGGAGGTCACCCCGCTGGAGGTCTACGACGAGGACCTCGCCGGTGACGACGACGACGAGGACGACGACGAGGACGACGAGGACGACGACGACGACGACGACGACGAGGACGACGACGAGCTCGAGGAACCGGGGGAGGACGAGGACGACGACGAGTACTCCGGGCTCGACGACGAGGACTACGACGTCGACGAGACGCCGCGGGGCTGAGGGGTGCGTCTCGGGCTGAGCTGCGGGTTCTGGGGGCAGGGCCGCGACGAGGACCACCTCGCGCTGGTGCGCCGCGCCGACGAGCTCGGTGTCGACGTCGCGTGGGTGGCCGAGGTCTACGGGCCGGACGCGGTGAGCATCCTGTCCTTCCTCGCCGCCCGCACGACCCGGATCGGGCTGGGCGCCGGCGTCATGCAGATCCCGGCCCGCACCCCCGCCGCCACGGCGATGTCGGCGGTCAGCCTGGACAGCCTGTCCGGGGGGCGGTTCCGGCTCGGGCTCGGGGTCAGCGGACCCCAGGTGTCGGAGGGCTGGCACGGGGTGCGGTTCGCCAAGCCGCTGGCGCGGACCCGGGAGTATGTCGAGATCGTCCGCACCGCGCTCGCGCACCGGACCGTCAGCTACGACGGGGAGTTCTTCACCCTGCCGCTGCCCGACGGCCCCGGCAAGGCGCTGCGGCTGACCCACCTGCACCGCCCACACATCCCGCTCTACCTCGCCGCGGTCGGGCCCAGGAACCTCGAGCTGGCGGGCGAGATCGCCGACGGGTGGCTCGGGGTCTTCGTCGCCCCCGACTTCTTCGCCGAGCAGCGGGAGCACCTGCACGCCGGCATCGCCCGACGGCAGACGCCGTCGGAGCGGCCGTTCGAGACCGACGCCACCGTCGCCCTGGCCGTGGGGGAGGACCTGGAGGCCTGCGCCCGCACGGTCAGCCCCTACCCGGCGCTCTACGTCGGGGGCATGGGCAGCCGTGAGCAGAACTTCTACCACCAGCTGGCCTGCCGGATGGGCTACGAGAAGGAGGCCGACGAGGTGCAGGAGCTCTACCTCTCGCGGCGCTACGGCGAGGCGGCCCGGGCGCTGCCCGCGCAGTTCGTCGACGACACCAGCCTGCTGGGCGACGTCGACCGGATCACCGAGCGGATGCGTCGTTACCGGTCCGCCGGGATCACCACGCTGACCGTGGCCCCGTGGGGGGCCGACCTCCGCGCGCGGATGGACGCCCTCGAGGCGGCGGTCGAGGCGCACGGCCGGCTCGAGGCGGAGGTCTGATGGCCATCTGCATCCTGCTGCGGCACGGCCGGACCCAGGCCAACGCGGACGGTGTCCTCGCCGGGTGGACGCCCGGCCTCGGCCTGGACGACACGGGCGCGGGCCAGGCCCGGGCCGCCGGGTCCCGGCTGGCCGCCACGCCCCTCGCCGCGGTCGTGGCCAGCCCCCTGCAGCGCTGCCAGGAGACGGCGGCCGCGGTGCTCGCGGCCCAGCCCGCGGACCGGGCGGTGCAGCGGCACACCGAGGAGCGCCTGGGGGAGGCGCGCTACGGCGCGTGGACGGGCCGGCCGCTCAAGGAACTGGCCGAGGAGCCGCTCTGGCGCGAGGTGCAGGACCACCCGTCGGGCGTGACGTTCCCGGCGGACGAGGCGTTCGCGCACGAGTCGATGGCGCAGATGGCGGCCCGGGCCGTCGAGGCGGTCACCGAGTGGGACGCCCGGATCGAGGGCGAGCACGGCGCGGGCGCGGTGTGGGTGGCGGTGAGCCACGGCGACGTGATCAAGGCGATCCTCGCCGACGCGCTCGCGACCGCGCTGGACGACTTCCAACGCATCGTCGTCGACCCGGCCTCGCTGAGCCTCGTCCACCGCACGCCCGGGCGCCCGTTCGTCCTGCGCACCAACGACACCGGGAGCGACCCGGTGGACCTGTCCGGCCTGGTGACCCGGCTCGCCGCGCAGGGTGCCAGCGGTGACGCAGAGGTGGGTGGGGGCGCCGGCAGCAAGGACGTAGGCTGACCCCCATGGCTGAGCACGTCTTCGACCCGCCCGAGCGGTGCGTCGCCGGCAGCGTCGGACCCCCCGGAGGGCGGACCTTCTTCCTGCAGGCCAGCGACTCCCAGCGGGTGATGACCGTCTCCCTGGAGAAGGAGCAGGTCCGGCTGCTGGGGGAGTCGCTGGCCGAGATGCTCGACGACGTCGCCGGGCCGGAGGGCACCGAGGAGGCCGGCGAGGCGTATGTCGACAACGCGCCCCTCGACACGCCCATCGAGGACGACTTCCGCGTGCAGCGGCTGTCGGTGGCGTGGGAGGCCGGTCAGCGCCGGGTGGTCCTGGAGGCGTACGACCGGCCCAGCGCCGAGGACGTCGCCGAGCTGGAGGGTGACGACGAGGGCCCGGACCTGCCGTGGGCCGGGCTGCCCCCGCAGTCCCTCAAGGTCGTCCTGGAGCCGGGTCGGGCCCGCGCCTTCGCGATGCGGTGCACCGCCTCCATCGAGGGAGGCCGCCCGTCCTGCCCGTTCTGCGGCCAGCCGCTGGACCCCACCGGTCACATCTGCCCCCGCGCCAACGGGTACCGCCGCTGACGTGGACGACGACGCGGCCCTGGAGCTGCTGCGCACCCTGACCGTGGAACCGGTCGGCGTGCTCACCCAGGCGTCCAACCTCACCCTGCTCGTGGACCTCGCCGACGCCCAGGGCGAGCCCAGCGGGCACCGCGCCGTCTACAAGCCGGTCAAGGGCGAGCGGCCGCTGCACGACTTCCCGCCCGCGTCGCTCGCCCGGCGCGAGGTCGCCGCCTACCTCCTCAGCCGGGCCGGGGGGTTCGACCTCGTCCCGCCCACGGTGCTGTGCGACGGCCCGCTCGGGCCGGGCTCCGTGCAGTGGTGGGTCGAGCAGGACCCGGATCGGCTGGCCGACCCGGCCGCGGGCCTCGTCGACGTCGTCGTGCCCGAGGACCTGCCCGAGGGCTGGTGCCCGGTCGTCCAGGCAGAGGACGAGCACGGCCGCGCGCTCGTCGTCGCCCACGCCGACCACCCGGACCTGCGCAGCATGGCGGTCCTGGACCTGGTGCTCAACAACGCCGACCGCAAGGCGGCCCACCTCACCCGGGACACGCAGGACCGGCTGCGCGGCTTCGACCACGGCGTCAGCCTGCACACCGAGGACAAGCTGCGCACGGTGCTGTGGGGCTTCGCCGACGAACCGGTCGCGCCCGAGGACCTGGCCCGGCTGGAGGCCCTCCAGGTGGCGCTGGACGACGCGGACGGGCCGCTCGCGACCGGGCTGCGGACGCTGCTGTCCGGCGTCGAGCGGGAGGCGCTGGCGGCCCGTGTGCGGCGGCTGCGGGAGGACGCGACGTTCCCGGCTCCGCCCACCGACCGGTACCCGTTGCCCTGGCCCCTCTGGTAGGTGGCGTCCCCCCGGGTCGGTGCCGGAGACGCCCGTCCGGACGGCTAGGCTCCCGCAGGTGAAGACCTGGTCCACCACCACCCTGCCCCGGCTGCCGATCGAGCACGACGGTGCACCCGTCCGGGTGCACGACACCGCGGGCGACCGGCCGGTCGAGGTCGGGGGCACCGACGGCCGGGCCCGCCTCTACGTCTGCGGCATCACCCCCTACGACGCCACCCACCTCGGTCACGCGGCCACCTACGTGACCTTCGACGTCCTGCAGCGCGCGTGGCGGGACGCGGGGCTCCAGGTCACCTACGTCCAGAACGTCACCGACGTGGACGAGCCGCTCCTGGAGCGGGCCGAGCGCGACGGGATCGCGTGGCAGGACCTCGCCCGGCGCGAGATCGACCTGTTCTTCGCCGACATGGAGGCGCTGCGGGTGCTCCCGCCGGACCACTACGTCGGGGCCGTCGAAGGCATCCCCGACGACGTGAGCGCCGTGGAGCGGCTGCTGGCGGCCGGCACGGCATACCGGGTGCCGGTGCCGCAGGCCGAGGCGTCGGCCGAGGGCGCCGGCGGCGCCGACGTCTACCTCGACCTGTCGACGCAGGACAGCTTCGGGGCGGTCTCCGGGTGGACCCGGGAGCAGATGCTCGAGGTCTTCGCCGACCGTGGTGGCGACCCGCAGCGGGCCGGGAAGCGGGACCCGCTCGACCCCCTGCTGTGGCGGTCCGCGCGGCAGGGCGAGCCGCACTGGGAGGGCGGCTCGCTCGGGCGCGGACGCCCCGGCTGGCACATCGAGTGCTCCACCATCGCGCAGCGCTACCTCGGCCCCGCCTTCGACGTGCAGGGCGGCGGGACCGACCTCGTCTTCCCCCACCACGAGATGAGCGCCGTGCAGGCCGCGGCGCTGTGCGGCGACGACTGCTTCGCCCGCGCCTACGTCCACCAGGCCATGGTCGGTCTGGACGGCGAGAAGATGAGCAAGAGCAAGGGCAACCTCGTCCTCGTCTCCCGGCTGCGCGCCACCGGGGTCGACCCGATGGCCATCCGGCTGGCCCTGCTCGCCCAGCACTACCGCACCGAGTGGAGCTGGACCGACCAGATCCTGCGCGAGGCGGGCGAGCGGCTGGACCTGTGGCGCCGGGCCGCCGACATGGCGGCGCACGACTCGGTCACCGAGCCGGACGCCTCCACCGTGCGGCGCGTGCGGGAGCGGATCGCCGACGACCTCGACACCCCGGGGGCCCTGGACGCCGTGGACGACTGGGCGACGACGGTGGCCGCGGGCGAGCCCGCCTCACGCCTGGTCGCGGACGCCGTCGACGCGCTGCTCGGGGTGCAGGTCTGAGCTGAGCGAGCGGGCCACCGCCCCGAGGTCGGCCGGGGTCAGGCCCTCGAGGCTCGGCACCTGCAGGCTGCCCCGGAGAGCGGGCACCGCCACGGTGTGCGGCACGACGAGAGTGGGCACCCCGGCGGCCGTCGACGCGGTGGCCCCGGTGGGGGAGTCCTCCACCGCCAGCGCCTGGGCCGGGTCCACGCCCAGCCGGGCCGCCGCCTCGAGGTAGGCCTCCGGGTGCGGCTTGCCCCGGCTGACCTGGTCGCCGGTCACGACGGCGTCGAAGGTCCCGGGCGGCAGCTGCTCCACGAGGACCTCGGCCAGCTCGGTCCAGGACATGGTCACGAGGGCGCAGGGCACCCCGTGCCCGCGCAGGTCGGCCAGCAGCTCCCGGGCACCGGGGCGCCAGGGGACGTGGGCGCGGGTGCGCCGGACCACGCCGGCGAGCAGGCGGCGCACCACCTGCTCGGGCCGGCCCCGCACCGGCGTGCGCTCGAGGATGATGCCGGCCGAGGTCAGGAGGTCCTGCCCGACGAGGTCGTGGGCGTCGGCGTCGGTCCAGGTGCCGCCCGCCTCCTCGACCAGGACGTACTCCTCGGCGATCCACGACGGCTCGGTGTCCACGATGGTGCCGTCCATGTCCCAGAGCACGGCGGCGGGCAGGTCGGGGTGGCCCGGGCGGGCGGGTTGGCGCGTCACCCGCACCACGCTAGAGGACGCGGACTAGGGTGGGAGAACGGCGCGATGCCTCCGAGCCAGGCGCGTTGCTTCCGAGCGAGAGGGTGAGGCCCGTGATCGAGCTGCAGGACACCGGTGAGCTGCGTGACCCGATCGTCATCGCCGCCTTCGAGGGGTGGAACGACGCCGGCGAGAGCGCCTCGAGCGTGGTGCAGCACCTCGCCCAGGTGTGGGAGGCCGAGGTGGTGGCGGCCGTCGATCCGGAGGACTACTACGACTTCCAGGTCAACCGGCCCCAGGTGCTCACCGTCGACGGGCGCCGGACGATCCGCTGGCCCACCACCCGGGTGCTGCTGGCCCGCAACACCCCGCTGGGCCGCGACGTCCTCCTGGTGCTCGGCATCGAGCCCTCGGTGCGGTGGCGCACCTTCGCCGGCGACCTGCTCGACTACCTGCTGGCCCGGGACGCCCAGCTGCTCGTGGTGCTCGCCGGTCTGCTGGCCGACGTGCCGCACACCCGGCCCATCCCGGTGAGCATCAGCTCCGAGGACACCGTGCTGCTGGAGGGCAACGAGGAGATCGAGCGCAGCACCTACGAGGGCCCCACCGGCATCGTGGGGGTGCTGTCCGACGAGGGGCGCCAGCAGGACCTGCCGACCCTGTCCTGCTGGGCGGCGGTCCCGCACTACGCCGGCGGCCCGCCCTCGCCGAAGGCGTCCCTGGCGCTGCTCGGCCAGCTCGAGGAGCTCCTCGACTGCGTCATCGACGACAGCGCGCTGACCGAGGCGGCCCGGGCCTGGGAGCGCGGGGTGGACGACCTGGCCTCCACCGACGAGGAGGTCGCCGACTACGTCCGCCAGCTGGAGGAGGCCCAGGACACGGCCGAGCTGCCGGAGGCCTCGGGGGACGCGATCGCCAAGGAGTTCGAGCGCTACCTGCGTCGCCGCGACGACGGCTCACCCCGCGGCTGAGCGCGGGTCCAGGGCGAGCGCGGTGGCCCCTTCCGGCAGCGGCGGGGGAGTGCCGCCCCAGGCCGGGCAGACCGGCCGGTGGGCGCACCACGAGCACGCGCGTCCCGGACGTGGGCGCCAGTCGCCGGTGGTCGCCACCTGCTCGATGGCGGCCCAGAGCGCCTGGATCTTGCGCTCGGTGGCGAGCAGCTCGGCCTCCGTCGGGTCGATCCACAGCACGGTCCGGTCCCGCAGGTAGACCAGCTGCAGGCGGGTGGGCATGACCCCCCGGCTGCGCCACAGCGCCAGGGCGTAGAACTTCAGCTGGAAGAGCGCCCGTCCCTCGAAGGTCTCCGACGGGGCCCGCCCGGTCTTGTAGTCGACCACCCGCAGGCGCC
The DNA here is from genome assembly GCF_004153545.1 of Serinicoccus sediminis. Lineage (GTDB taxonomy): Bacteria > Actinomycetota > Actinomycetes > Actinomycetales > Dermatophilaceae > Ornithinicoccus > Ornithinicoccus sediminis_A. The sequence continues at coordinate 172,867 of NZ_SDVA01000005.1, read as the reverse complement.
CGTCGGGGGCCTCGTCGAGCCGGTCCACGTAGCCGCGGATGACCAGGCCGTCGAGGTCGGCCTCGACGTAGAGCTCACGCTCGGCCGGGTGCAGCCGGGTGGGGTCCTCCAGCGCGAACCAGCTGCGCAGCAGCTCGTCGGCGCCGCCGCAGGCCTCCTCCTCGAGCAGCCCGGCCAGGCCCGGGTCGGCCGAGCGCAGGCGCTCCCACTCACCCGGCACGAGGTCGGTCGCCGCCGCCAGGGTGCGGTGGCCGGGCGGCAGGTCGAAGAGGCGGTCCAGCACGGCGTGCACCAGGCTGCCGCGGGCCGCGGCGGCGCTCGGCGGTTCCGGGAGCCGGTCGACGACCCGGAAGCGGTAGAGCAGCGGGCACGCCATGAAGTCCGCGGCCCGCGAGGGGGACAGGGCCCGGGCGTGGTGCTCGGTGACCGCCTCCATGGGCCGCACTCTACGCTCGGGGGCATGGAGCGAGCACCCGGCTGGCAGGTCGGCACCCTGTCCGGCATCCCGATCTACCTCGGCCGCAGCTGGGTGCTCGTGGCCGTGCTCATGATCGCGCTGTTCGGGCCGACGGTGGACCGCACCCTGCCCGGCCTGGGCGCCTGGAGCTACGCGGTGGCGTTGGCCTTCGTGCTCCTCCTGCTGGTGTCGGTGCTGGTGCACGAGGCGGCGCACGCGCTCGTCGCGCAGGGCGTCGGCTTCGGGGTCTCGCGCATCGTCGCGGACTTCTGGGGTGGCCACACCGCGCACGACGGCGCCGGCGGCACCCCCGCCCGCAGTGCCGCGGTGGCCGTCGTGGGGCCGCTCGCCAACGGGCTGCTCGCCCTGCTCGGGTGGTGGGCCATGGGCGTCCTGGACGGCACAGGCGTCCCCCTGCTGCTGGCGTATGCCTTCACCTGGGCCAACTCGTTCGTGGCGGTCTTCAACCTCGTCCCGGGCCTGCCCCTGGACGGCGGGTACCTGCTGGAGGCGCTGGTCTGGGGCGTGACCGGCAACCGGCACCTCGGCACGATGGTGGCCGGGTGGTCGGGGCGGCTGGTCGTCGTGCTCGTGGCGGTCGTGCTGCTGCTGCCCCCGCTGCTGGCGGGCGACCAGGTGCCCTGGACCCGGGTGGCCTGGGTGGCCCTCATCGGGCTCTTCCTGTGGCAGGGCGCCAGCCAGGCCACCCGCATGGGCCGTCAGGGGATGCGCGCCTCGCGGCGCACCGTCGCCGACACCGCGCACCGCCCGGGTCTCGTCGGCGTGGACGCGCCGCTGCACACCGTGCCGTGGGCCGAGCACCCGGTGTGGGTGGTGCTCGACGCCGACGGCCGCCCGGACGGTCTGGTGGACCCGCCCGCGCTGCGGCAGGTCCCCCGGGAGGCGTGGACGACCACCCCCGCCGCCGCGGTGGCCGTCCGGCTGCCGGACGGCTGGGCGGTGCCGATGTCGCCGCAGGCCCGGCTCGACCAGGTCATCGAGGTGATGCGCCGCAGCGGCTCCGGCGTGGTCGCGCTGCTGGACGAGCACGGTCGGCCGTGGGGCGTGGTGAGCACCCACGACCTCACCGGCAGCCGCTCGTAGACTGACCCGATGAGCAGGCCGACGGGCGCCGACATGCGGCGCGGACCCTTCCGGGCGGGCGACCGCGTGCAGCTGACCGACCCCAAGGGCCGCCTGCACACCATCACCCTGGAGCCGGGCAAGGAGTTCCACACCCACCGCGGGCACCTGCGGCACGACGACCTCATCGGCGCGGCCGACGGCTCGGTGGTCCGGCACACCTCGGGCACCGACTACCTCGCGCTGCGGCCGCTGCTGTCCGACTTCGTCCTGTCGATGCCCCGGGGGGCGCAGGTCGTCTACCCCAAGGACGCCGGCCAGATCGTCACCTACGCCGACATCTTCCCGGGCGCGACCGTCGTCGAGGCCGGGGTCGGCTCGGGCGCGCTGTCGCTGTCGCTGCTCCGCGCGGTGGGGGAGCAGGGCCGGCTGCTGAGCTTCGAGCGCCGCGAGGACTTCGCCGACATCGCCCGCGCGAACGCCCGGGCGTTCTTCGGGCTGGACCACCCGGCCTGGACGGTCACCGTCGGCGACCTCGTCGACGCGCTGCCGGAGGCGGTCGAGCCGGGCACCGTCGACCGGGTCGTCCTCGACATGCTGGCGCCGTGGGACTGCCTCGGGGTGGTGGCCGACGCGCTCGCCCCCGGGGGCGTGCTCATCTGCTACGTCGCCACCACCACCCAGCTGTCCCGGGTGGCCGAGGCGGCCAAGGCCGCCGGCGGCTGGACGCCGCCGCAGGCGTGGGAGTCGATGAACCGCGGCTGGCACCTGGAGGGCCTGGCGGTGCGCCCCGAGCACCGGATGCACGGGCACACCGGCTTCCTGGTGACGCTGCGCCGGCTCGCGCCGGACACCCAGGCGCACCTGCGCCGCACGCGTCCCGCCCCCGGCGCCTACGGCGAGGACTACGAGCCGGCCAGCGGGGAGTGGACCCCGGCGGACCTGGGGGAGCGCCCGGTCTCGGACAAGAAGCTGCGGCGCACCCGCCGCGACGCGCAGAGCACCGCCGACCGGGTGACCGGTGACGGACCCGACCCGGAGGAGCAGGGATGACCGAGACGTCCTCGCGCGAGCGTCACCTCGAGCAGCAGGTGCAGTCGCTCAGCAGCCGGGTGAGCGAGCTCAAGGGGCAGAACGACGCGCTCACGACCACGCTGCGCAGCGCCAAGCAGCAGATCGTCGGGCTCCGCGAGGACCTCGACGCCCTCGCGTCGCCGCCGCTGGCCATGGGCCAGGTGCTCCGGGTCGTCGGTGACGGCACCGCGGACGTCTCCCTGTCCGGGCGGCGCATCCGCACCCAGATCTCCTCGGAGGTCGACACCGGCGACCTCCGGCCCGGCCGGGAGGTGCTCCTCAACGAGGCGCAGGCCATCGTCGGGGTGGCCGACTACGAGCGGGCCGGGGACGTCGTCACCTGCAAGGAGGTGCTCGAGGACGGCCGGCTCAGCGTGCTCGTGCGGGGCGAGGACGAGCGCATCGCCCGGCGCGCCGGCTCGCTCGCCGACGCCGCGGTCCGGGTGGGCGACGCGCTGCTGCTGGACCCGCGCAGCGGCTTCGTCACCGAGCGCATCGAGCGGCCCGAGGTCACCGAGCTCATGCTCGAGGAGGTGCCGGACATCTCCTACGCCGACATCGGCGGCCTCACGGGCCAGATCGAGCAGATCCGGGACGCCGTCGAGCTGCCGTTCCTGCACGCCGACCTCTACGCCGCCCACGACCTGCGGCCGCCCAAGGGGGTGCTGCTCTACGGGCCGCCCGGGTGCGGGAAGACGCTCATCGCCAAGGCGGTGGCCGCCTCGCTGGCCCGGCAGGCGGCCGAGCAGCGGGGCCTGGCGCCCGGGAGCGCGCGCAGCTACTTCCTCAACATCAAGGGCCCCGAGCTGCTCAACAAGTACGTCGGTGAGACCGAGCGGCACATCCGGCTCATCTTCCAGCGGGCGCGGGAGAAGTCGGCCGAGGGCGACCCGGTGGTCGTGTTCTTCGACGAGATGGAGTCGCTCTTCCGCACCCGCGGCTCCGGGGTGTCCTCGGACGTCGAGACCACGATCGTGCCGCAGCTGCTCGCCGAGATCGACGGGGTGGAGCGGCTGGACAACGTCATCGTCATCGGTGCGTCCAACCGCGAGGACATGATCGACCCGGCCATCCTGCGACCGGGCCGCCTCGACGTGAAGATCAAGATCGAGCGGCCCGACGCGCAGGGCGCCCGCGACATCTTCTCCAAGTACCTCACCCCCGGCATACCGCTGCACGACACCGCGCTGCAGGCGCACGACGGCGACCGCGCCGCGACCGTCGCCGCCCTCATCGACGGCGTCGTCGAGCGGATGTATGCCGTGTCCCCGGCCAACGCCTTCCTCGAGGTCACCTACGCCGGGGGGGACCGGGAGGTGCTCTACTTCCGCGACTTCGCCTCCGGGGCGATGGTGCACAACATCGTCGACCGCGCCAAGAAGCTCGCGATCAAGGACTCCCTGACGCTCGGGGAGCACGGGCTGCGCGAGCGGCACCTGGAGCAGGCCTACCTCGACGAGTTCAAGGAGAACGAGGACCTGCCCAACACCACCAACCCGGACGACTGGGCCCGGGTGTCGGGCAAGAAGGGGGAGCGGATCACCTACATCCGCACCCTCGTGGGGGACGCCTCCGGCACCCAGCCGGGCCGCTCGGTCGACCTCGGGGAGCGCTGAGCGGCGTGCACCGCCTCGGCGACCTGCTGCTGCTCCTCGTCTTCGCGGTGGCCGGGCGGTCCAGCCACGAGCTGGGCCTCACGCCGCTCGGGGTGCTGCAGACCGCGTGGCCCTTCGCCGTCGGCATGGCCGTGGGGTGGATGCTCACCTGGCGCGCGCGGCGCTGGTGGGTGGAGGGTCTGGCGGTCGGCGGGCTCGCGCTGGCGGTGGGGATGCTGCTGCGGGTCCTGACCGGGGCCGGCACGGCGCCGGCCTTCGTCGTCGTGGCCGCGGTCGTCCTCGTGGGCGGCGCCCTGGGGTGGCGGGCGCTCGTGCAAGCGCTGTCGGTGGGCAGGCGTAGGGTCTGAGGCATGACGGCTGGGGCGGACGAGAAGACCACGACGGCGTCCGCACCCGGCACCCCCACCACGGCGATCATCGTCGTCCTGTCGCTCTGCGGCACCCTCGTCTCGCTGCAGCAGACGCTCGTCCTGCCGCTGCTGCCGGTCTTCCCGGAGATCCTCGGGACGACCAGCGACAACGCCTCCTGGCTGGTGACGGTGACGCTGCTCACCGCCGCCGTCGGCACCCCCATCGTGTCCCGCCTGGCCGACATGTTCGGCAAGCGGCTGCTGCTCATCGTCTGCATGTGGGCCGTCATCGCCGGGTCGGTGGTCTCGGCGCTGAGCTCGGAGTTCGCGCTGGTGGTGCTCGGCCGCGGGCTGAGCGGTCTCGGCGCCTGCCTGGTGCCCGTGGGGATCAGCATCATGCGCGACCACCTGCCGGCCGACCGGGTCGGGTCCGGCGTCGCGCTCATGTCGGCGACGCTGGGCATCGGTGGGGCGATCGGTATGCCGCTGGCCGGCGTCATCTACGACAACCTCGACTGGCACGCCCTGTTCTACGTCTCCGGCGGGTTCGCCGTGGTCATGCTCGTCGCGGTCTACCTCGTCGTGCCGGAGTCGACGGTCAGGACGCGGGGCCGCTTCGACTACGCCGGCGCCGCGCTGCTGTCGGTGGCGCTCACCTGCTTCCTGCTGGCGGTGAGCAAGGCCGGCACCTGGGGGTGGGGGTCGCCGCTGACCCTGAGCCTGCTGACCGGGGCGGGGCTGGTGCTCGCCGCGTGGGTCCCCTGGGAGCTGCGCACCGGGCAGCCGCTGGTCGACATCCGCACGTCGATGCGGCGCACGGTGCTGCTCACCAACGCGGCCTCGGTCCTCGTCGGCTTCGCGATGTTCGCCAACTTCCTCACCTCCGCCCAGCAGGTGCAGATGCCGGCCGACACCGGCTACGGCTTCGGCCTGTCCGTGGTGTCCACCGGCCTGGTCCTGCTGCCCGGCGGGCTGCTCATGGTGGCGATGTCGCCGGTGTCCGCCGGCCTCATCCGCCGGCACGGCGCCCGGGCCGTCCTCATCGCCGGCGCGGTGACCATCGCCCTGGGCTTCGTCGGACGCTCGCTGCTGCACGGCAGCGTCCTCGAGGTGGTCGTCACCGCGAGCGTCGCCTCGCTCGGCACCGCCCTGGCCTTCGCGGCCATGCCCACGCTCATCATGCGGGCGGTGCCCATCACCGAGACCGCGTCGGCCAACGGGCTCAACACCCTGCTGCGCTCCATCGGCACGTCCTCGGCGTCCGCGCTCGTCGCGGCCGTCTTCGCCGCCTCGATGACCGCCACCGCCAGCGGCGTGCCGGCGCCCTCGTTCGCGGCATACCAGCTCGTCTTCTGGGCCGGCGCCGCCGCCGCGCTCGGCGGCGGGCTCATCGCCGCCTTCATCCGGCGTCCGCAGCGGGTGCGGGTCGAGGAGCCCGGCGTCGCTGCGGCCGCGACCGGGGAGCGCACCGAGGTCAAGCACGCGGGGATGGGTGACCTGCCCGAGCTGCTCGTGCGGGGGCGCGTCGTGGGGCCCCAGGGCCGGCCGCTGCGCCAGGCCGTCACCACGGTGCTGCGCCCCGACGGCACCCACATCGACTGGGGCCGCACCGACAACGACGGGCGCTACACCCTCGCGCTGCCCGAGCCGGGGGCCTACCTGCTCGTCGTGTCCGCGGACGGCTGGGCGCCGCAGTCGTGCCTCGTCGACCTGGCCGTCGGGCACGAGGAGGACGTGACGATGACCCGGCGGCTGCTGCTCTCGGGGCACGTCCTGGACGACGGCCGCCCGCTCGGCGGCGTGCTCGTCTCGCTCATCAAGCACTCCGGGGAGTACGTCGCCACCGCCCACACCGACGCCGACGGCGCCTACGAGGTCGGGCTGCCGCCCCCGGGCCGCTACGTGCTCACCGCCGTCGACCACGACGCCGGCCGCACCCGGTCCCGCGCGCTCACCGTGCTGGCCACCTCGACGACGCTCGACCTCGACATGGTCACCGGCGTCCCGCGCCCGAGGGTCGACGCGTGAGCGGCAGCGCCCCCGTGGGCGTCGGGCGGGTCATGGGGATCGAGACCGAGCTCGGCATCACCAGCACCCAGCGGGACGCCGCCGGGCAGCCGGTCACGCCCATGGTGCTCTCGGGGCAGGTGGTCCGGGCGTATGCCGCGGGCGCGCCCGCCGGGGCGGCGCTGCCCGCTGCCGCGGGCTGGGACTACGCCGACGAGACCCCCCTCCGCGACGCGCGCGGCTTCGAGATGGCCCGCGCGCTGGCGCACCGCTCCCAGCTCACCGATGTCGAGGACCCGACGATCGCCACCTCGGTGCTCTCCAACGGGGCCCGGTTCTACGTCGACCACGCCCACCCGGAGTACTCCAGCCCCGAGGTCACGAGCCCGCTCGCGGCGGTGCGCTGGGACCGGGCGGGGGAGGAGGTCGCGCTCGCGGCGGTCCGCACCCTGGCCGAGGAGGGCCTCGAGGTCCGCCTCTACAAGAACAACGTGGACGGCAAGGGAGCGTCCTACGGCACCCACGAGAACTACCTCGTGCCGCGGTCGGTGCCCTTCGACCGGCTGGCGGCCGCGCTCATCCCCTTCCTCGTGGCCCGCCCGGTCATCGCCGGGGCCGGCCGGGTGGGGCTGGGTCAGGCCAGCGAGCGGCCCGGCTTCCAGCTCTCGCAGCGCGCCGACTACCTCGAGGCGGAGATCGGTCTCGAGACCACCCTGCGCCGCCCCATCGTCAACACCCGCGACGAGCCGCACGCCACGCCGCACCTGCACCGGCGGCTGCACGTCATCGTCGGCGACGCGACCATGGCCGACGTCACGACCTACCTCGCGCTGGGGTCGCTCTCGGCGGTGCTGCGCGTGGTCGAGACCCACCCGCACCTGCTCGACGGCCTCGCGCTGGCCCGGCCCGTCGCGGCCGCGCAGCAGGTGAGCCACGACCCGACCCTGCGGGCCACCGTCGAGCTGGCCGACGGACGCCACCTCACCGGGCTGGACCTGCTCGAGGCGCACCTGGACGCGGCCGAGCAGGCGGCGGTGTCCGGGCACGAGGCGTGGGGCGACCCGGCCGAGGAGCCGACGGGGCCGGTGCTGCGCCGCTGGCGCGAGGTCCTCGACACCCTGCGCCGCGACCCCTCCGAGGCGGCGGGGCAGGTGGAGTGGGTGGCCAAGCACCAGCTCCTGCAGCGCTTCTCCGAGCGCTCCGGGGCCGGCTGGGACGACCCCCGGCTGGCGGCCATGGACATCCAGTGGCACGACCTCGACCCCGACCGCGGTCTCGCCCGCCGGCTGCGGGCCGCGGGGAGGCTCGACCGCCTCGTCGGCGACGACGAGATCGCGCACGCCGTCGCCCACCCGCCCGAGGACACCCGGGCGTGGTTCCGCGGCGAGGTGGTCCGCCGCTACGGCGCCGGCGGAGGAGTGCGGGCCGCCTCGTGGGACTCCGTGGTCCTCGTCGACGGGCGCGGCCGGCTGCGACGGGTCCGCGTCGAGGAGCCGACGGGCGGACGCCGGGACACCGTGGCCGACCTGCTGGACCGGCATACCGACGCCGCCGGGCTCCTCTCCGAGCTCAGCAGCGAGGACGTCTGACTAGGATCGGGGTCATGTCGCAGCAGCAGTTCGACCGCCGACGGGACAGCGGCGCCGGGGACGGCCCGGAGCCGGACGCCACCCCGCCCCCCACGGCCCCGGCCGCGCAGCACGCCCAGCGGGACGAGGCGCTGGACTCCCTGCTCGACGAGATCGACGGGGTGCTGGAGACCAACGCGACGGAGTTCGTGCACGGCTTCGTGCAGAAGGGCGGCCAGTGACGGTGCCGCCGTGCTGAGCCGCATCATGGGCGTCGAGACCGAGTTCGGCGTCAACGCCACCTTCTCCGGCGGCTCCCGGCTCTCCCCGGAGGAGGTCTCCCGCTACCTCTTCCGCAAGGTCGTGGCCTGGGGACGCTCCTCCAACGTCTTCCTCGGCAACGGCTCCCGGCTCTACCTCGACGTCGGCTCCCACCCCGAGTACGCCACCGCCGAGTGTACCGACCTGCTCGACCTCGTCGCCCAGGACCGGGCCGGCGAGCTCATCGTCCAGGACCTCGCGCACGACGCCGAGGAGCGGCTCGCGACGGAGGGGTTCGCGGCCACGGTCTACGTGCTGAAGAACAACGTCGACTCGCGCGGCAACTCCTACGGCTCGCACGAGAACTACCTCATCGAGCGGCGCACCCGGATGGAGCGCCTCACCGACACCCTCGTCCCCTTCCTCGTCACCCGCCAGCTCGTCACCGGGGCGGGCCGGCTGCACGTCGTGGAGCAGCGGGCCACCTACCTCGTGTCGCAGCGCGCCGACCACATGTGGGAGGACCTCTCCTCGGCCACCACCCGGTCCCGGCCCATCATCAACACCCGGGACGAGCCGCACGCCGACCCCGAGCGGCACCGCCGGCTCCACGTCATCGTCGGCGACTCCACGATGAGCCAGACCACGACGATGCTGCGGCTGGGCACGACCGACCTGGTGCTCAAGATGCTGGAGGCCGGCACGGTCGTGCCCGACCTCGTGCTGGCCAACCCCATGCAGGCGATCCGCGAGGTGAGCCGGGACCGCACCGGGCGCACCCCGCTGGCGCTGCGCCGGGGCGGCACCATCACCGCCCTGGAGCTGCAGCGCGAGCTGCTCGACCTCACCACCGGGTATGCCCGCGGCGCCGGGCTGACCGAGCACCCGGCATACCGCGACGTCCTCGAGCTGTGGGAACGCGGGCTGGACGCCATCGAGACCGACCGGCTGCACCTGGTCGACACCGAGATCGAGTGGGTGATGAAGAAGAAGCTGCTCGACTCCTACGCGCAGCGGCACGGACTGCAGCCGTGGGACCCGAGGCTGCAGCAGCTCGACCTCGCCTGGCACGACATCCACCCCACCCGGGGGCTGGTGCGCATCCTCGAGCGCTCCGGGGCCGCGCGGACCGTCGTCGACGAGGCGCGCGTGCAGGCCGCGACGACCGTCCCGCCGGACACCCGGGCGCGGCTGCGCGGCGACTTCGTCCGGACGGCCTCCGAGCACCGGCGCGACTTCACCGTCGACTGGGTGCACCTCAAGCTCAACGACGCGGCGCAGCGCACGGTGATCTGCAAGGACCCGTTCGCCGCCCAGGACGAGCGGGTCGACGCCCTGCTCGAGCACATCCGGGCGACCAGCGGTGCTCCCACGAAAGGCCCAGGGTCGCCGGGTTAGGCTGGCCCGGACGCTTCCCCGATCTGCAAAGGACGCACCTGTGCGCTCTTCCCGCCTGCGCTACCTCGCGGCCGCCGCCGCGCCCCTGATCTTCCTGGCCGGCTGCAGCCCCGAGTCGGCCGACGAGGGCTCGAGCGACGACGCCGCGGCGACCAGCTCACCCGGTGACGACGCGGCCGCGACCTCGGCCGCGCCCAACGGTGACCTGGCGGACATCGGTGTCGACACCGAGGGCGACGCGCCCGCGCTGACCTGGGACGGCGAGCCGTTCGCCGACGGGGACCTGCCGTTCGTGGCCGGGTCGACCGAGACCCGCACCCTCACCGAGGGCGACGGCGACGAGGTCGCCGAGGGCGACGAGGTGCGGGTGAAGTACCTCACCGTCAACGGCTCGAACGGCGAGCAGCTGGTGTCGACCTTCGAGAACGACGAGGCGGTCACCCTGGAGCTGGCCGACGAGAACCTCTTCCCGGCCTTCCGCGAGAACCTGCCCGGCGCCATGGTCGGCGACGAGCTGCTCATGGCCATCCCGGCGGCCGACGCCTTCGGCGAGGTCGGCAACGAGCAGCTCGGGGTCGGCCCCACCGACACCATGCTCTTCTACATGGTCGTCGAGGGCACCGGCGAGCCGCTCACCGAGGCGCAGGGCGAGGAGGTCGAGCCCGAGGAGGGCCTGCCCACCGTGACCATGGGCGACGCCGGTCCGGAGATCGACGTCGAGGGCGTCGAGGCACCCGACCAGCTCATCACCCAGCCGCTCATCCGCGGCGAGGGCCCCGAGGTCGTCGCCGGGCAGACCATCCGGGTGCACTACACCGGGGCGAAGCCCTCGGACGGCGAGGTCTTCGACAGCTCCTGGGAGCGCGGCGAGCCCACCGAGTTCCACATCGGCCTCGGCAGCGTCATCCCCGGCTGGGACGAGGGGCTCGTCGGCCAGACCGTCGGCTCGCGCGTGCTGCTCGTCATCCCGGCCGAGGAGGCCTACGGCCCCGCGCCGGAGGAGACCGAGGGCGAGACCGCGGCCCCCGGCAACGAGCTGGCCGGCGAGGACCTCGTGTTCGTCGTCGACATCCTCGGCGCCTCCTGATCCGACCGTCACCCCTGACACCCACCGAGCGCCGCCGATGGTGGGCTGACAGCCCACCGAGCGCCGCGAATGGTGGGCTGACAGCCCACCGGGCGCCGCCCGTGGTGGCCTGACGACCCACCGGGCGCCGCCGATGGTTGCCGGCGCACGGCATACCTGACCCCGAACGAGAAGGAGCACATCATGACCGAGTCCCCCTTCGGCCGCGTCCAGAAGGCCAAGCCCGAGATCGACTTCCCCGGCGACGAGCCGCCCACCGAGCTCGAGGTCGAGGACATCGAGGTCGGCAAGGGCGCCGAGGCCACCGCCGGCTCGACCATCTCCGCGCACTACGTCGGCGTGTCCTGGTCGACCGGCGAGGAGTTCGACGCCTCGTGGAACCGCGGCGAGCCGCTCACCTTCACCGCGGGCGTCGGCCAGGTCATCCAGGGCTGGGACCAGGGCCTCCTCGGGATGAAGGTCGGCGGTCGTCGCCGCATCGTCATCCCGCCGCACCTGGGGTATGGCGACCGCGGCGCCGGTGCTGCCATCAAGGGCGGCGAGACGCTCATCTTCGTCGTCGACCTCGTCGACGTCCGCTGACGCGACCGCAGGCGCCGTTCCGGCGCACCGCCACCGGCCCAGCCGTTCCCGTGAACGGCTGGGCCGACTGCTGTGGCCGTGTCGCCGGCCCAGGCGTTCACCTGCGTGGCTGAGCCGGTCAGGACGGGCGTGTCGTCGGCCGCGTCAGGTCGCCCGGAGGAGGCGCTCCCGGTCGCGCTCGAGCTTCGTCATCATCGGCGTCACCAGGACCCCGTGCAGGACGACCGAGAAGACGATGGTGAACACGCAGGTGGCCCAGAGCCAGCGCTCACCGGTCCAGGTCGTCTCGGACAGGGCGTAGGCGATGTAGAACAGCGTGCCCACGCCGCGGATGCCGAAGAAGGCGGTGATGAGCTGCTCGCGCCGGGCCAGCGGACGCAGCCTCTCGTCGCACATGCGCCAGCGCCCGGGCCGCAGCGCGACCCAGCCGGCCAGCGGGCGGATGACGAGGACGAGTGACACGCCCACGACCACCCCGCGCCAGTCGAGGGACTCCAGGGCACCGTCGGTGAGCGCGATCCCGACGAAGAGCAGCACGAGGAGGGTGAGCAGCCGCTCCAGCCGTTCGACCACCCCGTGCATGTGCTCGTGGAACTCGTGCCGCCGCGCCCGTGCGCGCATGGTCATGGCGCACACGAAGACCGCGAGGAAGCCGTAGCCCTGGGCGACCTCGGCCACGCCGTAGGCCAGCACCATGGCCGCGAGCGCCAGGAGCGACTCGCCCTGCTCGGCCAGCCGCAGCGCCTGCTGCCGGGTGCGGAAGGCGACGTAGGCCAGGACCCAGCCGACGGCCATCCCGACGAGCAGCCCGATGACGATCTTGCCGACCAGCTCGAAGGCCAGCCAGCGCAGCCCCCAGTCCAGCGGCGACCCCATGGTCATGAGGAAGATCGCCGCGTAGACGAAGGGGAAGGCGAGGGCGTCGTTGAGGCCGGCCTCGGACGTGAGCGCGAACCGGACCTCGTCGTCGTCGCTGATCTCGTCGTCGTGCAGCTGGTCGGCCATGGACTCCTCGCTGTCGGCCTCACGACGCGTGATGACCGGCCCGCCGACCTGGACGTCCCCGGCGAGGACCGGGTCGGTCGGGGCCAGCACGGCGCCGAGCAGCAGCGCGGGGGCGGCGCCGAGGCCGAGCCCCCACCAGCCGAGGAGGAAGACGCCGGCGATGCTGAGCGGCATGGCGATGCCGAGCAGCTTCCAGGTCGCCGACCAGGTGCGCCAGGAGCGCAGGTTGCGCAGGGAGAGCGGCCGGTCGAGGGCGAGCCCGACGCCCATGAGCGCGACGAGGACGGTGATCTCGGTGACGTGCTCGATCGTCTCGCGCTGGTCCGTGGGGTCGAAGCCGAGACCGGAGGCGATGGGCAGCCACCCGATGACCGCCCCGACGAGGATGAGGATGACCGGCGCCGAGAGCCAGGCACGGGTCAGCAGGCTGGGCAGCGCGACGGCGAGGAGCAGCACCCCGCCGCCCAGGAGGAAGAGCAGGTCGGACGACATACCCGCGCCTCAGCCGGCGCGAGCAGCGCGCGCGAGCGTCGTGGGACAGGTGGAGTCTCGGTATGCCGTGAGCACGGGCAGGGTCATGGCGCTCACTGTAGGTGACCGGCGAGGTCCCGTCGCACCGGCGACGACGGCGCCCAGGACGACGTGACGATCGCCCGGTCGGAGGTGCTCCGGGACGCGGACGGGTCGGCTGGTCCGGTCATCGCACCGGTCCCTCTGGTCACGCCTGTCACCACGTGCGGGGACGTGCACCCGGGCCAGGGTGATGTCGCCGCCTTCCGTACATCTCCCCGCACCAGGTGGCCACCGGTGCTGGTGTGACGAAGGAGCCCGGGCCGGCCGGCGTGGTGCGGCAGGCGGGCTCAGTCCGCGGGGTCGAGGAGCCGTGCGGCGTGCCGGCCGGCCGCCGCGGCGGTGAGGAACGCGGCGGGGTCGTCCTGCAGCCCGCGGCCCATCGTCGACAAGGGGACCGGCACCTCCGCCAAGGCCTCGGCCAGGCCCTCCGTGGCGACCTCGACCAGTGCGAGGTGCGGGGCCGTGGCGACCAGGTCGCGCGCCTGCCGGTGGACGAGTGCCAGGCACTCGCGCAGCGCGACGCTGTCTCCCACGCGTCCGGTGTGCCCGGAGGGCGCGTCCGGTGCGTCTCCGGTGCGGGGGGAGGACGCGTCGGGCGCGCCCCCCGTGCGGGGGAGGGGCAGGTCGGCCCCCTGACCCGGGGCGTCGGACCCGAGCACGGGGACCGGCAGGTCGGCGGGGTGGGCGAGGACCCGGCCGAAGGCGGTGGCGCTGTGGTGCGACAGGCCGCGGTGGCGCTCGCGGGCATCCGCCTGGGACACCCGCAGCCCGGCCACCGGCCGCCCGCCGAGCACGGCAGCCGCGTTGAGCGCCTCGCCCGCGGCCACCCCCGAGAAGCCCCACCGGGTGACGGTGCCGAGGTTGCCCGGCCCCTGGACGACGACGGTCAGGTCGGCACCCACGACGTGCCGGGCCGCGAGCAGCGCGGTGTGGACGGTGACCGCCTCGAGGTCCCCGCCGAACGCCTGCCCGGCCGTGATCGTGCTGGCCAGCCACCCGGCGTCGCGCAGCCCGGCGACGGTCCGTGACCACGCCAGGGGGAGGGCGGCCCCGTCGGTCATGACGTAGGCGACCCGGGCCCCGGGCCGCTGCGCCCGGACCCCGGCCAGCACCGCGGGGAGCGCGGAGTGCAGGTCGGTGGCGAGCACCGGCATACCCCCCAGGTCGTCGGCCTGGGCGAGCGTCGCGTGGTGCTCGCCCTCGGGGTCGTCCACGCCCAGCACCATCGGCTGCAGCGGGGAGTAGCGGCCCTTGACCAGGTGCCCCGGCTCGTCCTCGGCGCCCGCCCGGACCGGCCAGGAGTCCGGCCGGTCGGGGAGGGCGACGACCAGGGCATACCCTCCCGTGCCGAGGCCCCGCTCCAGGGCGGTGACGTTGAGCAGGACCCGGTCGCCGACCCGGGCGGTGCCGACGAGGTCGGGGTAGCCCAGCGCCCGCAGCCGACCGCCCGCGACGTCGACACCGAGGACCTGCACGCCGGCCCACCCCGGCAGCAGCTCGCGCACCTCGCCCTCGCGCCACGTGATCACGACGGGTGAGCCTATCGATGCCCGGACCGGGGGAGGTCGGACGGTAGCCTGCACCGCATGGCGAAGAGCACAGGCGCGGGTCCGAGCCCGGCCGCGGCGAAGACGGAGCGGCTGCTCAACCTCGTCATCGCCCTCCTGCACACCCGGCAGCCGCTGAGCCGGGCCAAGCTGCGCCAGGCGGTCCCGGACTACGCCCGGAGCAGCCCCGAGGCCTTCGAGCGGATGTTCGAGCGCGACAAGGACGAGCTGCGCGCCCTGGGGATCCCGCTGCGCACCGAGCCGATCGACGCCTTCTTCGACGACGAGCCGGGATACCGCATCGACCAGCGCGAGTACGCGCTGCCCGAGATCGACTTCGCCCCGGACGAGCTCGCGGTGCTCGGGCTGGCGGCGCGGGCCTGGGGCCAGGCGAGCCTCGCCGGCCCGGCCGCGCAGGCGCTGCGCAAGCTGGACGCCGCCGGGGTGGTGCGCGACGAGTCCTCGGTCGCCGGGATCGAGCCGCTGCTGCACACCCCCGACCCCGCCTTCGAGCCGGTCCGCGACGCGGTGCTGGAGCGGTGCGCGATCAGCTTCGACTACCGCGGCGGCTCCGGGGACCTCGCACGGCGCCGGGTGCAGCCGTGGGGGCTCACGAGCTGGCACGGCCGGTGGTACCTCACCGCCCACGACCTCGACCGCGAGGCACCCCGCGTCTTCCGGCTGGACCGGGTCGTCGGCATCCCGGAGCGCTCCGGCCGGCCCGGGGGGTATGCCGTGCCCGACGACCTCGACGCGCTCGCCATGATCCGGCGCAGCGCCGGGGAGGACGGCGAGCGGTCGACGACCGTCCGCCTGCTGGTGCGCGACGGCGCGGCCGCCTCGCTGCGGCGGCGGGGCCGCGAGAGCACGGAGGGCGCCGACGTCCCCGAGGGCTGGTCGCGGCTGGAGCTCGACGTGGCCTCGCTCGCGCCACTGGCCCGCGAGGTCTGCGCCGCCGGACCGGACGTGCGCGTCGAGGCACCCGCCGAGCTGGCCGAGCGGGTCGCCGGGCGGCTGCGCGCGGTGCTCGCTGCGCACGGGGGGGGAGCGGCCTGATGGCGACCTACGAGAGCGCCACCTCCCGGGTGGCCCGGATGCTGACCATGGTGCCGTGGCTGCTGCACCGCCAGGGCATCGACCTGGCCACGGCCGCCGCGGAGCTCGGGGTGAGCGAGAGCCAGGTCGTGGAGGACCTGCAGGTGCTCTTCCTCTGCGGCCTGCCCGGTCACTACCCGGACGACCTCATCGAGGCGTCCTGGGAGGGCGGTCGGGTCTTCGTGGGCAACGCCGACACCATCGCCCGGCCGCTGCGCCTGGGGCGCGACGAGGCCCTGGCGCTCATCGTGGCGCTCCGCGCGCTCGCCGACACCCCGGGCCTGGCCGAGCGGGACGCCATCGACCGGGCACTGGCCAAGCTGGAGACCGCCGCCGGTGAGACCGCGCGGGCGGCGGCCGCGGTGCGCGTCGACCTCGAGCAGCCCGCCGACGACGGCATCGCGGCGACCATCCGCGCCGGGCTCACCGAGCGGCGCCGGCTGCACCTGCGCTACACCTCCGGGAGCCGCGACGAGACCACCGAGCGCGACGTCGACCCGCTGCGGGCGCTGTCGGTGGACGGCCGGTGGTACCTCGAGGGCTGGTGCCACCGCGCCCAGGGCGTGCGCCTCTTCCGGCTCGACCGGATCGAGGCCGCCGAGGTGCTCGACGTGCCGGCCACCCCTCCGGAGGACCTGCCCGAGCGTGCCGTCGGCACCGGGGTCTACCGCCCGGACCCTGAGGACCAGGCCGTCACCCTCGACCTCGACACCGGCTCTGCGTGGGTCGCCGAGCAGATCCCGGCCGAGGAGGTCGAGACGCGCGACGACGGCTCCGTGCGGATGGTGCTGCGGGTCGCCGACCCCCGCTGGCTCCTGCGGCTCGTGCTGCGCGAGGGCGGGGGAGTCCGGGTCGTCGAGCCGGCGGCCCTCGTCGACGCGGTGCGCGAGGCCGCCCGCACGGCCCTGTCCGGGAACCTGTCGTGAGGCCCGGCGTTAGACTGACCACGCACCCGGTGCGCCGCCACGGCGTAGACTGAAGCAGGCTCTACGCCTGGTAGCGCGAACTCTAGGGAGACTTCTCATGGCTGGCCTCAAGCTCTGGCACATCGTCGTGCTCATCATCGCTTTCGTGATCCTCTTCGGCTGGAAGAACCTGCCCAGCATGGCTCGGTCGGTCGGTGAATCCCTGCGCGTCTTCAAGTCCGAGGTCGACCAGATGAAGGACGAGGGCGAGGCGCGCAAGACCGAGAAGGACGCCGAGCGCCCCGCGCTCGACGACCGCAAGGGTCACGACGCCGACACCGCCCGCGAGGAGTACGACACGATGAAGCGGCGCGAGGGCGGGTCCGGTACCGGCACGACCGGCGCCTGACCGACCGCGCGCGACACGGCATACCCGACGGTGACCCGAGCGGCCCGCGCCCGACGCGCGAAGGACCCCGAGGGGAGGATGTCCCTCGGGGACCACTTCCGTGAGCTGCGCAACCGGCTGACCATCAGCGTCCTGGCGATCGGGGTGCTCTCGGTCGTCGGGTGGTACTGGTACGACGAGATCATCGCGGTCGTCACCGCCCCCATCGACGCCGTGGCCGCCGAGCGCGGGGACGAGGCCGTCTCGCTGCGCTTCCAGAACATCACCGAGCCGTTCGCGATGCAGCTGCGGGTGGCGATCTTCAGCGGCATCCTGCTCGCCAGCCCGATCTGGCTGTGGAACATCTGGGGCTTCCTGCTCCCCGGTCTGACCCGCCCCGAGAAGAAGATCGCCCTGTCCTACTTCTTCGTCTCCATCCCGCTGTTCTTCGCCGGGGCCGCGCTCGCGGCCTTCACCTTCCCGCGCCTCGTCGCGATCCTGCTCGGCTTCACCCCGGACGGCATCGCCAACCTGCCCGGCGCGAGCGAGTTTCTCACCCTGTGGCTCTACTTCATGCTCGCCTTCGGGCTGGCCTTCCTGCTGCCCGTGGTGCTCGTCGCGCTCAACCAGATCGGCATCCTGTCGGCCCGCAACATGCTGCGCAGCTGGCGCATCGTGCTCTTCTGCATCCTCGTCTTCTCCGCCTTCATGACGCCGGACCCCAGCGCGTGGACGATGCTCGCGATGGCCAGCCCGGTCTTCGTCCTCTACTGGTGCGCGGTGGGGGTCGCGTTCCTCATGGAGCGCCGCCGGGCGAAGAGGAACCCGGACCGGTATGCCGGTCTGTCCCCGGACGAGGCGACCCCGCTGACATGAGGTATGCCCTCGTGCACGGCCGCCGGTCCGGCCGTGGCGGGGCGGCCGCGGTGGGGGAGGCGGCGACCGGCGCCCTGCGCTCGGCCGGGCACGAGGTCGTCCAGGTGACGGCCGGCACGCTGGAGCAGGCGCGCGCCGCGTGCGCCGCCCTCGTCGGCGACGGGGTCGACGTCCTGGTCGTCGCGGGTGGGGACGGGCTGGTGAGCCTCGGGGCCGACGTCTGTGCAGGCACTCCGACGGCGCTCGGGATCCTCCCGGCGGGCACCGGCAACGACAACGCCCGCAGCCTGGGGCTGCCGCGGGACCCGGCCCGGTGCGTCGACGTGCTGCTGGCCGGCCGGACCCGCACCGTCGACACCCTGCTCCTGCCCGACCTGGGCCGGCGGGTGCTGGGATCGGTGTGCGGGGCGCTGGAGGCCCGGATCAACGCTCGCGCCAACGGGATGCCGCGGCGGCTGGGCGCCGCGTCCTACACGCTTTCCGCGCTCGTGGAGATCGCGGTGCTGCGCCGGCAACCGCCCCTGCACTACCGGCTCACCGTCGACGGCCGGACCCGCGAGCTCGACGCGCTCGTCGTGGTCGCCGCGTCCATGCCGTTCTTCGGCGGCGGCCTGCCCGTCGCGCCCGCGGCGGACCCGGCCGACGGCGAGCTCGACCTCGTGCTCGTCCACCCCGTCACCCCGGCCCAGGCCCTGGGCGTGCTGCGCGCGTTGCGAGCGGGACGGCATACCGGGCACCCGGCGGTGGAGGTGAGCCGCGCGCGCGAGGTGACGGTCGAGGGACCGGCCGACGTCGTCGCGCACGGCGACGGCGAGCCGCTCGGGAGCCTGCCGCTGACCGTGCGGGTCGACGCCGCCAGCCTGCGGGTGCTCGTCCCGGGCTGACGTAGCCTGGGTGGCATGCCCAGCCCCGCCGAACGCTACGCCGCCTCGCGCGCCCGGGCCGCGCGTGCCGCCACCCCCGCGGGACGGTTCACCGAGACCCTCGGCCTGGAGCTCGACGACTTCCAGCGCGAGGCCATCGACGCCGTCCAGGACGGCGCCGGCGTGCTCGTCGCGGCGCCGACCGGAGCCGGCAAGACCGTCGTCGGGGAGTTCGCGGTCGCGCTCGCCCTGGAGACCGGGCGCAAGGCGTTCTACACGACCCCCATCAAGGCGCTGTCGAACCAGAAGTACCACGACCTCGTCGCGCGGCACGGGTCCGCCAACGTCGGGCTGCTCACCGGGGACGCCTCGATCAACGGCGAGGCACCGGTGGTCGTCATGACCACCGAGGTGCTGCGCAACATGATGTATGCCGCGTCCCCGACCCTCACCGGGCTCGGCTTCGTCATCATGGACGAGGTGCACTACCTCGCCGACCGGTGGCGCGGCGCCGTCTGGGAGGAGGTCATCATCCACCTGCCCGAGTCGGTGCAGGTCATCTCCCTGTCGGCGACGGTGAGCAACGCCGAGGAGTTCGGCGACTGGCTGCGGCAGGTGCGCGGGCGCGGGGACGCCGACTCGCTGCGGGTCATCGTCTCCGAGCACCGGCCGGTGCCGCTCTGGCAGCACATGATGGTCGGGCAGCGGCTCTACGACCTCTTCGTCACCGACGGGCTGCGCGCCGCACCCGGGGTGGACGGCACCACCCGGGTCAACCCCGAGCTCCTGCAGGGCATCTCGGCGGCCGAGCGCTCGGCGCGGGCCGACGGCGGGTGGCGACGCGACGACCCCGGTGGCCCGCGGGGCCGACGGGGCGAGCCGCGCGGGCGCGGTCGCTCAGGGGGTGGACGCCCGGGCGGGGGACGCTCCGGCGGGCGCGGGGGCGACCGCCGCGACCAGCGGGGGTCTCGGCACACCGGGCAGTCCCGCCGCTACGACGACGCCCGCGGCACCGGTGGCGGCGGTGGAGACGGGGGCTTCTCCCGCGGGTCGCTGCCCGGGGGCGTGGCGAGCCGGGCGCAGGTCATCGACCGGCTCGACCGCGACGGGCTGCTGCCGGCCATCACCTTCATCTTCAGCCGGGCCGGCTGCGACGGGGCGGTGCAGCAGCTGCTCGGCCGCGGCACCCGGCTCATCCCCGAGGAGCAGGGCCAGACCATCAGGGCCCTGGTCGCCGAGCGGGTCGCCGAGGTCGACCCGGCCGACCTCGGGGTGCTGGGCTACCACGACTTCGTCGAGGGGCTCTCCCGCGGCTACGCCGCGCACCACGCCGGGATGCTGCCGCTGTTCCGGGAGATCGTCGAGGAGCTCTTCACCGCCGGGCAGGTGCGCTCAGTCTTCGCGACCGAGACGCTCGCGCTCGGCATCAACATGCCGGCCCGCACCGTGGTGCTGGAGAAGCTGGTGAAGTTCAACGGCGAGGAGCACGCGCCGGTCACCCCGGCGGAGTACACCCAGCTCACCGGCCGCGCCGGGCGGCGGGGCATCGACGTCGAGGGCCACGCCGTGGTGCTCTGGCGGCGCGGCACCGACCCGATGGACGTCGCCGGGCTGGCCTCGACCCGCACCTACCCGCTGCGCAGCTCCTTCCGGCCGAGCTCCAACATGGCCGTCAACCTCGTCGCGCAGTACGGCCGCGACCGCGCGCACGAGCTGCTGCAGGCCAGCTTCGCGCAGTTCCAGGCCGACCGGTCCGTCGTCGGCCTCACCACCCAGATCCGCTACAACACCGAGGCGCTGGAGGGGTATGCCGAGTCCATGGTCTGCGACCGTGGCGACTTCCGCGAGTACGGAAGGCTGCGGCACCAGCTCTCCGAGGTCGAGAAGAAGGCCGCCCGCACCCGCCAGGCCCAGCGGCGCAGCGACATCGGCCAGGCGCTGGAGGAGCTCGAGCGCGGCCAGGTGATCCAGCTCGACGGAGGGCGGCACGGCACCATGGCGGTGGTCGTCCGGGGCGCCCGCGGCGCCGGCCCGGAGCCGACGGTCGTCACGTCCAGCGGTCGGGTGCAGCGGCTGACGATCCCGGGCTTCCGGGACGTGCCCGAGGTCGTCGGCACCCTCACGGTGCCCAAGCACTTCAACGAGCGCAGCCCCAAGGCGCGCAAGGACCTGGCCGCGGCGCTGCGCTCCACCGTCCACGAGCCGGTGCCCGGGCGCACGTCGTCAGGGCGCGGGCGGGACGGCATACCGGAGGGGACGCAGGCGCAGGTCGACGAGCTGCGGGCCGCCCTGGCCGCGCACCCCTGCCACAGCTGCCCCGAGCGCGAGGACCACGCGCGGTGGGCGGCACGGTGGTGGACGCTGCGCAAGGAGACCGACGACCTGCAGCGACGGGTGACCCACCGCACGAACACCCTGGCGGCGACCTTCGAGCGGATCTGCGACCTGCTGTCGGCCATGGGCTACCTCAGCGAGGACGGCCAGGAGGTCACCGGGGAGGGGCAGCGGCTGCGCCGGATCTATACCGAGCTCGATCTCGTCGCGGCCGAGGCGCTGCGCAGGGGGACGTGGCGCCGGCTCACCCCGGCCGACCTCGCCTCCGTCGTCTCCGCGCTGGTGCACGAGTCGCGCGGCGACGAGCCGGGCGACCCGCCGACGCCCAGCGTGGAGGTGGCCGAGGCGCTGGGCGAGATGGGCTCGATCTGGACCGAGGTGCAGGCCGGCAAGCTCGCCCACAACCTCACCGGCGACCGGGAGATGGACCCCGGCATCACCTGGATGGTGCACCGCTGGGCCTCCGGCCGCGGGCTGGAGGAGGTGCTGCGCTCCGGCGACCTGTCGGCGGGCGACTTCGTCCGCCGCGCCAAGCAGGTCGTCGACCTGCTCGGTCAGATCACCCACGCCGCCGACGAGGACGTCGCCGCCACCGCCCGCCGCGCCTCCGCCGCCATGCTGCGCGGGGTCGTCGCCGCCGACCGTCTCGACTGACGCACGCGCCGACGCACCGGACGCGCCCTCCGAGCGCACCGGACGCGCGCTCCGACCGCACCGGACGCGCCCTCCGACCACACCGGACGCGCCCTCCGACCACACCGGACGCGCCCTCCGGGTGCTCCGGACGCGCCGTCCGCGTGCTCCGGGCGCGCGGCTAGAGTGCGGCCATGCCCGAGATCGTCATCTGCTCGCCCCTGCGCACCCCGGTCGGGGGGTTCCTCGGCAGCCTGGCACCGCTGTCCGCCGCCGACCTCGGCACCCAGCTGCTGACGACGCTGCTCGAGCGCACCGGCCTGCAGGACGGCCAGGTCGACGACGTCATCGTCGGCAACGCCAACCCCTCCGGAGAGATCCCCGCGCTGGGTCGCATCCTCGCCCTCAACACCGGGCTGGACTCCGCCCCGGGTATGCAGCTCGACCGGCGCTGCGGCTCCGGCCTGCAGGCGGTCCTCACGGCGGCGGCGCAGGTGGCCACCGGTGGCAGCCGGCTCGTCGTGGCCGGGGGAGCGGAGTCGATGAGCCAGGTGGAGCACTACGCGCTGCTGCGGCAGGGGGTGCGCGCCGACGTCCAGCTCGCCGACCGGCTCGCCCGGGCCCGGGCCACCGCGGGCGGCGAGCACCACCCGATCCCGGGCGGCATGATCGAGACGGCGGAGAACCTCCGACGGGAGCACACCATCACCCGGGAGGCGCAGGACGCGTTGGCCCACCGCTCCCACCAGGCGGCCGCCGCGGCCCAGCGCGAGGGCCGGTTCGTCGACGAGCTCGTGCCGGTGGAGGTCCCCGGCCGCAAGGGCAGCACGACGGTCGACACCGACGAGCACATCCGCCCCGACACCACCCTCGACACCCTCGCCGGGCTCCGCCCAATCATGGGCCGTCAGGACCCCGACGCCACGGTGACCGCCGGCAACGCCAGCGGCCAGAACGACGCCGCCGCCCTGTGCGTCGTCACCACCCGCGACCGTGCCGACGAGCTCGGCCTCACCCCGATGCTCGCCCTGCGCTCCTGGGCCGTCGCCGGGGTGGCACCCGAGACGATGGGCATCGGCCCGGTGCCGGCCACCGCGGCGGCGCTGGACCGTGCGGGCCTGACCCTCGACGACCTCGACCTGGTCGAGCTCAACGAGGCCTTCGCCGCGCAGGCCCTCGCCGTGCTCGAGGCATGGGGCATGAGCGACCCGTCCACCTGGGACCGGCTCAACGTCAACGGGTCCGGCATCTCGTTGGGGCACCCGGTCGGTGCGACGGGGGCGCGCATCCTCGCGACCCTCGCGCACGAGCTGGGTCGGCGCGAGGGCCGGTACGCCCTCGAGACGATGTGCATCGGCGGTGGCCAGGGCCTGGCGGCGGTCTTCGAGCGGGTGGCCTGAGCCGGTCGCGCACGCTCCGGCGCATCGTGGTCAGGTGCGTGGTCGGTCGCCGCGGACGAGCAGCCCGAGGCCACCGGCACCCACGGCCAGCAGCACCGACGCCACCACGTCGCTGGGCCGGTGATAACCGAGCAATACGACGAGCGTTCCCATCCAGACGGTGACCGCGCCGCCCACCAGCAGGGCCAGCGGCAGCAGCCGGCGCGTGCTCACCAGCAGCAGGGCGAGCGCCAGCCCGAGCGCCGCGCCCGTGTGGCCGCTGGGCAGCGAGTTGGTCATCACCCACGGGTCGGCGAGCTGCGGCCGCGGCAGCACGTCCTTGAGCACCTGCGTCGAGGCCACGAGCAACGGGACCGAGACCAGCACGGCCAGGCCGGTGCGGAGGTGGCGCAGCAGCGCCAGCACGCCCACGCCCAGGGCGACGGCGAGGAGCAGGTAGGGGTTGGGCAGGAGGCTGTCGAGCAGGTCGTGCCGGGCACCGCTCACGGTCACCGCGTCCATGGCGCCCGTGTCCAGCCCTTGGCCACGCGTGCTGAGCACCGCGGCCACGTAGACGGCCACGAAGCCCAGACCCCCGACCAGCACGAGGACGACCGGCCACGCGGCGGACCGCGGCCGGTCGGCGGCCGGCGGTGGCGCCGTGTCGGGTCTGGTCACGGTCGTCATCCTCCGAGGCTAGGACGCCGACCTGGGTCGCACCTGGGCCGTGGCCGTGCGGCGTCAGGGCTGGATGCCCAGGGCGGCCAGGAGGCGCCCCACCGGGCTGCCGAGGTCGTAGGTCTCCACGAGCTGCTGCAGGGTCCCCGGGTCGGCGGGCTCCCGGGGGAGGGTGAGCGGCACGTCGGCCACCGGTGCGTCCTGCGCGACGAGGACCACCCGCGGGGCCGCGTCCAGGTATGCCGCACCCGCCTCGAGGTTGCTGCGCCGGGCACCCTTGATGGCCGGGTCGCCGCCGTCGACGGCCTCGCGCAGCGCGGCGAGGGTGCCGTACTCCTCGATGAGCGCGGCCGCGGTCTTCTCACCGATGCCCTTCACCCCGGGCAGCCCGTCCGAGGTGTCGCCGCGCAGCATGGACATCTCGGCGTACGCGCGTCCGGTCGGCACGGCATACCGTCGCTGCAGGTCGGCTTGGTGGATCTCTTCCGCGTCCCGCACCCCCTGCTTGGCGGTGTAGACGACGGTGACGCCGGCCGCGTCGTCGACGAGCTGGAAGAGGTCACGGTCGCCGGTGACCACCCCCACCGGGAGCCGGTCCCGGTGCCGCGCCGTGAGGGTGCCGATGACGTCGTCGGCCTCGTAGCCCGGCGCCCCCAGCACGGGGATCCCGGCCGCCTCCAGGGCGCGCCGGAGGATGGGCACCTGGACCTCGAGCTCAGGTGGAGCCTCCTCCTTGTCCTGCGAACCCTCGACCAGACGATGAGACTTGTAGGACGGGATCGCCTCCACCCGGAAGTCGGGGCGCCAGTCGTCGTCCCAGCAGCAGGCGAGCTCGCTGGGGGAGAAGCGCGCGAGGAGTGTGGCGACCATGTCGAGCAGCCCCCGGACCGCGTTGGTCGGGGTGCCGTCCGGGGCCTCCCGCAGGTCCTTGACGCCGTAGAACGCCCGGAAGTAGAGCGAGGCGGTGTCGAGCAGCAGCAGCTGCGGCGGCGCGACAGCGGTGCCCGGGGAGGTCGTCGTCATGGGCTCCACCCTAGTGCGGGTGGGTTAGCGTGAGGTATGCCTCGACGCCTGGCCCTCGCGCTGCTCCTGGGCGTGCTGCTGGTGTCGGCGGTCCTGCTCCTCGGGCCGTGGTGGGACACGGCTGCGGGCGAGAACCCGCTCACCCGTCCGCCGGGCCCGGACTACGGCGCGGTGCTGCGGCTCAGCCTGCCCACCCTGCTGGTCGCGGCGACGGTCGGTGTGGTGCTCCTCACCTCGCGCAGGGAGGGCGGTGGGCGGCACTAGGGTTGCCCCCATGGAGCCGCTGGATCGCCACATCGTCACCGTCCTGGCGCAGGACGGGCGCATCAGCTTCGCCGACCTCGGTCGGCAGGTGGGGCTGTCCACGTCGGCCGTGCACCAGCGGGTCAAGAGGCTGGAGGAGCGCGGGATCATCACCGGCTACCGCGCCGTCGTCGACTACGCCTCGGTCGGGCTCCCGCTCACCGCGCTCATGTCGGTCACCCCGTTCGACCCCTCGGACGACGACGACATCCCGGAGCGGCTGGCCCACATCGAGGAGATCGTGGCCTGCTGGTCGGTCGCCGGCGACGAGAACTACGTGCTGCTCATCCGGGTGCCGCGCCCGCAGGACCTGGAGGAGCTGCTCGGCCGCATCCGCCAGGAGGGCTCGTGCTCCACCAACACGACGATCGTGCTCTCCACCCCGTGGGAGGACCGCCTCGGAGCCCTCCCGCTCGAGCTGCCCACCACCCCCTGACACCGGTCGGGCCGGGCTCCGCCCGCGTCCGGCGGTGCGTCCGCTTCAGCGGTGCGCCCGCGCGATCGCGGCGACCTGCGCGTCGGTCGCCGCGACGAGGTCCTCCGGGGAGAGCTCCAGGTCCAGGCCGCGCTTGCCACCGCTCACCAGCACCGCGGCATACCCCAGCGCGGACGCGTCGAGGACCGTCGGCAGCCGCCTCTTCTGACCCAGCGGGCTGATCCCGCCGACGACGTAGCCGGTCGTGCGCTCGGCGACCCGGGGGTCGGCCATCGACACCTTCTTCGTCCCGAGCGCGGTGGCCATCGCCTTGAGGTCGAGCTGGGCGACCACGGGCACGATGCCGACGCCCAGCCCGGCCTCGCCCTCGACCAGCAGCGTCTTGAGGACGCGCTCGGGCTCCACGCCCAGCGCCTGCGCCGCCTCCAAGCCGTACGACTCCGCCGTCGGGTCGTGCTCGTACGCCCGCACCGCGTAGGGCACCCCGGCCCGGTCGAGCGCGAGGGTCGCCGGGGTGCCGCCACCCGTCTTCTTCCTGGCCACCCACCGAGGGTATGCCGTCGCGCCGCCCGGGAGACAACCATTCACGACGCCCGGTGGCTCGGGAGACAACCATTCGCGACGCCCGGTGGCTCGGGAGACAACCACTCGCGACGCCCGGTCGGGTCAGGCGAGCTGGTCCACCGAGGCCCGTCGGGAAGCGGCCGCGGCCACCTCGGCCTTCTCCTGCTGGCCCGCCTCGTCGGTCCCGTGCACCTCGGCGGCCTCACGGCGCCACCAGTCCTGACCGCTCGCCGGCAGGGTGTCGATGGGGTCGTAGTAGACGTACTCCGCACTGGTGACGTCGACGTCCTCGCCCTCGATCGAGGTCCGGTAGTTCTTGCGCCAGTAGGAGATCCCGCGCTCGGTGTCGTAGGTGTCGACCTGGTGGACCCACCGCTTGCCGACGAAGGGCACGTCGCAGACGATGCGCGGCGTGGCGAAGCCCGGGAGGTAGCCCAGCATCGAGTGCTGCAGGTGCTGGGCGTGCCCGAGGGAGACCCGCCAGTGCTCGCTGAAGGGGATCATGTCGCACATGTAGAAGTAGTACGGCGTGATCATGGCCTCGTCCGACATGGCGAAGCACAGGTCCAGCAGCTGGGCCGAGGTGTCGTTGACACCCCGCATGAGGACGCCCTGGTTGCGGACGTCACGGATGCCCGCGTCCAGCATCGCCGTGCTCGCCTCGGCCACCAGCGGGGTCACCGACTGCGCGGCGTTGATGTGCGTGTGGATGGCCAGCCCGACCCCGCGCTCGCGGGCCTTGCGGGCCACCCGGCCGACGCCCTCGACGGTGTCCGGGGCCAGCCAGTGCTGCGGCATCCCCATGAGCGCCTTGGTCGCCAGCCGCACGTCGCGGATGGACTCGATGTCGAGGAGCTGGTCGAGCCAGGCCTCGAGGTTCTTCCACGGCATGTTGGCGACGTCGCCGCCGGAGACCACGACGTCGCGCACGCCCGGGGTGGCACGCAGGTAGTCGAGGATGGCGGTGTGGCGGTCCACCGGCTTGCCGGCCAGCTTGAGCTTGGTGACGGTGGGGGTCGAGTTGCCCACGAGGTCCATCCGGGTGCAGTGGCCGCAGTACTGCGGGCACGTCGGGAGCATCTCCGCGAGCACCTTGGTGGGGTAGCGGTGGGTGAGGCCCTCGGCCACCCACATGTCGTGCTCGTGCAGGCTGTCGCGGGTGGCGTACGGGTGGCTCGACCAGTCGGTGCGACGGTCGGAGAAGACCGGCAGCATGTAGCGCCGCACGGGGTCGGCCAGGAACGCGGCGGTGAAGTCGGCGCCCGCCGCGGGCATCCGGCCGTCGGCCCAGGTCGGCTCGCTGACCATGGTGTTGAGCATCTGCGGCGGCAGCAGCATGGACATGGTCGCGCGCTGCTCCTGGTCGCGCTGCAGGTCGTCGTAGAACCCGTCGTCGAGCAGGGGCCCCATCACGGTGCGCAGCTGCGCGATGTTCTTGACGCAGTTGACCCGCTGCCACTGCACGTCCTCCCACTGCTGCCGGGTGACGTCGGCCCACCCGGGGAAGCGGGTCCAGTCGGGCTCCACCAGCTCGCGGCGGCGGTAGACGTAGGGCTGCTCGATCTGTGCGCTCATGCCGTCATGCTACGGACAACATCCGGTCGAATCCACCATCTGCAGGATGATTTCTTGCGTGTATGCCGTTTGACAGGACGATCTCAGCCGCAAGGCGCGCCAAGCGCAGACGCCGTGCCCGCTGCGGGCATACACAGAGCCCACCGGCGTGTCCGCGCCGACACGCCGGGTCACGGGTAAAATTCTCGTCAAGCCGGGACCGTGGAAGGCCCGCTGACCTGCGCTTTCCCAGGATGGTGCAGGTCAGCGCGATGTTGACACTCCCGGAGCCGCGACCTACGTTCTAGTGCTGTCCCTCGGGCCCGTGCGGCCCGTCGGGGGAGAGCCAGGGCCCCGAGCACCGAGTAGACAACGGGACCGTGCCGGCCGCCAGCCGCGTACGGACCGGCCCCAAAGGTGCCGGGGTCCGGCCATGTCCGGGGGCTTCCGTAGGCTGGGCGCGTGCCCTGGACGCTCCGACTCACCCTCGCGCTTCTCGGTGGCGTCGCCCTGTGGCTCGCGTTCCCCGGCCATGACCTCTGGCCGCTGGCCCCCGTCGGGGTCGGGGCGCTGGCCCTCGCCACGGCGGGCGCCCGGGTGTGGGTCGGGCTCGTCGCCGGGTTCCTGCTGGGCCTCGCGTGGTACACCCCCATGTTCGTCTGGGCGGGCACCTACGCCGGGGTCATGCCGTGGCTCGCCATGAGCGTCGCCTCTGCCCTCTACCCCGCCGCCCTGGGCGGCCTGCTCGCGCTGCTGCAGCGGTCGGGGGCAGTGCGACCGGTCGTGGGCGCGGCCGCCTGGGTCCTCATGGAGTATGCGCGCTCGGTCACCCCGTTCGGCGGGTTCCCCTGGGCCCGGCTCGGGTTCAGCCAGGCCGACAGCCCGCTGCTGGGCGTCGCCGGCCTCGTCGCGGTCACCGGCCTCGGCTTCGCGGTCGCCCTGGTCGGCGGGCTGCTGGCCCGGGCCGCTCAGCTCGGGCTGGCCCCCAGGTCGACGCGCAGCCTGCCCCGTGCCGCGCTGCTCGCGGCCACCGCGGTCGTGCTGACCCTGGCCCCGGCGGCGCTCCCGCGGCCCACCGACGGAGCACCGCTCGACGTGGCCGCCGTCCAGGGCGACCTGCCCGCGGAGTTCACCCGCACCCTGAGCGCCGAGCGCGGCACCATGCTCGAGCGCTACACGTCGATGACCGAGGAGCTGGCCGCCGACGTCTCCTCCGGCTCGAAGGAGCGACCCGACCTCGTCATCTGGCCCGAGGGTGCGAGCGACCAGGACCCGCTCGCTCCGGCCGGCGGGCCCGCCACCGTCGACCGGATGATGACCGGCGTCGACGCACTGGGGGTGCCCGTCGTGCTGGGTGCGGTGTCGTACGGCGACGGCGAGGTGCCCCGCAACATGGTGCTGGAGCTGCAGCCGGGCGAGGGTGTCGACGACACCTACCAGAAGGTCTACCTGGCGCCGTTCGGGGAGCGGATGCCGCTGCGTCCCCTGGTGCGGCACCTGTCGGAGTGGGTGGACCGGATCCCTGACTGGGAGGCCGGCACCGAGCCCGGCGTCATGGACGTGCGGCTGGCCGACGGCAGGGACGTCCGGCTGGGGCTCGGCATCTGCTTCGAGATCGTCGTCGACCCGGCGGTGCGGGACGTGGTGGCCGGGGGAGCGGAGCTGCTGGTGGTGCCGACGAGCAACGCCTGGTTCGGGGAGGGCGACCAGGCAGCCCAGCACATCGCGGCCTCACGGGTCCGGGCGGTCGAGTACGGGCGGTCCGTCGTGCACATCAGCAATGTCGGGATCTCCGGCCTCATCAGCCCCGACGGGACCGTGCACGAGCCCACGGAGCTGTTCACCCAGGCCCTGCTGCGGGGGGAGCTGCCGCTGCGGTCCGAGCAGACCCCCGCCTTCAGCGCCGGGCCCTGGGTCGTGCCCGTCGCGGCCGTGGTCGTGCTCGTCGGGCTCCTGGTCGGGAGGCGCGAGCACGCTGGTTAGGGTGACCCGATGACCTCCCGAGGCCCGTTGCGCCACGTCTGCGTGTGCATCCCGACCTACCAGGAGCGGGACTCCCTCCCCGAGGTGCTGCGACGGGTCCGGGCGTCCGTCCCGCACGCCCAGGTGCTGGTCATCGACGACGCCAGCCCGGACGGCACCGGCGAGCTGGCCGAGCAGGCCGCCGCCCGGGACCCGCACGTGCACGTGCTGCACCGGCCCGGCAAGGAGGGGCTGGGCCCGGCCTACCTCGCCGGTTTCGCGTGGGCCGCCCGGCGCGGCTTCGACGCCGTCGTCGAGATGGACGCCGACGGCTCGCACCAGCCCGAGGAGCTCCCGTCGCTGCTCGCCGCCGCGGAGCAGGGAGAGGGCGCCGACGTGGTCATCGGCTCCCGCTGGGTCCCCGGGGGCTCGGTGCACCGGTGGCCCTGGCACCGCAGGGTCCTGTCCGTGGGAGCCAACACCTACACCCGCCTCGCCCTCGGCCTGAGCGTCCACGACGCGACGGCCGGGTTCCGGGTCTACCGGTTGCCGCAGCTCACCGAGCTCGTCGCCGGGACGGTCGCCTCCCAGGGCTACTGCTTCCAGGTCGACCTGACCCGGCGGGCGGTCGACGCCGGTCTGCGCGTCGTCGAGGTCCCCATCGCCTTCGTCGAGCGGGTCGAGGGCACCTCCAAGATGACCGGCAGCATCGTCCGCGAGGCCGTGGTGCGGGTGGGCGTCTGGGCCCTCGAGCGTCGGACGCGGCAGCTCGGGGAACACCTGGCAGCCCGGGGCCGTTCTCGTTGGCACCACCTCGAGGAGGCCACGTGAGCACGACGACACCTTCGGGCAACCGCACCCCACGCAGACCGGTGCTGCGCTGGGTGCTCCTCGCGCTGGTGCTGCTGCCCCTCGTGGAGATCGCCGTCCTCGTCGCCGTCGGCCGCAGCATCGGCCTGTGGTGGACCCTGCTGCTCATCGTCGTCGTCGCCGTCCTCGGCACCTGGCTGGCGCGGCGCGAGAGCAGCCGCACCTACCGGGCCCTGCAGCAGGCGCTGAGCTCGGGGCGGATGCCGACCGACGAGGTCACCGACGCGATCCTGCTCATGGTCGGCGGCCTGCTGCTGCTGCTCCCGGGTTTCGTGAGCGACGTGTTGGCGCTGCTCCTCGTGCTGCCCTTCACCCGTCCGGCGGCGCGCCGCCTGCTGCAGGCCGTCGTGGCCAGCCGGACGCTGACGGTGGTCGGCGGCCCGGTGGGCCAGGGGCCCCGGCGCGGTGGTCGCCCCCCCGGTGCCGGGACGGTCATCGACGGCGAGATCCTTGACGAGCGGCCGCCGCCCTGGGAGGACGACCCGCGACCACCGCTGGGCCGCTGACGCGCCGACTGGTCAGCGCCGCCCGTCCGCCGGTATGCTGGACGTCTGCCCCCGACGCATACCCGGGCTCCGGCGCACCCGGAGACGGCGAGCAGACGGGGAACACGGGGTGGTCGTCCAGCGTTGACAACAGTCAGCAGTGCGCCGCCGGTCCCGGCCCGCACCACAGCGACAGCGAACGATCACGCGTGTCCGAAGACACGATGGGAGTGGAACACACATGGCAGAGAGGTCCCTGCGCGGCACCAACCTCAGCTGGCTCTCCTTCGAGAGCGACGAGGGCGTCACCTTCAGCGACCGCGAGATCAGCCGCTACGTCTGCCCGGACGGGCACGTCAGCGAGCTGCCCTTCTCGGTGGAGGCGGAGGTGCCGCCGATCTGGGAGTGCCGGTGCGGCCTGGACGCCCGGCTGGAGAACGGCCCCGAGCCCGAGCTCAAGGCCACCAAGCCGCAGCGCACCCACTGGGACATGCTGCTCGAGCGGCGCTCCGTCCCGGAGCTCGAGGAGCTGCTGGAGGAGCGCCTGAGCCTGCTCCGTGAGATGCGCGGCGAGAAGCCGCGGCGCAAGCGCAGCGCCTGAGGCGCACCGCACGACACCGACGAGGGCGTGGCACGCAACAGCGTGCCACGCCCTCGTCGTGTGTACAGGGTCCGTGGAGGCACTCAGACCTTGCGTGGCTGCTCGTTGCCGGCCATCTCGATGCCGCGGCGCATGTCCACCCGGGTGAGGATGAGCCCGCCGACGACGAAGAAGGCGATGGTCACGAGGATCGCGGGGCGGTAGGAGCCGGTGAGCTGGTAGGTGAGCCCGAAGGCGAGGGTCCCGAACCAGCTCGTGCCGCGCTCCATCGCCTGGTAGAAGCTGAAGTACTCCGACTCCTTGCCGGTGGGGACCAGCTGGGAGTAGAGCGAGCGGGACAGCGCCTGGGTGCCGCCCATGACGGTGCCGATGAAGACCGCGCAGACCAGCCAGATCGTGAACGCGCCAGTGGGCACGAAGTAGGCGAAGGCCACCACCAGGGTCCACATGACCAGGCCGCCCAGGACGGTGCGCTTGGCCCCGACCCGGCCGGCGATCGCCCCGAAGACCAGCGCCCCGCCGAAGGCGACGAACTGGACGAGCAGGATGGTGATGATGAGCTGGCTGGTGTCGAAGCCCAGGGCCTCGCTGCCGTAGAGGCTGGCCGAGGAGATGACCGTCTGGATGCCGTCGTTGAAGAAGAGGTAGGCCAGCAGGAAGAGCAGGGTGTGCGGGTAGCCGCGCAGGTCGCCGAAGGTGTCGCGCAGCTGGCTCACCGTGCCGCCCAGCACCCCCGCCGACCGCTCGACCGGGGTGGCGGTCGTGCCGCGGATGCGCCGCAGCCCGATGACCGGGATGAGGGTGAAGGCGGCCCACCACAGCCCCGCCGACAGCAGGTTGAGCCGGACGGCCATGGTGTAGGAGATGCCCAGCGACTCGTGGACCGTCATGAGGCCCAGGTTGAGCGCCAGGAGCACACCTCCGCCCAGGTAGCCCAGCGCCCAGGCCCGCGACGACACCCGGTCGCGGTCGTCGGGGGCGGCGACCCGGACGAGCAGCGCGTCGTAGACGACGGTGGAGGCGCCCAGGCACAGGTTCGCCACCACCACGAGGAGCACGCCCAGCTCCCAGTTGCTGCCGTCCAGGAAGAACATGGAGGCCGCGGCGGCGGCCCCCACCCAGGCGAGACCGCCGAGGAGCCAGGTGGGCCGGGGGTGACGGTCGGCGACCGCGCCGACGAAGAGGAGCACCACGGCCGAGACCAGGGTGGCCACGGTGATCGTGTAGGGCGCGACCGACCCCACCGCCACCGGGACCCCCAGTACCGACAGCATCTGGTCGCAGGTCTCGCCCTCGGCCAGGTCCGGGCACGCGTCGGCCCGCGCCAGCGCGGTGAGGTAGGGCGCGATGAGGACCGTGCCGGTGGTCGTCACGTAGGCGGAGTTCGCCCAGTCGTACCACCCGAAGGCGCGCTGGTGGGCCCGGGTGCGTTCGGACGCGGGGTCGGCCCGGGTCACCGGGGGAGCTGTCATGGGGCCATCGTAGGGACCCGCAGGCGCGTGAGCGGGCAGGCGCGGGCCCGGGGCGGTTCGGCTTGCGAAGCACCCGCCCGGGGGCGAGGCTGGGGTGGTTGCCGAGGAAAGGAGCAGACCATGGGTCTCGGAGACAAGATCTCGAACAAGGCCGACGAGCTCAAGGGCAAGACCAAGGAGGGCGTCGGCGACGCCACCGACAACGAGCAGATGGAGGCGGAGGGTCGCGCCGACCAGGCCGGCGCCAACGTCAAGCAGGCCGGCGAGAACGCCAAGGACGCCTGGAACGACGCCACCCGGTAGTCCCCTCCACGTGGACCACTCGGGTCCACGAGCTCACGACGCCCCCGGTCACACGGCCGGGGGCGTCGTCACGTCCGGGGTGGGTCGACGTCCTCCGGGCCGTCCCGGTCCTCGCGGTCGCGGCGCAGGATGGGAGGCAGGAGCCGGTCGCGCAGCGACGCGGCGATCTCGCTCGTGCGGTCCAGCAGCGCGACCCGGGCAGCGCCCTGCTCGCCCTGGGCCTGCAGGTAGGCCCGGCGCGCGCGCAGCTGGAACAGCGGCGCCGCGCGCTCGGCCCGCTGGGCCGCCGCGCGGCCCTGCTCGGTGATGTTGCGCAGGTCGTCGGTGTGCAGCTCGCCGGTGCGCAGGTCCAGGTGCTCGCTGCCGTACCTGATGAGGGTGAGCGCGGAGGCCAGCACGGGCACCGCCAGGAACGCGCCGAGCACCCCCCACAGCGTGCCGCCGGCGGCGACGCCCAGCAGCACGACGACCGGGTGCATGGACATGACGCGGCTGTGCATGAGCGGCGCTACGAACGTGCTCTCGGCCTGCTGGACGACGACGACGATGACGAGCACCCACAGGGCGGTGACCCAGCCCTGCGACACCAGCGCGACGAGCACCGCCAGGCCACCGGCGACGAAGGCGCCGACGATGGGGATGAACGCCAGGAAGAAGGTGATGACCGCCAGGGCGAAGGCCAGCGGCACCTGGAGCAGGACGAGACCGAGGCCGATGAAGACCGAGTCGACGGCGGCGACGACGGCCTGCGCCCGGAGGAAGCCGCCGAGGGTGACCCACACCCGCGCCAGCGCCTCGGTGAGGTAGAGGCCGGCCGTGCGCCCGACCGACTTGCGCAGCCAGGGCAGGAAGCGGTGCCCGTCCTTGAGGAAGAAGAAGGTGAGCACGAGCACGAGCACGGTGGTGACCAGGATCGACCCGACGGTCGTGAGCGTCGACAAGGCGCCCTCGGCGAGGGTGCTCGCCCGGGACTCCATCCACTCCGTGGCGCGGGCGACGTAGTCGTCCAGCTGCTCGCTCTGCAGGTTCACCGGAGGCCCGGAGAGCCACTCCAGGACGATGTCGGCACCGGCGGTGACGTTGTCAACGACCTGCCGGAGCTGGCTGCCGACCCCGGGCGCGATGGCCGCGACGATCCCGCCGAAGATGCCCAGCGCCGTGATGAGCACGGTGGCGGCGGCCAGCCCGGCCGGCCAGCGGTGCCGGCGCAGCCAGCGGACGAGCGGCCACAGCACCGAGCTGACGATGAGCGCGAGGATGATCGGCAGCACGCCCACCCACACCCGGCCGAGCAGGTAGAGGATGACCGCGAGGGCCGCCACGACCAGCAGGAACCGCCAGGACCAGGCCGCCGCGCTGCGCAGCCCCTGGAGGATGAGGTCACCCCGGTCGACCGTCGGCGGTGCCTCCGGTACCTCCTCGCGCGCCCCTCCGGCGGGTCCGGCCGCTGCGAGTGGGTCGGCCGCGGGGCCCTCCGCCGCGGGACCGTCCTGGTCCGGATGGGCGCCCGGGTCGGCGTCGAGGGAGGGCGCGTCCTCGGCGGGGGTCCCGGGGTCCTGGGTCATCGTCCCGTCCTCCCGACGGGCGGTGCCCCGTCGAGGACCGTGAGGGTGCACGCCAGCGTGTGCGTGGCGCCCGGCTCCAGGCGCAGCCGACGGTCGCCGGTCGCCGCGGTCTCGACGCAGACGAACTCGCGCCAGGCGTCGTCCCGCAGGTCGTCCATGGTCGCGGCCTGCTCAGGCCCGGGGTTCCACACCACGGTCTGCGTGGAGCCCTCGGCCTGCACCACCAGCCGCCGGCCTGAGTCGACGACCTCGACGTGGGGTCGGCCGGGGGAGTCGAGCACGGCGTCGGTCGGACCGTCGACCCGCAGCGGCCCGTCCTGGCGCCGGCGCCTACCGGTCGTCTTGTCGAGGTAGTCCGCACCGTCGAGGCCGACCACCTCGACCCGGCGGACGTCCTGCACGGCGAGGTAGGTGTGCAGCGCGACCTCCACCGGCAGCGGCTGCTCGGCGGGGTTGGCCACCTCCAGGGCCAGCCGCAGGCTCGGGTGCGCCGCGTCGGTCGGCAGGGACACGGCATACCGCAGCCGGAACGGGCCCGGCAGGTGCTCCGTGCCGGGGTCACCGGCGACGTCCTCGTCGGTCAGCGTCCAGGCCCACACCTCGGTGCCGTGGGCGTCAGCCTGGCGCCAGGTCGCGGTCCGCGCGACGCCGTGGCTGGGGGAGAGGTCCCCGTCGGGTCCGGAGGCGAACCAGGGGAAGCACACCGGCACCCCGCCCCGGATCGGCCGGCTGCCGTCCAGGACGGCACGGTCGCTGCACCAGACGACCGGCCGTCCGTCGACGTCCCAGGTCGCGAGGTGCGCACCGACGTCGTGGGCGACCAGTCGGGAGGCGCCCCGCTCGGCGGTCCTCGGGTCCGGCGACATGGGGGGAGGCATACCCCACAGGCTACGGCGCGGCACGGGCGCGGTGCCCCACGGTCCGCCAGGGCCGGGCCAACGCCGGGACGCGACGCCGGGCGGCGCGGCCCGCCGCTCGCCCGCGGGGTCCGCCCGTGCCGCGGTGAGAGGGTGGCCCCGTGGAGGACACGGCGTGGATCAGCTGGCTGCGGTGCGCCGCGGTCTACGGCGTGGTCCTCATCCACACCGTCGGGGCGACCGCGACCGCCGGGGCACGGGGCGAGGTGGACCCGGTAGACGGGTGGGTCGCCCGGGCCCTGGACCTGCCGCTGCTGTGGGTGGTGCCGGTCTTCGTCATGGTGTCGGGGGCGCTGGCGCTGGACCCGGGCCGGTACCCGGGGGACAGGGAGTTCCTGCGCCGACGCGTCGCGCGGCTGCTGCCCGCGGTCGTGGTGTGGAACCTCGTCTACGTGGCCTACCTCGCGCTCACCCGTCGCGGGTCGTGGCAGGGGCCGGTCGACGCCGTGCACCGCGCCCTGACGGGAGAGGTCGCCCCGCACCTGTACTTCCTGTGGATCGTCCTCGGCCTGTCGCTGCTGACGCCCCTCCTCGTGCCGTGGCTGGGGCGGACCGGGCGGCGCTCGTGGATCGTGGCCGGGGCCGCGGCGTATGCCGTGCCCCTCCTGTCCCTCTGGCCGCTGGGGCCCGGTGGCGAAGCGGTCGGGGTGACCCACTCCGCGTGGACGTGGTGGCTGCCCTACCTGGGTGCCTACCTGCTCGGCTGGGGCCTGCGCGGCGTGCGGGTGCCCCCTCGCGTCGTCCCCGTCCTGGTGCTCCTGGTGGCCGCCCTGTCGGTGCTGCTGACCTGGCAGTGGGAGAACCCGGCGGCTCCGGGCTGGCTGCAGGACTGGGCGGGGGCGCACTACTACTCGCCCTCGGTGGCGCTGCTGTCCGTCGCGGTCTACCTGCTGGCGCAGGCCCTCCTCGCTCCCGGGGGGCCCCTGTCACCGCTGTCGTCGAGCCGCGTCATGGCCGTGGTGGACCCGGTGGGGCGGGCCACCCTGGGCATCTTCGCCCTGCACTTCCTCGTCCTGCTCGTCGGCACCGACACCGGCGTGCTCGGCCCTCCCGTGGCGCCGTGGCCGGTCCTCGTGGGGCGCTTCCTCACGGTGGCGGTCGTGACGACCGGGCTGGTGCTGGCCGGGCGGCGGGTCCCGGTGGTCCGGCGGGTGCTGTGAGTCACGGCTCCGGCACCCGTACCCCACGCAGGGCGGCCGCCTCCACGTCGTAGCGGGAGGCGGCCCCCGCGCCGGTCCGGAAGAAGCGCCGGCGCAGGGCACCGGTCACCTCGACGCCGACGCCGTCCGTGAGGCGCAACGCGGCCGCCCTGGTCCGGGCGGTCCAGCAGGACACCTCGATGGTGTCGACCCGCTGCGCCGACCCCGCCGCGCCCCCTCGGCCGCGTCGCCGCGGCCGCGGGACGACGACCCGCAGCTGCACCAGGACGTCGCCGCTCGGCAGCTCGCGCTCGGTGGGGACACCGCTGACGCGTCCGCGCAGGTGCACCTCGTTGGCCGGTGCCGCCGCTTCGGTCGTCATGGGACCACCCTGGGCGGCCGCAGGCCCGTGGGGGAGGGGCCGCGACCGATCTGTGGACGGACCGGCTCCCGACGGGAGGGTGTGGACGCGGGCGGGGCCCGCCGCCTCACATCTCCTCGTGGACCTCCGGGTCGCCGCCGAAGAGCCGCCCGTCCGGGCGGCCCAGCGCGGTGATCGCCTCGACCTCCTGCTCGGTGAGCTCGAGGTCGAGCACGTCCAGGTTGGCCCGCTGACGCTCGGGCGTGCCGGACTTCGGCAACGGCATCACCCCGCGCTGCAGGTGCCACCGCAGGATGACCTGGGCGGGGGAGACGCCGAGCCGTCCGGCGGGGCCGGCCACCGCCTCCGCGTCGTACTGCGCCTGCCGCTTGCCCAGCGGGCTCCACGCCTGGGTGAGGACGCCGAGCTCCTCGTGCACCGCCAGCAGGTCGGACTGCGGGAAGAGGGGGTGGCACTCCACCTGGTTGAGCACCGGCGCCTCCCCGGTGGCGTCGATGACCTCGTGCAGGTGGGCGGCCGTGTAGTTGCTGGTGCCGACCCACCGGACCAGCCCACGGTCCCGGCACTCCACCAGGGCCTGCACGGCCTCGACGTAGCGGCCCTGCGACGGGTTGGGCCAGTGCACCAGCGCGACGTCGACCTGCTCCAGCCCGAGCCGCTCCAGCGACTGCTCGACCGAGGTGACCGCCGCGTCGTGCTCGTGCGCCCGGCCGGGGATCTTCGTGGCGACGAGGACCTCCGCGCGGGGCACCCCGCTGCGCCGCAGCGCCTCCCCGACCTCGCGCTCGTTCTCGTAGTTGACCGCCGTGTCGAGGTAGCGGTACCCGGCCTCGAGGGCCGAGACCATCGCCTGGATGCCCTCCTCGCCGCGCAGGGGGTAGGTGCCGAAACCGACGTGGGGGAGCGTGCTGCCGTCAGGGAGGGTATGCATCCCCTCACGCTAGGCGTCCCGGCGCCGGCCCGCAGCCGGTGGGGCCGGGGGAGCGCCGCGTGGTGCGGGCCCGCCCGGGGTCACATGAGCGCCGAGGTGAGCCGGCAGACGTTGTCGACGTAGCGCTGGCGCCACGACCGCCCCGACCACTCCTCGAGGGTGAGCACCCGGGAGGCCGCCCGGTAGACCTCGTCGACCTCCTGCAGCCGGTGGACGAGGTCGCCGCCGAAGGCGAGCAGCATGACCTCGTAGGTCAGCGCGAACGACCGGAAGTCCATGTTGCTGGAGCCGATGACGGCCACCCGGTCGTCCACGGTGAGGTACTTGCCGTGCAGCACCGTGGGGGCCGGGTAGAGGTGGATGACGACACCCGCCTCGAGCAGCACCTGGTAGTAGGAGCGCTGGGCGTGCCCGACGAGGAACTGGTCGGCCTCCTCGCCGACGAACAGCTCCACCCGCACGCCCCGGTAGACCGCGCTGGTGATCGCCGCCAGCAGGGCCTCGTCCGGGACGAAGTAGGGGCTGGTGATGGCCACCCGCTCGCGCGCCATGTGGATGAGGGACACGAACTGGCGCCAGTTGGGCTCGGTGGGGAAGCCGGGCCCGGACGGTACGAGCTGCATGGCGTGGGCCGCCCCGCCGGGCACGAGGTCGGGCTGGTCGGGCAGGTAGCGGTCCCGGTCCAGGCTGAGGTTCTCCCCGGTCTCGGTGAACCAGTCGGTGATGAAGACGGCGGAGACCTGCTGCACCACGTCACCGCTGACCTGGACCGACACGTCGCTCCAGGCCCGACCCATCCGCGCGTTCTTCTCGCTGCCGTAGGCCGGGTCGATGAGGTTGTGGGAGCCGACGAACCCGACCCGCCCGTCGACGACGAGCAGCTTGCGGTGGTTGCGCAGGTCCGGGCGCTGCCACTGACCGCGCCAGAGGTTCAGCGGCATCATGTAGTGCCAGGTGATGCCCGCGGCCTCCATCCGGGCGCCCAGCTGTCGGCGACCGGGGTACTTGCGCGAGCCGAGCTGGTCCAGCAGCAGCCGGACCTCGACCCCGCGCCCGGCGGCCCGCTCCAGCGCGGCGAACAGGACGTCGGTGCTCTCGTCCCACGCGACGATGTAGAACTCGACGAAGACGAAGTCCCGGGCCTCGTCCACCGCGGCCGCCATCGCGGCGAAGAAGTCCGCGGTGCCCGGGTAGACCCCGTCGCACGACCCGCTGACGCAGGACAGCCCGGTCAGCCGCCGGTTCATCCGGACGATCGAGGCGAGGTCCTCCTCGGGCTGGATCTGGGGAAGGTCCGGCAGGGTGTCGGCGTGGTCGGCCAGGAGCTGGTTGGCCCGCCGTTGGATGTCGTGGCGGCGCCCGGCGACGACCTTGCTGCCGATGAGGAAGTAGAGCGGGAACCCGAGGACCGGGATGAAGAGGATGAGCAGCAGCCACGCCGACGACGCGCCCGGGCGCCGGTTCTCCGGCACGGTGCCGATGGCCCAGATCTTCAGGCCGTACTCCACGACCAGGAGGACCGCGGAGATCGTGTACGCCGTGGCGGTGGGCCCGTCCATGGCCGGAGTCTAGGGGGTGTCGGCTGCGTCCCGCTGGAGCGTGGCCGGTGGTTGTCCCGACGGCTCGGCGTCCGCCTCGACGCCGGCGACGTCCCCGGCGATCCCGTTGTGCGGGATGAGGGTGCCGGTGACCTCGTGGTGCGGCCAGTCCAGGGTGTGCGGAGCGGTCTGGGTGACGTAGTTCGGCGTCTCCCGCGCGTGCACCTCGGTGGGCACGACCGGCAGGTTGGTGTGCGGGGGGTTGGCGGTCCACGCGGCCGTGAACAGCACCCAGCGCAGCCCGAGGTTGATCCACACGATGAGGGTGGCCAGGACGGCGAAGGAGGCGAAGATCGGGTTGTCCCAGGCGCCGATGACCTGGGTGCCGGCCAGCCGCAGGACGCCCCAGCCGGCCGCCCCCAGCAGCGCCCCCTTCCACCAGTCGGGGGAGGGCATCCGCACCTTGGCGGTCACCCGGAAGAGGAGGTAGAACACCACCGCGTCCACCAGGAAGGCCACGAGGACCGCCGCCACCCGGATGAGGAACCCGCTCGTCCCGCGACTGACCTCGAGCTCGCCGAGCACCGCCCGGGCCAGCACCGCGGACCCGCTGAGCAGGGCCGAGGAGAGCAGCACCGCCAGGCTCAGCAGCAGGATGCCCACCGCGTCCCAGCCCTTGCCGCGGAACGGGCGCAGCGGGGCCCCGGTCAGCCCGAACATGGACCGGATGCTGTTGCGCAGCCCGGTCATGACATTGGTGGCGGTCCACAGCAGGACCGGGATGGAGACGAGGGTGGCCAGGGTGAGCGACCGTTCCAGGACGAGCCGGTCCGGGTCGATGATGCCGCCGTTGCTGCCGTCGTCCACGAGCCCGGGGAAGGCGGTGTTGATGGCCATGACCACCCGGTCGAAGAGCTCGGGCTGACGCCCCAGGACCGCGCGGAACCCGTTGACCCCGATCGTCACCAGCGCGGTGAGGGAGACCAGCGCGGAGATGGTGACCCCGCCGGCGGACAGGTTGCCCCGCACCAGCAGGTAGCGGACGAAGGCCCGGACCGGCCGGGAGGTGTCGACCCGGTGGATGGCGCGCCAGAAGAGGTTGCGCTCGACGCCGTCCTCCTGGACCTCCGCCACCCGTCGCTCCTCGCTGCCCGTCCGCACCTGCGGGACCACACGGTATACCGCGCACCCTGGGTGGACAGCGGGCCGCCGGCCGGGTCGAATGGCACCATGCGCCAGCAGGAGGACCGTTCCGCCGAGCCGTGCCGCCACATCGTCGACAGCGCGCTGCGACCCGCCGACCCCACGCCGGGGATGAGCCGGCGGATGGCCGAGCACGCCGACGGGATGTGGACCGGCACGGTGGACACCGAGCCGGGCGCGGTCACCGGCTGGCACCACCACGGCGAGCACGAGACGACGCTCTACATCGTCGCGGGCACCTTCCGGCTGGAGTCCGGGCCCGACGGCCGGGACGTCGTCGAGGCCGGCCCGGGCGACTTCGTGCGGGTGCCCGCCGGCGCCGTGCACCGCGAGTCCAACCCCGGTGACGAGCCGTCGCGCGCGGTGGTCGTGCGGTGCGGCACCGGGTCACCGACGGTCAACGTCGACGGGCCCGCGGCAGGGCGTCCCTGAGCACCGACCGGCCGCCCTCGCCTGCCTCTCTCGACTTCCGTGAGAAACGCCGATAAGTCACATTATGTCAAGTCAGCGTCGTGCAGCCCGTGCCACGGCATCCGCACCGGGCTCCCCAGACCCGCTGCGGTGTCCGCTCAACGGTCGCCGCGGCCGACCTCGTCCAGCAGGTCCGCCAGCTCCTCCGGGCGCGACCACATCGGCCAGTGCCCGGTGGGCAGGTCGACGTAGGTGAGCGCCCGGTAGTCGGGCAGCGCCTTGAGGAAGTCGACGCCCTGCTCGGCGTAGGACCGGAAGTCGCTGGCCGGGAACGAGGTGCAGACGACCGTGGACGGCACGTCGTGGCGGGCGTCGTCGGTCAGCCGCACCGGGGTGCTGACCACCAGCCCCGGCTCGGGCACCGCACGCTCCCGGAAGGTGGCGAGCTGCTCGTCGGTGAGGTCACGCATCGACCCGCCCGCGAGCTCGTCGTCCCAGCGGTCCTCCAGCCGCAGGACGTCGGCGGAGAAGTCAGCGTCCATGGCCGTGCCGTCGGCCGAGGGCGCGGTGTCGACCCAGACCATGTGGTCGACGAGGTCGGGCCGCTGGTCGAGGACCAGGGTCCCGGGGATGGCCGCCCCGCTGTGCACCGCCAGCACGCGGCGCCGCGCCGACGGGTCGAGCGCGGCGATGATGGCGTCGGCCTGGTCCTGCGGGGTCACCACCGTCCGGTTCGGGTCCTCGAACCCCTGGCCGGGCAGGGTCAGCGCGTCCACGGCATACCCCCGACCGGCGAGGGAGCGCGCCACCTCCTCCCACGCCCACTCCCCCAACCAGAACCCGGGCACCAGCACCATCTGCGTCGTCATGGCAGCGAGTATGCCGCGTGCCCCGGACAGGCGCCGTCCGCGAGCCTAGGGTGGGGGCATGAGCACGGTCTTCAGCCAGATCATCGAGGGCGAGATCCCCGGGCACGTCGTCTGGACCGACGAGGTGTGCGCCGTCTTCCTCGACATCGAGCCCCTGACACCCGGGCACGCGCTCGTCGTGCCCCGCGCCGAGGTCGACCACTGGGTCGACCTGCCCGACGAGACCGTCGGCCACCTGATGCAGGTCGCGGCGCGCATCGGGCGGGCGCAGCGGCAGGTGTTCGGAGCCGAGCGCGTGGGCGTCATCGTGCAGGGCTTCGAGGTGCCCCACGCCCACGTGCACGTCTTCCCCACCTCCGACCCCGCCGACTTCGACCTCGGCCGCAAGGGACCCCGCGCCCAGGAGGACCTCGCCGCCGACGCCGCGTCGCTGCGCGAGGCGCTCGCCCGCCGCTGAGTTCCGGGGACACGCCGCCGGCACACACCTGAGCCTCCCCCTCGCCTGACACAGTGGGCAGATGACCGGACCGGCCGAGCACGACCCCGCCGGCGACTACCACCGCGAGGTGGACGACCCGTGGGACGAGGACTACGCCCTCACCGGTCCGGTCGAGGCGCACGGGCGCGGGCTGGACTTCGGGCTGCTGCTGCTGCGGCTGGCCACCCTGCCCCTCGTCCTGCTCGGGGCCCGCGCGGCCACCGACATGGGTGCCTTCACCGCGCAGGTCTCGGACAGCCTGGTGGGCTCCGCGGCGCCCGACGTCGTGGCCTGGGGCGTCATGGTCGGCCTGGTCGCGCTCCCCGTGCTCGTCGTGGTCGGCCTCTTCACCCGCCCCGCCGGTTTCCTGCTCGCCGCGCTCCTGGCCACGGTGTGGGCGCTGGCCGTCTTCCTCGGGACCGACCGGGCCCTGCTCGTCGACGGGGAGCACCTCACGGCGCAGAGCGCCCTCCTCTTCGTCGGGCTCACCCTGCCGCTGGCCTTCACCGGCGCCGGCCGCCTCTCGGTGGACAGCCTGCGCACCGCCGGTCGTCCCTGACGGGCACCGCCGCCGCGCCGCTCCCCTAGGCTGGCGCGGTGCAGTGCGACTACTACGACGCCGGCGTCTGCCGCTCCTGCACCCTCATGGGCGAGCCCTACGCCGCCCAGCTGGCCGGCAAGCAGGACGCCGTGGCCGCCACCCTCGCGCCCTGGGTCGCACCCGGGTGCTGGTCCGACGCGGCACCCAGCCGGGAGTCCGGGTTCCGCAACAAGGCGAAGCTGGTCGTCGGCGGCCGCAAGGGGGCACCGACCGTCGGCATCCTCGACGCCGCCGGGCGAGGCGTGGACCTGCGCCACTGCGGCCTCTACGAGCAGGGGCTGCACGCCGCCGTCCTGGACCTCGCCGACCGGCTGCCGGCGTCCGGGCTCACGCCCTACGACGTGCCGACGCGGCAGGGCGAGCTCAAGCACGTGCTCCTCACCCACTCCCCCGCGGGCGAGCTGATGGCCCGGTTCGTGCTCCGCTCCCCCGGCCAGCGGCGACGCGTCGGCGACCTCGTCGACGGGCTGGGCGGGCGGACCGGCCCTCGGCTGCGGGTGGCGAGCGTCAACCTGCAGCCCGAGCACAAGGCCGTGCTCGAGGGCGAGGCCGAGGAGGTGCTGACGGCGGACGCCACCCTGCCCATGCCGGTGGCCGGGCTGACCCTGCACCTGGGCACCCGCAGCTTCTTCCAGACCAACACCCAGGTCGCCGCCGAGCTCTACCGGCAGGTCGCCGCCTGGGTCGACGGGCTGCGTCCCGGGCGGGTCTGGGACCTCTACTGCGGCGTGGGCGGCTTCGCGCTGCACACCTCGGCCCCGGGGCGTGCGGTCGTCGGGGTCGAGCAGTCCGCCGAGGCCGTCCGCAGCGCCCGGCGCAGCCGGGAGGACCCCGCCCTGCAGGGCCGGGCCGAGGACACCACCTTCGTCACCGCCGACGCGACCCGGTATGCCCGGGCCTCCGGACCGGCCGACCGGCCGGACGTGCTCGTGGTCAACCCGCCCCGGCGCGGCATCGGCCCCGACCTGGCGGACTGGGTGGAGTCCTCCGGGGTCCCGCACCTCGTCTACTCCAGCTGCG
The DNA here is from genome assembly GCF_004153545.1 of Serinicoccus sediminis. Taxonomy (GTDB): domain Bacteria; phylum Actinomycetota; class Actinomycetes; order Actinomycetales; family Dermatophilaceae; genus Ornithinicoccus; species Ornithinicoccus sediminis_A. Next base: position 128,481 of record NZ_SDVA01000005.1, on the reverse strand, counting down.
CGGCGTCCAGCCTGGCCCGGGACCTGGCGCGGATGCCGTCCTACGCGGTGCGGCACGCCCGGCTGTTCGACATGTTCCCCCAGACCCGGCACCACGAGGTCGCGCTGCTGCTGCAGCGCCGCCGCTGAGGGTCCCGGCGCGCGTGACCCTCCTCTGCCATGATGGTCACCCGCGACATCCCCCGACGACGAGGAAGTGCCAGACCGATGCCGAACACCTTTGAGGCCGTCTCCCCCTCCGGCCACGAGCGCAGCGCGGCCTTCCTCGCGGTCGAGCAGCCGGAGCAGCGGCTGGAGGACTACATGGAGCGCTCGCAGATGCACCGGGGGTCGCTGCGCGAGCAGGACGGCTACACCGTCCCGTTCCGGGACGGCGGCCAGGTCCGCATCACGGTGCGCGAGGGCGAGGGCGAGCAGGCCGCCGGGCTGCTGTTCGAGGTCGATGCGCCGACCGAGGAGCGCCGCACCTACATCGAGGGCGAGGTCGAGGTCGAGCTCGGCGACGGGGCCGACAGCCTCACCTGGGACCGCGACTGACCGTCCGCGGGCACGACGGGCGGGCGCCCGGTCGGCCCACGGCCGGCCGGCCCGGGGCCCGGTCCGCGTCCCGTCAGCCCTGCGGAGCGCCGACGGAGGCGTTCGACCGCTCGGACAACCCGCGCAGGGCACCCTCGAGCTGGCGGCGACCGCCGCGGTTCCACGGCATCCGCATGAGGGCCTGGCCCATGGCGCAGGTGTTGCTGAGCGCCGCGAACGTCAGCCCCCCGCCGATGCCGGCGGCGACCCACTTGGCCCCGGGCACCAGGGTGCTGGCGAGGACCGAGGTCAGCACGACGCCTCCGGCGACGAGGCGCACCTGACGCTCCAGGTCCCAGGGGCCGGAGGTCTCGGCGACCTCGCCGCCGGCACCGCTCCACGCCTGCATCCCCCCGGTCAGCACGTGCATCCCCTCGCTGCCGGTGCCCGCCAGCGCCTGGGCGGCCGCGGAGGCGCGGGCTCCCGACCGGCAGACCAGGACGACGTCCTGGTCGAGGTGGTCGGCGACCGACCGCGCGTGCTCGGTCAGCGTGGCGAGCGGGATGTTGTAGGAGCCCGGCACGTGCCCGGCGGCGAACTCGCCGGGGGTGCGGACGTCGAGGACGCGGGGGGCGGACCCGCCCGCGAGCCAGGCCCGCAGCTCGGCGGCGCCGATCTCGACGGGGTGGGCGGGGGTACGCGTGGGCGTGCTGGTCATGGAGAGTCTCCTCTGAGGTCGGTGGTCGTGCGGGACATGGACGTGCTGCGGGCGGCCGTGTCGGCCACGGTGGTGGGACAGGGGTGGTGCCGGCGGACCGGCGAGCCGGCCCGGGGTCGGCTCAGGCGTCCGCCTCGGTGACGGGCAGCCCGCAGGTCCGGGCCTGGTCGAAGGCGTCGTCGATCGCCACGGTCGGGCGTCCGGAGGCGGCGACGACCGAGGCCCCGACGGAGGCACGGTAGCCGCCGGCGCAGTGCACCCAGACCTCGCCCTCCGGCACCTCGGCGAGACGTCGGGCCAGCTGGCCCAGCGGGATGTTGACCGCTCCGTCGACGTGGCCGGCGGCGTACTCCTTGGGGTTGCGGACGTCCAGGACGGCCACCGGACGGTGGTGGCGCACCTGCGCGAGGTCGGCGAAGGTCGCCTGCCGCAGCGTGGCCAGCGGCGCGTCGGTCCAGTCGCGGGGCTCCCCGGTGCTCTGCCCGGCCAGCTCGTCGATGCCGATCCGCACCAGCTCGCGCTGCGCCTGGGCGACCTGCTCGGCGTCGTCCCCGAGCAGCGTGAGCGGGGTCCCCCACGGGATCATCCACCCCAGCCAGGTCGAGAACTGGCCGTCCAGGCCGATGTTGAGGGTGCCGGGGACGTGGCCCGCGGAGAACGCCCGGCGGTGGCGCAGGTCGACGACCCACTCCCCCGCCTCCAGCCGCTGGCGGAGCACCTCCTTGTCGGCGCGCGCGGGCAGCTCCAGGCTGACCTCCTCCGGGCCCTTGGCGTTGGCCGGCCCCATGTGGGCGTAGTAGGCGGGGAACAGGTCGAGACCGTCGAGGGTCTCGCGGACGTAGTCCTCCACGTCCTGGCGCAGGACCGGGTTCTGGGCGAGCTCCTGCCCGATGGTCGACGCGTCCCCCTGCGCCTGGGTGGCCGAGCAGAACGAGCCGAAGCCGTGCGTGGGCATGACCTGGGCCTGCTCGGGCAGCTCCGACGCCAGCCGGCGGGCCGAGGCGTGCTGGTGGCGCGCGAGGGTCTCGGCGTGGTCGTCGCCGAGCAGGTCCGGACGCCCGGTGGACCCGAACAGCAGCGAGCCGCCGGTGAAGACGTAGGGGTCCTCGCCCTCGAGGGCGTAGGACAGGTGGGTGAAGGTGTGCCCGGGCGTGTGGATGGCCCGGACCCGCAGCGTCGGCGAGACCTCCACGAGGTCGCCGTCCCCGATGGGGGCCCGCTCGAAGCCCACCGGGTCGTCCCCGTTGACGTGGTAGGCCGCACCCGTGCGCCGGGCGAGCTGGTAGCCACCGGTGACGTAGTCGTTGTGGATGTGCGTCTCGAAGACGTGGGTGACCCGCACCCCCTCGCTCTCGGCGAGGTCGAGCACGCGGTCGATGTCGCGCTGCGGGTCGACGACGAAGGCCACCGCGCCGTCGTGGACGAGGTAGCTGCGGTCACCGAGGGAGGCGGTCTCGATCGGAAGAACCGTGGGGGTGGGCATCGCTGCTCCTTGCTCGTGGCTGCTCGTGGTCGCGCAGGCGTCGTCGTGGCACGGAAATGCCGGCGTCGACGACTGCATACCCCCCAGGGTATAGCATGTGACGCCCGCATGCCCCCAGGGGTACCCTGAGAAGGTGGAACTTGCGCCCGAGACCGTCAAGCCGTCGATCACCCGCCTGCGCCGCGCCCACGGGCAGCTGGCGGCCGTCATCCGCATGCTGGAAGAGGGCCGGGACTGCGAGGACGTCGTCACCCAGCTCGCCGCGGTGAGCAAGGCTCTGGACCGCGCGGGCTACAGCATCATCGCCAGCGGCCTGCGCCAGTGCCTCGTCGAGGAGGACGGCGAGGTCGACACCCAGAAGATGGAGAAGCTCTTCCTCTCCCTGGCCTGACGCCGCGGGTGCGGCCGCGGCGGGCCGGTGCCCGGCACGACGCACCGCACCCCGCTCACCGGAACGGCGTGGGGTCCCCCGAGCCCACGCGGAGCACCTCGGCGCCGCCCTCGGACAGGTCGACCACCGTGGTCGGCTCGCAGCCGGTCTGGTCGCCGTCGATGACGACGTCCACCTGGTGGTCCAGTCGCTCCTTGACCTCCCAGCCGTAGCCCAACGGCTCGTCCTCGCCGGGCATGAGCAGGGTGCTGGTGAGCAACGGCTCCCCCATCTCCGAGAGCAGGGCACGGCAGATGGGGTGGTCGGGGATGCGGACCCCGACCGTCTTCTTCTTGGGGTGCAGGAGCCGCCGGGGGACCTCCTTGGTCGCCGGCAGGATGAAGGTGTAGCACCCCGGGGTGGCCGCCTTCACCGCCCGGAAGACGGTGTTGTCCAGCTGCACGAACTGGCCCAGGTGGGAGAAGTCCGCGCACATCAGGGTGAAGTGGTGGCGGTCGTCGAGCTGGCGGACGGAGACGATCCGCGCCTTGGCGTCCGGGTCGTCCAGGCGGGCGCCGAGGCTGTAGCAGGCGTCGGTGGGGAAGGCGACGAGCCCGCCCTCGTTCAGCACCTGGGCCACCTGCCGGACGAGGCGGGGCTGCGGGTCGACCGGGTGGATGTCGAGGAAGCGTGCCATCGTCCGACTCTAGCCACCTAAAGGCCTGCGCGGCAGCCCCTCGGTGCCACCGGCCGGCGTCGGCCGTCAGCCGGCGCGCAGGAAGTGCCGCAGCGTGGCCGTGAACGCCTGCGGCTGCTCGGAGTGCACCCAGTGCCCGGCGCCCTTGATGGTGACCTGGACGGTGCGCGGGAAGAGCGCGCGCATCGGCCCCTCCTGCTCGCTGCTGATGTAGGGGGACTCGCTCCCGCCGACCCACAGCACCGGCCCGTCGAAGGTGCGGCCCTCGTGCGGGACGTCCCCGGTGATGCTGCCGAGGTCACGCAGGAGCACCTCGAGGTTCGGCTGCCACCCGAAGGCGTGGGTCTGCGGGTCGCGGCGCAGGTTCTGCAGCAGGAAGCCGCGCAGCATGCGCGAGTCGACCGCCTCGGCCAGCTCGGCGTCCGCCTGCCCGTGCGAGGAGATCGACCCCAGGTCGATGGCCAGCAGGGAGGAGATGAGGTGCTCGAACTCGCTCACCTCGCCCGCCCCGGTGGGGCTGATGTCGACCACCACGAGCCGGTCGACGAGCTCGGGTGAGCTGAGGGCGGCGGTCATCGCGGTCTTGCCCCCCATCGAGTGACCGACGAGGTGCACCGGACCGTCGGCGGCCAGCACCTGCAGCTGCTCGACCAGCATCGCCGCCGCGGTGGCGTAGTCGATGCGCTCGGTCCACGGGGACCGGCCGTGGTCGGGCATGTCGAGCAGGACGCACCGGAAGTCCGGCTGCAGCGCCTTGGCGATGCCGGTGAAGTTGCGCCCACGGCCGAGCAGCCCGTGGCAGAAGACCACCGTCGGGCCGCTCTCGCCGACGACGGTCTGGGCGAGCGGGCCGGGGGAGGCGACGGGTGCGGAGCTCACCACACCAGCCTAGGCCGCCCGCCCCCCGGGCCGGTCGGCACCTCCGCCCGGCCGATCACCCCGCCTGGCGCCGCTCCACGGTCTGCGGCACGGTCCGGCGCATCGCGCAGGTGCTGTGCTTCTGCACGAAGCCGAGCCGCTCGTAGAGGCGGGTGGCCCCGGTGAGGCTGTCGGAGTCGACGTCGAGCTCGATGACGTCGAAGTCGCCGCTGCGCTCGGCCTCCGCGATGGTCCGGGCCAGCGCGGCAGCGGCGATGCCCCGCCCCCGGGCCTGCGGGACGGTGCCGAGGATGGTGACGTAGGCCTCCCGCTCCACCCACTGCCCGACCATGACGTAGGCCAGCACCTGACCGTCGAGCTCCCCGCCCCGGCCCCAGACCAGGGTCGAGACGGCGGGACGCGCGCTGCGCGAGGTCCAGTGCTCGTGCCAGTGCTCGGGGGCCGACGGGCCGGACCCCCAGTGGTCGCGGAAGGCCGCGTTGTGCGCCAGCCGCACCGCCTCCTCGTCCTCGGGTCGGGGGGCACGCAGCTCCACGCCCTCGAGCTGCGGCACCGCCGGGCCGTCGGTCACCGGCCGCCCCAGCAGGTTGAACCAGCGGACCACGGCATACCCGCGGTCGCTGAGCAGCTGCTGGGAGGTGGAGCCCTGCCGCCCACCGGAGGCGGTGAGGTAGGCCGGTGCGCCCGGGTGCCGCTCCCCCACCAGCTCGGTGGCGCGCGGCTCCAGCCGGTCCAGCAGGGCGCTCCCGAGCCCCCGGCCCCGGTGATCGGCGTGGACGCCCCCGCTCACGATGCCCCGGGCCGTGCCCTCGTGGTCGGTGGTCGGCGGCGCCAGGGCGACGCCGTAGGCGACCATGGCGTCCTCCTGCCAGACCGCCCAGGAGTCCGTGGCCGGGTCGTGACCGGGTGAGCGCAGCTCCTCGACCAGGTCCTCCGCGGACAGGAACTCCTCGGTGCCGTCGACCACGGCCAGGTGGTTGACCAGGTCGGACCAGGCCGGGGCGTCGTCCTCGGTCAGCCTGCTCCATCGGTATGCCGTGCCCGGCTCGGTGCGCTCGTCCATGGTCCTAGCCTGCCCGACGGCGCCGACCGACCTCCACCGGTTTGTCGGGACACCGTCTGCCACGATGTGTGCCATGCGCGACCTGTGGCACTACATCGGCATCACCCCCGCCGGGGCGATCGCCGTGGTGCTCAGCACGGTGACGATCTACTTCGTCTTCGGCGCGGTGCTCCGGCTCTGGGGCCAGCGGCTCTACTCCAGCCCGCGCAGCCTCGACCTCGCCATCGTCACCGTCCTCGGCGCCATCGTGGGCCGCTCCACCATGGGCCACGTGCCCACTCTCACCGGCGGGCTCATCGCGCTCGGCACCCTGGCCACCCTGGAGGTGCTCTTCCGCAACCTGCGCCGGCTGCCGCTCCCCCAGCTCGACGAGCAGTCCCGCGCGCGCGCCGCCGTGCTCGTCGTCGCCGGCAAGGTGCAGACCGACACGATGCGCACCTACGGGCTGACGACCCCCATGCTGTGGAGCGCCCTGCGCCAGGCCGGGGTCAGCCACCTCACCCAGGTCGCCCTCGTCGTCCTCGAGCCCAACGGGCAGATCTCCGTGGTGCGGGCGGGCCAGGCGATCCACCCCAGGGCGCTGCTCGGCGTCAAGGGCGCCCACCGCGTGCAGGAGCACCTGCGCAGCGCCGGCCACCTGCACACCGGGCCGGCCGAGCAGCCTCGGGCCGCGCACCCCTCCGAGCCCACCACGGGCTCCTCACCGCGCAGCGTCCCGTCGCCGGGTCAGGGCGTAGCCGACCAGCCCCAGGGCGAGGACGGCCAGCCCTCCGGCGACGGCGGCTCCCGGTAGCGCGCTGGCCAGGGTGAGGCAGCCCGCGAGGCCGAGCGCGGGCACCCACGGCGCCCCGCGCCAGCGCCCCCGCAGCGTGAGGGCGCTGGCGTTGGCCACCGCGTAGTAGAGCAGGACCCCGAAGCTGGAGAAGGCGATGGCACCGCGCAGGTCGGCGACGAGGACCACCACGACGAGCACCCCGCCGACCGCGAGCTCCGCGGCCCGCGGCACCCGGCGCGGACCCGACAGCCGGGCCAGCGGCCGCGGCAGGTGGCCGTCCCTCGCCATCGCCACCGTGGTGCGCGAGATGCCGAGCAGCAGGTTGAGCAGGGCCCCGAGCGCGGCCAGACCGGCGACCACCCGCACGACCCACGACCCCTGCCCGGGCACGATCGCGGCGGCCAGCTCGGCCAGGGGTGCCGTCGCCCCGGACAGCGCCGGCAGGCCGAGCCCGTGCAGCAGGGCCACCGCGACGAGCAGGTAGGTCAGCAGCACCACCGACAGCGACACCACGACCGCCCGGGGGATGGTGCGCGCCGGGTCCCGCACCTCCTCCCCCAGGGTGGCGATGCGGGCATACCCGGCGAAGGCGAAGAAGAACAGTCCGGCCCCCTGCAGCAGGCCGAGGAGGTCGCCGCCCACCGCCGGAGGGACCCCCGCCTGGACCGTCGACCCGGGCCGGGCGAGGGTGGCGGCGACGACCACCAGCAGGGTGGCCAGCACCACGGCCACCAGGACCCTGGTCACCCGGGCCGAGCGCTGCACCCCGGCCAGGTTGAGCGCGGTGACCGTGAGGACGGCACCGACCGCCGCGAGCCGCTCGCGCCCCGGGGCGAGGTAGGCGGCCGCGGTCATCGCCATGGCGGCGCACGAGGCGGTCTTGCCCACGACGAACGACCACCCGGCGAGGTAGCCCCACAGCGGGCCCAGCCGCTCCCGCCCGTAGACGTAGGCGCCGCCCGCCGCGGGGTGGCGCGCCGCGAGGGCCGCGGAGGACAGGGCGTTGCAGGCGGCGACCCCACCGGCCAGCAGCACGGCGAGCAGCAGCGCCGGCCCGGCGGCCTGTGCCGCCGGGCCCCACACGGCGAAGACCCCGGCCCCCAGCATGGCGCCGAGGCCGACGGTGACCGCGTCGCCCGCCGTCAGCGTCCGCAGCAGCCGGTCCGGGCCACCTGGGGCCTCGGGCCCGGGACGGGGCGTCGGCATCCCGCCGGTCGCGCTCAGCGGATCTCGAAGTCGACCCGGGTCGGCAGGGCGACCGTCCGGGAGACGGTGCACAGCCGGTCCCGGGACTTCGCGACCGCGTCCGGCAGCCGGTCCCGGGCTGCCTGCCCGTCCTCCCCCTCCGGGAAGGTGACCTCCACGGTCACCGTGACCGGGCCGAGGTGGTTGCCCTCCTCGTCCCGCAGCTTCTCCGCCCCGGCCGTCACCGCGAACGCCGTGGGCTCGGCCTTGCGAGAGGTCAGCAGGTCGATGTCGATCCCCGAGCACCCGGCCACCGCGACGAGGAGCAGCTCGACCGGGGAGAACGCCGTGCCGTCCTCACCGGCGCCCATCCCCACCGGGATCGAGCCGCCCCGGGCGTTCACCGCCTCGAACTGGCCGGGACCGGTGCGGGTGAGGGACACGGAGCGGTATGCGTCGTCAGGCATGTGGGTAGTGTGCCAGGAATGGACGACCCCACCAGCGAGATCCCCGGCCCTGCCATCCCTCCGCACCGCCTCGTGCTCATCCGGCACGGGGAGACCGAGTGGTCCCGCTCCGGGCAGCACACCGGCCTCACCGACCTGCCCCTGCTCCCGGAGGGCGAGCAGGCCGCCGCGGGGCTGCAGAAGGTGCTGGCCGGGCTCACCTTCGCCCACGTCCGCTGCTCACCGCTGCAGCGCGCACGGCACACCGCCGAGCTGGCCGGCCTCCGCGTCGACGAGATCGACGAGGACCTCAAGGAGTGGGACTACGGCGGCTACGAGGGGCGCAGCACCCCGGACATCCGCCGGGAGCTGGGCTACCGGTGGAACGTCTTCCACCACGGCGTCGTCCCCGGCGACACCCCCGGCGAGACCGTGGAGCAGGTCGCCGGGCGGGCCAGCGTGGTCCTGGAGCGGGTGTGGCCCCACCTCTTCGACGGCGACGTGGCCCTGGTGGGCCACGGGCACGCGCTGCGCATCCTCACCAGCGTCTACCTGCGTCAGGCCCCGCGGTTCGGCCAGCACCTCACCTTCGAGGTCGGGTCGCTGGCCATCCTGGGTCACCACCGTGAGCAGCCGACCGTGGAGGCCTGGAACCGCCGTTAGGCGGAGCGCCCGGCAGCGTCCTCCAGGTCGTCGACCGATCGCGCCTCCACCTCGGGCACCTCCCAGGTGTGGACCGGGGTGTTCTCCTCGGAGTGGTCCAGGTAGTGGCCGAACATGGCGTGCAGCGCCTCCCGCCGGGAGTGGCCTGCGGCCTCGTACGCCTGGGTGACGGCCACCTGCCAGCTGGCGCCGTTGGTCTGGGCCCGGCAGCGGCCCTCGATGATCGACAGGTAGTGGCTGCGGACCTCACGGCGCAGGCCCAGCGCGGCCAGTCCGTCGTCGGCGACCGACAGCAGGTGGTCGGCGACGAGGTCGACCGCTCGCATGGTGCCCAGACCCGGCCAGACCTGGGTGGCGGAGATGCCGTGCTTGGCGGCCTCACGGAAGTTGCGGTCGGCGTCGGCGAAGGACATCTTGGTCCAGATCGGCCGGCCGCTGGTCGTGAAGGACTCCAGCAGCCCGTAGTAGAAGCAGGCGTTGGCCACCGTGTCGACCGCGGTGGGGCCGGCCGGCAGCACCCGGTTCTCCACCCGCAGGTGCGGGACACCCTGGGTGGTGTCGTAGATGGGCCGGTTCCAGCGCCATACCGTGCCGTTGTGCAGCTTGAGGTCGGACAGGTGCGGCACCCCGCCGGCGGCGAGCACCGCCTTGGCGTCCTCGTCCGACCTCTCCGGCAGCAGCGCCGGGAAGGAGCGGACGTTCTCCTCGAACAGGTCGAAGATCGAGGTGATCCAGTTGCGGCCGAAGTAGGCGCGCGGCCGGACCCCCTGGTGCTTGAGCTCGATGGACCGGGTGTCAGTCATCTGGGTGAACAACGGGATCCGGGTCTCGGCCCACAGCCGGCGCCCGAAGAGGTAGGGCGAGTTGGCGCCGACCGCGATCTGCAGGCTGCTGATGACCGTCGCGGCGTTCCAGTAGACGGGGAAGTCGAGCGGCGTCACCTGCTGGTGCAGCTGCACCGAGGTGCACCCGGACAGCGGGCCGATGGTGTCGTGGTAGCTGTCCACGCGCTCCCCCGTGGGGCCCTCGATCTCCAGCTCGAGGCCCTCGCCCCGCTCCCGGATGAGGGAGTCGTTGAGCGCGGTGTAGCGCACCCCGTCGGACAGCCACGGCTGGTCGAAGAGCTCGGCCTCCAGCGTGGGGACGATGCCCACCGAGGCGACCCGGCAGTCGTGACCGCGGGCCGCGTCACCCGCGCGCCGCAGCGACTGGGACAGCCAGCGCTCCAGGCGCACGGCCTGGTCGCCGGCCATCGGCCGGGGCGGGACGTTGAGCTCGATGTTGTAGCGGCCCACCTCGGTCTGGAAGTCGCCCTCGCCGATGTCGGCCAGCACCTCCCGGTTGCGCAGAGCCGGGTCCAGCGAGGTGTCGTCGACGAGGTTCAGCTCGATCTCCAGCCCCATCTGCGGACGGGTGAAGTCGAACCGGCTGCCCTCCAGCATCTGCTCGAAGCAGTCCAGGTCGTCGCGGACCTTGGCCCGGAACGCCAGCCGCTGCTCCCGCGTGAACTCGCTGTGACTCACCTCTTGGCCCATGCGCTGAATCCTCACACACCGGGGCGCGCATGACCACCACCAGCGACGACCGCGCGGGTGGCCGGGTCCGGGGCGTGGCCCCGACGGGGTGCCCGGGGGCGCAGCCCCCTGCGGCTCAGGCCTCGAAGTCCTCCGGCGGCGGGCACGAGCACACCAGGTTGCGGTCGCCGTAGACGCCGTCGATGCGGCGCACCGGCGGCCAGTACTTGCGGTCGGGGTCGACGCCCTCCGGGTAGGCGGCGGTCATCCGGTCGTAGGAGGCGTCCCACTCCCCCGCCAGCGACAGCGCGGTGTGCGGGGCCCCGCGCAGCGCGCTGGCCTCGACGCCGCCCTCGGACCGCGCCGCCTCGTCCATCTCGCGCCGGATGGCGATCATGGCGTCGACGAAGCGGTCGATCTCGGCGAGGTCCTCGGACTCGGTCGGCTCCACCATGAGGGTGCCCGCGACGGGGAAGGACATCGTGGGGGCGTGGAAGCCGTAGTCGATGAGCCGCTTGGCGACGTCGTCGACGGTGACGCCGGTGGACTTGGTCAGCCCGCGCAGGTCGAGGATGCACTCGTGCGCCACCAGCCCGTGGTCGCCGGTGTAGAGCACGGGGAAGTGCTCGTCGAGCCGTCGGGCGACGTAGTTGGCCGACAGCACCGCCACCTGCCCGGACCGGGTGAGCCCCTCGCCACCCATGAGCCGGATGTAGGCCCACGGGATCTGCAGGATGCCGGCCGAGCCGAAGGGCGCCGCGGAGATCGGCCCGGGGCCGCTCTCCGGGCCGGCCTGGGCGTCGAAGGGGTGGTTGGGCAGGTAGGGCGCCAGGTGCTCGCGCACCGCGACCGGACCGACCCCGGGACCGCCGCCGCCGTGCGGGATGGTGAAGGTCTTGTGCAGGTTGAGGTGGCTGACGTCGCCGCCGAACTCGCCCGGCTTGGCGATGCCCAGGAGCGCGTTGAGGTTGGCCCCGTCGACGTAGACCTGGCCCCCCGCCTCGTGCACCAGCTCGCAGAGCTCGGTGATGGTGTCCTCGTAGACGCCGTGCGTCGAGGGGTAGGTCACCATGATGCCGGCGAGCTGGTCCCGGTGGGTCTCGATCTTGGCGCGCAGGTCCTCGAGGTCGATCTCGCCGGTGTCGGTGCTCTTGACGACCACCACCTTGAGGCCGGCCATGACCGCGCTGGCCGCGTTGGTGCCGTGCGCGCTGGCCGGGATGAGGCAGACCGTGCGCTGGTCGTCGCCGTTGGCCAGGTGGTACTGCCGGATGGCGAGCAGCCCGGCGAACTCGCCCTGGGCGCCGGCGTTGGGCTGCAGGGACACCCGGTCGTAGCCGGTGATCTCCTCCAGCCAGCCGCACAGCTGGTCGATGAGCTCGCGGTAGCCCGCGCTCTGGTCGGCCGGGGCGAAGGGGTGCAGCGAGCCGAACTCCGGCCAGGTGACGGACTCCATGGCCGTGGTCGGGTTGAGCTTCATGGTGCACGAGCCCAGCGGGATCATGCCCCGGTCCAGGGCGTAGTCCTTGTCCGAGAGCGTGCGCAGGTAGCGCAGCAGGGCGGTCTCGCTGCGGTGGCGGGAGAACACCGGGTGGGTGAGGTATGCCTCGTCCCCGGTCCGGGAGAGGTCGCCGAACAGCTGCTCGTCGGCGTCGTCGGCGTCGTCGTCGAAGCCGGCACCGTCCGGCAGCGACCCCGGGTCGGCGCCGAAGGCCTCGGCCACCGCGCGCAGGTCGTCGGTCGTGGTGAGCTCGTCGACGGACAGCAGCACGGTGTCGTCGTCGACCCGCCACAGGTTGATGCCGCGCTCCAGCGCGGCCGCGAGCACGTCCGTGGCCCGGCCCGGGACGCGCACCTGCAGGGTGTCGAAGAAGCGGTCCCCGGCGAGCTCGTGGCCGGCCTCGGTCAGCACCCCGGCGAGGGCGGTCGCCTGGGCGTGCACGCGTCGCGCGATCCGCCGCAGCCCCTCCGGGCCGTGCCACACCGCATACATCGACGCCATGACGGCGAGGAGCACCTGCGCGGTGCAGATGTTGGACGTGGCCTTCTCCCGCCGGATGTGCTGCTCACGGGTCTGCAGGGCGAGGCGGTAGGCCGGCTTGCCGTCGACGTCCTTGGACACCCCGACGAGGCGACCCGGCAGCGTGCGCTCCAGTCCCTCCCGGACGGCGAGGTAGCCGGCGTGCGGTCCACCGAAGCCCAGCGGCACCCCGAGCCGCTGGGTGCTGCCGACGGCCACGTCGGCGCCCCAGCGGGAGGGCGGCGCCAGCAGGGTGAGGGCGAGCAGGTCGGCGGCCGCGGTGACCAGCGCCCCGGCCTCGTGCGCCGCTGCGGCCGCGGCCGCGACGTCCCGGACCTGGCCGTCGGCGCCGGGGTACTGCACCAGCAGCCCGAAGACCTCCTGGCCGCCGGCCGCCGAGCGTAGGCCCTCGACGTCCTCGATGCCGGTCACGTCGGCCGTGACGACCGTCCACCCGATGGCCTCGGCGCGGGCCCGGACCACCGCCTCGGTCTGCGGGAAGACGTGCTCGTCGAGCAGCAGCACCGCGTCCTTGGCCGCCTTGCTGGACCGGCGCATGAGCGCCATGGCCTCGGCGGCGGCCGTGCCCTCGTCGAGCATCGACGCGCCGGCCACGGCCAGGCCGGTCAGGTCGGTGACCACGGTCTGGAAGTTGAGCAGCGCCTCCAGCCGGCCCTGGGAGATCTCCGGCTGGTACGGGGTGTAGGCGGTGTACCACGCCGGGTTCTCCAGGATGTTGCGCAGGACCACCGGCGGGGTCTGGGTGCCGTAGTAGCCGAGGCCGATCATCGGGGTGACCACGGTGTTCCGGCTCGCCAGGTCGCGCAGCTCGGCGATGACCGCCTGCTCGCTGGGTGCCGCCTCGATCGCGAGGGGCGCCGCCCCGCGGATCCCCTCGGGGGTGGCCGCCTCGACCAGGGCCTGGAGGCTGTCGTAGCCGACGACCTCGAGCATGCGCTCGACGTCCTCGGGGCGGGGACCGACGTGACGGGCGACGAAGTCGGGCGAGTGGTGGCTCATGGACGGACGGCTCCTTCGGGCTCGGGCCTGCGCTGGCACCTCCCCCTCTGCCGGCCCCGCGGGACGGGACGTTCCAGAGTCGCCTGCTCCGCGTGGTCCCGGCGCCTGAGAGCTTGGTGGGGAGTATGCCCCTTCGGCGCCTCACCGCAGTGCGGAGAGGACTCTCCCACGCGACGTCGTCAGCAGCCTCAATCTAGCAGGGTGGGCGCGGCCACGACGCCTCGGAGCGGCCGTGCCGTCAGGAGGTCTTGCGGGCCTTGCGCCGCGCCGAGAGCTCGTCGTCCGGGTGCTCCCCGACCACGACGTCGGCCCGCTCGCTGGGCAGCTGCGCGAGCTGGCCCTCGACCTCCCGCCAGACGCTGCCGACGGCGATCCCGAAGACGCCCTGGCCGCCACGGACCAGGTCGATGACCTCGTCGTCGCTGGTGCACTCGTAGACGCTGGCGCCGTCACTCATGAGGGTGATGTGCGCCAGGTCCTGGACGCCCCGCTCCCGCAGGGCCGTGACCGCGACCCGGATCTGCTGCAGCGAGACCCCGGTGTCGAGCAGCCGCTTGATGATCTTGAGCACGAGGATGTCGCGGAAGCTGTAGAGCCGCTGGGTGCCCGAGCCGGAGGGGTTGCGCACCGAGGGCTCCAGGAGCCCGGTGCGGGCCCAGTAGTCCAGCTGGCGGTAGGTGACGCCGGCGGCGCCGCACACCGTGGGCCCGCGGTAGCCGATGCCGTCGTCCAGCGCGGCGGTGTCCTCGGTGAACAGCAGACCCTGCGAGGCGACCGACTGCTCTGCCGGACGTCCGCTCGACCCGCCCGGCGCGTCTGCTCCAGCGTTCACCGGTCCTCCTCGCGTGTGTGGCTCGTGTGACTGACGTGCCGCGTGGGCACGGGTCGACGGTATGCGCAGGGGGTCCCCCGGTCAACGACGCCACGCCGGGACATCAGGCCTGACCCTCGTCCGGTCCCGACTCCCCCGGCGACTCGAAGTCCTCGGCCGACACCTCGTCGAGGAACTCGCGGAACCGCTCGACCTCGTCCTCCTCCTCGACCGCCATCGTCACGCCGACGTCATCGAGCAGCTCCTCGGTGGTCAGGATCGGGGTGGCGGACCGCAGCGCCAGCGCGATGGCGTCGGAAGGTCGGGCGGACAGCACGGTCTCACCGTCGAAGTGCAGCTCGGCATGGAAGATGCCGTCCTGGAGGCTGGTGATCCGCACCTCCTCCAGGGTGCGTCCGAGCGCACCGATCATCGTCACCATGAGGTCGTGGGTCAGCGGGCGCGGGGGCTCGACCCCCTGCTGCGCGTAGGCGATCGCGGTGGCCTCCGGGGCCCCGATCCAGATGGGGACGTAACGCTGCCCGTCGCGTTCGCGCAGCAGGACGATGGGGCTGTTGTTCGGCATCTCGACCCGGACACCGAGCACGTCGAGCTCTCTCACCCTGCCACGGTACCGCTCCTGCGGCGTGACCGTCGGACCAGGCGTGCCGACGGACCGGTGCCGCCTGCGCTCAGCGCTGCTGCAGCCCGGAGCGCACCAGGGCCACGTGCAGCGACAGGGTGTGCGCCAGCAGCTCGGCCTCCCGGTCGGCCGGGTCGGGGCCGGAGGCCCCTCGGGCCCGACGCCTGCGCAGCGGCTCCAGCAGCTGCTGGGTCAGCCCGATCTCGCGGTCCGCGGCCACCCGGAACAGCCGCAGGTGCCGCGCCTCGAGCCCGTAGCGCGACAGCGCGACCGCGGCCTCGGCCACGTCGACGTCGTCCGCGTGGTGCTTGCCCCCCGCGTCGGTGCGCAGCAGGCCGAAGGCCTTGAGCTGGGCGTAGGCCGCGGAGTCCAGCCCGGTACGCTCCCGCAGCTCGGTCGGCGAGAGCCGCACCGCCCTGCGCCGGCGCAGCGCCCCGGCGCTGAGGTCGGCCACCGGGGTCTCGGTCGGGGCCTCGGCCGGCGGGGCCGGGGCGGGCGCCGCCGCCGTCGGCTGCGGCGCCGAGGTGGTCAGACCGGGGACGTCCAGCCCACGGTCCAACCGGTCCAGCGCGTCCTTGATGACCTTGAGCGGCCAGAAACGGTCCCGCTGCGCGGTGAGGACGAACCGCAGCCGGGCGATGTCGGCCTCGGTGAAGGTCCGGTAGCCGGAGGCGCGGCGCTCAGGGCTGATGAGCCCCTCCTGCTCGAGGTAGCGGATCTTGGAGTCGGTGAGGTCGGGGAAGTCGCCGTGCAGCTGCTTGAGGACAGCCCCGATGGACACGCCCCTCGCCGGCCCGGCAGGAAGGTCGTCGTGGGCCGGGGAGCTCACGACCGACCGCGGTAGTAGACCAGCCGGAACTTGCCGATCTGCACCTCGTCGCCCTGGTTCAGCGGCATCTCCTCGATCCGCTGCCGGTTGACGTAGGTGCCGTTGAGCGAGCCGACGTCGCGCACGGCATACCCCTCGCCCTCCTTGACGAACTGCGCGTGCCGCCGGGAGACGGTGACGTCGTCGAGGAAGATGTCGCTGTGCGGGTGCCGCCCGGTGGTCACCTCCTCGGCGTCCAGCAGGAAGCGGGCCCCCGAGTTGGGGCCGCGCAGCACGATGAGCAGCGCCGTCCCGGGACGCAGCGCGTCCACGGTGCGCTGGTCGTCGGCGGACAGCCGGGGCGCCTCGTCGTCGAAGGTGTACTCCGCCGCGGGCAGGTCGGTGCCCCCAGGGATCCGCGCCGTCGTCGGGTCGGCACCCAGGTCGTGGTGCTCGCGGTCACGATCGTCGCCACTCATGGTGCTGACCTCCTCGTCGGTGGGTTGACGTACTGACCGTCGACCGGTGGTCGACGGTGGTGGCCCAACTCTACGTCAGGCCCGGGGACACCTCAGTCGAGCTGGCTCTGGTAGGCCTCGGCGTCCATCAACCCGTCCAGGACGGAGGAGTCGGCGAGCTTCAGCTCGTACATCCAGCCCTCGCCGTAGCTGTCCGTGTTGACCAGCTCGGGGGTGGCGTCGAGCTGCTCGTTGACGGCCGTGACCTCCCCGGCCAACGGGGCGTAGATGTCGCTCACCGACTTGGTCGACTCCACCTCGCCGCAGGAGTCACCAGGCGCGACGTCGTCGCCGACGGAGGGCAGCGAGACGTAGACGACGTCCCCCAGGGCGTCCTGGGCGTAGGCCGTGATGCCGACCCGCACCACCCCGTCACCCACGTCGCGGACCCACTCGTGGTCGGTCGTGTAGCGCAGGTCGTCGGGGTACTGCAAGGTGCTCATCGCTCTCCTCGGTCGGACGTACCGGTCGCCGCACGGTTCTCGGACGGCAGTGGCCTGACGTCGACCTAGGGGTCCTGGGTCGACGGGACAGGCTGAGCGTAACGAGGCTCGCTCGGCTCGTGCAACGCATCCACCAGCACCGTGTCGGCCTCCACCACGGTGACGCCCGCGCCGGCTCCGCGCAGGGAGTCCGAGAACCCCCCGGGGATGGCCATCGCCCCGGCGAGGGTATGGGCGTCCCCCACCGCGGTGATGGTGTAGGGGGTGCTGAGCGGCTGCCCGTCCACCAGGACCCGGCCCTGCTCGTCGGTGCCGACGTAGGAGGAGGCCACCACCCGGACCGTGCCGATCTGGATCGCCTCGGCACCGGCGTCCCGCAGCTCCTGGATGCCGTCCAGCAGCATCGTCTGGGTGATGACCCCGGCCTCGTCGTCGACCAGGACGGTGATGCCCGGGCCCTCGACCGGGACCGTGCCGGCGAGGATCTGGTAGGACTGCAGCCGTTGCCGGGCCGCTTCGGCCGCCGCCTCGTCGCCCTCGGCCCCCAGCAGCCGGGAACGGTCGTCCTCCAGCTCGGCGACCTCGGCACCGAGCTCCTGCGCCCGGGTGGTGACGTCGTCCAGGAGGGCCACCAGCTCGGTCTGCCGCAGCTGCTGCAGCCCCGCCTCCTCGGTGACCCGGGCCTGGGCCACGAGGGCCACCCCGAGGAGGGCGGTGAGCAGCGCCGCGACGAGCTGGCCCCGGGTGGGGTGGAAGCGGCCGAAGGCGCGCAGCCGGCGCCGGGCCTCCGCACGGCTGGGCAGCGGGCGGCGCCGCGACCATGGCGGCCGCCCCGCGCGCGGGTCCGCGGCGGGGGTGGGCTCCGGAGGCGGGGCCGGGCCGTGCTCGTCCGACACTCAGGCCCCCAGCAGGTGACGACGGATGGCCGCCACGTTGGAGAAGATCCGCAGCCCGAGCACGACGACCACGCCGGTGGACAGCTGCGCGCCCACGCCGAGCTGGTCGCCGAGGAAGACGATGAGCGCCGCCACGACGACGTTGGACAGGAACGAGATGACGAACACCCGGTCGTTGAAGATGCCCTCCAGCGAGGCCCGGGCGGCGCCGAAGACGGCGTCGAGCGCCGCGATGACGGCGATCGGGAGGTAGGGCTGGAGCCAGGACGGCACCTCGGGGCTGACGACCAGCCCCAGGACGACGCCGACCAGCAGGCCGAGGACGGGGATCACCGTGGCTCCTCACGGGTGGGGGTGGAGGTCGAGCCGGAGGGGTCGGCCGGCTCCGGGGTCTGCGGCGCGAGCTCGGTGGGGATGCGGCCCACGCGGGTGGTCAGGCGGGCACCAGGCCCGACGACGAGCTGGTCGCGGACCTCGACCTCGGAGCGCAGCCCGAACTGCCGCTCCAGCTCCAGCAGGTAGGCACCGGTCATGCCGGTGGAGAGCTCGGCCTGCAGGGCCTGTGGGTCGCCGATGGCCTGCACGACGTAGGGGGGCGTGAGCCCCCGGAAGTCGACGATGATGGCCTGGCCCGCGAAGCGGATCGCCGAGGTGCTCGTCAGGCGGTGGCCGTTGATGTCGACGACCTCGGCCCCTGCGCCCCAGAGCCCGTTGACGAGCAGCTGCAGGTCGCGGGAGGTGACCCGCTCGGGCTGGCTGTCCTCGCCGGGTGCCGCGTCGGTGGCGCGCTCGGCGTCCCGGAGGGTGACCTCGACGCCCGGCCCCTGGACCGCGACACCCCCGGCGCGCAGCTCGGCGTCGGCCAACCTGGAGCCGCTGCCGGTGGTCTGCAGCGCCTGCTGCTCGATGCCCCTGATCTCGGCCCGCAGGCTCGCCGCCTGCTCGCTGCGCTCGTCACCGAGCGCCTCCGCCGCGTCGATCCGGGCGATGAGCTGCTCCCGGCCGGCCGCCTCGGCCGGGTCCGGCGTCCGCAGCGTGGCCGCGGTCACCGTGAAGAGCAGGCCCAGACCGACCGCGGTGACGAACATCAGCCAGGTGCGGGTCCCCGAGGACGGGGCCAGCCCCTGGGCGCGCCGGTCCTGGGCCGCCGACGAGTAGCCCGGGCCCACGGGCGGGTCGAGCACCTCCTCGAGCAGGGCCATCGAGGCCGCCGGGTCACGGTCGGGCTCGGCCTGACGCCGGGGCCTCACCCGGGCACCCCGCTGCCGCGCCGCTCCCGCGCCATGACCGAGACCTGCCACCCGTAGACCAGCCCGGTCACCCAGTAGAGCACCGTGCCCCACCACACCAGGGCCCACCCGGACGCCAGGCAGAGCACGCTCCACCAGCCCGGCAGGTGGCCCAGCAGCACCAGCGGGAAGCCGCCCAGCAGGTTGAACGTCGCGGCCTTGCCGATGAAGGTCACCTCGGGGATGGGCAACCGGTACCGGTGGACCACCGGGTAGAGGAGCACGATGAACAGCTCCCGGGCGAAGAGCACCACGACCAGCCACCAGGGGATGACCTGGACGACGGCGAGCCCGATGACGGTGGCCGCGATGTAGAGCCGGTCGGCGACGGGGTCGAGCACCTGGCCCAGCCGGCTGGTCAGCCCGTAGTGCCGGGCGATCTTGCCGTCCGCGAAGTCGGACACCCCGGACACCACGAGCACCAGCGCCGCCCACCCCAGCTCGCGCTGAGCGAGTGCCCCCACGAAGACGGGCACCAGCGCCAGGCGCAGCATCGAGAGCAGGTTGGGCACCGTCCACAGCCGGTCGGTGACCGGCAGCACCCGCTGCCGGCCGGCCCGGCCGGAGCTGTCCCCCTGGACGTCCGTCATGCCGTCGAGTGTAGGCGCTGGGCGACGCCCCGCCCGCGTCGCGAAACGCCCGTCAGCGGGGGTGTGACTGGTCTGACACGGGTCCCGCGACCCCGTCCACCCGCCCCGCGGCCGCGGGCGCACAGCGGCCGACGAGCCAGAGGGCCAGCAGCACCACGCCGGCCCCGTGCAGCACCGCGGTCGCGCCGACCACCAGGAGGGAGAGGGCCACCACCGGGGCGACGGCCCCCAGCAGCACCTGCAGGACCAGACCGGCGGCCACCAGGCCACCCCCGACGAGCGCGGCGCGCTCGGCCGGCCCACCGGGCGGCAGCCGGACCACGTCCCAGCGCACGGCCAGGGCCAGCCCCGTCATGGCGGCACCGAGCCCGAGCAGGAGGGAGGAGGCGAGGGAGGTGAACCCGGCCAGGGCGAACAGTCCCTCGCGCACCGGGGTGGACGGCGTGGGCCGCCAGAGGCTGACCGAAGGCAGGCTCAGCAGGAGACCCACCACGAGGATGACGACGATCCAGGTCCACAGCCGGCGCATGGCGCGACCCTAGACCGTCGCGCCCTCCGGTGCCCGGCGATGAGTCCGGTGGGGGACGACGGTCATACCCCGCACGCACGCGCCACCGGGGCGCGTCGGGAGCGGGAGGAGACCGCCATGATCCATCTGGGGCACTGCCTGTGGTTCGACGACCAGGCCGAGGAGGCGGCGGAGTTCTACTGCTCCGTGGTGCCGGGCTCGCGCGTCCTGGAGGTGAGCCGGTATGCCGCGGACACGCCCTCCGACAAACCGGTCGGCTCGGTGCTGACGGTCGAGTTCGAGCTCGCGGGCGTCCGCTACACGGGGCTGAACGGCGGGCCGCACTTCACGCCCGACGAGGCCTTCTCCATCGTGCTGCGCACGGACACCCAGGAGGAGACCGACCACTACTGGTCGGCGCTGCTCGAGGGCGGCGGTCAGGAGAGCGAGTGCGGGTGGCTCAAGGACCGGTTCGGTGTCTCGTGGCAGGTCTACCCGACCGAGCTCGACGAGCTCACCACCCACGACGACCCGGAGGTCGCCCGGCGGGCGACCGAGGTCATGCTCACGCAGCGCAAGATCGAGATGGGCCCGATCCGGGAGGCCGCCCTCGGCCGGTGAGGAGGGGAGGTGACGCCGGGCCCGACCGGAGCCGGTGCCGTGCGCCGGCCGGGCCTGGTGACGTCGGGCGCCTCAGGCCTGGGCGCGCGCCAGCGTCATCGTCTCGCCGCGGGCGCCACCCATCCAGACGTCCTGGCAGGCCTGCGCCATCTCCGGGAGCCCGTCGACGACCTCGCCGAAGACGTTGCCGGGCACCCAGCCCTGGTCGCCGTTGATGAGCAGGTTGTTGCGCCCGTAGAACAGCGCGAGGTCGACGATGCCGCCCTCCCCGGCGGCGCGGTGCTCGCGCTCGGCCTCGTAGCCGTAGGCGGGGTTGCCGAGGTCGGCGCCGTCGAAGGTGAACCAGCACAGGTCGCCGGGGATCGGGGTGACCGTGGTGTTCTCCTTGCCCGGGTCCTCGCCCAGGCGGGGCACGAGGCTGTAGATCTCGTTCCGGGCGTACTTGCCGTGGAAGACCGCAGCGGTGAGCGGCAGCGCGGCCCACACCACGGCGCACGTGCGGGGTGCCTCCTCCTCGAGCAGCCGGGCGCGGCAGGTCACGCCGCGCGTGTCGAGGGTGAGGGTGAGGAAACGGCTCATGGTGCCTCCTGGGTCCGGTCCAGCAGCGGGGGGAGGACGTCGCGCCAGCACGCGCGCTCCTCCAGGGTCCGGCCCACCCGCAGGGCGAGGGCGTCGGCGTGCCGCGCGGTCACGACCTGCACGGCGACCGGCCGGCCGTCGTCGGTGAGCCCGGCGGGCACCGACAGGGCCGGCTGCTGGGTCATGTTGAAGGGGTAGGTGTAGGGGGTCCACGACGTCCACAGCTGGTCGACGTCGTCGGGGCCCTGCCGCGACAGGTCGAAGGCGGGGACGGGCACGCTCGGGGTGAGGAGCACGTCGTGGCGCTCGTGGAAGCGGCCCATCCGACGACCCAGCTCCATGCGCACCGCGGTGGCGTCGAGGTAGTCGGCGGCGCTCACCCCCTGCCCGTAGCGGCGGATCGCCCGCCGCAGCCCAGGGTCGACCTGCTCCAGGGCACCCTCCCCGTAGGCCTGGACGACCTTGTCGGCGCCGGTGAACCACAGCGTGTGGAAGGCCTCCAGGCAGCCGGTGCCCGCCAGCTCGGGGTCCACCTCCTCGACCTGCGCCCCCGCGGCGGCCAGCGCCTCGGCCGCCTCCCGGACGGCCCGGTCGACGGCCGGGTGGTTGACCACCTCGTCCCCCAGACCGAGCCGCGGGGACACGGCGACCCGCAGCCCCTGCACGCCGTCCTCGAGCCCGTCGAGGAAGGAACGCGGCGCCTCCGGCAGGGCGGACCAGTCGCGGGGGTCCGGCACCCCGACGAGGTCGAGCATGAGGGCGGCGTCGGCCACCGAGGTGGTCATCGGGCCGGCGTGCGCGAGGGTGCCGTAGGGGCTGGCCGGGTGCAGCGGCACCCGGCCGTAGGTGGGCTTCAGCGCGACGGTCCCGGTGAACGCGGCGGGGATCCGCACCGAACCGCCGCCGTCGGTGCCGACCGTCCACGCGCCCATCCCCAGGGCGACCGCCGCCGCCGCTCCCCCGCTGGAGCCGCCGGCGGTCAGGCGCGGGTCCCACGGGTTGCCGGTGGCGCCGTGGCGCAGCGAGTCGGTGGTGCCCTTCCAGGCGAACTCGGGAGTGGCGTTCTTGCCGAGGAGCACGCACCCGGCGGCGCGCAGCCGGGCGACCGCCGGTGCGTCCTCGGGCCAGTCCTGCGCCCTCCCCCGGTCGATGAGCCGGCTGCCCCGCAGCGTCGGCCAGCCGCGGGTCAGCAGGATGTCCTTGATCGTCGTCGGTATGCCGTCGGCCGGGCCGAGCGGACGTCCCTGCTCCCAGCGGGTGGTCGCCTCCCGAGCCGCCCGGCGGGCGCCCTCGGCGTCGACCAGGACCATGGCGCGCACGAGCGGGTCGTAGGTCTCGATGGCGGCCAGCGCGGCCTCGGTGGCCTCCACCGGCGTGGTGGTGCCGGCGGCGTAGGCGGCGGACAGCTCCAGGACGGTGGGCCGGGCCGGGTGGCGGGGAGCCGCGCCGACCCGGGCGACGGACGTCATACCCGCACCTGCCCGGACCCGGTGCGCGGGACGTAGCCCAGCTCCTTGTCGACCACCCCGGTCAGCGGCTCGCCCGCGACGAACCGGCGGGCGTTGGCGACGAACTGCTCGGCCAGGGTGTCCCGCCAGCCGACGACGTCGCCGGACAGGTGCGCCGACAGGACGAGGCCTGGCGTGTCCCACACCGGCGACCCCTCGGGCGGCGGCTCCTCCTCCAGCACGTCCAGCGAGGCGCCGCCCAGGTGGCCGGTGCGGAGCGCAGCCAGCAGGTCGTCCTGCACGACGCTCGCGCCGCGCCCGATGTTGACGACGTGCGCCCCCGGGCGCATCGCCGCGAACACCGACGCGTCCAGCAACCCGGTGGTGGCCGGGGTGAGGGGCGCGGCGTTGACGACGTGGTCGGCCCAGCCCACGTGGTCGACGAGCGCGCTGCTCGCGACGACCTCGCCGAGCTCGTGGTCGTCGGGCACCGCGCGGCGTCCGGCCGCCCTGACCTCGCACCCCACCGCGCGGAGGAGGGCGACGGTCGCCCGGCCGATGCCCCCGGTGCCGACCACGAGCACCCGCTGGCCCAGCAGCAGGGTGGTCTCGCGGTGCTGCCACCGGTGCTGGCGCTGCAGGTCCCGGCTCTCGTGCAGCCGCTTGACGTGGGCGAGCACGCTGGCCAGGACGAACTCCGCGATGGGCCGGTCGAAGACGCCCTGGGCGTTGGTGACGACGACCGGTGAGCGGACCAGCCCGGGGAAGAGCAGGGTGTCCACCCCGGCCGCCGCGACGTGGACCCACTCGAGGGCGTCGGCGGCCTCCCAGGCCCGCGCGACGGCCGGGGAGAAGAAGTCCCAGAGGAAGAGCACCCGGGCCCCGGCGAGCGCCTGCGCCAGGCCGTCGGCGTGCACCACCTCGACGTCGAGGTCGTCGGCCAGGTCGGCGAGCTGGGGCGGCGGGTCCAGGCCCGGCGCCGTCAGCACCACGGCTCGTGCGCGAGATCCCGTCACACGGTGACCGTAGAAAGGCCGTGTCGGATTGTCAACAATCCTCCTCGTCAGGCAGGGTGGGTCAGGTGCGTGAGATCCGCGAGGACGGGATCGGCGTCGTCGTGCCCTACGACTTCGCCCTGGACCGTGAGCTGTGGCGCTGGTGCCCCGCGGGCGCGACCCTGCACCTCACCCGGACCCCGCACCTCCCCCTCCCGGTGAGCCTGGCGCAGGCGCGGGCCGTCCGCGCGCCCGGCGCGGTGGGGCAGGCCACCCACGACCTGTCCACCGTGCTGCCCGGCGTCGTGGCCTACGCCTGCACCTCCGGCAGCTTCGTCGCCGGGGTGGAGGGCGAGCGCGCGTTGCGGCAGGCCGTGGTCGAGGCGGGGGCGCCGGCGGCGGTCACGACCAGCGGCGCGGCGGTGAGCGCGCTGCGCGCGCTCGGGGTCGGGAGAGTCTGCGTGGTCACCCCCTACGACGAGGCGGTCACCGACCGCCTGGGGGCGTTCCTCACCGAGGCGGGCGTCCGGGTGGTCTCGGCCGGGCACCTGGGGCTGACCGGCCAGATCTGGACCGTGCCCGAGGAGGTCACCGCCGACCTGGTCCGGGGCACGCTCACCGGCGACGCGGAGGCCGTCTTCGTGTCCTGCACCAACCTGCGGACCTACGACCTGCTGGGGGAGCTCGAGTCCGAGCTCGGCATACCCGTCCTCAGCGCCAACCAGGTCACCCTCTGGCTGGCCCTCGCCGTCCTCGGGCGCGCAGCGGTCGGCCCCGGCCAGTCGCTGGTCGACCGGCACCCCGACCTCGGGGACGAGAGCACCGTCAGCACCACCTCGACCCTCCAGGGAGCACCGTGAGCGAGCTGACCGAGATCACCCGGGCCGAGCAGACGGCCGACCCGCACGCGCTGCGCGCCGAGCACGAGCAGCGGCTGGCCCGGGTGCAGCAGGAGCTGGCCGCGCGCGGCCACGACGCCCTCGTCGTCACCGACCCGGCCAACCTCTACTACCTCACCGGCTACAACGCCTGGTCGTTCTACATGCCGCAGGCTCTGCTGGTCCCGGTGCGGGGCGAGGCCCATCTGGTGCTGCGTGCCATGGACGCCAAGGGCGGCCACCACACCGCGTCGCTGCCGCCCGCACGCATCCACGGCTATCCCGAGCACTACGTCCACCGGCACGACATCCACCCCTTCGAGTGGATCGCCCGTCGGGGGCTCGAGGTGGGTGCCCTGCCGGCCGGGCCGGCCACCGTCGCCCTGGAGATGGACGCCCACTACTTCAGCCCGCGCGCCTACCTCGCCCTCGGCGCCTGCCTGCCGCAGGCCCGGCTGGTGGACAGCCGCGAGCTCGTCAACTGGCTGCGGGTCGTGAAGTCGGACACCGAGATCGCGCTCATGCGGGCGGCCGGGGAGGTGACCGTCCGGGCGATGAGGGTGGCCGTGGACACCCTGCGCGCCGGGGCCCGGCAGTGCGACGTCGTGGCGCAGATCCAGCAGGCCCAGGCGCACGGCACCGAGGCGCTGGGCGGCGACTACCCGGCCATCGTGCCCATGCTGCCGAGCGGCGAGACCGCCGGCACGCCCCACCTGACCTGGGTGGAGGAGCCGCTGCGGCAGGGCGAGGCCACGACCATCGAGCTCGCCGGCGTGCACCGGCGCTACCACGTGCCCCTCGCGCGGACCGTCAGCCTCGGGCCTCCCCCGGCCCGGCTGGCGCAGACCGCGGAGGCCACCGGTCTCGGCCTGGAGCAGGCGCTCGCCGCCATGCGGCCGGGCAGCACCACCGCCGACGTCCACGCCGCCTTCACCCGCGCCATCTCCCGGCACGGGCTGTCCAAGGAGTCGCGCATCGGCTACTCCATCGGCATCGGCTACCCGCCCGACTGGGGCGAGCGCACGGTCAGCCTGCGCGCCGAGGATCACACGGTGCTGACGCCCGGCATGTGCTTCCACGTCATCCTCGGGATGTGGATGGACCGCTGGGGCTACGAGACCTCCGAGTCGGTGCTCGTCACCGACGGCCCGCCCGAGCTGCTTGCCCCCCTCGACCAAGGACTGGTGACCCACCCATGACCTCGACCGCCACGACCCGCCTCCCGCTGGCCTCCCGGACCGACCAGCTCGTCGGCTCGGTCATCGACTCCAGCACCTCGCTGCTCGCCCGGCAGACCCACGACATCGTCCGGTTCGCCATGGGCAGCCCGGCCGCCGAGGCCATCCCCACCGCGGCGCTCGCCGAGGCGGCGCGGGCCGAGCTCGGCACGCCCGCGTCCTTCGACTACGCGGCGACCGAGGGCGACCCGGGGCTGCGGGCCGCCCTGCTGGACATGCTGGAGGGCACCACCGACGCCACCACCGACGAGCGGCTCACCATCACCGCCGGCGGCATGCAGGGCCTGGACCTCGCCGCGAAGCTGTTCATCGACCCGGGCGACCTCGTGACCGTCGAGTCGCCGACCTACACCAACGGCAGCGCGACGGCCCTGGCCTACCAGGCCGAGCTCGCGGAGATCGAGGTCGACGAGGACGGCATGTCGATCGACGCGCTGCGCGCGGCGGTGGACCGGGCCGGGCGCGCACCCAAGGTCGTCTACACCGTGCCGACCTTCCAGAACCCCTCCGGCACCTCGATGTCGCTGGAGCGGCGCCGCGAGCTGCTCGAGGTCGCCCGGTCCTGGGGCAGCGTCGTCCTCGACGACGACCCCTACGGGATGCTGCGCTTCGCCGGCGACCCGGTGCCGAGCCTGCACGAGCTCGCCGACGGTGACCCGCTCGTCTTCTCGGTCCGCACCTTCTCCAAGATCGTCGCCCCCGGCCTGCGGGTCGGCTGGGTCGACGCCGACCCGTCGCTGGGCCAGCTGCTCATCCACGCCAAGCAGTCCATGGACACGTGCACCAACCTGCCCGCGCAGCGCCTGGTCGCGGCCTTCCTGGAGTCCGGGAAGCTGGAGGAGCACCTGACCGTGCAGCGGGAGGAGTACCGGCGGCGCAAGGAGGCCATGCAGCAGGCGCTGACCGAGCACTTCTCCGGGCGGGCCTCGTGGACCGACCCCGAGGGCGGGTTCTTCCTCTGGGTGTCCTTCGGCGACGAGGTGGACACCGAGGCGCTCTTCGAGACCGCGCTGGCCGAGGGCGTGGCCTACATCCCCGGCAACGCCTTCTCCCCCGGCCGCCGCTTCCCGCACGACCTGCGGCTCTGCTTCGCCTCCACCCCGCCGGACCGCATCCGGGAGGGCGTGGCCAGGTTGGCCCGGGCGGTGGACGTGGCGACCGGTCGATGACCGGCGGGGAGGTGACCGCGCGCACCGCGGCCGGGCAGCGGGTGCTCGCGCTCCTCACCGCCGAGCGGCTCGTGCCCCTGGCGCAGGAGCTCGTCCGCGCACCGGGCGCCAACCCGCCCGGCGAGGAGGCCGCCACGGCGCAGGTGCTGGCCGGCCTGGCCGGCGGGCTCGGGCTGACCGCCGAGGTGCAGGAGGTCGAGCCCGGTCGGCCGAACGTCGGCGTGCGCCTGGACGGCGGCGACGGGCCCGGGCTCCTCTTCCTGGGGCACACCGACGTGGTCCCACCGGGACCGCTCGAGGACTGGACCGTCGACCCGTATGCCGCGACGCTCGCCGACGGGCGCCTCGTGGGCCGCGGGAGCGCGGACATGAAGGGCGGGCTCGCGGCGGTGCTGCTGGCGATGGCCGCCGTGCGCGAGGCCGGGGTGCGGCTCACCGGGCCGGTCCTGCTGGACGCGCTGTGCGACGAGGAGCAGAACGGCATCGGCATCCGCCGCTACGTCGAGCAGGCGGCACCCGACCTGCTGGGGTGCGTCGTGGCCGAGCCGACCGACCTGGCGACGGTGGTGGCCGCGCGGGGTGCGTCATACCTGCACGTGGAGGTGCGCGGGGTCGCCGCGCACGCGGGACGGCCCGCGGACGGGCGCAACGCCATCAGCGGCGCCGCGCTCGTCGTCGCCGACCTGGACCGCTGGCACGAGGAGCTGGCGGCCAGGGCGCATCCGCTCGTCGGACCGGCCACGGTCAACGTCGGCGTCATCCAGGGCGGGACGTCCGGATCGGCCGTGCCCGACCTCTGCCGGGTCGAGGTGGACCGACGGCTGCTGCCGGGCGAGCCGATGGACGCGGTCGTCGACGCCGTGCGGGAGAGGCTCACCGCCCTCGACCTGGAGGCGCGAGGGCTGAGCTGGTCGGTGTCCTCCCCCATGGACATGCCGGGCTTCGAGACCGCCCCGGAGGAGCCGTTCGTGCGGACCGTGGACGCGGCGATGAGCGGGGCCGGGCGCGGGCCGGTGCCGTTGCAGGGGTGGACCGCCGCGTGCGACGGCGGCTTCGTGGCGCAGGCGTGGGGCATACCGGTCGTGGTGCAGGGCCCCGGCTCGGTCAACGAGCAGGCCCACCGCCCGGACGAGTCGGTGGCGGTCGACGATTTGCTCCTCGCCGCCCGTGGCTACGCGCGCACCGTCCTGCACCTCCTCGCCCCGGGCCCGCGCTAGCCGCACAGAACACGTCGCCAGCGCACACCGAACACGTCGTCGGCACTCACAGGACGCGTCGTCGGCACTCACAGAACACGTCACCAGCGCACACCGAACACGTCGTCGGCACCCACAGGACGTGCGCGGGGCGCAGACACGACACGTCTAGCGGAAGGCGCGTCCTGTGTAGCGCGAACACGCGTCCGGAGCGCGATGACGGCGCGTCCTGTGTATGCCTACCGCACGTCCTGTGCGGACCCGGCGCCCGCCGCCTGGGTGCGGGGTATGCCGTCGGCCAGGAGCTCGGCGAGGTGGCGGCCGCGGCGCGCGGTGAGGTCGGCGATCTGGGTGCGGCAGGAGAAGCCGTCGGCCAGGACTTCCGTGGCCGGGTCCGCCGCCCGGACCGCCGGCGCCAGCACCCGCTCCCCGATCTGCCGGGACAGCTGCTCGTGGCCGTCCTCGAAGCCGAAGTTGCCGGCCAGCCCGCAGCATCCCGAGTCCGGCACCTGCGCCCGGATGCCGGCGCGGGCCATGAGGGCCCGGTCGGCGTCGAACCCCGTCACCGCGTGCTGGTGGCAGTGCACCTGGACCAGCGCGTCCCGGTCCACCTGCGGCGGCTCCCAGTCGGGCGCGACCTCGGCGACCGTCTCCGCGAGGGTCCGCACCTGCCCCTTGGCCAACGTGGCCAGCGGGTCGTCCGGCAGCAGGTCGACGGCCTCGTGCCGGAACACCGCCGTGCAGCTCGGCTCCAGCCCGACGACGGTCGCCCCCGCCCGCAGCGCCGGGCCGATGGTCGCCAGCGAGCGCCGCAGCACCCGCTGCGCCACCCCCAGCTGGCCGGTGGAGACCCAGGTGAGCCCGCAGCAGACCGGGCCGGTCGGCAGGTGCACCTCCATCCCGGCGTCCTCGAGCACCGCGACCGCGGCCCGGCCCACCTCGGGCGCGAGGAAGGTGGTGAAGGTGTCCGGCCACAGCAGCACCGGGGTGCGCCCCTCGCCCCGTGCGGGCGTGTGCGAGCGCGCGAACCACGAGGTGAACGTCTGGCGGGCGAAGGTCGGCAGCTCGCGGTCGGCGGCGATGCCACCGGCCCGCTTGAGCGGCCCGGCCAGCCGGGAGCCGGTCAGCGCGTTCGTCACGCGTGGGGCCAGCGCGGCGCCGCGGGCCAGGGCCGGCAGCCAGCCCATCGACCAGTGCGAGCGCGGGCGGGCCCAGGGCCGGCCCTGGTAGTGCTGGTGGGTGAACTCCGCCTTGTAGGACGCCATGTCGACGTTGACCGGGCAGTCGCCCACGCACCCCTTGCACGACAGGCACAGGTCGAGCGCGTCGTGGACCTCCTGGGCCCGCCAGCCGTCCGTGATGACGTCGCCCTCCATCATCTCGAAGAGCACCCGGGCGCGCCCGCGGGTGGAGTCCTTCTCCTCGCTTGTCACCTGGTAGCTCGGGCACATCACCCCGCCCGAGGTCTGCACGCACTTGCCCACCCCGACGCACCGCCGCTGCGCCTGGGCGAAGCTGCCCGCGTCCGCGGAGAAGGCCAGCGTGGTGCGCTGCGGGAAGCCCTGCGCGTGGCCGTGCTGGCGCAGCGCGGCGTCCACCGGCGGCGGGTCGACGATGACGCCGGGGTTGAGCCGCCCCTGCGGGTCCCACGCCCGCTTGACCTCGGCGAAGATGGCGGTGGTGTCGGCGCCGTACATCCGCTCCAGCAGCCCGCCCCGCGCCCGGCCGTCGCCGTGCTCGCCCGAGACCGACCCGCCGAGCGAGACGACCAGGTCGGTGGCCTGCTCGAGGAAGGCGCGGTAGTCGCGCACCCCCGCGTCGGTGACCAGGTCGAAGTCGATCCGCAGGTGCATGCATCCCTCGCCGAAGTGCCCGTAGGACGCGCCCGA
Organism: Serinicoccus sediminis; assembly: GCF_004153545.1. GTDB lineage: Bacteria > Actinomycetota > Actinomycetes > Actinomycetales > Dermatophilaceae > Ornithinicoccus > Ornithinicoccus sediminis_A. The sequence goes on along the minus strand of NZ_SDVA01000005.1, from coordinate 98,614 downwards.
GTAGCCGTAGCGCGCCATGAGCTCGTCCAGCGAGGTGAGGTAGTCGCCGAGCCGCTCGGGCGGCACCGCGGCGTCCTCCCACCCGGCCCACGCCTCGGCGCCGTCGGCCCGCCGCGTCGCCAGCCCGGTGCCGTCCCGCCGGCACCGCCACAGCACGGCCTGCGCACCCGGGTCGGTGACGACCGCCGCGCTGCTCCCGGGTATGCCGTCGCGCACCGCCTCGGCCACGGCCGCCGCGCGGACGCGCGCCTGCGCCTCGTCCTCCCCGGCGATCTCCACCAGCAGCCACATCCGTCCCGGTGGCAGCCCGGCCGCCTGCGCGGCCCGGCGGGTGTCGTCCGGCAGCCGCTCGACCAGCGTGGCGTTGATCGACTCCATCGTCAGCGGCTCGTGCGGCAGCACGGTCGGCACGCTGCGCGCGGCCGACACGGCGTCCGGGAAGCCCAGGGTCAGCAGCACCACGGACGGGGGGGTCTGCGCCAACGACACGGTCGCCTCGAGGGTCGTGGCGAGGGTGCCCTCGCTCCCGCAGAGCAGCCGGGCGAGGTCGACGCCGCGGTCGGGGTGCAGGTGCTGCAGCGCGTACCCGGAGATCTGCCGGGAGAAGGTGCCGAACCGGCGGCCGATGAGCGTCGCGTTGTCGCGGCCGATGCGAGCGAGCTCGGCGTGCACCCCGGTCAGCGCCGGGTCGGGCGCGTCGCCCGGTGCACCGCCCGGCCCGAGCGCGTCCACCCGGGCCTGCTCCCCCGCCGCCGTGAGCACCCGCAGGCTGCGCACGTTGTCGGCCGTGGTGCCCCACGCCACCGAGTGCGCGCCGCACGCGTTGTTGGCGATCATCCCGCCGAGGGTGCAGCGGCTCGCCGACGAGGGGTCGGCGCCGAAGGTCAGGCCGTGCTGCTTCGTCGCCGCCACGAGGTGGCTGAGCACGACCCCGGGCTGGACGGTCGCCGTCCGGGCGACCGGGTCGATGTCGAGCACGCGGTCGAGGTGTCGCCGGACGTCGACGACGACCCCGCCGAGCGCGTTCCCGGCCATCGAGGTGCCGCCGCCGCGCAGCGCCACCGGCGCCCCCGCGTCCCGCGCGAGAGCCAGGGCCGTCACCAGGTCCTGCTCGTCCCGCGGCACGACGACGACGTCCGGCACGACGCGGTAGTTCGACGCGTCGGTCGCGTAGAGCGCCCGCGACAGCGCGTCCGCACCGACCGTCCCCCGCAGCTGCGCGTCGAGGGTCCGGGCGAGCCGGGTGACGTCGTACTCCATCGGTCCTCCTGCGGGTGATGATTGTCTACAATCTAGTCCTCGGCCGGCCGACGACGGACGGCCGCCGTCGACAGGGGCGAGTGTGAGCACGATCGGGATCCTCTATCCGGGGCACAGCGCGGAGGACGACTACCCGTGGGTGGAGGGGCTGCTGCGCGAGGCGGGGTATGCCGTGCGCCTGCCCGTCGTGCACACCAGCGTCGGCGAGGACGCGCACCGCGTCGACGCCCTGCTCGACCTGGGCGGGAGCGCCCGGCTGGCCGACGGGGCGGACCGGCTGTCCGCCACCAGCCCCTGCGACGCGGTCGTGTGGGCGTGCACCTCGGGCAGCTTCGTCTTCGGCTGGGAGGGCGCGCACCAGCAGGTGGCCGGGCTGGCGGCGCGCACCGGTCTCCCGACGACCTCGACGTCGCTGGCCTTCGTCCGGGCGGCCCGGCGCCTGGGGCTCACCCGGGTGGCGGTGGCCGCGTCCTACCCGCACGACGTCGCTACCGCCTTCGTGACCTTCCTCGGGCGGGCCGGGATCGAGGTGACCGCGCTCGGCAGCCACGACATCGTCACCGCTGCCGAGGTCGGCACCCTGGGCCGCGCCGAGGTGGTCGCCCTGGCCGGTGGCGTGGACCGGGACGGCGCCGAGGCGGTGCTCGTCCCGGACACCGCGATGCACACCCTCCCCTGGCTGGAGGAGCTCGAGGCCGAGCTCGGCACCGTCGTCCTCACCGCCAACCAGGTGAGCCTGCACGACGGGCTGGCCCTCCTCGGCGAGGTGCCGGCGGTCCCCGGCCTGGGCAGCCTCTTCGCGCGACACCACCCGACCCGTCCGGACGGAGCCACCCGATGACCCACCACCTGCGCCCCGTGCCGGCCACCTCGCTCGAGCCGGTGCCGCGGGAGTCCACGCCGAGCATCGTCGCGGCCCGCATCCGCGAGGCGATCGCGAGCGGCGAGATCGCGCCGGGCAGCCAGCTGGGCGAGGTGGAGTACGCCGCCCGCCTCGGGGTCAGCCGGGGCCCCCTGCGCGAGGGGCTGCAGCGGCTCACCCAGGAGGGGCTGCTGGTGGCGCACCGCAACCGTGGCCTGTTCGTCGTCGAGATGACCGACGACCGGGTGCGCGACCTCTACCTGGCGCGGGCCGCCGTGGAGCGGGCCGCGGGTGACCGGATCCACGAGGACGGCCCGGAGGAGACCTGCGCCGCGCTGCTGGCGGTCGTCGACGACATGGCGGACGCCGCCGCGACCGGTGACGTCCGCGAGGTCAGCCTCGCCGACGTGCGCTTCCACCAGGTGCTCGTCGACCGCGCGCACAGCCCTCAGCTGTCCCGCTTCCACGCGACGCTGCTCACCGAGACCCGGATGTGCATCCACCTGCTCGAGCCGACGTATGCCGTGGACGAGGAGCGGGTCGGTGAGCACCGGCAGATCGCCCGGTCGTTCCTCGAGGCCGAGCCTCGGCACACCGACGCCCTGCTCGTGCAGCACATGCGCGACGCGGTGCGCCGGCTCACCGGGTCCTCCCGCGGCAGCCTCGGCCCGCCGGTGGCCGGAACTCAGCCCTCCTGAGCGGGCCGGGGTCCGGCGATCCCGACGTACTTCATCTCCAGGAACTCCTCGATGCCGACGGCGCCGCCCTCGCGGCCGAGGCCCGACTCCTTGACCCCGCCGAAGGGCGCGGCCGGGTTGGACACCACGCCCTGGTTGAGGCCGACCATGCCCGTCTCGAGCGCCTCGGCCATGCGCAGCGAACGGTCCAGGTCACGGGTGTAGACGTAGGACACCAGGCCGAAGGGCGTGTCGTTGGCCAGCCGCACCACCTCGGCCTCGGTGCTGAAGGGCGTCAGGGGCGCCACCGGGCCGAAGATCTCCTCGCTGCCCATGCGGGCGTCCGGCGAGACCCCGGTGAGCACGGTGGGCGGGTAGAACCAGCCCTCCCCGTCGGGGACCTCGCCGCCGGTCAGCACCTGCGCCCCGCGGTCCACGGCGTCCTGCACCAGGTCACGCACCTTGTCGCGGGCCGCCTCGTCGATGAGCGGGCCGACCGTCACGCCCTCCCGGGTGCCCGGCCCCACGGTGCGGGCCGCCATCTGCGCCGAGAGCTTCTCGCCGAAGGCCTCGGCGACCGACTCGTGGACGTAGATGCGGTTGGCCGCGGTGCAGGCCTCGCCCATGTTGCGCATCTTCGCCGCCATGGCGCCCGCGACGGCGTCGTCGAGGTCGGCGTCCTCGAAGACGATGAACGGGGCGTTGCCGCCCAGCTCCATCGAGGTGCGCATGACCCGCTCGGCGGCCTGCTCGAGCAGGGCCTTGCCGACCTTGGTCGAGCCGGTGAAGGACAGCTTGCGGGCCAGCCCGGAGCGGATCATCGGCTCCATGACCGCGCCGGCGTGGGTGGTGGTCACGGCGTTGACGGCGCCGGCGGGCACGCCGACCTCGGCGAGGATGTCGACGAGCGCCAGCATCGACAGCGGCGTCTGCTGGGCCGGCTTGATGACGCTGGTGCACCCGGCGGCGATGGCCGGCCCGATCTTGCGGGTGCCCATCGCCATGGGGAAGTTCCACGGCGTGATGAGCAGCGCGGGGCCCACCGGCTGGCGCATGAGCAGGAAGCGCCCGTCGCCGGCGGGCGACCTCTGGTAGCCCCCCTCGATGCGCAGCGCCTCCCCGGCGAAGTGACGCAGGAACTCCGCGGCGTAGGTCACCTCGCCCTTGGCCTCCGCCAGCGGCTTGCCCATCTCCAGGGTCATCACCAGCGCCAGCTCGTCGGCCCGGTCCATGACCGCCTGGTATGCCGCGTTCAGCCAGTCCGCGCGCTGCCGCGGCGAGCTGGCCGCGAGCTCGGCCTGCGCCTCGGCGGCGGCCTCGAGCGCCCGCATACCGTCCTGCGGCCCGGCGTCGGCGACCCGCGCCAGGGTGCGCCCGGTCGCCGGGTCGGCCACGTCGAAGCGCTCACCGGAGCCGGCCGGCACCCACGATCCGCCGATGAACAGGTCGGTCGGCACCTGGTGCAGGGCGGGGTCCTGGTCGGGACGCTCGTCCTCCCTGCCCCGGTCCTGCGACGTCCCTGCTGCGGTGGGTCCTTCGGCGCTCACGACGGCCTCCTGGTGATGCGGTACGTTCGGATTGTCAACAATCTATCAATCGCAGGAGTCGACCGTGGCGCACCTCAGCCCGATGCTCAAGCAAGCCACTCCCGTCATCGCCGACCGCGGCGAGGGCGCCGTGATCTTCGACGAGCAGGACCGCCGGTACCTGGACTTCACCGCCGGCATCGGCGTGACCAGCACCGGTCACGCCCATCCGGAGGTGGTGGCGGCCGCGCAGGCGCAGGTCGCCAAGATCATCCACGCGCAGTACACCACGGTCATGCACCGCCCGCTCCTCGACCTGGTGGACCGGATGTCCGAGGTGCTGCCCGAGGGGCTGGACTCGATGTTCTTCGCCAACAGCGGGTCCGAGGCGGTGGAGGCCGCCCTGCGCCTCGCGCGGCAGGCGACCGGCCGGCCCAACATCGTCGCCTTCCACGGCGGCTTCCACGGCCGCACCGTCGCCGCGGCCTCGCTGACGACCTCGGGCACGAAGTTCCGCTCCGGCTTCGCCCCGCTCATGCCGGGCGTCGCGGTCTCCCCGTTCCCGAACCCGACGCACTACGGCTGGAGCCAGGAGCAGGCCACCGACTTCGCGCTCCGCGAGCTGGACCACCTGCTGCAGACGGTGACCGCCCCCCAGGACACGGCGGCCTTCCTCGTCGAGCCGGTCCTCGGCGAGGGCGGGTACGTCCCCGCCTCGGCGGCGTTTCTCGCCGGGCTGCGCGAGCGGGCCGACCGGCACGGCATCCTGCTCGTCGTCGACGAGGTGCAGACCGGCTGGGGTCGCACCGGGCGCTTCTGGGGGCACGACCACTTCGGCGTCTCCCCCGACGTGCTCATCACCGCCAAGGGCATCGCCTCGGGCTTCCCGCTCTCCGGGATCGCCGCCTCGCAGGAGCTCATGGGCCGCGCCTGGCCCGGCTCGCAGGGCGGCACCTACGGCGCCAACGCGGTGGCCTGCGCCGCGGCGCTGGCGACCCTGGACGTCATGGAGCGCGAGGACCTCGTCGGCAACGCCGCCGCGCGGGGCGAGCAGCTGCGCGGCCGCCTGCGCTCCGCCGCCGACGGGTATGCCGCGATCACCGACGTGCGCGGCCTCGGCCTCATGCTCGGCTCGGAGTTCCGCACCGCGGACGGAGAGCCGGACGGCGCCACGGCGACCCGCGCCCAGCAGGCGGCGGCCGAGCACGGCCTGCTGCTGCTCACCTGCGGCGCCTGGGGCCAGGTGGTGCGCTTCATCCCCGCGCTGGTGGTGACGCAGGAGCAGGTCGACGAGGCCGGCGACCTGTGGCAGAAGGCGCTGGCCGACGTGCTCTGACACCCCCCGTCCGCGGCCCGGAAGCAGCGGAAGGACGCGGGATCGGGCGCGACCAGAGCCCGTGAGCATGACCGGAGCCCGTGACCACCTCGTGGTGGTCACGGGCTCCGGTCGTGGGTCAGGACCCGGCCGTGGGCTGCCTGCTGTCGGCGTCGGCCTCGGCGTCGGCGTGGTCCTCGGCGTCGTCCTCCTGCGGTGCCGGGACGCCGTTCTCGGCCTCGGCGCGCTGCCGGGCGGCCTCCTCCCGCTTCCGCTCGTCCTCCTGCTCGATGATCTCGATCTGCTCCTGGGGGCTGACCGTCGGGTCGCCGCGCTCGACCCGCTTCTTCTCGGCCCGGAGGCCGGCGAAGAGGGCCGGGATCATCGCGAAGACGAGGATGAAGATGGGTAGCCCGACGACGGTGATGACCTCCTGGAGCGCCGGGATGGCCTCGTCGCCGCCGAGGACGATGAGCAGCGCGGCCAGCGCCCCGAGGCAGACCGCCCAGAAGACGCGCTGCCCGACCGGACCCTCCTCGTTGTCACCGCTGCACAGCATGTCGATGACCAGGGCGGCGGAGTCGGCGGAGGTGGCGAAGAACAGCGCCACGATGACGACGACCAGCCCCTGCAGGAGGGTGGTCAGCGGGAAGCTCTCGAAGAAGGTGAACATCGCGAGCGGCACGCTCTCGGCCACCGCCGCGGAGATGGGGCCGCCGTCGCCGCCGATGCCGTCGATGTTCATCGCCGACCAGCCGAAGATGACGAACCACACGAGGGTGAACAGCGAGGGCGCGACCAGCACCCCACCGACGAACTCGCGCACCGTGCGACCCCGCGAGATGCGGGCCAGGAACACGCCCATGAACGGCGCCCAGGTCACCGTCCACGCCCAGTAGAAGACGGTCCACCCGGCCTGCCAGCCCCAGCCGTCGGCCTGGGTGGCGTTGGCCAGGGCGTCGTTCCAGAACGCCAGCGAGGGCAGCGCGGCGAGGTAGTTGCCCGCGCTCTCGATGAGGGAGCGGAGCAGGAAGACGGTCGCCCCACCGGTGAAGAGGACGAAGAGCATCATGCCCACCGCCATACCGATGTTGAGGTTGGACAACCTCTTGATGCCCTTGTCGAGCCCGACCGCCACCGACACGGTCGCGACCGTCGTCAGCACCGTGATGACGAGGACCCGGACGAGCACGCTGTCGCCGACCCCGGTCAGCTCGGACAGACCGGCGCTGATCTGCGAGGTGCCCAGGCCCAGGCTGACAGCCAGCCCGAAGAGGGTGCCGAGGACGGCGAAGACGTCGATCGTCTTGCCGATCGGGCCGTGGATGCGGTCCTTGAGGAACGGGTAGAACACCGAGCTGACCCGCATCGGCAGGTCGTAGCGGTAGATGAAGAAGCCGAAGGCCAGGCCGGGGAGGGTGAAGATGGCCCAGGTGTGCAGCCCGAGGTGGTAGAGCGCGACGTTCATCGCGTCCTCCGCCGCCTGGGCGCTGTAGGGCTCCACCCCCGGGAACGGCGGCGTCGTGAAGTGCGAGATGGGCTCGGCGACGCCCCAGAACATCAGGACGGTGCCGATGCCGCCGGCGAAGAGCATGGTGAACCAGGACACCCGGGTGTAGGCGGGGACCTCGTCGCCCTTGCCGAGCCGCAGGTCGCCGTACTTGCTGCTGGCGATCCAGACGAGGAAGATGAGCCACACGGTCACGCCGAAGATGAAGAACCACCCGAGGTTGGTCGTCACCCACGTGCGGGCGCTGGCGAAGCCGTCACCGATACTGGCGGGGAAGAGGAGCAGCAGGGCGAGGATGATGACCATCAACCCGGCCGAGGTGAAGAAGATCTGAGGGTTGGTCTTCAGTCCCAACCGACGTGCGAGGTCGTCCACGGTCGTCTCCTTGGGTCGCGCACGGGCAGCTCAGTATGCTGATTGTCTAGTTGTCGACAATGCGACCATAGCGAGACTGGGGCGGCATGGCTAGCCTCGCCCCGGCACGGCGAGGCTTCCCGACGGGGGATGACGACGGTCTGGGGCACCTCAGCGCAGCACGAGCCCCAGCAGCACGGCGGTGAGGACCAGCGTCTGGACGCTGTGCACGCAGATGCCGATCAGGGCGCTCCGGAACCGCCTGGCGGGCCACGAGACGATGACGGTGTCCAGCAGGTTCACGGGGATGGACCACGGGGTGTGGAGGTGGTAGGCGGCGAAGAGCAGACCGTTCACCAGCCAGTCCCGCGTCCCGAAGGCGCCACGCATCCGGGGCAGCAGCAGGCCGCGGAACAGCAGCTCCTCCCCCAGCACGGTGTTGAACACCATCATGACGACGACCACCGCGAACCAGGCCCAGTTGCCGGCGAAGAACTCCTGGCCGGGGACGGACTGCAGGAAGAGGCCCAGGTCCCGCCGGACCGGCGCAGGGAGCGTGGGCAGCTCCTCCTGCGCGGCGACGAGCAGGACGCAGGGGACGAGGACCCACCACAGCCGCCCGCCCCGCCGGCCGGTGCGCGGGTGGCGGGGGCTGCGGAGCCAGAGCGCCTCCCTGAGCACCGGCCAGCGCAGCGTCCCCTGCTCGCGGCGGATGAGGACCATGACGAGGACGAACTGCCAGACCAGGCCTGCGGTGAGGCACAGCAGGATGGCCCGCGGCCACGCGCTCGGCCCGTCGAGGAACGACGCCAGCAGCGGGGCACCCACCCAGGCGAGCAGCGCCATCGGCAGCGCGGCACCAGCCCACGTGCCGAGGATGCGGCGACGGGAGTACTGCGGGACGGGGCGCGGCTGACGGCCGCGCCGCACGGCATCCGTGGGTCCCGGCGCAGGACGGTGCGAGGGAGGGCGCGGGGCAGGGTCGTGGAGCGGGCTGGTGCGGTAGGGGGCCATGCCACGACGCTAGGGAGACCACAGGGGCGAGCGCGTCGTCGGAAAGGCCCGACTCTCCGGGGCCCGTCGGAGGACGCGTTGGTCCTCCGTCGGGAGGACGACCGCCGCCGGGAGGACGACCGGGCACACGAACGGCCCCGGCACAGCGTGTCCGCTGGCGGGGCCGGTCGTCCGGTCGGGCTGACAGGATTTGAACCTGCGACCCCTTGACCCCCAGTCAAGTGCGCTACCAAACTGCGCCACAGCCCGTGGCGTCACCGCCGCGGCGGCAACCTGCGGAATATTACCCCACCGGGGGGCCCGGTTCCGAACCGGCCGGGCGGGTCCGGACCGTCAGCGCCGGCGCTTCTCCCGCACCCGCACGGAGATCTCGATGGGGGTCCCGGCGAAGCCAAACTGCTCGCGCAGCCGACGCTCCAGGAAGCGCCGGTACCCCGCCTCGATGAAGCCGGAGGCGAAGATGACGAACTTCGGCGGACGCGTGTCGGCCTGCGTGGCGAAGAGCACCCGCGGCTGCTTGCCCCCGCGGACCGGGTGCGGCTGCCCGGCCACGACCTCGCCGAGGAAGGCGTTGAGCCGGGCCGTCGGGATCCGGCGGTCCCACGAGGCCAGGGCGGTGTCCAGCGCCGGCACCAGCTTGGCGACGTTGCGTCCGGTGGCCGCGGAGATGTTGACCCGCGGCGCCCAGGTGATCTGGACCAGCTCGCGCTCGATCTCCCGCTCGAGGTAGTAGCGCCGCTCCTCGTCCAGGGTGTCCCACTTGTTGTAGGCCACGACCAGGGCCCGGCCGGCGTCCACGACCTGCTGGATCACCCGGATGTCCTGCTCGGCGATGGGCTCGGAGACGTCGACGAGGACGACCGCGACCTCGGCCTTCTCCAGCGCCGCCTGGGTGCGCAGCGAGGCGTAGAAGTCGGCGCCCTTCGTCTGGTGCACCCGCCGGCGGATACCCGCGGTGTCGACGAAGCGCCATACCCGGCCGTCGTCCCCGAGCTCGATGAGCTCGTCGACCGGGTCGCGGGTGGTGCCGGCGACCTCGTCGACGACGACCCGGTCGCTCCCGGCGAGCTTGTTGAGCAGCGAGGACTTGCCCACGTTGGGCCGGCCGAGCAGCGCGACGCGACGGGGCCCACCCCGCTCGTAGACCCCGGCGACCGCGGAGGTCTCCGGCAGCACGTCCAGCAGCGCGTCCAGGACGTCGCCCGACCCGCGTCCGTGCAGCGCGGACACCGGCCAGGGCTGGCCGAGACCCAGGCTCCACAGCATCGCCGCGTCCGCCTCGAAGCGCTGGTCGTCGACCTTGTTGGCGACCAGGACGACCGGCTTGCCGGCCCGGCGCAGCAGCCGCACCACCTGCTCGTCGGTGTCCGTCGCGCCGACGGTGGCGTCGACGACGAACATGACGACGTCGGCCAGCTCGACGGCGACCTCGGCCTGCTCGGCCACCCGCAGGTGGATGCCGGTGGCGTCGACCTCCCAGCCGCCGGTGTCGACGAGGGTGAACCGGCGCCCGGACCACTCGGCGTCGTAGGCGACGCGGTCCCGGGTCACCCCGGGCACGTCCTCGACGACGGCCTCACGGCGGCCGAGCACCCGGTTGACGAGGCTGGACTTGCCGACGTTGGGCCGACCGACGACCGCGACGACCGGCCGCCCGCCCACGGCGTCGTCCTCGTCGTCGGCCGGCTCGCCGCGCTCGACGAGCGCCTGGTCCTCCTCGGACAGCTCGAAGTCGACGAGCCCGGCGCGCAGCGCCTGCTCGAGCGCCTCGTCCTGCTCGCTCGGCTCGAGGTCGGGCAGCGCGTCGGGGTCACCGCCGGTCCACTCGACCTGCACGTCCCCGTCGTCGGGCGACCCGGTGGGTCCGCTCATGCGCTCTCCTGCCCGGCCTCGGCGGTGCGGGCGTCGTCGCGCAGCCGCACCTGTCGCTTGATCCGGCTGAGCATGCCGACCATGCCCCGCATGCGCAGCGGGGAGACGGCCTCGGCCAGGCCGAAGCGGTAGGGGGCGTCGTCCGGCACGTCGAGGACCTGCCGGGCGGGCAGCCCGTCCAGGCTCTCGTGCAGGATCCCGGCGAAGCCACGGGTGGTGGGCGCCTCGGCCGGGGCGTCGAAGAACAACCGGACGGTGTGGTCCGCGTCATCCTCGACCTCGACGGCCAGGAAGAGGGGCGACTGGCACTCGTCGACCCGCTCCATGGTGTCCAGGCTGCCGTCGTAGCGCTCGGGCAGGGAGGGCAGCTCGCGGGACAGCTCGAGCAGCAGCTGCAGGCGCTCGGCCTCGCTGACCGCGTGGAAGTCCTCCGCGAGCTCGGCCATGGCCTCCGGCAGGTCGCTCCGGTCGGTGTCGGTTCCGGTCGGCATCCCTCAGCGCTCCACCGGCACGCCGACCGAGTTGCCCCACTCGGTCCAGCTGCCGTCGTAGTTGCGGACCTTCTCGAAGCCGAGCAGGTGGGTCAGGACGAACCAGGTGTGGCTGGAGCGCTCGCCGATGCGGCAGTACGCGACCACGTCGTCGTCGGTGGACAGGCCCTGCTCCTGCAGGTAGATCGCCTCGAGCTCCTCGCGGGAGCGGAAGGTGCCGTCCTCGTTGGCCGCCCGGGCCCACGGCACGGACTTCGCCCCGGGGATGTGCCCGCCGCGCATCGCGCCCTCCTGCGGGTAGTCCGGCATGTGCAGCAGCTCGCCGGAGAACTCGCCCGGGCTGCGCACGTCGACCATCGGCCGGCCCAGGTGGTCGAGGACGTCGGCCTTGAAGGCGCGCACCGCGGTGTCGTCACGGTCCACGACGGGGTAGTCGGCGGCGGTCACCTCGGGCGCGTCGGTGGTGAGCTCACGGCCCTCCTCGACCCACTTGGCCCGGCCGCCGTCGAGCAGCCGCACGTCCTCGTGGCCGAACAGGGTCATCACCCACAGCGCGTAGGCGGCCCACCAGTTGGACCGGTCGCCGTAGATGACGACGGTGGTGTCGCGCCCGATGCCACGCTCGGACATGACCTGCGCGAAGCGCTCGCCGTCGACGTAGTCACGGGTGAGCGGGTCGTTGAGGTCGGTGTGCCAGTCGAGCTTGCGGGCGCCGGGGATGTGCCCGGTGTCGTAGAGCAGCACGTCCTCGTCGGACTCCAGGACCACGACGCCGTCGTCGTCCAGATGCTCGGCCAGCCACGCGGTGGTGACCAGGCGCTCGGGGTGGGCGTAGGCCTCGATCTTGTCGCTCATGGGGTCTCTCCTCAGGCGTCGATGTCGGGGGTATGCGGTGCGTCCGGTTCGGTCCGCGGCGTGACCTCGCCCCTGACCAGGGCGAGCACGGCCGCGACGACCTCGTCGAAGTCCAGGTCTGAGGTGTCCAACGTCACGACCCCGTCCGCGGCTTCCATGAAGGCGCTCACGGTGGAGTCCTGCTCGTCCCGCCGGACGATCTGGTCGCGGGTGGCCGCGACCTGCACGGCGTCCGCGCCGCCGTGCAGCTCGGTGGACCGGCGGGCCAGCCGGGCCTCCTCGGAGGCCGTCAGCAGGACCCGGTGCTCGGCGTCCGGCGCGACGACCGTCGTGATGTCGCGGCCCTCGGCCACGATGCCGCCGCGCTGCTCGCGCTGGGCGCCGATGACCTCGCGCTGCCGGCGCCGCAGCTCGGCGCGCACGTCGAGGTTGGTCGCGACCGCGGAGACCTGCTCGGTGACCCGCTGCTCGCGGATCGCACCGGTGACGTCGGTGCCGCCGACGGCGACGCTCTGCTCGTCCGGGTCGGTCGGCATGTCGAGCGGCAGGTCCCGGGCGGCCTGGGCCACCGCCTCCCGGTCGCCGAGGTCCAGACCCTGCTCGAGGCAGTGCCAGGCCAGGGCGCGGTACATCGCGCCGGTGTCCAGGTAGGCCAGGCCGAGCTCACGGGCGACCGCCCGGGAGACGGAGGACTTGCCGGACCCGGAGGGCCCGTCGATGGCGACGGTGAGGGGCGGTGCGGACACCCGGCCACCCTACCCGGCGAGGGGAACGGCATACCCGCCCCGGCCGTGCCGCCGACGGTCCCGTGGATCTCGGGCACGTGCCCGACGCGCACGGGACCGTCCTGGTGCCCTACTCCCCCGCCGAGCGGTAGAGCTGGGCGACCTCCTCGGCGGAGAGCGCGCGGTACTTGCCCGGGCGCAGCTCCGCCAGCCGGATCGGGCCGATCTGCACCCGGGACAGCGCCTCGACCGGGTAGCCGACCTCCTCCATCATCCGGCGGACGATGTGCTTGCGGCCCTCGTGGAGCACCACCTCCACGATGGAGTGGCCCGGGATGTCGTCGACCAGCCGGAAGCTGTCGGCCTTGGCGACGCCGTCCTCGAGCTGGACCCCGTCGCGCAGCTGCTTGCCGATCCCCGGCCCGACGACGCCGTGCACCTGCGCGACGTAGGTCTTGGGGACGCCGTAGGCCGGGTGCTGCAGCTTGTGCGCGAGGTCGCCGTCGTTGGTGAGCAGCAGCAGGCCCTCGGTGTCGACGTCCAGGCGGCCGACGTGGAAGAGCCGCTGGGACAGGTGGCCCACGTAGTCGGTGAGGCAGGGCCGCCCCTCGTCGTCCTCCATGGTGGAGACGACGCCGGCCGGCTTGTTGAAGGCGAGGTAGACCTTGTCGGTGTCGACGACGACGCGGTCGCCGTCCACGTGCACGGTCTGGGTGGCCGGGTCGACCCGGACGCCCAGCTCGACGACCACCTGGCCGTCGACCTCGACGCGGCCCTCCTCGATGAGCTTCTCGCAGGCGCGGCGGCTGCCGAAGCCGGCACCGGCCAGCAGCTTCTGCAGGCGGACGCCCTCGGGGCTGTGGACGTCGCGGGAGGCGGGGTCCGGCGGCGTGGTGGGCCGACGGCGTCGCGGCGGACGGCTGCCCCCCGCGCGGCGCGGGCCGGCGCCTCCGCCCTGAGCCGGGACGCCGGGGGCGCCGCCGCGCCCGCCGGAGCGTCCGCCTGCGGTGCGTCCGCCGGAGCGAGCGCCGCCCCGGGGGGCACCCTTGCCCTGGCCCTTGCCCTGGCCCTTGTCGCCGCCCCGTGAGCCGGGTCGCTGCTTGCCGTTGGTCATGCGAGTCCTTCCGATGCGAGCTCCTCGAGCACCTCGGCCGAGGGGAGATAGGGGGCGAGCGCCGGCAGGTCGTCCAGCCCGTCCAGGCCCATCCGCTGCAGGAACAGGTCGGTCGTGCCGTAGAGCACCGCGCCGCCGGTGGGGTCCTGGCCGGCCTCGGTGACCATGCCGCGGGCCAGCAGGGTCCGCACGACACCGTCCACGTTGACCCCGCGGATGGCGCCGATCCGGGCCCGGCTGATGGGCTGCCGGTAGGCGATGACCGCGAGGGTCTCGAGCGCGGCCTGGGTCAGCCGCGCCTGCTGGCCTCCCAGGAGAAACTTCTCCACCACCGGCGCGTATTCCGGCCGGCTGTAGATCCGCCACCCGCCGCCCAGCCGGCGCAGCATGAAGCCCCGCTGGCCCTCGGCATACTCCTGGGCGAGCGCGTCGAGCACGGCGCCGACCTCGTCCAGCGGCAGCTCGAGGGCGCTGGCCAGCGCCTCCTCGGTGACCGGCTCGTCGATGACCATGAGGACGGCCTCGACGGCCGACCGGGCGCCACCGGGCAGGGCGCGGACGTCCAGGGCTGTGGGCTCCTGCGGGTCCTCGGGCTCCGCCGCCGGTTGCTGCGGCTCGGGCCCGGGCTCCGGCTCGGTGCCGATGTCGGTGCCGGTCGACGGTATGCCGTCGCCGCGCGTCACCGGGGTCGTGTCCTGGTCATCCGACCGGCTCACCGGTCACCTCCTCGTCGAACTCGGTGCCCACCGGGGCCACCGCGGCACCCTCGGGGCCGGTCCAGCGCACCGTGAGCTCACCCAGCGCCTCGTCCTGGTCCAGGGCGACCACGGTGTCGCGGAACAGCTCCAGCAGCGAGAGGAAGCGGGCCACGATGACCAGCGTGGAGTCGGCGTCCGCCACCAGCTCGCGGAAGCTCGCGCTCCCCCGCTCGCGCAGCCGCGCCACGACGATCGAGGCCTGTTCGCGCACCGACACCTGGGCGGCGTGCAGGTGCTCCACGCCGACCGTGGGCGGTGGCTTGGGGATCATCGCCCGCCCGGCGATCATCGCGAGCTGCTCCGGGGTGATGGTCAGCACGAGCTCGGGCAGCAGCGAGGCGAAGCGCTCCTCGACCCCGACGTCGCGGGCGAAGATCCGGCCCTTGCCCTCCATCTGCAGCCGCAGCTCGTCGGCGACCTGCTTGAACGCGCGGTACTGCAGCAGCCGGGCGAAGAGCAGGTCCCGCGCCTCGATGAGGGCGAGGTCCTCCTCGTCGTCCTCCCGCGCACTCGGCAGCAGCCGGGCGGCCTTGAGGTCGAGCAGGGTGGCGGCGATGAGGACGAACTCGCTGGCCTGGGACAGGTCCCACTCCCCCTCGCCGTCCTGCGCCGCCCGCAGGTAGGCGACGAACTCGTCGGTCACCCTGGCCAGGGCGATCTCGGTGACGTCGAGCTTGTGCTTGGCGATGAGGCCGAGCAGCAGCTCGAACGGTCCGGAGAAGACGTCGAGGTGCACCTCGAACCCGGCCCGCCCCGCGACCAGGACCCCGCCCGGGGTCTCGGGCCTGGCGTCGCCGGCGGGAGGCATACCCACCTCGCTCAGGGGGCGCCGCCGCGCGAGACGAGCTCGCGGGCGAGCTGCCGGTAGGCCTCCGCGCCCGAGTGCGTGCTGGCGTAGGTGGTGATGGGCTCGGCGGCCAGCGTGGCGTCCGGGAACTTCACCGTGCGACTGATGACGGTGTGGAAGACGGTGTCGCCGAAGTGGTCGACGACGCTGCGGACGACCTCGCGGGAGTGCAGGGTGCGGCCGTCGTACATCGTGGCGAGGATGCCGTCGACCTCCAGGCGCGGGTTGAGCCGGTCGGTGATCTTCTCGATGGTCTCGATGAGCAGGGCGACGCCGCGCATGGCGAAGAACTCGGTCTCCAACGGGATGACGACGCCGTGCGCGGCGGTGAGCGCGTTGACGGTGAGCAGGCCGAGGGAGGGCTGGCAGTCGATGAAGACGACGTCGTAGTCGTCGAGCACCGGGCGCAGGACGCGGGCCAGGACCTGCTCGCGCGCGACCTCGCCCACGAGCTGGACCTCCGCCGCCGAGAGGTCGATGTTGGTCGGCAGGATGTCGATGCCGGGGATGCGCGTGGGCTGGATGACGTCGCGGACGTCGTGGCCGCGCTCGACGAGCAGGTTGTAGATCGTCACGTCGAGGTCGTGGGCGCGCACCCCGAAGCCGACCGACAGCGCGCCCTGCGGGTCGAAGTCGACCATGAGCACCTTCCGGCCGTACTCCGCCAGCGCGGCGCCCAGGTTGATGGTGGTCGTGGTCTTGCCGACCCCGCCCTTCTGGTTGCACATCGCGATGACGCGGGCCGGACCGTGGCTGGCCAGGGGCGGGGGGACGGCGAAGTCGGGCAACGGGCGGCCGGTGGGGCCTTCCTGCCCCACGCCCGAGGTCTCGGTACCGGGCAGCCGGTCGTGGGTCACGTGGTGTCTCCAGGTGCGTGGTGGGTCGTGGTCGGCGTCCCGCCGATCGCTCCGACCCTAATCCACCGGTCCGGGGCAGGGCCATCTGCCTTCACCTCGACCTCAGGTTGAGACCTGACCGCCGCTGCGGGCCCGGGGGTGGGACTGCGCATACACCTCTCTGAGGTGCTGCGTCGAGACGTGGGTGTAGATCTGCGTCGTCGCGACCGAGGCGTGGCCGAGCAGCTCCTGGACGACGCGGACGTCCGCTCCCCCGTCGAGGAGGTGCGTGGCGAAGGAGTGCCGGAGGGTATGCGGTGAGATCTCGCCGCGCAGCCCCGCCCGGTCGGCGTACGTCCGGATCGCGGTCCACGCCGACTGCCGGGACAGCCGTCCCCCGCGCGCGTTGACGAAGACGGCGGGCGTGCCGGGACCCTTCCTCGCCAGCCCGGGGCGGCCCCGCACCAGCCACGCGTCGAGGGCGTCCCGGGCGTAGCGGCCCATCGGCACGATCCGTTCCTTGCGTCCCTTCCCGAACAGTCGGACCACCCCTCCGGTGCCGTCACCCGCGCGGCCGAGCTCGAGGTCGTCGACGTCCAGCGCGACGGCCTCGCTGACCCGGGCGCCGCAGCCGTAGAGCACCTCGAGCAGCGCCCGGTCGCGCAGCGCGGCGGGGGTGTCACCCACCGCGGCCGCCTGCAGGAGCCGCTCGACGTCGTGCACGGTCAGCGCCTTGGGCAGGCGGCGCGGCGGCGTGGGAGGGGCGACCTCGCGGGCCGGGTCCGCCACGGTCTCGCCCTCGACGGCGAGGAAGGTGTGCAGGCCGCGCACCGCCACCACCGCGCGGGCGGCCGAGGTCGGCGCGAGCGGTCCGTGCTCGTCGTCGCCGGTGCGCAGGTGCGCGAGGAAGTCGGTGACGTGCCGCTCCTGCACCTGCTCCGGGGCGGTGACGCCCCGACCGGCCAGGTAGCGCAGGTAGCGGTCGAGGTCGCGCCGGTAGGCCCGCAGGGTGTGCTCGGACCGGCCGCGCTCCACCCGCAGGTGGTCGAGCCAGTCCCCCGACGCCCGCTGCAGCGGGGTGCGGGGGGTGCTGGCCACGGACGCGCTCACGTCCGTGATCCTCTCAGGTGACGACGGACCCGGGCCGTATGCCGCCCGGTGCGCGCGGAGGACGCGTCCGGTGCGTGCGGAGGACGCGTCCGGTGTGGGCAGAGGACGCGTCCGGTGTGCGCGGAGCGCGCGTCCGGTGCAAGCCTCCCGCGCGCACGGTGCCGCCTGGAGGAGACTGCGGGCATGCGCTGGTACGCCGATGCCCCTGCCCGTCGCTCCCGCCAGGTCGTCGCCGACCTGCTGGTCCTCGGGTGGGTGGTCGCCTGGGTCCTGGTGGGACGGCTGGTGTTCGACCTCGTCATGACGCTGGCGGCGCCGGCGGAGCCGTTGCGGGCGGCCGGGTCAGGGCTGGAGTCACGGATGAACGAGGTGGCCGGCCGGGTCACCGAGATCCCGCTGGTCGGCGACCAGCTCGACACGCCCTTCACCGGGGCCGCCGGCGT
Source organism: Serinicoccus sediminis (assembly GCF_004153545.1). GTDB lineage: Bacteria > Actinomycetota > Actinomycetes > Actinomycetales > Dermatophilaceae > Ornithinicoccus > Ornithinicoccus sediminis_A. The sequence goes on along the minus strand of NZ_SDVA01000005.1, from coordinate 81,045 downwards.
CGGGACCGACCTGGTCAGCGCCGGCGACCGGCTGGAGGCCGCCGTCCGGACCGTGGCGTGGGTGGTGAGCATCCTGTCGACGGCCACGCCCATCCTGCTCGTGGTCCTGCTGTGGCTCGTCGTCCGGCTCTCGTGGGTGCTCCGAGCCCGCTCCCTGGGCAAGGAGCTGCACGACCCCCGGTCCCAGGAGCTGCTCGCGCTGCGGGCCCTGGTCCACCAGCACCCCAGCCGCCTGCAACGGCTCGCCGACGACCCCGTCGCCGCATGGCGCTCGGGGGACCCTGCCGCGATCCGGGCGCTGGCCGACCTCGAGCTGGCGCAGGTCGGCCTGCGCGCGCGTCCGCGCGCCGACTGAACGGGTCGCGGCATACCCCGGCGGCTGCACCCACGCGGCCACCGTGGCCCGGCCGGCTCAGCCGTGCCGCCGCCGCAGCACCCGCTCGACGTCGGTGAGGCCCAGGTCGCGCGAGCGCAGCAGCACGAGCAGGTGGTAGACGAGGTCGGCCGACTCCCCCAGCAGCGCCTCGTCGTCCTGCGCCACCGCGGCCAGCGCGGTCTCCACGCCCTCCTCGCCCACCTTCTGCGCGATCCGCCGCACGCCGCCGGTGAACAGCGTCGTGGTGTAGGACCCCTCGGGCAGCTCCTGCTGCCGTCCCCGCACGACCTCGTCCAGCGCGTGCACGAAGGACCCGGGCCGCGCGCCGGGGTCGAAGCACGTCTGCTCACCGGTGTGGCACGTCGGTCCGGTGGGGATGGCGTGCAGCAGCAGGGTGTCGCGGTCGCAGTCGAGCTCGACCGCCTCGACGCGCAGCACGTTGCCGCTCGTCTCCCCCTTGGTCCACAGCGTCCCGCGGCTGCGGCTGTGGAAGGTCGCGAGCCCGGTGTCCAGCGTCACCCGGAGCGCCTGCTCGTCGAGGAAGCCGACCATGAGCACCTGCCCCGTGCGCGCGTGTTGGACCACGCCGGGCACCAGGCCGTCGGTCTTGGCGAAGTCCACGTCCGCGACCTCGAAACCCACCATGCGCGACGCTCGGTCGTCCTCGGGGCCAACCATGCGCGACGCTCGGTCGTCCTCAGGGCCAACCATTCGCGGCGCTCGGTCGGGGTCAGGGTCAACCATGCGCGGCGCTCGGTCGTCGGGGGCGGGGGGCGAGCTGCTCACGATGCCTCCTGCGTGGGGGCCGGGGAGGCGTCCAGCCGGACCTCGACCCCTGCCCGGGCCAGCTGCTGCTTCAGGTCGGGGATGGGGATGGACCCGTCGTGGAAGACGGTGGCCGCCAGCGCACCGTCGACGTCGGCCTCGCGGAAGACGTCGACGAAGTGCCGGGCCGCGCCCGCGCCCCCGCTGGCGACCAGCGGCACCGGGCACACCTCGCGCACCGCGGCCAGCTGTTCGAGGTCGTAGCCGTCCCGGACGCCGTCCGAGCCCATGCAGTTGAGCACGACCTCGCCGGCGCCCAGGTCCACGACCCGGCGCACCCACTCCAGGGTCGTGACCTCCAGCGCGCGGGTGGCGTCCGGGCTGCCGGTGAGCTGCCGGATGCGCCAGTGGCCGTCCTCGTCGCGCAGGCTGTCGACGCCGACGACGACGCACTGCACGCCGAAGGCCTCGGCCAGCTCGCCCACCAGCTCGGGACGCTGCGTGGCCGGGGTGTTGACCGAGACCTTGTCGGCCCCGGCGTGCAGGACCGCCCGGGCCGTCTCGACCGACCTGATCCCGCCGGCCACGCAGAACGGGATGTCGATGCTGCGGGCCACCCGCTCCACCCAGCCGACGTCCACGCCGCGGCCCTCCGGGCTCGCGGTGATGTCGTAGAAGACGAGCTCGTCGGCGCCGGAGGCGGCGTAGCGCTGCGCCAGCTCGACGATGTCGCCCATGTCGCGGTGGTCACGGAAGCGGGTGCCCTTGACGACCCGCCCGTCACGCACGTCCAGGCAGGGGATGATCCGGCGGGCGAGCGTCATACCTGCTCCTCCAGGACGGCGTCGGCGACGGTGAGGCGGCCCTCGAGCAACGCCTTGCCGAGGATGATCCCCGCGCAGCCGTTGCGCTTCGCGGCGCGCACGTCGTCGACCGAGCGCGCCCCGCCCGACGCCTGGACCTGCAGGGCGGGGTTGGAGCGGGTGAGCATCGTGTAGAGGTGGAAGTTCGGCCCGGAGAGGGTGCCGTCGCGGCCGATGTCGGTGCACAGCACGTGCTGCAGCCCGGACCCGTGGTAACGGTGCAGCGTCGTGGTGAGGTCCTGCTCGCCGACCGAGGTCCAGCCGGCGGTGGGCAGCACCCACCGGCCGTCCTCCCCGATGCGGGTGTCGAGGGCGACGGTGATGCGGTCCGGGCCGAAACGGTCCAGCCAGCCGGTGACGGTCTCCGGCTCGCGCACCGCGAGCGAGCCGACGACCACCCGTTCGGCGCCGGCGTCCAGCAGCTGCTGCACGTCGTCGCTGCTGCGCACCCCTCCCCCGGTCTGCACCCGCAGCCCGGTGGTCTCCACGATCCTGGTGAGGGTCTCGCCCAGGGTGTAGCCGCCGGCGCGGGCCGCGTCGAGGTCGACGAGGTGCAGCCAGGCGGCCCCGGAGCGGGCGTAGTTCTCGGCGACCGCCACCGGGTTGTCGGTGTAGCGGGTCTCCTGGTCGTAGTCGCCCTTGAGCAGGCGGACGACCGCGCCGGCACGGACGTCGATGGCGGGGTAGACGGTGAACGGTCCGGTCTGGGTCACGTCGGTCTCTCCGGTGTCGGGTGCGGGGCTGACGCGTCGCGTCATCGTTCGACCTCCAGGAGGAAGTTTCGCAGAATCCTCGCTCCGAGCGCGGAGGACCTCTCCGGGTGGAACTGCGCGCCCCAGCGGTTGCCGGAGCGGACCACGGCGCTCCAGCGGCCACCGTGCTCGGTCGCCGCCAGCGTCTGCGCGCTGGTGGGGGCGGCGTAGGAGTGGACGAAGTAGGCCCGGTCCCCCTCCTCGACCCCGGTGAGCAACGGGTCCTCGACGAGGTCGACGAGGGAGTTCCAGCCCATGTGCGGCACCCGCACCCCGGGACGGGGAGGTATGCCGCGCACCTCGCCCGGCACGAGGCCCAGGGTGTCGACCCCGCCGTCCTCGGCGGAGCGCTCGAAGAGCAGCTGCATGCCCAGGCACACGCCGAGCAGCGGCGCCTGCACCTCGTGCAGCACGTCGACGAGCCCGAGCTCGCGCAGCCGGCGCATGCCGGCGCCCGCCGCCCCGACACCGGGCAGGACGACCCGGTCCGCGGCGAGGATGTCGCCGGGGTCGGCGGTGAGCCGGCTGCTGGCACCGAGGCGCTCGAGGGCGTAGCTCACCGACCCGATGTTGGTGCCGCCCCCGTCGACCAGGGCGACCCTCACAGGACGCCCTTGGTCGAGGGCAGCTCGCTGGCGTCGCCCTGGCGGGCGATGCCCATCCGCAGCGCCCGGGCGACCGCCTTGAAGCCGACCTCGATCATGTGGTGGGTGTTGCTGCCGGTGACCGACAGGTGCAGCGTGCAGCGCATGGCGTCGGCGAAGGAGCGCCAGAAGTGCTCCACCATCTCGGTCGAGAAGTCGCCCACGCTCTCCCGCTCGAAGCTGCCCTCGTAGGCGAAGTAGGGGCGCCCGGACAGGTCGAGGGCGGCCGTGGCCTGGGCCTCGTCCATGGGCAGGGTGAAGCCGTAGCGGCCGATGCCCCGCTTGTCGCCGAGCGCGGTGCGGATGGCCTCGCCGACCGCCAGGGCGACGTCCTCGACGGTGTGGTGGTCGTCGATGTGCAGGTCCCCGCTGCAGGCGACCCGCATCCGGAAGCCGCCGTGCTTGGCCAGCTGGTCCAGCATGTGGTCGTAGAAGCCGATGCCGGTGGAGATCTCGCTGCCCCCGGTCGCGTCGAGGTCGACGTCGACCGTGATGCTCGTCTCCGAGGTGGCCCGCTCGACCCGCGCGGTGCGCGGGGCGTCGGCCAGCTCGTGGGCGATCTGGTCCCAGCTGTCGCCGGGCAGCAGGTAGGTGCGGATGCCGAGGTTGTCACCGAACTCCCGGTCGGTCTCCCGGTCGCCGACCATGACGCTGCGCTCCCAGTCGACGCCGCGGTCCTTGAGCAGGTGCACCACCATGCCGATGCCGGGCTTGCGGGTCCACGGCGCGTCCGGGCCGGCGGGGTGCGGGTCGAGGTAGACGTCCTTGAAGGTGACGCCCTGGCTCGTCAGCACCTGCATGACCAGGCCGTGGGCGGCGTCGAAGTCGGCCTGCGGGAAGGACTCGGTGCCGAGGCCGTCCTGGTTGCTCACCATGACGAGGTCGAAGCCGGCGCCCTGGATGCGCAGCAGGGCCGGGACGACGCCGTCGACGAAGGCCACCTTGTCGAGCGCGTCGACCTGGTGGTCGTGGGGCTCGGTGATGATCGTGCCGTCGCGGTCGACGAAGCAGATCGGGCGGGGGCTCATGCGGGGGTCTCCTCGGTCGGGGTCGGTCGGGGGGTGGGGCGGGGCGTGGGGCGGTCGGCCAGGGCGCCGCGCAGGGCGCGCATCTCCGGGCCGGTGCCGATGGTGATGCGCAGCGCGTCGTGGAGGCCGGGCAGGTGGCGCATGTCGCGGACCACGATGCCGGCGGCGTCCAGGGTCTGCAGCAGCCCGTCCGGGTCGTCGCTGCGGACGAGGAAGAAGTTGGCCTCGCTGGCGTAGACGGTGCCCACCTCGGGCAGGTCGCGCAGCCAGCGTCCGACCTCGTCGCGCAGCCGCAGCACCTCTCCCACGTGCTCCCCGGTGGCCTGCAGCGCCTGGGGCGCCAGCGCCCTCAGCGCGAGGCCGGTCACCGGCTCGGGCAGCGGGTAGGGGGCCTGCACCCGGCGCAGCACCGCGGTGAGGTCGGGGTGCGCCAGCGCGATTCCGACCCGGGCGCCCGCCAGGGCGTGCGCCTTGGACAGGGTGCGGAGCACGACCAGCGTGGGGTGCTCCTCGAGCAGGGTGACGGCCGAGCGCTGGGCCGCGAACTCGCCGTAGGCCTCGTCGACGACGACGACGGCCTGGTCGGCGAGCTCGTCGGCCAGCCGGGCCACCTCGCGCAGCGGCACCACCGACCCGGTCGGGTTGCCCGGCGAGGCGAGGAAGACCACGCGGGCGCCCTGCTCGCGGGCGGCCCGGGCGACGGCCGCGGTGTCGACGTGCCAGCGCAGGCCGTCGTCCACCTGGGGCACGTCCACGACGGGGACGCCGTGGAGGCGGGCGGACACGGCATACATCCCGAAGGTCGGGGAGGTGACCACGACGCCGTCGCCGCCGGGCCGGCACAGGCTGCGCACGAGCAGCTCGATCGCCTCGTCGCTGCCGCGGCCGACGACGACCCGGTCCGGCGTGGTCGCCCACAGGTCGGCGAAGGCCTCCACGAGCTCGGCGGGCTGCGGGTCCGGGTAGCGCCGCGAGGCCCCCGAGGAGTCCGCGGGGTTGGCCACGCCGGACTCGTTGGCGTTGAGCCAGATGCGGTCCACGGGGCCGGTGGGGAAGCTGGTGCGGGCCGAGGAGTAGCCGGCGAAGCCGCGCAGGTCGGGCCGCAGGAGGTCGGTGGGGAAGGCCAGCTCCGGGCGTTGCGGGCTCACGGCGCCGACTCCTCGGGCAGCCGGGCCAGGCGACGTGTCACCGCGCGCTGGTGGGCGTGCAGCGCCTCGGCCTCGGAGAGGGTCACCGCGCACGGTCCCACCATGGCCAGCCCCTCCGGCGTGGCCTGCTGGACGGTCATCGCGATCTGGAAGGCGGAGACGTTGACCCCGCCGGTGAACCGCGCGGCCCCGGCCGTGGGGAGCACGTGGTTGGTGCCCGAGCAGTAGTCGCCGAGGGTCTCCGGGGTGTGGTCGCCGAGGAAGACCGACCCGGCCCGGTCGATGCGCCCCACCCAGTCCTCGGCGTCCCGCAGGGCCAGGATGAGATGCTCGGGGGCGTAGTCGTTGGAGACGTCCACCGCCTCGTCGAGGTCGGCGGTGACGACCAGGCGCGAGGACGCCAGCGCCTTGCGGGCGATGTCGGCCCGCGGCAACGACTCGACCTGCTCGGCGACCTGGGCGGCGACGGCGGACGCCAGCTGCCGGCTGTCGGTGAGCAGGACGACCTGGCTGTCCGGGCCGTGCTCGGCCTGGGAGAGCAGGTCGGCGGCGACGAACTCCGGGTCGGCGCCGGCGTCGGCGATCACGAGGACCTCCGAGGGACCGGCCGGCATGTCGATGCCGGGGCCGCCCTCCGCGGTGCTCACCTGCCGCTTGGCCTCGGTCACCCAGGCGTTGCCCGGTCCGAAGAGCTTGTCGCACAGCGGGACCGACGCGGTGCCGTAGGCCATGGCGGCGATCGCCTGGGCACCGCCGACGACGAAGACGTCCTCGATGCCGCACTCGGCGGCCGCGGCCAGCACGGCCGGGTCGGCGGTGCCGTCGGGGCGCGGCGGTGTGCACAGCACGACCTCGGGGCAGCCGGCGAGCTGGGCGGGCACGCCCAGCATGAGCGCGGTGCTCGGCAGCGGGGCCGACCCCGCGGGGACGTAGAGGCCGACCCGCCGGATCGGGCGTACCACCCGCCGGCAGACCACCCCGGGGGCGGTCTCCACGGCATACCCCCGCTGCATGCCGGCCTCGTGGAAGACGCGGATGCGCTGCGCCGCCTCGGAGATCGCGGCACGCAGGCCCGGGTCGAGCGCCGCCACCGCGGCGTCCCGGTCGGCCACCGGCACCCGCAGGCCGGCCGGCCGCGCCCCGTCCAGCCGGGCGGTGAGCTCGAGCAGCGCGTCGTCGCCGCCCTCGCGGACCTGCTGCAGGATCTGCGCGACCCCGGCGGTGACCTCCGGCCCGGCCGCGGCGGTCCCCCGGCGCAGCGCGTCCCGGCGCTGGGTGTCGTCGAGGTCGGCCCAGGTGAGGATGTTCATGCCAGCATCCCCTCCACCGGCAGCACCATGAGGTTGTGCGCGCCGGCCCGCTTGAGGTCCTCGAGCCGGGCCCAGGACACCGGGCCGTGCACGAGCATCTGCAGGGCCACCTCGTCACGGCCCTCGACGGCCGTCACCGTCGGCTCGTGACCGGTGGGCAGCAGCCCGAGGACGTCGTCGAGGCCCTCGCGCGCGGCACGGAGCATGAGCAGCCGCGACTCCTTGAGCTGCACGGCACCGTCCAGCCGGCGCAGCAGCAGGTCCGCGATCTCCTGGCGCCCGTCGTCGAGGGTCCGCCCCGGGCCGGCGATGACGGCCTCGCTGTGCAGGATGGTCGTGACCGGGGTGAGCTGGTTGGCCCGCAGCGTGCCGCCGGTGGACACCAGGTCGCAGACCACGTCGGCCTGCCCGAGGCGGGGGGCGATCTCGACCGAGCCGTTGAGCACGACCGGGTCGGCCTGGACGCCCTGCTCGGCCAGCCAGCGGCCGAGGGTGTGCGGGTAGGACGTGGCGATCCGCAGCCCGGCCAGCTGCTCCGGCCCGGTCCACTCCTGCTCCTCGTCGATGGCGATGTCGAGGCGGCAGGTGCCCCAGCCGAGCTGGCGCCACTCGGTGAGCTCCACACCGCGGCCCTGGGCCTCCCGGGCGAGGCCGTGCTCGACGAGCACGTTGCGGCCGACGATCCCGAGGTCGCAGACGCCGTCGGCGATGAGGCCGGGGATGTCGTCGTCGCGGACCAGGAGCAGGTCGACCGGCAGGCTCTCGCCGTAGCAGAACAGCCGGTCGCGGCTCTCGCGCCAGGTCAGCCCGCAGGAGGCGAGCAGCTCGCGGGCCGGGTCGCCGAGGCGGCCGGACTTCTGGATCGCCACGCGCAGGCGCTCGCGGGGCTGGGCAGGCGGGGTCATCGGGACCTCTCTCGCAGGATCAGGGTCGGGCACCGCGTGCGGTGACCGGGAGGTGGGGCTGGTGCTGTCGGGGGCGGCGCACGCCGTCGGGCGCCTCAGGCGGACGGGGCGGCCGCCGGATGCGCACGGCGATGCTCCAGGGCGGCACGGTAGCCGCCGGCGCCGCCGTCCACGCACCGGGCGATCCGCCCGACCGTCGTCACGCTCACCCCGGTGACGTCGTGGATCTGGCGGTACGACATACCCTCGGCGAGCAGGGGCACCACCGACCAGCGGTCGGCCAGGGCCTCGATCTCGGCGGGGGTGCACAGGTCGTCCAGGAAGGCGTCCACGGCCGTGGGCTCGGTCAGACCGGCGAGCACGGCGGCGAGGTCGGCGCGGACGCCCGCCCGCGCGGCGCTCCCGGTGTCCCGCTGCTTCATGCCCGTCCTCTCGCCTCGTCACGTCCTGCTGTATCAACGCGCTAGCACGCTAACACGGCCGGGCGGCGCGTCCAAAGCCGCGTGCGAGGATGCCCGGGTGCACCGTCGACTCGCGCCCCTCGCCGCCAGCCTGCTCCTGCTCACCGCCTGCGGGGGCGAGTCGTCCCCGGGGGTCCAGCCCGAGGGCGAGACGTCCGGCGCCTCCCCGGCGCCGCTGTCGTGCGACGAGGCTCCGGAGCCCCCGGCCGACGTCACGACCTACTCACCGCAGGACCTCCCCGAGCCGCTCGGGGGCACGGGGACGGTGACGGCGACCCTGGAGACCACCTGCGGCGACGTGCAGCTGGAGCTGTATGCCGAGCAGGCGCCGCAGACGGTGGCCTCGTTCGCCTTCCTCGCCGAGGAGGGCTACTGGCAGGACAGCCCGTGCCACCGGCTCACGACGGAGGGCATCTACGTGCTGCAGTGCGGCGACCCGACGGGCACCGGCCAGGGCAACCCCGGCTACGGCTACGGCATCGAGAACGCCCCCGAGACGGGCATGTACCCGCCCGGCACCCTGGCGATGGCCCGCACCCAGGACCCGAACAGCAACGGCGGCCAGTTCTTCGTCGTCTACGAGGAGACCCAGCTGCCGGTCGAGGGCGGCGGCTACAGCATCTTCGGGCAGGTCACCGAGGGCCTGGACGTCATCGAGGCGGTGGCCGCCGAGGGCACCGCCTCCGGCGGCGGCGACGGCGCCCCCGCGCAGCCCATCAGCCTGCTCTCCGTCACCGTCGAGGACTGACCGCCGCCCCCTCCCCTGCACAGGACGCGCGTCCAGCACGCACAGGACGCGCGTCCAGGACACACCGGACGCGTGTCCAGCGCCTACCGGACGCCTTTCCAGCGCACACCGGACGCGCGCCCGGCCCGCCTCAGACCAGCGGCTGGGCCAGCTCGACCCGCAGCGCGCTGACGACCTCGTCGCGCGGCACGGTGAACTGGTCCTGGCGGCGCAGGTCCTTGAGGGTGACCGTGCCGTCGGCGGCCTCCTGCGGGCCCAGGATGGCGACGAAGCGGATCCCGGCGCGGTCGGCATACCGCAGCTGCTTGCCGAGCTTGCCGCCGTCGAGGACCGCCTCGGTGTTGATGCCGCCGTGCCGCAGCTGGGAGGCCAGCGCGAGCTGGTCGTCGAGCAGGGCGGGGTCGACCTGGGGCACGAGGACCTGCACGGTCGACTGTCCGGCCGAGGCGTCGACGAGCCCGGCCTCGCGCAGCTGCCAGAACAGCCGGGACAGGCCGATGGAGATGCCGACCCCGGGCAGGCGCGACCTCGTGTACTGCCCGGCCAGGTCGTCGTAGCGCCCGCCGGAGCAGATCGAGCCGAGCTCGGGGTGCTCGTCCAGGGTCGTCTCGTAGACGGTCCCGGTGTAGTAGTCCAGGCCGCGCGCGATGGAGAAGTTGAGGCAGTAGTTGTCTTCCGGCACCCCGAGGGCGCGCACCAGCGACAGCACCTCGCGCAGCTCGGCCACCCCCTCGGCGAGCGCGCTGCTGCCGGTCGACCCCGCCTCGACCTCGGCCAACCGGGCCAGGGCGTCGTCGTGGCCGCTGGAGCGGGTCTGCACGAAGGCCAGGATGCGCTCGACGACCTCCTCGGACAGCCCGAACCCCTCCCCGGTCAGGGTGGTCCGCAGGTAGTCGGCGCCCCGCTTGTCGAGCTTGTCGACCTCCCGCAGCACGGCGGCCTGGACCTCGGCGTCGGTGATGCCGAGGTCCTCGTAGAAGCCGCGCAGCAGCCGGCGGTTGTTGACCTGGATGGTGAAGGTGCCGATGGCCAGGTCGGTGAAGATGGCGTTGATGATGGCCGGCGCCTCGGCGTCGTGGCGGACCGAGAGCTCGCCCGAGCCGATGATGTCGACGTCGCACTGGTAGAACTCGCGGAAGCGACCCCGCTGCGGACGCTCGCCGCGGTAGACGCGCTGCATCTGGTAGCGGCGGAACGGGAAGGTCAGCTGGTGCTCGTGCTCCGCGACGTAGCGCGCGAGCGGCACCGTGAGGTCGAAGCGCAGCGCCAGGTCGGGCAGCGTGTCGTCGCCGCCGTCGGCCCGGGCCTTGTCCAGCGCCCCCGTCGACTGCACGAAGTAGACCTGCCGCTCGGTCTCGCCGCCGGTCTTGGTGAGCAGCACGTCCGAGCGCTCGAAGACGGGCGTCTCGATGGGCAGGAAGCCGAAGCGCTCGTAGCCGGAGCGGATCGCGTCCAGCATCCTCTGGAAGGCGACCTGCTCGGGCGGCAGCAGCTCGAGGACACCGGAGGGCGTGCGCGGGGAGATCACCCGGGGAGTCTATCGAGGGGTATGCCGTGCCCCCGCCGCCGGCCGGACGGGCACGGGCACGGGCGCGCGGGGCCGCCGCGAGGCATAGTGGGGGGCATGAGCACCGCTGCCGCTGCCGAGCCGCCCTCCCTCGCCCTCGCCGCGGAGGGCAGCATCACGCCCGCCCAGCTGCGCGAGGTGGGCGGGCAGCTGCAGCGCTTCCTGCTGGAGTACGAGTTCGGGCTGCGCGAGGTCGAGACCAAGATCGAGATCCTGCGCGACGAGTTCGCGCACATGCACGACTACAACCCCATCGAGCACGTCTCCAGCCGGGTGAAGTCGCCGGACAGCCTGCGCGAGAAGGTGCTGCGCCGCGGCCTGGCCCTCGACCTCGACACCATCCGCCGGGAGATCACCGACATCGCGGGCATCCGGGTGTCGTGCAGCTTCGTCACCGACGCCTACCGCATCTTCGACCTGCTCACCCAGCAGGACGACCTGACCATCCGGCGGGTGTCGGACTACATCGCCGAGCCGAAGGCCAACGGCTACGCCAGCCTGCACGCGATCGTCGAGATCCCGGTCTTCCTCTCCACCGGGCGGGTGGACGTGCCCGTCGAGGTCCAGCTGCGCACCATCGCCATGGACTTCTGGGCCAGCACCGAGCACAAGATCCACTACAAGTACGACGGCAACGTGCCCGAAGGGCTGCTCGGCGAGCTCAAGGACGCCGCGACGAGCGCCGCGGAGCTGGACGCCCGGATGCAGCGGCTGCACCGCGAGCTGCACGGCGCCGGCCCCGCCGCCGGGGGGTCCGGCAGCGCCGACGCGTAGGGGTCAGCGGCCGTCCGGTGACAGGGCCGTGAGGTAGGGGTTGGTCGCGCGCTCGCGCGCCATGGTCGTCGCCGGGCCGTGCCCGGGGAGCACGAGCGAGGAGTCGGCCAGGGGGAGGACGACGTCGCGCAGGCTGCGCTGCATCGCCGCACCGTCGCCCCCCGGCAGGTCGGTGCGGCCGATGGAGCCGGCGAAGAGCACGTCCCCGGAGATCACCGTGCGGTCCAGCTCCTCCGCCGGTATGCCGTCCGGCACCCCCGTGGTGGTGAACAGCACCGATCCCTCGGTGTGGCCCGGTGCATGGGCCACACCGATCCGCAGGCCCGCGATCTCCAGGTCCTGCGCGTCGGCCAGCTCGACGACCTCCTCCGGCTCGGTCCAGGTCGCCCGGCGGCCGAACTGCTGCTCCATGGCCAGCACCAGCTCGGGGCTCAGGGACGAGAGCGGGTCGCGCAGCCGGTAGCGGTCGTCGGTGTGGATGTAGGGGCCGACCGCGGTGGTGCCCGCGCAGACCGGGGTCACGGCATACACGTGGTCGAGATGACCGTGGGTGAGCAGGACGGCGGCCGGGCGGAGCCGGTGCTCGGCGAGGATCTCCTGCACCCGCCCCTCGACGCCGATCCCGGGGTCGACGACGACGCACTCCTCCCCGGGGGCGGGGGCGATGACGTAGCAGTTGGTGGCGAAGGCGTCAGCGACGACGCTGCGGACGAACATGCGACCGACCCTACGCACCGCCACGCCCCGACCTCGCCCCGGCCGCGGGCGCCCGCGTTGGGTAGGGTCGAGGGGTCAACGTCATGTCGAGGCGACCCCGATGGTCGCGCTCGCGGTCCCTATCCGAGAGGCCACCACCGTGTCCGAGCAGACGCCCTCCCCGACCGAGCCTGACGACCAGGGGGCCGAGCCCCAGGTGGCCGCGACCCAGGACGTGGAGCCCACCGGCGCACCGGACCAGGGGCAGCCGCAGGCGACCGCGGACGCGGAGACCGTGGCCGAGGCGCACAGCCCGGCCGAGAGCGAGGCAGACGCACCGTCCGAGGCCGAAACTCCCACCGAGCCCGCGGCAGAGGCTCCCGCGCAGGAAGAGGAGCCGGCTGCGCCGGAGGCACCGGCCGAGCCCGAGGCACCCGCCGAGTCACAGACCCCGGTTCCCCCGAAGCCGTCGGCCCCCTCCCCCGCGATGTTCGCCGCCCGCAAGCCGGCGGCGCCGCGGCCGTCGGCCGTCGCCGCCCCCAGCCCCGAGCCGCACCCGGACCCCAGCGAGTCGATGAAGCACGGGCGGGTGGCCGACGACGGCACCGTCTTCGTGACCCTGGCCGACGGCACCGAGCGCGAGGTCGGGTCCTACCCCGGCGCCTCACCGCAGGAGGCGCTGGCCTACTTCGCCCGCAAGTACGACGAGATGCTGGCCTCCGCCGACCTGCTCAAGGCACGCCTGGCCGGGACCGAGATGTCCGCGCACGACGCCCGGCAGTCCCTGGCCCACCTCAAGGAGCAGATCGGCGAGGCCCACGTCGTCGGCGACCTGGCCGCGCTCGAGGCGATCACCAAGGAGCTCGAGGCGGAGGTCAAGACCCGGTCGCGCACCGAGCAGGAGGAGCGGGTCAAGGCCAAGGCGCAGGCCGCCCAGGAGCGCGAGAAGCTCGTGGCCGAGGCGGAGCAGATCGCCGCCACCGAACCGGGCCGGATGCAGTGGAAGCAGAGCAGCGCCCGCATCCGCGAGCTGCTGGACGAGTGGAAGGCGCACCAGCGCTCCGGGCCGCGCCTGGACAAGGAGGCGGAGAACGCGATGTGGCAGCGGTTCAGCCACGCGCGGTCCGCCTTCGACAAGATGCGCAAGGCCTGGTTCGCCCAGCTCGACGAGGAGCACGGGCACGCGAAGGCCACCAAGGAGCGCCTGGTCCGCGAGGCCGAGGCGCTGTCGACGAGCAAGGACTGGGGCCAGACCGCCGGGGCCTTCAAGCGCCTCATGCAGGACTGGAAGCGCGCCGGCCGCGCGTCCCGGGCCGACGACGACGCGCTGTGGGCCCGGTTCAAGGCCGCCCAGGACTCCTTCTTCGACGCCAAGGACGAGGTGGTGGCGGCCGAGGAGGCGGAGTTCACCGAGAACCTCAAGGTCAAGGAGGCGCTGCTCGGCGAGGCCGAGGCCATCACCGTCGACGAGGCCCACCTCGACCAGGCCAAGGCCGAGCTGCGCCGGGTGCAGGACCGCTGGGACGCGGCCGGCAAGGTCCCGCGGGCCGACATCAAGCGGGTGGAGAACCGCCTGCGGGCCGTCGAGCAGAAGGTCCGCGACATCGAGGACTCCCAGTGGCGGCGGACCGACCCCGAGCTGGACGCGCGGGCCCGGTCCATGGTCGACCAGCTCGAGCGCGCCGTGCAGGGTCTCGGGGCCGACCTGGAGGCGGCGCGCGCCGCCGGCGACGACCGCAAGGCCGCGGCCCTGGAGTCCGAGCTGGCCACCAAGCAGCTCTGGCTGGACTCGGCCCGTGGGGGCCTGAGCCGGTGAGCAGCCTCACCCGCCTCGCGACCGAGGTCGGCGAGGTCGCCGACGGCCTGTGCACCTACCTGGACGCCTCCCCCTCGCCGTTCCACGCCGTGCGCTCCGCCGCCGACCTGCTCGTCGAGGCCGGGTTCACCGAGGTCGCGGAGACCGCGGCGACCCCCGCCGCACCGGGGCACTACGTGGTGCGCCGGGGTGGCTCGCTGCTGGCCTGGTCCACCGCCCACCTGCCGGCAGACCGCCCGGCGCACACGGCATACCGGGTCGTCGGCGCGCACACCGACTCCCCCAACCTGCGGGTCAAGCCGCACCCGGACTGGACCCGGGCCGGCTGGCGGATGCTGGGGGTCGAGGTCTACGGCGGCGCGTTGACCAACTCGTGGCTCGACCGCGACCTGGGCCTCTCCGGCCGCGTCGCGGTGCGCGACACCGACGCCCCCGGTGGCGTCACCCAGCACCTGTGGCGGCGCGACGACCCGCTGCTGCGGGTGTCCCAGCTGGCGATCCACCTCGACCGCACGGTCCGCACCGAGGGGCTCAACCTCAACGACCAGCAGCACCTGGCGCCGCACTGGAGCCCCGGGAGCGGGAGCACCGGTGGCTTCGGCGACTGGCTCGCGGACCGGGTCGGTGTCGCGCGCGAGGACCTGCTCGGCTTCGACGCCATGACCCACGACCTCACGCCCGCGCGACGCATCGGCGGTGACGGCGAGCTCGTCGCCTCCGCCCGTCTCGACAACCTCGCGACGTCGTACGCCGCGGTCCGGGCCCTGCTGCAGGCCGTCGCCGAGCCCGTCGATGCGGCTGTGCCCACGGTGCCGGTCATCGTGCTCTTCGACCACGAGGAGGTCGGCAGCACCTCCGAGCGCGGCGCCCAGTCGACCCTGCTGCCCGCGTGGCTGGAGCGGATCGTCCTGGCCGCCGGCGGGACCAGGGAGGACTACTGGCGGGCGCTGGCCGGGACGGTCGTCGCCTCCGGCGACATGGCTCACGCCACCCATCCCAACTACCCCGAGCGGCACGAGCCCGAGCACCCGATCCACATGAACGGCGGGCCGGTGCTCAAGGTCAACACCAACCTGCGCTACGCCACCGACTCCCTCGGCGCGGCCGCCTTCGCGCTGGCCTGCGAGCAGGCGGGGGTGCCGATGCAGACCTTCGTCACCCGCTCAGACCTGCCCTGCGGGTCCACCGTCGGCCCGATGACCTCGGCGCTCACCGGCGCGACGACCGTGGACTTCGGCGCCCCGGTGCTGTCGATGCACTCCACGCGCGAGATCTGCGGCACCCTCGACCAGGCGGGGTATGCCGCCGCGCTGGCCGCCTTCCTCTCGCCCGCCTGAGCGCACGCGGCAGCTCGCCGCGTTCTGGACATAGGAAGGTGGGGCCCGTCCCCCAGAAACGTATGTCCAGAACGTCGCCGGGGGCTCAGGCGTGGGCGCGGCGGTGCGGGTCGGTGCTGGCGGTGCCGGTGACCCGGTAGGCGTCGAGCACCGCCGGGATGCGGCGCACCGCCCGCAGCACGGACTCCAGGTGTGACGGGTCGGCCATCTCGAAGGTGAACTTCGACAGCGCCACCCGGTCGCGGCTCGTCTGCACCGAGGCGGACAGGATGTTGACGTGCTGCTCGGAGAGCACCCGGGTGATGTCCGACAGCAGCGCCGCCCGGTCCAGCGCCTCGACCTGCATGTTGACGAGGAAGAGGCTGCTGGCGGTCGGCGCCCATGCCACCCGGATGATGCGCTCGGCGGACTTGTCCTGCAGCTCCTTGGCGTTGGTGCAGTCGGTGCGGTGCACGGACACGCCCTTGCCGTGGGTGACGAAGCCGAGGATGGGGTCGCCGGGCACCGGGGTGCAGCACTTGGCGATCTTGACCCAGATGTCGTCCGCGCCCACGACGGTGACCCCCGGGTCGGACTGGGCGACCCGGCCGCGTCGCGGCCGCACCGCCTCGGCCAGGTCCTCCTCGGTGCCGTCCTCGCCGCCGAGGGTGGCGGTGAGCTGCTTGACGACGTGCTGGGCCGAGACGTGCCCCTCGCCGACGGCGGCGAAGAGGCCGTCGATGTCCTTGTAGTTGAGCCCCTGCGCCACCGCGGTGAGCGTGTCGTGGCTCATGAGCCGCTGCAGCGGGGCGTTCTGCTTGCGCAGCACCTTGGCGATCTCGTCCTTGCCGGACTCGACCATCTCCTCGCGCCGCTCACGGGTGAACCACTGCCGGATCTTGTTGCGGGCCCGTGCGCTCTTGACGAAGCTCAGCCAGTCCCGGCTGGGCCCGGCGTCCTGCGCCTTGCTCGTGATGATCTCGCACACGTCGCCGTTGCTGAGCTCGGAGTCCAGCGACACCAGCTTGCCGTTGACCCGCCCCCCGACGCAGCGGTGCCCGACCTCGGTGTGCACGGCATACGCGAAGTCGACGGGCGTCGCCCCGGCCGGCAGCGCGATGACGTCGCCGTCGGGGGTGAAGACGTAGACCTCGGCGGCGCCCATCTCGAAGCGCAGCGAGTCGAGGAACTCCCCCGGGTCGGAGGTCTCCTGCTGCCAGTCGATGAGCTGGCGCAGCCACTGCATCCCCTCCAGCGCGCCCGGTCCCCCGTCGGCCCCGGCCACGGCGCGGGACCCGTCCGGCCCCTGCTCCTTGTACTTCCAGTGCGCCGCGACGCCGTACTCCGCGCGCCGGTGCATCTGGAAGGTGCGGATCTGGATCTCCACCGGCTTGCCGCCCGGCCCGATGACCGTGGTGTGCAGCGACTGGTACATGTTGAACTTCGGCATCGCGATGTAGTCCTTGAACCGCCCGGCCACCGGGTTCCACCGGTTGTGCAGGGCGCCGAGCACCGCGTAGCAGTCCTGGATCGAGTCGACGAGGACGCGCACCCCGACCAGGTCGTAGATCTTCTCGAAGTCGTGCCCCCGCACGATCATCTTCTGGTAGACCGAGTAGTAGTGCTTGGGGCGACCGGTGACGGTGGCCCGGATCTTGGCGGTCCGCAGCTCGTCGGCGATCTCGCCGCGGATCCGGGAGAGCATCTCCTCCCGGGCCGGCGCGCGGTCGGCGACCATGCGCACGATCTCGTCGTAGACCTTGGGGTAGAGCTGGGCGAAGGAGAGGTCCTCCAGCTCCCACTTGATGGTGTTCATCCCCAGCCGGTGCGCGAGCGGGGCGTAGATCTCCAGCGTCTCCGAGGCCTTGCGCGCCGCGCTCTCGGGCGAGACGTAGCGCCACGTCCGCGCGTTGTGCAGCCGGTCGGCGAGCTTGATGACGAGCACCCGGATGTCGCGCGCCATCGCGACCACCATCTTGCGGACGGTCTCCGCCTGGGCGGCGTCGCCGTAGGTCATCTTGTCGAGCTTGGTGACCCCGTCGACCATCATCGCGATCTCGTCACCGAAGTCGCGGCGCAGCTGCTCCAGCGAGTATGGCGTGTCCTCGACCGTGTCGTGCAGCAGCGCCGCCGCGATGGTCGAGGGCGTCATGCCGAGCTCGGCCAGGATCGTCGCCACCGCGAGGGGGTGGGTGATGTAGGCGTCACCGCTCTTGCGCAGCTGGCCCTTGTGCATCTCGTCGGCGACGGCGTAGGCCCGCTCGATGAGCCCGAGGTCGGCCTTGGGATGGGTGGCCCGCACCGAGCGCAGCAGCGGCTCAAGCGCGGGGTTCGCGGTCGTCCGGGCCCCGCCGAGCCGGGCCCACCGGGGCCGCAGGCCACCGCCCACCCTGGCGGGTGGGGTGGTCGCTGCGGGCTCGCTCATGCACAGATCATAGGCGGTGGCCGCGGCGGGTCGGCATCCCGGTGACCGCTGCGGTGGGCCCGTTCAGACGCTGGTGAGGCAGTGCAGGTCGTAGCCGCCGAGCCGGGCCCGACCCGCCAGCGCCTCGATCTCCAGGACCAGCTCGATGGCGGCCACGCTGGCACCGCAGCGCTCGATGAGCTCGCAGGTCGCGGCCAGCGTGCCTCCGGTGGCGAGCACGTCGTCGACGACCAGGACCCGCTCGTGGTGGGAGACGGCGTCCTGGTGGATCTCCAGGGTGGCCGTGCCGTACTCCAGCGTGTAGGACTGGCGGTGCACGGCCGCCGGCAGCTTGCCGGCCTTGCGCACGGGCACGAAGCCGACGCCGAGCGCGTGCGCCACCATCGAGCCGAGGATGAACCCCCGGGCCTCGATGCCCGCGACCACGTCCACCTGGCCCTGCCGCCGCTGCACCGTGTCGGTGACGATCCGGTCCCGCAGCCCACGGTCGAGGAGCACGGGTGTGAAGTCCTTGAAGACCACGCCCTCCTCGGGGAAGTCGGGGATGTCACGCATCCCGGCGAGCACGTCCGCGGCCAGCCGGGCGTCGGGCACGGACCCCGTCACCGCCCCCGCTTCAGCGCCCACGGCGCTTGCGCTTCGGCTGGTTGCGCGGCCCGCGCTGGGCGTACGGGTGCAGCTGACGCCCCGGCGCCTGGTCGCCCCGCGTCGTCCCGGGGGCGCGCGACGCGCCCCCCTGCGACCCGGTGCCGGCCCCGACGAGCTCGGCGTCGTCCGACTCCTCGTCGGTCGTGTCCAGCAGCTCGTCGTCGGCGTGCGGGGTCGAGCGCTCGTCCCGACGTTCCCGCCGGCGGGTCACCTGCGCGTCGTGCCGGCGCACCATCAGCTCACCCTGCCGCAGCTGCACCAGCAGCGGCGTGGCGATGAAGATCGAGGAGAAGGTGCCGACCGCGATGCCGATGAACAGCGCCCACGACAGGTCCACCAACGTCCCCGGACCGATGAGGGTGACCCCCATGACGAGGATGACGGCCACCGGCAGCAGCGCGACGACCGAGGTGTTGATCGACCGGACGAGGGTCTGGTTGACCGCCTGGTTGGCGGCCTCGCCATACGTCTGCCGCTTGGTGTCGAAGGCGTGGTCGGTGTTCTCCCGGACCTTGTCGAAGACGACGATGGTGTCGTAGATCGAGTAGCCGAGGATGGTGAGGAAGCCGATGACCGAGGCGGGCGACACCTCGATGCCCAGCAGCGCGTAGATGCCCACGGTGAAGAGGACGTCGTGCACCAGCGCGACGAGGGCGGCGACCGCCATCTTCCACGTGTGGAAGTAGAACGTCAGGACCAGGGTGACGAGGGCGAGGAAGACCGCCAGCGCGATGATGGCCTGCTGGGTCACCGTCTCACCCCAGGACGGCCCGACGAAGGAGCTCGTCACCGCGGCCGTCTCGACGCCGAACGCCTCGGCGAGGTCGGTGCGGGCGCTCTCGGCCTCGGTGTTGCCCAGCTCGCCGGTCTGCACCCGCACGGTGTCGTCGCCGATGCGGGTGATGGTGGTCGTGCCGCCGGGGTCGACCTCCTCGAGCGCCTCCTCGGCGGTCTGCTCGTAGCCCTCCATCTGCTGGCTGCTGACACCGCTGACCCGCAGCTCGGACCCGCCGCTGAACTCGATGCCGAAGTTCAGCCCGCGGCCGAACAGCCCGACGAGGGAGACGGCGATGAGGACGGCCGACAGGAGGTACCAGACCTTGCGTCGCCCGACGATGTCGAAGGACCGGGTCCCTGAGTACAGGTCGTTGCCGAGGCGGGAGAAGCGCGACATCAGACCACACCGCCTTCCAGCTCTTCGCGGGTATGCCGTCGCCGCCCGGGGGCGATGACGTCGGGCTCGCGCATCCGGCCGCGGCCGAGGTAGGCCGAGCGCTTCGCGCCGAGCCGCTCGGGCTCCATGCCCGACCACTTGCGGCCCTCGCCGAAGAAGCGGGTGTTGGCCAGGATGCTGACGAGCGGGTGGGTGAACATGAAGACGACGACCAGGTCGATGATCGTGGTGAGCCCCAGCGCGAAGGCGAACGCCCGGACGCCGGACTCGGACAGCAGGTAGAGCACCGCCGCGGCCAGCAGGTTCACGACGTCGGAGATGATGAGCGTCCGGCGCGCGCGCTCCCACCCGGTGTCGACGGCATACCGCAGCGGGCGGCCGGCCCGCACCTCGTCGCGGATGCGCTCGAAGTAGACGATGAAGCTGTCCGCCGTGATGCCGATCGCGACGATGAGGCCGGTGACCCCGGCCATCGTCAGCCGGAAGTTGTTGGCCCACCCGAGGAGGGTGACCGAGCCGTAGGCGAGCAGCGCCGCGATGAGCAGCGAGCCGATCGCCACGAGGCCGAGCGCGTGGTACTGGACCAGCATGTAGGCGAAGACCAGCAGCAGCCCGATGATGCCCGCGACCACGCCCCAGCGCAGCTGCTCGCCGCCCAGGGTGGGGCTGATCTGCTCGGAGGTCTGGACCTCGAAGCTCAGCGGCAGCGCGCCGAACTTGAGCTGGTTGGCCAGCGCCTGCGACTCCTCCGGGGTGAAGTCGCCCGAGATCGTCGCCGTGCCGCCGGAGATCACGCCGTTGACCGTCGGGGCGGTGATGACCTCGCCGTCCAGGACGGTCGCGAAACGGTTCTGCGCCTGGCCCTGCGGGTAGCCGTAGAGCCGGGAGGTGATCTCGGCGAAGGTCTGGCCGCCCTCGCCGTCGAAGGTGAGGTTGACCTGCCACCGGCCGGTCACCGCACCGCCCTGGACGGTCTCCGGGCCGGCGTTGGCGTCGGTGACGGCGCTGCCGGTGAGCTCCACCGGGCCGAGGATGAACTTCTCGTCCCCCTCGGCCGAGCAGGCCACGGTGGGCTCGTCGGCCGGGGCGGCGGCGATCTCGCGGGCGACGCCCTCGGCGGAGCAGTCGAGCGCGGCGAACTCCTCGGAGAGCTCAGGGGTGATCTGCTCCAGGCTGGAGGGGTCCGCGGGCGGCGCGGTCTCCTCCCCGGCCGGGGCCGTGCTGTCGGCGTCGTCACCGGCGGGGACCCCAGGGGCCTGCGTCGCGTCCGCCCCGTCGTCACCGGCGGCGACGACGTCGGCTGCGGCCTCCACCGCAGCGGCGTCGGCTGCGGCGTCCGCGGCGGCAGCCTCGTAGGCGGCGCCGTCGAGCCGGGTGCCGCCCCGGTTGCCCTCGGTCTGCTCGCTCTCGTCGGTGGTGCCCTCGTCGGTCGTGCCGTCGTCCGAGGACCCCTCGTCGACGCTGTCCTCGGTGCCCTGGCCCTCCTCGGCGTCCTGCTCGGCCTGCTCGAGCTGCTCCTGGAGCAGGCTCGGCGGCAGCGGGAGCGTGCGCTGCGGGGGCAGCTCGGTCTGGGGGCCGGTCGGCTGGGCCACCAGCACCGGTCGGAACTGCAGCTGGGAGGAGCGGCTCAGCGCCTCCACCTGCTCGGCGGAGGGGTTGCCGGGGATGGCGACCGAGACGTTCTGACCGCTGCGGGTCACCTCCGCCTCGGTGACGCCGCCGCCGTCGACGCGGCGGCGGATGATGTCGATGGCCTGCTCGAGCTGCTCGGCCGAGACCGACGCGCCCTCCTCGGTCCGCGGCTCCATGACGATCTGACGGCCACCGGCGAGGTCCAGGCCCAGCTGGGGGGTGAGCGAGGCGGCCGGCTCGGCCCACAGCCGCGCCCCGCCGATGCTGGCGAAGAGCAGCAGGGTCACCAGGACCAGGCTCATGAGGGTGCGGAACGGGCCGCGGAGGCGGGCGTTGCGGCGACGCGGGGTGCGTCCGCGCCCGGAGCCGTCCCGCTGGCGGCGTCCGCCGCGCTCGCCGTCGCCGGGGAGGTCCTCGTCCCGGCGCGGGGCCGGGGTGGACGTCGTCATCGGCGGGTCTCCTCGTCGCCGTCCGGGTCCTCAGGGGCACCCTCGGCCGGGGCGCCGCCGCGGGCCGACGGGTCCCCCCCGACCATCGACAGGGGCAGGATGGCGCGGCGCTGGAAGCGGAAGACCGAGCCACCCGCCTCCAGGTGGACGATGTCGGCCTCGACGGCACGGACGACGCCGTACATCCCCGAGGTCGTCATGACCTCCTGTCCCGGCTGCAGCTGTCCCTGCGCGTCGGTGACGGCCCTGGCCCGCCGACGCTGGTTGAACATGAGGAACAGCAGGAAGAGGATCGGCAGTGCCAGGATGAGCAGCGTGAGGCCGGAGCCCCCCGCGCCCGCAGCGGCGCCGGTCGCCAGTGTCATGGAGTGACCCTTCGGAAGCGTGTCTCGTGGGCGCCGGTGCGACGCCGTCGTCCCGCCGCGCACGCTGGGGCGCGCGGCAGGCACCCGGGGCAGTCTAGGTGAGTCCCCTGGGGCGGCCAAAGAGGCCGGTATGCCGTGTCCCGCCTCCCCCCTGCCCGCGGTCGGATGAGCAACGACCGGGAGAGCCGCGCCCCGGCAGCAGAACAGCGGTCACTCGCCCAGCGGCAGCGTGTCCGGACCGTCGTCACGGCCGAACCGGCCGGTGGCGCCGCCGGCGACGGCGGCCCCGGCGTCGTCAGGCGCCCGCAGGCCGAGGTGCTGCCACGCGGCCGGGCTGGCGGCGCGGCCCCGCGGGGTGCGGATCATGAACCCCTCGCGGACGAGATAGGGCTCGGCCACCGTCTCCACGGTGTCCGGCTCCTCCCCCACGGCCACCGCGAGGGTGGACAGGCCGACGGGGCCGCCGCGGAAGCGGGTGCACAACGCCTCGAGGACGGCGCGGTCGAGCCGGTCCAGGCCCAGCTCGTCCACGTCGAAGAGCGCCAGGGCCGAGTGCGCGGCCGCCTCGTCCACGACGTGCCGCCCGTGGACCTGCGCCCAGTCCCGGACCCGCCGCAGCAGCCGGTTGGCGATGCGGGGGGTGCCCCGGGAGCGGGAGGCGATCTGCGTGATGCCCGGCTCGTCCGCCTCGATCTCGAGCAGCGCGGCGTTGCGGTGCAGGATCGCGACGAGGTCCTCGGTGGCGTAGTAGTCGAGGTGCCCGGTGAAGCCGAAACGGTCGCGCAGCGGGGCGGGCAGCAGCCCGGCCCGGGTGGTGGCGCCCACGACGGTGAACGGCGGCAGCTCCAGCGGTATGGCGGTGGCGCCCGGACCCTTGCCGACGATGACGTCGACCCGGAAGTCCTCCATCGCCAGGTAGAGCATCTCCTCCGCCGGGCGGGACATCCGGTGGATCTCGTCGAGGAAGAGCACCTCGCCCTCCACGAGCGAGGACAGCACGGCGGCCAGGTCGCCGGCGTGCTGGATCGCCGGGCCGCTGGTGATGCGGATGGGCTGCTCCAGCTCACCGGCGATGATCATCGCCAGCGTCGTCTTGCCCAGGCCGGGCGGCCCGGAGAGCAGGACGTGGTCCGGCGGGCTGCCTCGCCTGCGGGCCGCCTCCAGCACCAGCCCCAGCTGGTCGCGCACCCGCCGCTGCCCGGGGAACTCCGCGAGCCGCCGCGGCCGCAGGGCCGCCTCGATCCGCCGCTCCTCGTCGGTCCCGGAGGGGTCGACGACCCGCGCGGCGTCGGCGGACGACTCCGGCACGTCGACCTCGTAGGACCCGTCGCCGGCCGGGGCGCCCGCGGCGTTCACCGGCCGAGCTCCCGGAGGGTGGCGCGCAGCAGGGCGGCCACGTCGGTGGGCGCGTCGTCACCCGTGGACACGGCGCTCAGGGCCCCGTCCGCCTGGCGGGTGGTCCACCCCAACCCCTGCAGGGCCTCACGGACCTGCGTGTGCACGGCGTCCTCACCGGCACCCTCGCCGGGCACCGCGCCCGCGGCGCCCGGCAGCCCGGGCTCGACCCCCAGCGCCAGGATCTTGTCCTTGAGCTCGAGCACCAGCCGCTCGGCCGACTTGCGGCCGATGCCCGGCACCTTGGTCAGCGCGACGAGGTCGCCCTGGGCCAGGGCGGCCCGGACATCACCCGGGCTGTGCACCGACAGCATGGCCAGGGCCAGCCGCGGCCCGACACCGCTCACCGTCTGGACCTGCTCGAAGAGCGCCTTGGCGTCCGCCCCCGCGAAGCCGTAGAGCGTCAGCGACTCTTCGCGGACGACGAGGGTGGTCTCCAGGGTGAGCTCCTGGCCGGTCCGGCAGCCCGACGCGGTCTCCGGCGTGGTGTGCACGAGCAGACCGACACCGCCCACCTCGACGACGACGTGGTCGAGGCCGACGTGACGGACGGGTCCGCGGACCGAGGCGATCACCGGGGGTTCCTCCTGCTGCTGACGGTGGTGGGGCGGCTGCCGGCCCGGGCCGAGGCACGGGCACTGGCCGAGCGGGACGCCGTGAGGTGCTCGGCGTGCAGCTGGGCGAGCCGGTTGGGGGCCGCGCGGGACACCTGCTCCTCGGCGTCCTGGAGGCGGTTGCGGGCGACGTCACCGGCGCCGTCCCCCACCATGACCCGGGCCGCGCCACGCCACAGGTGGCAGATCGCCAGCGCCAGCGCGTCGGCGGCGTCGGCGGGCCGGGGGGCCTGCTCGAGGGTGAGGATGCGGGTCACCATGTGGGTCACCTGGGCCTTGTCGGCGCGGCCGTTGCCGGTGACCGCGGCCTTGACCTCCGAGGGCGTGTGCAGCACGAGCGGCAGACCGAGCCGGGCCGCGGCCAGCATCGGCACGGCGGACGCCTGGGCCACGCCCATGATGCTGCTGTTGCGGGTGCTGGCGAAGACCCGCTCGACAGCCACGGCATCCGGACGGGTGCGGGCCAGCCACTCGTCGATCTCGGTCTGCAGGGTCAGCAGGCGTTCGGCCGGCTCGTCGCCGGGCGGGGTGCGGACCACGCCCACCTCGACCAGCCGCAGGGAGCGCCCCGGGAGCCCCTCGACGACCCCGAGCCCGCAACGGGTGAGACCGGGGTCGACGCCGAGCACGCGCATACCGCTCCCGTTCGCTGGTGTGGACAGATGTTCGGACACCACGCTACAAGTCCGGCGTGACCGGCCCCGGGCGCGACACGCGCTCCGGAGGGAGGGGTCAGTCCTGCGCGTCGAGCTCGGCGAGGACCTCGTCGGAGATGTCGGCGTTGGAGTAGACGTTCTGGACGTCGTCGCAGTCCTCGAGGGCATCCACGACCCGGATGACCTTCTTGGCGCCGTCGGCGTCCAGCGGCACCTGCATGCTGGGCACGAAGGTCGTCTCTGCCGAGTCGTAGTCCAGGCCCGCGTCCTGCAGCGCCGTCCGCACCGCCACGACGTCGCCGGCCTCGGAGATGACCTCGAAGGACTCGCCCACGTCCTCGACCTCCTCGGCGCCGGACTCGAGCACGATCTCCAGCAGCGCGTCCTCGCTGGTCTCCCCGCTCTCCTGCTCCTTGGGCACGACGACCTGGCCCTTGCGCTCGAAGAGGTAGGCGACCGAGCCGCTGTCGGCCATCGACCCGCCGTTGCGGGTCAGGGCGGTGCGCACCTCCATCACCGCACGGTTCTTGTTGTCGGTGAGGCACTCGATGTAGAGCGCCACGCCACCCGGCGCGTACCCCTCGTAGACGAGGGCCTCGTAGCTGGCCCCGCCCGCCTCGGCGCCCGACCCGCGCTTGACGGCGCGGTCGATGTTGTCGTTGGGGACCGAGCTCTTCTTGGCCTTCTGGATGGCGTCGTAGAGGGTCGGGTTGCCGGTCGGGTCTCCCCCACCCATCCGCGCGGCGACCTCGATGTTCTTGATGAGCTTGGCGAAGAGCTTGCCGCGCTTGGCGTCGATCGCGGCCTTCTTGTGCTTGGTCGTCGCCCACTTGGAGTGACCACTCATCGTTGCTCCTCGATCTGTCGTCGTGACGGTCCGGTATGCCGTGCCCGCCCCGGGCGGCGCGGCAGCAGCTCCTCAGGTTACCTGTCGACCGACGCGCGCCGACCCGCCCGCCCAGGCCCCACCGACTGACGGGATCATCCGCCACTCTTGCCCCAGGCACATCTCGTACCGCATAGTAATGAGCGCCGGGGCAACGTCCCTGCCCAGGCGCCCCTTTTCCTCCCTTGGAGTCACTGTGCGACGACCGTCCCTCGTCGGGCTCAGCCTCGCCCTCGTCCTGTCCCTCCTCACCGGTGCCCCGTCGACGGCCAGCCCGCAGGAGCCCGACGCCGTCGAGGACGCCGTGCCCTACGCCCAGCAGGCCGATGCCGTTCCCGACGTCGAGACCCCCGACGAGCTCGGGGAGACCACCGTGGTCACCGACAGCCCGGTGCTGCCGGCCCCGGTGCCCGGGTCCGAGGTCTACCCGGTGCCCGCCGACGGCAGCTTCGACATCACCGGCGGAGGGTTCGGCCACCGGATCGGCATGTCGCAGTGGGGCGCGCACGGCGCGGGCCTCCAGGGGCTGCCCCACGAGCGGATCATCTCCTTCTACTACCCCGGCACCCGGCTGGAGACGTGGCCGGCCTCGGACATCTCGGTCGGCATCACCATCGACCACGACGGGGTCACGCAGGTGGCGCACCGTGCGGGGCTGCGGGTGGGCACCACCGCCGGCGGCACGACCTACGCACTCCCGTCGGGGCGCACGCAGTGGCGGGTCCGCGCGACGAGCGGCTCGGCCTCCTCCTGCGTCCTGCAGGGGTATGACGGTTCCTCCTGGTCGACCTGGTGGCCCTCCGGCATGAGCCGCAGCTGCCCGGTGACCTTCAGCTCCCCGTCCGAGCAGACGGTCGACCTCGTGCTCCCGGACGGGTCACGGCGCATCTACCGCGGGGCGGTGACGGCGACCCACCGCGGCAGCACGTCCCTGGCCTCGGTCAACCACCTGCCGCTGGAGCACTACCTGCGCTCGGTGGTCGCGGCCGAGATGGGCCCGTCGTTCCACCCGGAGGCCCTGCAGGCGCAGTCCGTGGCCGCCCGCACCTACGCCCAGCGCAGCGCCAGCACGAGCTACTACAAGATCTGCGACACCACCGCGTGCCAGGCATACCGAGGCCGTGGCGTGCGGCGCAGCGACGGGACGATCAGCTCCTACGAGTACTCCGCCAACACCTCCGCGGTCGACGCGACGGCCGGACAGGTGCTGACCTTCGGCTTCCCCAACGGGCGCCGGCTCGCGACGACGATGTACTCCGCCTCGACCGGTGGGCAGACCATCGCCTCCGGCAACGGGCACGACTACCTCACCGCCCAGCGCGACCCGTACGACGCGGTCGCGGCCAACCCCCGGCACCGCTGGAGCGCGTCGCTGCCGCGGACCGCGCTCCAGCAGCGCTACGGCATCCACCGCGTCGAGCGGGTGCAGGTGCTGACCCGCGACGGCGTGGGCGAGTGGGGCGGGCGCGTGCTCACCGCCCGGGTCGAGGGGTTCACCTCCGGAGGGCAGTACACCTACGCCCACGCGACCGGCACCGGGCTGATGCTGGCCCGCTACTGGCCGACCTGGTCCGACGGCCTGTCCTC
Organism: Serinicoccus sediminis; assembly: GCF_004153545.1. Classification (GTDB taxonomy): domain Bacteria; phylum Actinomycetota; class Actinomycetes; order Actinomycetales; family Dermatophilaceae; genus Ornithinicoccus; species Ornithinicoccus sediminis_A. The sequence goes on along the minus strand of NZ_SDVA01000005.1, from coordinate 54,045 downwards.
CGACTACTTCACCTTCGCCGGCTCCGCCCCCACGCCCACCCCGTCGCCGACCGGCCCGGTGCGCGTGGCCGGCACGGACCGCTACGGGACCGCCGCCGCGGCCGCCGAGCAGTGGTCGCCGGGGGTCGAGGTCGTCTACGTCGTGTCCGGGCAGGACTACCCCGACGCCCTGGCCGCCTCGGCCCGAGCGGGCGTCTACGACGCCCCGATCCTGCTCAGCCGCGCCGAGGATCTGCCCGGCGCCACCCGGCGCGCGCTCACCCGGCTGCGCCCCGACCGCCTGGTCGTGCTGGGCGGCACCGAGGCGGTCAACACCACGGTGCTCGGCCAGCTGCGCTCCTACGCCCGCACCGGCCGGGTCGACAGGGTCGCCGGCACCGACCGCTACGGCACCGCCGCGGCGCTCTCCGACTACTACCCCTCCGGCGTCGACCGCGTGCTGCTGGCCAGCGGCCAGGCCTTCCCGGACGCCCTGGCCGGTGCGGCTGTCGCGAACGGCCAGCAGGTGCCGCTGCTGCTCACCCGCGGGGACGAGCTGCACTCCAGCACCAAGCGCGCCCTGCAGCGGCTGCGCCCCCGCGAGGTCGTCGTGCTGGGCGGCGACGGAGCCATCTCCTCGACGGTCATGCGCGAGGCCGGGACCTACGCCTCCGGCGGGGCGCGGCGCTGGGCCGGGACGGACCGCTACCGGACGGCCGCCAAGATCGCGGCGACCTTCCCCCAGGGCACCGACCCAGCGTTCGTCGCGGTGGGCACCGACTTCCCGGACGCGCTGGTCGCGGCGGCCCTGGCCGGTCGGCAGGACGCGCCGCTGGTGCTGACCCGCGGCGACACGGTGGTGCGGGGTGCGCACCAGGCGCTGACCCACCTGCGGCCGCGGTCGATGTACGTGCTCGGCGGCGACTCGGGCATCACCGACACCACCGTGAAGGCCCTCGGGCGCTACCTGCGCTGAGGTCGTCTGGCGCTCCTGCGGCGAGGTCGTCGAGTGGTACCCGGTGAGGTCGTCGGGCGCTAGCTGCGGTGACGTCGTGGGCCGGGGCGACCCCGTGCCGGCCGACGCAGCCACTCGCCGACGCGTCACTCCGCGGCCGGCGCGACGGCATACCGTCGGCGCCGCGGCCTAGGCTCGGGGGCGTGCCTCCCTCCCCCGACGACGTCCTGCTCCGTCCCCGCCAGGACGCCGACGTGCCGCAGCTGGCGCGGATGCTGCTCGAGCAGCAGCCGGCGACCGGCTACCCGATGCGCAACCCTCTGCCGATGCCCGGCGAGCAGTTCGTCGCCCGTCCGCGCGACCTGGCCGCGTGGGTGGTCGAGGTGGGTGGCGAGCTCGCCGGTCACGTCGCCGTCGACCGGGTGGAGGACGGCGAGATCGGGCGGGCGTTCGTCGCCGCCACGGGTATGCCGCTCGCCCGGCTCGGCTCCGTGTCGAGCCTCTTCGTGGGTCCGGGTCGGGCGGGGTCGGGGCTGGGCGGCCGGCTGCTCGGGACCGCCGTCGGCTGGGCACGCGAGCAGGGCCGGGTGCCGGTCCTCGACGTCTTCCCCGGGCATGCGGCCGCGCGCGGGCTCTACCTGCGGCGGGGGTGGCGCGACGTGGCCACGTTGCGGCCGGACTGGGTGCCCGACCACGCGGACGACCTCGTGCTCATGGTCCTGCCGGACTCAGCCTGAGCAGAGCTCCACGAAGAGCGCGTGCACGCGGTGGTCACCGGTGACCTCGGGGTGGAAGCTCGTCGCCAGCAGCCGTCCCTGACGCACCGCGACGGGGTGGCCCTCCACCTCGGCCAGCACCTCGACGTCCTCACCGAGCCGCTCCACCCAGGGCGCCCGGATGAAGACGGCCGGGAACGGCCGACCGTCCTGCGGCAGCCCGCGGATCTGCAGCCCGGTCTCGAAGCTGTCGACCTGCCGGCCGAAGGCGTTGCGCCGCACCGTCATGTCGATGCCGCCGAAGGTCTGCTGCTCGGCGTGTCCGTCGAGGATCTCGTCGGCGAGCTGGATCATGCCGGCGCACGAGCCGTAGACCGGCAGCCCCTCGGCGATGAGCCGGCGCACCGGCTCGTGCAGGCCGAAGATGCGCGACAGCCGGTCGATGGTGGTCGACTCCCCGCCCGGGACCACGAGGCCGTCCAGGCCCTCGAGCTCCTGCGGACGGCGGACGAGCCGCGGCTCGGCGCCGCAGGCGTTCAGCGCCGCCACGTGCTCGCGCACATCGCCCTGGACGGCCAGGACACCGATGACCGGGCGCCGGCGGGTGGGCTGCTCGTCGGCGGGCTGCTCGTCGACCGGCAGGGTGTCGGCCTCGTTCACCAGCCGCGCTCGGCGAGCCGGTGCGGCTGCGGGATGTCGTCGACGTTGATGCCGACCATCGCCTCGCCCAGGCCGCGGGAGACCTCGGCGACGGTGTCCGGGTCGTCGTGGAAGGTGGTCGCCTTGACGATGGCGGCGGCCCGCCGGGCCGGGTTGCCGGCCTTGAAGATGCCCGAGCCGACGAAGACGCCCTCGGCGCCGAGCTGCATCATCATCGCGGCGTCGGCGGGGGTGGCGATGCCGCCCGCCGTGAAGAGCACGACGGGCAGCTTGCCGGCCCGCGCGACCTCCTTGACGAGCTCGTAGGGCGCCTGCAGCTCCTTGGCCGCGACGTAGAGCTCGTCCTCCGCGAGGGAGGTGAGCCGGTTGATCTCGCCCCGGATGGAGCGCATGTGGGTGGTGGCGTTCGACACGTCACCGGTCCCCGCCTCGCCCTTGGACCGGATCATCGCCGCGCCCTCGGTGATGCGGCGCAGCGCCTCCCCCAGGTTGGTCGCCCCGCAGACGAAGGGCACGGTGAAGGCCCACTTGTCGATGTGGTTGGCGTAGTCGGCCGGGGTCAGCACCTCGGACTCGTCGACGTAGTCCACGCCCAGGCTCTGCAGCACCTGCGCCTCGACGAAGTGCCCGATGCGGGCCTTGGCCATGACCGGGATCGAGACGGCCTCGATGATGCCGTCGATCATGTCCGGGTCGCTCATCCGGGAGACGCCACCCTGGGCCCGGATGTCGGCCGGCACCCGCTCGAGCGCCATGACGGCCACGGCCCCGGCGTCCTCGGCGATCTTGGCCTGCTCTGGCGTGACGACGTCCATGATGACGCCGCCCTTGAGCATGTCGGCCATGCCGCGCTTGACGCGGGTGGTGCCGGTGGTGGGCTGGGTGGGCTCGGACATGCCTGTGGTGCCTCTCGTTCGTGCTCGGGGGACGGGGACGTCGGTTCGGGTCGCGCCGTACCGTCCCAGTCTACGGACCGCACGCCCGACCCCGGACCACGTATGCCGCCGCCAGGGTCCGCGTCAGCCCGCCCGCTCCGCGGCCTGGCCCACGGAGTCCAGTCCGCCCCGCCCTCGTTGCAGCCTGAGCAGAGAAAGCCCTCCGAGGCATGGGCTGCAGCACCTGCGTCGGCCACCCTTCTCTGCTCAGACAGCCCGACCACGGCAGGCATCACTCTGAGCAAAGAACCGCAGCCCAGGCAGGGGTTGCAGCATCTGCGCCGACCACCTTTCTCTGCTCAGGCGCGGCCAGCCCTGGTGGTCAGCTGGGCCAGGCGGCGGCGAGCTGCTCCCGCACGTCGGCGAGCAGCTGCGGCAGGGCCTTGGTCTGGCCCACGATCGGCAGGAAGTTGGCGTCGCCCATCCAGCGCGGCACGACGTGCTGGTGCAGGTGGGCCGCGACGCCGGCGCCGGCGACCTCCCCCTGGTTCATCCCCAGGTTGAAGCCCGCCGGGCTGCTCGCCGTCTGGATCGCCCTGATGGCCGCCTTGGTCAGCGCGGTGAACTCGGCCGTCTCGTCGTCGTCGAGGTCGAGGTAGAGCGGCACGTGCCGGTAGGGGCAGATCAGCAGGTGGCCCGGGTTGTAGGGGAAGAGGTTGAGGATCGCGTAGCAGTGCTCCCCGCGATGCACGATGAGGTCGTCGTCGCCCTCGCCCGACGGGGCCGCGCAGAACGGGCACCCGTCGCCGGCGTCCGCGCTGGGCCGCTCACCCCGGACGTAGGCCATCCGGTGCGGCGTCCACAACCGCTCGAACCCGTCCTGCGACCCGGCGAAGGTGGTGGAGTCCTCCGGCTGCGGCTGCCCCGTCATGGCAGGCAGTCTAGGGCGACCCCGGGGGCTGCGGAGCAGGCGCCCGGGTCGACGCCACGGCCGTGGGGCAGACCGAGCGGAGACCCCAGGAGCCCACCCGACCCGCCCTGTCCGCGCAGCCGGCCCAGGCCGCCCACGACATGACGGGCCGGGAACAGCACGCGGCGTGCGTGAGTTGCCCCACCATGGACGAGAAGCAACCAGAGCACGACCTGCGCGACGCCGCGATCGGCGACCCCACGGCATACCTGCCGGAGAAGAGCGAGTGGGTGGCCTCGCAGCTGCGCGACATCGACGCGGCGGGCGACACCGCGGCGGCGACGATCCAGGACCGTCCGGTCATGGTCATCACCATGCGCGGGGCGCGCAGCGGCATGCTGCGCCGGGTGCCGCTGATGCGGGTCGAGCACGACGGGTCCTACCTGGCGGTGGCCAGCAAGGGTGGCGCCTCGGACCACCCGGCGTGGTACCACAACATCGCCAAGAACCCGGACGTGCTGGTTCAGGACGGCACCAGCCAGCAGCTCATGCGCGCCCGCGAGCTGGAGGACGGCACGGAGCGTGACGAGTGGTGGGAGCGTGCCGTCGTGGCCTTCCCGAGCTACGCGGACTACCAGCAGAAGACGGACCGTCTCATCCCGGTCTTCGTGCTCGAGCCCCTCTCCTAGGGCTGGGTCGGCAGCGACACCGAGCGCACCTGCCGCACGCTCGCGCGCACCGCATCCAGCACGGGACCCGGCAGGGTGACGTCGTCGGCCACCTCGACCCGGTCGGCGCCACGCTCCCGCGCCCAGGTGACGACCTGCCGGGTCAGGGCCAGGCACACCGCTTCCTCCGAGGCGCCGGTGCGTGGGCCGAGGGCTGACAGCACGAGCAGCCGGGGCGCGGCGCCCGGCAGGTGCGGCAGCATCGTGCGCCGCACCAGGGCGATCCCGACGTGCTCGCCGTCGTGCTCGGCGACCCAGGCCGGGAGGTCGGCCGCCCGCGGGTGCCAGGCGCTGGCGAAGGCGCGCACGTGCTGGGGACGGTCGGGGTCGGGGTCGGTCCCCGAGCGCAGCAGCACCTGCTTGTGCAGCGCGCCGAGCAGCAGCGCCTCGTCGTCGTTCACGGCACGCACCCGGACCGCGTCGGCCACCTCGCCCTGCGTCGGCATACGCACCTCCTCATCCCTGGGGTATGCCGTGATCCTAGCGACGCCCCGGCCCTCGCCGTCGACCTCGCGCGCAGGTCAGGCGGGGTGAGCCCGGCGGCGTCGACCGAGCTGGCGTCGACCTCGGCGGATCAGACCTGCACGCGGTCGCGTACGGCGGCGGCGATCCGCTCGACGGCCTCGTCCACGGGCACGGAGTTCTCCTGCGAGCCGTCGCGGAAGCGGAAGCTCACCGCACCGGCGTCCCGGTCCTCACCGCCGGCGATGAGGATGAACGGCGCCTTGGACCGGCTGGCGTTGCGGATCTTCTTGGGGAAGCGGTCGTCGCTGCGGTCGACGTCGACCCGGATGCCGTGCTGCCGCAGCCGGGCGGCGACCTCGTCGAGGTAGCCCTCGAACTCCTCGGCCACCGGCACGCCGACCACGTGCACCGGGGCCAGCCACGGCGGCAGCTGCCCGGCGTAGTGCTCGATGAGCACCCCCATGAAGCGCTCGACCGAGCCGAGCTTGGCGGAGTGGATCATCACCGGCTGCTGCCGGCTGCCGTCCGCGGCGGAGTACTCCAGCCCGAAGCGCTCCGGCTGGTTGAAGTCGTACTGCACGGTCGACATCTGCCAGGTCCGGCCGATGGCGTCCCGGGCCTGCACCGAGATCTTGGGGCCGTAGAAGGCGGCCCCACCCGGGTCGGGCACGAGCTCCAGCCCGGAGTCGCGGGCGACCTCCTCCAGCACGGCCGTCGCCTCGGCCCACTGCTCGTCGGTGCCGATGAACTTGTCCTTCTTCTCCCCCACCTCGTCACGGGTGGACAGCTCGAGGTAGAAGTCGTCCAGGCCGAAGTCGCGCAGCACCCCGAGCACGAAGGTCAGCAGGTGCCGGATCTCCCCCGGCGCCTGCTCGCGGGTGACGTAGGAGTGCGAGTCGTCCATCTCCAGGCCGCGCACCCGGGTCAGGCCGTGGACCACCCCGGACTTCTCGTAGCGGTAGACGTGCCCGAACTCGAAGAGCCGCAGCGGCAGGTCGCGGTAGGAGCGCTGCTGGCTGCGGTAGATGAGGTTGTGCATGGGGCAGTTCATCGCCTTGAGGAAGTAGCGCTGCCCGTCCTCCTCCATCGGCGGGAACATGGTGTCCTCGTAGTACGGCAGGTGGCCGGAGGTGTGGAACAACCCCTCCTTGGCGACGTGGGGGGTCCCGACGTACTCGAAGCCCTCGTCGATGTGCCGCTGGCGCAGGTAGTCCTCCATGACCCGCTTGAGCACGCCGCCCTTGGGGTGGAACACCGGGAGCCCCGCGCCCAGCTCCTCGGGGAAGGAGTAGAGGTCCATCTCCGCCCCGAGCCGCCGGTGGTCGCGCTTCTCGGCCTCCGCGAGACGGTCGAGGTATGCCTTGAGCTCGTCCTTGGAGGGCCAGGCGGTGCCGTAGATGCGCTGCAGCTGCGGGTTCTTCTCGCTGCCGCGCCAGTAGGCCGCGGCGCTGCGCATGAGCTTGAAGGCGTTGCCGATGATCTTGGTGCTCGGCAGGTGCGGGCCGCGGCACAGGTCGCCCCAGACCTTCTCGCCGGTGCGGTCGAGGTTGTCGTAGATGGTGAGCTGGCTGCCGCCGACCTCGACGCTCGCACCCTCGGCGGCGTCCTCCGAGGCGCCGCCCTTGAGCCCGATGAGCTCGAGCTTGTAGGGCTCGGCGGCCAGCTCCTCGCGGGCGGCCTCGTCGTCGACCTCGCGCCGGGCGAAGGTCTGCCCGGAGTTGATGATGCGCTGCATCGTCTTCTCGAGGCGCTTGATGTCGTCGGGGGTGAACGGCTCCGCGACGTCGAAGTCGTAGTAGAAGCCGTCGCGCACCGGTGGGCCGATCCCGAGCCGGGCGTCGGGCCAGGTCTGCTGGACGGCCTGGGCCAGCACGTGCGCGCAGGAGTGACGGAGCACGTCGAGCCCGTCCGGCTCGGTGACGAGCACCGGCTCGACGACGTCACCGTCGACGAGCTCGTGGTGCAGGTCGCGCAGCTCACCCCCGACCCGCGCGACGACCACCTGCCGGTCGTCGGCGAAGAGGTCGCCCGCAGTCGTGCCCCGGTCGACCGCTCGCTCGCTGCCTGCGACACTGACGGTGATCTGGGTGGACACGCTGGTGCTCCTCGGAGGTGGGGTATGACGTGCGCCGCGCGCGCCCGTCGGGTCGCCCAACCCTACCCCCCGCCCCGCCCGGCCCGGCACCGGATAGCGGGCCGCGACCGCCCGCGCAGGGGGGTGGACCGGAGCCCCTAGGGTGCTCGTCGTGGGCGCAGTCGAGGACCGGGAGCCGCCGGACGGCATCACCAAGCACTTCACCGTGGCCGTCTTCGTGGTCCACGAAAGCCACGTGCTCCTCCACCCGCATCCCAAGGTCGGCCTGTGGCTACCGCCGGGCGGGCACGTCGAGCCGCACGAGCTGCCGGACGACGCGGCGCGTCGCGAGACCCTCGAGGAGACCGGCCTGGCGGTCGACCTCGTCGGCTCCCCCGGCATACCTCACGACGCACCGGGCTCCCCCCGTCAGCTGGTGCGCCCCGAGGGGATCCAGGTCGAGGACATCTCGCAGGACCCGCCGCACCAGCACATCGACCTCATCTACTTCGCCGTCCCGCGGCGCGGCTGGGAGCCCGGCCCGGACGGCCTGCCGCGGGTGTCCGACACCTACGGGATGACGTGGCTGGACGCCCCCGCGATGGCCCGCACCCCGCTGACCGCCGAGGTGTCGACGTGGGCACTCAAGGCACTACACGTCGTCGTAGTCTGACTGCTACACTATGTAGTACCCAGTTGGACACGTCGAAAGTAGGCATCATGAGCTCCGCCACAGCTTCGGCCACCACCACCCGCACCTCGGTCACCGCACAGGACCACGCGGTCCTGCCCGTGGCAGGCGCCTGGATGCTGGCCATCACCCGCATCGCCTTCGGTTTCTACTTCCTGTGGGCGTTCCTCGACAAGACCTTCGGTCTCGGCTACGCGACCCCGGGCGAGCGTGCCTGGATCAACGGCGGCAGCCCCACCACCGGCTACCTCAGCGGCGTCGAGGGCCCGCTGTCCGGCTTCTACAACGGGATGGCCGGCTCGGTCGCCATCGACTGGCTGTTCATGCTCGGCCTGCTGGGCATCGGCGTGACGCTCGTCACCGGCGCCGGAGCCCGTGTGGGCGCCCTGGCAGGCGCGCTGATGTACCTGTTCATGTACGGCGCGGCCATCCCCACGGTGAACAACCCGTTCCTGGACGACCACCTCACCGGCGCCCTGGTGCTGCTGACGATCGCCGCTATCCCGGCCGCGTGGAGCACCCTCGGACTCGGCGGGTGGTGGACCCGGACCGCTCCCCCGGCGCTGCACTGACCACCGCAGCCCGCATCACGACAGCCCCGGCCCCGCCGGGGCTGTCGCACGTGCGGCGAGCCGTCGGCCGGGCGGCCCGCACCGTGTCTCAGGACCGCGACAGCTCGACGAGCTTGCCCACCGTCCGGAGGTTGCGGGAGGTCCCGGACACCCCGAGCGCCCGGCCGATCGCCGCGTCGTTCATCTGCGGCCGCCCCGCTCCCTGGGCGTACCGCAGGTGCAGCTCGGCCCCCACCACCTCCCAGCGGTCCTCCCCCGTCGGCAGCTCCCGTGCGGCCGCGACGGCCTCAGGGGTGGGCTCGTCCCGGAGGAAGCACACGTAGGACAGCTTGGGGTCGACGACCTCGAAAGGGTGGCTGTCCAGGGCAGCAGACATCTCGTCCGGGCTGCGGCTGACGACCTCGCGGAAGAAGCCGCAGCTCTCCTGCACGGCCTGCTCCAACGCACGGTCGAAGGCGTCGGACTCCCCTGGGACGGCGCACACCATGTTGCCCGAGGCGATGTAGGTGCGGACGTCGGTGGCTCCCAACGACGCCGCCAGCTCGCGCCACAGGGCCATCGGCAGCTTCGCGGTGCCGCCGACGTTGACGGCGCGCACCAGGACGACTCGTCGCTCCACAGGACGAACCTATCCACGACACCACGGGTCGGTCGAGGACTCACAGCCGTCGGGACGTGAAGAGGGTGGTCCCACGGTCGGGATGCACCTCATACCGCCCGGTCTCGTGGAACCCGAGCTTGGCCAGGACCCGTCGAGAAGCGGTGTTCCAGTCCCACACCGTCGCCCACACCCGCTGGTGCCCGCACGACCTGGCCCGGTCCAGCACGGCGAGCGACGCCTCGGTGGCGAAACCCTGACCCCAGGCGCGCCGCAGGAGCTCGAAGGCGAGCTCCGGCTCACCCGGGAACGCTCGCCCGTCCACGAGCCCGCAGTAACCGACGACGTCCCGCGACCCCAGCACCTCGATCGCGAGCAGACCCACCGAGGCGGGCGGGTGGGAGCGGATCGACTCGGCCAGCTCCGCGACGGTCGGACGCCCGTCGGCGCTGATGCGCCGGTGCGGAGGCACGCGCGGGTCCCTCTCGGACCACAGCTCGTGCATCACCGACGCCTCGCTCGGCCGCCACGGGCGCAGCAGGAGACGGGCCGTCCGCAGGGTCGGTGCGTGCTGTCCGTGCTCCGACGAGGTCATGATGGTGACTGTGCCACGCCCACCCGGGCGACCGGGTCGCCCTGCGTACGGGACACTGGAGGGAGCACCGACCGTTACCGCGAGAAGGAGTCAACCGTGACCGAAGGAACCGTCCGCTGGTTCGATGCCGACCGCGGGTTCGGCTTCATCGCCCTCGAGGACGAGGCGGAGGACCTCTACGTCCATGCGTCCGAGATCATCAGCGACGACGCGATGAAGATGCTCCGCGAGGGGCAGGTCGTCGAGTTCGAGATCGGTGAGGGCGACCGCGGCCCGCAAGCGCGCGGCGTCCGGGTCACGGCCGACCAGCCCGCCGACACGCTCCTGGGCGTGCTCGGGACCGTCTCCTGGTACGAACCGTCCAAGGGCTATGGCTTCATCACGCCGGACGACGGCGGTGACGAGATCTTCCTGCACAGCTCGGCCATCGTGGGGGGCGGCGTCGTGTCGGACGGCCAGCGGGTGGCGTTCCTCGTCGTCGACGGGCCCAAGGGTCCGCAGGCCGACCACCTGCTCCCCCTGGGTGATCAGGGCGGTGCGTCTCAGCCCGCGGCGTCGGACGGGGCGGACGGCACCGTGTCCTGGTACGACCCTGACAAGGGCTTCGGCTTCATCACCCCGGACTCCGGCGGCCCCGACGTGTTCGTCCACGCCCGGTCCCTCGCCGGCGGGCTGGAGGGGCTCGACGAGGGTGACCGGGTGACCTACGACGTCGTGGACGGCGACAGGGGCCCGCAGGCTCGCGACACGCGCCTCGCCCGCCCCTCGACACCGCGCGGTCGGCCCAGCACCTCTCGACCCCGCTCCGGCAGCGGTGGACGGGGCACGCCGGAAACCTCCGCACGGGGTGGCCAGGGAGTGGTCGCCCGGTACGACCCGGAGCGGGGATTCGGCTTCATCACCCCCGACACGGGCGGCGCGGACCTCTTCGTCCACGTCTCGGTCCTGCGTGGGGAGGAGGAGCTCTACCCCGGCGACCGGGTCCGCTACCAGGTGCGCCAGAGCGACCGCGGCCCGCAGGCCGACCGCGTCGAGCTCATCTGAGAGGCCCGCTGAACACGACAGACGCCCGATCGACAGGGAGCTGTTGGGTCAGGGCAGGTAGTACGTCAGCAGGTCCGCGGAGACCGGGGGGAAGAGTGCGGCCATGAGGTCGGCGTGCGGACCGGGGTAGACGTCGGGATGGCGCCGGCTGAGGCCGACCATGCCGTGCGGACCCAGCAGGAGCGGGCCGAGCTGGTCCGGCGCCACGCCGGCCCCACCGTGGACCCCCGGGCTCTGCATGGTGCCGCCGGCCCGCGGGGGTCCGAGCCGCCCGCCCACGACCGGCATCCGCACGTGACTGCGGAAGGTGGACAGCACGACCTCGTCCGGTGCCTCCACCGACGAGGCGGCGAGGCGGGCCTGGAGCACCGGGCGCAGCTCGTCCAGCAGCCTCACCCCGTCGGGGATCCGCACGTAGTACTGCTCGGCCTGGGTCGGGGCCGGGCCGCAGACCGCGTCGACCACGTCCCCGGTGACCGTCCCCGGTCTGTCCCAGACGACGAGCGGCGAGGGGTCGTCGACCGCGGCGGCGCACTGGTGCGCGTGCGCGACCATGGCCAGCGCCGCGGCACGGTCGGTGGCGGCCAGCTCGGCGAGCACCGGCTCGTCCTCCGGTGCCGTGGTGCGGCCGGTGGCGACGACCTGGGCAGGTGCGCCCGCGGCCGGTCGCTCCACCACCCAGGTGGTACTGCCGTGCCGGTCGAGCAGCCACTGCCACCGGGGCGGGGAGTGCGGCATACGCAGATCTGAGACCCGTTGCGCGAGACCCTGCAACCGCTCCACCTCCGACAGGTCCGCCGTGGTCGCGGGTCGGACCACGTGACCTTCCAGGGCGTCCGGCACCGGCGGCCGCGACAGCGGCCGGTGGGCGGGGATGTCGATCGCGTAGGAGTAGCCGAACAGCCGGTAGAAGTAGGGGATGCCGATCATCACCTGCAGCAGGTGACCGCGGGCCGCGCTGCGCCGGTGCGCCCAGCCCATGAGCTCGCGGACCAGCCCGCGACCCTCGAAGGCGGGGTCGGTCGCCACCAGCTCGACCTGCCCGGCCGGGAGTCGCACCGGCTCCTGACGGCCGGGGACGGCCAGCTCGAGCTCCTCGTCGAGCAGGGTCGCGGTGGAGACCACCCGGTCCCCGTCCACGACGACAGCGCAGCTCTCCCAGCCCGCCGCCGGGTCCTCGACGACGAGGCGGTGGTCCTCGGCGTCAGCCTGCTCGCCACGGGCGGTGAGCAGGGCGCCGATCTGGTCGAGGTCGGCCGGCCCGGCCTGACGCAGCGTCAGGCCGCCGGGCAGCCGGTGGGGTTCGGTGGGTGCGGGAGCGGGCATACCCCCGAGGATGTCGTCGCGCGCAGACGGGTGCTACCCCTTTTCGACAGGGCCGCGACCGCATACGCGCGGTGACGCGGCCTGCCGCGACGTCTGCGGAGGTCAACGTGTCCGACCCCGACGGTTCTGTTCATGGGGGCCGGGGCGGAGTCACATCATCTTGCCCGCGACGTAGTTGTCCGGGAGGGGGCGATGTGGGCGCAGCGCCGGCACCAGAGCACCTCGACTCCGTCGATGTGCTTGTGCCGGTACCTGTGCCCGACGATGCGGCACCACATCCTCTTGCGGTCCATGATCCATGGTGGCACCGTCGGTGACGCAGGTCCAGGGATCTGAGCCGGGCCCATGGCGCATACCCGCACGGAAAAGGCCCCTGAGTAGCATCTCTGCAGCTCAAGGGCCTCGGGGGCGGTGGACGTGAAGGGACTCGAACCCCTGACCTCTCGCGTGTGAAGCGAACGCTCTAACCAACTGAGCTACACGTCCGGACGTGCCCTCGGGCACGAGGAGGAAGTCTAGCCTCCCCGTGCCCGAGCGACGAAATCGCCTCAGCTGTTGCTGGCGCTGGTGTAGACCTGCTGCTCGACGTCACCGAAGTAGGGGCCGTACATGACGTCCTTCTCCCCGCGGTAGCCGAACGAGTTCACCGAGTTCAGCACACCGCCGGTGATCCAGCCGCCGCCGCTGGAGCCGCCGGTCATCGAGCACGGCAGCCGGTGGTCGGTGGTGCCGCGGGTGTCCTGCCCGGCCACGCCGGAGCACCGCCACAGCTCCTGGCCGTCGTAGGGCGTGGCGGCCGGGTAGCCGAAGGCGTCGAAGGTCAGGCCGTAGCCCTTGTTGAAGCCGATCGGGTAGTCACCCGTCACGTCGGTCAGGCTCTGGCCGCCCTGCTCGGCCATGACGGCAAAGCCCACGTCGTGGTTGAAGTCGCCGCTGTTGACCCACGAGGAGGGCGCGACCAGCGACTCGGCCACCCAGGTGCCGTAGGGCCGGACCCCGTTGTCGTAGGCCGGGACGAAGGCGAAGTTGGTGGCGTAGGCGCCCGGGCCCTCGTTGAGGCAGTGCCCGGCCGTCGTGACGACGTCGCCGTTCACGCTGTCCGTCGCGGTCCCCGAGCACACGTAGTTGGCGCCGCCCATGGTGAAGAAGACCTTGCCCAGCTCGGGCTGGGTCGGGACCTGGACGGCCTTCGCGGATGCGGCGGACCCGCCGGGCTTGCCCTTGCCGTCCGGCTTGGCCATCTCACGGGGGATGGCGTTCTTCATCCGCTCCGGGGTCCAGTAGGCCCGCACCTCGGCCTGCGCGGCCTTCGAGGTGGCGGCTGCGTGCTTGGCCACGGCCTTGTCCTGACTCTTGCCCTCGCCGTTCCCGGGCGAGGCGCCCGCACCGGTGGCTCCGACCATGGACAGGGCCATGACACCGGTGCCGATCAGGGCCAGGGCGCGCTTTCCAGCAGGACGCATACGTCTACTCCTTGAGAGAGGGACGGACGCCGTCGTTGGCGTCCTCTCTCGAACATAGCCACCTCAGCACCCGCGATGTAAGGGCTTACGAGTCAAGACTTGGCAAAGTCCCGACAGGTATACGTCAGGCCCGGCGATCCGTCCGCGCCCCTGACCGCGGTGCGGCGCAGGTGCCCGGTTCCCTACGAGAGCAGCGTCAGGGGTCCATGCTCCGGGCGGCTCGCTCGGCGAAGATCTGCTGCGCCCGCCGCGCCACCGGGCCCGGCTGCTCCCCCAGGTCACGCGGCACCAGTCCCGGCACGGAGAGCTCCCTGCCGTTGGTCAGCAGCACCGGGTCGTGCACGTCGAGCCGGTGCAGCGCGGTGACGTCCCGGATGCTGCTGGACAGCCAGACCTCGTCGGCCTCGGCGAGCACCGACAGCGGCAGCGGCTCCTCCACGACCTCGATACCGTCCTCCCGCAGCCACTCGACGACCAGCCCGCGGGTCACGCCGGCCAGCGGCCCGGACCCCAGATCGGGGGTGCGCACCGTGCCGTCGGTCACGACGAAGACGTTGGTGCCGGTGCCCTCGCACAGCAGGCCGGCGCTGTTGGCCAGGATCGCCTCGGAGTGCCCGCGGGCCTTGGCCGCCGCGAGCGCCACGACGTTCTCCGCGTAGGACGTCGACTTCACCCCGGTGAGCGCGCCCCGTTCGTTGCGGGTCCACGGCACCACGAGCGCCGAGGTCGTCGGGCCCAGCGGCTCCTGCTCCACGGCCGTGACGACATACGTCGCGGCCCCCTCGACCCGGTCGCTGCCGAGCGGCCCGAGCCCGGCGGTGACGGTGTAGCGCAGCCGGCCGAACGGCATACCTCCCTCCGCCAGCACCGCGGCGATGCCCTCGCCGACACGCTCGCGGTCCAGCGGCTCCAGACCCAGCGCCGCCAGCGAACGGTCCATCCGGTCGTGGTGCCGGGTGAGCGCGAAGACCTCGCCGTCGACGACCTTGCAGGTCTCGAACACCCCGTCGCCGACGGTGATGCCGTGGTCCAGCGCCCGCACCGTCCCCTCCGGCCCGACGAGGGCGCCATCCACCCACACGCGCACCGCGGAGAGTCCACCGGCAGCGGTCAACGAGCTCGACGTGTCCATGGACGCAGCGTAAGCCGTGGCTATCGTGGGTTCCGTGAGCACCTCCCTGTATGTCGCGTCCGCCGAGCCCCGCTCCGGCAAGTCGGCCGTCGCGGTCGGTCTCCTCGCCCAGCTGTGCGCGCTGGGGGGCCGGGTGGGCGTCTTCCGCCCCGTCGTCCAGGACCGCGCGCACGACCCGCTGCTGCACCTGCTGCACCCGCTGTCGACCTCCGCGTCGGCGATCGAGGACGCGGTCGGGGTCACCTACGACGAGCTGCACCACCAGCACGAGGCGGCCGTCGGGGACATCGTCGACCGCTTCCACCGGTATGCCGCGGACCACGAGCGGGTGCTCGTGGTGGGCTCGGACTACACCGGGGTGGCCGCGCCCACCGAGTTCTCCACGAACGCCGGGATCGCGGCGCACCTCGGCGCCCCCATGCTGCTCATCATCCCGGCCGCCGACCGCACCGCCGAGGACACCGCCACCGCCGCAGCCGTCGCGGTGCAGGAGGCGCTGAGCCGGCACGCGGCGGTCGCCGGCGTCCTGGCCAACCGGGTCGACGGGGACGTGGCCGAGGTGCGGGCCGCCGTGGCCGAGCAGCTGGAGGAGACCGGCTCCGACGCGACCCTGCTCACCATGCCGGCCGACCCGCTGCTCTCCGCCCCCACCGTGGGCGACCTCATGGCCGCCACCGACGGCGTCCTGCGGGCCGGTGACGAGGCCCTGCTCGAGCGCGAGGTCACCGGGCTCATCGTGGCCGCCATGACCATGCCCAACGTGCTCGACCGGCTCCGCGAGGGCACCGTCCTCATCTGCCCGGGCGACCGGGAGGACGTCCTGCTCGGCGCGATCCTGGCCCACCGGTCCTCGACCTTCCCCTCGCTCGGCGCGATCGTCCTCAACGGCGGGCTGCGCCCCAGCGAGCAGGTGTCGCGGCTGGTCGAGGGCCTCGCGGTGGAGCTGCCGATCATCGGCTGCGAGGGCGGCACCATGCGCACCGCGATGACCATGCACGACGTCGTCGGGCGGATCACCCCCCGATCCCTGCGCAAGATCGAGCACGCCCGGTCGCTGGCCCAGGAGCACGTCGACGTCGCGCAGCTCGTGCCCGTCGGCGACCAACCCGGACGCAGGTCCACCGTCGTCACCCCCCTGATGTTCGAGCACGAGATCATGGCCCGGGCGCGGGAGGTCGGCGCCCACGTCGTGCTCCCCGAGGGCGGGGAGGACCGGATCCTGCGGGCCGCCGACACCGTCCTGGCCCGTGGCGTCGCGCGGCTCACCCTGCTCGGCGACGAGCCCCGGGTCCGCGAGCGGGCCGCGGCGCTCGGCCTGCGGCTGGACGCCGCCGAGGTCGTCGACCCGCTGACCAGCCCGTGGCGCGAGGACTTCGCACGGACGTATGCCGAGCTGCGGGCGCACAAGGGCGTCACCCTGGAGCAGGCGCAGGACATCGTCACCGACCCGGCCTACTTCGGCACCCTGATGGTCAAGACCGGGCGGGCCGACGGCATGGTCTCCGGGTCGATCACCACCACCGCGCACACCATCCGGCCGGCGCTCGAGGTCATCCGCACCTCCCCCGGCGTCTCCGTCGTCAGCTCGGTCTTCTTCATGTGCCTGGCCGACAAGGTCCTCGTCTACGGCGACTGCGCGATCAACCCCGACCCGGACGCCGAGCAGCTGGCCGACATCGCCATCTCCTCGGCCGCGACCGCCGAGCAGTTCGGCGTCGAGCCGCGGGTGGCGATGCTGTCCTACAGCACCGGCGGGTCGGGCAGCGGCGCCGACGTCGACAAGGTGCGCGCGGCGACCGACCTGGTCCGCGAGCGGCAGCCGTCGCTGCTGGTGGAGGGCCCGATCCAGTACGACGCGGCTGTCGACCCCTCCGTCGCCGCCACCAAGCTCCAGGACTCCCCCGTCGCCGGCCAGGCCACGGTGCTGGTCTTCCCCGACCTCAACACCGGCAACAACACCTACAAGGCGGTGCAGCGCTCCGCCGCCGCGGTGGCCGTGGGGCCGGTGCTGCAGGGCCTCAACGCCCCGGTCAACGACCTGTCACGGGGGGCGACCGTGCGCGACATCATCAACACCGTCGCCATCACCGGGATCCAGGCGGGGGCCGGCCGGTGAGCGGGGAGGAGGCGCAGGCGCGCGCCGGGGGCAGTGACGGGGGCCGTGCTGGGCAGAGGCCGGGTGGAGGCGCGCGGGGGACAGGCGACCCGGGCTCGGGCTCGCCGGGCTCGGGCGACCCGGTCGTGCTCGTGGTCAACGCCGGCTCCTCGTCGGTGAAGTACGAGCTGCTCGACCCCGGGACCGGCGTCTCCCAGGCCAGGGGGCTGATCGAGCGCATCGGCCTGCCCGACGGGGTGGCGCACCATACCGTCGCCGGCACGACCCATGAGCAGGTGCTCGACGTCCCCGACCACGCGGCGGCGCTGCAGCTGGCGACCCGCGCCTTCCAGGAGCACGGCCCCCGGCTCACCGACGTCGACCTGCTGGCCGTGGGCCACCGGGTCGTCCACGGGGGTGCCGAGTTCGCCGAGCCGACGCTCATCACCCCCGAGGTGCTCGCCGCGGTCGAGCGCCTGGTGCCCCTGGCGCCGCTGCACAACCCCGGCAACCTCGCGGGGATCGCCGCCACCCAGGAGGCCTTCCCGGACGTTCCGCAGGTCGCCGTCTTCGACACCGCTTTCCACCAGGGCATGCCGGAGGCCGCCGCGACCTACGCCGTGCCCCGGGCGTGGCGCGAGGAGCACCGGGTGCGGCGCTACGGGTTCCACGGCACCTCGCACGCCTACGTGTCGCGCCGCGTCGCCGCCCTCCTGGGGCGCCCGCTCGAGGAGGTGCGCTGCGTGGTGCTGCACCTGGGCAACGGCGCCAGCGCGGCCGCCGTCGACGGCGGCCGCAGCGTCGACACCTCGATGGGGATGACCCCGCTCGAGGGGCTCGTCATGGGCACCCGCCCCGGTGACCTCGACCCGGGCGTCGCCGGCCACCTCGGGCGGGTGGCCGGTCTGTCGACGGAGGACGTCGAGCGCGCGCTGTCCAAGGAGTCCGGGCTGCTCGGGCTGACCGGCTCGGCCGACTTCCGTGGCGTGATGCGCCGCCGCGCGGAGGGCGACCCGGCCGCGACGCTCGCCTTCGAGGTGGTCGTCCACCGGCTGCTGCGCTACGTCGGGGCCTTCGCCGCGGTGCTCGGCCGGCTGGACGCGATCGCCTTCACCGCCGGGGTGGGCGAGAACAACGCCGAGCTGCGCGCGGCCGTCCTGGACCGGCTGGCCGGCTTCGGCGTGCTCCTCGACGCACCCGCCAACGACTCCGCCGACGGCGAGACCCTCATCACTGCCGCGGACAGCAGCGTCGCGGCCTACGTCATACCGACGGCCGAGGAGTGGGAGATCGCCCGCCAGGCCGCCGCCCTCGTCACCCGCGCCTGACCCCTCCGCACACTCCCCCCACCGAGCGCCGCGAATGGTTGCGACGCCACCCACCAAGCGCCACGAATGGTTGCCACGCCACCCACCGAGCGCCGCGAATGGTTGTTTACGCCACCCACCGAGCGCCGCGAATGGTTGCCACACCACCCACCGAGCGCCGCGAATGGTTGCCACACCACCCACCGAGCGCCGCGAATGGTTGCTACACCACCTGATAGACGCCGTCTGTGGCGGGACATCGACCGCGCACCACCCAACACATCGCCCGGTCAACGCCGTAAACAACCATTCACGGCGCTCGGTGACCCTCAAAGCAACCATTCACGGCGCCCGGTGACCCCGAGAGCAACCATTCACGGCGCTCGGTGGCTATAGGGACAACCATTCACGGCGCTCGGTGGGTATGGGGCCGGGCCGGGTCAGGGGAGCCGGTGCGCCGGGGCGCTCGGCGTGGCCCGCAGGAGGTGCGGGGCCTCCAGCCCCTCGGCGAGGAAGGCCTCGTGCACGGCCCGCGCCACCCCGTCCACCTGGTCGCGGCGGACCAGGGCGAGCGCGGAGCCGCCGAAGCCGCCCCCGGTCATCCGGGCGCCGGCAGCACCTGCGCCGAGGGCGGCGTCGACGGCGACGTCGAGCTCGCGGCAGGAGACCTCGTAGTCGTCCCGCAGCGACACGTGGGAGGCCACCATGAGCCGGCCCGCCTCCTCGGCGTCCTGCGCCTCCAGCGCCGCGACGAGATCGAGCACCCGGACGTTCTCGGTGAGCACGTGCCGCACCCGGCGCTGCGCCTCGGCGTCCCCGCCCAGGCGGCCCAGCACCTCGTCCACGTCGGCTCCGTGCAGCTCGCGCAGGCTGTCGACGCCGAGGCTCCGGCAGGCCCGCTCGCAGGCGTCGCGGCGGGCGGCGTACTGCCCGTCGGCGAGGCTGTGGTGGGCCCGCGTGTCGATGACCAGGACCTCGTGCTCGGGCAGCGTCCAGGGGACCGCGGTGAGCGAGAAGTCGCTGCAGTCGATGAGCAGCGCGTGCCCGTCCTCGGCACGCAGGGACACCGTCTGGTCCATCCCCCCGGTGGCGGCGCCGGCGTAGTCGTTCTCGGCGCGCACGCAGACCTCGGCGAGAGCGGCCCGGTCGACCCCTGCCAGGCCCGGCACGAGGTCGACCAGCGCGACCGCGCTCGAGCAGGAGAGCGCGGCCGAGGAGGACAGGCCAGCCCCCAGCGGCACGCGGCCGTCGACGAGGATGTCGGCCCCCATCGGCCCCGCCGCGGGCCCCTCGGCGAGGATCGCGACGACACCGGCGACGTAGGCCACCCAGCCGCCAGGAGCGCCCGGGGCCACCTGCTCGATCTCGCCCTCCCAGGCCTGGTCGGGCGCCTGCCTCGACGCGACCCGCAGCCGCCCGTCCGGGCGCGCCCGGACCGCGCAGAACGTGCGGTGCGCGAGGGCGAACGGCAGGCACCACCCGCCGTTGTAGTCGGTGTGCTCCCCGATGAGGTTGACCCGCCCGGGTGCCGCCCACACCCCGTCCGGGGCACCCCCGAACTCCCGGGCGAAGGCCGCCCGCAGGTGCGGCTCGACCTCCGCGTCGGTCACCGCCGGCGACCACGTCACCTCGTGCGTCACAGTCCCACCCTCTCCAGGAAGTCGTTGCGCAGCGCCCCGCGAGGATCGAGACGGGCGCGCAGCGCGCGCATCCGCCCGTGCTGCGGGAAGGCGTCGTCGAGGCGCCGGGCCAGGGCGTCCTCGTCGAAGAGCTTGCCCCAGTGCGGCCTCGCGCCCAGCGGGGTCAGGCCCTCCTCGATCCGCGGGATCAGCGCCTCCACGTCCTGCTGCCGCGGCTGCCAGGTGAAGTGCAGGGCGACGCTGTCCTCCGGCACCAGGTCGAGCCACTGCCCTCCGCGGGAGACGGTGCGCATCTCGCACACCAGCGCCAGCCCGGCCAGGTCGGCAGCCATCGCCCGCAGCCAGGTCAGCGCCGGCACGGCCTCGCGCAACGGCACCAGCCACTCGGACTGCAGCTCGTCACCGGCCGAGGGGGTGAACCCGGTCCGGAAGTGCGGCAGCCGGTCCCACCAGGGTCCGGGCACACCTCCCTGCCGGGTGCAGTGCTCGGTCGACCCCCCGGGGAGCATGTGTCGCGGCCCGTCCGCCGGGCTCAGGCCCAGGGCGGTCGGGTCACCGGCGCGGGGCTCGTCCACCCGGTCCTTGACCCAGACCTGCGTGGCCCGGTCCGGGTCCCGCCAGTCGGTGAAGACCGACACGCTCGTGCCCAGCCCGGTGACCGCGGCCAGGTCCTCCACGGCCCGGTCCCAGGTGAGACCCTCGTAGACCGTCTGGGCGACCTCGTAGGTGGGTTCGACGTCCAGCTCGAGGGTGGTGACCGCACCGAGCATCCCCAGCGACACGACGGCCCCGCCGAAGTCGTCGTGGCCCCGCTCGAGCCGGACCAGCTCTCCCCCGGTCGTGACGAGCTCCACGGCGCCGACACCGTCGGCGAGGGAGCCGATGCCGTCGCCGGAGCCGTGGCTGCCGGTCGCGACCGCTCCCCCGACGGTGATGTGCGGCAGCGAGGCCATCGCGGGCAGCGCCCACCCCTGCTCGTGCAGGCGCGGCGCCACCTCGCCGTAGGTCGAGCCGGCGCTCACCCGGGCGACCCGACGGTCCGCGTCGACCTCGAGCTCGGCCGGCATCCGGCCCAGCCCGACGAGGGTGCCGGTGGTGTCGGCGACGCGGTTGAAGGAGTGCCGGGAACCCAGCAGCCGGGCCCGGTCGACCCGGGCCATGACCTCGGCCAGCTCGTCCGTGCTCGTGGGTTCGACCAGCTCACGCGCCGAGTAGGCGAGGTTGCCGGCCCAGGTGCCTCCCGGTGCTGATGCCATCCGGCCAGCCTACGCCCGGGCCACCCGCCAGACCTGGCCGTGCTCCGGGAGCATCGGCTGCATCGGCAGACCGACCTCCGCCAGGACCCGGCCCGGGAGGACGACCCCGTCCACGGCCCACGGCACCACACCCGGCCCGGGGCGCAACGGCTCCTGGCCCGGACGCTCCACTGTCACCCGGTAGCGCAGGTCGGGGTCGAGACCGGGCAGCCGCACCCGGTGCGGGCCGGTGGTGTCCGGGCGCGCCATGGCGACGACCTGGAACAGGGCCTGCGAGCGGTCCTGCGCCACCGTCCCGTGGACCCAGGTCGCGTCGTCGTGGTGGTCGCCGTTGACGACCCTGCCGGTATGCAGCAGCTCTCGGTGGGCGCGGTGGAAGTCCACCCAGGCGGACAGCTCGGCCAGCTCGGCGTCGGTGCAGGTGGCCAGGTCCCACTCGATGCCGAGGTGCCCCCACAGCGCGGTCCCGGCCCGGAAGTCGAGGTCGTGCCGGCGGCCGGTGGTGTGCGACCGGCCGGAGGCGATGTGCGTCCCGACCAGCTCGGGCGGCAGCAGGAGCAGGGTGCCGCGCTGGATCTGCTGCCGTTCCAGCGGGTCGATGCAGTCCGAGGCCCACACCCGCACCGTCCGCTCCAGGATGCCCAGGTCGACGCGTCCTCCACCGGCCGAGCAGGACTCGATCTCCAGGCCCGGGTGGGCGGCGAGCAGCTCGTCCATGAGCCGGTAGACCGCCAGCGTGTGCGCCCGCACCCCCGGTTCGCCGCCCGGGGTGTGGCCGGCGTCGTTGAGGTAGCGGTTGTGGTCCCACTTGAGGTAGGCGATGTCGTAGCGCTCCAGCAGCGCCAGCAGCTGGTCGCGGACGTGCGCGTAGGCACCCTCGTGCCCGAGGTCGAGCACGTGCTGCTGCCGCGACTCCAGCCCGCGGCGGCCACCGGCGGAGAAGATCCACTCCGGGTGCGCGCGGGCCAGGTCGGAGTCCAGGCTCACCATCTCCGGTTCGACCCACAGCCCGAACTCCATCCCGGCGGCGTGCACGTGCTCGACGAGCGGGTCCAGCCCCTGCGGCCAGACGTCCGGGGAGACCACCCAGTCGCCCAGGCCGGAGGTGTCGTCCCGGCGGCCGCCGAACCAGCCGTCGTCGAGCACGAAACGCTCGGCACCGACCCGCGCCCCCCGGTCGACGAGGTCCTTCAGGCGGTCGAGGTCGTGGTCGAAGTAGGTCGCCTCCCAGTTGTTCACCGTGACCGGGCGCGGCCGCGTGGGGTGGTGGGCCCGGCTGCGCAGCCACGCGTGGAACCGGGCTGCGACCTCGTCGAGACCGGTGCCGTGCGCGGCGTACAGCCACGGGGAGGTCAGCTGCTCGCCCCCGCCGAGCCGCACCTCGCCGTGCTCCAGCCGCTCCCCCGACCCGAGCACGCGCGAGCCGTTGAAGAGCCGCTCGGCGTAGGTCGTCTGGTTGCCGCTCCACCCCAGGTGCACCGCCCAGACCTGCCCGTGCCCGAACCCGAAGCCCGGCTCCCCGGCGCACAGCAGGTGCACCGCGTCGAGGCCGGTGCGGCCGGTGCGGACCTCCCTGCTGTGGACGCCGATGCCGAAGGGCTGGCGCTGCGGCACCCGCTCCATGGTGTGCCGCCCGGCGAAGTCGAGCAGCTCCCCGGCGCGCTCGGGCACCGGCAGGGCGAGACGGACGGCGCCGACGTCATACGCCTCCTCCCCGGTGTTGGTGAGGGTGGCCCGGGTGCGCAGCAGCCCGCCCGGGTGCAGCTCGAGCTCGAGCACGACGGCGAGGTATGCCGTCGCGTCGGCCGCGCGGACGACGACCCGTTGCGTGCCGTCCGACCCGGTGGTCACCTCGGCGGGCCCGTCGGTGCGGAACACCGGTGACCAGTCCCGCCCCTGCCGCGACCCCTCGACGCCGGGACGACCGAGCCAGGCCCGGGCGTGCTCGGGCAGGATGCTCACCTGGTCCGCGAGGTCGAACGGGCTGTCGCCGCGGGCGACCTGCCCGGCGGCCGCCAGCGCCTCCAGGTCGGGCCCGTCGAGGTCGCCCACGTCGGCGCCCCAGTGGCGGACCACCGGGAGCAGACCGCCTGTGAGGTCGAGGACGAGGGAGGTGCCGGAGGCGCGCAGGTGCAGCAGGGACGTCACCCGACCTACCCCACTGCACCGGGGCGGCCGGTGTCCAGTCGCGGCGCGCGACCAACGTTCATGTCGTGTCCACCCCGCGGCAAGGTGGCGTCGTTACGGTCCTTCGGTGGCCAAGGAGCTGGAGTTCATCAAGGGCGTCGACAAGCTGCACGCGTTCTACACCGAGCACGTGCGGATGCTCGCCCACGCCTACGACCTCAGCGACGAGGACGCCGCCCGGATCCTGGACCGCTTCGACTTCAAGAACGTCTCCCGCTCCATCCTCGCGCCGGCGCGGGTCGACCTGTTCGAGGCCCCGCCCGAGCTCTGAGGAGTCACCGCCCGGGGCCCGGACCTGCGGGGCGTGGACCCCCCGGGCCGTAGACTGGAGGCCCTGCGCCGACGGGTCCGCCCCGGCGGCTCATCCTCCGCCCTCCACCCGGGACGCCGATGACCACTGCTGAGCCTGGCCCGACCAGCCGTCCCGCACGGCTGCACGGCCTGGACGTCGCCCGCGGCCTGGCCATCGTCGGGATGATCGTCGTCAACGTCGGCCCGATCCAGGTCGACTCGCTGCTGCAGCGGCTCTACCTGCTCCCCTACGGCCGGGCGTCCGTCCTCTTCGTCACCATCGCCGGGATCGGCATGGGCTTCTTCCTGCGCAGCCGCACCGGGACGCGCCGGTGGCGCGAGCTGTCCTGGCGCATCGTCCTGCTCCTCGTCCTCGGCCTCGCGCTGCAGACGCTCACCCGCAGCGTCAGCGTCATCCTCACCACCTACGCCCTGCTGTTCCTCCTCGCCCCGCTGGCGTGGCGGCTGCCGTCCCGGCGGCTGCTGCTCGTGGCCGGAGTGCTCACGGTGGCGGGTCCGCTCTGGATCGTGTGGCACGACCTCGAGGTGCACGGGCACGCCGCCGGGGCGGTCAGCCTGCTGACCCCGCGGGACGAGGTCGTCCACTCCCTGCTCATCGCCGGTCCCTACCCACTCGCCAGCTGGTCGGTGCCGTTCCTCGTCGGGCTGTGGCTGTCGCGCACCGCCCTGGCAGACCCCCTCGTGCAGCGGCGGCTCATGCTGTGGGGAGCGGTCACCGCCCTCGCCAGCTTCATCGTGGCCGACCTCGCCTACTCCGCCCTCGGTCCGGAGGCGGACGTCGGCTGGACCCGCATCCTCACCGGGGTCGGGCACGGCCAGATGCCGCTGTGGATCGTCAGCGCGACGGCCGGCGCCTGCTTCGTCGTGGGCGCCTGCCTGCACTGGGGCCTGCGCGGCCCCGTCAGCCGGTGGCTGGCCGATGGCGGCACGATGGCGCTGACCCTCTACGTCCTGCACGTCCTGGTCCTGGCCGTCGTCAAGCCCGAGGAGGGCTTCCCGTTCGTCACCGGCGTGCTCACCGCCACCGCGCTGTGGGCCGGCCTGCTCGCCCTCGCCGTGCTGTGGCAGCGCGACGGCAGGAGCGGTCCCCTGGAGCGGCTGCTCCGCACGCCGTGGCTGCGACCGACCGCACCCACCCGCCGACCCTCGCAGGAGCGCCTGCCATGACCCCTCGACATACCCTGACCGTGGCCCTGGTGGCGTTCGCCCTGGCCGCCTGCAGCGGCGGCGACCAGGTGCCGGAGCCCGAGCCCATCGTGGCGGACGAGCCGGTGGCCACCTCGTCCGCGCCCGCGGAGGACGACGCGAGCGCCACGACCACGGCCGCCCCTCCCCCCGACCCCGCGCCGACCACCACCGCGCCGGAACCGCCCCCGGAGCCCGCACTGGGCGCCCGCGGGGTCAGCGCCGGGCACCCCCTGGCCGCGGAGGCGGGGATGCAGATGCTCGAGAGGGGCGGGTCGGCGGTGGACGCCGCGATCGCGGCGGCGTTCACCGACGCGGTGACGCAGCCGTCGTCGTCCGGGATCGGCGGCGGGGGCGTCGCGATCGTCGCGGCCGACGGCGAGGCGGTCAACTACGACTACCGCGAGGTGGTCAACGCGCAGGGTGAGGTCCCGGAGGACGGTGTCGGCGTCCCTGGCTTCGTCGCCGGGATGCAGCGGCTCCACGAGGAGCACGGCGAGCTCCCCTGGGAGGTGCTGCTGGAGCCGGCCATCACCGTCGCCGAGGACGGGCACCCGGTGTCGGACTTCGTCGCCGCGGCGCTGCGGACCCCCAACGGCGAGGCGGCCACCGGCGACCTGCCGCACTTCCGGTCCGGCGGGGCGCCGCTCGAGGCCGGGGACCTCCTCGTCCAGACCGACCTCGCCGCGACCATGCGGACGCTGGCGCAGGAGGGCGCGTCGTCCTTCTACACCGGGTCCCTGTCCGAGCGGGTCGCCCGGGTCCCGGGGCTGGACGCCGACACGCTGCAGGACTACGACCTGCAGGTGTCCGCGCCCGCGGCGGGCGAGCTGGGGCAGGACATCCTCCTGTCCGGGGCCCCACCCCTGCCGGGTGCCGCGATCGTGCAGATGGCGCAGGTCGCCGAGGCCGGCGGCATCGGCGACGTCGGCCCCGACAGCGCCGCGTTCGTCGACCTGCTGTCCCAGGCGTGGCTCGTGGCCGACCGGACGGTGCAGGAGGACCTGGGGGACCCGGCGTTCGTGGACGTGCCGCTGGACCGCATCACCGACCGGGAGACGAACGCGGCGCTGGCCGCCGACGTCTTCGACGAGGACGGTGGCGTCGCGGCCGTCGCCGACCCCTACGACAGCGCGCCGAACACCACCCACATCTCCGTGGTCGACGAGGACGGCGTCGGCGTCTCGATGACCAACACCCTCACCAGCTTCTGGGGCAGCGGGCGCTACCTCGACGGGTACTTCCTCAACGACCAGCTGTCGCGGTTCTTCGCCATCGGGGTGTCCGACGCCAACGAGCCCGAGCCCGGCCGGCGTTCGGTGTCGTGGAGCGCGCCCTCGATGCTGGTCGACCAGGACTACCGGCCGCTGCTCGTCGTGGGCACCCCCGGCGGGCGGCAGATCCCCAGCACCACCGCCTCGGTGGTGCTCAGGTGGGCCCTGCACGACCAGCCCCTTGACCAGGCCGTGCCCGCCGGGCGGTTCCTCCTCAGCGACGGCCGGCTGCGGCTCGAGGAGCCCCGCCTCGCCGACGAGCTGCGCTCCCTGGGGTATGCCGTGGACGTCGCGGACCCGGCGCGGCGCGCCGACTTCGGGTCGGTCCAGGCGCTCGCGGTGGACTGGGAGAGCGGGACGGTCACCGGCTTCGCCGACGACCGCCGATCCGCCGGGTTCGTCGTCGACCAGCCCTGAGGCACCGGCCCGCAGCCGCGGGCCTCGCCGGTCGCTCGGGGCCGGCAGGCGCCTCCCCGGCGTCGGGCGACGACGCCGGGGAGGGCGGGCTCGGCCCGGTGCGGTGGCTCAGCCCTTCCAGAGCTTGAGGTTGTCGAACACCGGCTTGTTGATCCGGGTGCCGCTGTTGCTGCTGGCCCCGCCGTAGGCGTGGACGGCCACGGCATACCGGCCCCCGTCGTGGAAGACGTAGACCCCGCTGCCGCTCTGGCCGCCGGCGGTGTCCAGGGTGTAGTAGACCTTGCGCGGGCTGAGCGCGGCGACGCCGCTCCAGTGGTACCACTGGGTGCCCGACGGCTTGTCGCCCGGGTACCCGGACAGGTTGAGGCTCTTGCCCTCGATCGTCGCGTCCGACCAGTTGGCGAAGCCGAGCCACCCCGTGGCGTCGCCCTTGGGCTCGGTCAGGAGCAGGGCCCCGTAGTCGTACTCGTGGTCCGGGCCGGTGGTCCAGCCGTGCACGCTGCGCAGCTGGGCGCGGGGCACGAGGAACTTCCCGTAGGGCAGGCTCGCGCCGTTGCGCCCGGGCATGACCTCGATGCTGCGCACCCAGCCGTGCCGCTGGGTGCCGGGGGCGTGGATGAAGACGCAGTGCCCGGCGGTGATGATGCTCCTCGGTCCGTTGAACCACCCGGTCCCGATCCAGCCCGAGCCGTCGTTGGCCGTGATGAGCAGCGAGCAGTGGACGCGCCACGGGTAGCTGCCGGTCGTGGTGATCTGGACCCGGTTGTCCGGGCCCTGGACGGTCTCCGCGTCGACGGGCGGGCCGTAGGTGGCCTCCCCGACGGGTCGCAGGCCCGAGGTGTCCGGGGCCTGGTCCATGGCGCCGAGCGCCTCGACCATGGACGCCGCGACCGGCTCGACGTCGAGGCCGGCCACTGCGTGCCCCTCGGCCCCGTCACCGGTCCCGGGGTCCTCGGTCAGCTCCTCGGTGCCGATCTCGTCGACCGGCTCGGCCTCCGGGGCCACCGGCTCGTGCGGGTTGATGTCGTCGTGTGACATGGGTGTTCTCCTCCTGGTGCGCACCGGCCCCTGCGCCGGTGCATGGTGGGAGGAGCGGGGAGGACGCCACCAGATACGCCGTGGCGGCCCTCAGAGGTAGGGCTGCACGAGCTCGACGTAGCGCCGCGCCAGGGTCGCCACCACGTCCGCGCCGGGGGCGGCCCAGACGTCGGCGTGGAAGATCTCCACCTCCACGTCGCCCGTGTAGCCGGCGTCGCGGACCCACCGGGTGAACGTCGGGAAGTCGATGTGCCCGTCGCCCATCATCCCCCGGCTGAGCAGCGCGTCCGCGGGGAACGGCGTGATCCAGTCGCAGACCTGGTAGCTCACGATGCGCGGGCCGGCGCGGGCGACCTGCTGCTCGACGCCCGGTTCCCACCACAGGTGGAAGGTGTCCACGACCACGCCGACGGTCGCGGGGTCGAACTCCTCGGCGATGTCGAGGGCCTGGGCCAGCGTGGACACGACGCCGCGGTCGGCGGCGAAGATCGGGTGCATGGGCTCGATGCCGAGCCGAACCCCGTGCTCGGCCGCCACCGGAGCCAGGGCGGTGATGGCCTCTGCGGCCCGCGCGCGGGCGGCGCCGAGGTCCTTGTCGCCCTCGGGCAGGCCGCCGGGCACGAGGACCAGGGTCGCGGCACCGAGCGCCGCGGTCTCCCGGACCGCCTCCACGTTGGCCTCGTGGGCGGCGGCGACCTCGGCCGGGTCGGCCCCGGTGAAGAAGCCCCCGCGACAGACCGAGGAGACGCGCAGCCCCGCGTCCCGGACCCACCGCACGGCCGTGTCCAGGCCCACCTCGGCCACCGGCTCGCGCCAGACGCCGATGGAGGGCAGTCCCGCGGCGACGCAGCCGTCGATCGCCTCGCGCAACGACCAGTGGGCACAGGTGCGCTGGTTGAGCGACAGCCGCGCCAGCCGGGGGTCGTCGGGGCCGGGGGTCGCGACGGAGGCGGCCCGTCCGGAGGGGACGTCCAGCGGCCGGGTCTGCTCCTGCGCCACGCTCACGGCGTCAGCCCCGCACCGGTCAGCCACGTCCGCATGCGGTGCGCCGCGAGGTCGGGGTCCGGGAGCAGCCGCGCCTGGTCGGCGAGCTCGAAGAGGGTCGCCAGATGCACCGCGCTGCGGGCCGACTGCAGCCCGCCGACCATGACGAAGCCGGGCTGCTGCCCGGTCAACCAGGACAGGAAGGCGATGCCGGTCTTGTAGTGGAACGTGGGTCGCTCGAAGATGTGCCGGGACAGCGCGAGGGTCGGTGCCATCTCCGCGTCGTAGGTGTCGAGGTCCCCCCGGTCCAGCGCCGTGAGGGCGGCGGACGCGGCGGGCGCGATGGCGGCGAAGGCGCCGAGCAGGGCGTCGGAGTGGTGCGTGCCGTCGCCCCGGATGAGCTCGGGGTAGTTGAAGTCGTCACCGGTGTAGAGGCGCACCCCCTCGGGGAGCGCGGCCCGCAGACCGACCTCGTGCTCCGCCGACAGCAGCGACACCTTGACGCCGTCGACGACGTCGGCGCGGTCGTGGACGAGGCGCAGGAACGCCTCGGTCGCGCCGGGGATGTCGTGGCTGCCCCAGTAGCCGGCCAGGGCCGGGTCGAACATCTCGCCCAGCCAGTGCAGGATCACCGGCTCCTCCGCACGGTCCAGCACCGGGTCCAGGACGCTGCGGTAGTCGGCCTCCCCCTCGGCGGCGGCCGCCAGCTGCCGCGAGGCCATGACGATGACCTGCGACCCGGTGCCCTGGACGAAGTCCACCTGCTCGAGGTATGCGTCCCGCACCGCGCCCAGGCTGGTGGCCCCGGGCGCGTGGTCGGTGCCGGCGCCGGAGGCGATGCGCGCCCCCAGCTCCTGTGCCTGGGCCGCGCTGCGGGTGACCAGCTCCTGCACCGCGGCCCAGTCGAGGCCCATGTTGCGCTGCGCCGTGTCCATCGCCTCGGCCACGCCGAAGCCGTGGCGGAACAGCCCGCGGCGGAAGGCCAGGGTGGCGTCCCAGTCGACGCGGGCCGGCGCCCCGGGGGTGTTGTCCCCGAAGGGATCGGCGACCACGTGGGCGGCCGCGAACGCCACCCGGCTGGTGTAGGGCTGCGGGTGCTCCTCCCACCTCCGGGGTTCGTGCAGGTGCACGGTGCGCCACGTGCCGTCGGCCGCGGGCAGCGACACCGCACCGGAGGTGGAGGTGCCGGCGGCACCCGTGACGGTGGCGGTGCTCATCCGACCGGCTCCGTGGCGCGCTGCCGCTCCGTCGCCGGCGCGGGCTGCCCGGCGGCCTGCGCGGGCTGCTCGGCCGCCGCCGGCTCCACGGAGGCCGCTGCGACCTCCGTCATGTCGATGCTGCGCCGCTCGGCGGAGGAGCGCAGGCCGGCCTCGACGAGCTGCAGCCCCCTCACCCCGGCCGCGAAGTCGTAGGGGTGCGGGCGGCCGGCGTGCACGTCGGTGAGGAACTGCTCCCACTGCGCCCGGAAGCCGTTGCCGAACTCGGTGTTGTCGGGGATCTGGGCCCACTGCGCCCGGAAGTCCTCCTCGGTCGGCAGGTCCGGGTTCCAGACGGGCTTCGGGGTGCTGACGGCCGGCTGGATCCGGCAGCCGAAGAGCCCGGCCACCGCCGAGCCACGGGTCCCGTCCACCTGGAACTCGACCAGCTCGCCCCGGTCGACGCGCACCGCCCAGGAGGAGTTGACCTGGGCGATGACCCCGCCCGCCAGCTCGAAGATCGCGTAGGCCGCGTCGTCCGCGGTGGCGCGGTACTCCCGGCCCTGCTCGTCCCACCGCGTCGGGATGTGGGTGACGGCCCGGGCGGTGACCGACTCGACCGCGCCGAAGAGGTTCTCCAGCACGTAGTTCCAGTGGCAGAACATGTCGAGGACCATCCCGCCGCCGTCCTCGGCGCGGTAGTTCCAGCTGGGTCGCTGGGCGGGCTGCACGTCGCCCTCGAAGACCCAGTAGCCGAACTCGCCCCGCACCGACAGGATGCTGCCGAAGAAGCCGGAGTCGATGAGCCGCTTGAGCTTGATGAGGCCGGGCAGGTACAGCTTGTCGTGGACCACCCCGTTGATGACCCCGGCCTGCGCCGCGGCGTCCACCATCTCCTGGCCGTCGCCGACCGTCTCGGCGATGGGCTTCTCGGTGTAGATGTGCTTGCCCGCCGCGATCGCCCGCAGGATGGCGCCCTTGCGCTCGCTCGTGACCTGGGCGTCGAAGTAGACGGTGGCGGTCTCGTCGGCCAGCGCCGCGTCCAGGTCGGTGGTCCAGTCGGCGACGTCGTGCCGCCGGGCCAGCTCCTCCAGCTTCTCGGCGTTGCGGCCGACGAGGACCGGTTCGACCTGGATGCGGTCCCCGGAGGGCAGCTCCACCCCTCCGGCGTCCCGGATGGCCAGGATCGAGCGGACGAGGTGCTGCCGGTAGCCCATCCGGCCGGTCACGCCGTTCATGATGATGCGGGTGGTGTGGGTGGCCATGGTGTCAGGTCCTTTCGGGGGCGGGGCTGCTCAGCTCGGGCGAGCGCGCCTCGGAGGGGGTGGGGTCCTCGGTCGGGTCGGCGTCGCGGGTGCCGCCGCCACCTCCGAGGTAGAGCTCGGCGAGCTGGGGGTCCTCCAGCAGCTCGGGGGCGGGCCCGGTGATGTGGACCCGGCCCAGGTCGAGGACGCAGCCGATGTCGGCGGTCTCCAGGGCGCGCCGGGCGTTCTGCTCGACGAGCAGCACCGCGATCCCGGCCTCCCGCATCCGGACGACCTGCTCGAAGACGACGGAGGTCGTCTTCGGGTCCAGGCCCATGCTCGGCTCGTCCAGGAGCACGACCTTGGGGCTGACCATGAGCGAGCGGGCGAACTCGACCTGCTTCTGCTGGCCTCCGGACAGGGCGCCGGCGAGGGCGGCCCACCGGTCGGCGACGACGGGGAAGAGGTTCTTGACGAACTCGACCCGCTCCTGGACCTCGGCCTTGTCCTTGACCGTGTAGGCGCCCAGCGAGACGTTCTCGGCGACGGTCATCTCCTTGAAGACGCTGTGGCCCTGGAGCACGTGCGACAGGCCGTGCCGGATCATCGACTGCGGGCCGGAGCCGGTCACCTCCTCGCCGTCGACGACGATGGACCCCGAGCGGGGGGCCAGCATGCCGCTGGCCACCTTGAGCACGGTGGACTTGCCGGCGCCGTTGGGACCGACGAGGCAGACGACCGAGCCGGCGGGCACCTTGACGGTCAGCCCGCGCAGGACGAGCGCGGCGCGGCCGTAGCCGGCCTCGATGTCGTTCAGCTCGAGAAGGTTCTCAGACGCCAAGGTAGGCCTCCAGCACTCGGGGGTCCTGCTGGACCTCGGACGGCGTGCCCTCCGCGATGGGGGCACCTCGGTCGAACACGACGATGTGGTCGGACAGGCTCATCACCATGTCCATGTTGTGCTCGACGATGATGAAGGTCCTCCCCTCGGCGTTGAGCTCCTGCACCAGGGTGCCGATCCGCCCGATGAGGGCCGGGTTGACACCGCCGGCGGGCTCGTCGAGCAGGATGGTGTCGGGGTCGCCCATGAGCACCCCGGCCAGCTCCAGCAGCTTCTGCTGCCCGTAGGAGATGTCCTGGGCCAGCGAGCCCTCGAGGTGGTCGATGCCGACCCGCCGCAGCAGCTCGCGCGCCCGCTCCACCTGCCGGCGGTTCTGGCTGGACCCGGCGAGCTGGCGCAGCCCGGTGGGGCGGACCGCCACGAGCAGGTTCTCCAGCACGGTCATCCGGGGGAAGGTGCGGCACAGCTGGAAGCTGCGCCCCAGGCCGGCGGCGCAGATGCGGTGCGGCGCGCGGCGGGTGATGTCCCGCCCCCGGAACCGGACCGTGCCGGAGTCCGGCGCGATCATGCCGGTCACGATGTTGAAGAAGGTGGACTTCCCGGACCCGTTGGGCCCGATGAGGGCGTTGACCTTGCCCTCGTGGAAGGTCACCGTGGCGTCGTTCACCGCCTGCACGCCGCCGAACGCCTTGGACAGGCCCTCGGTCTGCAGGCTGGGGCGCACGTCCTGCTGCACGCTCATGATCGTCCCTTCCCGGTCGTCGCGTGGCGCGCGTCCTCGACGCGCTCCGCCTCGGTCTCGGCGTCGGCCTCGGTCTGCGCCCGCCGCTGGGCGTCGATGGCCCGGTTGCGCTCGAGCAGCTCGGCGGCGCTCTCCTCGCGGATCGAGGTGGCCGCGGGGCGGAAGCGGTGCACCACGCCGAGCAGCGCGGGCACCACCCCCTCCGGCATGAACAGCACCACGACGGCCAGCAGCAGGCCCAGCGCCACGAGGTGGAACTGGCTGTCGCCGTACTGCGCCTTGAAGACCTCCATCGCGTAGCCGACGACCACCGCACCCACCACCGGGCCCACGAGCGAGCGGATGCCCCCGAAGAGGGACATGAGCACCATGTAGGAGCCGGTGAGGATGGAGAACTGGAAGACCGGGTCCAGGTTGCCGAACCAGAGGGCGTAGAGGCCGCCGGCCAGGCTGGTGAAGAACGCGGAGATGACGAAGACGACGAGCTTGTAGCGGAACGTCGGCACCCCCAGCGCCTCGGCCTTGTCCTCGTCCTCGCGGATGGCCTTGAGCCCGGCGCCGAACTGCGAGCGGTCGATGAGCCACCACACGACGAGCGCGATGCCGATAAGGAGCAGGAAGAGGAGGTAGAACCGGGTGTGCTGCTCGGGGCGCAGCACCGAGCTGTCGAACGGCCGCGGGACGCGCAGCCCCTCCGACCCGCCGGTCACCGACGCCCAGCTCTGGAACACCAGGAGCAGGATGAGGACCAGGGCGATGGAGACGATGACGAAGGAGGCTCCGCGGACCCGCAACGAGGCGATGCCGATGGGGACCGCCAGCAGCGCGACGGCGACCGCACCCAGCACCAGCGCGACCCAGGGGTTGATGCCGGTATGCGTGGTGAGCAGCGCCACGGCATACCCACCGAGGCCCGAGTAGGAGGCGTGGCCCAGTGAGATGTAGCCGGTGAAGCCGCCGACGAAGTTCCAGCCGACGGCGAACGCGGCGTAGCTGGCGATGACGACCGCCACCGACAGGATGAAGGCGTCCGGCGCGAGCCAGGGCACCATGAGCGCGAGCACGACCGCCACGGCTCCCAGACCGGCCTTGGCCAGGCGCAGACGGCGGTCGAAGCGCTGACCGGCGCTGTCGTCCGGGCGCCCGGTGGCCGGGGCCGTGGGGGTCGGGGTGGCGAGGTCAGAAGCGTTGGGCAAGGCGACCTCCGAAGAATCCCTGCGGACGGACCATCAGGGTGAGGAACAGGGCGAGGTAGAACACGGTCTGGGCCCAGGTGGTGCCCAGCGGGATCTGCAGCAGGCTCTGGCTCAGGCCGAGGACCAGCGCGGCGATGGCGGCCCCGGGGATGCTCCCGAGGCCCCCGACGACGATGATCGCCATGAGCGGGCCGATCCAGTGCCAGTGCAGGGACGGGTAGATCGTCGAGTCCAGCGCCAGGGCGGTCCCGCCGATCGCCGCGGTGGCGAGCCCGAGACCGAAGCCGTAGCCGGCGACCTTCTCGGTGTCGATGCCGAGCAGCGCGGCCGCCTCCTTGTGCTGGATGGTCGCGCGCAGCGCCTGGCCGAAGCTGGTGGCCTTCATGAGCAGGTAGAGCGCCAGGAGGCTGACCGCCGCGAGCCCGAACGCCACCAGCTTGACCACGGCGATGTTGGCGCCGAAGACCTCGATGCTGGCGGTCGAGTAGCTGAGGCTGATCCGGCGCTGTGTCCCGGTCCAGACGAAGCCGAGCATCCCCTCGATGATGAGCGCGATGGCGAAGGTCAGCAGGACCGACATCATCGTCAGGGTGGCGGGCTTGAGCCGGGACAGCAGGAACCGCTGCATGACGACGCCCAGGACGAAGAACAGCGGCACCGTCGCCACGAGGGAGAACAACGGGTCGATGCCGGTGGCGCGGTGGAACGCCCACGCGAGGTACGCGGCGAGGATGAGGAACGCCGAGTGGGCGATCATCACCACGCGCATCACCCCGAAGTAGAGCGTCAGGCCGGCGGCGAGGAGGGCGTAGAGGCCTCCGAGCAGGATGCCGAGGATCACCGCCTGCGTGATGAGGGCCGTCACGAGAGGCTCCCTTCTGGACGGTCGTGGGTGCGGGGCAGGAGGCGGATGGGGCTCACCAGTCCTGCTTGGGGAAGGAGAGCTCGGCGTCGCTGGCGTCCTCGGGCAGGACGATGACGATCTCGTCGTCCTGCCACTGCTGGATGAGGTGGGCGGCCTGCGGGCGGCCCTCCGCGTCCCAGGACAGCGGGCCCACGACGGTCTCGACCTCGTTCTCGCGCAGCCAGTCGATCATCGACTGCTGGCACTCCGGGCTGGGGTCGGCGCAGTCGTTGGCCTCGGCCGCGGCGGCGACCACCTGCATGGTGGTCCAGGCGTTGGCCTCGTCCTCGTTGGGCGGGTTGCCGTGCTGCTCGGTGTAGAAGTCGACGAACTCGGCGTTCGACGGGTAGTCCGCGTCCGGGGTGTACCCGGTGGGCGACAGG
Source organism: Serinicoccus sediminis (assembly GCF_004153545.1). Classification (GTDB taxonomy): domain Bacteria; phylum Actinomycetota; class Actinomycetes; order Actinomycetales; family Dermatophilaceae; genus Ornithinicoccus; species Ornithinicoccus sediminis_A. Next base: position 19,061 of record NZ_SDVA01000005.1, on the reverse strand, counting down.
ATGCCCTCGGTCTCGCCGATGGCCTCCGGGAACTCGGGGTTGGTGGGGGCGGTGGAGAAGGCGGCCATGCGCGGCTGGTAGTCCAGCTGCTGCAGGGCGACGATGAGGTTCACCGCGTCCTGGTACTGCGTGCCGCCGACGAGGATGTCCGCGTCCGTGTTGGCGATCTTGTTGGCGATGCTGGAGAAGTCGGTGGTGTTGGGCGGGTAGACCTCGTCGGCGACGGTCTCGATGCCGCCCTCCTCGAGCTTCTCCTTCAGCCCGTAGGCGGTGCCCTGGGCGAAGGGGTCGTCCATCGAGGCGTAGGCGGCCGTCGTGGGCCGCTCCCCCTCGGGCATCGCCAGGATGTGCTCGGCCAGGTAGTTGTAGTGGTCGTTCGCGATGGCGGGGGCGGCGTAGAAGAGGTTGTCGAAGCCCTGGGTGAAGACCTCCTCGGCGGCGCCGGCCGGCTCCACGAAGAGGAAGCCGTAGTCCTGGGCGACCTGCGCCGCCGGCACGACCAGCCGGGTCGAGAACGGGCCGACGACGATGTCGACCTGGTCCTGGTTGATGAGCTTCTCGTAGTCGGAGGCGACCCGGTCGGCGTTGGACTGGTCGTCGTAGATGATGAGCTCCACGTCACGGCCCAGGAGGCCGCCGTTGGCGTTGGTGTACTCCGCCCAGGCCTCGTAGCCGCGCTGCACGCCCTTGCCGGGCTCGGAGAAGTCGCCGGTGAGGGGCAGCGAGATGCCGATGGTGACCGGTCCCTCGTCGCCCTCGCCACCCTCCCCTCCCCCGGAGGAGCCGGCGCCGCCGCCGAGCCCGCAGGCGCTGAGCGTCAGCGCGCCGGTGGCCGCGAGGGCCAGGGCGCCGCTGCGACGGGCGCGGCTGGGGTGCGTGGTCGACCTCCCCTCCCTACGGTCGTCGTCGGCGGTCAGGACGGATCGGCGGGTGGTGTCGTTCATCTGGCGCTCCTTTGCGGCCCACGGAGAGAGGTCAACCGATTACGCAAACGTTTGCACAAACGATTGCGTTGTACGATAACCTGCGTGGTGGGTGTTGGCAAGGAGGTCCCGGCCCGGGTCCTGAGACGACACCCCGACCGGGTCGAGGACGACCACCAGCAGCGCCCGAGCGCGACACGACGAGCGCAAGCACAGGAGCACGAGGAGTCGAGGATGACCGGAGCCGCGGCACCACGCCTGGTGGACATCGCCGAGTCCGCGGGGGTCTCGGTGGCCACGGCCTCGCGCGCGTTGAGCGGCCGGCAGGGAGTGAGCTCGGCGGTCGCCGAGCGGGTCAAGGAGATCGCCGAGTCGCTGGGCTACATCGGCAACGTCCACGCCCGGTCGCTGGCCGGCGGCACCAGCTCCAGCGTGGGCCTGGTCATCCACGAGGTGGCCGACCCCTACTTCTCCGAGATCGCCAGCGGCGTCATGCGGGTGGCCAGCCACCGGGGCCTGTCGGTCCAGATGTGCCACAGCGGACGTGACCCGCAGATCGAGCTGCGGCAGCTGAGGACCCTCATCGCCAACCGGGTCGGGGTCATCGTCGTGGCGGGGTCGGGCTACCTCGACCCCGAGGCGGAGCGCAGCATCCAGCGCGAGCTCTCCCGCTTCACCCAGGCGGGGGGTCGCGTGGTGGCGATCGGCCGCCACCAGCACGCCACCGACGCGGTGCTGCCGGCCAACACCGACGGGGCACAGGCGGTCACCCGCCACCTCCTCGGGCTCGGGCACCGGCGCATCGCCGTCGTCACCGGGTCACGGGGCCTCACCACCGTCGCCGACCGTCTCGCCGGGGTGCACCGCTCGCTCGACGAGGCGGGCATCCCCCGCACGGACGTCCCCGTCGTCGAGGCCCCCTTCACCCGGGACGGCGGCAAGGCGGCCACCCTGCAGCTGCTGGAGCACCACCCCGACCGCACCGCCGTGCTCGCGCTCAACGACGACATGGCCATCGGCGCCCTCTCGGTGCTGCGCTCACGGTCGCTGCGCGTGCCCGAGGACATGTCCGTCACGGGCTTCGACGACGTCCCGGTGGCCGCCGACCTGTCGCCGTCGCTGACGACGGTGCGCCTGCCCATGCAGCAGATGGGTGAGAAGGCGCTGGAGCTGGCCCTGCGGCCGCCCACCAAGCGACCCCGGCGGGTGGTCATGCCGGCCACGCTGGTGGAGCGGGACTCCAGCGGGCCGCCGCGCCGGGGCTGACGGGCCTCGACAGGCCCACGACCGACAGTCGTCGTCGGGCGACGCGGCGCCAGGGGCTAGTGGGGCTGCCCTGCGGACAGTCGGCGGCTGCGCTCCTCGCGCACCAGCTCCCAGGTCCGCACGATGCGCAGGGCGGTCATGATGACCAGCCCCCCGACCATGTTGAGCAGGGTGACCCACCAGAACCACCCCAGCCACTGGCCGACGGTGATCTCCGCACCGGCCTGCATGGCCCCGAAGATGAGCACCGACGACAGTGCGCCGTGGTGCATCTCGAGGCCGACCACGAGGAAGCCGCCGATGAAGGAGATGATCGCGGTCATGACGTCGGAGCTCGCGCCCTGGTTCATCCGGGTCATCAGCGTGATGGTGCTCCCGGCGAGCAGGGCGAGCGCGACGGTCTCCATGGTGAAGCCCGCCGTCACGTAGCCGACCGCGGACTCGACCAGGTGCTGGTGGAACTGCGGGAAGGCATACACCACCAGCCACATGAACGCCCAGCCCCCGGCGAGGTTGGTCACCAGGGTGACCGACCACAGCCGCAACAGCTGGCCGGCGGTGCCGTGCCCGGCGAGGACGGCGTTGACCGGGAGCATGAAGTCCTCGGTGAACAGCTCGGAGTGCGCCAGCCGCAGCGCCAGCAGGCCGATGCCGAAGGCCAGCCCGGAGAGCAAGGTGCTGCCGGTGGCGTGCATGACCGCGAGCATCGCCATGATGCCGAGCCCGACGTCGATGCCGCCGAAGAGGCCGGTGACGACCAGCCCGCGGTGCGTGCGCTTGAGCCGTTCCTCCCCCTCCGAGACGGTGGTGTTGAACTCCTCGTGCAGCTCCTCCTCGAGCCGGCGCGCCACTCCCCCGACCTCGACGGTCTCGTAGTCGTCCCCCTGGCCGCCGGCCTCCGGCTCGGTGCTCTGGTCGAGGTCGCCGTCCTGGGCGCTCATCGGGTGCGGGCCTGGTCGGCGCGATCAGTCATCCCCCCATCCTCCCTGCTCGGGGCGGTCTCTCGAGCCACCCGGACGGGAGCCCCGCCCGGCGGGCAGGGGTGAGGCCCCCCGGTGGTGGTGGGCGGAGCACCACCACCGAGGGGCCTCGTCAGGGGATCAGGACCGGCTCAGGAGCAGCTCACCGCCTCGTGGTCGAGCTCGTAGCGCTCGTAGTGGCCCTCGCCGTCGTACCAGGCGTAGCCCGCCACGGTGACGCTGCCCGCCTCGATGGCGCCTTCGCCCGAGCGGAACACGTGGTAGACGGCCTTGCCGTCCTTGACGTTGGTCCACTTCTTGTCGCCGAAGGCGGTCGTGGCCCGGACGTCCACCCGGTGACCGTCCTCGTTGACGACGTGCACCGCCACCACGGCCGTCTTGTTGGAGCACTGGGCCCGCACGGACACCCGCAGGTCCACCTCGTCGGTGGGCGTGGCGGGCGCCACCAAGGTCAGCGCCGCCGTGTCCGAGGCGTTGCCGTGACCCTGGGAACGGACCGACACCTTGATCGTGTAGTCGCCCGGGGTGAACCCGGAGACGTCGAACGAGGTGGCGAAGGTGCCGTCGGTGACCGGCACCTCCCGGCCGACGACCTTGCGGCCCTCGGCGTCCTGGAGCTCGGCGTACACCGACTCCTTGCCCTCGCGCCACCCGGTGCTGCCCGGGGTCGCCTCGCCCGTCACCTCGACGGGCTGATCGGTCGCGACCTCGCCGCCACCACCGGTGATGGTGACGCTCGGCTGCACCACCGGGACCTCGGCGCTGTCACCGGTGACGGTGACACCGCGGATCCGGCCCACGTTGTCGAAGGAGCCGAAGCCGACCCGACCGGAGCCGAAGGTGTCGTCCGTGGCGGTCAGCAGGGGGGTGCCCAGACCGTCGAGGTAGACCGCGATCCGACCGGTGTCCGCGCAGTGCACCAGGCGCACGTCGTGCCAGGCGTCGTCGGTGACCGCGGGCGGGGCACCGATGGTGCCGTCCCACTGGTCGTCGATCCGCTCCCGGTCGGCGCCGTCCACCTTGAAGATGCCGTTGTGCGCGTAGATGGTGTTGTCCTGCGACAGGTGCGCGTAGTAGTACTCGGTGTCCGACTGGTAGCCGAAGACGAGGATGACGTCGCGGTTGTTCACCGACACCGGCTCGTCCAGGCGCACCTGCGCGTCCATCACCAGGGAGCCCAGCTCGGGGCCCTCGGTGAGCACGGCGTACTCGAACGGCCGGCGGATGCCGTCGTTCGGGTTGTCACCGGCCTCGGCCAGCACCACCGCGTCACCGGGGAACTCCCACTTCTCCGGGGTCCGCGGCGCCCAGCTCGAGGCGTCCATGACATCGGTGACCACCGTGTCGCCGGGGGTGCAGCCCGGGTCGAACACCGGCTGCTCCTCCGGGACCTCGAACAACGCGTACTGCGCGGCCATCTGCTCCGCGGTCGGCACCGCGTCGAGGAACATCAGGTCGTCCATCCGGCAGTCGCAGGGGTTCCGCTCCTGCGTGTCCTGGGGGAAGCTGCCACCGATCTTGATGCCCGCGGGGTCGGTGTCGGACGTGGCACCCGAGCCCCAGCGGTTGGCCGCGGTGTAGTCGCCCTCGAGCGGCTCACCGTTCATGTAGAGCGCCATCTCGCCCTCGACGAAGTCGAAGGTCGCCGCGAGGTGGACCCACTCGCCCTGCTCGAGGATCTCGTCCCAGGGCAGGTCGGCGGCGTAGGTCCACGAGCTCGCCCCGTCGACCCGGCGGCCGAGGGCCACGAGCTTCTGCTCGCCGCCCACGTCGATGACCTCCAGCAGCGCGCGCACGCCGTGCCCGTCGGAGTCGCCCGAGAGCACGCCCGCCAGGCCGATCGCGTTGTAACGGTCGTCCGGGTCGGTGGTGTTGGTGTTCGGTGCAGGCAGCTCACCCGTGGGCTTGAACCAGCCCATGACCGTGGTCTCCTCGGCCCCGGCGAAGCGGGACAGGCTCCGGACGCCGTCGGCGTCGTAGACGCCGGCCTTCCAGTCGTCGTTGGACGCCTGGTCAGGGCTCAGCTGCTGCGTCTGCAGCGCCTCACCCGCACCGGGGTATGCCGCGTCCGCGACCCGCATCTCCACGCCGCCGTTGACGAGGTCGATGTCGGTGCCGGACAGGCCCTGGTCGGCCTCCTTCGTGGCGTCGCCCTCGACCGGGTGGTCGAAGTCGTAGCGGGCCACGACGTCCGCGGCGAGGTCCTCCAGGACGTAGGGCGAGGACACGACGTCCTCACGGGCGCCGGTCACCTCCCAGACCCGGCCGTCGGCCTTGGAGACGAGGTAGAGCTCGCCGTCGGCGTCCGAGCCGAACCGGAGGTCGACCCGGCTGTCACCGACGAGCTCGGCGAAGGTGGTCTCCTCGCCGTCGGCGAAGACCTTGAGCTGCTCGATCTCGGCGAGGTCCTCGGGGTCCCCGTCGTTCCGGACCATCTCGTCCTCCTCGGTGGACAGCACCCAGCCCCGGACCAGGTCCGTGAAGAGGTACTTGCCCTGCAGCTCCTCGATCTCGCCGCGGTAGACGAAGCCGCCGTTCAGCGCCACGCCCGCGTCACCGGTCTGCCCGGGGTCGCGGTTGTGGTCGTAGGCCGCCACCGGGTAGGTGAAGTCGAACTGCTCGGCGTCGTCCTCGGGCAGCGGGAAGATCTGCCGGTTCTGCGCCACGAACGGTCCCTCGCGGTCGGACCAGCCGAAGTTGTCGCCCGGCTCGACGGCATACACCGACTCGACCTGCCACTCGCCGATGTGGCCGAGGTACATCGTGTGGTCGCCCTCGGGGTCCCAGCTGATGCGGTGCGGGTCACGCAGACCGACGGCGTAGATCTCGCCGAGTGCGCCCTCGGTGCCCACGAACGGGTTGTCGGCCGGGATGCCGTACTGGCCGTTGTCGCTGTCGTCGCCCATCGGGTCGATCCGGAAGATCTTGCCGTGCGGCGTCGCGAGGTCCTGCGGGTTGTCGTTGCCGACCCCGTTGCCACCGTCGCCGGACAGGATGTAGAGCATCCCGTAGTCGGGGTCGCCGGGGCTGACGGTCGGGTTGAAGGCGATCTGCTGCAGGGTGTGCACGCGACCCGCGAACGGCACCCGCATGAGCTCGCGGCTGGTGCCGGAGAACACCTCCGCCGCGGGGTCGTCGGCGGTCCACTCGGTGACGACGCTGTGGTAGTTCACGCCGCCGTAGGCGGGGAAGTCCGGCTCGTCCTCGGTGAGCGCGCTGCCGGCCTCGGTGTGGACCGTGTAGAAGATCCCGTTCTCGGCGTACTCCGGGTGGTACTCGACGAAGCCGAACCCGGTGCCGAGCCCCGCGTGGTTGTGGAAGTTGTCGACGAAGCGCTCACGGACGTCGAGGTACGGGGTGTAGTCCCCGGTCTCCTTGTCCACCATGTAGAGCATCGCGTTCATGTCCGGCACCGCGAGGCGGCCGGAGCCGTCCGGGACCTCGTCGAGGTGGGTGATGCGGTTGTGCCGGATGAGCCGCTGGTCGCTCGCCGCCGGGGTGGTCGAGGACTCCGGGAGCTGGACGAGCTCCTCCACCTCGATGCCGAGGGTCGAGAGCTCCGGGTCGGGCAGCGGGTTGAGCAGCGGCTGCTCGGGGATCTCCCCGGCCTCGCAGTCGGCGGGGTTGCCGCTGGGGATGGCGAGGTTCTCCCCCGCGGTGTCGATGCCCACGTCGTCCAGGTAGAGGTCGCCGGGGCTGCGGGAGCCGTTGATCCAGAAGAAGCGGTCCAGCGCGCCGGAGACCGGCACACGGAAGTCGAACTGCTCCTCGGCGCCGTCCGGGAGCCGGGTCTGCTCCTCGTAGGGTCCCCCCTGGCTGTAGACGCTGACCTGGTCGCTCGCGTTGTCCGCGACGATCCAGACGCACTGCCACGAGTCCTTCCCCCACGTGCCGACCGACGCGAACGCGCCACCGTCGCGGGCCCGCAGGATGTCGTCGTTCTGGTTGTTCACGTAGGCCCGGCTGTCCGTGTAGGTGCCGGGGACGTCCACGTCGGTGATGCCGAAGGAGGTGTCGACGGTCTCGGTGCGCAGGAACCGGAAGAACAGCGTCCCCGTGTCCCCGTCCTCGATCGCCGGGATCTCCCGGTATGCCTTCTCCCCCGGGCCGTTGAGCTGGCCGACGAAGTTGTTCTGGTTGAGCGGGTCCTGCACGACGGCCGCGGCGGCCGAGCCGACCCACCCGTCCTGGCCGTCCAGGCCCCCCGGGGTGTAGGTCTCGAAGTCGAGCAGGGTGGTGAAGTCGGCGGCGGCCTCCTGGGCGAGGTCGTCACCGCCCTCGTCCGGGGCGGCCGGGGCCGCGACCGCGGCGGGCGCGAGCCCGGTGATGCCGAGCGTCGTCGCGAGCGCGAGCGCTGTCCACCTCCGGGACGAGAGTGGTCGGAGCCGTGACGTCATTGTCTCTCCTCAAGATGCGTAAACGTTTGCGTGCCTGGCCAGGTATAGGTCACCGCGGAGGGGCCTCACAAGGGTTTGCGTGAATTTACGTCCGGGAAGGCGGCCGGGAGTCCCTCACCGGAGCGGCGTCGCACCGGCTGGGCGGGTCCCTGCACGCAGGAGGAGGACCACCCCGACCGTGGCAGTCCCGAGCGCCATGAAAGCGCTGGTCAGGCCCCGTCCCTGGGCCAGGAGCCCCAGCACGAGGGGGCCCGCCCCGAGACCGACGTCCACGAGCACCCCGAAGGTCGCGCCGACCGCACCGGGCCGCCCGGCGGGAAGGCGCTCGGTGAGCAGCCGGAAGAAGGCCGGGGTGAGCAGGACGGCCCCGAGGGCCAGCACGACGGTCCCGGCACCGAAGGCCCCCGCGCCTCCAGCCAGGCCGAGCAGCACGAACCCCGCCCCGCTGAGGACCAGGGCGGCCGCGGAGAGCCGCGTCGCGGCATACCGGTCGGTGAGGCGGGCCAGGAGCAGGCGGCCGGCCACGACGACGCCGCCGTAGAGCGCCAGCGGCCACGCGGCCCCGTCGAGACCGACCTCCCGGGCGCGCAGGGCCGCGAAGGCGAGGAAGCCCGCCGACCCCACCACCCCGACCACGAACGCCAGCCCGGGCAGCCGCACCGCGCGGGGGAAGAGCGGCGCGGCGCCGTCCGGCGGCTCCCCCGGCCGAGCGCCCGGCAGCGCCGTGCCGACGGCGGCGGCCAGCACGCCCAGGGCGGCGACGCCGAGCCAGGCGGTGCGGTAGCCGCCGAGATCCACCAGCCGCTCACCGAGCGCGGGGCCCAGCGCGATGCCGACGAAGAGCGACAGCGAGCTGTAGCTGAGCGCCTCACCGCGGCGCCGCGGCGGCGCGACGTGGAGCAGGGCCGCCATGCCGGCGACGAAGACGACCGCCTCGGCGACCCCGGTGAGCGCGCGGAGCAGCAGCAGCACGGGCACGCTGCCGGCCTGGGTGTGCGCGACCAGCACGACCGCCAGGAGCAGCGAGGCCCCGACGAAGGGACGCCGGGGTCCCCACCGGTCCACCACCCGGCCGGCGCGCCGGTCGCAGCACCAGCGCGGTGAGGCTGAAGGTGGCGACCGTGAGGCCCACCACGAGGGGGCCGGCCCCCAGACGGTCGGCCGCGTAGACCGGGACGAGGGGGATGAGCGCGCCGATGCCCACGAAGTACGCCAGCTCGGCGAGGACCAGGGCGAGGAAGGGCCCCGTCAGAAGGCGAGCACCCGACGGCGGGCCGTCCCCTGGCGCCGCAGCCACCCGACGACGGTAGCAGCGGGGTCACCGCCCGGGGCGGTGTCGACCGGTGTGCGGGCGACCCCGCCCGGGCCGGTCGGGCACCCGGCCCTGGGTAGGCTCGGTGGGTGGAGAACGCCCGCCGCCTCGTCGAGGACGCCCGGACCCTGCTCGTCGACTTCGACGGGCCCCTCGCCCGGCTCTTCCCCGGGGCCCGGTGGGCCGAGCTGGGCGACCGGCTGCGGGCGGAGGCGCGCAGGCTCGGCGGGTCCGAGCTGGCGCAGCGGCTCGAGGGCGAGGCGGACCACGTGCAGTGCCTGAGGCTGGTGGGTGACCACTCGCCCCGGCTGCTGGAGCCCCTCGAGGCTCTCGTCACCGAGCTCGAGCTGGAGGCCGCCGCCCGGGTGTCCCCCCGGACCGGGGCGGTGGCTCTCGTCGAGCACACCCTCGGTCGAGGTGCCTCCGTCGCCGTGGTCACCAACAACACCCCGGGCGTCGTGGCGGGCGTGCTGGACCGCGCCTGCCACGGCGTCACCGCGCGCCTCCACGTCGTCGGCCGGTCGGCGGGGAAGGTGGCCGACCTCAAGCCGCGGCCCGACCTCCTGGTGCGGGCCCTGGGGCTGACCGGATCACGCCCCGAGGAGTCGGTCTTCCTCGGCGACTCGGTGACCGACGTGCAGGCGGGCCGCGCGGCGGGCGTGGCCGTGGTCGCGGTGGCCGAGGAGGAGGGCCGACGCCACGAGCTGCTCGCCGCCGGAGCGGTGGGTGCGGTGGACGGGGTCGACGCCCTCGTGCCCCCGCGGTAGGGAGGGCGCTCAGCCGGACGCCACCGCGACGACCACCAGCAGGACCAGCACCGCGACCGGGATCAGGGCGGTCTCGACCCGGTCGAGGAGGAGCATCGTGCGGGCGACCGGGGGACGCAGTCGCGACAGCGCCACGTCCCGCGCGGCGGTCGTCGTCCGGAGCCAGCGCAGCCCGATGGCCACCGAGACGACGTGCACCACCCCCGTGGCCATCCGGCGACGCGCGCGCCGCAGGTCCGTGCGGGCGACGGGCAGGGCCGCGACCACCCCCAGCACCGTCGAGGCCACCCGCAGGCCCAGGGCCAGGACCACCCCCACGAACGGGCTCAGCAGCGCCCCCACGATCTCCTGCACCGTGGCGAGGCGCAGCTCGCTCACGTCCTGCGTGGTCCCGGTCCACACCACCCACGCCACCCCGAGGACGAGACAGGGGACCCACAGCCGCCGGACGGCGCGCACGCCGAGCACCGCCCAGGCGTCGGACACCCCACCCACGGCCCTGCCCGCGAGCGACTCGACCTCGTCGGTGACCGCCACCGGCGCATGTTCCCGGTGGCTCCGACCCTCGGAGGTCCGACGGACCCAGCCTGTCACCTGTCTCACCTCCAGCACTCGTCGTCGACACGCTGATCGCCTCTCCGCAGGAGAAGATCGCCGGTCACGACCATAATGTGGAGGATGGGTGAGCAGGCGAGAACCGCACCGCGGCGGGTCGAACGGGTGGCCGACACCCGGCTCCCGACCGACCACGCGACCTTCCGGATGACGGCATACCGCGACGACACGGGGATGGACCACGTCGTCCTCAGCCTCGGGGTCACCGACGACGACGGCCCGGACCTCCCGCCGCCCCTCGTGCGCGTGCACTCCGAGTGCCTCACCGGCGACGCGCTGGGGTCGCGACGCTGCGACTGCGGGGAGCAGCTGCAGTACGCGCTGCAGCTGCTCGCGCGGACCGGTCGCGGGGCCGTGGTCTACGCCCGCGGTCACGAGGGCCGGGCGATCGGCCTGGCGGAGAAGCTGCGCGCCTACGCCCTGCAGGACCGCGGCGTCGACACCGTGGACGCCAACCTGGCCCTGGGCCACCCCGCCGACGCCCGCACCTACGACCACTGCGCCGCGATGCTGCTCGACCTGGGGATGCGCCGCGTCCGGCTGCTGTCCTCCAACCCGGCCAAGGAGCTGGCGCTCAGCGCGCTCGGCATCGAGGTCGTCGAACGCGTGCCGCTGGTCGTCCCGGACCGTGAGGAGAACGCCTTCTACCTCGCCACCAAGCGCGCCCGCATGGGCCACGACGAGGCCGACCAGGACGAGTGGGACCAGCTGCTGGCCGGGCGCATCCCGGCGGCCGGCGAGCTGGCTCAGCGCTACGGCGACCTGAACCGGGCGGACGGGCCGCGCGTGCTGGCCCAGCTCGGGCAGAGCCTGGACGGCTTCATCGCGAGCCGGACCGGTGACGCGGCCTTCGTCACCGGTGAGCTGGACCGTGAGCACCTGCACCGCCTGCGGGCGCTGGTGGACGCCGTGGTCGTGGGCGCCGCGACGGTGGCCTGCGACGACCCGCAGCTGACCGTCCGCGCGGTGGACGGCCCGCACCCCACGCGGGTCGTCCTCGACCCGCGCGGCGTCACCCCGGCGGACTCCGTCGTGCTCGCCGACGCCGCCTCACCCACCCTGTGGGTCGTCGGCGCCGACGTCCGCCCCGGTCCGGTCGGCGAGCACGTGGAGGTCGTCCGGTGGCCGGACGCGGGACCGATGGAGCCCCGCGCCGTCCTCGACCTGCTCGCCTCCCGCGGGCTGCACCGGGTCCTCGTCGAGGGCGGAGGGCGGCTGGTGTCGGCCTTCGTCCGGGCCGGAGCCGTCGACCGCCTCTACCTCACCACCGCCCCGGTGCTCATCGGCGACGGGGTGCCCGGACTGCGGGTCGACGGCCAGGACCTGCTCACCGACGCCCTCCGGCCGCCCGCCCGCCGCTACCAGCTGGGGGACGACGTCGTCACCGAGCTCGACCTGCGGGTCCGGGGCGCGGCTCCGGCCGCCCTGGCGGCCGACGTCCCCGACGCCAGCTGATGGCGACCCAGATGCGCGCGGGTCGACCCCGGGCGGGGGCGGTGGTGGAGTCCGCCGTGGTCCTCCTCCCCCTCGCGCTGTGCCTGGGCCTGCTCGGCCGCGTCGCTCCCCCGCCGTGGCTCGGCGCCGTGGCGCTGGGCGCCGGCCTGGCGGTGCCGGTCGTGGCCGGGGCCACGCTGGCCCGGCGACGGCCCGTCGCCGTGACCCCGCCCGACGTCGTCACCCTGGGCAGGGTGGTCCTGACCGGCCTCATCACGACCGCGACCGTGCTCGTCCTCGCCGGCGAGCTCCCCGGCCGCACCTGGCCCCTGGCGCTCGTCGTCGGCGCCGCGCTGCTGCTGGACGCGGTGGACGGCTGGGTCGCCCGGTCGACGGGGACGGCGAGCGCGGCGGGGGCCCGTCTGGACATGGAGTCCGACGCCGCCCTGCTCCTCGTGCTGTCCGTCCTGGCGGCCACCCAGGTCGGGTGGTGGGTGGTGGCGATCGGCGCGCTGCGCTACCTCTTCGTGGCGGCCTCCTGGGTGCGCCCGGCCCTGCGTGCGGAGCTGACCTTCAGCCAGCCGCGTCGGGTGGTGGCCGCCCTCCAGGGTGTCGCCCTGCTGCTCGTGGTGGTGCCGCTGGTGCCGCTGCCGCTGGCCGGTGCCGCCGCCGCGCTGGCGCTCGCGGCCCTGGTCGCCTCCTTCGCCCGCGACGTCGTCGACCTGGAGAGCCGGCCGTGAGCCCCCGCTCGGAGACCGCGCTCGCCTACTGGGCGACCGCGCCCGGGGAGGGCGAGCTGCGCGAGGAGACCCTGCCGGAGCCGGGGCCGGGCGAGGCGCTGGTGCGCACGGCGACCAGCGGCGTCAGCCGGGGCACCGAGCTGCTGGTGCGCCGCGGCGGGGTGCCGGACTCGCAGGTCGACCGGATGCGCGCACCCTTCCAGGACGGCAGCTTCCCCTTCCCGGTCAAGTACGGCTACCTCTCCGTCGGGGTGGTCGAGCAGGGCCCGCAGGACTGGCTCGGTGCGCGGGTCTTCTGCCTGCACCCGCACCAGGACCGGTATGTCGTGCCCGTGGACGCCCTCACCCGGGTGCCCGACGGCGTGCCGTCGCGACGGGCGGTCCTGGCCGGCCCCACCGAGACGGCGCTGAACGCGTTGTGGGACGCGCCGCCGTGCGCCGGGGACCGCGTGGCTGCGGTGGGCGCGGGGCTCATCGGCGGGGCGCTCGCCCTGCTGCTCCGCCGCTTCCCGCTGGGACGTCTGCAGGTCGTCGAGACCGACCCCGCGCGCCGGGCCCAGCTCGCCGACGCCGGCCTCGACGCGGTGTCGCCCACCGAGGCCGCCCCCGACTGCGACCTCGTCTACCACGCGTCGGCGAGCGAGCCGGGCCTCGCCCTGGCGCTCACGCTCGCCGGGGACGACGCCGAGGTGGTCGAGCTGTCGTGGTACGGCGACCCTGCGCCCCAGGTCCCGCTCGGTGAGGACTTCCACTCCCGGCGGCTGCGGCTGGTCGCCAGCCAGGTGTCCCGGGTCGGCGCGGCCCGTCGGCACCGGCGCGACCCGGCCGACCGGCTGCGTACCGCGCTCGACCTGCTGTCCGACCCCGCCTTCGACGTCCTCGTCGCCGGCGAACGGCCGTTCCAGGACATCGCGGCGGCCCTGGAGGAGCTGGACTCCCCCGCCCCCCAGGGCGGGTGCCTCGTCCTGACCTATGCCGACACCCAGGTCGACGACACCGGCGCAGGTGCGTGTCGACCCGACCATCCCTGACCAGCGAGGAGCACGATGTTCGGACTCACCGTCACCGACCACGTCATGGTGGCCCACAGCCTGCCGGACCCCTTCTTCGGGCCGGCCCAAGGCCTGCACGGCGCCACCCTGGTGGTGGAGGCCACGTGGCGCCGTCGCGACCTCGACGCCCACGGCGTCGTGGTCGACATCGGCGAGGCGGGGCGCCACCTCTCCGAGGTGCTCGACCCGTTGCGCTACGCCAACCTCGACGAGCACCCGGACTTCGCCGGGAGGCTGAGCACCACCGAGGCGGTCGCCGCGCACGTCGCCCACGCCCTCGCCGACCGGGCCGACCCCGCCATCGAGGGCATCGGCATCGTGGTGCGCGAGCACCCGCAGGCCTGGGTGACGTATGACCTCGACCTCCGGGGCTGAGGGCCGCTCCTCGCGGGCCCTCCTCCTGCCTGGTGACCTCACCGGACCCAGTGGTGGCAACCGCTACAACGCGCGCCTCGCGGAGGAGCTCACCGCAGGCGGGGTGGCCCTCACGGTCGAGCAGGTTCCCGGCTCCTGGCCGCGGCCGACCGACGACGACCGGCGCGCGCTGGAGCAGGTGCTCGCACGGCATACCGACGTCGTGGTCGACGGGATCATCGGGTCGGCCGCACCCGCCGAGCTCGCCCGGGCCCGCCACCGCGGCACGAGGGTCGGCGTGCTCGTCCACCTGCCGCTGCCGGCCGAGGGTGGGCTGGACGCACCCGAGCGGGACCTGCTGGCCGCGGCCGAGCAGGAGGCCCTGCAGGAGGCCGACACGGTGGTCGCGACGAGCCGGTGGGCGCGGGACGACCTGGCTCGGCGGTACGGCCTCGGCGAGGTGCGCCCCGTCCCGCCGGGGACCGACCCCGCACCACCCGCGACCGGCAGCACCCCTCCGCACCTGCTCTTCCTGGGCGCCATCACGCCGCGCAAGGGTCCGCTGGCCCTGGTGGAGGCGCTGACCTCCGTGCGCGACCGCAGCTGGACCGCGTCCCTGGTCGGTCCGGCGGGGCCGGACCAGGAGTACGTCGACGCGGTTCGCGCCCGGGCCGAGGGCCTCGACGGTCGGGCCAGCCTGCTCGGTCCGCGCTCCGACGACGAGCTCGCCCCGGTATGGCGCGCGACCGACCTCCTCGTGCTCCCCTCCACCGCCGAGACCTACGGCATGGTCGTGACCGAGGCGCTGGCGCACGGCATACCCGCGCTCGTGCCCGCCGGGACAGGTGCCGTCGAGGCGTTGCGCGGGTCCGGGGAGCGGGACGGCGTGCCGCCTCCGGGAGACGTCGTGGAGGCCGGGTCGCCGACGGCCTGGGCCGCTGCCCTCGCGCGGTGGCTCGACGACGGGGGCCTGCGGTCCGGCTGGCGGGCGGCGGCGGCGGAGCACCGGGATAGACTCCGTGGGTGGGCGACGACGGCGACGGACTTCCGGCAGGCCGTGGGGTGGTAGCCCGTCCCGTCCCGGCCGACTGGCTGGCCCTGCGCCGACAGGCCGACCACCGCGCCCGTGAGAGCGCCGTCGAGCTGCTCGACCTGCTCACCCACCGCCTGCAGCCGGGGGACGCGGACGAGCTGGTGGTGGTCGACGTGGGGGCGGGAACCGGCTCCAACCAGGAGTGGCTCGCCCCGCGGCTGCCAGGGCGGCAGCGGTGGCTCCTCGTCGACCACGACGAGGAGCTTCTGGCCGTCGACAGCACGGTGGAGGCGACCGCCGACGTCACGACCGAGCGCGCCGTCGCGACCGTCGACGACCTGCACACCCTGGTGCCCCGTGGTCGGCACGTCCTGGTGGCCTGCGCGGCCCTCCTCGACCTGCTGTCGACGGGCGAGCTGGAGGCCCTGGCCGACGTCGTCGCGCCGGCCGACGCCGAGGGTGTGACCGCCCTGCTGAGCCTCACCGTCACCGGGGAGGTCGACCTCTACCCCGCCCACCCCTCCGACGCCCCGCTCGCGGACGCGTTCGACGCGCACCAGCGGCGCGAGGACCGGCCTGGTCCGGACGCGGCCACGGTGATGGCCGACGCGCTGCGGCGGCGCGGTGCCCAGGTCGAGGTCAGGGCCACCGACTGGGTGCTGGGTGCCGAGGACGGGGAGCTGCTGCGCCGCTACCTCGACGACCGGGCGGCGGTCGCGGTCGAGCACGACCCGGACCTGGAGCCGCTGGCCCACGAGTGGCGTGCCGAGCGCGAGCGGCAGCTGACGGCAGGCGTGCTCACCGTGCGGGTGGGGCACCTGGACCTGCTCAGCCTGCCGACGACGACGACGACGACGGCGACGGCGACCGCGACGGCCGCTGCCGAGCCCGCGCAGACGGGGCCGTGACCGGCCGACGGGCCGCCGCCGGGCTGGATGCGCGCAGCCTGCGCCTGGCCATGGTGGGCACGCTGCAGGTGGCGCTGACCCTGCTCCTGCTCGGTCTCGTCGTCGCGCAGTGGGGACTCAGCCCCTTCACCACGGCGGCCCGGTCACTGCCGTGGTGGGCGGTCGTCGGCGGGGTCGCCCTGGGCGGGTTCGGGGTGCTCGCCCAGGCGTTGCGGTGGCGGCTCATCGCCCGGCACCAGCAGATCCACGTGCCGGTGGGTCCGGCGCTCGCCCGGTGCTGGCAGGCGGCCTTCCTCAACGGCGTGCTGCCCGGCGGGCTCGCGGGCGACGCGCTGCGCGCCGCCGACGACAGCAGCGACGCGCAGGTCGAGGACGGCCGCCGCGCCCTCGCCAGCGGTTTCGCCGCGGTGGCTGCGGAGCGGCTCTCCGGCACGACGGTGGTGCTCGTCGCGGCGGCGACGGCGCTGCTGCCGTTCCTCCCGCTCGTCGCGGTCGCGTGCCTCGCGGGCGCACTGGTCACCGGCGCCGTGGCCTGGCGCTGGTTGCGGAGGCTGTCGGTCGTCGACCTCCTCGCGGTGGTCCTGCTGTCGGTCGCGGGGTGGGCCGCCTTCGTGGCGATGTTCGTCCTGGCCGTGGCGGTCGTGGCCCCGCAGGTCGAGGTGTCGCTCGGTCCCAGCCTGGGGGCGGTCGCCGTGGCGGCGATGTCGGTGCCGGCCACCGTGGGCGGGTGGGGCACCCGTGAGGCTGCCGCCGGGTGGATCTTCATGGTGCGTGGGCTCGACATGGGCACCGGGGTCACCGTGTCCATCGGCTACGGCATCCTCGCGCTGCTCTCCACGGTCCCCGGTGCCGTCATCCTGGCGCTGCGCGCCGCCCCGCGGGCGCGCGAGGCGGGACGGGCTCGACGTCGCCGTCAACACGCGAGGCTTACGCCGTAGTCATCAGCGACAGGACGTAGTACGGTGGCGCCAGCCTCTAACACAGCGGGCTGTCCCGTCGCACTGTGTGAGGCATTATGACCCTACGTTCCGCACGTCCGCGCACCGCCGTCGCCACGGTGGTCCACCACGAGCACGAGGCCCTGCTGGGCCAGGTCGACGGGTTGTCCGCCAGCTCCTGGCCGCCCGACCTGCACGTGGTGCTCTCGGTCAGCGACCGGGAGCTCACCCGCAACCGCCTCCCCATCCGGTCCGACCGCTGGGAGACCACGGTCCCCCGGCTGCAGATGCCCACCACCCCGTGCGGGTGGCACCACCGAGCCATGATCATGGTGCTCGACGAGGCCGCGACCGCCGACGTCGACGTGCTGGTCTTCCTGGACGTCCGCAGCATCCCTGCTCCCGGTCTGCTCCAGGCCTACGCCGAGCTCGCGAGCGAGGTCGCCGACGGGTCGCCGGCCGTGATAGAGGCCGAGGTGCTCGACCTCCTCCCACCGGGTCCCCTGGGCTACCCCGTCTCGACTGAGCTGTCCGACTGGACGGTCACGTGCCCGGACAGCGAGGAGAACTCCGGTCTCGACGCGTGCCCCGCCTCGTTCGCGGTGCCGACGCGGCACTGGGGGCAGGTACGAGACGCCTGGAAGCAGCTGCTCGCCGACGGGTCGGCGCAGGCCACGCCCGCCGAGGCGGTGGTCGCCCTCGGGGGCAGCCCGGTGCGGGCGCTTCTGCCGAGTGTCTACCGCCAGCACCCCGACGCCACCACGGCCCGCTACATGCACGGCCGCGGCGACCAGCTCATCGACGAGGCGCCGGGGCCCCAGTCGGCGACGGCCTGACGTCAGGCGACAGCGCAGCTGGCACGTCTCCTCCCCCGCGCTCAGGCCTGGGGGTAGGGCGCGGTGCTCAGCGTCCGTGCCAGGTGGGCCGCGTTGGCCGCGACCGTGCTGGTGGTCGAGGCGACCGCCTCCGGAGTCTCGTCGAGGTCCTGGTAGTCGACGCCGTGCATTGCCTCGCCGTTCCAGTAGGTCCCGCCCTGGGCCGGGATGGTGAAGCCGATGTCGTTCAGGCCCTGGAACAGCGCTGCCGTGATGGAGTGCGCACCGTCCTCGTTGCCGACGACGGCGACGACCGCGACCTTGCCGAACATCAGCGGCTGCCCGCGGTCGTTGGTGAACGACAGCTCGGCGTCGAGGCGCTCCAGGACGCGCTGCGCCACACTCGACATGTTGCCGACCCAGGTGGGGGTCGCGAAGACCAGGATGTCGGCGTCGACGATCTGCTGGCGCAGCGCGGGCCACTCGTCCCCCTCCCCCATGTCGGCCTCCACACCCGGGTGGACGTCGTGGTCGACGACCCGGACGAGGCGGCCCGCGACACCGTGCCCGGACAGTGCGTCGAGCACCTGCTGGGCGAGCAGGTCGGTGCTGGAGCTCGCCGGGGTGGGCTTGAGGGAGCAGCTGAGGGCCAGGGCTGTGGGTGGATCCGCCATACCTCTTCCCTATCACCCGGGCCCCGCGTGAGGCGTCCTGAACAGCCTCCGCGACAGGGTTCGGGCAGGGGGGGCACGAGCGATGGCAGGCCCTGGAGCGCCCTCGTGACGTGGTGAGGGTCCAGCCCGATAGACGGGCCACTTCGGGCGAACTGCGCCCTTGAGGTGCCTTCGCCCTCGTGTCCGTGCAGTACCACGCCCTTAAGGCAGGCCACGACTAGGGGCAGTACGTCCGGGACGCCCGCAACGCGGGCCAGGAGGAGATCGCCTCGTTCTTCGAGCGCGTCATGGAGGAGGATTCCCGGCGCGCGCAGCAGTGCCGCGAGTTCTTGGGTCAGCTGACCGGGAAGGACAGCGCCTAAGCCCGTAGAGAATGCCCCTACGGCGAGCCCCTGACCGGAGGACGTGCTGGTCAGTGGCTTCGTCTTGTGCCGACGTCCCGATCCACGACCGGGGCGGCGCCAGTTCGTCTCACGATCCACGACGCGTCCGCGGCCCGCGTCGGTGACTGCTACTGACCGGGCCCCGCGCACCTGGCCGTCCCGTGCGTACCTCAGCACGCCGGTCTCGCATCGGGACTCGAGCGGACCGTGGGCCACTCAGGTGCGCCAGAGGCTTCCCAGGTGCCGCATCCGAGTTCACTTGGCCAACTTCCGGCCTCCGATGCCTCTCTCTCAGCGAGACCAGTCGCCCCAACACGATGCATCGCGGTCGTGACACCACGCACATGCTTGATATGTGGGTGATCTTCTCGGTCACTGGCGGAGCATTGTTGCTCTCGTCGATATACTCGAGGAGGAGCCCTGATGGATGCTCGTACGCCGTGTCTGATTCCGCCTGGCCGTCCGGCGGG
>NZ_SDVA01000059.1 GCF_004153545.1 Serinicoccus sediminis | reverse complement strand
CCCCCCGGCCGTGCGCGCGGCGCGGCCCCCGCTCCGGCATCCCCCCACCCGCCCGCGGCCGCGGCCCCCCGCAGCCCCCCCCAGCCGCCGCCGCGCCCCGGGCCCCCCCCCCCCGCCGACCGCCCGCCCCTCCGCCCGCTCGCCCCCCCCCCCCCCCCCCGCCCCACCCCCCCCCCCCCCCCGCCCCCCACCCCGCCCCCCCCGCCCCCCGCCCCCCCCCCCCCCCCCACCCCCCCCCCGCCCCCCCCCCCGCCCCCGCCCCCCCCCCCCCGCGCCCCCCCCCCCCGCCCCCCCCGCCCCACCCCCACCCCCCCCCCTCCAGTGACCCGCACCGCCCCCCCCTCCCCCCGCCGCCCCCGGTCCCCCCCCCCCGCCCCCGCCCCTCCGCGTCCCACCCCCCCGCCCCCCCCACCTCCCGCGCCCCGTCCCCCCCCCACCAGCCCCACCTCCCCCCCGGCACGCCTGCCCCCGCCCCCCCCACCCACCCCCCCCGC
>NZ_SDVA01000057.1 GCF_004153545.1 Serinicoccus sediminis | reverse complement strand
ACGGCTGTCGTTTGTCATCCGTCCAGGTCAGAGGGTCGCGTTTGTCGGCCATACCGGCAGCGGCAAAAGTTCGATCATCAACTTGCTCATGCGCTTTTATGAGTTTGACCGCGGCGATATTTTGCTTGACGGCCGGTCGATCCGCGATTACTCGCGCGCCGAGCTGCGCCGCCGCCTCGGCCTTGTCTTGCAAGATCCGTTTTTGTTTTACGGGACGGTCAAAGAGAACATTCGCATGTATAATCAGGAACTGGACGACGAAGCCAGTCAGGCGGCCGATCGGCTCGGGCAGGGCGATTCGTTGATTGATCAATTGCCCGATCGTCACGACCATGTGCTCGCCTCGCGCGCGGCGACGTTATCAAGCGGTCAGCGCCAGCTTCTTTCCTTTGCTCGCTCGATCGCTGCTGATCCGAAAATTTTGGTGCTCGATGAGGCGACCGCCCATATTGACAC
>NZ_SDVA01000056.1 GCF_004153545.1 Serinicoccus sediminis | reverse complement strand
GGGTGGGGGGGGTGGGGGGCGGGGTGGGGGGGGGCGGGTTGGGGGGCGGGGGAGGCGTGGTGGGAGTGGTGGCGGGCGGGGAGGGCAGGGTGGCGCCTGGGGGGGGGGGGGGGGGGGTGGTGGGGGGGGGGGGGGGGGGGGGTGGGGTGGGGGGGGGGGGGGGGGTGGGGGGCGGGGGGGGGGGGCGGGGGGGGGGGGGGGGGGCGGGGGGGGGGGGGGGGGGGGCGGGGGGGGGGGGGGGGGGCGGGGGGGGGGGGCGGGGGCGGGGGGGGGGCGGGGGGGGGGGGGGGGGCGCGGGGGCGGGGGGGGGGGGGCGGGGGCCGGGGGGGGGGGGCGGAGGCGGGGGGGCGGAGGGGGGGGGGGCTGCTCGTCGCCGAGCGGCAGAGAGGGCTGGGGGACCAGGGGGGGGGGGGCGGCGGGGGCGCGCGGGGCGGCTGGGCGGTCGGCGACCCCACGCGCACGTCGGGGGCGGCCGGGCGCCTGGTCGACGAGCGGCTGGCG
>NZ_SDVA01000055.1 GCF_004153545.1 Serinicoccus sediminis | reverse complement strand
GGGGGGGGGGGGGCGGGGGGGGCGGGGCGGGGGGGGGGGGGCGGGGGGGGGGGGGGCGGGGGGGGGGGGGGGGGCGCGGGCGGGGGGGGGGGGGGCGCGCGGGGGGGGGGGGGGTGGGCGGGGGGCGGGCCGCGGCGGCGGGGTGGGACGGTGGCGTGGGCGGCCGCGCGCGGGGTGGCCGGGGGTGTGCGGGTGGCGGGCGGCGGCCTCGCGGGGTGCGGGCGCCGCTGCGGCGGGGCCGGGCGGGCCGGCGGCGGGTGGTCCGTGGTCCCGGCCGGGGGGGGCCGTGGTGTCGGGGGCGGCCGCGGGGGCCGGGCCGGCGGGCCGAGCGCGGCCGGGGTCGCGGGGGGGTGCGGGAGGGTGGACCGCGACACCGCGGGTGTGGGGGGGTAGCGGTCGTCCGCGTCGAGGCGGACGTCGGCCCCGTTGGCCGCGGTCAGCGCGAGCGCGCGGCGCCAGGCGGGCTCGGACAGCGCGGGCGTGTCCCGCCCGAGGAGGAGC
>NZ_SDVA01000054.1 GCF_004153545.1 Serinicoccus sediminis | reverse complement strand
ACCCCGAACGGGCTGAGCAGGGCCGGTCGGACGCGCCCCCGCACCACCCCGTGCGTGTCCCCCTCCGGCAGCAGCCCCGTCTCTCGCGCCCACCCCCCCCGTGCCCCGACCCCCTCCACCCCGCGTCCCGCCCCGCCCCCGACCCCCGCACAGCGTGCGCGCTCCCTCGACCTCACCCTGCACTCCTCCCTCACTCCGCCCCCCCCCCCCTCCCCCCCACCCCCCCCCCCCACCCCCCCCCCCCCGCCCCGCCCCCCCCCCCGCCCCCCCCCCCCACCCCCCCCCCCCCCCCCCACCCCACCCCCCCCCCCCCCCCGCCGCCCCCCCCGCCCCCCCGCCCCCCCCCCCCCACCCGCACCCCCCCCGCCCGCCCCGCGCCCCCGCCCCCCCCACGCCCGCCCCCCCCCCCCCCCCCCAGCCCGCCCGCCCCGCCCCGCCCCCCCCCCCCCGCCCCACCCCCACCCCGCCTCGCCTCCCCCCCCGCCGCACCCACGCACGCAA
>NZ_SDVA01000053.1 GCF_004153545.1 Serinicoccus sediminis | reverse complement strand
GTCCCTGGGCCTGGCGTTGGCCCAAGCAGAGACCGCGGAGCCACCACCCTGACCCGGCACCGCTCACCCAGCCGGAACAACGAGGTGTCGTCGCCCCCTGGACGCCTCTGACGTCCGGCCGCGGGCGGCGGCGAGAGGGCGCCCCCCAAGGGCGCCGCCCCCCGCCCCCCCCCCCCCGCCCGCCCCCCCCCCCCCCCCCCCCCCCCCCCCCGCCCCCCCCCCCCCCCCCCCGCCCCCCCCCCCCCCCCCCCCCCCCCCGCCCCCCCCCCCCCCCCCCCCCCCCCCCCCCCCCCCCCCCCCCCCCCACCCCCCCCCCCCCCCCCCCCCCCGCCCCCCCCCTCCCCCCCCCCCCCCCCCCCTCCCCCCCCCCCCCCCGCCCCCCCCCCCCCCCCCCCCCCCCCCCCCCCCCCCCCCCCCCTCCCCCCGCCCCCCCCCCCCCCCCCCCCCCCCCCCCCCTCCCCCCCCCCCCCCCCCCCCCCCCCTCCCCCCCCCCCGCCCCCC
>NZ_SDVA01000052.1 GCF_004153545.1 Serinicoccus sediminis | reverse complement strand
GTGCTGCTCGTCGCCCTGCTGTGGCCGCGGCTGGACCAGGCCACCCAGGTGCGGGCCGCCTCCGCCCCCACGCGGGCCGCCCCAGTGCCGGTCCCCGGCGCCCTCCTGCCGCTCCACCTCACCCACACCTCCCGCGCGGCCCTCCCCCCTCGCCCCGGCCGGACCCGCCCGTCACCCACGCCCGCGCCCCCGTCCCCCACCCCCCCCCCCCCCCCGCCCCCGCGCCCCCCCCCCCCCGCCCGCCCCCCCCCCCCCCGCCCCCCCCCCCCCCCGCCCCCCCCCCCCGCCCGCCCCCCCCCCCCCGCCCGCCCCCCCCCCCCCCCCCCCCCCCCCGGCCCCCCCCGCCCACCCCCGCCCCCCCCCCCCCCCCACCCTCGCCCCGCACGCATCCACCCCCCCCGCCCCCCCCGTCCCCCCCCGCACCCCCCACCCCCCCCCCCCCACCGCGCGCCCCCCCCCCCCACCCGCCCCCCCCCGCCCCACCCGCTCCCACCCCCGCCCC
>NZ_SDVA01000051.1 GCF_004153545.1 Serinicoccus sediminis | reverse complement strand
GGGGCGGCGATGGGGGCGGGGGGGGGCTCCCGGGGGGGCCCGCGGGCGCGCGGGGCGGAGGGCCGCGGTTGGTCCTGGGCCGGGTGGAGGGTGCGGGACGCGCTGGGCGCCGGCCGCGGGAGGGTGGAGGTGGGCGGCCGCGCCAGGCGCGTGTGGGGCTGCGCGGGGGGGAGGGGCGTCGACGGGGCGCTGTCGAGGGGGCGGCGGGGCCGGGGGGGGGGGGGGGGCGGCGCGGGGGGGGGGGGGGGGCGGGGGGGGGGGGGGGGTGGGGGGGGGGGGGCGGGGGGGGGGGCGGGGGCGGGGGGGGGCGGGGCGGGGGGCGGGGGGGGCGGGGGGGGGGGGGGGCGTGGGGGGGGGGGGGGGCGGGGGGCGGGGGGGCGGGCTCCGGGGGGGGGGTCATGGGCGGGGGCCGGCGCGGGTGGTAGCACTGGTGGGGGGGGCTGGGGGGGCGGGCGGGGGGGGGGGCGAGGCGGTGCGGCGCCCGCAGCTGCGCGGCCTGGGCCACGACCCGGGGG
>NZ_SDVA01000004.1 GCF_004153545.1 Serinicoccus sediminis | reverse complement strand
GCTCGCCGAACGAGACCAGGCTTGGCGCGACGGCATCGAAGTCGTCGCGATGGACGGCTTCGCCGGGCTTGAGACCGCCACCACCGAAGAGCTACCCGGCGCGGTGTCGTTGATGGATCCCTTCCACCGGCCCCGCCGCCCGGCCGCGCGCCGGGCGGCGGGGCTGGGTGGCGCGGCGCCGTGCGCCGCCGGCACTGGGGACGGCCGCCAGGGTGCGGCGCAGCGTGCCGGTGCGTCCGCGCAGCGCCTCCTCGGCACCGGGCAGCGAACGGGCCAGGGAGAGCAGCAGCCCGATGCCGATGAGCGCCGCGATGAGCGCCGACCCGCCGCTGGAGACCAGCGGCAGCGGCACCCCGATGATCGGGAGCATGCCGATGACCGAGCCGATGTTGATGAGTGCCTGGCTGAGGAACCACACGAGGATGCCCGCGGCCGCCAGCCGGGTGAACATGTCCTCCGCCTGGGTCGTGACGCGGAAGCAGGCGTAGGCCAGCACGGCGAAGAGCCCGAGCACGGCCAGGCTGCCCGGCAGGCCGAGCTCCTCCCCGATGATGGCGAGGATGAAGTCGTTGTGCGGCTCGGGCAGGATGCCCCACTTCTCCCGGGACTCCCCCAGTCCCAGCCCCCACCAGCCGCCGTCGGCGAGCGCGTACTCCGCGTGGACCTTCTGGTAGCAGCCCTCGACGTGCGGGCTGTCGCAGATGCCGCCGATCCAGGTCTGGATGCGCTGCATCCGGTTCGCGCTGCCCACGGCCAGCACGGCCACGCCGACCGCGGCGACGGCACCCAGCCCCACGAACCACCTGGCCGGCAGCCCGGCCGCCCACAGCAGCCCGACGACGATGGCGAGCATGATCATGCCCGTGCCGAGGTCGTGGCCCTGCAGGACCAGGCCGACGAGCAGCAGGCCGAAGGGGAAGACCAGCGGGACAGCGGCATGGAGGGGCTTGTGGATGACTCGCCTCTTGGCGGCGAGCACGGCGGCGCCGAACACCACGAGGGCGAACTTGGCGAACTCCGAGGGTTGCAGCGAGAACCCGCCGAACGAGATCCAGTTGCGGTTGCCCTGGAAGTCCATGCCCAGGGGGGTGAAGACCGCGACCTGCAGCGCCAGGGCGAGGAAGACACCGGGCCAGGCCAGCTTCTTCCACAGCTGCACCGGGAGCCGCGAGCCGATGACCGCTAGCACCACACCGACCGTGCCGAAGGTCAGCTGGTTCAGGAAGACGGTGTAGGAGCTGCCGTTCTCCCGGTAGGAGCCGACGCTGGACGCGGACAGGACCATGACCAGGCCGAGCCCGGTGAGCACCGACGCGGACACCAGGGCGAGGTAGTAGGGCGCCACCGGCGAGCGCAGCCACGCGCCGACCGACCGCAGGCTCCAGCCCGCCGTCTCCCCGGCGGTGCCGTGGGACGCCGCTCCCTGGGGGCGGTCGAGGATGGTGGTCACGGGCGCGCCTCCCCCAGCCGGCGCCGCACGGCGGCGGCGAAGGTGTCTCCGCGGCTGCCGTAGCTGGGGAACATGTCGAGCGAGGCCGCCGCGGGCGAGAGCAGGACGACGTCACCGGGCCGGGCGCGCTCGGCGCACCGGGCCACGACGTCGTCCATCACCCGGTCCAGCGCAGCCATGTCCCCATGGTCGGTGACACCCGCGTCGTGGACCGGGACCTCGGGCGCGTGTCGGGCCAGCGCCTCGGCGATCCGCCCCCGGTCGGTCCCGAGGAGCACGACCGCACGCAGCCGGGGGGCGACCTCGGCCACCAGCTCCTCCACCTCGGCCCCCTTGAGCTGGCCACCGGCCACCCAGACGATGTCCGGGTAGGAGCGCAGCGCGGCGAGGGCGGCGTGCGGGTTGGTGGCCTTGGAGTCGTCGACCCAGGTGACGCCGTCGCTCTCGCCGACGACGCTCATCCGGTGCGCGTCGGAGCGGAAGCGGCGCATGCCCTCGCGGACGGCGGCCGGGGTGATGCCGGCCGCGCGCGCCAGGGCGGCGGCCGCGAGCGCGTTCGCCACCAGGTGCGGCGCGGGGGCGGTGGTGCCGTCCCCGCCGGAGGCCTGCGCGAGGTCGGCCAGGGTGCCCAGCTCGGCCGCCGAGGTGCGTCGCTCCTCGACGAAGGCCCGGTCGGCGAGGACGTCGTCGACCAGCCCGAGCATGGACAGGCCGGGCGTGCCGAGGGTGAAGCCGACGGCCCGGCAGCCCTCCACCACCTCGGCCTGCTCCACCATCGCCTCGGTCTGCGGGTCCTGGACGTTGTAGACGCAGGCCACCTGGGTGCGCTCGTAAATGCGCGCCTTGTCCGCGGCATACGCCTCCAGCGACCCGTGCCAGTCGACGTGGTCGGGCGCGAGGTTCAGCACGCAGGAGGCCAGCGGGCTCATCGAGTGGGTGAAGTGCAGCTGGAAGCTGGACAGCTCGACCGCCACCAGGTCGTAGGGGTCCGGGTGCTGGACGGCGTCCAGCACCGGGGTGCCGACGTTGCCGGTCGCGATGGCCCGCAGGCCGGCGGCCTGCAGCATGGAGGTCAGCAGCTGGACGGTGCTGGTCTTGCCGTTCGTGCCGGTGACCACGAGCCAGGGCGCGGCGCCCACCCGGGGCCGCAGCCGCCAGGCCAGCTCGATCTCGCTCCAGACGGGTATGCCGCGCTCCAGCGCCGCCGCCAGGACCGGGTGGGTCGGCGGCCAGCCCGGGGAGGTCACCACGACGTCGACCTCGAGCGGCCCCCGCGCGTCCTGCGGCCATGCGGCCACGTGCTCCGGTCCGCGGCGGACGTCGGCGCCGAGGATGCCGAGGATCCCGGCCTGGGTCTCCTGCTTCTCGGTGGCGTTGCCGGGGTCGAGCACGGTCACCTGCGCACCGTGCTGCAGCAACGCGTCGGACGCGGCGAAGCCGGTGACCCCGAGACCGGTGACGAGGGCGCGCAGCCCGCTCCACCCGGCGTCGCGGTGGGTGAGGTCGTCGAGCGGTCTCACAGGTTGGCCACCCACTCGCCGTAGAACAGCCCCAGGCCCACCGCCACGCAGATGCCGGCGATGATCCAGAACCGGATGACGATGGTCACCTCGGCCCAGCCGAGCAGCTCGAAGTGGTGCTGCAGCGGCGCCATCCGGAACACCCGCTTGCGGGTGAGCTTGAAGCTGGCGACCTGGATGATGACCGACAGGGTGATCATGACGAAGAGGCCGCCGAGCACCGCCAGCAGCAGCTCGGTGCGGGTGGTGATGGCCAGCCCGGCGAGCCCGCCGCCGAGGGCGAGCGAGCCGGTGTCGCCCATGAAGATCTTGGCCGGCGAGGCGTTCCACCACAGGAAGCCGAAGCAGGCGCCGGCGACCGAGCAGGCCACCACCGCGAGGTCCAGCGCGTCGCGCACGTCGTAGCAGTTGGGGCCGGGCGCGAGCTGGCAGTTCTGGTTGTACTGCCAGATCCCGATGACCGAGTAGGCGGCGAAGACCATGACCGAGGCGCCGGTGGCCAGGCCGTCGAGGCCGTCGGTGAGGTTGACGCCGTTGGAGGCGCCCGCGATGAGCACGTTGGCCCACAGGATGAACAGGATCACCCCGAGCACCGGCCCGGCGAAGGCGAGGTCGACCGCGGTGTCGCGCACGAAGGAGATCGCCGTGGACGCGGGGGCCCGGGTGCTGTCGCCCTCCAGCAGCAGCGCGAGCAGCGCGAAGACGATGGCCACGACCGTCTGCCCGGTGAGCTTCTCCGCGGAGGTGAGGCCGAGGCTGCGCTGCTTGGAGATCTTGGTGTAGTCGTCGAGGAACCCGATGAGGCCGAGGCCGGTGATGAGGAACAGGACGAGGATGGCGCTCAGGCTGAAGCGTGAGTGGGTGACCTCGAGGATGCCGGTGACGTCGAGCAGGATGAGCAGCACGTGCGAGAGCACGTAGCCGGCGAGGGTGGCGCCGATGATGACCGCGCCGCCCATGGTGGGCGTCCCCCGCTTGGTGTGGTGCGAGGTGGGCCCGTCGTCGCGGATGAACTGGCCGTAGCCGCGGCGCACCAGGAACCGGATGAACAGCGGGGTCCCGAACAGCGAGAAGACCATGGCCACCGCCCCGGCCAGGAGGACGTTGACCATCAGCCGCCCACCCCGGCCAGCTCGTCGCCGAGCAGTCGCAGCCCGGAGTCCCGGCTGCTCTTGAGCAGGACGACGTCGCCGGGGCGCAGCGTCTCCTGGAGGTGCTCCCGCGCCTCGTCGCGGTCCGCGACGGTCGTCACCCTGGTGCCGCCGGCCGCCTGGTATGCCGTCGCCGCCGGGCGCGCGACCAGGCCGACGACGACGAGCTCGTCCACCCCCAGCTCGGCCGCGTGGGCGCCGACGCGCTCGTGCTCGAGGTCGCTGTCGGCCCCGAGCTCCAGCATGCCGCCGACGGCAGCCACGGTGCGGCCCTCGCCACGGCGCATCGCCGCGAGGGCGCGCAGCGCGGCCCGCATCGACTCGGGGTTGGCGTTGTAGGCGTCGTTGACCACGGTGACGCCGTCCGGGCGCTCGGTGACCTCCATCCGCCACCGGGACCGGGGCGCCGCGGCGGTGAGCGCGGCCGCGACCTCGCGCCACGGCATACCCCACTCGGCGGCGACCGCGGCCACGGCCAGGGCGTTGCCGACCTGGTGCTCCCCCGCGAGCTGCAGGGTCACCGGTTCGGCCACCCCGCCGGGCGCGGTGAGCACGAACGACGCGCGGCTCAGCGCGTCCAGCCGGACCTGCTCCGCGCGGACCTCGGCGTGCGCCCCGAGCCCGACGAGCACGGTGCGGGCCCCGACCCCAGCGGCCACGTCGGCCATGGCGCTGACGACGTCGTCGTCGGCGTTGAGGACCGCCAGCCCGCCCTCGGGGAGGGCGGCCACGATCTCGGACTTGGCCAGGCCGATGGCCTCCCGGGAGCCGAACTCGCCCAGGTGGGCGCTGCCGACGTTGAGGACGACCGAGACCTGGGGCGGCGCGACCTCGGTGAGGTGGGCGATGTGCCCGGCGCCCGAGGCTCCCATCTCCGCCACGAGGTATGCGGTGTCCTCGGTGAGCCGGCACACGGTCAGCGGCAGCCCGACCTCGGAGTTGTAGGACGCCTCCGGCGCCAGCGTGGGCCCCAGGTCCACCAGGACCTGGGCCATGAGGTCCTTGGTCGAGGTCTTGCCCGAGGAGCCGGTGATGGCGACGGTGCGCAGGCCCCCGTGCGCGGCGCAGCGCTCGTGCACCTCGCGGGCGAGCGCGGCGAACGCCCGGGTGACGGCGTCGTAGGGGGGCCGGTCCGGCCGGGGCGAGAGGCGGGCCGGGTCCTCGTCGACGACGACGCAGGGCAGGTCGTCGACGGGTCGGTTGGTGAGGGCCGCGACGGCACCGCGCTCGGCGGCGGCGGCGACGAAGTCGTGCCCGTCGGCGCTCTCTCCGCGCCGGGCGACGTAGAGACCACCGGGCCCGGCCTCCCGCGAGTCGGTGACGACCGGGCCGGTGACGCGCAGCGCGGCACGGTCGGACGAACCCGGGTGCACGCGGCCGCCGGTCAGGCGCGCGACCTCACCGAGGGTCAGGGGGATCACCCATCGGTCCTTTCGTCCTTGATGGCGAGGTCTCCCAGTGTGACACCCTTCTGGCCGGGCACCGGCTCGTCGGGGTCGAACTCGATCTCGAACTCCGCGGGCGGGGTGGTGGCCGGGGCGATGCCCTCCTTCTGCAGCGCGTAGCGCATCAGGTCGGCGAAGACCGGACCGGCGATGACCCCGCCGAACTCGCTGATGCGGGTGGGGCGCTGCACGACGACGGCCACGACGTACTTCGGGTCGTCCGCGGGCGCGAAGCCCATGAACGAGGACGTGACCCCGCCGTTGTAGCGCCCGGTCTCCGGGTCGACCCGGGTGGCGGTGCTCGTCTTGCCGGCGACGTGGTAGCCGGGGACCGCGGCGAGCGGCGCCGTGCCCTGGGTGGAGGGGACCTGCTGCATGATCTCGGTGAGGCTCTGGGCGGTCTCCTCGGTGATGACCCGCCGGTCCGGTTTCTGCGCCTCGGCGGAGTACCGGCCGTCCTCGTCCACCGTGCCGGCGACGATGCTCGGGGGCACCATGACGCCGTCGTTGGCGATCGTCTGGAAGACACCCATCTGCTGCAGCAGGGTGCCGGACAGGCCCTGGCCGAACATGAAGGTGTAGCGCGTGGTGGCGCTCCAGGTGGACGGCTCGGGCACCAGTCCCGCGGACTCGCCGGGCAGGCCCAGACCGGTCCGGTCGCCGATGCCGAAGCGGCGCATCCAGTCGTAGAGCTGCTGGTCGCTCAGCTTCTCGCCGTAGAGGATCGTGCCCATGTTGGAGGACTTGGCGAGCACACCGCCGAAGGTGAGGTACTCCACCGGGTGCGGCTCGGCGTCCTTGAACCGGGTCCCCGCCCGGCTCATCGTCACCGGCACCTCGATGGGGGTGTCCGGCTCCATGATGCCCTCCTCGAGGGCGGCCGCGGCCGTGATGAGCTTGGAGGTCGAGCCGGGCTCGTAGACGTCCTCGATCGCGGCGTTGCGCATGGCCGCCGCGTCCTGGGTCGTCTCCGAGGGGTCGAAGGCCGGGTAGCTCGTCAGGGCGCGCAGCTGACCGGTCTCGACGTCCATCACCGCCGCGTAGCCGGAGAGGGCCCCCGCCTCCTTCACCCGGGTGCGGACCGCGTCGTAGGCGCGCCACTGCAGATCGGCGTCGAGGGTGAGGCGCAGGTCCTGGCCCGGCTGGGCCGGGTCCTCCTCGTAGACCCCGGTGCTGATGCGCTGACCGTCCTGCCCGATCTCGTAGAGCGCCTCGCCCGGCTCGCCGGTGAGCTCCTCGTCCTTGACCAGCTCGATCCCGCCGGCGGCCATCTCGCCCGAGCCGATCCAGCCGAGCAGCGGGGCGGCGGCCTCGCCGAGGGGGTACTCGCGCCGCATGAGCTCCTCGCTGGACACCCCGCGGATGTTGGCGGCCTTGATCTCCTGCCACTCCTGCGGCGAGGCGTCGGCGACGAGGACGGCGTACTGCTCGCCCAGCGGCTCCACCAGGCGGCTCAGCACCTCGGACTGGTCGGCCCCGGTGATCTCGGACACCACCTGGGCGGCGGCGGCATACCCTGTCCCGACGACCCGGCGCTCGCCGTCCGGACCCTCCTCCTTGCGCTCGTAGTCGACCACCAGGGTGGGGTCGGCGACGATCCGGCGGCGCTCGACGCTGACCGCGAGGTCGCCGCCGTGGACGTCGGTGATGCTGCCGCGGGCGGCCGGGATGGTGCGGGACTGCAGCCGCTCCCCCAGCGCCGCCGCGGAGACGCTGGCGGCGTCCAGGCCCTGCAGCCGCACGAGCTGCGCGGCGAACAGGCTGAGGACGATGAGGACGCCCAGCATGAGGGCGCGGGCCCGGCGGGCGGGGTGGGCGACGCCGGCCGCGACGGCCGGGGAGGACGGGGAGCGGGGGCCGGTGCGCGGTCGTGCCACGGTGCTCACCCCTTGTCAGTCGTCCTTCGCCGGAGCCGTGCCCGTCGAGGGCAGGTCAACGGTAAGCGTGCGCGAACCGTCCACCTTGGACGCCACGCCGGTGATGGAGCCGTCGGACAGGCGCAGGGTCGCGGTGGACGTGGAGGGCACCATCTTGAGCTTCGTCGCGGCCTTCGCCAGGCTGTCCGAGGACTCCTTGCCCGCCAGCTCGTCGGCCAGGGTGACCTTCTGATCGTGCAGCGCGGTGGCCTCCACCTCGAGGTTGCTCAGGACGTAGGACCCCTCGGCGCGCACCGTGTTGAGCAGCAGCACGGCGGTGAAGGTGAGCGCGACCAGGAAGACGCAGAGCAGGCGGAAGCCGTTGTTGGCGGTGGCCGGCGCGGCGTCGACGGCGCGGGCGCGGGCGCGGCTACCCGACGCGGGCGCGGAGACCCGGCCGATCCGGCTGGAGATGGTCATCTGGCTCATGGTGTCGGGGGCTCCTCGCGCGTCGTGCGGGTGGGACGGACGGACTGGTCGGGGGTGGTGCGGGTGCGCTCGGCGGCCCGCAGGCGGACCGAGGCGGACCGAGGGTTGGACTCCTGCTCCTGCGCGTCGGCCCGCTCGGCCCCACGGGTGAGCAGCCGCAGCCAGGGCTGGTGCTCGGGCAGCTCCACCGGCAGGTCCGGCGGGGCCGAGCTGGTGGCCCCGGCGGCCAGCCCCTGCTTGGTGATGCGGTCCTCGAGCGAGTGGTAGGACAGGACGACGATGCGGCCACCGGTGGTCAGGGCGCGCAGCGCCGCGGCCAGCCCGGCCCGCCAGGTCGACAGCTCGGCGTTGACCTCGATGCGCAGCGCCTGGAAGGTGCGCTTGGCGGGGTGCCCGCCGCTGCGCTGCGAGGCGGCCGGGACGACGTCGTGGAGCAGCTCCACCAGGGGGCCGGAGGTGGTGAACGGCTGCTCCTCGCGACGGCGCACGACGGCCCGGGCGATGGGCCGCGCGAAGCGCTCCTCGCCGTACTCGCGCAGGATGCGGGTGAGGTCGCGGACGTCGTAGGTGTTGAGGACGTCGGCGGCCGTGCCCGGGACCGACTGGTCCATCCGCATGTCCAGCGGGGCGTCGGCACGGTAGGCGAAGCCGCGCTCGAGCTCGTCCAGCTGCAGCGAGGAGACGCCCAGGTCGAAGAGCACGGCGTCGGCGCCGTCGACCCCGACCTCGGCCAGAAGACCCGGCAGGTCGTCGCTCACCGCGTGCACGGGGGTGAACCGCTCGCCGAAGGGCGCGAGGCGGGCGGCCGCGAGCGCCAGGGCCTGCGGGTCTCGGTCGACGCCGACGGCGCGGGCCTGCGGGCAGGCCCGCAGCAGCGCCTCGGTGTGACCACCCATGCCCAGGGTGCCGTCCACGAACACCGCGCCCTCATGCTGCAGGGCGGGGGCGAGCAGCTCGACGCAGCGCTCCAGCAGGACCGGGACGTGCCGGTCCTGCGTCGGGCGCGAGGTGTCTGCTGCCATCGCCGTCGGTCCCTGGTGGCTCGTGGCCCCCGGTGGCCGGACCCTGGTCCCCCACCGTCCGCCTGGTCCCGGCCCGGGGGAAGTCGGGTCGGGTCCGAGGTGGTCCCGGCTCCGGGGAAGAGGAGTCGGGCGACGACGGACGGGGGGAGGCCAGGGCGCGGCCCCCGCGGTCACATGAGTCCGGGGACCACCTCCTCGGACAGGTCGGCGAAGGAGTCCTCGTGCTCTGCGGTGTAGGACGCCCAGGCCTGGGTGTCCCAGACCTCCAGGCGGTTGCCCGCACCGATGACCGTGCAGTCCCCGGTCAGCCCGGCGTAGGACCGCAGCAGCGGGGGCACGGTGATGCGTCCCTGCTTGTCGGGGATCTCGTCCGAGGCGCCGGAGAGGAAGAAGCGCTGGTAGTCCCGGACCGTCTTGGACGAGGTGGGGCTGTCCTGCCACTGCTGGACCAGCCGCTCGAAGTCGGCCTGGGTGAAGACGTAGAGGCAGTGCTCTTGGCCCCGGGTGATGACCAGGCCGCCGGCGAGCCGCTCGCGGAACTTGGCCGGCAGGATCATCCGGCCCTTGTCGTCGAGCCGGGGCGTGTAGGTGCCGAGGAAGAGCACGTCACCACCCCTTCGGTCGATCGGCCGGCGTCTCCAAGTGTCCCCACTCTACTCCACATCACCCCACCTGGACCAGCAAACCGCGGTCATCTTCGCATGATCTTCCTCGTCCTCGCAGGTCAGCCCCGGTGGGGCGAGGTGGGGGGTGATCTCGCACCCAGGGGTGGCCCGGAAGCACACCCCCGACGTGCGCCAGCAGGCTGTGCCGCATCACCGCAGGTCAGACTGTCGACCCGACCAGTCCGGCCCCTGCCGCAGCCCCTGGTCCCCCTCTCCCGAGGCGGGGGTGGGGAGAAGTGGGGGAAGACGCCCGGGGTGTGGTGAGGGCGGGACCACGGCGCGGCCCGGCGCGACGTTTGGCAAGATCGGGTCATGTCTGTCATCCCGTCCGCGCCCGACACCGTCGACCTGGAGGCGGTCAAGTCCGTGGCCGGTGCGGTGCACCGCGCCATCGCCACCGTCATCGAGGGCAAGGACGAGGCGGTCGCCACCGCGGTGACCGCGCTCCTGGCCGAGGGGCACCTGCTCGTCGAGGACGTGCCGGGGGTCGGCAAGACCATGCTGGCCAAGGCGCTGGCCCGGGCCATCGACTGCCGGGTCAGCCGGGTGCAGTTCACCCCCGACCTGCTCCCCAGCGACATCACCGGGGTCAGCGTCTTCAACCAGGACTCCCGCGAGTTCGAGTTCCGCCGAGGCGCCATCTTCGCCAACGTCGTCGTCGGCGACGAGATCAACCGGGCCTCGCCCAAGACGCAGTCCGCGCTGCTGGAGTCGATGGAGGAGCGACAGGTCACGGTCGACGGGCAGACCTACCCGCTGCCCCGCCCCTTCCTCGTCATGGCCACCCAGAACCCCATCGAGATGGAGGGCACCTACCCGCTGCCCGAGGCGCAGCGCGACCGCTTCATGGCCCGGATCTCCATGGGCTACCCCTCCGCGAGCTCGGAGATGACCATGCTGGAGTCGCACGGCTCGGTGAGCCCGCTGGACCGGCTGACGCCCGTCACCACGGCGGCCGACGTGGAGCGCCAGATCGACAACGTGCGCGGCCTGCACATCTCGACCGCGCTGCGCCAGTACGTCGTCGAGCTCATGTCGGCCTCCCGCAGCCACCGGATGCTGCGCCTGGGCGCCTCTCCCCGGGCCGGCCTGCAGCTGCTGCGGGCGGCCCGCGCCCACGCGGCGCTGGCCGGACGCGACCACGTCCTGCCCGAGGACGTGCAGGCAATGGCGGTGCCCGTCCTCGCCCACCGGGTCCTGCCGACCGGGGAGGCCTCGCTCGCCCACCGCGGCACCGCCGACATCGTCCGAGACCTGGTCGAGCGCACCAGCGTCCCCTCCGGACGATGAGGCCGGACCACCCCCGATGACGCCTGGCACCGGCCCCTGGGGAGCGCTGACGACGCGCGGCAAGGCGTTCCTCGTCCTGGGTCTGCTCATGGCCTTCGCCGGCGTCGTGCTGGGCTACGAGGACGTCACCCGCATCGGTCTCGCCCTCGTCGCGCTGCCGGTGCTCGTGCTGCTGCTCATGCCCCGACGCGCCCCGCGGATGACCGTGGCCAGGGAGGTGGACCCGCCACGGCTGGTCCCGGAGGAGCGCGGGGAGGTCGAGGTGCGCTTCCGCAACCTGGGGCCGCGGTCGGCGGTCTACCTCGCCGAGGAGCACGTGGACTACCAGCTGGGTGAGCGTCCGCGTTACATCCTGCCGCGCATGGTCACCGGCGAGGAGCGCCGCCTGCGCTACACCGTCCGCTCCCGGCACCGCGGGGCCTACGCGCTCGGCCCCATCGTCCTGCGCCAGCGCGACCCCTTCGGCCTGACCTTCCGCACCCTGCAGCTGTCCTTGCGCACCGAGCTGCTCGTCCTGCCCCGGGTCGTGAGCCTGGGCGAGGACCGGATGCGGGGCAGCTCGCGCGGCAGCGAGGGCGAGATGCCGCAGATGATCGCCCTGCACGGCGAGGACGACGTCAGCATCCGGACCTACCGCGACGGCGACGAGCTGCGCCGCGTCCACTGGCCGGCCACGGCGCACCGCGGGGAGCTCATGGTCCGCCAGGAGGACCGTCCCGCGCGCCGCCGGGCCGTGCTGCTCCTCGACTCCCGGGCGCAAGCCCACCCCGGCTCCGGCCTGCGCCCGTCCTACGAGTGGGCGGTCAGCGCGCTCGCGTCGGTGACGCGGCACCTCGTCGCGGACGGGTTCGTCGTCCACCTCCTCACCGACGCCGCGCTGCGGGACGGCAGCGTGCAGCATCCCGTCGAGCTGGGCCCGGCGATGGACGCGCTCGCGCGGGTGCAGCCGGAGACCGACGCGCGGCTCGACCGGCTCTCGGCGGCCGCCTCCTCCTTCACCTCCGGCGGGGTGCTGCTCGTCACGGCCGTGGTGGCGCACGACGAGCACGAGCTGCGCACCCTCGCGTCGATCCGCCAGCCCGGCTCCCGCGCCCTGGCCTTCGTCCTGGACCCGGCGCGCTTCGGTGGCACCGCCGCCCCGGACGCCCCGACCGGGGTCCTCGCCGACGCGGGGTGGCGCACGGTGACGGTGGGGCCGCACACCGGCATCCCCGAGGCCTGGACCTCGCTGCGCGCGACCGCGGTCGGGAGGTCGGCGTGAGGCACGACGAGCGCGACTGGGTGAGCCGCGGCCTGTGGGCCGAGGGGCTCGTCGCGGCCCTGGCGACGCTGTCCGTCGCGTGGCCGCTCACCGACCTGCTGCGCGAGGGCAGCTGGCTGGCCCCGGCGGTGACGATGGTCGTGCTCGTGGCGCTCGGAGGAGCCGTGCTGCGCTCCCTCGACGTCCCCCCGACCCTGGTCGCGCTGGGGCAGCTCGTGCTCGGCCTGGCCGGCCTGGCGGTCATCTACCTGCGCGAGACCCTGTGGCGGGGCGTCCTCCCGACCCGGGAGACGATCGAGCTCGTCGGAGCCCTGCTCGCGCAGGCGGGCACCGTGCTGCAGACGTATGCCGCGCCCGCCCCCACCACGCAGGGGGTCTCCTTCCTCGTCGTGGCCGTCCTCACCCTGACCGCGGTCTCCGTCGACTCGATGGGGGTGACCGGGCGCGCGCCGGCGAGCGCCGGCATACCGCTCGTCGCCGGCTTCCTGGTCTCGGTGTCCAACACCGGGCAGGCGATGGAGCCGTGGTACTTCGCCGCGGTGCTCGTCATGTGGCTGCTCATGCTCGCCCAGCAGGGGCGGCGGCTGAGCCTGTCGTGGCCCTCGGCGGGCCGGCGCGAGTCCCGCGGCGCGGGCGACGTGTCCGAGGGGCCGCGCAGCTACCGCGGTCTGGCGCAGGTGGTCGGTGCCCTGACCGTGGTGGCGGCGGTCCTGGGCGCGTCCTTCCTGCCGCACCTGCCGCCGACCTTCTTCGGCGACGGGCTGGCCCGCAACCCCGAGGCCCGCGACGTCGACGCCGACGCGGGCGACGTGGCCTTCACCGAGACCATGGACCCGGGGCAGGACCTGCGCAACCAGTCCCGCGCGCCGGTCCTGACCTACCGCACCACCGCCATCAGCCAGCCGCCGTTGCGGGTCACCGCCACCGAGCGCTTCGAGGACGGTCGGTGGGTGGCCCCCGAACGCCTCACCTCGGCGCTGCTGCCGCAGGACGCGCCGATCCCGGACCCCCCGGGTCTGGGCGAGGACGTGCCGGCCGGGGAGGCCGAGTTCCAGGTCCTCGACAACGAGCTCGAGCCGCCGCACCTCGCGGTGCCCCCGCTGCTCACCGGGCTGCAGCTGGACGGCGCCGGATACCGCTACGACCCGCGGGACGCCACCGTCGTCCTCCAGGGGCAGCCCGAGCAGTACGACGCGACCTACCTCACCCTGGACCCCGGCGGCGCGCTGCCGGCCGGGGTCGGCGAGCAGCCGGCGCTGGCCGAGCAGTTCGACGAGGACCTGCTGGCCGTGGACGAGGTGTCCCGTGACCAGGTCGCCGCGCTCGTCGAGGAGGTCGTCGGTGACGAGGACAACGCCCTGCAGACCGCGGTGCTCATCCAGTCCCACCTGCGCACCGACGGCGGCTACGAGTACTCCCTGGAGCTCGAGCCCCCGGCCGAGGCGGGGGCCGACGACCCCATCGGCGGCTTCCTGGAGACCCGCCAGGGGTACTGCGTGCAGTTCGCGACCGCCATGGTCATGATGGCGCGCCACGAGGGCATCCCGGCGCGGATGGCGGTCGGCTTCCTCCCCGGCACCACCCAGGAGGACGGCACCCGCCAGGTCGTCGCGGCCGACGCGCACACCTGGCCCGAGCTGTGGATCGACGGCCTGGGGTGGACCCGCTTCGAGCCGACCCCCGGTGTCCGGGCGGGCACGCCGCCGGCCTACGCGCGGTCGACCGACGAGGGGGACGCCGCCCCCAGCACCTCGGAGGTGCCGCAGGAGCTCACCCCGACGCCCGAGCCCACGGCGGCGCCGGCCCCGGCCGACCCGACGCTGCTCGACCGGCTCGGCGACCTGCTGCCCACGGTGCTGCGCACGCTGCTCGCGCTGCTGCTCCTCGGGGCGCTGGCGACGGTCCTGCCCTGGGCGGGCCGACGGCACCGGGAGGCCGGGGTGCGGGCGGCCACCACCGCGTCCGAGCGGGTCGAGGGCGAGTGGCAGCGGCTCACCCGCTCGCTGAGCGACCTGGGGGTGAGCACTCCCCCGGAGCGCAGCCCGCGCAGCATGCGCCGGCACTACCTGGGCGGCACGACGATGGAGGAGTCCGGCGACCGGGCGCTCGGTCGCGCGGTGGCCACCCTCGAGCGCGCCCGGTATGCCGCACCCGGCACCCTGGGCGAGGACGAGGCGGACCGGATGGGCGACGACGTGCGCACCGTGGTCGACGAGGTACGGCATACCTCTCCCTGGAACCAGCGGGTCAACGCCGTGCTGCTGCCCGGCAGCGGCGTCGCGGGGCTGCGCGAGGGCGCGCGTCGTCTGCTGCGCCGCTGACCGGCCCCGGCACCGCCGTCCCGGGCCCGGGGTGGCGTCGGGCAGCGGGAGACGACAGAGTGGTGACCCATGACCGCCCCACTGACCGTCGTCCTCTTCGGTGCCACCGGCGACCTGGCCCGCCGCAAGCTCATCCCGGGCGTGCTGCACCTCTTCCTCTCCGGGCTCGTCGACGACCTGCGGGTCGTCGGAACCTCGCTCGACGACCTGTCGGCGGACGAGTTCCGCGACCTGGCGCTGGAGGCGGTCAAGGAGTTCAGCGTGCGCGAGGCCGAGAACTCCGACCTGCGCGACTTCGCCCAGCACCTGGACTACGTGCCCGGCTCGGCCGGGCCGGACGCGCTGCGCTCGGCGGTGGACCGCAGCGAGGAGCAGCTCGGGGGCGGTGAGCCGCTGCGGTTGCACTACCTGTCGGTGCCCCCGAGGGCGGCGCTGAAGGCGGTCGGCACCATCGCCTCGGCCGGGCTGGTCGAGCGCAGCCGGATCATCATGGAGAAGCCGTTCGGCACCGACTACGCCTCGGCCGTCGAGCTCAACGGGCGGCTCCACGAGGTGTTCGACGAGGACCAGATCTTCCGCATCGACCACTTCCTGGGCAAGGAGCCGGCGCAGAACATCCTGGCCTTCCGGTTCGCCAACGGGCTGTTCGAGCCGATCTGGCACCGCAACCACATCGACCACATCCAGATCGACGTGCCCGAGACCCTGGGGTTGTCGCAGCGGGGCGACTTCTACGAGCAGACCGGCGCCTACCGCGACATGGTGGTCACCCACCTGTTCCAGATCCTGGCGTTCACCGCCATGGAGCCGCCCACGTCGCTGGAGCCCAAGGCGATCAGCCGGGAGAAGAACAAGGTCTTCCGGTCGATGCTGCCGCTGGAATCCAGCGACGTCGTCCGCGGCCAGTACGTCGGCTACCGCGACGAGAGCGGCGTCAGCGACGAGAGCCAGACCGAGACCTTCGTGGCGCTCAAGTGCTTCGTCGACAACTGGCGCTGGGCCGGCGTGCCGTTCTACCTCCGGACCGGCAAGCAGCTGGCCGAGGGCGCCCGCATCATCTCCATCGCGTTCCGGGAGCCGCCGCAGTCGATGTTCCCGCCCGGGTCGGGGGTGGGCGACCACGGGCCGGACCACCTGACCTTCGACCTGGCCGACCGGGCCCGGATGTCGTTGAGCTTCTACGGCAAGCGGCCCGGGCCGGGGATGAAGCTGGACAAGCTGTCGATGCAGTTCTCCATGCAGGACACCGACTGGGCCGGCAGCGTGCTCGAGGCCTACGAGCGGCTCATCTACGACGCGGCCCGCGGCGACCGCACGCTCTTCGTCACCGCGTCCGGCATCGAGCGGCTGTGGGAGATCAGCCAGCCGCTGCTGGACAACCCGCCCGTGGTGCGGCCCTACCAGAAGGGGTCCTGGGGGCCCAACCAGATCCACCAGCTCATCACCCCCTTCACCTGGCGGCTGCCCTTCGAGCGGCAGTGGCGCGAGTCGTCGGGCCAGGGCCAGCGCAACTGAGGCCGCGCAGCCTTCCCCGGGGCTGGACACGTCGGCGCCCCCGCTCCGTCCTGCGGAGCGGGGGCGACGTCGTGCGGTCCTGCTAGGTCACCGGGCCTGGCGTCGGGCCACGACCAACCCACCGGTCCCCACCAGGACGGCCAGGCCGCCCGCGGCGATGAGGCCGAGGTTCTCGGGTCCCGCCGTGGGGCCCCCGCCCGTGGCCACACCGCCCTGGGGCATGGCGGCCATCTGGTCCTCCTCCCCCGACGGGACGGTGGCGCTGCCCCCGCCGAAGTAGGTCTCGCAGGCGATCCCGTCGTCGTCGGCGTCCAGGCCGTCGGGGTCGTCCGCGTGCGCCAGGAAGTGCCCCTGCGCCTCCGCCTGGGTGGCGAAGTCGGCGCAGTTCAGGTCGTAGCCGTGGTCGGCGCTGGCCGGGGACGCGACCAGGAGCGAACCTGCCAGGAGGAGTCCGCTCGCGGCGGTGGTGCGACGTACGGTGCGCATACACATCAGTCCTTCACATCGGTCGACTATGACCCCGGCGAGGCTACGTGGCGACAGCGAAGGATGCGCGCGCAAGCGACACGGGTCCTGGTATGGCGTCGGCGCGGTCGCTCCAGGACGTCCGGAGCGCACCGCTGCCGGACCGACGCCGGTGACGCGACGAGCCCGACCGCCCGGCAGGTCGCCGGATGGTCGGGCTCGTGGGGACGGGCTCAGTCCAGGTAGTCGCGCAGGACCTGCGAGCGCGAGGGGTGGCGCAGCTTGGACATCGTCTTGGACTCGATCTGGCGGATCCGCTCGCGGGTGACGCCGTAGACCTTGCCGATCTCGTCCAGCGTCTTCGGCTGACCGTCGGAGAGCCCGAAGCGCATCGACACCACGCCCGCCTCACGCTCGGAGAGCGTGTCGAGGACGGAGTGCAGCTGCTCCTGGAGCAGGGTGAAGGACACGGCGTCCGCGGGCACGACCGCCTCGGAGTCCTCGATGAGGTCGCCGAACTCGCTGTCGCCGTCCTCGCCCAGCGGGGTGTGCAGCGAGATGGGCTCCCGGCCGTACTTCTGGACCTCGACGACCTTCTCGGGCGTCATGTCCAGCTCGGCGGCGAGCTCCTCGGGGGTGGGCTCGCGGCCGAGGTCCTGCAGCATCTGCCGCTGGACGCGGGCCAGCTTGTTGATGACCTCGACCATGTGCACCGGGATGCGGATGGTGCGGGCCTGGTCGGCCATGGCCCGGGTGATGGCCTGCCGGATCCACCACGTGGCGTAGGTCGAGAACTTGTAGCCCTTGGTGTAGTCGAACTTCTCCACCGCGCGGATGAGGCCGAGGTTGCCCTCCTGGATGAGGTCCAGGAAGAGCATGCCGCGGCCGGTGTAGCGCTTGGCCAGGGAGACGACCAGCCGCAGGTTGGCCTCGAGCAGGTGGTTCTTGGCGTTCTTGCCGTCGTTGGAGATCCACCACAGCTCGCGCTTGAGCTTGGCCTCGATCTTCTCGCCGGAGTTGAGCTTCTCCTCGGCGAACAGCCCGGCCTCGATGCGCTTGGCGAGCTCGACCTCCTGCTCGGCGTTGAGCAGCGCCACCTTGCCGATCTGCTTGAGGTAGTCCTTGACCGGGTCCGCGGTGGCGCCCGCGGTGACGACCTGCTGAGCGGGGGCGTCGTCGTCGTCGGCGGTGGACAGGGTGAAGCTGTCCTCGTCGCCCTTGGTGGCGGGGGTCTTGGGCTTGGCGACCTCCGGGGTCTCGGGGGCCTCCTCGACCTCCTCGAGCTCCTCCGCCTCGACGTCCTCGGGCGAGGGCGCCTCGACGATCTCGTCGACGACGTCCTTCTTCTTGCGGCCCCGTCCCTTGGCCGGCGCGGCGGCCGGCTCCGTGGGGGTGGTCGCGGCCGAGGCGGCACGGGTGGTGCCCGCCTTGGGCGCCGCGGCCTTGCCGGTGGTCGAGGTCTTCGACGCGGACGAGGTCTTCGTCGCCGGCGTCGTGGCCTTCTTGGTGGTGGACGTCTTCGCGGCGGACGGGGACGACGTTCTCTTGGTCGTGGAACCCGTGCCCGCCTTCGTCGAGGCGCCCTGGGCCGCCGTCGTGCTCTTGGCAGAGCTCTTCGTCGATCGGGTGGCCCGCTTGCGGGCGGGGGCGGGCTCGGCGCGCACCTCGATGGCCTGGTCGCTGAAGACCCGGAGCACCTTCTTCTGGGTCGCGGCGGAGGTGACGTCCGCGGCCTCCAGGGCCGACTTGACCTGCTCGGCCTCGACGTAGCCCTGCTCCGTCCCGGTCATGAGCAGGGCGCGCAGCGCCTCGTGCTCGAAGGCAGGCGGGAGCTCGGGGGTGCTCGTGCGGGTCGTCCTGGCTGTCACGGGGTGGACCAACTCTCTCTGAGGCAGCAGGTGTGGCGCAGCGGGCATGACGGAACCCGACACGGCTCAAGAAGTGGAGATCGGTGCCGGGTGCGGCACGCGGCTCATACCATTATAAAACCTGCACCCCCCTCCGCACATTCCCCGGGGCGGTGCAGACCTGCGCGGACACCCGCGACGGCCCGGAGGACGGGCCCCACGGACGGCTCAGTCGCCCTCGCCGGCCTTGACCGCCAGCACCGGGCACTGCGCCTCGAGGAGGATCCGCTGGGCGTTGGAACCGAGGATGAGCTTGCCGATGGGCGTGCGGCGGCGCAGCCCGATGACGATGAGGTGGGCGTCGGTGTCCGCGGCCACCTCGATGAGGTCCTCGGCCGGCTCGTTGCCCCTGGCCAGCGCCCGCACCTCGTGCTCCACGCCCGCGCCGTCCAGCTCCTCGCCCACCGCGGCCAGCTCCTCCTCGAAGCGCCGCGCCTCCCCCGCGTCGAAGTCGCGGCCACCCCGGTGCGAGTTCACCACGATGAGCTTCACCTTGCGCAGCAGCGCCTCGGTGCGGGCGGCGACGAGCGCCGCCCTGCCCTCGCGGGTGGGGATGTAGCCAACGATGATCGACATGGGCGGCGCCCTCCTGCGTGACGAGACTTGCCGCGAGGCTACACCTCAGGCCGCCGGTCGCCCGCCCGGTCGCCCCCCGGCGCGTCGGTCGGCTCGCCGCACGCCCGCGGGCCGGGGCGGGCGCAGCCCGACCTCGAGCGCCCGGCGGAGCAGACCCGCCAGCCGGGAGCCGGGGTCGACCTCCAGGGCCAGGTCGCAGGCCTCGTTGGCGACGGTCCCGTCCCCCCGCGTCCAGGCGACCATCGCTGCGAGCGTGAGCAGCGGGCCCCCGAGGTCGCGGGGCACCTGCGACACGAGGGTGAGCAACCGGTCCAGCCCCTCCTGGTATGCCGTGGTGGGCCACGGCCGGAGCTGCCGGGCCACCGCGCCGAGGTCCTCCGGGAGCGGCACGTCCGCGACCCAGTCGAGGTCGGGCAGCCAGCGCGCCAGCACGGCGTCGCGCACCCACCGGTCGTGCAGCACCAGGGCGATGCAGGCCCGCTCACGGGCCGTCGGCGCGGTGCCGCGGTGGACCCAGTCGGCGAAGGCCTGCAGCGCCGCGGGGTGGTCCATCCGGTCGGGGGCGAGGTCGAGCAGGCTCAGGGCCACCTCGGTGGCTCCGGTCGCGGCCTCGTCGCGCCGCCGCACCACGTCGGCGACCGCCGACCGCGACGGCAGCACCGAGCGGCCGTGCAGGACGAGGTCCGCCGCCGCGGGCACGTCCCGGGCAGGGGGCACGGGCTCCCAGCGACACCCACCCTCGGTGGCGTCGTCTCCCCCGGAGACCACCGGGCACA
This sequence comes from Serinicoccus sediminis, assembly GCF_004153545.1. Lineage (GTDB taxonomy): Bacteria > Actinomycetota > Actinomycetes > Actinomycetales > Dermatophilaceae > Ornithinicoccus > Ornithinicoccus sediminis_A. The sequence goes on along the minus strand of NZ_SDVA01000004.1, from coordinate 204,519 downwards.
GCTCGCGGCCGTCGCGGACACCCCGGACGATCAGGAGATCGTGCACGTGGCTCCCGGTCGCGTCGGCCAACCGACGGGACGCCTCCAGCAGGGCGGTCACCGCGTCGTCGTCGACCTCGCCGTCCGGTCGCGCGGGCAGGTCGTAGCCGACGACCGTCAGCAGGGTGACCCCCGGGGCCGAGTCCACCGTCTGCTTCACCGAGAAGCCCAGGGTGCCCAGGGCGGCGTCCAGGTGGTGGGTCGCCGGCAGGTCGATCCTCCCGGTGAAGACCAGCTCGCCCAGCGAGGAGCGCGGCCGCAGGGCGGTCACCACGACGACGAGGCTGCGCTCCAGGCGGTAGCCGAGCAGGTGCGGCAGGACGGCCAGCATCTGGCCGGCACCGGCGAGCCGCAGCGGAGGGTCCTGCGCCGGGGCGGGGGTGCAGACCGCGTCAGCGGTGCCCGCGGTATCGGTGGACGCCGCGCCAGCGGCGGTGGTGGACGTGGTGTCGGTGGTGGACGTGGTGTCGGGGAGGTCGGGCTCCGGCGAGCGCCCCCCGGGCTCGTGGTCGGTCATACCCCCAGCGTGCCGCGAGCGGGCCCGCCGTGGCGGACCCGCTCGCGATCTGTGGATAACCCTCAGCCGGCGGAGGCGTCCGCCTGCCGGTCGGTGAACTCGCGGCGCGCGTGGTCGGCGATGCGCTTCATGAGGTAGCCGTCCAGCCCGGCACCGATGACGCCCCCCGCCACCGGGACGAAACGGACGACCCGGCCCAGGGCCCGCCCACCGACGGCCGTCAGCAGCCGGAACCCGACGGCCTTGTTGACCATCATGGCCGCGGCCTTGGGCATCCGGGACGTCGCCAGCCTGGCCAGCCGCCCGGACCCGGTCATCCCCATGGCCGTGGTGACCCCGGCCTTGCGCATGAGCTCGTCCGCGTCCGCACCCACGAGCGAGAGCAGGACGGCGGACCGGGTGGACCGGCTGCTCACGTCGTAGCCCCGCTCCTCGGCGATGGCGGCGACCATGCGGGTGGCGAAGGTGTAGAACTCGAGCACGTTGACCGGGATGGCCACCGGCATGGTGAAGATGCCCCCCACGCCGGTGACGAAACCGCCGACCGCACCCTTGCGGATGTGCTCGGAGACGATGGCGTCGACCACCTGGTCACGGTCGTCGCCGTGCTTGCGCCGCACCCGGGCCAGGACCTCGCTGGAGGACTGCAACGGACCGATGCCGTCCACGCCGAAGTCCAGCAGCTTGCCGATGAAGGCGTTCGCCAGGGCATCCAGCCGGCCGCCCTCCTCCAGCTCGGGGTCGGGCTTCACGGCCACGTCGGACTCAGGTCCAGCCACGGCGTCTCTCCTCTTCTCGGGGCTCAGCATCGCGCTCATCCTGACACGCGGTGGGTTAGGTTGCGCGGTATGACGTCACGCCGGCGGACGGCCGGAGCCGGGCTGCTCTGGCCCCTGGCCGCCCTGCTGTGCCTCGTCGGTCTGGTGCTGCTGGGCCTCGGGGTCGTCGGCACCGCGGGTCGCGACGACCCCGACATGGTCGGGGTGGTCCCCGGGCAGCACGTGAGCGTGCCGCCGGAGGGCATGTCGGTCTGGTCGCGGTCGCCGCAGACCCGGGAGAGGACCGCCTGCACGGTGGGCGACACGCTGCTGCTGCGCCCGGAGCAGGACTTCACCACCCGGGTCGCGGGGCAGGACTTCCACGAGGTCGCGCGCACGGGGCCCGGCCAGGCCGGCAGCACGGGGGCGCTGGTCTGCGACATGGCGGACGCGCTCTACGCCGGGCCGTACGGTCCGGCCACGGCCCCCACCGGCCTGCGCGGCGGCACCGGCCTCACCCTCGGCCTGCTGCTGCTCCCCCTGGGGCTGGCCTGCGGCGCCCTGGCCCTGCTGGCCCGCCGTCGCGAGACCGTCGAGCGCGGCCCGGACCCCGGTGCCTACACGCCGGCGCTGCGGCATACCGCCGCACCCGGCGGCAGCCGGGCCCGCACGACCGCGACCGATGCACCCACCGGCCCCCGCTACGACCTTCCGCCGCCGTCCTGATCCTCGGCCGGCGGCGTCGGACCCTCGTCGTCGCCGCCGTCGTCCTCGTCGACCGAGTCCGGGTCGCGCAGGAACGCCTCGAACTGCGCACCGATCTCCTCGGCGCTGGGCAGGTTGGCCACCTCGGCCGCCAGCAGGCTCCGGCGCCGCTGGCCCTCGACGAAGTGGTCGTACCTCTTCTCCAGCCCCTCGACGACCTCGCGAGCCTCGTCGTTGGTGGCCAGCTCCTCCTCGATCCGGCCCCGGGTCAGCCCCGCCATCGCCACCAGGTCGGCGGTCGGCAGCACGAGCCCGCTGAGGTCCATGATGGCGTCCGCCGCCGCCACCACCGCGTCACCGAACTGCGTCTCGGCGAGGTAGTGCGGCACGTGGACGGCCACGCCCATGGTCAGCAGCCCGGACTCGGCGAGGCGCAGGTGCAGCAGGGAGTCCGCGCTGGACGGGATGCGCACCTGGCCGAAGAGCGGCGTGTAGTCGCCCAGCACGCTGTTGTCGCTGGCGAAGCGGGTGGTGCCCACCGGCCGGGTGTGCGGGACGGCCATCGGGATGCCGTGCGCGCTGACCATGCGGCGCACCCCGAAGGCGAGCCCCAGCTGGCGGACCGCGTCGACGAACGCCTCCCAGCGGTAGTCCGGCTCGATGCCGTGCAGGAGCAGGAACGGCTCCCCGGCGGCGTCGACGACGCGGTACAGGACCAGGGAGGGGTCGTCGTAGTCGGTGTAGTGGTCGGAGTCGAAGGTCATGAGCGGCCGGCGCGAGCGGTAGTCCACCAGCTCGTCCACGTCGAAGGTGGCCACCACCTCGTGCTCGAGGGTGTCGAGCAGGTGCTCGGCGAGCGTGGACCGCACCTGACCGGCGTCGAGGAAACCCTCCAGCGACACCAGCAGCAGCGGGGCTGGCTGGGGCTGGCGGGCGGCGTCGGCCTCCAGCGTGAACAGTGGCGAGTGCGTCGTCACGGTGTCTCCTCTCTGGTCTGCCCTCTCAACGCGCCGACCCGGTGGGTGATTCCGTGACGACGGAGGTCGCCGGGACGGGTGGTGGGGGTGTCGGACCCAGATGATAGGAACGGAGGTATGACGTCGCCGGCGACCCCCTTCCACGACCTGTCCCACTACGTCGCGCTGCCCCGGGTCTCCGGGCTGGCCCTCAGCGCGGACGGGAGCAGGCTGGTGACCTCGGTGTCCACGCTCAACCGGGCGGGCACCGGTTACGTCTCCGCGCTGTGGGAGCTGGACCCCGCCGGTGAGCGGGCGGCATACCGCATCACCCGCAGCGCCAAGGGCGAGACCGGGGCCGCGTTCAGCGCCACCGGCGACCTCTACTTCACCTCGGCCCGCCCCGACCCGGACGGCGGTGACGAGGGGGAGCCGTCGGCGGCCCTGTGGCAGATCCCCGCGCACGGGGGCGAGGCCCGGGTCGTCCTGCAGCGGCCCGGTGGGGTGTCCGGGGTGGCCTGCGCGCGGGACGCCGAGCGCACCCTCGTGGTCGCCGGCCTGCTGCCCGGGGCGTCGAGCGAGGCCGAGCACAGGACGCTGCACGAGGGGCGCACCAAGGCCAAGGTCGACGCGATCCTGCACTCCTCCTACCCCGTCCGCTTCTGGGACCACGACCTGGGGCCGCACGCGCCGCAGGTCTTCGCGCTCGAGGACGGCCCGGACCCCGACGACGAGACCGAGACCGAGGACGACCTGCCCGGCACGGTCGACCAGCGCCGGGACGTGCACCTGCGGCTGCTCACCGGCGGTCCGCACGCGCCCCTGCACGAGCCGAGCCCCCGGCTGGCGCCGGACGGGACCTTCGCGCTCGTCGACGTCAACGTGCCGATGGGGCGCGCGGAGCTGCGCGCCACCGTCGCCCGGATCGACGTCGGGACCGGTGGGCTGCGCACCCTGGTGGACCAGGAGGGGAGGGAGGCGCACGCCGGGCCGGTGAGCCCGGACGGCACCCGGGCGGTCGTCGTCGTCGGCGAGATGACCGCCCCGGACCGCCCGCCGCACCCGCGCCTGCACGTCATGGACACCGCCACCGGCGAGCTGACCCCGCTGGCCCACGACTGGGACCGGTGGGCCCAGCCGGTCGCGTGGACGCCGGACGGCGCGTCGCTGCTGGTCCTGGCCGACAGCGAGGGCCGTCGCCCGGTCTTCCGCATCGACGTCGGCAGCGGCGCCGTGGAGCAGGTCACCCACGACGACGCGGCGTGGAGCGACCTGGTCGTCTCCCCGGACGGCGCGACCGCCTACGGCGTGCGCTCGTCCTACCTCTTCCCGCCCGAGGTGGCCCGGCTCGACCTGGCCTCCGGCGAGGTGACCCCGCTCCCGGGTCCGGCCGAGCGCCCGCAGGTCCCCGGCCGGCTCGAGGAGGTCGAGACCACCGCCGAGGACGGCAGCCGGGTGCGGGCCTGGCTGGCGCTGCCCGAGGGCGAGCCGGACGCCGCCGGCCACCCGCTGCTCCTGTGGATCCACGGCGGTCCGCTGGGGTCCTGGAACGCCTGGACGTGGCGGTGGAACCCCTGGTTGATGACGGCGCAGGGGTATGCCGTGCTGCTGCCCGACCCGGCCCTCTCCACCGGCTACGGCCAGGAGTTCGTGCAGCGCGGCTGGGGCGCCTGGGGTGACGCGCCCTACACCGACCTCATGGCGGTCACCGACGCGACGGTCGGGCGCCCTGACATCGACGCCGACCGGACGGCGGCCATGGGTGGCTCGTTCGGGGGCTACATGGCCAACTGGGTGGCCGGGCACACCGACCGGTTCAAGGCCGTCGTCACGCACGCCTCGCTGTGGGCGCTGGACGGTTTCGGTCCCACGACCGACGCGGCGTACTACTGGCGGCGGGAGATGACACCGGAGATGAGCGCGGCCCACAGCCCGCACCGGTTCGTCGACCAGATCGTCACCCCGGTGCTCGTCATCCACGGCGACAAGGACTACCGCGTGCCCATCGGCGAGGGCCTGCGGCTCTGGTACGAGCTGCTCTCCCAGTCCGGCCTCCCCCAGGCCGAGGACGGCACGACGCCGCACCGGTTCCTCTACTTCCCGCAGGAGAACCACTGGATCATGAGCCCGCAGCACGCCAGGGTCTGGTACTCGGTCGTCAGCGCATTCCTGGCCGAGCACGTCCTCGGCGAGGAGCCGCCGCCGGCCGCCGAGCACCTCGGCCTCACGCCCCCTCCCGCACCGGACGCGTCCTAGGGTCGCACCGGACGCACGGTCAGGCCGCACCGGACGCGTGGTCGGGACACACCAGACGCGTGGTCGGGCCGCACCAGACGCATGGTCAGAACACACTGGACGCGTGGCCAGGCCGCACCGGACGCACGGTCGGGACACACGTGAGACGCGCGCCGGTGGCAGGACCGTCAGCCCACGCGGAGGCGCAGCCGCGCCGCCGACGCCGGGTCCGCCGAGGCGATGACGACCTCGTCGGACGCGCCTGAGGCTCTCCCGTCGACGCCGGCCTGCCCGTCACCGGTCAGCACGAGCAGGCCACGACGGTGCAGACCGTGGCGCGCCGCTGGTTCGTCGAGAATGTCTGGGTCGACGCCCTCGCCGAGCGGCCGCCCGAGCGCGGCCTCGACCCGGGCGCGGAGGCGTTCTCCCTCACCGGCGCGGGCAGCCCCGGGCGCCGCCGATCCCGGTATGCCGTCCGCCAGGTGGTCACGGAACGGCACGATCCGGCCGGACCACAGGTCGTTGACGCGTGCGTGCAGGTCGTCCAGGGTGCCCGCGTTGTCGAGGAGCACGTCGGCCGCGGCCCGTCGCTGCTCGTCGTCGGCCTGCGCCCGGATCCGTGAGCGGGCCGCCTCCTCGTCCATGCCCCGCAGCTCGACCAGCCGGCGCAGCCGCTCCTCCTCGGGCACGTCGACGATGACGGTGAGGGCGTAGTCGGCGCCCATCCCCAGCTCGACCAGCAGCGGGACGTCGTGCACCACGACCGCGTCGTCCGGGGCGGACTCGAAGAGCTCCTGCGACCGGCGACGGATGAGCGGGTGGGTGATCCCCTCCAGGTCGCGGCGGGCCCGGGCGTCGCCGAACACGACCTGCCCCAGGGCGGGGCGGTCCAGGCTGCCGTCCGCGGCGATGACGTCAGGGCCGAAGCGGTCCGCGATCTGGGCCAGCCCGGGCGTCCCGGGGCCGACGACCTCACGGGCCACCGTGTCGGCGTCCACGACCACGGCACCGAGCGACGCCAGCTGCGCCGACACCGTCGACTTGCCCGAGCCGATGCCGCCGGAGAGGCCCACGCGCAACGTCATACCGGCTGCTCGCCGCTGCCCTCGCGGCCCTGCCACGTGCACACGCACACCTCGTTGCCCTCGGCGTCGGCCAGCACCCACCAGGACGGGGCGAACTCGTCGGTGACGAGGCGGCCCCCGGCGGCCACGGCGGCCTCCACCCGCTGCCGGGCGACATCGTGCGGCACGGTGATGTCGAGGTGGAAGCGGCCCCGCCCGGGGCGCGCCTCGTCCATCTGCTGGAACCACATCGGCGCGAGCCTGGCCGCCGCGTCCACGAGCTGGTCCTGGCCGTCGGCCTCGTAGCCGAGCACGGCGGCCCAGAACGGCTCCACCGCGGACCCGTCGAGGACGTCGAGGGCGATCTCCACCGCGCTGACCTGGTGCGGCGCGGCCTCGACCCCCTCCTCCCGGGCGAGCCGGCTGATGGCCGACGCCAGCCGGCGGTCCCGGCCGGTCAGCCGCCCGACGTCGTGACTGATGGTCGTCACCGTGACGTGCGTGTGGCGCAGGTCGACGTCCGGGTGGTGGTCCAGCTCGTCGGCCAGGTCGGCGATCCGCGCGACCAGGCGCGCCCCGGTCGCGAAGTCACCGGTGAGCAGCCGGGTCTGCAGCCGGCCGAGAATGACCCGCCAGTCACCGAGCTCGGGGTCGGTGGACAGGTCGTGGTCGCTGGGGCCGGTGGCAGGCATACCCCGACTGTGCCAGACGGGCCGACCACTGCGCGCTCACCACCCTGCGCGACCCCGGTGCAGGTCCCAGCAACCATTCGCGACGCCCGGTGCAGGCCCAGCCAACCATTCGCGACGCCCGGTGCAGGTCCAAGCAACCATTCGCGACGCCCGGTGGGAAAGTCAGGTCAGGTCGCGGCCTCGGCGCGGTCCATCGCGGCGTAGATGCGCTTGGCCGAGACCGGGGCGGGGGTGCCGAGCCGCTGGGCGAAGAGCGAGACCCGCAGCTCCTGGACGGACCAGACGACGTCCATGACGTCGGGGTCCTGGCGCCGGTGCGGCGGGAGCGCCTGGAGGAAGTCGGCGAGGTCGCGCTCGACGACGTGCACCTCCTCCATCCGCTGCCGGTCCCGCGGCAGGTCCTGCACGCCCTTGTCCAACCGCTCGGTCATCGCCCGCAGCCAGACGACCATCCGCGGCAGCCGGGCGTACCCGACCTCGGTCACGAAGCCGGGCCGCACCAGGGCGTCCAGCTGACGGCGCAGGTCGGTCGCGAGGTCGGCGGCGGCCGGGGCGTCCAGCCGCTGCAGCCGCAACGACACCTCCCGTGCGGTGTCGAGGATGGGCACGAGCGACTCGACGATCTCCAGCACCCGGGGCACGCTCTGCTGGCGCACCCCGGTGAGCGCCGCCTCGAACTGCGCCGGGTCGCGGACCGTCGCGCCGGGCTGCTCGGCCACCACCGAGTCCACCGCCGCGGCGAGCGCGTCCTCGAGCAGCGCCGGGACCGACCCGTGCGGGTTGTGGCCGAGGGAGAGCTTCTGGCTGTTGCTCAGCAGGGCCAGCAGCCGCTTCCACGGCGGGGTCGTGCCCAGCAGGAGCAGGCGGCGCACCCCGCGCAGCGTCTCGCGGTCGGCCTCCGACCGGGTCGCGAGCACTCGGACGTCCACGGCCGCCCCGGTGTCGACCAGCGCCGGGAAGCCCTGCACGGTGCGCGGCCCGACCGTCCGGCTGAAGCTCTCCGGCAGCGGGTCGAGGTCGGTCGGCCACGCCGTGAGCCCGGTGCGCTCGACCCCGGACGCGGCGGCCGCCATGGTGCTGCGCACCTGCCCGGCGAGCCGCTCCTGCAGCACCGCGAGGTCCTTGCCCTCCCCCAGCACCTCGACCCGGCCCCGGCCGCGCCGGCCCTTGCCGCCGCGCTGGCCCTGCTGCGCGCCACCGCTCTTCCCCGCACCGCCACCCTTGTCCGCGCCTCCGGACCGGGACCGACCGCCGTCCCCCGGACGCACCGCCCGCTCCACCCGGAACGTCATCCGCAGGTGGTCGGGCACCCGGGCCCAGTCCATGTCCTGCGGCGAGACCCGCACGAGCCCGCGCCGGGTCAGCTCCTCGGCGAGCGCCTCCCGCACCGGCGCGACGCCGACCGTGCCGGCCTCCCGCATACCCCGCAGGGCGGCCCGCGCGTGGTCCGGCGCCGGGACGAAGTTGCGGCGCACGTCCTTGGGCAACGCCTTGACCAGCGCCGTGACCAGCTCCTCGTGCATGCCGGGGACGAGCCAGTCGAAGCCGTCCGCGGAGACCTGGTTGAGCACCTCGACCGGCACGTGCGCCGTCACGCCGTCGGCGTCCGCGCCGGGCTCGAACTGATAGGTCAGGCCCAGGGTGAGCTCCCCCTGGCGCCACCCGGTCGGGAAGTCCTGGGCGCTGACCTGGTCACCGGCGTCGCCGACGAGCAGCTCCTCGGTGAAGGTGAGCAACCCGGGGTCCTGCTTCCGGGCGGTCTTCCACCACGTGTCGAAGTGGGCGCCGGAGACGACCTCGGCCGGGATCCGCGCGTCGTAGAACTCCACCAGCGTCTCGTCGTCGACGAGGATGTCGCGCCGCCGGGCCCGCGCCTCGAGCTGGCCGAGCTCCTTGACCAGCCGCCGGTTGGCGTGGAAGAACTCGTGCCGCGTCTCCCAGTCCTCCTCGACGAGGCCCTGGCGGATGAAGAGGTCCCGGGCGGTCACCGGGTCGATGCGGGCGAACGGGACGGTCCGTCCGGCGACGAGCGGTATGCCGTACAGCGTCACCCGCTCGTCGGCGACCGCCGACCCGGCCGAGCGCGACCAGCGCGGCTCGCTGTAGGACCTCTTGACCAGGTGCGCCGCCGCCCGCTCGACCCATGCGGGGTCGACGACCGCGTTGGTGCGCGCCCACAGCCGGGTCGTCTCGACCAGCTCGGCGCTCATCACCCAGTCGGGGTTGCGGCGGTGCAGCACCGAGCCGGGCTGCAGGACGAAGCGGGCGTTGCGCGCGCCCAGGTAGGCCCGGGCCTCCCGGTCCCACATGCCGACGTTGGACAGCAGGCCGGTGAGCAACGAGGTGTGCACCTGGTCGGCGTCCGCCGGGTGCTGGTTGACCTCCAGCCCGAGCTGCTTGGCGGCCCGCTTGAGCTGGGTGTGCAGGTCCTGCCACTCCCGCACCCGCAGGTAGTGCAGGAACTCGGCCTTGCAGAGCCGCCGGAAGGCGCTGCCGGACAGGTCCTTCTGCTGCTGCTGCAGGTAGCGCCACAGGTTGAGCACGACGAGGAAGTCGCTGTCGACGACGTCCTTGGCGGACGCCTCGCCCTCCTCCCGCTGACCGCCGCGGCGGGCCGGGCCGGTGGCGCCCCCGACCCGGCGGAAGCGGGCGTGCGCCTGGTCGGCCTGCTGCTGGTGGTCGGCGGGCCGCTCGCGCACGTCCTGGATGGACAGCGCGGCCACGACGACGAGCACCTCCTTGAGAGCGCCCTGCCGCTCGGCCTCGATGAGCATGCGGGCCAGGCGCGGGTCGACCGGCAGGCGCACGATCGCCCGGCCGTAGGCCGTGAGCCGCTGGCGCGGCAGGTGCGCGGGGGCGGTGGGGTCGATGGCCTGCAGCTCGGTGAGCAGGCGGACCCCGTCGGCGACCTGGCGGGAGTCCGGCGGCTCGAGGAAGCCGAACCTCTCGATGTCGCCCAGCCCCAGGTTGGTCATCTGCAGGATGACGCTGGCGAGGTTGGTGCGCAGGATCGCCGGGTCGGTGAACTCGGGGCGCGCGGCGAAGTCGTCCTCGCCGTAGAGGCGGATCGCGATCCCGTCGGCGAGCCGGCCGCAGCGGCCGGCGCGCTGGTTGGCGGACGCCTGGCTGATCGGCTCGATGGGCAGCCGCTGGACCTTGAGCCGCTGGCTGTAGCGGCTGATCCGCGCGGTGCCGGTGTCCACGACATACCTGATGCCGGGGACGGTGAGCGAGGTCTCGGCCACGTTGGTCGACACGACGATGCGGCGCCCGGCGTGCCGGGAGAACACCCGGTGCTGCTCGGCGGCGGAGAGGCGGCCGTAGAGCGGCAGCACCTCGGTGCCGGGCAGGTCCAGCCCGGTCAACGCGTCGCAGACGTCGCGGATCTCCCGCTCGCCGGAGCAGAAGACGAGGACGTCCTCACCCAATCCGTCGCGGCCGGTGGCCTCGGTCCACAGCTCCTCGACCGCCTCGACCACCCCGGTGACCTGGTCGACCTCGATCTCGGTCGCCGAGCCGTCCTTGCGCGGCGGGCCCTCGCGCACCAGGGGCCGGTAGCGCACCTCGACCGGGTAGGTGCGGCCGGAGACCTCGATGACCGGGGCCGGCTCGCCCTGGGCGTCGGCGAAGAACGCGGCGAAGCGCTCGACGTCGATCGTCGCGGAGGTGATGACGACCTTGAGGTCGGGGCGGCGCGGGAGCAGCTGCTTGAGGTAGCCGAGGATGAAGTCGATGTTGAGGCTGCGCTCGTGCGCCTCGTCGATGATGATCGTGTCGTAGCGCCGCAGGTCGCGGTCGCGCTGCAGCTCGGACAGCAGGATGCCGTCGGTCATCACCTTGACGAGGGTGTCGTCGCGGGAGACGTCGGTGAAGCGCACCTGGTAGCCGACCACCGTGCCGAGCTCGACCCCCAGCTCCTCGCTCACCCGCTCGGCGACCGAGCGCGCGGCGATGCGACGGGGCTGCGTGTGACCGATCATGCCCTCGATGCCACGCCCCAGCTCCAGGCAGATCTTGGGCAGCTGCGTGGTCTTGCCGGACCCGGTCTCGCCGGCCACGATGACGACCTGGTGGTCGCGGACCGCCGCCAGCAGGTCCTCGCGCCGCTCGCTGACCGGCAGCTCGGGCGGGTAGTGCAGCGCCCCGGGGGCCGGTGCGGCAGCCCGCCGGGCCTCGATGCCGGCCGAGGAGGGGGTATGCCGTGCCTCACGTCCGCCCCGACCCCGGCCTGAGCCCCCGCCGCGGCCTGCGCGCCCTGCGCGGTCTGCCCCTCCACCCGGGCGGCCGCCTCGACCCCGCCCGCGGCGGCCCTCGCCGGTGCCTGCCGGTGACCCGCCTCCGGTGCTGCCGGACCGGTCGGGTCGCGGTCGTCGGTCAGGCTCGGGCACGTCTCCCACTGTAACCAGCGGGCACCAGCGGGTTCCCGCCCGTGCGTGCGGGTCAGGCGGCGCCGTGCCGGCGCGCGAGGCCGTGCGCCACCGGCAGGTGCGTCACCCCGGCGTGGGTGGCGAGGTAGGTGCCCCACAGCGTGAGACCGGCCGCCGCGCACGCGTCCAGGGCGTGCTGGTGCAGGCGCCGGTCGGCGTCACCCACCAGCCCCCTGGCGCGGGCGACCGCCAGCACGAAGCCGGGGGTGTCCGGCAGGTGGGCGACGACCTCGACCATCCGGTCGACGACGACGAGCGGGTCCTCGCCGCGCAGGTCGCCCACGACCACGGGCTGCGCCAGGGTGCCGCCGGGCCGGCACAGCAGGAAGCCCAGCGCGCCGGCGCTGCGGTCGGCGTCGCTGACGACCAGGTCGACGACGTCGGCGGTCACCACCGGGTCGTCCAGCACCCGGGCGGGCCAGTCACGGGGAAGGTCCTCGAAGCTCATACCCCAGAGCCTCCCGCCGACCCGCGACCGCGCGCAGAAGTTGTCCACAGGGTCGGCGCGGGCATTCGCCCCCCCGGGGGCCGTCAGAGCAGCTGGGACAGCGCGTGGATGGTCACGCCGACGAGGGCGCCCACGACGGTGCCGTTGAGCCGGATGAACTGCAGGTCACGACCCACGTGCAGCTCGATCTTGTCGGAGGCCTCCTGGGCGTCCCAGCGGCGGATCGTGCCGGAGATGACGGAGGTGAGCTCGGTGCCGTAGCGCTCCACCAGGGCCACGACCGTGTCGGCGGTCCAGGCGTCGAGCCGGGCCTGCAGCCGCTCGTCCTCGGCCAGCTGGCGCCCCAGGCCGAGGAGCGCGGAGTACATCCGCGTGCGCAGCGCGCTGTGCGGGTCCTCCAGCGCGCCCAGCACCGAGGTGACCAGCGTCTCCCCGAGGGCGACGCCGGTGGCGCTGACCTGCGGGTGCTCCAGCACGCGCTGCTTGAGCGTCTCGAAGCGCTCCTGGGTGCGCGGGTCGTGCTGCAGGTCCCGACCGAGGTCCGTGAGGTAGGCGTCGAGCGCGTGCCGGACGTTGTGCTCCGGGTCGTCCTTGACGTCCTTGGCCCAGCGCAGCACCTCGGTGTAGACCCGCCGGGTGACCTGGTCGTTGACCCAGGTCGGGGCCCAGGCGGGGGCGCGGGAGCGCACGATCGACTCGACCTGGTCCTGGTGCAGCGCCAGCCAGGCGTGCAGCTCACGGGCCAGGAGGTCGACGAGGCCACGGTGCGAGCCGTCCTCGATGACCCGCTCCAGCAGGTGGCCGGCCACGGGTGAGAGCGGCTCTCGGCGCACCCGCGGCAGGATGACGTCGTCCACGAGGACCCGGATCTCCTCCTCGTCGACCCGCTCGACCGCCCGCACCAGGAAGGGCACGGCCTCGGTGACGACGCGCTCGGCGTGCTCGGGCACGCGCAGCCACTCCCCCAGCCGCCGCACGACCTGGGCGTCGAGGATCTTCTCGCGCAGCACCGGCGCGGTGAGGAAGTTGTCGGAGACGAACTGCTCGAGGCTGGCGCCGAGGTCGTCCTTGCGGCGGCGCACCAGCGCGGTGTGCGGGATGGGCAGGCCCAGCGGGTGCCGGAACAGCGCCACCACGGCGAACCAGTCCGCGATCGCGCCGATCATCCCGGCCTCGGCGCCGGCGTTGACGTAGGCCCACACGCCGGTCCGGTCGTGGGTGAGGACGTAGACGACGGCCATGAGCACGAGCAGCCCGGTCGCGACGACCCGCATCTGCCGCAGCCCGGCCCGACGCTCGGCGTCGTCGAGGCGTGTGCCGCTGCTCTCCACCGGTCCTCCTGCCGCCGCGCGCGGTGGTCGCCGTCCGGGCGACCTCATGACGCTCCAGCCTAAGCCGTGGCGGTCCCGACCCTTCCGGCAGCAGCGGCGCCAGCCGGCCAGGGTCACGTCCCGCGCTGCCCTGACCTGCAGGCATACCGCGCCGTTATGCCTCTTCCGTCACCAGGCGCGTTGTGCCGGCCGGGGCGGTTCGGCACGCTGGGCGCCATGACCACGCAGAGCCCGGCGCCGCCGACCACGACGTCCGACCCCGGCGACCACCCGCTGCTGCGCCGGATCCGCGAGTCGGTCATCGGTGAGGACCACGTCATGACGACGCCGTACGGCCGCCGCCGGGTCACCTACGCCGACTACACGGCGTCCGGCCGGGCCCTGACCTTCATCGAGGACGCGATCCGTGACGTCGTCCTGCCGGGCTACGCCAACACGCACACCGAGTCCAGCGGCACCGGGCTGCAGACGACGCGGCTGCGCGAGGACGCCCGCGCCGCCATCCACGAGGCGGTGGGCGGCGACGAGGACACCGTGGTGCTCTTCGCCGGCTCCGGGTGCACCGGTGCGATCGCCAAGATGGTCGGGGTCCTCGGGCTGCGGATCCCCTCCGTCCTGGAGGACGCGCACCACCTCTCGGCGCACATCCCCGCCGACCAGCGCCCGGTCGTCCTCATCGGACCGTTCGAGCACCACAGCAACGAGATCCCCTGGCGCGAGAGCATCGCCGACGTCGTGCAGGTGGCGATGGACGCCGACGGGCACATCGACACCGCCGACCTGCGCGCGACGCTGGAGCGGTATGCCGACCGTCCCCTGGTCGTCGGGTCCTTCTCGGCGGCGTCGAACGTCACCGGCATCATCACCGACACCCACACGGTCACCGAGGTGCTGCACGAGCACGGCGCCCTGGCGTTCTGGGACTTCGCCGCCGCCGGGCCCTACGTCGACATCGAGATGAGCGCCCCGGCCGGCCGCTCGCAGGCCTACAAGGACGCGGTCTTCCTGTCCCCGCACAAGTTCATCGGCGGGCCGTCCACCCCCGGTGTGCTGGCCGCCCGCCGGGAGCTCTTCACCAACCGGGTGCCGGACGTGCCGGGCGGGGGCACGGTGGCCTACGTCAACCCGGCCGAGCACTCCTACCTCGCCGACCCCGAGCACCGCGAGGAGGGCGGCACCCCGGCCATCGTCGAGGCGATCCGGGCCGGTCTCGTCTTCCGGCTCAAGGAGGCGGTGGGCGTCGCCACGATCCGGGCGCGGGAGGACGAGTTCCTCGGCCGGGCGGTCCGCGCGTGGTCGGCCGAGCCCGACCTGCAGCTGCTCGGCAACCTCGACGCCGAGCGGCTGTCGATCCTGTCCTTCGTGGTCCGCGGCCGGCAGCGGGCCTACCTGCACCACAACTACGTCGTCGCCCTGCTCAACGACCTCTTCGGCATCCAGGCGCGCGGCGGCTGCTCCTGCGCGGGGCCCTACGGGCATACCCTCCTGGGCATCGACACCGACCGGTCGCACGCCTTCCAGGAGCGGATCACGAGCGGGTGCGAGGGCATCAAGCCGGGCTGGGTCCGGGTCAACTTCAACTACTTCATCTCCGACACCGCGGCCGACTACGTCGTCGAGGCGGTGCGGATGGTCGCCCGTGACGGCTGGCGGCTGCTCGGTCACTACCGGTTCGACGTCACGACCGGGCTGTGGAGGCACCGCGAGGGCGTCGTGGAGCCGCCGGTGCGGCTGGCCGACATCACCTTCGGCGCCGACGGCGCGGTCACCCTCCCCGAGCCCGGCCCGACCGGTGGCGAGGACCTGCTCGCCGAGCACCTGGAGGACGCGCGCCGCGTCCTGGCCGCTGCCACCGGCGAGCCCCTCCCCGAGACCGGGGACGAGCAGGCGGGCGGCGCCCCGGAGCTGCGGTGGTTCGACCTGCCCGAGGTATGCCTGCGCTGACCCGCCGGGCCGACGCCGTCCACGGCCGCAGCGGAGCGCGGGCTCAGGGAAGCACCACGCGTCACTTCGGTACCACGGGCATCGCGGTGCAGAGATGTTGCCCTTTGCCCGGGATATCACCCCTGCGTACGGCAACGTCCCCGCACGGTGGTGAGCCTGTGGCTTCTGGGGCGGGTGTGCCGGGGCGAGCGGGTGGACCGACCGCGTCCCACCCTCCTGACCAGCCGGGCAGACTCAGACGAAGACGATCTGGGCGCCCTGCGCGATCTCGATGAAGTCGCCGGCGCTGATGACCCCTTCGACGCCGGGGTGCAGGTCCGCCTCCAGCATCTTGGCCATGTCGAAGCTGAGCTTGCAGGCATACAGGTGCGCTCCCGAGGCCTGCAGGAGGTCGAGGAACTCCGGCACCGTCGGGATGTCCTGCTCGGCCATCTGCCGCTTGAGCATCCGGGTCGCCATGCCGGTCATCCCGGGCAGGTTGCCCAGCGCCTGCGGCATCGACGCGTGCTCCAGCCCGGGCCGGACCCGGCCGAGATCGTCGAGGTGCATGGCGGTGTTGCCGGCCATGGTGAAGCGCAGCTTGTCGTTGGTCTTCGTGTTGATGATGTCCAGGCCCCAGAAGGTGAAGAAGAGGTGGACCTCCACCCCCTCACCGAGGGCGGCGTTGCCCATGATGAGCGCGGGGTAGGCCATGTCGAGGTTGCCCTTGGAGCAGATGAAGGCCATCTTGCGCGGGCCGTCGTAGCTCGTCGTGGTGGTCACCGCGGAGGACTCGCCGGTCTGCACCGTCCGGGTCGTGCGCGGGGCGTCCCCGAAGTCGGGGAGGATGAAGCCCTCGGGCAGGGTGCTGGTGGTCGTGCTCACGGGGGGTGCCTTCCTAGACGCAGCCGACGGGTTTGCGCAGACCGGCCAGCCAGGCCATCTTCTTGGCCGGCTTGCCGGGGTAGAGCGCGAAGAGGGTCTTGATGTCGAAGCCCCCGACGGTCTGCATCCGGCGCAGCGTCGGGGTGACGCCGGTGCGCGCGGAGTCCTCCCGCATGAAGCGCAGCGGAGCCAGGTGCTCCTCGTCCAGCTCGATCCCGATGAGCGCGGCGAGCTCGGTCGCGAGCTCCTCGCTCCACTGGTCGCGGTCGGTGAGGAAGCCCTCCTCGTCGACGGCGAAGGACCGTCCGTTCAGGGTGTTGGTGGGCATCTCGGTCAGTCCTCCTCCGGCGGCTTCTTGCCGGCCATCGACATGTGGGCGGTGACGGGGAGCCGGTGACCGGGCAGCAGGACCTTCCAGTAGAGCTGCTCGAAGACGAGCTTGCCGAGGTGGTTGGCCCGGGAGGGGGTGAGCAGCCGCATCGGCCCGGCGACGGGCACCGGGAAGGCGCCCTTGAGCGGTTGGGTGTCGTAGTTGAAGTCGAGCAGCAGGGCCTGGCCGCGCCCGGACTCGACGAAGCAGTTCGCGTGCCCGTCGAAGGAGTTCGGCAGCGGCCGCCCGGCGACGGCGGCCAGGAAGTTGTCGACGAACAGCTCGGTGGCGAAGTGCGCGACCGAGCCCGCCTTGGAGGTGGGTATGTCGCTCGCGTCGCCCAGGACGAAGATGCGCTCGTGCTCGAGGCTGCGCAGCGTGTGCTTGTCCACGGGCACGAACCCGGCGTCGTCGCCGAGCCCGGAGTCGGTGACGAACTGCTGGCCGGTGTGCGGCGGCACCGTCACGAGCAGGTCGAAGGGCAGCTCCCGGCCGTCGTAGGCGACCAGCCGTCGACGCTCGTTGTCGATCCGCTCGACGGCGAAGTCGGCGGCGAGGCGGATGCTGCGGTCCTCGAGCAGGCCACCGAGCTCGGCGGAGGCGACCGGCTTGGTGAAGGCGCCGTCCAACGGGGTGACGTAGGTGATGTCCACCTGGTGCCGGATCCGGCGCCGGCGGTAGTGGTCCTCGGCCAGGAACGCGAACTCCAGCGGCGCGACCGGGCACTTGATGGGCATCTCGCTCACGTGGACGAGCAGCCGACCGGAGTCGAAGCCGGCGAGCGCGTCCCTCAGCGCGACCGCGCCCTCGTGGGTGTAGAACTCGTGCACCGCGTCCCGCCACAGCGCCCCGTCGCCCATCCCCGGCACGAGGTCGGGCCGGGGCACCGTGCCGCTGGCGATGACCAGCCAGTCGTAGTCCAGCAGGTCGCCGCCCGCGAGCTCGACCTGCCTGCGCTCGGGATGGACCAGCCGGACGGCCTCCTGCCGGAAGGTCGCCCGCGCGGGCAGGAAGTCGCGGCGGTCCTTGACCACCCGGTCCGGCTCCATCCAGAACGGCACGAAGAGGTACCCGGGTTGGTAGTGGTGGTGGACGTCACGGTCCACCACGGTGATCGACCAGTCGTCGTCGAGGACCTTGGCGAGGTGGTTGGCGGCCATCGTGCCCGCGGTGCCCGCCCCCAGGATCAGGAGCCTGTTCATGTCGACATACTACGGCATGTCGTAGGCGGGCTGGGCAGCGGGCTCCCGGCTCCTCACGGACAGCCCTGGTCCGCCCGGCGCACTAGCGTGGCGGCATGGACGAGCCCCCGGACCTGGAGTTCACCGGCGAGGTGGTCGAGTGGCGCGGGCCGGCGCCGTACCACTTCCTCGTGGTGCCGCAGGAGGAGGCCGCGTGGCTGACCCAGGTCATGCGGGAGGTCACCTACGGGTGGGGCATGGTCCCGGTCACCGGCCAGGTGGGGGGCACCGGCTTCACCACCTCGCTGTGGCCTCGCCAGGGCACCTTCTGGGTGCCGCTGAAGGACGCCGTCCGCCGCGCCGAGGGGATCGAGCTGGGCGACGTCGTCACCGTGGCACTGACGATCCGTACCTGAGGGTGGTGGCCCCCGTGTGAAAAGGTGGAACTCGGGACACAATGGGCACGTCGCAGCGGGTGCGCCCGCGTCCCGACGGGGGCGTCGGCCCCCGCACCAGGCACCTCGAGGAGAGACGATGACCGACCAGCCGCAGCCGCTCGCCGCGCCGGAGCCCCAGGCGGAGCCCCTGGTGCTGACCGCCCCCTCCCCGTCCGAGCCGGTCGCGCAGACCGCGGCCCCCCGGATGGCGCCGCAGGTGGACCCCGAGGCGATGCCGGCCCTCGACGCCAAGGTCGAGGCATACCTCACCGGGCTGACCCAGACCGAGACCCGGTCGCCGGAGTTCGCGCAGCGGGCCGCGGACGTCCGCACGATGGGCGACGCCGACATCCGGGCCGCCGCCGAGACCTCGAACCGGCTGCTCAAGTCCCCCGTCCGCGCGATCCAGCAGGGCGGGGTCTCCAAGGAGTCCAAGGTCGCCCAGACGCTGACCGAGCTGCGGCACACCGTGGAGGACCTCGACCCGGCGCAGGCCACCGGGGTCAAGAAGTGGTTCGAGCGGCTGCCGTTCTCGGACCGCATGACGAAGTACTTCCAGAAGTACGAGTCCGCGGAGAAGCACCTCGACGCCATCCTGCACGCCCTGCGCAGCGGGCAGGACGAGCTCGGCAAGGACAACGCGGCGCTCAACCTGGAGAAGCAGCAGCTGTGGGAGTCGATGGGGCGGCTCAACCAGTACGTCTACATCGCCGAGCAGCTGGACGCCAAGGTCGCCGCGACCATCGCCGAGCTGGACGCCAGCGACCCGGACCGCGCCAAGGCGATGCGCGAGGACGTGCTCTTCTACGTCCGGCAGAAGCATCAGGACCTGCTCACCCAGCTGGCCGTGTCGATCCAGAACTACCTGGCCATCGACATCGTCATGAAGAACAACATCGAGCTCATCAAGGGCGTGGACCGCGCCTCGACCACGACCGTCTCGGCGCTGCGCACGGCGGTCCTCGTCGCCCAGGCGCTGAACAACCAGAAGCTCGTGCTCGACCAGATCACCGCGCTCAACCAGACCACGTCGCAGATGATCCAGAGCACCAGCGAGCTGCTGCGGGACAACTCGGTCGCCATCCAGGAGCAGGCGGCCTCCTCGACCCTCGGGCTGGAGCAGCTGCAGGCGGCGTTCGGCAACATCTACGCGACCATGGACGCGATCGACGAGTTCCGGGTCCAGGCGCTGGACGGCATGTCGCAGACCATCGGCGTGCTCGAGGGCGAGGTCGAGAAGTCCCGCAGCTACCTCGACCGCGCCCGCCGCACCGACATCCGCCTCGCCGGCGGCCAGCTGGACCTCGACGGTGGCCGGCCGGGCGGCTCGCTCTCGTCGGGACCGCGCTGAGGTGGGCTTCTCCGACCTGCTGGACCGCATGCTGGGGCGGTCCGCGCCCGCGGACGACCGGCTGACGCTGCCCGCACCGCCGACCGCGCAGGACGTGCACGACGCGCTGGCCTCGACCGAGGAGCTCCTCGGCTCCAGCGCCCTGCCCTCGGTCGTCGTCGCCCGGGGCACCCGGGTCATCGACACGGTGCGCGACACGCTGCCGCGCCTGGAGAAGCTCAGCGGCAGCGACCTGGGCTACACCGTCGTCGCGACCGCGACCGACTACCTGCCCGAGGCGATCGGTGCCTACCAGCGGCTGCCCCGCCGGTATGCCGACACGCGCCCGGTCGACGGCGCCAAGACCTCGCTCATGGTGCTCGTCGACCAGCTCGACCTGCTGGGGCTGACGATGGACCGGGTCTTCGACGCGGTCTACCGCCAGGACGCCCGCGAGCTGGTCGCGCAGGGCCGGTTCATCGCGGAGAAGTTCGGCTCCGCCGGCAGCGGCGGCTCGCTGCGGCTCGACGAGGACGACCACGCGCCCGTGCCGAAGGAGCCGACCCCGGCCCCCGTGGCCACCCCGCACCTCGACTCCGCCGAGGCCGACGGCGTCAGCCCGCTCGCGCCGCCGCAGGCAGGCACCCGATGAGTCAGGTCGGCGACGCGGTCGAGCTGCTGGCCCGGGTCGGCCGGGAGGCCGGCCTGGACGAGCGGGCGGCGCGCGCCGAGGGCCAGGTCATCGCCGCGGCGGTGCTCGAGCAGCCCGGACCCAGCAGCGCGCACACCCTGTGGGCCAGTGCGTTCGACCGGCCGGCCAGCGACTTCTTCGGCGCGGTGCCCCGGGGCCGCCGGTACGCCTCGATCCCCACCCCGCTGCTGGCGACCCTCGTCGCCGAGCGCAGCCCCCGGGCGGCCGGGTATGCCCAGGCCCTCGCCGACGTGGCGACCGCGGCCTGCGCGCTGCCCGAGGCGGGGCAGCTGAGCCTGGGCAAGGCGACCTCGGTCGCACGGACCCAGCTGGCGGCCGCCGGGGTGGCACCGGCCCACGGGCCGGGCACGCCCACCGAGGGCCTGACGCCGCCAGGAGTCGGACCGACGTCCCCCGGATCAGGCACCGGCGCGGGCGCGCTCGACCCGGGTCAGCTGCATACCTGGTCCAGCGAGCTGCTGCGGCGGGCCCAGGAGCAGTCCGCGCGCCTGGGCGAGCTCCTGGGCCGACCATCCGCGGCGCCCGGTGGGGACACAGGCCAACCATCCGCGGCGCCCGGTGGGGGTGGTGGCCCGGCGGCGGGGGTGCCCGAGCCGGAGCCGGAGGGCGGACAGGTCGCGTCCCAGGACGGGACCGAGGACGGGTCCGGGACCGACGCCGAGACCGAGCCCGAGCCGGAGCGCTCGGTCGAGGAGCTGCTGGACGAGCTGGACGAGCTCATCGGGCTCGAACGGGTCAAGGCGGAGATCCACCGGCAGGTCGCGCTGCTCAAGATGGACGCCCGCCGGCAGGAGGCGGGCCTCAAGGTGGCCACCCTCACCCGGCACCTGGTCTTCGTGGGCAACCCGGGGACCGGCAAGACGACGGTGGCCCGGCTGGTCGGCGGCATCTACCGCGCGCTCGGCCTGCTCAGCAAGGGCCAGCTCGTCGAGGTGGACCGCAGCGAGCTGGTCGCGGGCTACCTCGGGCAGACCGCCGCGAAGACCGCCGAGGTGGTGGGGAGCGCCCACGGGGGCGTCATCTTCATCGACGAGGCGTACAGCCTCGGTGGCGACCAGTACGGCAAGGAAGCCATCGACACCCTCGTCAAGGAGATGGAGGACCACCGGGACGACCTCGTGGTCATCGTCGCCGGCTACCCCGACCCGATGGCCGACTTCGTCGCGACCAACCCGGGTCTGGAGAGCCGGTTCCGCACCATCATCGACTTCGCCGACTACACCGACGGCGAGCTGCACGCGATCCTGCGCCACCTCGCGGCGCAGATGGACTACGACCTCAGCGAGGACGCGCTCACCCGGTTCGGCGAGATCCTCGCCGCCACCCCGCGCGGCCCCAGCTTCGGCAACGGCCGGTTCGCCCGCAACATGCTCGAGGCGGCCATCGGCCGGCACGCGTGGCGGCTGCGGGACACCGACGGCGCCACCGTGGAGCAGCTGCGCACCCTCGAGCAGGAGGACTTCGAGGACCGCGACGCCGTCGACCTGTCCGTGGAGGGTGCGAGCCCCGACGACCAGGACCAGCCGTGAGCGCCCCCGCCGGCGGGTCGTCGGCGTCGGCCCGACCCGCCTCCACGACCCAGGGACAGGCGGCGTCCGCGAGCCCCGCCGCCCCGCAGACCCAGGGCGTCGCCCAGACCCAGGGCCCGGCGCAGCAGCAGGGGCAGCCGGCGAATCCCCAGCAGGGAGCCGCCCGCCCCGCGCCCGCAGGGCAGCCCCGGTCGCGGGGTCGCGACGAGGTCTCGAGCACGCCCCGGCTGCTGCGGCTGGCCCGGGCCGGGGCGGCCGCGGCCGCGCTGCTCACCGGCGTCGTCGCGACCGGCACCTTCTCGACCGACGGGATCAACTCGACGCCCAACGTCGTCGCCGACCAGTGGGCCGCGGCGGAGCAGGCCCGCGTCGACATCCCGCGCGCGGACCTGCTCGCGGCGCAGCGGGTCACCGACCCCGCGTCGGCCGACGAGCAGGCGCTGGAGGGCTACGACGAGGCGCTGCGGGCGGTGGCGACGGACCTCAGCCGGGGAGGAGACGACACGGGGGCGGCCGCCGCGGACTGGAGCACCTTCGTCACCGGGGTGGAGCGCGCCGCCGCGCAGGAGTCCACCGAGGGGTATGCCGAGGCCTCCGCCGCGGCAGCGGCGGCCACCGAGCGGGTCGCCGAGGTCGCGGACGCCCGGGCCGACGACCTGCTGACCGGGTCGCGCTCCATGCTCACCACGGTCGTCGGGACCCTGGGCGTGGTGGTCCTGGTCGGCATCATGGTCTGGCTGGCGCTCCGCACCCGGCGCATCCTCAACCTCCCCCTCGCGGGCGCCGCCCTCATCACCGCCGGCCTCACCTGGCTCTCGGTGAACCCGGGCGCCCTGCCGCTGGACTACGACCAGTACGTCCAGGACACCCGGGCCTCGACGACGGCCCTGCAGGAGGTCTATCAGGCGCGCGCCGCGCAGGTCGCCGCGGCCGCGGGCGTGCAGGTGGACGTCGACGCCGCCATGACCGAGGCCACGGAGGCGCTGGAGCGGGCGGACCTCGTCGACCTGGAGCAGGACTGGTCCACCGTCGCCGCCGCGGAGGGGCCGCAGGACGCCGCCGAGGCCTACGGACGGGTCGAGGCCGCGCTGTCCGGCCGGGTGGCGGACGACCTGTCCAGCGTCGACCCGGGGGTCAGCGCACCGGCCGTCCTCACCGCGGCCGGGGCGCTGCTGCTCGGCGTCGTGGCGGCCGGGCTCGCCTGGGCCGGGGTCACCCAGCGGCTGAGGGACTACCGGTGAGCGGCGACGGTCGGCGCGGCGGCGGTCCCGAGCTGCCGCCGATGACCATCCTCGGCGAGGACCGACCCGACGTCGAGGACACCACGGTCGAGGAGCTGCGGGCGCAGCAGGAGCAGCTGGAGCAGGCCCGACGCGACCTGGCCGACCGCACCCGGCAGGAGCGCGAACGCGCCGCGCAGCAGCTGGCCGCCGAGCGCCGCCGGGCCGAGCGTGAGCTGGCCCGCCGGCAGCGCGAGATCGACGACGCCGAGCGGCGGCTGCTGCGCACCGAACGTCGCCTGCGCAGGCAGGGGGCGGGCTCCGGCGCGAGCGTGGACCTGACGCCGACGACGCGGCGGCGCCGCAGGTCCCGCCGCGCCGACGACGACCTGCTCGACGCGGCCCGGGCGGAGGCGAGCACCCGGGTGCCGCGGCTGTGGCTGGCCGCGACCCTCGCGCTCGCGGCCGGGCTCTCGCTGGCGCTCGGCAGCGCCCTGTCCGCGGAGCGGGTCGAGCGCGGGCAGACCGGGACGCTGACGGTGCTGGACACCGCGCAGGCCGATCTGCGCGACGCCGTGTCGGTCCTCGACACCGAGCTGGTGCGCTACGCGACCGGTGAGCCCGTGCCGCTCGACGGCGCCGGCCAGCTGCCCAGCGTGACGACCGCGCAGGAGGTCCTGGCCCGCGACGGGCTCGACCCCTTCGCCGCCGAGCGGCTGGCCGAGGTCGAGCCGGCGCTGGCCAGCGACACCGTGAGCCCGGTGCGGGCGGCCACCGTCTGGCGGGACACCCGGCTCGACATGGCGTATGCCGTCTCGTCGTGGGACGTCGAGCGGGAGCTGGAGGCGATGCGGCCCGGCTCGGCCCTCGGCACCACCCTCCTCTGGGCCGGCGGCCTCCTCCTCGCGGTCGGGGCGGTGGTCCTGCTGCGGGCCGGCGCCCGGGTCGCGGGCGCCTTCGTCGCGCTGGCCGCCCTGGCGACGTCGCTGCTGGTGGTCCAGGACACCCAGCCGGGGTGGCGGGAGGCGGTGACGGCCCACGAGGACGCCACCGACCGCCCCGGGGACCTGCAGAGGGTCGTCCAGGACGACCTGCAGGTCCTGGTCGGGCTGCGCTCGGTCGAGCCGTGGGAGGCCGACGACGAGTACGGCTACTGGAACCAGCACTACGCCCTCGAGGAGGGCGCCGACCCCGACGGCACCGTGGCGCAGGTCCGCGCCGACCTGGGCCGCACCCTCGCGCAGGAGGGCGGCCAGGAGGCGCAGCGCACGGCGGCCCTCGACCTCGTCGCCGCGGCCGACGCGGCGCGGGCCCCGCTGGAGGCCGACCTCGTCACCGCCCGCGAGGCCGTCGTCGCCGAGGCCACCACCGGCCCGTCCACCGCGCTCCTGGCCGCCGGGCTCGGGCTGGCCGTGCTGCTGCCCTTCGCCGGGCTGGGGGCGGAGTCGATCGCCCGACGTCGGAAGGAGGAGGCGTGAGCACCGCGCACGCGACCGCGCCCGCGGCCCCGGGCAGCATCGGCGCCGACGTCCCGGACACCGAGCTGCTGGCCTACCTCGACGCCATGCTGCGGTGGAAGGACCGCCGGCGCACCGAGCTGGCCGCCCTCGACGAGGCGGCCCTGGGCCTCGAGGACGCGGGCGAGCGGGCCAGGGTCACGCCCGACGTCACCCTGTCGATGACGCTGTGGCAGGCCGTGGCCGACCGGCTGGCGCTCATCCAGGCGACGTGGGACAGCGGCCGGGTGGGCGAGCAGGAGCGTCGCCGCATCACCACCCTGGTGTGGGGCACCCTGGAGCAGCCGGGGACCCGCGGTGCCCAGTCGCTGGCCGTGTCCCTCCCCGAGGCCTGCCGCCTCTCCGACTCCCTCGCCTCCTCGCTGCGCTCCCGGCTGCGGCTCGACGGCGCGGACCCCGATCTCGCCGGGCGGCTGCGCGCCCTGCGCCAGCAGGTGGAGCGGATCGCCGACCAGGTCGCGCTCATCCCCGACGCGCGCGCGGGGTCGGCGGCCCGGGCGCACCGCGAGCTGGACGACCGGCTCACCGACGTCACCGACCGGGCGGCCCGCGGCGCGGACGTCGGCGGGCTCCTCGGGCCGCTGGAGTCGCAGGCCGCGACCGTGGAGCGCGACCTCATCGTCGCGGCCTCCGCGCGGGCGCACGCCAAGGCCGACCACGCCCAGGCCACCCGGGAGGTCGCCGAGCTGTCCGCGCGCGGCGAGGCGGTCCGTGCCCTGGCGCACCGCGCCCGCGCCACCGTCACCCCCGCGCCCCGGCTGGGCGTCCCCGACGTCGCCGCCCTCGGGCCGGTGCCCGGGGACCCGGGCGAGCTCACGGCATACCGGGCGCGGCTGGAGCGCGTCGAGCGGGCCCTGACGATCGCGCAGACGGAGTATGCCGCCGCGCTGGCCCACCTCGAGGACCTCACCGAGCGCGCCGCCCGGGTCCGGCAGCGGCTGACGGAGGGGCCCGGCGACCCGGAGCCGGCCATCGTGGCGCTGGCCGACCAGACCGACACCCTGCTCGCGGGCCGGCCCACCGACCTCACCCGGTTGCAGGCCCTCGTGCAGGCGCAGGAGAGCTTCGCCGCGGCGATGGGAGGACGACCGTGACCGCCTGCCTGGAGCCGGGGTGCACCGGCCACTACGAGGACGGCTGGTGCAACGTGTGCGGCTCCCCCGAGCCGCGCCAGGCACCCATCGAGGCCACACCGGCCCACCCGGACCCGGTCCGCGCCGCGGATGCCGCCTCGGCGCCCACCCCCGCTCCGTCCGGGTCCGCCGCGGACCCGGCCCGGGGGTCGGCGCAGGGGGTGGCCACCCCGGCACCCGGGCAGACCCAGCAGGCCGTCCGCGCAGCCCGGGTCCGGCGCCAGCGGGCCGGCGCCGCCGGGCGACGGTCCCGGCTGGGTCTCGGGCTCACCGACGTGCCCGACGTGCCGGTGACCGACCCCACCGAGAAGCTCATGGTCGACCCGCGGGTCCCCGAGGACCGGCGGACCTGCCCCGCCTGCGGTGCCGACGTCGGCCGCGCCGCCGGCGACGCGGAGGGGCGCCAGCAGGGCTTCTGCCCGCAGTGCCGGGCGCCCTACTCCTTCACCCCCAAGCTGGAGCCCGGCGAGCTCGTCGCCGGGCAGTACGAGAACGTCGGGGCCCTCGCGCACGGCGGGATGGGCTGGATCTACCTGGGCCGGGACAAGAACGTCTCGGACCGCTTCGTCGTGCTCAAGGGCCTGCTCAACACCGGCGACGAGGACGCGCTGGACGCCGCGGTGGCCGAGCAGCAGTTCCTCGCCCAGGTCAAGCACCCGCTCATCGTCGAGATCTACAACACCGTCCAGCACGACGACGACGCCTACACCGTCATGGAGCACGTCGGCGGCCGCTCCCTCAAGCAGCTGCTGCAGGACCGGATGCGGCAGGCCGGCCGCTACACGCCCTTCCCCGTCGACCAGGCGCTGGCCTACGTCATCGAGGCGTTGCCCGCGTTCACCCACCTGCACGAGCTGGGCCTGCTCTACTGCGACTTCAAGCCGGACAACCTCATCCACGAGGGCGACGGCATCAAGCTGATCGACCTGGGCGGCGTGCGCCGGCAGGACGACCTCGACTCCCCCATCTACGGCACCGTGGGCTACCAGGCGCCGGAGGTGGCCGAGGTGGGCCCCTCGGTGGCCTCGGACATCTACACCATCGGGCGCACCCTGTGCGTGCTGACCTTCGAGTTCCGCGGCTACCAGAGCGAGTACGTCCACTCCCTGCCGCCGATGTCCCAGGTGCCGGCATTCACCGAGCACGACGCCTTCTACCGGGTCGTCGCCCGGTGCTGCGCGCCGGACCCCAACGACCGGTTCCTGTCGGTGGAGGAGCTGCGCAGCCAGCTGGTCGGCGTGCTGCGGCAGGTGGTGGCGGCCAGCGGCCCGGACCGCCCGGCGACCCTGTCGGCGCACAGCCCGGCCTTCGACCCGCCGGTCACCACCGGCGAGACCCTGTCGTGGTGGGAGCTGCCCGAGGTCAAGCGGGACGACACCGACCCGATGCTCGACTGGATCTCGGGGCGGTCGACCAACGACCCGCAGACCACCTACGAGGCCCTGGGCGCGGCACCCGAGGAGACCCCCGAGGTCTTCCTGGCCCGGGCCCGCGCCGGCATCCGGGTGGGGCAGCGCGGCTGGGTCGACGACGCCGTCCGCGGCCTGCTGGCCGAGGACCCGTGGGACTGGCGCGGGTCGTGGGTGCGCGGGCTGTGGG
This sequence comes from Serinicoccus sediminis, assembly GCF_004153545.1. GTDB lineage: Bacteria > Actinomycetota > Actinomycetes > Actinomycetales > Dermatophilaceae > Ornithinicoccus > Ornithinicoccus sediminis_A. The sequence continues at coordinate 177,511 of NZ_SDVA01000004.1, read as the reverse complement.
CGCTCTCGCAGGCCGAGGGCGAGCACGTCCAGCAGCGCGCGCAGGAGGCCGGTGGTCACTTCGCCGCCGTGCGCGACGCCCTGCCGGGGGAGATCGCCCCGCGGATGGCGTTGGCGCTGGCCACCGAGCTGGCCGGCTACGACCAGGCGGCCGAGCTCGACTACGAGCGGGCGTGGCGGACGGACGCGGCGTACGTCGCGCCCGCCGCCTTCGGTCTGCACCGGGTGCGGATGCGGCGTGGCGACGTCGACGGTGCGATCAGCGCCCTCGACTCGGTGCCGGCGAGCAGCCGCGCCCACCCGCGGGCGCGCTGGCTGCGCGCCGAGCTGCTGCGCCGCCGGGGCGGTCTGGCCGACCTGCGCGAGTCCATGCACTCGGTCCAGCGGCTCACCCTCGACCCCCGCCAGCGGGCGCAGTTCAACGCGGTCATCTACGAGCAGGCGCTCGACCAGGTCACCGAGCACGGCCCGAAGCCGGACTGGCGGGTGGGCGAGGTGCCGCTCACCCGGGACGCGCTGCAGCGGGCCCTGGAGCGGGAGTACCGCGTGCTCGCCGACTACACCCCCGACCCGCAGGAGCGGGCCGGGCTCATCGACCGCGCCAACGCGGTCCGTCCCTGGAGCTGGACATGAGCGACCCGACCCCGGGCCCGATGCCCGACGACCCGACTGAGCCGATCCCGGCACCCGGCACCCGCCCGGGCGGCAAGCCTGGCGCCGGCACGGGTGGGCGGCCGCAGGAGCCGGCTCCCACGACGGCAGGGGACGAGCAGCCGGAGGGGCCGGGCGGGCAGCCGGGCCCCGACGAGGTGGAGGAGGAGCCGGAGCCGTTCAGCGACGGGCCTCCCCCGCTGCCCGAGCCCATGCTCGTCCTGGACGGCGCGCTGCCCCCGGCGGACGCAGCCCCTCCCCGGCCGGCCGACCACGGGACCTGCGCCTCCTGCGGCGGGGCCTACGACGAGGAGGGGTGGTGCACGCAGTGCGGGGAGCGCCGCCCCGACCCGCGCCACCACGTGATCGCGACCCCGTCCGCGGCGGTGGCCGGGGTGTGCGACCGGGGCCGCCGGCACCGGGACAACGAGGACGCCATGGCGCTCTGGGCGGACGACGACGAGCCCGGCCGGGCCGTGCTCGTGGTGTGCGACGGGGTCTCCAGCGCGCCGCGGTCGGCCGAGGCGAGCCTGGCGGCGGCCGAGGCCGCGCGGGAGCAGCTGCGCGGCACCGGCGACGCCACCGAACGGCACGAGCGGGCGGCGCGCGCCGCGGCGGACGCCGTGGCCGAGGTCGCCGCCGACCACCCCCGCGACTCGCCGTCGTGCACCTACGTGAGCGCCGTCGTGGAGGGCGGGCGCGCCAGCATCGCCTCGATCGGGGACAGCCGCGCCTACTGGCTGCCGGACCAGGGCGAGCCGCAGCGGCTCACCAGCGACGACTCGATGGCCGAGGAGCAGGTGCGGGCCGGCATACCGCGGGCCGAGGCCGAGGCGGGCCCGCTGGCACACACCATCACCCGCTGGCTCGGCCCGGACTCCCCCGACCACCGGCCGGGGACGACCGAGCACGACGTCTCGGCCCCCGGGTGGCTGCTGCTCGCCAGCGACGGCCTGTGGAACTACGCCTCCGAGCCGGCCGACCTCGCCGCCGTCGTGCGCGCGGTGGCCGCTCGGGTGGGCGGGTCGCCCGGCGCGCTGGCCCAGGGGCTGGTGGACTGGGCCAACGAGCAGGGCGGGGCGGACAACATCACGGTCGCCCTCGCCCGCTGCGGTGACGAGAGGCAGGATGGGGCGCATGGCTGAGTTCACCTCGACCGTCCACCAGAACGAGTTCCTGCCCGACGGCGGGACCGACGTGCACGCCATCGTGTCGGTCACCTGCTCGGGGGCCGGCGAGGTGGCCGCGTGGACCGGGTCCGGCGGCGACGCGGGCGAGGTCATCATCGTCGACGTGTCGGGCTCCATGGACGTCCAGGGCGTGCAGGCCGCGGCGTATGCCGCCTCCGCCGCGCTGGACGAGATCGTGGACGGGGTCTGGTTCGCCATCGTGGCGGGCAACCACGAGGCCGCCCTGTGCTACCCCACCGGCACGTCGGCCGCCATGGCCCGGATGTCGCCGCAGACCCGGCTGGAGGCCAAGCGTTCCCTCCAGCGGCTGACCCCGGGCGGCGGCACCGCCATGGGCCGGTGGCTGCTGGCCGCCGGGCAGCTCTTCGCCACGGTGCCCTCGCTGTCGAAGCGCCACGCCATCCTGCTCACCGACGGCGCCAACCAGCACGAGACGCCGCAGGAGCTGAGCTGGGCGCTGGAGCAGGTGCGCGGCCGCTTCCAGGCCGACTGCCGCGGTCTCGGCGCGGCCTGGCAGGTGGCCGAGGTCCGCCGGATCGCCGAGGCGCTGCTCGGCAGCGTCGACCTCATCCGGACGTGGGACGGGCTCAGCGAGGACTTCCGCTCGCTCATGGCCTCCTCGATGGGCAAGGGCGTCAGCGACGCCCAGCTGCGGGTGTGGGCTCCGCAGGGCGCGGAGGTGCTCTTCGTCAAGCAGGTCAGCCCCACCCTGGAGGACCTCTCCGGCCGCAGGGTGGAGGTCAACGCCCTGACCGGCGGCTACGACACCGGCGCCTGGGGCGACGAGACCCGCGACTACCACGTGGCGGTGCGGCTGGCCCCCAAGGCGGTCGGCCAGGAGCAGCTCGCGTCCAGGGTGCAGCTGGTGGTCGGCGAGGAGGTCCGCACCCAGGGCCTGGTCAAGGCGGCCTGGTCCTCGGACGACGTGCTCACCGCGCAGATCAGCCCCGAGGTCGCGCACTACACCGGCCAGACCGAGCTGGCGTCGGCCATCCAGGAGGGTCTGCGGGCCAAGGCCATGGGCGACGACGTCACCGCCACCTCACGGCTCGGGCGGGCCGTGCAGCTGGCCCGGCAGACGGGTGACGACGCGGCGACGTCGCGGCTCTCGCGGGTGGTCGACATCGACGACGCGGCCACCGGGCGGGTGCGGCTGCGCCGTCACGTCGACAAGCTCGACGAGATGGAGCTCGACACCGCCTCGACCAAGACGACCCGGGTCCGGCCCGGCTGATGGTGCGGTGCCCCGAGGGCCACGAGAGCCAGGCCACCGACTACTGCGACACGTGCGGCACCCCGATCGGGGCGACCCCCGTGGTCGCTTCCGAGCCGTCGGGCGGGTCGGCCGCCGCGGCGCCTGGTGGGTCGGGAGGCGGGTCGGTCCTCGACCTCGACGAGCCGGTGGCGCAGACCCAGACCTGCCCGCACTGCGGCGGCGTCAACGTCGCGGACGCCCTCTTCTGCGAGGCCTGCGGCTACGACTTCACCACCGGTGCGCTCCCGCTGGGGGCCGAGCCGGAGGTGGAGCCCGAGCCCGACCCGGCACCGACGTCGGTTGCCGAACCCGCACCTGAGCCGGCTCCCCGGCCAGGACCCGCGCCGCAGCCCGAGGCCGAGGAGGCACCTCAGCCAGGGCCTGAGCCCGAACCTGAGCCGGGCCCTGACCCGCAGCCCGAGGCCCGTCCCGAACCCGAATCCGAGCCTGACCCGGAGCCCGAGGCGCCTCCCGCCTCGCCGGCACCGCAGCCGCGCCCGGCGGCGCACCCGAGGCCACGGCATACCCCGCCCTCCCGCGACCTCGCGGACACCTGGGTCGTCGAGGTCTGGGTCGACCCGGACTGGTATGCCGTGCAGCAGACCGCGGAGGCGTGCCCGAGCGCGGGCGTGCCGGACGTCGTGGTCGTGCGGCGCAGCGTGGTCATGGTCGGGCGGCCCTCCGGCAGCCTCGGGGTGCGGCCCGAGGTCGACGCGGGGGCCGACAGCGCCGTCTCCCGGCGCCACGCCCAGCTGACCAGCGACGGGACCCGGTGGTGGATCGAGGACCTCGGCAGCAGCAACGGGACCTACGTGGGCGTGGTGGGTGAGCCGTTGCCGACGCAGGCGCTCACCCCCGGGCAGCGGGTGGAGATCGACCGGGACGACCGCATCTACGTCGGGGCCTGGACCCGGCTGGTGCTGCGGCAGGCGACGCCCGCCGAGCGTGCCGGCCAGGGCTGAGCGCCGGCCGGCGCGCTCGGCGGGCGTGCCGCACCCTGCGTCAGCCCGGCCGCTGCGCCTAGAGTCGTCCCCATGCCCACCGACCCCCCGGCCCCGACGTCCCGCAGCAGCCGGGCGCGGCTGCGTCGCTCCGGTCGTCACCTGGTGCGCCTCGGCAGCCTGCTCGCCGTGGTCTCCCTCGTCGTGACCCTGGTCGGGGGGTGGGCGACCCGCTCGCTGCTCGAGCACCTGCAGTCCAACTCGGCCGAGCTGCTGGACGGCACCGCGACGGTCTCGCTGACCGAGGGCACGCAACGCACCCTCTACGTCACCGGTGGCCTCGTCGCGCCCGGCGAGATCGCCCCCACACCGGTCGAGCAGATCAGCTGCACCATCACCGGCCCGGGCGGGGAGCTGCCGTTCACGACCCTCGCCGAGCAGGGCCGCCGGGTCGGGATCGACACCGCGCTCGCCCGCTTCCAGGTGGTGGGCGAGTTCACCGCCACCGACACCGGCGAGCACCGGATCGACTGCGAGGGCCTGGGGGTCGTCGTGGCGCCCGAGGTGGGCCCGGCCAACGCTCTGCTGCGGCTGGGCGGGCTCGCCCTGGGCACCCTCGGGAGCTTCGTCGGGCTGTCGATGCTGCTCATCGGGGGCGTCCTGCTGCTGCTCGTCCGTGCTCCGCAGGACGGTGAGGGCGCCGACGAGATCGTCGACGACGCCCCACCCGCCGAGGGCGCCGACGAGTGGTGGGAGGACGAGGCCGGTGACGGGGCGGCTGGCGCCGACGGTGGGCCCGACGGGCCGACCGGCGCGGACGACGGCGACTTCGTCGACCTCACCGACGAGGAGCTCGAGGCTCTCTCGGACGAGCAGATCGCCGAGCTCGTGGCCTCGGGGCAGCTCGTCTTCGTGGACGACGACGAGGACGACAGCGCCCGGTCCTGACCCGACGGACGCGGGGCCCGCGCCGCCACGGCGGCTGCGGCTAAGGTCGTGCCATGAGCTATGCGAGCCCGCCGGTGCGCCGGCGCAGCGGCCTGACCACGGCCGGCAAGTGGATGTTCATCATCGGCCTGGTCCTGTCGGTCGTCGTCGGGATCGCCGTCGTCTGGGGTGGCGTGCAGGGGGCCCGGATGATCAGCGGCTTCCAGGACGGCGGGACCCCCATGGAGGGCGGGCAGGCGACCGTCGCGATGGACGAGGGGGACTTCCGGCTGGTCACGACCGAGGCCTCCGGAGCCACCCCGACCTGCACGGTCACCGCCCCCGACGGCACCGAGTCGGCGCTGACGCAGGACGGCACCTTCGACACCGGCGACCCGCAGGCCGACGCCGCGGTGGTCGGGACCTACCAGGCCACCGTCGCCGGCGAGCACACCTTCACCTGCGAGGGCGAGGCCACCACAAGCCTCTCCCCCAACGTCAGCCTCGGCGCCACGGTCGCCCTGGGGGTGGCCGCCCTGGGCCTGCTGCTGCTCATCCCGCTGCTCATCATCACGGTCGTCGGCCTCGTCATGTGGCTGGTCGGCCGCAGCCGCGACAAGAAGGCCGTGGACGGGCCGCCCGGTGGCTACGGCTACGGCACCGGCCACGCCTACCCGCAGCAGGGCTACGGCCCGCCGCAGGACAGCGGCTACCCGCAGGCGCCCCAGCAGGGCTACGGCCAGCCGCCCTCCGGCGAGCCGGGCTACGGGCAGGGGAGGCCGGGCGAGGGCCCCACGCCGCCTCCCGGCCAGGACCCGCGCGACCCCTACCGCCGCGACTGACCCGGCCGTCGCGACCCGGACGACCGCCGACCGCCGCGGGAGCGCGGACGACACCGACGTCATACCTCGAAGGACAGGAGAGCACGATGCACCCTCGCACCACCCGCAGGATCGTCCCGGCCACCCTCGCGCTCGGCGCGCTCGTGGCGGCCCCCGTGGCCGCCGGCGCGGCGCCCGACCGGCCCGGTGAGCCGAGGTATGTCGAGGGGGCCGCCGGCGCGGGCGACCCCTACCTGCCGCTCGCCGGCAACGGCGGCATCGACGTCGAGCACTACGACCTGGACCTGCGCTACGAGCCGCCCGCCGCGGACGGGCCGCTGGAGGGTCGTCTGGACGGGGTGGCCACCCTGACCGTGACCGCCACCCAGGACCTGCGCTCGTTCAACCTGGACCTGCGCGGGCTGCGGGCCTCCTCGGTGACCGTGGACGGCAAGCGGGCCCGGATCGACGCCGAGCAGGGCAACGAGCTGGTCATCACCCCGCGGCCCAAGCTCAAGGCGGGGGACACCGTGGAGGTCGAGGTCACCTACGGCGGCACGACCGGCCGGCCCACCGACCTCGAGGGTGCCCTCTACGGCTGGGTGACGACCCGCGACGGCGCGATGGTGGTCAGCCAGCCCGACGGCTCGGCGACCTGGTTCCCGGTCAGCGACCACCCCACCGACAAGGCGAGCTACACCTTCGAGGTGACCGTGCCGGACGGCCTGGTCGCCGTGGCCAACGGGCTGCTGGAGGGGTCTGAGACCGAGGACGGCTGGACCACCTGGTCCTGGGACGCGCCCGACCCGATGGCCGCCTACCTCGCGACGGCGTCGGTCGGGAACTTCGAGCTCAGCACCTCCACCTCGCGCAGCGGGGTGCCCATCATCGACGCGGTGGACGCCGACCTGCCGGACTCCGCGTCGGCCAACCTGGCGCTGACCGGGGAGATGATGACCTTCTACGAGGGGCTCTTCGGCGAGTACCCGTTCGTGGCCTACGGCGCGATCGTCGACGACGACTCGGTGGGCTACGCCCTGGAGACGCAGACCCGCTCGTTCTTCTCCCGGCGCGCCAACGAGAGCACCGTCGCGCACGAGCTGGTGCACCAGTGGATCGGCGACGACGTGGCGGTCCACCGGTGGGCCGACATCTGGCACAACGAGGGCTGGGCGACCTACGGCAGCTGGCTGTGGGCGGAGGAGCAGGGCGGCGCCACGGCCCAGGCGCGTTTCGAGTCGGTCATGGCCATCCCCGCGGACGACGACTTCTGGGCGCTGGAGATCGGCGACCCGGGCCCGCTGAACCTCTTCCACCCCGCGATCTACAGCCGCTCCGCGGCCATGCTGCACGCGCTGCGCGCCGAGATCGGTGAGGACGCCTTCTGGGAGCTCACCCGCACGGTGGTCGAGGACTACGCCGGCTCGGACATCTCGACCAGCGAGTACCGCGAGCTGGCCGCCGAGATCTCCGGCCAGGACCTCGACACCTTCTTCACGGTCTGGCTGGACACCCCGGAGAAGCCGACCGACTGGTGAGCAGCACCGTGCCCCGGCCGGCGGGAGCCGACCGGGGCACGGGCACCGCACGCGGGGTGGCGGTCAGGGGCTGTCGGCACCGCCGTTGACGTTGAGCGTCTCCCCCACGACGTAGCTGCTCTCGGCGGACGCCAGGAAGACGTAGGCCGGGGCCAGCTCGACCGGCTGGCCGGCGCGGCCGAGGGGCTGGCCGAGGCCGAACTCCGGGATGGCCTCCTTGGGCTGGCCCGCGACGACCTGCAGCGGGGTCCAGATCGGCCCCGGCGCGACCATGTTGACCCGCACGCCCTTCGGCGCGAGCTGCTTGGCCAGGCCCTTGCCGAAGGTGTTGATGGCGCTCTTGGTCATGGCGTAGTCGAGGAGGTGCTCGCTGGGGCTGTAGGCCTGGATCGAGGTGGACAGGATGATCGTCGACCCCGCCCCGAGGTGCTTGACCGCGGCCCGGCACATCCAGAACATGGCGTAGACGTTGGTCTTGACGGTCAGGTCGAACTGCTCGTCGCTGATCTCCTCGATCGACGGCGTGCTCACCTGCTTGCCGGCGTTGACGACCAGCACGTCGAGCCCGCCCAGCTTCTCGGCGGCCTGGTCGACGACGCGCTCGGCGGTCTCCCGGTTGGTGAGGTCCCCGGGCAGCTGCACGCAGGTGCGCCCCTCGGCCTCGACCAGCTCGCGGATGCGGTCGGCGTCCTCCTGCTCGTCGGGCAGGTAGTTGATCGCGACGTCGGCACCCTCCCGGGCATACGCGATCGCGACGGCGCCGCCGATCCCGGAGTCGCCGCCGGTGACGAGCGCCCGACGCCCCTCCAGCCGGCCGGTGCCGCGGTATGACGTCTCGCCCCGGTCGGCGGGCGGGTCCAGCTCGGCGTCCAGGCCGGGCATGGGCTGGTTCTGCTCGGGCGGGGAGACGCGGGGGTGCCGGGTCGTCGGGTCGTCGAAGGTCAGCTGGTCGGTGTCCTTGGCCATGCCCCGATCCTCCCCCGGGCGCGGCCCCCGCGCAGCGTCAAGGTGCCCGGCTAGTCGCGCCCCACCGGGCGCCCAGAGCTCATCGGCTGCCCTCGTCGACGACGGCGCGGGCCAGGGCGATGCGGTCGCCGCCGCCCTGGAAGGCGTCGATGTCCAATGCCTCCTGGACGACCCCCACCAGTGCGGACCGTTCTGCGGGGTGCATGGCCTGCGTCCGCACGGCCTCCTGTGCCGCGCGAAGGGCCTGGTACTGCTCGAACCCGCTGCGCGAGGACAACAGTGCGTCACGCACGCTGGCGAGGTCGAACAGCTGGGGGCGAGCCTGCATCAGCGCGAGCGCCGTGGCCCGGTCACCCTCGGTGCTCCTGGCGAAGAGCTGGATCACCTGCTCCCGGGACGCTTGGGTCGGCATCTCGCTGCCCCGCACCTGCGCCATCAGCCGCTCGAGCTCGGCCGTGCGCCGCCAGCTGGACGGCATCGCTGTGCGCAGGGTGTTGATGTCCCGGGAGACGTCGCCGGCGGCGGTCAGGAGCTGGACGCCGGAGGAACGCAGCTGCTCGGCCTCCTCGGGGCGGCCGTCCTGCTCGGCCTTCTCGGCCCGCTGCAGCGCCAGCAGGCCGAGCTTGACCCCGGCGGCCTCCACCGTGGAGACCCGGTCCCCGAAGACGGCGACGAGCAGCAGCCCCACGCCGGCGGCGATGAGCGTGGCGGCACCGGTGTCCTTGCTGGTGACGAAGACGGCCAGGACACCGAGGCCGAAGGAGATGATCCCGAGCGCGACGACCAGACCCGTGAGGGGGGACAGGCCGCCTTCCCCGCCACCGCCCCTGAGCAGAGACCTCATGGCTCAAGGTCCCACCAGGGCATACCCGTGTCAACGGTGCACGCAGCACCGCCGGGGCTCCCCGGTGCCTGCGGCGGTCAGGCCTTGAGGTCGTCCTCGCCGCTGCCGGGCTGGACCGTCCACTCCGGGGGGACGTCCTTGCCCGAGTCCTCGTCGGCCTCGGCGTCCTGCGACGTCTGCTGCACGATGCCCTGCGCGTGGTGCGAGGGGGCGTAGACGGCATACAGCTGCAGCGGCTCGTCACCGGTGTTGACGACGTCGTGCCACGCGCCGGCCGGCACCTGGATCGACCAGCCGTCGGAGACGTCCTGGGTGAAGTCGAGGTCGTCCTCGGCGGGCCCCATGACGCAGCGGCCCCGGCCGGCGTCGACCCGCAGGAACTGGTCGGTCTCGGGGTGCGCCTCCAGCCCGATCGACTGGCCGGGCGGGATGGACATGAGGGTGACCTGGAGGTACTTCCCGGTCCACGCGACGGTGCGGTAGGTGTCGTTGTCCCGGGTGGCGGTCTCGATGTCGAAGGCGTTGGGGCGGGGTCCGGGGTCGTCGACCATGGTGCGCGTCCTCTCGTGCTGGTGGGTTCTCGCACCCAACCTAGCGGCCCATCCCCGCCTCGCGCGCCCGGGCGATCGCCTCCGCCCGGCTGCCGGCGTGCAGCTTGGCGTAGATGGACGAGACGACGTTGCGGACGGTCTTGCCGGAGACGTAGAGCTCCCCGGCGATGGCGTCGTTGGTCCGCCCCGCCGCCAACCTGTCCAGGACCTCACGTTCGCGCTCGGTCAGCTCGGGGAACGGCAGGTCGGCCGGTCGCGCCCCGCCCGCCCGGCCGAAGACGTCGGCCACCCGGGCGGCGAGCGAGGCGCCGAAGACCATACCGCCGGCGGCCGTCGCGCGGATCGCGCGCTCCACCTCCTCGGCACCGGACCCCTTCAGCAGGTAGCCGCTGGCGCCGGCGCGGACGGCGGCGAGGATGGTGTCGTCGTCCTCGTTCATCGTCAGCATGAGGACACGCACACCCGGGTGCCGCCCGGCGATGAACCGGGTCGCCTCGACCCCGTCCAGGCGCGGCATCTGGATGTCCATGACGACGACGTCCGGGGTGGTCTGGGCGACGAGGTGCAACGCCTCGCGTCCGTCGGCGGCGGACCCGACGACCTCGATCCCGTCGAGCGCGCCGAGGAGGGCGACGAGCCCGTCCCGGACGATCTGGTGGTCGTCGACGACGGCGACGCGGATCATGGCTCCTCCAGGGGCAGCTCGGCACGGACCAGCGTGCCGCCGTCGGGTGGGCAGGTGACCTCGGCGAGGCCTCCGAGCTCGGCAGCCCGCTCACGCATCGACAGCAGGCCGACCCCGGACTCGGTGTCGTCGGCGATGCCGACGCCGTCGTCCCGCACGGTCGCCACCAGCGAGGGCCCCTCGACGGCGAGTCGGACCTCGACGCGGGTGGCCCCGGCGTGGCGGGTGACGTTGGTCAGCGCCTCGCCGACGATCCGGTAGGCGGCCACCTCGACGGCGGCGGGCAGAGTGCCGAGGTCCTCGGCGCACACGGTGGTCACGGGGCCGGCCACGCTCATGCGCTCGGCCTGCTGGCCGAGGGCACCGACCAGACCTCGGTCGTCGAGGGCAGGCGGCCGCAGGTCGTGGACGAGCCGCCGGACGTCGGCGACCACGTCCTGGACCAACGTCGTGGTGGTGGCCAGCTGCTCCCTGGCCCGCTCTGGCTCCCGCTCCAGCAGCAGACGGGCCGACTCCAGCTGGAACACCACTCCCCCGAGCGCCGGGCCCAGCCCGTCGTGCAGGTCGCGGCGGATGCGGCGCCGCTCCTCCTCCCGGGCCAGGACGAGGCGCTCCCGGCTGGCCTGCAGCTCCTCGGCGAGCCGGCTGTTGCGGGCGGCCGTGGCGGCCTGTCGGACGAGGTCACCGAGCAGCTCCTCGTCCCGGGCGGTGAGGCGGCTGCGGAGCCCACGGGCGGGCAGCACGAGACGCCCGACGGACTCGCCGCGGTAGGAGATCGGAAGGCTGCGCGTCTCGGCCGGTCGGTCCCCCACCGTCGTCACCAGGCGCTCACCCCTGCCCCGATCGACCTCGACGCTCACGAACGGCACCCGGAAGGCGTCCGCCACCGCACGCGCGACCGCGGCCAGCTGCTCGCTGCCCTCGTCAGTGGTCTCGAGGGTGGCGGCCAGACCGGAGACCGCGTCATACCGGTCGGCCCGAGACCCCAGGACGAGACGGCGGACCCAGCGGGTGAGACGCCCCCTCACCGGAAGGTAGACGAGGACGGTGAGGAGGACGACCGCGAGCACGGCCTGGCGCGGCTCGAGCCGGTCGCCGAGGAGGGTGCTGAGCAGGCCGAGCCCGACGAGGTCGACGACGACGAGGATGGCCCCCAGCGCGCCGTAGAGGACGGTGCGGCCGAGGAGCTCCTCGATCGAGACGAGAGTGGGATCGACGATGGCGACCGTCATGGCGGCGGCGGGGACGGCCATGACGAGGATGACGGTGACATCCTGCAGCGCACCGACGTCGGCGACGAACGAGACGGCGATCAGGACGGTCATCGCGAGCACCGCCCAGAGCAGCCAGCGCATCCGGTCCCGGTCGAGGCCGCTCGACCGGCGGTAGCGGACCACGACGCTGAGCATGGCCACGGCCAGCCCGGCGACCGAGGCGACGATGGTCAGCGGCAGGGCGACGTCGGTGACCGCGCGCGGCAGGGCCAGGGCGCCGAGGTTGACGTCGACGCCGGGGACCTCGGCCTGCGGGACGCCCCGCACGGGCGCGACGACGACGACCAGGGCGGAGAGGAGCATGGCCAGCGCCGCGGCCCACGACGCGACCCGCCAGCGTCCGGGCAGGAAGCGTCCGGTCGGGAAGAGCAGGAGCAGCAGCGCCACGGTGGCCGGCAGGAACGCCCCGACCCGGTTGAGGAACCAGAGGGCCAGGTTGGCGCCCGCCAGCACCTCGTCATCCCCGATGGCGAAGCGGACCCAGGACTGGGCGAGCCCGTCGAGGGCCCAGAAGCAGCCGAGCCAGGCGAGCCCCCAGCCGAAGCCCTGGCGCGGGTCGCGGACGAGGATGACCGTCGCGCAAGCCGCGAGGATCGGGCCGAGGAGCGCGTAGGGCCACCCGGGGCCGAGCGCGAGAACCGCTCCCGGGCCGGTCGGGTCGGTGCGCAGGTCGAGCACCACGCTGGCGACGAGGACCGCCCCGGTGACCAGCACGAAGCCGGCCCCCGCCCCACGGGCGACGGCCGGCTCCGGCGAGCGGGCGAGCAGCACGGTGCTCACTCTGTCAGTCGATCAGGCGTTGCGGAATGCCCGGTCGCCGGCGGTGAAGCCGACGGCGGTGACGAGCAGCCACAGGACGCCGGCGGCGCCGGACAGGTACTCCAGCGGCGAGATGCCCAGCAGCAGCGTGAGCCCGCCCAGGACCAGCCCGACGGTGCCCAGCCAGCGCGGCACGGCGCGAGCCCGGGCGGCGAGGAAGACGCTCACACCGGTGAGCCCGGCGAGGGTCCACAGCCACGGGATCGTCCCGATCCAGTGGTTGTACATCGCCGCGCTGGAGGGTGCGACGGCGCCGTCGGCGAAGGCGAAGGTCATCATGAACTCGGTGTCCAGACCCGAGCCCAGGATCGAGACCACGCTGGTGCCGACCAGACCGGCGAACGCCACGAGAGGCAGCGCGCTGCCCGACGGCAGGGACGCGGTCAGCCGACGGAAGAGCCCGGCGGCGAAGACGACCATGAGCAGCGCGCCGACGACGGTGATCGAGTGGAAGGCGAACATCCACGGGGCGAGCTCCTCGAGCCGTGCCGCCAGCTCGACCGGCTGGTTCACGAGGGTGGGGTCGTAGACGGCGTCGACGGCGCTGCTGGTGACGATCGTGCCCATGCCGGCGAGCGCGGCGGCGACACCGGCGACGGCCCAGAGCCGGCTCTGCCGCAGACGGCCGGGGGTCGGCTCGACGGCGACGTCCGACCGGACCGGGTTGGTGGTGGTGATGGTGGTCATGAGGTGTTCCTTCTCATCGGTGGGGTGGTGCGGTGAGACCAACTCTGGCCCGCGGGTTGTCCCCTGCGGCAGGGACAGCAGGGCAGCAGATGTCCCGGGTCTGTCCCGGTCGCCGGGACGGGGCGAGCCACGCCCGAAAGGAACCGGACCGGCCCCGCCGGCGTCGGTACGGTGAGGACGCCGTCGAGGATCCCGGCCGGGACGCCGGGAGGAGGAGGGACATGTCGAACGTGCACCGTGCGGTGGTGGGTGGAGTCGCGCTGCTGGGGGTGGTGGGGACCAGCGTGGGGCTCTTCGTCGCGCAGGCCCCGGAGCACGCTGCGAGCAGCCTCGTCGTCGACGACGGCGCCCAGGTGCTGGACCTGCCGACCCTGGAGGCGGGGGCGGAGGAGCTGCGCTTCCACGAGCCCACCGACGTCGCCGTCTTCACCACCCTGGGTGGTGAGGCGGCGCGCACCGACGACCTGGCGCTCAACACGGCGGTGCTCGAGCACGCGCGGGCCGAGCGGACCGAGTGGCTCTCCGCCGACGGACAGACGTGGGCCGACGACCTGTTCGTCTTCGCGGTCGACCCCGAGGGTCGGCTGGTGGGCACGTACTTCGGGGAGAACCGCACGGTGGACCCGGAGGAGCAGCTGGAGATCCAGGACGCGGCCAAGGACGACTTCCGCGCCGCGGACTGGACCGACGGCACGCTGGCCGGTCTCGAGGCCGGGGCGGACCGCATCGAGCGGCCCTTCGTGCGGTCGGCCGGTGGGGTCGTCGTCGCAGGGCTGCTGTCGTTGCTCACCGCGGTCGGCCTTGGCAGCTGGCTGGGGGTCGGGGTGCACCGTGCCCGGGTCAGCCGCGACATGCGGGCCGAAGGGGACCGCAGGATGGCTGACGTGATCGGGTCGATGGACGAGACCGAGCTGCGCGCGCGGCTCATCCCGGAGGACTCCCGCTACGGCGGGCGCGTCCTGCGGCGCTACGACGAGTTCACCCGCGGGGTGCGGGAGCTCACCGAGCTGGGCAACGAGGCGCGCGCCATCCCCGGGTCCGCCTACAACCGGAAGGCGTCGCAGACCCGGCTGACGGCATACCGGGACAAGGCGGCCGAGCTGGACGACCTCGACGACGTCATCGCCGACACGGCCGTCTTCCTGGGCCGCGAACCGACCTGGAACGAGGCCTGGGCCCGCCAGGAGGGCCCGCTGCGCGAGGACCTCGAGCAGGTCGACACGGTGCTGAGCGACGACGTCCCGGCCGAGGCGCGCGGGCTGCCCGAGGCGCAGGAGCTCCGGGAGTTCGCGAGCGACGCCCTGGCCGAGCTGGACCGGCTGCGCGGACGGTTGGAGGCCCAGGAGGTCTCCCCCGACGACGCGCTGGACGTGCTCCGCTCCACCCGCGACGGGTTGAGCGAGCGGCTGGACCGGCTCGCCGGCGCGGTGGCCGAGGAGGTCGGCGACACCGCGGAGGAGCGGGAGGCGATGAGCGAGGCGATGCGCGGTGAGCGCGGACGCCGCCGGGCGGAGCCCTCGATCATCGGCGCCGCCTACCCGTCGTGGGGCTGGTACCACCTGGGTGCGTTCCAGAGCGGCCTGCACTCCGGCTCCGCCGCCGTGGAGCAGTCACGGGCGAGCTCGAGCGGGGCCACGTCGGGCTACTCCGGCGGCGGCAGCTTCAGCGGGGCCGGGAGCTCCTCCCGGTTCTGACCGGGCGACGGCGCGCGCGGGCGCCCGCACCGTGTCGGTGCGGGCGCCCGGGGTATGCCGTGGGGCGGGGTCAGCCCGCCAGCGTCGCGGTGTCGATGACGGCGCGGTAGCGCACGTCGCCGGCCACGACCTTGTCGTAGTAGTCGTCGACCTGGCCGGCGTCGATGACCTCGACCGTGGCGGTGATGCCGTGCTCGGCGCAGAAGTCGATCATCTCCTGGTGCTCGGGCAGGCCGCCGATCATGTTGCCCTTGATCGAGCGACGGTTGGCGAGCAGCGAGAAGGCGCTGACCTGCAGCGAGTCCTCCGGCGCGCCGACATTGGCCAGGACCCCGCCGCGGTCCAGGAGGCCCATGTAGGAGTCCAGCGGGATGCCCGAGCCGACGGTGTTGACGAGCAGGTCGAAGCTCCCGGCGAGCTCCTCGAACGCGGTGCCGTCCTCGGTGGCGCGGAAGTCCTTGGCCCCGAACGACATACCGTCCTGCTTCTTGCTGTCGGTTCGGCTCAGCACGGTGACGTCGGCACCCATGGCCGCGGCGATCTTGACCGCGACGTGCCCGAGGCCGCCCATGCCGATGACGCCGACGCGCGAGCCCGGGCCGACACCGGCCTCCTTGAGCGGGTGGTAGGTCGTGATGCCGGCGCACAGGAGCGGCGTCACGCCCGCGTAGTCCGCCTCGTCGTAGGAGTCGGGGATCTTCACGACGAAGTGGTCCCGGACGACGACCTCCCCGCTGTAGCCACCCTTGGTGACCTCGCCGTGGTAGTCCTCCTGGCCGTAGGTCTGGACGGCGCCCTTGAGGCAGTACTGCTCCTCGCCGTCCTGGCAGGGCTGGCACTCGCCGCAGGAGTCGACGAGGCAGCCGACGCCGACGACGTCGCCGACCGCGTGGCCGGTCACGTCCGCACCGACCTCGGTCACGGTCCCGAGGATCTCGTGGCCGGGGGTGAGCGGGTAGACGGTGCCGCCCCACTCCTCACGGGTGATGTGGATGTCGGTGTGGCAGATGCCGGCCCAGCGGATGTCGATGCGCACGTCGTCCGGTCGCAGGTCGCGGCGCTCGATCTGCACCCGCTCGAAGTCGGCTCCGGCCGAGGCGGCGGCGAGTGCTGGCGTGGTGGTCGTCACTGATGCTCCTCTGTGGGGTTCGGTGAACAGCAGAGCCACGACAGGCGCCGTGGCTCACCCCCGCTCCAACCACGTGGGCGCTGACGCGGATTCCCGTGCAGCCCGGCCCGCAGATATTCCCGAGCCGGGTGAGCGTTCGCTCACTCCTCCGGGCGTGTCCGCACGATCGTGCACCGGTGACCCTCACGGAGGTCTAGCGTCGGGCCATGAGCACGCAGACGGGGCAGGGGTTCATCCGGCAGCTCGGGCGCTGGGACGCCCTCGCGATCGGGTTCGGGGCGATGATCGGCTTCGGCTGGGTGGTGCTCACCGGGGAGTGGCTGGTCGCGGCCGGCACCCTGGGCGCGGTGCTGGCCTTCGTGGTCGGCGGGGTCATCATGGCGCTCGTCGGGCTGACGTATGCCGAGCTCGTCGCCGCGATGCCGCACGCCGGGGGCGAGCACAACTACGTCATGCGGGCGATGGGGTCGCGGTGGGCGTTCGTGGCGTCCTGGGCCCTGGTCGGCGGCTATGTGACCATCGCCGCCTTCGAGGCGGTCGCGCTGCCCCGCACCGCGGCATACCTCTGGCCGGCGCTGGAGTCGGTGGAGCTGTGGTCGGTCGCCGGCTCCCCCGTCTACCTCGGCTGGGGCGTCATCGGCACCGCGGCCGCCGTCGTCCTCACCGTCATCAACGTCGTCGGCATCCGACCCGCGTCGGTCGTGCAGACCTTCATCGTGCTCTTCCTCGTCATCATCGCCGTGCTCATGCTCGTGGGAGTCGGCGTCGGCGGGTCGCTGGAGTATGCCGAGCCGCTGGTCACCGGAGGCTTCGCCGGCTTCGCGGCGGTGCTCGTGGTGGTGCCCTTCCTCTTCGTCGGCTTCGACGTCATCCCGCAGTCCGCCGAGGAGATCGACCTGCCGTTCCCGCTCATCGGCAAGCTCATCGTGCTCTCGGTGGCGCTGGCAAGCCTGTTCTACATCGTCATGGTGGGCGCCTCGGGGCTGGCGATGGACCATCAGGAGCTGGTCGACTCCGACCTGGCCACGGCCGACGCGATGGCGGCCCTCTGGGGCTCGCAGACCTTCGGGACCATCCTCGTGGCGGGAGGGCTGGCTGGCATCCTCACCTCTTGGAACGCCTTCCTCATCGGCGGGTCCCGGCTGCTCTACGCGATGGGCCGGTCGGGCATGCTGCCCGCGGCGTTCGGGCGGCTGCACCCGCGGTTCCGCACGCCCACGGCCGCGCTCCTCTTCATCGGCGTGCTGTCCGCGGCGGCGCCCTGGCTGGGGGCGGACGCGCTCGGCTGGCTGGTCGACTCCGGGTCGCCCTCGATCGTGCTGGGGTACCTGCTCGTCACGGTCGCCTTCCTCGTGCTGCGCCGGCGCGAGCCGGAGATGGACCGGCCGCTGCGGATCGGCGGCAGCGGTGGCGGTGGCGTGGTCATCGGTGTCGTGGCCCTCGTGCTGGCCGCCGGGCTGGCCTCGCTCTACCTGCCGGGGATGCCCTCGTCGCTGCCGCTCGAGCCGTGGGTGCTCTTCGGGCTGTGGTGGCTGCTGGGGCTGGTGCTGCTGCTGCGGGTCCCGGCCGTGTCCGGGGGCCCGGACGCCGAGGAGAAGGTGCTGGCCCGGCGGGAGGCCTCCTGAGCGAAGGCGGCGCCCAGGCGGTCGGCATACCTCACCTCCGGCGGCGACCCGGCCCCACGCCGCACGGAGAGCGCACGAGGCGCCGGGCACGCCATACCTCTAGCGCACGCTTGTGCGGTTCGTCGTGCGGTATGTCGTGACGCGCGCGTGCCTCTGACGACCTCGTGACACGAGCTACCGCACGAGCAGATGCACAAGGGTGCTCGTGCCCGGCCCGGCACCGGCCGCGCCGAGCTTTGTCTGGCGCTACCCCTGGTCGAAGGCGGCGTCGAAGGAGGCCGTGGAGGGCGGGAAGTCGAGGGCGCGCAGGTAGTCCAGCGCCTCCTTGGCGCCGTGCAGGCGATCCATGCCGGCGTCCTCCCACTCCACCGAGATCGGCCCCTCGTAGCCCGCGCCGGCGAGCGCCCGGAAGCAGTCCTCCCACGGCACGTCGCCGCGGCCGGCGGAGACGAAGTCCCACCCGCGGCGCTGGTCGCCCCACGGCAGGTGCGAGCCCATCCGCCCGTTGCGCCCGCCGCCGACCCGCATCCGGGTGTCCTTGCAGTCGACGTGGTAGATCCGGTCGGCGAAGTCGGTGATGAAGGCGACCGGGTCGATGTCCTGCCACATCATGTGGCTCGGGTCCCAGTTGAGCCCGAACGCCTCGCGGTGCCCGATGGCCTCGAGGGTGCGCACGGTGGTCCAGTAGTCGTAGGCGATCTCGCTGGGGTGCACCTCGTGCGCGAAGCGGACGCCGCACTCGTCGAAGACGTCGAGGATGGGGTTCCACCGGTCGGCGAAGTCCTGGTAGCCCGCCTCGATCCGGTCGGCGGGCACGGGCGGGAACATCGCGACGTACGGCCAGATCGAGGAACCGGTGAAGCCCACGACGGTGTCCACCCCCATCCGCTGCGCCAGCCGGGCGGTGAGCTTCAGCTCCTCCGCGGCCCGCTGCCGCACCCCCTCGGGGTCACCGTCACCCCACACCTTCGCCCCGACGATGGAGCGGTGCCGCTCGTCGATGGGGTCGTCGCAGACGGCCTGCCCCTTGAGGTGGTTGGAGATCGCCCAGACCCCGAGCCCGTGGCGGCGCAGGATCTCCAGCCGCCCCTCGACGTACTCCTCGTCGTCCCAGCGCCACGCGTCCAGGTGCTCCCCGGACACGGCGATCTCGAGCCCGTCGTAGCCCCAGCCGGCCGCCAGCCCGGCGACCTCCTCCAGGGTGAGGTCGGCCCACTGGCCGGTGAAGAGGGTGAACCTGCGTGCCATGTGCGTCTCCTTCGTCGTCAGGTCAGCGTGTCAGGCGGGGATGTCGACGGGTATGCCGCCGCGCCCGCTGCTCGTCTCGATCGCCTCCAGCACCCGCTGGACCGCGAGGCCGTCGGCGAAGCTCGGGTGGATGTCGTCGCCGGTGGCGATGGCGCGCAGGAAGTCCGCGGCCTGCGAGGTGAACGTGCTGTCCCAGCCCAGGACGTGTCCGGCCGGCCACCAGGCGCCGAGGTAGGGATGGTCGGGCTCGGTGACGAGCACCGTCTCCGCTCCCCCGGTGGCTCCGGTCACGACGAGCTCGTTGAGCCGCTCGAGGTCGAAGCGCAGGGACCCGGCCGAGCCGTAGACCTCGATCTGCAGCGCGTTCTTGCGGCCGGTGGCCATGCGGCTCACCTCCAGGCTGGCCACCGCCCCCGAGGAGGTATGCAGCGTCGCCCAGGCCGCGTCGTCGACGTCCACCTGCTCCCGGTGGTCGCCGTCCGCGGACGGCCGCTCGGTGACGAAGGTCCGCAGGTGTCCGCTGGCGCGGGTGACCTCCTCGCCGAGGAGGAAACGCAGCTGGTCCACGGCGTGCGAGCCGAGGTCGCCGAGCACCCCGGACCCGGCGGTGTCCTTGCGCAGCCGCCAGCTCATCGGGGCCTGGTCGTCGGCGAGCCAGTCCTGCAGGTAGGACAGCCGCACCTGACGGACCTGTCCGACCCGGCCCTGCGCGACGAGGTCGCGGGCGAGCGCCAGGGCGGGCACCCGGCGGTAGTTGTGGCCGAGCATGGACCGGCCGGCGCCGGGCGCGCGGGCCGCCTCGACCAGTCGCTCACAGTCGGCCACCGTGTTGGCCAGCGGCTTCTCGACGAGCACGTGCTTGCCGGCGGCGAGCGCGGCGAGCGCGACCTCGGCGTGCAGGTGGCCGGGGGTGCAGACGTCCACGACGTCGACGTCGTCGCGCTCCAGGACCTCCCGCCAGTCGGTGGCGGCGTCGGCCCAGCCGAGCTGCTCGGCGGCCGCGCCCACCCGGGCCGCGTCACGCCCGACGAGGGTCTGCATGCGCACCTGCGGCAGGTCGTCGTAGAAGGCGTTGACGTTGCGCCAGGCGTTGGAGTGGGCCTGCCCCATGAAGGAGTAGCCGATGACGGCGACCCCGAGGGTCGCGGAGGGGTCCGCCGCGGCCGGCGGCTCGGCCGCGGCGGAAGATGTCGCGCTGGACGGCGCGGGCGCTGTGGACGGCGTCGGGGCGGCGGAGGGCTCCCGGACCGCGGCTCGGCCGACGGTCGCGGTGGCAGCGGGGGCCGTCGTGGCGGCGCCGGTGCTGCTGCGGTCAGGCATGGTGCTCCCCCTGGGTGAGGCGGCGGAGGAAGGCGAGGCCGTCGGCGGCCAGGTCGTCCTGGGTCGGGGCCAGCGGCCGCCAGATCGAGGCGGCCGTGGCGATGGTGTCGTTGTCGGCGGTGAAGGACTCGATGACGAGCGGGCCGTGGTACCCCACGTCCACCAGCGCGGCCAGCACGGCCGGCCAGTCGGTCTGGTCGCCGCCGGGGGCGCCGCGGTCGTTGCCGCAGACCTGCACGTGCACGAGGTGGTCGCCGGCGCGGCGGATCGCGTCGGCGCTGGAGCGCTCCTCGATGTTGAGGTGGTAGGTGTCGAGCGCCAGCCCGACGTGGGCACCGAGCGGCCCGTCGAGCAGCTCCCCCAGACCCTCGAGCGCCTGGTCGACCGTGTTGACCAGCGACGTCTCGTAGCGGTTGAGCGGCTCGATCCCGATCCGCACCCCGGCGGCCGCGGCGTGCTCGAGCACCGGCACGAGGCGCTCCCGCCACTGCGCGTAGGCGTCCTGGCGCTGGTCGGGCGACATGCGCCATACCCTCCCGGTCGCGGCGTAGAAGGGCCCGCAGACGGCGGCGGCGCCGATGCCCTCGGCGAGGTCGACGCAGGCCTTGAGGTAGTCCTGGGTGGACCGGACGGTGGCGGCGTCGGCGTCCACGAGGTCGCGCCCGGGGGCCATCGCCCCCACGACGCACGGGGTGAGCCCGGTGTCGGCGAGCGCGGCCCGGGTGGCGGCGACGGTGAGGTCGCCGGGCTGCTCCAGCGGCAGCTCGACCGCCTCGAAGCCGAGGTCGGCGACGTGCTGCAGCAGGCCCGGGGCCTGGGCGTCGCGCAGCGGCGACGCCCAGACCCAGGTGTTGACGCCGATCATCACGGGATGACCCGCTCCTGCCAGACGTCGGGGTAGCCGGGCAGGTCCTCGCCGCCGAACTTGGCGTAGTGCCCGTCGGGCATGCCGTCGTTGGCCTCGAGGAAGTCGGCGCGCTCGTCCTCGGTGATCGGCACCTGCGGGAGCACCCACTCGGTGGGCACCTCCTCGCCGGCGAAGATCTGCTCCACCGCGAGCAGCGGGGTGCGCCACTGGAAGTTGGAGTAGACGGGGGCGAGGCCGGTGAGGCCGGTGTCGTCCCACTTGCGCAGGAAGCTCATCTCGTCCTCCCCGGTCATGACCGGGTAGTCCTGGCCGGCGTCCTCGAAAGCCTCGATGGCCGCGACGGCGCCGTCGCCGGCGTCCATCCACACGCCCTGGATCTCGCCGGTGGCGAGCTCGTCGGAGATGAAGTTCTTGATCTCGGTCGGGTCGGCGCCGGTGAAGAAGTCGACCGCCTCGATGCCGTTCTCCTCGAAGATCCGCTCGGCCGCGGCCCAGCGGTGCTCCAGCACGTCGACGCCGGGCAGGATGCGCAGCGCGACGACCTTGTCGCCCTCCTCGAGGTTCTCGACGAGGAACTCGGCGGTGTCGATGCCCCAGGCATACCCGCCGATGGGGTGGATGAAGGTGGTCGGGCAGTCGGTCTCGACCCCGCGGTCGAAGACGACGACCGGCAGGCCCGTGTCGCAGGCCCGTTCGACGGCCGGCGTGAGCGCGGCGGTGGAGTTGGGCGAGATGACGAAGGCGTCGCAGTTGCCCTCGCTGATGAAGTAGTCGATGTCGGCGATCTGGGTGTTGTCGTCCGCCTGCGCGTCGCGGGTCTCCATCTCGGAGATGACGCCGTCGTCCTGCAGGACCTGGAGCTGCTGGTTCATGGTGATCCAGCCGGTCTGCCGCCACGGGTTGTCGATGCTGGCGTTGGAGAAGCAGACCTTCTTGGCGCCGTCGGAGGCGAACTCGGAGGTGTCGGTCATCTCGCCGTCGATGTACTGCAGGTAGGGCTGCTCGGGGTCGCCCTCGAAGGTGGCCGAGCGCTGCTCGTCCTGCTCGTCGTACTCGCTCTGGTCGAACCACTCGTCGTCGCTGCCGGCCTCGGCACCGTCGTCCGAGCCCTCGCCCTCCTCGGCGCCCTCGTCAGCGCCCTCCGCGGCGCTCTCGGTGGCCGGCTCGTCGAGGGACTCGTCGGTGGAGCATGCCGCCAGCATGGCCAGCGCGCTCAGGGCCGCGACGCTGCGGCCGATCGTCGTCCTGCGCATTGATCTCTCCCTTAGGTGGTGCCCGGGTCGGGCGGGGTGGTGGGTGCGGACCCGGTATGCCGTGGCTCGGCACCGGGGGTGGTCGGTTCGGTGTTGCGTCGTCGGCGGCCGCCCTGCCAGGCGCGGGCCCCGATCGCGACGGCGACGATGATGATGACGCCCTGCACGGTGTCCCTCCAGGTGGAGGCGACGCCGACGAAGTTGAGCAGGGTGAAGAGCAGCTCGAGGGCGAAGGCGCCGGCGGCGGCGGAGAGCACCCAGCCGCGTCCGCCGCCGAGGACGACGCCGCCGACGACGACCGCGGTGATGGCGGTGAACTCGTAGCCCTGGCCGACGGAGGGGTGCACCCCGGCATACCCGACGAGGATGATGCCGGCGACCGTCGCGGCCAGCGAGGACAGGACGAACGCGCGGGTCTTGAGCCACCACGTGGCCGAGCCGGACAGGTGCACGGCCTGCGGGTTGTCGCCGACGGCGACCAGGGTGCGGCCGAAGGGGCGGCGCATCAGCCAGACCGCCGCGACGGCGAGGACCAGCAGGATGATCGCCGGGTAGGGGATGACGTCGAGGACGGGGACGCCCTCGATGCCGCCGCGGCCGATCTGCCGGAAGGAGTCGACCGGGTTGCCGGTGGCGGCGCCGCCGGTGAGGTAGAGGACCAGGCCGGACAGCGCGAGCATCGTGCCGAGGGTGACGATGAAGCTGGGGACCTTGAGCATCGTCGTGGCGAGCCCGTTGACGACCCCGACGAGCGCGCCGAGGACGAGCATCAGCAGCATGACGGGCAGGATCCGGCTCTCGTCCTGGCCGATGAAGTTGCCGGCGATGACGACCTGCATGGTCACGACCGAGCCCATGGACAGGTCGAACTCGCCGGAGACGATGACGAAGTACTGCCCCATGGCGGCGATGGCGATGGGCGCGGTGCGACCGATGAACCGGATGAGCGAGCCGGGCTCGCCGAAGCTGGGGTTGGCCGCGACGACGCCGACGAGCAGGACGGCGACGAGGACGAAGACGGCGCCGCCGGGGGTGCGCAGGGTGCGGCCCAGACGGGCGGCGGTCCCGCCCTCGCTCATGGGCAGGGTGGCGCCCCGGGTCGTGGTGGCGTCGGCGGTCGTCATGCGGCACCTCCCGCGGTCGTGGGGGCGGGGGTATGCCGTGCCGCGCCGGACCGCTCGAAGCGGGCCGGGCGCAGGTCGGCGTTGCGGCGGGCGTAGACCGCGACCGCGATGACGATGACCAGGCCGCGGACGACGTCCTGGAGGAAGGCGTTGAGCTGCATGACGCTCATGACGTTGTCCATGACCGCGAAGATCGCGACGCCGCCGAGGGTGCCGAGGATGTTGCCCTTGCCACCCGCGAGGACGGTGCCGCCGAGCACGACGGCGGCGATGGACATGAGGTCGTAGCCGCCCTGGGTGCCGATGGTGGGGCTGCCGACCGAGAGGCGGGCCAGCAGCAGCAGACCCGCCATCCCGGCGAGCACCGAGCACAGGACGTGCGCGAGGACGACCGGCGGCTGGGTGCGGACCCCGGAGAGGCGGGCGACGTCCTTGTTGCCGCCCACGGCATACAGGTGGTGGCCGATGCGGGTGCGGCGCAGCAGCAGGATCACCAGGACCGCGCAGCCGAGCATGATGATCGTCGACAGCGGCACCGGGCCGATGTTGAGGGCGCCGATGAGGCGGAAGTCGCGGGGCGCGGAGCCGGCCGAGCCCTTGTAGGTGGTGCCGAGGTAGCCGGCGAGGATGAGGCCCATGCCGAGGGTGGCGATGAAGCCGTGGACGTGGAGGTAGGCGACGACGAGGCCGTTGACCAGGCCGATGAGCGCGGCGACGCCGAGGGCGGTGACGACGGCCAGCGGGATGTTGCCGGTCTGGCCGGCCATCGTGACGCCGCCGAGGAGGCTGGCGAGGCTGGCGACGTAGGGCACCGAGAGGTCCAGGCTGCCGGCGAGGATGACGAGGGTCTGGCCGATGGCGATGAAGCCGAGGATGCTCGTGCCGGTGAGGATCGCCGAGATGTTGCCGCCGCTGAAGAAGTTGCGGCCCGAGGCGGCGGTGATGACCGCACCCAGGACGAGGACCAGCACGAGGACGAGGTAGACGATGCCGGTGCTCGTGAGCTGGGTGGGCCGGAGGCGGGCGAGGGCGTTCACGCGACGATCTCCTCGTGCTCGGCCGCGCCGGTGGCCAGGGCGAGGACGTCCTCCTCGGTGGCGCCGCGGGGCAGCTCCCCGGCGAGGCGGCCGTCACGCATGACGAGGATGCGGTCGGACATGCCGATGACCTCGGGCAGCTCGCTGGAGACCATGAGGATGCCGACGCCGTCGGCGGCCAGGCCGCGCATGAGCTCGTAGATCGCGTGCTTGGCCCCGACGTCGATGCCGCGGGTGGGCTCGTCCATGAGCATGACGCGGGGGTCGACCGAGAGCCAGCGAGCCAGGACGACCTTCTGCTGGTTGCCGCCGGAGAGGAACTGCACCTCCTGGTCCAGCGAGCGGGCGGCGACCTCGAGGGAGGACAGGACCCCCGGCATACCGGAGCGGGCGTCGCCGGTGCGACCGGGGAAGACGGAGCGGACGACGCCGAGGGCGTTGTCGAGGACGGACTGGCCGAGCGCGAGCCCCTTGGCCTTGCGGTCCTCGGTGATGAGGGCGAGGCCGCGGCGGATCGCCTGCCGGGGTGAGCCGATGGTCGTGGTCTCGCCGTCGAGGGTGAGGGTGCCGCGGGTGAGCGGGGTGACGCCGAAGACCGACTCGACGAGCTCGGTGCGGCCCGAGCCCTGCAGCCCGGCCAGACCGACGATCTCGCCGGCGCGCAACGTGAGGTCGATGCCGTCGACATACCCGTTGCCGGCGCCGGAGAGGGTGAGCAGCGGCTCCCCCACCTCGGTGCCGGGGGTGGGCTCGGGGAAGAAGGCGGACATCTCGCGGCCGACCATGAGGCGCACGAGGGCGCCTTCGTCGAGCTCGGAGGCCGGCTGGGTGGTGACCTGCTGGCCGTCCTTGAGGACGGTGATGGTGTCGCAGAGGTCGAAGATCTCCTTGAGCCGGTGGGAGACGTAGAGGATCGCGACGTCGCGGTCGAGGAGCCGGCGGATGATGGCGTAGAGCAGCTCGACCTCGTGGTCGGCGAGCGCGGCGGTCGGCTCGTCCATCGAGATGATGCGCGAGTCGTAGCTGACCGCCTTGGCGATCTCGACGATCTGCTGCTCGGCGACCGACAGGGAGCGCACGGTGCGATCCGGGTCGAGGCCGGTGACGCCGAGGCCGTCGAGCAGCTCGGCGGTGGCGCGGCGCATCGCGGCGGTGTCGACGAGCGGCCCCCTGCGCGGCTCGCGACCGAGGTAGATGTTCTCCGCCACCGTGCGGTCGGGCAGGAGGTTGAACTCCTGGAAGACCGTGGACAGGCCGGCCTGCTGCGCCTGGATCGGGTGGGTGAAGTGCTGGGTCTCACCGCCGATCTCGACGCTGCCCTCGTCGGGCTGGTGCACCCCGGCGAGGACCTTCATGAGGGTGGACTTGCCGGCGCCGTTCTCCCCCACCAGGCCGTGGACCTGGCCGGGGTGCAGCTCGAGGGTCACGTCCTCGAGGACGGCGTTGCCGAAGAAGCGCTTGGTCACCCCGGTCGCGCGCAGCACGGGCTGCGTCGGGGTGCTGGCCGTCGGTGCGACGGCGTCGTTGGACGTCACGGTCTGGACTATGGCACGGTTCCGAGGCTTTTGTCGATAGTTCGGCAGAAGTTGTTGGTTGAGCGTGTCGAAGTGGCGTGGTTCACTTCCGGGGTGCGCACCAGCGATGTCTTCGAGCTCCTGAGGGACGGGCGTCCGCGCACGCGTGCGCAGCTGGCCGAGGAGACCGGTATGGCGCGCAGCACCGTCGCGGCACGGGTGGACGTGCTGCTGCGGATGGGCCTGGTGGCGCCGGTGGGCGGGGCGCGGTCGACGGGAGGGCGGCCGCCGGCGCTCATCGCGATGAACCCGGCTGCACGGGTCGTGGCCGGGGTGGACGTCGGTGCGACGCACGCCGTGGCGGCGCTGACCGACCTGGCCGGGACGGTGCTCGGTGAGCGGCGGGCCGAGCTCGACGTGGCCGACGGCCCGGAGGCGGTGCTGGGGTGGGTGACGTCGGTGGTCGGTGAGCTGCTGGAGGACGCGCGGCGGCCGGTGGGTGAGCTGGCGGCGGTGGGGCTGGGACTGCCGGGACCGGTCGAGCACTCGACCGGCCGGCCGATCAACCCGCCGATCATGCCCGGGTGGGACCGGTATGACGTGCCCGCCCACCTCCAGCGGACGTATGCCGTGCCCGTGCTCGTCGACAACGACGTCAACATCATGGCCCTGGGCGAGCGGGGCGCCTACCTGCCGTCGGTGGACGACCTCATCTTCGTCAAGGTGGCCACCGGCATCGGCGCCGGGATCATCTCGGGCTCACGGCTGCAGCGGGGCGCGCAGGGCACGGCCGGCGACCTCGGTCACGTGCGGGTCAGCAGCGGCGAGGGTGTCATGTGCCGGTGCGGCAACGAAGGGTGCCTCGAGGCCATCGCGGCCGGCCCGGCGCTGGCGACCGCCTTGGCCGCGGGCGGCGTGGCGGTCGACTCGACCGCGGGGGTCGTCGAGCTGGTGCGCGCGGGGAATGCTGCTGCCGTGCAGGAGGTGCGGCGGGCCGGGCGTGACATCGGCGAGGTGCTGGCAACCATGGTCAACCTCATGAACCCCTCCGCCGTCGTCATCGGCGGGCGCCTCGCTGAGGCCGGCGAGCACCTGCTGGCGGGGATTCGCGAGGTCGTTTATCAGCGGTCGTTGCCCTTGGCGACCGAGCACCTGCGGATCGTGGCGTCCAAGGCGGGGGCGCAGGCTGGCGTGCTCGGTGCTGCCACCATGGCGGCCGAGCACGTGCTCTCCCCCGAGGCGATTGAGGCGGCCAGCGTGACGGTGGCGTGACATCGGGCCCGACAGACTCCACCCGGCTGCCGCTCTCGCGTCTGCGAAGAGATTAGCCACCAAGGCTGTCACGGTTCCCTGGCCGCGCAAGCATATCTGCTCTTTCGAGAGTGGCTCCTCGAGCGGCGCGCAAGCAGGCTAGTCCGCGCTCATCACCATCTGCCGCCGACACCATCGCCGCGGGGGGCAACGTCGCCTGGGGCTAGTTAAGGACCCGGGTATCGACTCACGATTGAGTCCCAGGTATCCCGGATCGCCACCGTCCTGGACTCACTCGTCGAGTAGATGAACTGCCGCCCCTGGACTGCGCCGGTCGGGGCTTAACCTCCCGGGGTGCTGGCCCTGCGGGTTGTTGCCTTGAGCACTCCATGGCATCGTCGACACCGTGGTCGATTCGTGCGCATCGTGGGCCACCTCGCCGGCTGTCCGCAGTAGCATGCGCGCCAACAAGCAACGGGACACGGCGCCCGAGCTGGCACTGCGTAGGGCGGTCCATGGACTGGGCCTCCGGTACCGCGTGGATTACCGACTCCCGCTCCCGGGTGTTAGACGCCGAGCTGACTTGGCCTTCACCCGAGTGAAGATCGCAGTCTTCCTCGACGGCTGCTTCTGGCACGGCTGTCCCGAGCACTTCACCGTCGCAAAGAGCAACGCTGAATTCTGGGCCAGCAAGGCGATGCGCAATATCGAGCGCGATCGAGACACCGATTTTCGGTTGGCTGCCGTGGGTTGGGTTTCGATTCGGGTATGGGAGCACACAGACCCGGAGGAGGCCGCCAACCGTGTGGCCTTCATCGTGCGCGGACGTGGTCAGGATACAGACTGACCGTGTGTCCAGTGTGGCCAAAGGTGAAGCACCTCGCGGTGACGCCATAGTCTCGATCACCGCAAGGACGGCAAGAGTGCTTGACGACTTCACCCCAATCGTTCCGCCTTGAGCGCTGACTGAACCCCGCGTGCCCTCACCTGCGCTAACACAGCGTCCAGCAACCCAGGCACGTTTCCTCCGCCGAGCACCAACTGCCGGTCGAGAAGCCTGTTCGACGTCTCGCATGAGGTCTCGCTGACCAGCGAACAACCGTGACACGCAGAGAGATTGAGACTTGAAGAACCCTGACGGTCGCTCTCGATGCAGACAGGGTCATTGGAGCAGACGTCAGCGTCGTCGAGCGCGGCAATCAACAGGGGAATTAGTTTGACGGGATCGGCGAGACGTACCAGCCCGCCCAGAGTGCCTTGCGCGTCACCCGCCGCTGTGAATATCAGGATGCCAGCGGTTGGGTCTGGCCGATCGGAGCGCGCATAGACCCGCTCCTGGAGTGACGCGGAAGAGTATCCGCTCGCGTAGGCGAGGCGGCGTATGAGCAGGTGCGCAATGGTGTGCAGGGCTAAATACCTCGCCTCCGGGATGTCGAGTCGCTGGGCCCACATCGTTTCTCGACGTCGGTTGGTGAGGATTGCGGCGCGCGCCTGAACCTCCGGTAGGGACTCCCACCTGGCGAGGTGCTCTTCGTTGAACTGGAGAAAGATGCCCTCGCCAAACATCTCGGTTGCCGGATAGACAGGCTTACGCTTGCCGTCAATGCTTAGGTCGGCGGAGATAAGCTCGGCGGCGGCAGAGTGCCGACGAAAGCCCTTGAGGGCACGCACCTCGCGCACGCGGTGGACTTGCCCAACGGCTACCACTGCGTGCGTTAGGGCATCAGGCGCCTCGGGATGATCAGCGAACCGCCACCCGTCGACCACGAAGTCTCCCCCGCCACGGTCGCGACCTCCCCTCTCGAACTTCTTCAAGAATGCGGCCCATTCGCCGTCCTTGAGGTCCAGGAGCACGTCATCTTCGGCGGCGTCGTTTCCGTCTGCGGCCACCTTGAGCACATCTTCGGGAGTCACGCCAAGCTCGTTGGCGATCCAACCTGCGACCATCTCAGCCTGCGGTCCTCCGTTGTCAGCGACAACTTTCTCAAAGAACATATGCCCACGGATCCGTTCGGCCTTGCGGGAGGAGCGTGGGCGCTCCTCGGGGATGTCGAGAGCGGAGATCCGTTCTGCGAGATAGTTCCCCGTTGCGCCGCGCTGCACAGCGGTCAATGGGGACTCGCACGGTTCAGAAGGCGTGACGTCCTCCCATGGTTGGGTGCCATTGCAGCGAATGCCATCGCGACGGAGTGATTCCTTGGTCACAAGGTCGCTCAAAGAACGTGTGCGTTTGCACCCGCTGCAGGCGACCCGCAACGACCCCAGCCCTTCACCATGCTTCGAAGACCGAACGAACTTCAGCTCCTTGAAGGAGCGGCAATGCCGCACGGCCTCGGTGACGCCCGCGTCCTGCCCTCGGTGGGACCACTTGAACCACTCGATGTCTTGAATGTGGCTACCCGTCTGGCAGACCGCCACGTAGCGCATAGGGACGAGTGATCCCCCACACCCGCAGGTGTTCGTCCATTTCCCCTTCTTACGACCAGTTATGCGCGAAAGGCTTGTGCATCGCTCGCAGAAGCGCCACTCAGGAAAGCGCCAATACAGTAGGCCACGGGTCTCCCTGGCGGCACGACCAGAGTGCGATGGGGCTTCTCGCAGCGTGCTAGGGCCAAGGCGACGCACCAGGCGTTCGCAATGGACCTCAGGTGCGAACTGCTTGTCCCACCACGACGTGTCGGGTGCGATCAGGGACTCCCCGCGGATGTCGACGATCGCACCGACGCCGAAAGGAGAGACGGTCTCGGACAGGCGTAGGTCATGCAGGATGCGTTCCACGGGACTCCTCTTCGAATGGCTCACGCACCGCCACTGCAACATTTGGCTCGACTGACCGCATGGAGTCGGCCACGACCCATCCCTCGCCGGCCTGCGCGAATCGCTTGAGCAGGGCCAGGTCATCGACCTTCTGCCGGTCGTACTGCAGGGTCTCGCTCGTGATGCGGGCGTTGCTGGCTCGTCGGTCCCAGTCACGCATTAGCGCCCATAGCTGGGCACGCGCCTCGTCGGTCTCTAGCGGGTCCGCGAGCCCAACTTGGTTGAGCAAGCGCTCCACGAGGGCCTCGATCGTGGTCAGCTGCGACGGGTCCTCCAGATCCAGTCTCCTCGCCGAGTCGTTCGGCGCAAGCATTGGGATCGTGTTCCGTATCAAGACCACGAGCGCTCCAGCCAGAGAGCGGTCGCGTGAGGCCAGAGACCAGGGCGTGACAGAAGTCGGTTCAACGCTGCGGTAAAGCGCCTCATGGTAGCCCCGGAATGTCTCGAAATGGGATCTGTCGCGGGCACGGTTTGCACGGAACAGCGTGGTAATGACGCCCTTGACCTGACCCCGCCCGACGCGGCTGGTGGCCTGAATGTACTCGGCCGTCGTCTTAGGCTGGCCGACCATGAGCATCAGTGCGAGGCGCGGTATGTCGATGCCGACCGATAGCATGTTGGAGGACAGCACAACGTCGATTGCCTCCTCGGAGTCCGCGGTGCGCTTCAGCGCACGCAGATCGTTAGGCAACTCCTCAGGACCTCGCCGGCTGGTGAGCTCCAGCACTCTGTCGGCGCGTACCCGCCGCAACCGTAGACCGAGTCGTTCGGCACGCGGCTCTAGGCGACCATTGACGTCGTCGACCACCAGCGTGCCGGTGCGACCCAGCTCCCGCAGGCTGTTGTGGTAAAAAACGGCGGTCCAGTATGCATCGCGCGTTGTGTCGACTCCTGCAATTGAAGGGAGGACCTCGGGGATCTCGATCAGGGGTGACGCGGCAGAGACCACCGCGGACACCTGCGAGAGGGACTGGGGCATCAGGCCGACGTACAAACGACCCTCGCCACTCGACACCGGCCGAGAGAAGAAGGTGCGGTCGTCGTCGAGGCCAGACGGTGGGTACAGTGCGACGGACCGACCGTAGAGTCCTCGAACCTGTTCGTCCGAGGCCCGAATCGTTGCGGTGGAAGCCACGATCTTAGGGGTAGATCCGCCACTGGCCAGCAGGATCTGGATCACGGCGTCGAAGACCGCGACGGTGGTTCCGAGTGGACCTGACAACAGGTGAAGCTCGTCCTGGATGATCATCGACGGCTGCCGGAATGCGGTATTGAGTCCAAGCAATTTCCCGGCCTCGGGACGGTACTGCAGTCGGGCGAACTTGTCTACGGTCGCCAGGAGGAACGTTGGGGGATCCTCGTAGAGAGACTCGTCGACCACCGCGACTGGCAGCTCGTCTTTGAACTCACAGCTCGGCCGAGTGCAGTGGACGACGACGTCGTTTCCCACGAGCCGAAGACCGTATGCGGCACGGTTTGCCGTACGGTTCGCCGGCAGCAGCGCGGCACTGCACCACGGGCACGATTCGACCTGGAACTGATTTGCCTCCTCGGGCCGTGCCGCCTTATGCAGTCGCTCAAGTGCCGCCTTCGCGTCTCTGCGGGTGCCTGGCGTTACTTCATTGCCAACCCAGAGACCGATTGTAAAAGGGAGCATGCCACGCGCCCGCTGATCGGCCAACCGATCCGGGCGACGCAGCAGCTCCATTGCGCAAATGAGCGACGCAGCACGTTGGAACTGCTGCGCCGTAAGGAGTCGGAGGGTGTAGCGGGTGATGACCGCGGTGCCACCGCCAGACGCCCCGTGAAGGAGGCGACGATAAAAGATCTCGATGGCAGCCAGACCGAGGTATGCCTCAGTCTTTCCGCCGCCCGTGGGGAACCAGATGAGGTCGACAAGCCCTCGATCCACATGCGTGTCGTCGATGGTGGAGGGAAGCGCGAGGAGGAGGAAACCAAGCTGGAACGGACGCCACGCAGGCGGAGACTCCTCACCGCGGCCAAGCGCGGCCTGGTGCATCTGCAGGCGCATTGCTTCCATGCCGAGCGCGAAGGCGGTGCGCAGGTCCGTTTGAGCTGGACAACGGAGCAGGTCCACAGACTCACGCATTCGGGTTAACGCTGTCTCCGAACGGCGAACGATCTGCTCCGCGACCTGGCTGCTGTTCCCGAATGCGGCGACGCGTCCGCGTTCCGCAGCGACCCAACTTGCGAAGGCCTCAACGAAGGCGTCGAGGGAAACGAGGACGTCATCGGTTGCGGTGTCGATGTCTGCGAGGTGGTCCAGGCGCAGGGCACGTGCTTCGGTGGTACCGCTCTTGAAGCCAGTCGTCTCGATTGCGGGCACAACGAAGGAAGGGACAGGGTCGAGCCACACCCTGGTGCACCGATTATCCGTGAAATGCCAGTCTGCGGCCATACCGTGGCCGACGGCGTATACCTTCCGCTCCCGGTACCGGAGGCGCAGCTCGGCCGCCTCGTCGTCGAGGTCGAAGGAACGGTTGGTGTCGTACTCGTAAATGGTCCCACCTTCGGTGGGTTGCACACTGAGGGCCACCTGATAGAGGCTCGCGGCAGCATCTGCGCGGGCTTCACCCGACGCTTTGGCAAGTACGCGGGCGTGGACGGTAACCAGGTGGTGGTCACCGAGATCGCGCCAGCGGGCGCCCACCTCGATCGGTACCGCGCCAGCGTTTCGCTCCTTAGGGCCAGCACCCTCGCCCAACTCGAGCCCTTCGAAAGCGAAGGCGTGCCTTCGCCAGCGCGGCGGACCGTCGTCATCCACCTGAGCATAAGTGGCTCCACTCAAGTCGCAGCGGACCGAAGGACGGTCTGTGACGAACGAGATCGCGATCGACGATGGTCGCCAGTCTTCGGCGATCGGCACGCCAGCACCCTGTTCCTCGACCTCGCCTGTCGCCGCGACGTCTGCCTTGATGTCTTGGTCCTCGTTCGAGAGGGCGTGCCCCGCACCGTCGTCGGTGACGGGCTGGCCGTTCTCTCGAGGGAAAAGCAAACCCACGGCGTACTGCCTGTTGGGGAGATTCTCGATTGTCTCGTCATCGCCACCGTCTGGCCCGACGTAGGCGGAGCGAAGATGATCGAGTACTGCCTTCTGCGCACGGGTGAGGGTCATTCGGTCACCATCCGCTGTCGAACAAGCTTCTGGAGGCGCTTCTTGTCGTCCTTCGACGCCAGGATGTGCAGCGAGACCCGGGCGCGAGTGACAGCAACGTAGAAAGCGGCGATGCTCGCCCTATCGAAGTCGACCGGGAGCCCACACACGAGAGCATGCTCCACCTCTAGCCCCTTCGCGTACCTCGGGCTGGTAACGGTGAATCCTGCCGCGCTGGTGCGTGGGGCATCGCTGGACGCGACATCGATGATCCAGGTCTGATCCCGACGTGCACCGTCTGCGAGGAGCTCCTTCGCCAGGGCTTCTGCGTCTGCAACGGATGCGTCCCCCGGGGTCGTGTGCCACGCGACCTTCTCGCCATGGACGATGCCGGGGTCGCCGATGTCGGCGCCGAGGTATTCCTGGACGACGTGAACGATCGCGCGAGTGTTACGGACGTTGAGATCCAGGTCGACCGAGATGGCTTCGTCAGCTACCAGGGCGGCGACGTCCTCGTCGTAACCACCATCCACGTGCGCCTGATTGTTCGGGTCGAGGAACATGCGCCAACGTCCTGCCGCACGCCCACCGTCAATCACAGTGTCGATTCTGTCCATGGCCTCAGCTGTCATCAGGTCCTGCGCCTCATCGACCAGCACGACGTCGTGCGGATGGACACGTGCGAGGTTCTCGAAGGGAACTAGATCGATGTCACGATCAGCGATGTGCGGGGAGAAGAACTGCACAAGACCTGGCGACCGGAAAGTGATCAGAACCGATCTGCCCTGGTCTGCCTCCTGCTTAGCGGCCTCGACAAGGACAAGCGACTTGCCGGTTCCGGCGCCACCGAAGACAAGCACGCGCTGGTTCCGGGCCAAGGCGGCGAGGACTCGGGCCTGGCCCGCTGTCGCGCGTGTCTGCTCCTCGATCACGGCGCCACGCTGTGCATCGATGACGGGCATGCGCGTAAACTCGCCGAACAGCCGGGTCCGCAGGTCACTAGTGCGCGCACGCCTCTGGCTGGACGGCGGTGTTCGCGCGCCGGCGACGACGGCGTCGAGCGACGCTGTGAGCTTGGCGATCGTCATGTCGTCACGCGCGAGCCAATGTGTCGGTAGCCAGCCGACCGCGTGTGGAGGAGCGTCGATGTCTGGCGTCACGACGACGGACTCATGTGCAAACCAGCCGATGCCCTCCTCGCGCAGGATGTCACGCAACGCGAAGGCCGCCGACCGCGCCTGCTCCATCGGTGAGCCGATCAGCTTGTGCCAATCACCGCGGCGGTCCACCGAGTACCAGATACCGTCGTGCCTCCGCACACCGCCGCCCTTGATCTCGATAACCACGACGGTCCCCTTCCAAAGCACGACGAAATCAGCCTCGGCCTGCTGCTTGTAGGAGTGCGAACGCAGGTCGACGGAATGGAATGCCACCGCGTCGGCGTCTCCGACGACATCTCGCAGCAGACGGGCGAATGCGCGTTCAGCGGGACTCGTGGCGCGTTGTTCGATGTCGGCGAGCGCGGGAACGAGGATCATCAGCCTTGCTCCTTCCAGAGGTCTTCATACTCCCGATAACCTAGAAAGTCGTTCATTGCTCCCCAGTTGTCGGCCACGTCAACGATGCGGCACTGCTCCTTGCCGCCGTTCTCCTTTCCGCGCAGCCCTCGTCCCGCCATCTGGATATAGGCACTCGGGCTGAACGTCGGACGGGCGATGTATAGGGCCCGGACGCCAGGGGCGTCGAAACCCTGCACGAGCAGATCGCAGTTCGCAAGCACTTGAATCTTGCCCTCTTGGAAGTCTCGAATGACACTGCGTCTCTCCTGACGGCCCGTCTGACCGCTTACTGATTTTGCTTTATGGCCGCGGTACCTCAGGGATGCGGCGAGTACCTGAGCTGACAGGACGCTGGGAGTGAAGACAAGTATCGGCCAGTCGGGGTCTTGATCAATGATGTGCTCCACCAGGACTTTCATGCGAGCTTCACTGCGACCGATCCGCTCGTAGAGGTTTCGGTCGATGAGTCGCGTGGATTGGAGCGTGGCTCGCTCGACGGAATTGAGAGGGATCTCAAAGCCCGTCGGCAAAATCTCATGCTCGACCCTCGCGAGCACGCCGAGCCTCACCAGTTCCTGGTACGCGTTGGTCTGGAATGCGGCTAAACGATTGTGGCCGAAACGAGCAGCCAGATCCCTGGTCCCCTCCGCGTTCTCGACGCTGCCTTTGAACGGCGTCGCTGATAGACCGACAAGCGGACGCTCCCAGCTCCGTCCATCGACACCGAGCCACCGCAGGATCCGGGTGTATCTGCTGGATCCTCCGGCCCGATGCGCCTCGTCGATGAACACTGCTACCGGAAACTTGAGCCACCCGTATTCCGGCAGGCCCATGACGGCTTCCAGCTTGGCGTCCGTCGCAACCACGACGGCGAACTCCGTGTCGGGCTCGTGGACAGTGTTTCCCTCCCATAGGCGGCCGATGGTGAGCGGCCGCTCGTCGCCAAGGTACCGCCACACCGTCTGGAAAGTCTGAACGGCCTGCTCACAGAGTTCAACCGACTGGGCGATCCACAGGACCGTCCCCGCAAGTACCTCGTCAATCAGAAGCTTGAGCATCGTCTCTGTCGCGACGCGCGTCTTGCCCGCGCCGGTTGGAAGTTCGACCATGCCTTTCTGAGCAGGGCCGTTCGCCGAAGGTTGAGTCAACACAGTTCGGAGATCTTCGCCGATCTTCTTCTGGTAACCGTGTAGCTTGTTGAGACGGACGGCGCCTGGGACAACAAACTCCTCGGGCTGTGCCTGTCGCCGCTGCCCGGCGTACTCGGCACCAAATCCCATCTTGCGGACCCAGGAGATTGCCGCTGGCGTCCCTGCCCAGGCAGATGGCACATCCGAGTACCCCTCGTCCCGGAAACGATCCGCGAGGATACGCAGTGAGTCGGATCCATAGACGGTGAGGAGCAGATCGGCCACAGGTGTGTCATCGTCCACGAGCCCCTGCGCGGCCAAAGCCGACCAAAGGCCTTTGGGCAGGGCCTCCTTGAGGTCGTCTGGCCCGATATAGAGGTCTAGCCGCTCAGCGTCCGACTCCACGGAGCGCGCCTGCTGGCGGAGAACTTCCAATTTGTAATTGAGTCCGACTTCCATCACATTGGAAATCTGGGCGTTGTCTAGGCTCAGGTCGAATGCATCGCTGACGAACTGCAGCACCTGCTTATCATCGGCGTCGCTTCGCACAACGAGGTCGACACCATCGACGTACCAGTCCGCCGGCTGGTCCTCGACGCCGTCCTCTGTCGTCACGCGCCGAGCGATAGTAAGGGCACGGGCTACCTTCGAGTTTGCTACGCGCTCCCTCCACAGGCCGTTGCGCAACCCCGTGAACTTGTCTGTGATTGGCTCGCCGTCCCGCTGCCCCTCGATGACCATCGAGAAGGAGAAGCTGTCCTCGAACCGGCGGCAGCCCACGACCTGCACCAGTTCCTCGACCTCGCCCGAGGATGCCCGTAGGTAGGGGCGTTGCCTCAAGCGCAGAAACTCCTCCTGCTCTTCGGTCGTCGCGACGTACACGGCGTTGGGTGGACGGGGCTCGACCATCTGCTTGACGCGTGCCGGGATGCTCGCGGGCTTGCCACCCCCCAGACCGATGCGGCTGGCGGTCACAACGAACTCGACAAGTACGTCGTCGTCGACACGAGGGAAGACTTCACCCTCGAGCATCTCCCGCAGCACGCGTGGAGACACAGACTCAAGCTCGTCCGGCAGGCGAAGCAGATCCACTGCCTGCCTTGGACCCTGATACAAGGGGAGCAATCCGCTGTAGCGGACGAGCGACGGGGCCACAACGTCCGGTGGCGGCCGAAATCCGCGGCCTGTTCTGAGCAGGCCAGCCTGCTCCACGGCCCAGCGGAGGGGCGAGGTGACAGAGTAGGTCCGCTGTGTGTCTCGGTCCTCGCAGATCCACTCTTCGTCGCCGAAAGCAAGCATAGCCGTGGTCCAGGCCTCCCGGACCGGAGCGGGAGCGCCGGCATCGCGGAGCATGAACAGCACAGAGAACGGGCCAGGCCCCTCGCCGGGAGTCAGTTCGATCGAGTCGATGGGGCGGTCACCGGGGCCCAACTGAGCATTCAGGTCGGTAAGCACCCCCTGCTGGTACAGCTCCAAGAACGGCTCGTCCTCGAGAGGGAAATCCTTCACCGGGTGCCGAATCACTCCGATCCCTGTGGCGACGTCAGGCACGCAGCGATTTCGATGGAGCAGTTTCGAGGCAAACTGCTCGCCCAGGTCGACGTCCACGTCTATCACTTGGCGCGGCCAGGCCCATCCGCCGTCCTGAGTGGGCACCATGATCGGTGCAGTGGAGGCGCGTATCGTCTTAACGGCCTCGTGAACGGACAAATCGAGAACGGCGTCCCAGACTTTCGTGTAAGCCTCGTCGCCCGCGGTAACCGATAGTGTGGCCAGCCGCGCATTGAGGATTGCCTGAGGGTCGAGATTGCGGAAGCCGCGGTCTCGCAGCAGCCTCTCTACGTCTTTCTCAGCGAGGAAGGCAGTGTCGACGAAAACAGCCCCATCAACCTCGAGGTCGGCCTCGCGGCTCAGAAATACAACGTTGCGATCAGTCAGAGGCCGCATGCCGTCGGTAGTCGGGATGACTTTGGCCCCTTCGATGCCATCGATACCAGAATTACGGGCCACGGTGCGGAAGGCGTTGGCCGCCGACTGAGGGTCATCCCCCTCTGCCCACTCTCGAAGCCAAGACAGCAGTCCGCGCTTGGGCAGCGTGTCGAGCGCGCGCTTGACGTCACGCGAACTGGCGTCGACGTCGCCCGCGACCACCGAGGTGAACAGATCACGAAGACGCGTGGCTCGAGTGGGCGTAGAGTAGCAGCGCCAGTGAGGGACGTCATCGCCCGTGTTGGGTGACCTGATCCACGCTTGATGGACGTCAACATCGAAGCCAACACGGAAGTCGAGCGGCTTGAGATCAGCACCGTTCCGGAGGGCTCCACGCGCATCGGGTATCAGTGCTCGAACGGCAGCTAGTTTAGGAACGTTGATCGTCAGCAGGCGGTCCCCGAAGCCACGAATCTCTTTGCCTCGGGCAGGCATGTAATCGAGATGCGCCGCTGGATCCGTGGTGTGCGAAAGCCTCGGCAGCAGCCCGACGAACATCTCACTAAGGCAGCGGAGAATCTCCCGGTTGTAATCATTTTCCAGCAGTGTTGTACGGTCGTCGTTGACGCTCCACGGCGCATTAAAAAGCCCGGTAGCTGTCGTCCGGTCTTGCAGGGGGAAGTAGGACCAAAACTCACCCAACCCCAACTGACTGAACCGTGTTGGCACAGCGACAGTCACCTTTACCACGGAGCGCGAGACAGCCTCTCCGACTTGCCTGCGCGCCTCCGTCGAGGGAGCATGCATTCGACTCTTGACAATCCAGTCGTCGCCCTCACCCTCGGGCCGCTCAATTCGGAAAAGGTCGCCGCCGAGATCGCGAGAGAGATGCCGTGTTTCGAACGGTTCGGAGCCGATGACACGCAGCCTCACCTCTCGAACTGCAGCAACAAACAAAAGGAACTCAGACTGGAAGCTCTCGATCTCGCTCCGTAGCCTCTCGATGTTTGTCACAGCGGGGAGCTTGATGATCGTCGTCGCCCAAGAGGCCAGGCCTGCCAGCACTGGGTCGGTTCCGAAGGCCGCGGCGGCGTCGATCAGCGTTGCCGTGCGAAGCACGGGATACCGCTTCGCTGCTGCCAACTTCTGAAGTTCGGTGCGTGCGCGGAGCGAGTTGAACTCGAAAGAGACAGACTGGCTGAAGACCTGGGGAGCTTCGGTTACAGCAAGCACGGATTTGAAGCCCAGGCCAAACCGACCGATTTCGTCCCCGCGCTTGTCGGACAGATGCGCCATACTTATGGCTACGATCCCCTTTGCAGAAAAAGGACGTCCCGCGTTCGCGCAGTACAGCACTCCCTGATCGGTGTCGAGGACGATCTCCACTCTACCTGCGAAAGGGACTCCTGGCTCTCCCGTGCCGGCTAACGCATCTGCAGCGTTCTGCACAAGCTCGAGAAGCGTTCGGCTGGAATAGCCGCCGGTACGGATGGATTCCTCGTGATTCGCGTGCTCGGAGACGAGGTCAGGATGTATCCGGTAGGACTCGATCGTCCTGCCAAACTGGGCCTCGACCTCGCGAGCAAGGCCTGCGTCAGGTTTCCACGACTGGGGGTCGAATGTCACTCGCGCGCACGCTCCTCGGGTCAGCGCCGACCACCCCAAGCGTCATCCAACCCGCCGTCTGCCTCGCCTGGCAGCGTTAAAACGAGCCTTACCCCTCAGGCTAGCCATGAACATCGACGCGTCCGCGTCGACAGCTGGCTTGGATGCTACCTGGGGTGGACTGCGATTGCAGAGCGGGGTCCCGTAAACGGTCATCCCCAGCCATGGCGAGCCTCTCGTGACCGCCTGCTGACCCGTGAGAAGGTAGGAGGCATGTCAGAGCTGCTGCGCCTCGTCGATCTCTTCAGCGGTTGCGGTGGCCTGACGGACGGCTTTATGCAGACAGGGCGCTACGTGCCAGTCGCCGCTGTTGAGATGGACGCGTCGGCTGCCGCGACCTACGCGCAGAATTTTGGGGACCACGTCCATGTGGGTGACATCAGGGACTGGGTGCAGGGTCCACTGCCGCTCGCTGAGGTCGTGATAGGCGGCCCCCCTTGTCAGGGCTTCTCCCCACTCGGCAAGCAGGATCCCGATGATCCCCGAAATAATCTGTGGCTACAGTATGTCGATGCAATCCGACGCATCAGGCCAGTCTTTTTCGTCATTGAGAATGTTCCACAGTTTCTCAAGTCTGGTCAGTATGCCCTGCTTGAGAGAGAAACCACAAGCCCCAAGGGCAATCTGCGTCAGTGGAGACTAGAGACGCATATCTTGCGCGCTAGCGATTACGGTACTGCTCAAGTACGACGCCGCGCCATCGTCGTAGGTCGCCCCAAAGACTTGCCACCCCTTGGCGCTCCAATGCCCCACTTGCGCATCCCCACGGTTCGCGATGCGCTGGCGAAAGTGTCGCCCGACGTGAGTGCCATAAACCCCCCATCGCCCCGAGCGATTGAGTTCAGGGGCAATGCTTACCCAGGCGCCTATTTCACTCATGAGTTGCATTTCACTCGTCAGCCTACCCCCATCTCGCTGGCGCGCTATCAGGCGATACCACCTGGCGGGAATCGACGCGACCTCCCCGACGAACTTCAGATGGACTGTTGGCGACGCCACACCTCGGGTGCTGGCGATGTGATGGGGAGGCTGACATGGGACAAGCCCTCCGTCACGATCCGTACCGAGTTTTTCAAGCCTGAGAAGGGACGTTACCTTCACCCAAGTGCTGACCGAGCGATAACGCACTACGAAGCTGCGCTGATCCAGGGATTCCGAGAAGACTTCCGGTGGGTCGGGTCCAAAGCAGCCATTGCGCGCCAGATCGGCAATGCCGTTCCACCTCCGATGGCGCTTTCCATAGGCAATCTCTTGGCCAAGCACATTCTGCGCCGCGCCGCCTAAGAGCCAACTGAGAGGCGTAGGGATGGGTTAATCCCAGCCGAGTTGGTTCTTTACAAGTGAGGTTTCCAGTTCCCATAGAGCGTCACTTCTCCGAGGATACGGTTGCTTCTCAGCCCAAGTGCATTAGCTGGTGCTCCCGCCAATGCATGCTCAGCCAGTCCACCTGCTCGTCCCGTAGGCGCAAGGTCAGTGGTTGGTTATGCAGTCGAGCGTATTGAGGAAACCTCTCAAGGGTCGGAGCGACGTCGATTCTCATGTTTGACGGCTGGACTGCAAGCATCCCATCGTCGAATAAGCGATGGATGTCTCTACGAAGCATCATTCCGCCGTGTTCGAAGTGAGTACCGACCTGGGCGTAGCTGTACAGATGCCCTGCCTCTAGGACCTGGCTAGGTGCACCCCCAGTGAAAGCGCAAAGGTTTCCCTGGGCTGCTAGAAGATGCTCACGAAAATGCCGCTGTCCCCTGCGGACTCGGACAAGGGATTGCATAAACCCTTGAGGTGCCATGGGCAGCCCACGAGAGGACGCCCAACTGTTGTCTACGCGTGCTGCCACTCGGTCGACCGCACGTCCAGCTCCCTTCGCAATGAGCGCGTTTCCGAAGGCTGCCCAATCGATCGGACGCATTGCGTTGATGTCACCCTTATTCACCGCGTAGGACCGAACTGCTTTTTGGTCAAATAGCCCATCGAGCGACACCCATGCCGCGTCGTACCTCCCTCTATATAGGTCAACTTCGACAATGTCGACAAGGGGTTTCACGAACTCATAGCGACATTTCATGCAACGATACCGGGGCTCGACTTTCTTTCGCTCACTGATTCGAGTGGTGTTGCATGCGGGGCAACGGTAAAGAAGTTTCGAACCGCGCGTGATCTCAATCTCCTCGAGCACCGAGATGCCGAGTAGGCGCTCTTTGTCCCATAGAGCGACAGGATCGCCCACCCGAAGCTTGCTGTAGTTCGGAACGTTGCTGTCCCATGAGTAATGCGCGTCGTACTGGTCGTCGTATCCTGCGTTGCCCCCGTGTCCGCGTTTGTCCCCCGCAGCCATGAGTAGCCACGCTCGCTGAGGAACGCTACTGTCCATGATGCACAGCTTGGCACAACGGCCTTGTTCCAGCCGACAACGGCCTTGTTCCAGCCGACGCCGATCGAATGCCGATGGTGGGTCGGTGACTCCACGGGTTGAGGACAGGATAGATCAGATTGCGTGAGCGGCCAGTCTGCTTCATCGTCTGTCCAGGCTCACAGTTTCCCGTGACGTTGTCCCTCTCGTCGCGGAGTTTCTGGGGGAGGGCTTGAGCACTATGCACATCCTCCAAGACGCCTCACAGCGTCACAGATCAGATGCCACCTGACTGTGCAGCAGCCTCGCGCTTCTATTTCCATCGCTTCGGGACGCATTTGCCACCAGCCGACGTCCGAGCCTCACCTCGCTCTACCTGACGCCACATGGGCTGCCCGGAAACTCCGGACAGCCCATGTGGTCGACAAACAGTGTCAGCTGCAGCCGCTGGTGCTACCGCAGCCCTCGCAGACGTAGCAGGACCCAGCCGGACGCATCTTCGTCCCGCAGGTCATGCAGATCGGTGCGTCGGCAACCTTGCCCTGGAACTGCTCGAGCAGCTCGGCCGAGGAGTGGATCTCCGCGTCGACCTTGCGAGCGTCAGCGGCACCGGCACCGAACTGGTCGGCGACCTTCTCCACCTTGTCGGCCTTCTTGGCCGGCGTGGTGGCCGCGGTCTGGCTGTAATTCTCCAGCTCGTCCTCGTAGTCGTCGTCGTCGTTCGACGGCTCGAGCGGGGCGTACGACCCGGTTTCGAGCTGGCGGGCCCGCTCCTCCGCGGTGTGGATGCCCATGAACGACCGGGTCTCGAAGTCCAGGTAGTCCAGCGCCAGGCGGCGGAAGACGTAGTCCATGATCGACTGCGCCATGCGCACGTCCGGGTCGTCCGTCATACCGGCCGGCTCGAAGCGCAGGTTGGTGAACTTCTCGACGAAGGTCTCCAGCGGCACGCCGTACTGCAGTCCGATCGACACCGCGATGGAGAAGGCGTCCATGACACCGGCGAGGGTCGAGCCCTGCTTGCCGAACTTGAGGAACAGCTCGCCCAGGTCACCACTCTCGTAGGTGCCGGCGGTGAGGTAACCCTCCGCGCCGCCCACGGCGAAGCTCGTGGTCTGGCTGGACCGGCGCTTGGGGAGCCGCTTGCGGACGGGCCGGTACTCGACGACCTTCTCGACCGGGGCCTCGACCTCGTCGGTCTTCTTCTCCTTGTCCGCCTTGCCGTCGGACAGCGGCTGACCGACCTTGCAGTTGTCGCGGTAGACGGCCAGCGCCTTGAGGCCGAGCTTCCAGCCCTGCAGGTAGAC
The DNA here is from genome assembly GCF_004153545.1 of Serinicoccus sediminis. GTDB lineage: Bacteria > Actinomycetota > Actinomycetes > Actinomycetales > Dermatophilaceae > Ornithinicoccus > Ornithinicoccus sediminis_A. The sequence continues at coordinate 134,425 of NZ_SDVA01000004.1, read as the reverse complement.
CTCGGCGATGTCCTCGACGGTGGCCGACTCCGGCAGGTTGACGGTCTTGGAGATGGCACCGGACAGGAACGGCTGCACCGCGGCCATCATCCGCACGTGGCCCATCGGGCGGATCGCGCGGGCGCCCATGGCGCAGTCGAAGACCTCGTAGTGCTCCGGCTTGAGGCCCGGGGCGTCGATCACGTGGCCGTTCTCGGCGATGAACTCGACGATCGCCTCGATGGTCTCGTCGGCATACCCCAGGCGGTTGAGCGCCCGCGGGATGGTCTGGTTGACGATCTGCATCGAGCCGCCACCGACGAGCTTCTTGAACTTCACCAGCGAGAAGTCGGGCTCGATGCCGGTGGTGTCGCAGTCCATCATGAAGCCGATGGTGCCGGTGGGGGCGAGGACGGAGGCCTGCGCGTTGCGGTAGCCGTGCTTCTCCCCCGTCTTGACGACGGCGTCCCAGGCCTTGGTCGCGGCCTTGTGGACCGCGGAGTCCATCGTGTGCAGCGTGCGGATCTCGTCGTTCGCCGCCTGGTGCTTGCGCATGACGCGCTTGTGCGCGTCGGCGTTCCGGGCATACCCGTTGTAGGGGCCGACGACGCCGGCGAGCTCGGCGGAACGCTTGTAGGCCGCGCCGGTGAGCAGTGAGGTGAGCGACGCGGCGAGCGCGCGGCCACCCTCGGAGTCGTAGCCGTGGCCGGTCGCCATGAGCAGCGCGCCGAGGTTGGCGTAGCCGATGCCGAGCTGGCGGTAGTTGCGGGTGGTCTCGCCGATCGGGTCGGTCGGGAAGTCCGCGAAGCAGATCGAGATGTCCATCGCGGTGATGACCAGCTCGGCGACCTTCTGGTAGGTCTCCACGTCGAAGGTGTCGTCCTCGCGCAGGAACTTCATGAGGTTGAGCGAGGCGAGGTTGCAGCTGGAGTTGTCCAGCGACATGTACTCCGAGCAGGGGTTGGACGCGGTGATGCGGCCGGTCTCGGGGTTGGTGTGCCAGTCGTTGATGGTGCCGTCGTACTGGATGCCCGGGTCGGCGCACTCCCACGCGGCCTGCGCCATCTTGGTGAAGAGGTGCTTGGCGTCGACGGTGGTGACCACCGAGCCGTCCTTGCGGGAGGTGAGGCCGAACTCGGCCTCCTCCTCCACCGCACGCATGAACTCGTCGGAGACGCGGACGGAGTTGTTGGCGTTCTGGTACTGCACCGAGACGATGTCGTTGCCGCCCAGGTCCATGTCGAAGCCGGCGTCGCGGAGGGCGCGGATCTTGTCCTCCTCGCGCGCCTTGGTGTCGATGAACTCCTCGATGTCGGGGTGGTCGACGTCGAGGACGACCATCTTGGCCGCGCGGCGGGTGGCGCCACCGGACTTGATGGTGCCCGCGGAGGCGTCGGCGCCGCGCATGAAGGAGACCGGGCCGGAGGCGGTGCCGCCGGAGGACAGCAGCTCCTTGGAGGAGCGGATGCGGGAGAGGTTGAGGCCGGCGCCCGAGCCGCCCTTGAAGATGAAGCCCTCCTCCTTGTACCAGTTGAGGATCGAGTCCATCGAGTCGTCGACCGAGAGGATGAAGCAGGCGCTGACCTGCTGCGGGCTCTGGGTGCCGACGTTGAACCACACGGGAGAGTTGAAGGAGAAGACCTGGTGCACGAGGGCATACGTCAGCTCGTGCTCGAAGATCTCGGCGTCCTCGTCGGTCGCGAAGTAGCCGTGCTCCTTGCCCGCCTTGACGTAGGTGAGGACGACGCGGTCGATGAGCTGCTTGAGGCCGGTCTCGCGGGCGTCGGTGCCGACGGCGCCGCGGAAGTACTTCGTCGTGACGATGGTCGAGGCGTTGGCCGACCAGAAGTCGGGGTACTCCACACCGCGCTGCTCGAAGATCGTCTCCCCCGTCTTCCAGTTGGTCTGGACGACGTCCCGCTTCTCCCAGGTCACCTGGTCGTAGGGGTGGACACCAGGCGTGGTGAAGATGCGCTCGATGGTGAGGCCCTTGTCGCCCCGGCGTGCGCGCGTCTTCGCCCCGGTCGTCTCTGTCATGACTAGCTCTCCCTGTGTGTGGTGTCGTGCTCGGAGTTGCTGATATGAGTCAAGCGGTGGGTACTGACATACCCGTGTCTAGGGCGTCTGCCCTGGTGAGGCGGCCGCCACGTCGCGCTCGGAGCGCAGCAGCGTGATGGCCGACTCGAAGTCGTCGAGGTTGTCGAACGCCTGGTAGACGGACGCGAACCGCAGGTAGGCGACCTCGTCGAGCGCCTTGAGCGGCTCGAGGATGGCCAGGCCCACCTCGTGCGCGTCCACCTCGGCCTGACCGAGCGAGCGGATCGACTCCTCCACCTGCTGCGCGAGGAGCTGCAGCTGGGCGTCGGAGACGGGGCGACCCTGGCAGGCCTTCCGCGCGCCGGAGATGACCTTGTCGCGGCTGAACGGCTCGGTCGCGCCGGAGCGCTTGATGACCGAGAGCGTCGCGGTCTCGACGGTGCCGAAGCGGCGCCCGCACTCGGGGCACTGGCGACGCCGGCGGATGACGGTCCCCTCCTCCTGGACGCGGCTGTCGACGACCTTGGAGTCGGTATGACGGCAGAACGGGCAGTGCATGACTCGCCTCCTTCGGTCTCGCGGCAGCGCGGCGCGAACGCCCCCTGTGACGGGCGTTCTGTGGGTGGATCTGGGGACTGTGTGTGGATGACGTGTGCATACACGCTACCCGGTTGTGCACAAGATGTGGACGAACCACAGGCCTGTAACTACTAGATATGGGGAGCGTAGGTCAGTCGGCTACCAGATGCAAGGGTCCCGCGTGTCGCGGTTGGCGCCGGTCGGCGCGAAGCCCTGAACGACGCGGATCTCGACGAATCGGGGGCGCCGAGGTCTGGTCAGACCAAGCGGGAGTCTCTACTGTGGACAACGGTTCTGGAGGTCCGAGCTGGGGCAGACTGGGGCCAGACCACGGTCGCTGGGGAGTCGCGGCTGCAGGATCCAGAAGGGGTATGCCGTGAGACGCACCGCCATCGCCGTCGTAGCTGGTCTCGCACTGCTCACCGCCTGCACGCAGGAGAGTGAGCCCTCCCCCATGCCGACGCCCGAGGAGGCGTTGACGACGGCCACCCAGGAGCCGGACGACGTGGCTGTGACGTCTGCGCCCGCTGAGACGGCGACGGAGGAGCCGACGGAGGATCCCGCGGCCGAGGGGCCTCCGGAGATGCCGGCTGAGGCTCGGGAGCAGACCGAGGAGGGGGCGGAGGCGTTTGCCCAGCACTACATCGATGTTCTGAATTGGGCCTACAGGACAGGCGAAACCGGGCCGGCAGAGGAACTCAGCGGCTCAGAGTGCGACTCGTGTTCCGGCCTCATTGAGGAGGCCAGTCAGTATCAGACCACCGGCGATTATGTCATCGCGAAGGATGCGAGAGGCCTCCTCTCAAGTGATGGAGCACGGGTAGAACTCGAGATCGAGCAGCTGTCAGGACCCGGCGCCGGGAATGCGGATATCGTCGTTCGACTGACTCCCCGCCAATCGAATTGGATCGTTGATGAAATTACGTTAGTGGAGTAGTTGTGGGAAACCACTCAAGACTCAGCATCATTGGTACTTCTCTTCTGTCAATAGTTTTGTCTACCCCCGGCCCGACCCTACTAGCAGAGCCACCCGGCACGGACCCACCACCGGGCGGGTTCAAGAAGAAGATTCGCGACGGCGGCGGGACTGAGGTCGGCTTGACGGTCGCCGAAACTAGGGCGAAAGCCAACTACTGGCCGCCCGGAAGCAGCGCTGATTCTCCGCGGTCCTGGTACGAGTACCGCGCGGTTATCGATTGCATGCCACCAAACTCAGTCGATGAACCGCGCCTGGACATCTGCCAAGCGGCTATCGACGCGTGCCTAAGTCAACCGGAGCCCTCCCTCGCTATGTCGATCATTTACAGGCGCGTCGTTTCGGCCGAGGGTCCCCAGACCTCGTGGGAGCGCGACGGGCAAACGTGCTTCACAGACTCAGTCCCGCCGCGTTCTGGGGAACAAGCCGACGAAGAACTCACTGAGGCCATGATCATCGAGCAGTTCCACCGCACCCAGTTCGCGCTGCCGCAGACGGTGATGGAGCCGCCGGGCAACCGCACACTGGTCAATTTGCCGGTCTACTTCGAGCTGGCCTGGCCTGAGGGCGGGTTCGAGCCGCAGGAGGTCGACGTCACGACGCTCATCGGCCACGAGGTGCGCATCAGGCCGACCCTCATCGGGGCCACCTATGTCACCGGGGACGGCGCCGTGCTCGGCCCGACGACCAGCCTTGGCGGCCCCTACCCCAATGGTGACATCACCCACGAATACGCCGCTGCCGCGGAGGTCAGCCCCTACATCTCCGTCGAGTACGGCGGCGAGGTCAGTGTCGACGGCGGTGAGTGGAGCACCATCCCCAGCAGCGTCACCATCGACGGACCGGCCACTCCCCTCGAGGTCCTGACCTCGAGGAACCGGCTCTACAGCAACGACGGCTGACACCCGAACGGCCTCAGAGCCAGCCGCGGTCCTCGGCGAACTTGGCCGCCTCCACCCTGGTCGTCGTGCCCGTCTTGCCGATCGCCGAGGACAGATAGTTCCGCACGGTCCCCGGCGAGAGGAAGAGCCGGCCGGCGATGACCTGGATGGGTGAGCCGTCGAGGGCCGCGCGCAGGGCCTCCCGCTCACGGTCGGTGAGCGGGTTCGGGCCGCCCAGCAGCGACTCGGTGGCCAGCGCGGGGTCGACCACCCGCACGCCGGCGTGCACCCGGCGCACCGCCTCGGCCAGCTCTGATGCCGGTGTGTCCTTGACGACGAACCCTCTCGCGCCGGCGTCCATCGCCCGCCTCAGGTAACCCGGCCGGCCGAACGTCGTCACCATGAGGCAACGGGTCGGCATACCCTCGGCGCGCAGCTGCTCGAGGACGCCGATGCCGTCGTTCCCCGGCATCTCGATGTCGAGCAGGCACACATCAGGTGCGGCGGTGCGAACCGCCTGAAGCACCTCGTCACCGCGGCCCACCTGCGCGACGACCTGCATGTCGCGCTCCAGGTCGAGGAGCGCGGCCAGGGCGCCACGCACCAGGGCCTGGTCGTCGGCCAGCAGCAACCGGATCACCACCGCACCTCCAGCACCGTGCCGGCGCCGTGCCCGCCCGGGCCGACGGCCAGCTGTCCACCCGTCTCGCGCACCCGCTCGCGCGCGCCACACAGGCCGTTGCCCTCGACCACGCCGCCCACCCCGTCGTCACTCACCCGCAGCCAGGCGTCGCCGAACTCGACCGTGCACCTGCGTGCGCCGCTGTGCCGCACCACGTTGGTCACCGCCTCCCGCAGCACCCAGGCCAGGGTGATGCGGTGACGAGGGTCGACGTCGGTGACCGCACCGCATACCTCGGCCTCGATCCCCGCCCCCGCCAGGGCGACGTGCGCCGCCTCGAGCTCGTCGGCCAGCCGCGCCACCCTGAGCCCACCCACGGTGGCGCGGATCTCGGCGAGCGCCTGTCGGGAGAGGTCCTGCACGTCGGCGAGCTCACGCTTCGCCGCAGCGGGGTCGACGTCGATGAGGCGCTGCGCGAGCTCGGTCTTGATGGTCACCACGGTGAGCGAGTGCCCCAGCACGTCGTGCACGTCCCGAGCGACGCGCTCGCGCTCCTCGGTGAGCGCGAGCTGCCCCTCGACCTCGCGCGTCGACTCCTGGCGCTCCTCGAGGTGGCGGGACAGCACGCTCGTGCTGAGGACGAGGAGCGCGATGGCCCAGAGCATCGCGGACGGACGCGCGCCCCAGGCGAGGGTGCTGGCGACCACCCCGACCGCGAAGAGGGACAGCGACGTGATCCACACCCCGCGCCAGGGCAGGAAGAACACCGGCACCGCCACGATGAACGGGAAGGCGGTCATCGAGTACGGGCCGATCTGCACCGCCAGCACGACGGCGATGACCACCATGGCGGCCAGCCCTTCGAGCCCACCGCGGGCGGCGCTGGAGTACCTCCCGGCGGCGACGAGACGGGTCGCCTGGCGCACGGTGACCAGGTAGGCCGCCATGAAGGCCACCACCAGCCCGGTCGCGAGCACCCGCCACAGGGTCGATGCCTCGGTGGTCCAGATGTGGGTGAGCGGGAAGGCGAAGAAGAACAGCCAAATGCCGCCGAAGAGCCAGCCCCACCTGGCCCACGGGTCGGCGCTCGGCTGCTCTGATGTCATGCCACCAGCCTGCCACTGCGGCGCGCGCGGGCGCGTGACGTCTGTCATGGGCGTCGGCGCAGGTCAGCGGGTCTGTCGGTGGGGGGTGCTTCAGTGGGGGTATGGAGTACTTCTCGGGGGGCGAGCGGGGCGGCGCGGGGGCGTCGCTTGCCGAGGGCGCGTCCTTCGTGGTGGACGAGGGGTGGGGCGAGGCACTGGACGAGCTGGACGCGATGGGTGCGGCGGACTACCAGGCGCTGATGGCCGAGGTATGCGTGGCGCTGGGTGAGATGCACGGGCACGACGGTGCGGGCCTGCCGGAGGAGGAGCTGGCGGCTGGCCTCGACGGCGCCTCGCTCTCGCTGGGGCGTGCGGCTCTGGGAGCGGGCGACGTCGTCATGGTGCAGGACGAGGGGCTGACGGCGGCGATAGAGGCGGTGGGGAGGCTGCAGACGCAGCTGGGGGCGATCGGCTTCCGGCTGGCCCAGCAGGCGGCAGCCAGAGGTCTGCACCGGGAGTCGGGGATGACGCTGCTGGACTGGCTGCGCGTGCGGTGCCCCTGGCTGAGCACCCAGGACGCGAGCCAGGTCACGGCCGTGGTCGCGGCGTCCGACGCCCCAGCGGGAGCGCAGATCGGCGAGGCGGTCGCGAGCGGTGACGTGCCGCTGCACCGCGCGGCGACCGTGGCACGGACGATGACGCGGCTCCAGGAATCGCTGGACCCGGACCAGCAGGAGTCCTACACCCGCATCGCCACGGCCGCTGCGGGGCGCACGGACGTCTCCGACAAGGACCTCTCCACCGTCTGCCACCGGCTCATCGAGGACCTGCTGCACGAGAAGGCGCCGGGTGAGCGCGAACGGGCGGCGATCGCCCTGCGCGGCGTCACATCACGGCGGATCGCGCCGGGGCTCACGCGCTTCACCATCGACGCACCCGACGGAGCGGCAGCCACCATCAACGGCGTGCTCACCTCCCAGCTGGCGGCGCCGGCTCCAGACGAGACCACACAGGAACCTGACCCCCGGACCGCCACGCAGCGTCGCTTCGACGCGCTGACGAGCGTCATCAACCGGGGCATCAGCCGCCCCGGCGCGCCTCCGTCGACCGCCCGAGCCACTGTCATCCTCACCATCCCCTTCGACCCCGAGCGAGGCCTGCCGTCCGGACCCGCCACGACCGCGGACGGCGGATACGTGCCACCGCGGCAGGCCTCGGAGATGGCGTGCTCGGCCGAGCTCACCCCTGTGTGGATGGCAGCCGACGGTGAGCCGCTCGCGCTGGGGCACAAGGCCCGCTACGCCACACCGTCGCAGTGGCTCGCGCTCGTTGCTCGGGACAAGGGGTGCAGCTATCCCGGGTGCAGCGCCCTCCCCCAGTGGTGCGACAGCCACCACGTGGACTGGTGGAGCCGCGGTGGCGAGACCGATGTCAGCCGGATGGCGCTGCTCTGCGGGCGGCACCACACCGTCGTGCACCAGCACGACCTGAGCGCCTCGGTCGACGGGGGCACCGTGACCTGGCACGTCTAGGGCCCCCGCTCCGGAGCCGGCCCTGACGGGGTCGGCCCGGACCGCTGCCCTGGGACCGGAGCCTGCGAGGGCAGCGCTTCTTTCCTGAGGGCCCGGGGCCGGGTCGACCTGGTGGGGTCAGGTGAGGGTGGCCCCGGTGACGCTGGCCAGTGGGATCGGGTGGGGGCGGCCTCATGGCACGGCGCATCCTCGACGCAGAGAGGTGCTGACGCGGGCGTAGAGGCATACCCGCCGTCCGTTCGGCGTTCAGGTCACATGCCCACCACACGCATCCCGCTGTCCGTGCTCGACCTCGTCCCCCGTTCCCAGGGGATGACGGCGGCCACCGCCATCGAGGAGTCGGTCGCGCTGGCCCGGGAGGTCGACGAGCTCGGCTACCGCCGGTTCTGGATGGCCGAGCACCACGGGTCGGAGGCCTTCATGTCCTCCGCCACCGCGCTGCTGCTCGGCCACGTGGCTCAGGCCACCGACCGCATCCGCCTCGGCTCGGGTGGGGTGATGCTGCCCAACCACTCGCCGCTCATGGTCGCGGAGTACTACGGCACCCTGGCCACGATCCATGGGGACCGTTTCGACCTCGGTCTCGGGCGGGCGCCGGGGACCGACCCGATGACGGCCGCTGCGCTGTCCCGGTCCAGCGGGCACCTCCCGGACTTCGCGTCCGAGGTCGCGGACCTGCAGGGCTACCTCGGGGAGCCCCGCGCCGGCGCGCGCGTCCGGGCCCTGCCGGGTGAGGGGACCCGGGTGCCGCTGTGGATGCTGGGCTCCTCGACCGGGGGCGCGCAGGTCGCAGCAGCGCTGGGACTTCCCTTCTCCTTCGCGTCGCACTTCGCCCCGGACCAGCTCAAGGAGGCGCTGACGATCTACCGGGACCGGTTCCGCGCCGACGCCGCGACCGCCGAGGTCGACCGGCCCACCACCATGGCAGGCGTGAACGTGTTGGTGGCACCCACGCAGGAGGAGGCGGACCACCTCTTCACCACCGCACAGCTCATGGCCATCCGCATCCGCTCCGGTCAGCCGGCGCCGCTCGACCCGCCGGTGGAAAGCCTGGCCGCTGTCGTGCCGACCGAGCTGCTGCCCCTGGCGAACGCCCACCAGTCGGTGCGGATGGTCGGCACCCCGCACACCGTGGTCGACCAGCTCGAGACCTTCGCCGCCACCCACGAGCTGGACGAGCTCATCGTGACGACGTACACCTTCGACCCGCAGATGCGCCGCCGCAGCTACCGAATGCTCGCCGACGCCTGGGGCCTGTCCTCCGCCTCCCCCGTCGAGATGGCCTCCTGAGGTCGGTGCCATGACGACGACGCGGACGCTCTCTGTCCGATGAGAACTCCGGACTGCTGACGCGGTCGGGGGTGCGGTGACAGCGTGGGTCCCATGACACCCCCTTCACCGTCGACGACCGGCGCAGACATCCCCGACCATCCCGGCACCGCGGAGTGGAGCGTCCTCGGCGACGGTGCCGTCGCGTGGTTCTCCGCCGGTTCCCACGCGCAGCCAGGGTCGCTGGCGTGCGACGTGCTGGACCTGTGCACCGGTGCCGGAGCGGCCCTGCCCGACGTCGACGTACGCGACACCGGTGTCCGTATCCGGCTCCGCGACGGCGACGGGTCGGTCGCCGCACGTGCAGACCTGGCCACGGCGGTCTCGACCGCCGCCCGCCGCCTCGGCCTGGAGCCGCAGCCGGAGGTCCTGCTGGAGGTGGGGCTCGTGGTCGACACCGGACACGAGGACGACGTGTCGGCCTTCTGGCAGTCTGCGCTCGGCTACGACCGGGACGGCCGGCACGGTCTCGTCGACCCGCTGCGTCGCCACCTGCCGCTCCGGTTCCAGCCGTTGGACTCCCCCCGGCCGTTGCGGAACAGGCTGCACCTCGACTCCGTGGCCGCCCAGCCGGTCGCCTCCGGGACGGTGGACCACCTGGCCCGGGCAGGCGCCCAGGTCGCCCACCACGGCTACTACGCGACGCTCGCGGACGGGGAGGGGAACGAGGTCGATGTGCTCCCCCTGCCGACGGATGCCGACCGCTGGGGTGAGCCCGACACCGACGACTGGAGGTTGGTCTTCTCCGCCGTCGCCGTCTACCCGACCGCCACTCCCGTAGCGACCGCCCAGCTCGTGAGGGTGTCCGCCGAGCTCGCCGACCGGGCGAGTCTCCCGCTGTTGGTCGACGTGCGAGGTACCGGCACGCCTCGACACCACGATGACGAGAGGCCCCAGGCGGTCGTGGTGCTCGACACGGGCAAGGACCGCTGGGAGATGGACGAGCGCTACCTCACGCTGTGCCAGCAGATCCAGCGTGAGGCCCGGACGCTGGGGCTCACCGCTACCCCGGAGCGGGCGCGGTTCGTCCAGGTCGGCATCGACGCCGCCGACGTGCCGGCGACCCGGTCCTTCTGGCAGGCGGTCCTGGGCTACGAGCCCGACCCCCGGCAGGACGTCACCGACCTCGTCGATCCACGCCGGCTCGGACCGGTCCTCTTCTTCCAGCCCCTGGACCGCGAGGACACGGCGCGTCGTGCGCAGCGCAACCGCCTCCATCTGGAGGCCGTCGTCGCCCACGACGACGCCGAGGCCCGGACGTCGACGGCGCTGCGGGCCGGAGGCTCCGTCGTGCGCGACCGCGGCCCTGCCGGGTGGACCCTGGCCGACCCCGAGGGCAACGAGGTCGACGTCGTGGTCGGCTCGGGGCGGGAGGAGGGCCAGGTCTGACCCGCGCCCCGGCACAATGGGCCCGGTGACCACCACCTTCGCCGACACCCACCCTGGTCCGCGCAGCCTCCTGCCCGCGGCAGGTGTGTCGGTGTCCGCCCTGCTCCTCTTCGGCGTCCACCTCCCCTGGGCCGGCTACGCCGTGCTCGTCGTCAGCCTCGTGGCGGCCTTCCTTCTGGACCGCCCGCTCTTCCGTGACCTGCTGCTCATCGCCCTGGGCATCGGCATCGTCTCGACCACCTCGGTCGAGGCTGACATCAGCTGGGACATGTTCTTCCTGCTCGGCGCGGTCCTCACGGCGGCGGTGGCCGCCCCCGTGCTCGTCGACCGGATCGTCTACCGACGCCAGGCCATCACCTTCCCGTGGATCACCCGCCGGCGGTGGACCCGGCTGCAGTGGGCCTACGTGGTCGCCGTACCCGTGCTCGGCTACCTGATCCTCCCCGCCTACTTCATCCACTCCGGCAGCTACCAGAACTGGCCGCCCATCCAGACGCCCAGCGAGTTCGGCCGCTTCTTCGTCGGCGTCAACGCCGTCGGCCTCTGGGACGAGCTGTTCTTCATCTGCATCTGCTTCGCCCTGCTGCGGCGACACTTCCCGCTGTGGACCGCCAACGTCCTGCAGGCCACGATCTTCGTGTCGTTCCTGTGGGAGCTGGGCTACCGCTCCTGGGGCCCGCTCCTGACCATCCCCTTCGCCCTGCTGCAGGGCTACATCTTCACGCGCACCAAGTCGCTGACGTACGTCGTCATCATCCACCTGCTCTTCGACGCGGTGGTCTTCCTCGCCATCGTGCACGCGCACGACCGCAGCATCTTCCCGTTCTTCATCTACTGAGCGAGACCCTCACCCGTCGACGGCCAGCGCCAGCGGCAGCACCGCCTCGGCCCCGGCCCGCCGCAGCGCCCGCGCGGCCACCGTCACGGTCCACCGCGAGTCCACGACGTCGTCGACGAGCAGGACGGGTCCGCGGGCGTCGCGCAGGGCTCCCGCCAGCTCGGGGCCGACGACGATCCTGTCCCAGACGTTGGCCAGGCGGAAGGCGCTGTTGCCGCCCGGCTCGCCCACCGGTCCGCCGTGCGCCAGGTCGAGGCTGCCCAGCAGCGGCAGCCGCCCGATCTGGCTGATCTGCTCGGCGAGCGACCCCACCACGGCTGGGCGGCGTCGCGAGGGCATGGCCACGACACCCACCGGTCTGCTGGTCCACCCCCAGCCGGAGAGCACCTGGACGACCGCCCGGACCACGTCCTCGGGCACCGGCTCTCCTGCTGCCATCTCCTTCTCGGGGTCCTCCGGGTCGGCGACCCGGGAGGTCCCCGCCTCGAGGACGGCCCGCAGCCGTTGCCCCCAACCCAGGTCGGACAACCGGGCTAGCGCGCGGCCCGCCCCCGCCTGCTCCTCCGGAGCGATCTTGCCCTTGACGTCCACGCCGAGCCGCGGCATCCCCGTCGGCCACTGGCCGCGTGGCTCCACGAGCACACCCACCGCACCCAGGCGCTCGCGGGCCGCCCCCACGGCCTCCGTCGGCACCTCGGTCGGGAACCACGCCCCGGCACACCGGTCGCACCGACCGCACGGCTGCGCACTGGGGTCGTCGAGACACTCCTGGAGGAACTCCATCCGGCACCGCTCGCCCTGCTGGTAGGCGACCATGAGCTCGGCCTCACGCACCCGGGCCTCGGCCACCCTGGTGTAGCGCTCCCGGTCGTAGACCCAGGGCTGGCCGGTGGCCGTCCAACCCCCGCGCACCTTCTCCACCGCCCCGTCGACGTCCAGCACCTTGAGCAGCAGCTCCAGGCGGGTGCGCCGCACGTCCACGATCGTCTCGAGCGCCGGTGTCGACAAGGGCCGGTCGCTGTCGCCCAGCGCGCCCAGCACGACGTCGGCCTGGTCCTGCCGCGGCATGGACACCGTCGCGAAGTAGTTCCAGATCTCCCGGTCCTCCGACCCGGGCAGCAGCAGCACGTCGGCCCGCTCGGTGGCACGCCCGGCACGACCGACCTGCTGGTAGTACGCGACCGGCGAGCTCGGCGCCCCGAGGTGCACGACGAACCCCAGGTCCGGCTTGTCGAAGCCCATGCCCAGCGCGCTCGTCGCGACCAGCGCCTTCACCTGGTTGGCCCGCAGCGCCCCCTCCAACCGCTCCCGGTCCTCGGCGTCGGTGCGGCCCGTGTAGGCCGCCACCTCGTGACCGGCGGCCGCCAACGCGTCGGCGACGTCCTCGGCGGCCGACACGGTGAGGCAGTAGATGATGCCGCTGCCCGGCAGGCTCTCCAGGTGCGCCAGCAGCCACCCGAGCCGCTGCTCCGGGGTGAGCCTCGGCAGCACCCCCAGGCGCAGGGAGGACCGGGCCAGCGGGCCGCGGATGGTGCGCACCTCCCGGCCGCCCACCCCCAGCTGCTCGACGACGTCGTCGACGACCCGCTCGTTGGCGGTCGCCGTGGTCGCCAGGACCGGCGTGTCCGGCGCCAGGGCGTCCAGCAGCGTGCGGATCCTCCGGTAGTCGGGGCGGAAGTCGTGGCCCCAGTCGCTGATGCAGTGCGCCTCGTCCACGACCAGCAGGCCGCACCGGGCGGCGAGGTCGGGCAGCTGCTCCTCACGGAACCGGGGGTTGTTGAGCCGCTCCGGGCTGACGAGGAGCACGTCCACCTCGTCCGCGGCCAGGGCCGCCCGCACCTCGTCCCACTCCGTGGCGTTGGCCGAGTTCATGGTCACCGCGCGCACCCCGGCCCGCCCGGCCGCCGCGATCTGGTCTCGCATCAGCGCCAGCAGGGGCGACACGATCACGGTCGGCCCGGCGCCCTCCGCCCGGCGCAGGGCCGTCGCGACGAAGTAGACCGCCGACTTGCCCCACCCCGTCCGCTGAACGACCAGCACCCGGGAGCGTTCGCGCACCAGCGCCTCGACCGCCTCCAGCTGCCCGTCCCGGAAGTCCGCGTCGTCGCGCCCGACCAGGCGGCGCAACGCCTCCCTCGCCGACCTCGCCAGCTCCTGCCCGCTCACCTGCTGCATACCCCGACCGTAGCCGCGACCACCCACAGCCCGTCCTCCCCGTCCACACCCTGCCTCCGGCGACACCCGCAGCCCACCCGGGCCGCCCCTTCCACCGACCCCGCCCACCGGCCGGCCTCCACTAGGGTGTCGTGAGTGAACTGGGAGCCGGTGTCCGCAGTCCTCTTCGACCTCGACGGGGTCCTCACCCCCACCGCGGACGTCCACATGCGTGCGTGGGAGGTGATGTTCACCCGCGTCCTGGACCAACAGCCCACGTCCCAGGATCCCTACACCGACCAGGACTACTTCGCCTACATCGACGGCAAGCCCCGCTACGACGGGGTGCAGTCCTTCCTCGACGCCCGCGGCATCGACCTGCCCTACGGCCAGCCCTCCGACCCGCCCGAGCTGGCCAGCGTCTGCGGCCTCGGGAACCGCAAGAACGAGATCTTCAACGAGGTGCTCGCCGAGGAGGGCATCACCGCCTACCCCGGCTCGCTGCGGCTCATGGACGTCCTCGAGGAGCGCGGCATCGCCATGGCCGTCGTGTCGTCGTCCAAGAACGCCCCCTCTGTCCTCGCCACGGCGGGCCTGGCCGACCGTTTCCCGGTCGTCGTCGACGGGTCGGTCGCCAGCCGGGAGCAGCTCGCCGGCAAGCCGCGCCCCGACACCTACCTGTATGCCGCCACGCAGCTCGGGCAGGACGCCGCCCGCTGCGTCGTGGTCGAGGACGCCGTCTCCGGCGTCCGCGCGGGAGCCGCGGGCGGGTTCGCCCGGGTCATCGGGGTGGACCGCGGCGCCGGCCGCTCGGCGCTGCGCGACGCCGGCGCCGACGAGGTCGTCTCCGACCTCGCCGAGCTCATCTGACCTGCCCTCCCCCGCCCTAGAGGAGACCCTCGATGGCCACCATGTCCGACCACCGCCCCCCGGCCCCCGTCGACCCGCTCGACCGCACCCGCTTCCCAGCCGACCCGTGGCAGCTGTCGGAGACGGCCTACGAGGACGGCGACCTGGGGGTGACCGAGACTCTCTTCGCCACCTCCAACGGCTTCCTCGGCCTGCGCGGCAACGTCGAGGAGGGCCGTGACACCTACGCGCACGGCACCTTCGTCAACGGCTTCCACGAGACCTGGCCCATCCGCCACGCCGAGGAGGCGTTCGGGCTGGCCCGGGTCGGCCAGACGATCGTCAACGTCCCCGACCCCAAGACCATCAAGCTCTACGTCGACGACGAGCCCCTGCTGCTGTCCACCGCCGACCTCGACCACTACGAGCGCACCCTCGACTTCCGGGCCGGTCTGCTGCGCCGCTCGGTCATCTGGCGCACCAGCGCCGGCAAGCGGGTCAAGATCACCTCGTCCCGGATGACCAGCGTCGTCGAGCGCCACCTCGCCGTGATGACCTTCGAGGTCGAGATGCTCGACGGTCACGCCGCGCTCGACATCTCCAGCCAGATCCTCAACCGGCAGGACGGCTCGGACGAGTACCACGTCACGAGCGCCGCCATGGGCGAGGGGATCGACCCGCGCAAGGCGGAGGGCTTCGAGCACCGGGTGCTCGACCCCGTCCTCGCCGAGGTGCGCGACCACCGCCTGCTGCTGGGCTACCGCTGCCACAACTCGGGGATGACGATCGCCACCCTGGCGCAGCACACGGTCGAGACCGACAACGCCTGGACCGAGCAGCTCTCCGTCACCGACGACCTCGCCAAGCACGTCGTCCGCGTCGAGGCCCGCGAGGGTCGGCCGGTGCGCCTGGAGAAGCTCGTGTCGGTGCACACCTCGCGCGGGGTTCCGCCGCAGGAGCTCGCGGACCGCTGCTCGCGCACCCTCGATCGGGCGGCCGACCGGGGCGTCCCCGCGCTGCACGCCGAGCAGGCCGAGGTCTGGGCCCGGTTCTGGGACGAGTCCGACGTCGAGCTGCCCGACCAGCCGGCCCTCCAGCAGGCCGTGCGGTGGAACCTCTTCCAGCTCGGCCAGGCCTCGATCCGCGCCGGGTCGCACGGCATACCCGCCAAGGGGCTCACCGGGTCCGGCTACGGCGGGCACTACTTCTGGGACACCGAGTGCTACGTCCTGCCGTTCCTCGTCTACACCCACCCCCAGGCCGCCCGGAACGCGCTGCGGTTCCGCCACGGCATGCTGGAGGCGGCACGGCGGCGGGCCGCGGAGATGGCGCAGTACGGCGCCCTCTTCCCCTGGCGGACCATCAACGGCGAGGAGGCGTCCGCCTACTTCGCCGCCGGCACCGCGCAGTACCACATCAACGCCGACGTGGCCTACGCCCTGATGAAGTACTCCCGGGCCACGGGCGACGACCAGTTCCTGCTCGACCAGGGCGTCGACATGCTCGTCGAGACGGCCCGCCTCTGGGCCGACCTGGGCTTCTGGCAGACCAACGGCAACCGGCAGTTCCACATCCACGCGGTCACCGGCCCGGACGAGTACACGACGATCGTCAACGACAACCTCTTCACCAACGTCATGGCCCAGCTCAATCTGCGGGCCGCGGTCGAGGCGGTGCGCCGGCTCCAGGTCGCCGACCCGTGCCAGTTCGCCCGCGCCGTGGCGCGCCTCGACCTGGGCGACCACGAGGTGGAGTCGTGGCAGCGGGCCGCCGACGGCATGCACATCCCGTTCGACGAGGAGACCGGCGTCCACCCGCAGGACAGCCACTTCCTCGAGCGCGAGGTCTGGGACCTCGACGCGACCCCCGCGGACAAGCGGCCGCTGCTCCTCAACTACCACCCGTTGGTCATCTACCGCTACCAGGTGCTCAAGCAGGCGGACGTCGTCCTCGCCCTCTACCTCGCCGGCGACGCGTTCACCGCGGAGGAGAAGCTCACCGATTTCGCCTACTACGACCCCATCACCACGGGCGACTCCACCCTCTCCGCGGTCGTGCAGTCGATCGTCGCGGCTGAGGTGGGCTACCACGACCTCGCGCTGCGCTACTTCTACGCCGCCCTCTTCGTCGACCTGGACGACCGCCACGGCAACGCGAGCGACGGGGTCCACGTCGCCTCGACGGGCGGCGTGTGGAGCGCGCTGGCCGCCGGCTTCGGGGGCATGCGCGACCACGGTGGCGTCCTGTCGCTCGACCCGCGGCTCCCGGCCTCGTGGCCCGGGCTCACGTGGCGTATGCGGTGGCACGGCTCCCGCCTGCGCGTCACCGTCGAGCAGGAGCAGGTCAGGCTGGTCGTCGAGGTGGGCGACCCCGTCACCCTCGAGGTCCGCGGCGAGCAGGTAGAGGTCGCCGAGGAGGAGGTCACCGTCCCCCTGGACGGCCACGGGTTGCGGCGCGACGGCGCCCCCACCTCGGAGGCGGTGTCCTCCGGCAGCATCCCGACCGACCGCAGCAAGGGTATGCCGGGCCGGCCCACCGGCGTGGTCCCGCACAGCTGGCCGGAGGAGGAGTGGGACTCCACGGGGCCGGTCCCCCGCGTCCGCGTGGGCTCAGAAGCCGAGGCTCCGGGCCGCGCGACGCAGTGAGTCGGCGCCGGCCTCCAGCCCGGACTGCTCCTCCCCGGAGAGGGTGGGCGCCAGCGGGCGCTCGGCGCCCCCGGCGCCCACGACGGTCGGGATCGACAGGCAGACGTCCTCCAGCCCCAGGGTCCCCGAGAGCAGGGTGGAGACCGGCAGCACCTGCCGCTCGTCCCGTAGCACGGACTCGATGATCCGGCTGGCCGAGGCGCCTATGGCGTAGTTGGTGGCCCCCTTGCCGGCGATGATCTCGTACGCGGCGTGCACGACGTCGTGGGCCATCTGCTCCCGCTGCTCGGCGGTCGTGAGCTCGGTGATCGGCACGGCCCCGACGGTCGCGCTGCTCCACAGCGGGACCTCGGAGTCCCCGTGCTCGCCGACGATGTAGGCGTGGACGCTCTGCACCGCGACGTCGCAGGCCTGGGCCACCAGCCCGCGCAGCCGGGCGGAGTCCAGGACGGTGCCGGAGCCGAACAGCCGGGCCGGGGGCAGGTCGGTGACCTTCTGCGCGACGTAGGTGATGACGTCCACGGGGTTGGTCACCATGACGAAGGTCGCGTCCGGTGCCACCTCGACCAGGCGCGGCATGAGATCGACCATGAGCCGGGTGGTGGAGGCGGCCAGGTCGAGCCGGCTCTGGCCGGGCTGCTGCTTGGCGCCGGCGGTGACAGCCACGACGTCGGCGCCGGCGCACACCGAGACGTCCTCCGACCCGTCGACGTGCGCCGCCGGCATGAACTGCAGGCCTTGTCGCAGGTCAAGCGTCTCCGCCCGGACCTTCTCCGCGTCGATGTCGTGCAGGACGACGTGCCGGGCGACCCCCCTCAGGAGGAGCGCGTAGGCGAGGGTCGAACCGACCGAGCCCGCTCCGACGATGGCCACCTTGGGTCCCGAGATGCTGTCCGTCACCGCTCCATCATGGCAGTCTCAAGGACGTCGGCGCCGTCGCGGGATTAGCCCTGCAGCCCGGGGTGTGGTCGACTACAGGACATGAGTGAGCCCACCGACCTCCCCTTCCAGGACGACGAGCGTCGGCCGGAGTCCATCTACGAGGGTGAGCGTCCGGTGGAGAAGCACGCGGACCGCAGCGGTGATGATCCGGCACCTCGGCAGGGCGACCGGGAGGCGACCGGTGGCGGATCGACCCCGGGCACCACCCGCCTCGGCCAGCTGTCCGAGCCCGAGGAGACGGAGACCGACGTGCTCGCCGCCCGGGTCACCGGGCCGGAGGACCACGAGGGCATGACCCGTCTCTGGCGCGCCACCATGGACCTGCCGCACTGGTGGTTCGTCGCCGTCGGCGACGCGGGGTCCGAGTCCCCCGCCGCGGCGCAGATCGACGGCCAGATGATGCTGCTGACCTTCACCAGCGCCGAGCGCGCCCGGCACTTCGCGGTGCAGAACGAGATGGTCGCCCCCGACGAGGACCTGCGGGCCATCGCCCTGACCCCCCGTGAGCTCGTCGACTCCTCCCCGACCTATGCGGACGCGGGGATCGCCGGTCTGATGTTCGACCCGCACCTGTCCGGCTACTTCATCCCCACCGACCAGCTGCCGGTCGTCTGGGACGCCGTACACACCGCGTCCGACGACCCCGGTACGTCCGGTCCACAGAACGCCTCCTGACCGGGGCCCGATCCGTCCGCTCGACGCGTTCGAGCTGCCACGGCCGCGGCTCGGCCAGGCGGGAACGCCACCGACCGCGGGTCAGCGACCGGGGATGACCAGCTCCTGACCCGCCGCGATCGAGGTCGTGCTCAGGTCGTTGGCGCGCTGGATCGCGGTCACGGCCCGGCTCAACGGGAGCTCGGGCAGCTGCTCGCTGGCGATCTGGCTCAGGGTCGTCCCGCGCTCCACGGTGATGGACGTCGTGGCCCCGGCGGGACCGAGCAGCCCGACCACGGACCAGATGACAGCCGCCAGCACCAGGGTGGTCGTCGCGGTGACGGCCAGGCGGCCACGCCTGGTGAGCCGCAGGTGACCGGCCCGGAGACGTCGCCTCGCGGCCCTCGCCGGGCGCCGCTCCAGCTCACCCACCAGTCGCAGGTGGGACGGCCGGGGCGAGGCCGCGCCCGGGCTCGGGAGCGGGCTCAGGATGTCGTGCGCGATGGCGGTGCTCATGGTGTTCACCTTCCTGGGGGCGGTGCGATGCGGACAGGTGTCCGATAGCACGTCTGTCCTATTGATAGCACACCTGTCGGACGACGTCGACACGCCGACCGAACACATGTTTGTCTCCGGTCCTCGTCGGACGTACGCTGTTTCCATGTCAGGAACTCAAGCACCCGCCACTGACATACGCTCTGACCAGCGATGATGCAGTCGCGGCCGGTCAGCCGCGATGGTCGGGGAGTGGGGCCCGTACGAGGGGATGGAGAACATGGCCACGATTCACGAGATGCCGGACCGCGACGGCGGTGCCGAGCTGACCAACCGACAGCGGCGCGTCCTCGACGTCATCCGCGACGCGGTCGACCAGCGCGGCTACCCCCCGAGCCTGCGCGAGATCGGTGACGCCGTCGGCCTGACCTCACCCAGCTCGGTCGCCCACCAGCTCAAGACCCTCGAGCGCAAGGGCTTCCTGCGCCGCGACCCGCACCGTCCGCGCGCCATCGAGGTCGTCACCCCGGGTCAGGAGGGGGCCGGCTACCGACGCGCCGAGCAGGATGCCGCGCTCGGACCCGTCTCCAGCGAGACCATCGACGAGACCGGCATCGGTGACGCCCGCCCTCAGCCCTCCTACGTCCCCATGGTCGGGCGCATCGCGGCCGGCGGGCCCATCCTCGCCGAGGAGGCGGTCGAGGACGTCTTCCCGCTCCCCCGCCAGATCGTCGGCGACGGCGAGCTGTTCCTGCTCAAGGTGGTCGGCGACTCGATGATCGACGCCGCCATCTGCGACGGGGACTGGGTGGTCGTCCGCCGGCAGCCGACCGCCCTCAACGGCGAGATCGTGGCCGCGATGCTCGACAACGAGGCGACCGTCAAGACCTACCGCCACCGCGACGGCAAGACGTGGCTCATCCCCCACAACCCCGCCTACGAGCCGATCGACGGCGACCACGCCGTGGTCCTCGGCAAGGTGACGGCGGTGCTCCGCCGGGTCTGACCCCGGCGCCCCAGACCGCGGCGCCGCCCCCGGCCCCTCCATCCTCTCCGGGGGTGGCGCCGCATCCTCACCCCGACGGGGCAGGGCCCTCGTCGATGGAGTAGTAGTCGTAGAGTTGCTCCTCCTCGTCCTCGGTCAGGTGCCCGTCGCACGGGATGTCCGGGGCGTTCTTGATCATCTCGACCGGGTAGGGCACCTCGATGTGCCCGTTCCGGATGACCGCGTTGGACACCGGGCAGAGGATCTTCCGCCCGCCGAACCATCCGGTCCGGACCGACACCCAGGCCGGTGCCCCCGTCCCGTTGTCCAGGTAGACCTGGTCGAGTCCTCCGACCTTGTGGCCGTCCTGATCGACGACCTCCGCGTCATACATCTCACCCAGCTGCTCGTAGGTGACCACAGTGGACCTCCTCGTCGATGCCCCGGTTGGCCGGTTCCCCCAGCCTAACCACCGAGGTCGGCGGCGAGACCGGGCAGCACGTCGCCGACGAGCGCGTCCAGCCGGATCGTCGTCTCGGCATCCCCCCGGGTGCTGCCGCGGGTGACGACGGCGACCGGTATGCCGTCACGCGCCGCGCGGCGCACGAACCGGTAGCCGCTCATCACCTGCAGCGAGGAGCCGAGCACGAGCAGGGCGCTGGCCCGCTCCAGGTGGCCGAAGGCTCGCTCGACGACCTCCTTGTCCACCGACCCGCCGAAGAAGACGACGTCCGGCTTGAGCCGGTCCTGGCCGCACACCAGGCACCGCGGTGCACGGAAGCTACGCACGAGCTCCTCGGGCAGGGCGACGTCGCCGTCCGGGCGCACCTGGGCGGGGGCGTCGACGCTGCTGATGACGTCCGGGTTCGCGTCGCGCAGCCACGCCTGCACCTGCTCCCGGGAGGTCCGCTCCCCGCAGTCCAGGCAGGTCACCGCGGCCAGCGTCCCGTGCAGCTCCAGCACCCTCCGGCTGCCGGCGCGCTGGTGCAGGCCGTCGACGTTCTGGGTGATGACGTGCCGCAGCAGCCCCAGCCGCTCGAGGTCGGCGACCGCCTGGTGGGCCGCGTTCGGCTCGGCCGCGGCGAAGCGACCCCAGCCCGCGAAGGCCCGGGCCCAGTAGCGCTGACGCCCCTCGGCGGAGCGCACGAACTCGCCGTGCTGCATGGGCTGCACCCGCCGGTTCCCGTCCGGGCCGCGGTAGTCGGGGATGCCGCTGGCCGTCGACATCCCCGCGCCGGTGAGCACCACGACGTCCCCGTCCGCGAGCAGGTCGCGCAGCTCGCCCAACCGAAACGGGTCGACCGGAGCCGCCGGGGGCATGGTGAGGGCCAGGTCGAGCGGCCCGGCAGTGCTCACGCCGCCGCCCTGGGCCGGGGCGGCTGCAGGCGCGCGGGCTCGACGGGGGCGCGGGCTGGGGCTCCGGGAGGCGCAGGCATGGTGCCTCTCATCCTGCCAGCCCGAGCCGGCTCAGGCGCCCCGGGAGCTACCGACGGCCGAGGGCGGTGACCCGTCCCGATCCCCGCAGCGCGCTCACCACGTCCGAGGGCCCGGCCACCTCGGGGTGCGGCGGGCGCAGCGGCGCGTCCAGGTGCACCGAGGCGGGGTTGTGCCGCCGCACCGAGGCGTCCGCGACGAGGTACCCGTGCCGCTCCAGCACCATCTGTTCCCCGGGGCTGAACGCGTCCAGGTCGGTCCGGACCGCGTGGATCGCGCCCAGGACCTCAGGCGCGTGATCGTCGAGGACACCCCCGCCGAGCTCATGGCCGGGCACCCGCGCCAGGTCTCCCGGCGACTCGAGGGACCACGTGGCGCCGGACAGGGTGCCCCGTGCGAAGCCGGCCCGCAGCCACCGGAGCCGCGCGGTCTGCCCGCCGCTGGAGGCGATGGACAGCAGCCGCCAGAGCCGGGAGAGCAGCGAGCCCGGCGGTCGGCCACGGAACACCGCGCCCCCATCGCTGACCAGGACCGTGTCGTGGTCGGCCCAGACCGGCTCCAGCGCCAGGTTGTCGTAGACCCCTCCGTCCACGAGCTGGATGCGGCGCCGGATCGCGGCCCGGACGTCCTCGGGCTCGTCCGGGTCGGGGGCGCCGCCGACCAGCCCGAGCGCGTCGCCGTCGAGCTCCAGCGGCGCGAAGAACGGCGGGTAGGCGCACGACGCCGCCACCGCGTCCACGATGCGCAGCCCCGGCGGCGGGGCGCAGTGCCCGAGCCGGTGGTCGCCCATCCTGCCCCGGGGTCCGGCCGAGTACGGGTCGGCGAAGACCCAGGACACGCCATACCCGATCTCGGTCGCGCCGGTGAGGACGACGGGACCACGGCTGCGGGCGTGCTCGCGCAGGTCCGTGCCCCACCACGGCACCGCCCGCTCCAGGCCGGCGGCGAGCACGCCCACGCTCGCGTCCGGCCGCCCCCACCCGCTCGGCCGGACGCGCGACAGCAGCGCGGGGGTGCGCAGGTTGCGCCCGGTGAGCTCGCGCAACGGTTCGGCGACGAGCTCTTCGAGGCCGCCGACCCGGCCCGGGCCCTGCCGGGGGTCGGGCCAGTCCAGGTCGGGGTGCAGCAGCAGGTTGGCCAGGACGGCGCCACCGGACACCGCGCTGATCGTGCGCAGCGACCCGAGGACCCCGAGCTCGTCGAGACGCCGCACGGCGCCGAGGTGGAACAGCGACGCGCGGAACCCGCCTCCGGACAGGCACAGCGCGCTCCCGTGCCGGGGTCGGAGGGCCGAGGGCCCGTGGTGCGCGGTCGCGCGGGCGGCCTCGAGCTGGGCCAGGGTGGGGTCACCGGGCGGAGGTGGCGAGGGCATGTGCTGGTGCGGGGCAGGCACACCGCCAGCACAGCGTCCGCGGGTGGCCGCAGCGTGAACGCCGGCCGTGGTGTCGGCGTCGCTCTGGTGACGAGCGCCGCGCCGACTACGATGCTGGTCATGTTCGACGCCGCAGGGCTGCGCGTGATGCGCGCCATCGCCGAGGAGGGGTCCTTCACCGCGGCGGCGACCTCCCTCGGCTACACCCAGCCGGCGGTGTCGCAGATGGTGCGCCGCCTCGAGCAGCGGGCGGGCACGGCCCTGGTGGAGCGCATCGGCCGCACCGTGCGGCTCACCGAGGCGGGGAGGCTGCTGGCCCGGCGGGCCGCCGAGATCCTGGACCGCATCGACGAGGCCGAGGCGGAGGTCGTGGCGATCGCCGGCCTCAAGGCCGGGCGCGTCCGGCTCATGGCCTTCCCCTCGTCGTCGGCCACGCTGGTGCCGCGCGCCCTGGCCCGGCTGCGGACGAGCCACCCCGCGGTCACCGTCCAGTTCAGCGAGGCCGAGCCGCCCGAGTCCCTCGCCGCCGTGCGGGCCGGGGCGGTGGACCTGGCGGTGGCCTTCGCCTACGAGGGCACGGATGCCGGCCGCGGCGAGGACGACCTCACCGGGCTGGTGGTCATGGACGTGCTCGACGACCCGGTGATGCTCGTGCTCCCCCGGGACCACGAGCTCGCCGAGCAGGACGAGGTGGACCTGGCCGACCTGTCCGCCGAGCGCTGGATCGCGGGCTGCCCGCGCTGCCGCGGTCACCTGCTCACCCTGGCCGACGGGGCGGGGTTCAGCCCGGACGTGACCTTCGAGACCGAGGACTACGTCGCGGTTCTCGGTCTCGTGGCGGCGGGGCTCGGCGTCGCCCTCGTCCCGCAGCTCATCCTCAGCACCGTCTCGCACCCCGACGTCGTCGTCCGGCCGGTGTCGCCGCCGTCCCGCCGGACCGTCCAGGTGGTGACGACCCCCGACCTGCGACGGGTGCCGGCCGTCGCCGCCACCCTCGACGCCCTGTGCCACAGCGCCCGGGAGCTCGGCGGCTCGCCGTGCGCCCACGTGACCCCGGCCTCCTGACCCCCGCGACGTCGCCCGGCGTCCTCACCCACCCTCCCGCGCGTGCGGGACGAGTCGTCGGCCGTCGCGGACGACGGCGATGTCGCCGTGCAGGTCCGTGCGCAGCACGACGGCCCCAGCCTCGGAGAGCAGGCTGAGGGCGCTCGGGGCGGGGTGGCCGAAGTCGTTGTCGGCCCCCACACCGATGAGCGCGATCTCCGGACGGGCCTGCAGCACCAGCTGCTCGTCCTGCGCGGCCGAGCCGTGGTGGGCCACCTTGAGCACGTCGTAGTCACGGCCCGCCGTCACCCGGCGGACCATCCGGGCGCTCTCCGGCTCCACGTCGCCGGTCAGCAGCACGCTCGTGCCGGACACCTGGGCATCCAGCACGATGCTGGCGTTGTTGGCCGCGGAGCCGCCGACGGGCGGGCGCTCCGGGGGCCACAGCACGGTGACCGAGGTGGTGCCCCAGGTCCACCGGTCCCCGGTCCGCGCCTGGCGGAGCGGTATGCCGGCAGCGCCCACCTGGGCGGTCACGGCCGCCGCGGACTCGGCCGGGTCCTGCACCGGCGTGACCAGGACCTGCGCCACCTCGGTGGAGCTGAGCACCGCGGACAGCCCGCCGACGTGGTCGCTGTGGAAGTGCGTCAGCACGAGCAGGTCGACGCGCCGCACGTCGAGGGACCGCAGGCACGCCGCCATCGCCTGCGGGTCCGGCCCGGTGTCGACGACCACCGCCCGCCCCGGCCCGGTGGGCAGGACGAACGCGTCACCCTGCCCGACGTCGCAGCCGACCGCCACCCACCCGGCCGGTGGCCAGCCGGAGAGCCCGGGCAGCGGCGCGACCCAGACCAGCAGCGCCCCGACCGCCGAGGCCGTGACCCAGGGACGACGGCGCACCTGTCGGCTCCACCACCCCCAGCTGAGCAGCAGGGCCAGGGTCACCGCGGCCAGCGCCCACGCGCCCAGCACGCCGTCCCACCACTCCAGGGTGCCCCCGGGCAGCCGCGAGCAGACCCGGGCGATCCGCCCGATGACCCAGGCGGGCACGGCCGCCAGCCAGGCCACCGCTGTCGCCAGCCGGACCGACAGGGGCGCCAGCAGGGCGGACACGACACCCAGGACGGTGGTGGGTGGGACCAGCGGGGCGGCCAGGAGGTTGGCGAGCACGGCCACGGTGGTGACCGTGCCCTGCAGCAGCACGATGACGGGCGCGCAGATGACCTGCGCCGCCAGGGGGACGGCGGCGGCCCGGGCCGGCAGCCTCGCCCACCGGGGCACCGCCCTGGCCATCGCGAGGCCCCAGGGACGGGCCCAGAGCACCAGACCGAGCGTGGCCAGGGTCGACAGCGCGAAGCCGTAGGAACGGGCCAGCCAGGGGTCGATGCAGAGCAGGGCGATGACGGCCGCCCCGAGGGTCGGCAGGCTGGCCCGACGCCGGCCCCGGGTCAGCGCCATCAGCCCGACGGCCCCCATCACGCCCGCGCGCAGCACGGAGGGCTCAGGCCGGCAGAGCAGGATGAACCCCAGCAGCGCCAGGAGCACCACCGGCAGCCGCCAGCACCGGGGCAGCCCGAGCCGCGCGGCCAGCAGCGCCACACCTCCGGCCACGATGGCGACATTGCTGCCCACCAACGTCGGGAGCAGGTATGTCAGGGCCCCGCCCTACCTTCACCCCCATGAGGGCACTCATCTACGCGCGCGTCTCCCTCGACCTCCACGAAGGCCGCTCCACCGCCGAACAGGAAGCCGAGTGCCGAGCCTGGGCCGACCGAGAAGGGTGGGACGTCACCCGCGTCATCACCGAGACCGGGTCCGCTTCACGCTACGCCTCCGGCACCCGCGCCCGCACCCGATGGGCCGACCTCACCGCCGCCATCACCTCCGGCCAGCACGACATCCTCCTCACCTGGGAAGCCTCCCGCGCCACACGCCAGCTCGCCGAGTACGCCGAACTCGCCGACCTCTGCGCCACCCACCACGTCCTCTGGGGATACTCCGGCACCGTCCACGACCTCGCCACCCGCGACGCCCGCTTCCGCACCGGCCTCGACGCCCTCCTCGCCCAAGACGAGTCCGCCCGCACCTCCGAACGGGTCCGCCGCTCCTCCCGCGCCCGAGCCGCCGCCGGCCGCCCCCACGGGAAACTCCCCTACGGGTACCGCCGCGAGTACGACCCCACCAGCGGCGCCCTCCTCCGCCAGGTCCCCGACGAGGACACCGCTCCCATCGTCCGAGAGATCTACGCCCGCATCCTCGACGGCGACGGGTGCGCCACCATCGCCAAGGACCTTACCCGCCGCGACATCACACCCCCCAGGCCGCCCACCTCCCGCACGTGGCCGGCCCAGCAGTGGCTGCCCGTCACCGTGAAGAGGATCGGCACCTCACCCACCTACGCAGCCCGCCGCGTCCACCAAGGCACCATCGTCGGCGACGCCGACTGGCCGCCGCTCGTCACCGTCGACACCTGGGAGCGTGCCGTCGCCGTCCTCACCGACCCGGCCCGCAACACCCGCACCGGCGACTCCACCGCCACCCACCTCCTCACCGGCATCGCCACCTGCGGGGTCTGCGGCGCCCCCGTGCGGCGCATCAAGAACCGCGGCATCCACTCCTACGCCTGCCCCCGCACCGGGTGCATGGCCGTCGTCCGCTCCATCGCCCCCACCGAGGCCTGGGTCACCGACGTTCTCCTCGAGCTGCTCACCGTCCACGGCGCCCAGCTCGCCGCCGGCACCACCACCGACGACCGCCCGGACGTGACCGCGGCCCGCGACGAGCTGCAGGGCCTGCGCACCCGCCTCGACGGGTTCGTGTCGGCCGCCGCCGACGGGCAGGTGTCCCCCGCGACCCTGGCCACCATCGAGGCGCGGCTCACCCCGCAGATCCGGGCCGCCGAGTCGAGGGTGCGACAGCTGCTCACCCCCCGGGCCCTCGACGGCATCGACCTTACCGACCCCGCCGCGGCATGGGACGGCCTGGACCTGGCCGAGCGGCGGCACCTGCTCCGGTCGGTCGTCGACGTCGTCATCCACCGCCGCACGACCCGGAAGCAGCCGCGGGTGTTCGAGCGGGAGACGGTCGTCGTCACGCCCCGCTGGTAGACCGACGCCGGCCCCTGGCGCCCGTGGCGCGGCGGCGCCGCTGCAGCAGGTCCATCGCGACCGGCTCGGCCTCCCATGCCTCCTGGTCGGCCATGAGCTCGGCGAGCCGTTGCCACGTCTTGGCCAGGCTCATCCCGGAGGCGTAGGTCAGGGCGGCGAGCTCTTCGCTGGCGTCCCGGTGGGTGCCGGCCGCGGCCCGGATGATAGCGCGGTCGCGTTCGCTCAGCGGCTGGTGACCGTCGGTCGTCATCAACACTCCCCGTCGAAGAACTCCATGATCTGGCGTGAATCGAAGCTCTCCCCCGCCTCCTCCACGAACATGTCCGCGACCAGCTCCGGGGCAAGCACGTAGAACTCGCACAGCGAGCTCTGTTCATCACTCTCCATGTTGGACCACGCCACCTCCAGGGCGAGAGCGGCCATCTCGTCCGACATCTCACCGCTCAACGCGTCGCCCATGTCCTCCGCCTCCGCTTCTGCCTCAACGGTCACCGTCTCGGTGACCGTCTCCGTAACCTCGACATCTCGTGTCACCTCGACCTCCTCAGTCGCAGTCACCGTCGCCGTAACCGTGGGGGGAGCTGCCGCAGGCTCACTCTCCGCGCTGTCACACCCCGCCAA
The DNA here is from genome assembly GCF_004153545.1 of Serinicoccus sediminis. Classification (GTDB taxonomy): domain Bacteria; phylum Actinomycetota; class Actinomycetes; order Actinomycetales; family Dermatophilaceae; genus Ornithinicoccus; species Ornithinicoccus sediminis_A. The sequence continues at coordinate 106,876 of NZ_SDVA01000004.1, read as the reverse complement.
CATCAGGCCAGCCCCTGCCACAATCGCCCATCTCGCACCCATCGTCTGCTCCTCATTCATCGTGGTTCTGCTTGCCCCAAGGCTCACTGTGAAGCCAACGGGAGGTCTCAGTGCCGCCTGGCCCTGCCGAGCACGACTGCCCGTTCCGTGGGGTGCAGGTGCTTCATGCGGGTGTAGAGCACGTCCGGCGACACCCACAGCTCGTCCGCGGCCTCGAGGTCGTCGTTCGCCCACGCCATCACGTCCCCCAGCTGGTGCACGTCCGGGATGAGCAGGCGCGCCGTCTCCTGCCGCACCGCTGTCTCCGCCTTCGCGTGCTGGTGGCCGCGGTGCCCGTGATGCAGGTGTCGCAGCTCGTGCGTGAGGACGCACCGCCGCTCGACCTGGGACAGGGTGTGTCGCATCCAGATCGTGGAGTGCCCGTCCGTCATCGCGCGCACGCCGGCAGGCAGGTCGTCGACCCAGTGCAGGGTCACGTGGTCGAGCGCACGCAGGGTGCGCCACGGATGGTAGGTCACGGCTACTCATCACTTTCTCTCGACGTCGAGCAAAAGTTGAAGCATTGAGTAGATCATGTGCCGCCACGGCAACCCCCTCACCCTTGCGGGTGACCATCCTCCCCCTGCTGCATAGCCCGGGCTGCGTCCTCCCGGGTGTCGTCGTCCTGCACCTGGCTCGCCGCCAGGTCGTAGTAGTCCTGCCTCGCGCGGGCGTCACCCGCAGGGCTGGTGGGGGCGGCGTCGCCATCGCCATCACGCTCCTCTGTCCTGAGCCCGACCCCCAGCCTGTCGGCCAGGGCCCGGACGATCTGCTCGTCGGAAGCAGTGGACAGAGACGCCTCGCCCCTCGCGACGTCCAGGTCATAGCCCATCGCCTCGAACGCGATGGCCGTGACCACGGACTCACTCACTGAGAACGCCCGTGCGATCGCTGCCAGCGTCTCCCTCTTGGGAGCCTGCGGCAGGACCTCACGGTCGTCGGTGAGCATCTGCGAGACCCGTTGCTTCGTGAGCCCACTGCGGCGCGCGAGCTCCGCCGGCTGCCACCCACGGGCGTCGAGCCCGTCCTGCAGGTAGCGGCGGAGTGCGTGCATGAGGTGAGGCTCCTTGGCGCGGGGTAAGCGCGTCCAGTCGTGACAGGACGCCGTGTCAAGCAGAGTAGCAACGAGTCAAGGCATCACACGTCAAGCAACACGCGACCGAGCATCATCGCAGGTCAAGGACCACCTGCGGAACTACAACCGTGTGAGTTGTTGACAGGATGACAAGCGTTGTGCGACTTTTAGTCCTGCACCGCTTGACAACCAACACGGAGGAGCGCAGGATGAGAGAACAAGCCCAGCGACGACGTCGCAGCGCGAGAGGACGATGGATGAAGCTCAAGGACCGGGCACTGCTGCTCGAGTACATGAAGCTCGGCGACTTCTCCCAGGCCCGCCTCGGCCGCTACGCCGGAGTCAGCCGCCAGTTCATCAACCAGCTCTGCCGAGGCGAACGGACCACCTGCACCCCGCAGGTCGCCGCGCGCATCGAGGAGGGCCTGCGCGTGCTCCCCCGCACCCTTTTCGAGCCGTCGAAGTCGCACGCTGCTGGACAGAACGTCACGACCAAGGCGACCGCGGCATGAGCGCCGAAGCCCGCGAGGTCGTGAAGCGGATGGTCGCCGACCACGGCCCGATGCCCGACCACCTGGTGCGCGACGTCGCGAAGCGACTGGCCCGCGCCACCCCCACCACCCAGGCCCCGGTCAAGAAGCCGGCCTGACCCCAGACAGCCGGAGACCCGGCCCCACCGCCAAGCAGAACCGGGTCTCACGAACGACAGGAGTATCCCAGATGACGACGACCGTCAGCCCCGTCACTGCCACCCCCGAGGTGCGCACCCTCCCCGACCTCGACGCCGAGGACATCGCCCGCGCCGTCATCGGCCGGCCCCTCGCCAACGCGACCGGGCAGCCCGTCCAGCACCACGGCGACGTCTACCGCATCACCAAGGCCGAGCCCATCCGCGACGGCATCCGCGTCGTCATCGAGGACCGCGACACCGGCACCGCCGTCTACGCCACGCTCCTCCTCGCCGCGCACGGGGTGGTGTCCGCATGAGGCTCCTCACCCACTCCGACGACATCAACACCCTCGTCGACTCCGGCGACCTCATCGGTGCCCTCGCCGGCATGGTCACCGACCGCTACGACCGCGCCGAGGCCGACTGCGACGCGCGAGACGCCGCAGAGGCCCGCGCAGCTGCACGCCGCGCCCAGATCGACGCAGACCCCCAAGGCCAGGCGGACGCCATCGCCTGCGCCACCAACCAGCCCATGACCGGCGGGGCGCTGTGCCCCTGCTGCTTCACCACCCACACCGAAGGACGTGCGCGATGACCAACACCGACCTCGACCCCCAGGTCCTCGCCGACAAGCTCGCGGGCCTCCGCGACCGCTACCACCAGCTCACCGCGGCCCGCGACACCATCGACGGCGAGCTCGAGGAGATCAAGGCCGCCATCCGCGACCTCGTGCCCGAGGGCAAGCACCCCGCCGGTGACGGTGAGGTCACCGTCACCCCCAACCGGCGCTTTGACGAGAAGAAGGCCCTCAAGCTCATCCCGGCCGAGGTCCTCCCGGTGCTGACCTACCCCGAGACCCGGGTGCACAAGGACGCCCTGCGCGACCTCCTGCCCGACGTCTACGACGCCGCCCAGGTCACCTATACGCCCCGAGTGAGCGTGAAGTGACCACCGCGACCGCCCCTGCCCCCGGCCCGGCCGTGGTCGGTGACTCCTCGTGGAAGCACCTGCGCGAGGTCATCGAGCACACCATCCTCACCGACCCGCGCACCCTGCAGGTCGCGCTCGGCCCCTCCGAGATTGGCACCGCGTGCGACCGGTGCCTCGTGCACCTCCTCGCCGGGCACAAGGCCACCGAGTACGTCGCGCCCTGGCTGCCCACCATCGGGCACGCCGTCCACGCTTGGCTCGACAAGGCCATGCGCCTGCACGCCCTCGCCAGCGACGACGGCGACAGGTGGCACGTCGAGAGCCGCGTCACCGTCGGCCAGATCGGCGGCGTCGACATCAAGGGCAACGCGGACCTGTTCGACGAGGTCACCGGCACTGTCACGGACTGGAAGATCAGCGGCAAGCCGAAGATCGACAGCGTCCGCCGTCACGGCGCGTCCCTGACCTACCAGCGCCAGGCGCAGCTCTACGGCAAGGGTTACGAGGACGCCGGCCACACCGTCCGGGCGGTCCAGGTCATCTTCCTGCCGCGCAACGCCGTCAGCCTGCAGGGCGGTATCTGCTGGTCCGCCCCCTACGACCGGCAGGTCGCCCAGCACGCCCTCGACCGGGCGAACGCCCTCCACGCCGGCATCACCTCCCTCGGTGCCGAGGCCGTGCTCGCGATGAGCCCGCCCCACACCGGGCAGGAGTTCGACTGCGACCGGTGGCCCGGCGAGGCCACCCCGTCGACCGACCGTCAGCTCGACGGGCTCATCCCCCAGACCCCCGGCGCGACCGCGACCGGGTCCACCGCGCCCACCACAGCGCACCAGTAGGAGACGACAACTATGACGACGCACACGCACGACGCCAACGCCCTGCTCATGGGTGGCGGCGGCGCCCCCACCTGGAAGTTCGACACCGAGGGCATCCGCAAGGTCGGGACGGTCACGTCCCCGCCGGAGGCCCGCCAGGAGCGCGAGTACGACCCCGGCAACCCCGGCGGCGGCGCCCCGAAGTTCTTCCCCTCGGGCGACCCCATCATGGGCATCCTCGTCGAGGTCCAGACCGACGAGCGCGACCCCTCCCGCGACGGTGACGACGGACGCCGCACCTTCTACATCGAGGGCAAGCGCCTCAAGGACGCCGTCAAGGCCGGCATCCGCGCCGCGGGCGGGTCGGGGCTCGAGGTCGGCGGGGTCTTGGACGTCACCCTCACCCGGTACGACGTGCCCGGTGACCGGCGCTCGGGCCGCAACTGGCAGATCGCCTACACCCCGGCCGGCAACGCCCAGCTGATGAGCGAGCAGGCCCCCGCCCCTGCCGCCCAGACGGCGCCGGTGGCTCAGCCCCAGCAGCAGCCGGCCCCGGCAGCCAGCCCGGCCCCGCAGGCGGCCGCCCAGCCCGCCTCGGCGGGTCAGCCGACCCCGGAGGCCCTGGCCGCCTTCCAGGCGTGGCAGGCCAGCCAGCAGCAGCAGGCGGGCTGACCGGCCCTCTCACGCCCGGGCGGCAGTCACGTCCGGGCGTGGGAGAGCCAGCCAGGCCACCCACCCACCACGAAAGGGCCGAAGCGTGAGCCCCACCGTCCTCAACCTCGCCGCCGACGTCGTCGACTTCATCGGCAACGTCGCCCAGCAGGAGGCCATCGGCGCCCTCTGGGGCCTGTTCGCCCTCGTCGCCATCGGCCTCTATCTCCCCCGCCGGTCGACCATCCGCGATGCCCAGACCCGCGCGCCCCTCGCCCCCGACTTCAAGGTCAACGGCGTCGCCGTCTGGAACCCGCACACCGACGGGCCCGCACCCATGACCGACGAGCAGGCCCGCCGCCACATCGACGGCCTCATCGCCAGGGGCGAGCACTGATGGCCACCGACACCCAACCCCAGCCCGCCCCCAAGCCGGCGAAGCCCATGCGGTGCCCGCACTGCGACCACCAGCGGTTCAAGCGGCACTGCCCCGAGACCAACAACGCCTGCCGGTGGCTGACCTGCCGGGCCTGCAGCGCCCGCATCGACACCCGCACCGGCCGCCACACCCACGCCGACCACCCCGGCACCGACCTCCGCTGCTACCCAGGAAAGGCCACGCCATGACTACCACCCTCGACCGGCCACGGTTCACCACCGACGCCCGCGGCCACTACCCCTGCCCCGCCCCCGAATGCCGCCGCACCTTCAACGCAGCCGCCGGCGTCGGCCGTCACTGGTCCACCCAGCACGCCACCACCCCGGCACCCGTCGAGACCAAGGCCGAGCAGGGCACCGGCGAGGACCAGGTCGACACCTGGCACCGGCAGATGTACCCCGACGCCTACGACGCCGACGGCAACCTCATCGACGACACCCCCGACGAGGACGAGGCTCCCTCCGCCGCGTCCCCCGCGCCGCCCCAGCGCGAGGCGGAGGTCGAGAGCCCGGGCGAGGCGGTCGAGGCGAGCCCTACGCCTCCCGCCCGCCCGGGCGTCTCCCTCCTCACCTGGGAGCAGCTGGCCGAAGACCGCCCCGGCCGGGTGGCCGAGCTCGTCGAGGGCGTCGACATCCTCAGCTCTGCGACGGCGCGCCTCGTCGGCGTCGGCTACGACCCGGACGTCGCGCAGGAGTACGTCCTGCACCTCATCGACCTCCTCGTCGAGGTGCGCTCGTGAGCGCCCTCGCACCGCTGCTCCCTGGGCACGCACCCGGGTGGAAATGGCGCAAGGACTACGCCGGCGTCCTTGAGCAGCCCTGGCCCGAAGACCTCCCAACGCACGTCAACGGGCTCTGCGAGAGCGGATGGCACCGCGACTGCCCGCAAGCGCCGCTGCTCGTCGCGACCCCGGGCACCTGCTCGTGCCCCTGCCACCGCGGTGCCACACCTGAGGCGGCGTCGTGAGCACCTCCACCAGGCAGCGCCAGTGCAGAGCGCACTCCGAAGGCCGCTACCGCTGCGACCGCACCACCGGGCACGACGGCGACCACCACTACTCCTGGACCCCCCTGCACCCCGTCAGCTGCGGATGCGGCTTCGTCGGCACACCCCAAGAGCTCGCCTACCGGGCCACCGACCACCTCGAGCAGCACCAGGCGTCCACCGCATGCGCGCTCTCCCCGAACTACCTCACCCCCGAGGAGCGCCACCACCGCCAGACCGCCAAGGCCAACACCGCCGTCCGCACCCGCCCGTCCGCCAACCCGGCCACGGCCGACCGGTGCACCGTCACCGGCTGCCGGCGCCGCGTCACGAAGGGCCGAGGCACGACGGGCCTGTGCGAGCAGCACCACCAGGAGCTCGTGCACGACACCGAGTCACCCCTCGACCTCACCGGCACGGGCCGGTGGGTCAGCCGCCGCGGCATCCGCGTCTGGCAGCCCAGCACCACCACCAGCGGCACCGCCGCCTGAACCGGACCGGAGGACGCCATGTCACGCACCGCGAGCAAGCCCTACGACCCAGCCGAGGACCACGACCCGCTCATCGAGCTCGACGCCGTCGCCCAGACCGCACGGAACGACGAGAACGCCAACAAGCGCAGCCCGCGGCCGCGCGCCGTCGCCTGGACCTCCTGCCCCGACTGCGCCAACCCCAACATCGGACTCGTCCAGTCCAACGGGCACCTGCTCTACAAGGAGCACGAGAAGGCGACGTTCTCGGGCGCGCGGATGCAGTGCCGGGCGTCCTGGTCAGCCATCTGCACCAACCCGCCTGGGGGCGGCCTCGTCAACGGCCACGGCGACCGGACCTACGTCCGCTGCAGCCACGACCAGGCGGCCACCGGGTGAGCAACAGCACCGCCCTCGAGGTGATGGTCACCGACCTCGTCACCGCCTCCGAGCGGTACCGGGCCAACAACTCGGCACCGCACCTGCAGGACGACGGCCCATGCCTCAGGGACCACCTCGTGCCCGTCCACGTCACCCACCAATGTCCCCAGGAGGTCCCCGCGTGATGTCGGCCCCCGACGACACCCCCACCACCGGCCCCTACGGCGACCACGCCCTCCACTACCTCCGCGCAGGCTGGGCGCCCCTCCCCCTGCCCCCGCGCGCCAAGAAGCACCCACCCGCCGGGTGGACCGGACGCGACGGCGCCACCCCCTCCGGGCCCGACGTCCATGCCTGGACCGAAGACCACCCCGACGGCAACATCGCCCTCCGCATGCCCCCCGACGTCCTCGGCATCGACGTCGACGCCTACGACAGCAAACCCGGCGGCCTCGTCCTCGACCAGCTCGAAACCACCCACGGGTCCCTGCCCGCGACGTGGCGGTCCACGTCCCGCGACGACGGCACCTCCGGCATCCGCTTCTACACCGTCCCACCCGGCCTGCGGTGGCCCTCCGTCCTCGGGCCCGGCATCGAAACCATCCGCCGCGAACACCGCTACGCCGTCGCCTGGCCCTCCACCCACCCCGACCACGGCGGCACCTACCGGTGGATCAGCCCCGACGGCACCACCACCATCGGCACCATCCCCACCCCCGGTGACCTCCCGGCCCTCCCCGACGCATGGGTGTCCCACTTCACCGGTGGCGAGCTCGCACCCGACACCACCACCGCCGGCCTCACCACCGCAGCGACCACCGCCTGGCTCGACCAGGCACCACCCGGGCACCCCTGCCGCGCCGTCCAGGCCGCCACCACCCGCGCCCACACCGACCTCACCAACAAGGCCGGCGCCCGCCACGACACTGCCCTGCGCGCCGTGCACCGCCTCGTCTGGCTCGCCGCCGAAGGACACCCGGGCACCACCACGGCCCTCGCCGAGATCCAGGCAGCGTTCCTCGCCGCCACCGGCACCGACCGGGCACCCGGGGAAGCCGAGGCCGAGTACGCCCGCCTCATCACCGGGTCCATCGACATCGCCGCCGCCCACCACCCAACCCCGGCCACCACCCCGGACCCGTGCACCGACCCGTTCGCCGGCCTCATCGACAGGAGCACCACCCCATGCCCACCACCCGCGACCTCGTCGCACGCACCCTCGGCTCCGTTATCGAGCTCCTCGAGCGGGCTTACTGCGCCGTCGACGGACACGAGTGGTTCATCTGGCACGGCGGACGCACCTGCCACCGCTGCAGCCGAACCGAGCGCAACGGCTGACCCGGACACGGTCGAGCGGACCACCTGGTGGCCACGCGACAACGACCTCGCCCTCGACGACGACACCCCCGAACCACCACCAGCCTTCCTCACCCGCGACGACGGCCACGCCCTCTTCTACCCAGGCCGCGTCAACGGCATCGTCGCCCCCTCCGAATCCGGCAAGACCTGGATCGCCCTCCTCGCCGTCGTCCAAGCCACCCAGGCCGGACACCGCACCACCATCCTCGACTTCGAAGACTCCCACCGCGGCATCACCAGCCGCCTCCGCGCCATGGGCCTCACCCGCGACCAGATCCGCGCCCACATCGCCTACATCGGCCCCGACGAACCCTTCTCCCCCTACCTGCCCACCGGCCGCGACCTCCACCAACACCTCGCCGACTGGACCCCCCACCTCGTCATCGTCGACGGCTTCAACGCCGCCATGACCCTCCAGGGCCTCGACCTCATGTCCAACAAGGACGCCACCAGCTTCTCCCAGACCATCCTCAAACCCCTCGCCCACGACGGCGCCGCCGTCGTCTACATCGACCACACCCCCAAAGACACCGAGAACAAGTCCAGCGGCGGAATCGGAGCCCAAGCAAAAAGGGCCATGACCACCGGGTGCGCTATTCGCGTCGAAGTCATCAAACAATTCGGGAAAGGCCAAGAAGGAAAACTGCGGCTGCGCGTCGACAAAGACCGCCAAGGCGACGTCCGCGGCGCCTCCCTCCCCGGCAAGACCGGCCACTGGGCCGGCGACATCACCATCGCCCCCGGCGAGCACGACGACGCCATCGACGTCCAGCTCCACGCACCCGGCACCGGACAGGCCGGCGACACCACCACCGGCGAGCGCCCGGCGTTCCGGCCCACCGCCCTCATGGAGCGCGTCAGCACCTTCCTGCAGACCTGCGAAGGCGGCGCCTCCCGCCGGGTCGTGACCAAGGAGGTCCGCGGCAAGGAGGAGTACATCGTCCAGGCCCTCGACACCCTCGTCGCCGAAGGCTACGTCGACCGCCACGAAGAGACCGGCCGAGGCGGCGCCCGCATGGTCCACACCCACGTCCGCGCCTTCGTCGAGCTATCCGACCCAGGCCCACCCGAAAGCGCCTCCCAACTGCCTCCCAAGTGCCTCCCGGGCGGCGGTTCGAGTGCCTCCCCCGGAAGTGCCTCCCCGTCTCGCTCCCCCTACGGGGAGACGGAGGCGCTTCGGACGGCACGGGTCGACCAGGAGCCACCACCAGACACCCCAAGTGCCTCCCGCATCGTCGAGCGCACCATCGCCGGCCAACGAGTCCGCATCAACCTCGACACCGGAGAGGTCATCGACTGATGGACCCACGCGCCCTCAAGCACGCGATCGACCAAGGCCACATGGACCGCGAGCGCGTCACCACCACACCCACCCGACGTCACTGCCGAGCATGCCGCCGCACCGTCCTCGTCGCCCTCGCCGACGACGGCCCCCAGGTCACCGGCATCCGCGTCACCCTCGACCCCCGACCCCTCACCCCCCTCGGCGAGCTCCAAGCCCTCACCGCCGGCCTCGCCACCTACGCCCACGTCGCCGGCGCCCTCACCTGGCGCTGCACCATCCGCATCGCCACTACCCCCGCCAGCGCCACCTACGACGTCCACCACACCCACACCTGCACCCCACCCCCAGGGATCGAATACACCACCCATTCCCACCAAGACACATTCACCGCCCGGCAATACGACCACATCCCATTCTGAGAAAGGCCACGCAAATGCAGATCACCGGCATCGACCCATCACTCACCGGCACCGGCATCGCCCGCGTCGCCATCGGCGACCACTCACGCGTCATCGAACGCGACGTCATCACCTCCCGTCCAGACGGCACCACCGTCACCGACCGCGGCGAACGCCTCCACCAGCTGCTCGAGCAGATCCTCGACCACACCCGCGGGACCGACCTCGTCGTTATCGAAGGCCCCGCCTACTCCCGGTCCAACCCCGGCACCTGGGACCGCGCCGGCCTCTGGTGGCTCACCATCGACACCCTCCTGCGCGGCGACGAGCACCCCGTCGCCATCGTCCCCCCGACCACCCTCAAGAAGTACGCCACCGGCAAAGGCAACGCCACCAAGCCCGACATGCGCATGGCCCTCTACCGGCGCCTCCACATCGACGAGCCCGACGACAACGCCGTCGACGCCACCTGGCTCGCCGCCACCGGAGCCGACTGGCTCGGCCAGCCCCTGGCCACGCTCCCCGCCGCCCAGCGGGCCGTCCTCGACGGAGCCGAGTGGCCCGAACGTTCCGCCGGTGGCTCGCGTGTGGGGGGCCTGGCGGGAGTGGGGCTGGTGCGATGAAAACCCATCCCTTAGACCTAGACCACCATCGAACGCCGCTTCTCGGTTTCTGTGACGGAGCGCCAGGCCGAGGGGGCGTAGGTCACCCTCAGCCCGTCAGCGGGGGTACAGATCAGCACCCCGCCGTCGGTGACCTTGTAGTTCGTGACTTCGATCGTTCGGGCGATGTTCGAGTCCGGGAAAAGCACTTTGATCTTCATGATGGCCAGGTTGCCACCGGCCACCGACAGACCCGCAGTCGCGCGGAGATGAGCCGCACGGTGCCTCCCTGGAAGTCGCCTCGGCTGGAGCCTCAATCCGATGTCTCGGATGAGGGGTCGGAGTGCAGTGAGGTCCGCTGCCACGGACAGGGCGGAAGGGACCTTCGTGGCGAGCTGAAGGAGCTCAGCGGCGAGCTCTTGGGGTGTCATTGGCGTCTCTCGGGTGCTCGGGGGCACTTCTGGCCCGTTCTCTCCTTTCGCGTTCTCACCGCGCATCCGACAGGTGACCACCGGTGCCTGACCTGACCGCCACCCGCGCCCTCGTCGCAGCCGCCCACCTCGACGCGCTCGGCCGGTCTGACCTCGCCGACACCGTCCAGCACGGCACCGACCAACGCCACGAACTCACACCCACCACCGAGCCCCAGGAGGACACCCAGCCATGACCCGCCCCGAGCTCCTCGCCGCCGACCACATCCGCGAGCTCACCCAGCACCACACCACCACCGAGAAGCGCCCACGGCGCGTCCCCGTCCCCACCACCATCGGACCCCGACACCACACTGCCTGGACCAACGACCCCTCCGGGAACACCGAGCTCCACGTCGTCACCCACCCGCCCCTCCTCGCCCAGCTCCGGGACGCCATCACCGGCTCCACCGCCCTGTCCGACGAGTCAGCCGGAACCCGGTTCGGGTCCAAGCCCGCCGGCCACCTCGAATCCCTCGACCTGGTCGCCCGCATCGACCGCCAGTCCACCGACCTCGCCAACGAGCACGGCATCGACCAGCCCGACCTCACTAAGCGGCTCCTCGCCCTGTCCGGGTTCATCGGGCACCACCCGCACCGCCTCGTCCGGTCCTGGTGGGCCTCCGCCCGCGTCATCACCCAGCACGACGCACCCCCCTACCGGCCGCACGCCCCCTGCCCAGCCTGCGACGAACCCGACACGCTGCGCATCCGTGTCGACGACGAGCTCGGGCACTGCACCTCGTGCGGCGAGACATGGGACACCACCGGCCAGCCCGACTCCCGTCCCCTAGCGCTGCTCGCCCAGCACATCCGGTGGTGCACCGACCACGAGGTCACCCGCCCGAGGCACTGGCTGACCGACGCCGGCGGTTACCCGGTGGAGTGCACCGAGTGCCTGGAGTTTCGGGAGGCGAGGGCGACCCGGCGCGCCGCGCAGGGTCAGGCTGTTGCGCGTGGTGCGTGATGTGTCATCATGGGCCCAGCGATTCGTGCTGCCCTGAGACCCCTAGGCACGCGGGTCGACTGTCCAGGCAAAGCTGTCCTGCTGCGCGATGATGTCCGCGTGTTTCCCATACGGCGTCGCCCCCGCACTCCGCGCTTTGTCGACAGCAGCACGACCAGGCCCGAACTGATCAGTTACGAACTGCTGATGCTGCGGCTCTATGAGCAAGACGCCAAGATGTGGCAAACACCCACAATGGCCTTCACCGCCCAGGCGTTCCTACTGACCATCGGCCTCGGCAGCACCATGCACACGCCACTCGAGCGGGCCGTCGCCGCGACCTTGAGTCTGGTCATCGCCCTTCTCAGCATCCAGTTGATGGCGAAGCACCGCTACCACTCAGCGCTGGACAAGCGCGCTGCTCAGGAGTTTGAGCACGACCCAGCTCTCGGCCTCCTGCCGTTGGTGGTCCGAGAAGCGCACGAGGACGTGCCCACCACAGTCCTGACTCGGCACAGTGCCTACCTGGTCTGGCAGAGCGGGCTGGCCCTCTTCGGACTCGTGAGTCTGTGGATCACTGTGCAAGCCGTGGGCATTCTCCTAGGACTCTGGTAGTCCCGCCCACCCTCAAGCACCACCCGGACGGCCAGGCGCCGCACCGGCCCCCCATGACCGTCCCGAGGTGGTGACCCGATGGCCACACCCCGATGGACCCAGGCAGACACCGACCGCCTCACCGACCTCCACTCCCAAGGCCTGTCCCTCGGGAAGATCGCCGAGCAGATGGGCCGCGGGAAGGCCACCATCAGCACCCGGGCGAAGGCAGCCGGCCTCACCTGGGACCGCGACCAGGTCGCCGCCGCCACCCAGGCGAAGACCCGCGACGCCAAGGCACGCCGCGCCGACATCAAGCTCCGCCTCCTCACCCGCGTCGAGGCCAACCTCGACCGGCTCGACGCCGACACCTTCCACACCCTCGTCCCCTCCGGGCCCGGCATCCACGACCCCCGCCAGCTGTCGTTCGTGCCGCCCGACGACGAGAAGCACCTCGCGACGTCCATCACGTCCTACCTCGGCGCCTACGACCGGCTCGAGAAGCTCGACGGAGACGGCGGGGTCGCGGACGCGGTCGGCATGCTCGACAAGATCGCCGACGCCATCAAGGGCGCCGCGCAGGCCCTCGACGCATGACCACCGCCGGCACCACCCGAGCCGTCCTCGAAGCCCTCACCCCCGCCCAGGTCCGGTCCGTCGCCCAAGCCGACGCGCCCATCAACTTCTGGCACGGCAGCATCTCGAGCGGCAAGACGATCGGGTCGCTCCTCGCGTGGCTCATCTACGTGTCCCACGCCCCCCGCGGCGGCGAGCTCGTCGTCGTCGGCCGCACCCGCGAGTCCATCGCCCGCAACGTCTTCGGGCCCCTGTCCGACCCGTCCCTCTTCGGCGCCCTCGCCCTCCAGGTGTCCTACACCCCCGGCGCACCCACCGGGAAGATCCTCGGACGCACCGTCCACGTCCTCGGCGCATCCGACGCCCGCTCCGAGAACGTCCTCCGCGGCCTCACCTGCGCCGGCGCCTACGTCGACGAGGCCACCCTCGTCTCCGAGGCGTTCTGGACCCAGCTCCTCGGCCGCATGCGCGTCACCGGCGCCCGGATCTTCGCGACCACCAACCCCGACGGGCCCGCGCACTACCTACGGAAGCAGGTCATCGCCCGCGCCGACGAGCTCGGCTACCGGGTGTTCAAGTTCCAGCTCGCCGACAACCGGGCCAACCTCGACGACGCCTACTACGAGCGGGTCCAGAAGCAGTACACGGGTCTCTGGTACCGCCGGTTCATCCTCGGCGACTGGGTGCAGGCCCAGGGCGCCGTCTACGAGACCTGGGACGAGTCCCGGCACGTCATCCCCGCGGCGGCCCTGCCCCGCATGGACCAGGTCCTCACCGTCGGCGTCGACTACGGCGACGTCCACCCCACCCGCGGCTACCTTCTCGGCATCGGCCCCGACACCACCCCCGCCGGCGGGTACCGGCTGTACGTCCTGTCCGAGTGGGCGCCCGGGCCCGGCACCATCGGGCAGCACTCGACGTCCCTGCGGCAGTGGCTCGCGGGCCAGCCGGAGCCGTGGCGGCACCCCGAATGGGTCGCCGTCGACTCCGCCGCTGCATCGTTCAAGCGACAACTGTTCCACGACGGCATGGTCGGCGTCCGCAACGCCCACAAGAACGTCCTCGCCGGCATCCGCACCGTCGGCGGCCTCCTCGGTGTCGACAAGCTCGTCGTCGCAGACACCTGCACCCACCTCATCGACCGGCTCCCCGGCTACGTCTGGGACGAGAAGGCCGCCGCCCGGGGTGAGACGAAACCGGTGAAGGACGCGGACGACGAGGTCGACGCGCTGCGCTACGCGGTCTACACCTCCCGCCTCGACTGGCAGGACCTCATCCCTCTCGCACCGGCCGCCGCGCCCGACCAGGACCAGGAGGACGACACGCATGCCGCTTCCTGAGACCCAGAAGACCCAGACGTGGCCGCCCCCGGCGAACGCGCACATCCTCACGAAGATGGCCGAGTGGGACGCCTGGTACACCGGCTCCCACGACGCCCTCACCCGCGCCTACGCAAGCGCGACGCACACCCGCGCGCCCCTGTCCCGGCCGTCGCAATACGCCGGCGGGGTCGTCGGGACCCTCGCCCGGTTCCTGTGGGGCCGGCCGGTCGCCGACGGGCAGCGCGACGGGCGCCTCCACATCCCCATCGCCGCGGACCTCGCGCAGGCGTCCGCGGACCTGCTCTACGCCGACCCCCCGAAGGTCACCAGCGAGGACCAGAAGACCGCCGACCGGCTCGCGGACTACGTCGACGACCACATGGCGACCGTCCTGTCCGCCGGGTCCGAGATCGGCGCCGCCCTCGGCGGCCGCTACCACCGCGTCACCTGGGACCGGGAGCTCGCCGACCGGCCCTTCCTGTCGACCGTGCACGCCGACGCCGCGATCCCCACCTTCCGGTGGGGCCGGCTCGTCGCGGTCACGTTCTGGACCCGCCTGGCCCACAACGGCGGCAACGGGACGGTCCTGCGGCACCTTGAGCGGCACGAGCTCGTCAACGGCACCGGTCTCGTCTACCACGGGCTCTACCAGGGCACCGACTCCGACCTCGGCCGGGTCATCCCCCTCACCGAGCACCCCGCCGTGCGGCACCTCGCCACCCAGGTCGGGGCGGACGGTGCGCTCACCGAGGGCCGCACCCCGGGCCTCGCGGTCGCCTACATCCCGAACCTCACCCCGAACCGGATCTGGCGCACCGACCAGGCCGGGAAAGACCTCGGCCGGTCGGACTACGAGGGCGTCGAGCCCCTCATGGACTCCCTCGACGAGACCTACTCCTCGTGGATGCGGGACATCCGGGTCGCGAAGTCGCGCCTCCTGATCCCGGAGTACATGACCCAGACCGGGAAGCCCGGCGAGGGCGTGTCCTTCGACCTCGACCAGGAGGCCTACACCACCATCCGGGCCGCGGCCGGTGAGGACAGCGACGCGCCCATCACGCCCATGCAGTTCGCCATCCGCGTCGACGAGCACCAGCGCACCGCGCAGGACCTCGTCGAGCAGATCCTCCGCTCCGCCGGGTACTCCGCGTCCACGTTCGGCGAGGAAGAGTCCGACCCGGCCACGGCGACCGAGACGCAGGCACGCAAGGGCCGGTCCCTGCTCACCCGTGGCCGGAAGGTCCGCCTCGAGCGGCCCGCGCTGGCCGGTCTCGCGACGAAGATGCTCCTCGTCGACCAGGCCGTCTTCAACACCCCCGGGCTGGACCCGTCCAAGCCGGTCGACGTGGACTTCGGGGCGACGGTGCAGGACTCGCCGTTGCAGCTGGCGCAGACCGTGGAGGCGATCTCCCGGGCGCAGGCCGCGTCGGTCGAGACGAAGGTGCAGATGCTGCACCCCGACTGGTCACCGGACCAGGTCGAGACCGAGGCCGCGAAGATCCGGGACGAGCAGGGCATCGGGCCCGTCGCGGACCCGGCAAACCCTGGCCTCTTCGGGTCCTGACCGCTTACCCTGACCGGATGGAGCACCCCGACCCATGCCCGTCGACCCCGGTTACGGTGAGCGGCTAGCAGTCCGCGTCTCCTCCCTCTACGCGGCCGCCGAGCTGTCCCTCCTGCGCCGCATCGCCCGCGCCCTCGCCGCCGGCGACGACGGCCCCGCCTGGGCGGTCGGGAAGCTCGCCCAGCTCGACCTCATCCGGGCCCGCGCCGGCACGGACATGGCCGCCCTTACCCAGCAGGCCGCTGGCGAGGTCCGGTCCGTCCTCACCGAGGCGTTCACCACCGGGCAGGCGCTGGCCGTCGGCGACCTCGACCGGTACGGGCTCGACGTCCGCCTCGCCCCCGCGAAGGCCAACGCGGTCGAGCGGCTCGCCGCGGAGACCCTGCAGGTCCTCGCCCCCGTCGGTGCCCGCATTCTCCGGGCCTCCCTGGACATCTACACCCAGGTCGTCGCCGAGGCGTCGTCCACCATTCTCCTCGGCGCGAACACCCGCCGCGACGCCGCCCAGCAGGCCCTCGACCGGCTCACGACCAACGGTGTCCGGTCCTTCACCGACACCGCCGGGCGGCGGTGGCAGGCCGAGTCCTACGTCGAGATGGCCGTGCGCACCAGCGCCGGGCAGGCCGCCGTGCAGGGCCACGTCGACCAGCTGCAGGCCAACAGCCTCGACCTCGTCATCGTGTCCAACTCGCCGCGCGAGTGCGACCTGTGCAGGCCGTGGGAGGGCAAGGTCCTGTCCCTGTCCGGTGGGGTCGCCGGCACCATCGAGCGGCAGTCGCTGACCACGGGCGAGCTCGTCACGGTGCGGGTCGCCGGCACCCTCGACGATGCGCGCCGGGCCGGGCTGCAGCACCCCAACTGCCGGCACGGGGTCAGCGCCTACCTGCCCGGGGCCACCACGGTCCCGCGGAGCACCGAGGACACCGACGAGCGGGTCGCGCAGGAGCAGCGGCAGCGGGCGATCGAGCGGAACATCCGCCGGTGGAAGACCCGCCAGGCCACCGCGCTCACCCCGGAGGCCGAGGCGAAGGCCACCGCGAAGGTCAGGCAGTGGCAGGCCGCGATGCGGGAGCACCTGGCCGCGACCGAGGGCCTGACCCGGAAGAGCGCGCGGGAGCAGGTCGGCCGGGCGCGCTAGGCGTCGACGTCGTCGGACTGCAGCGCGACGGTGACGTCGGTGAGGGTCCGCAACTGGCCGCTGATCTGCCAGAGCAGGAGCACCACGACTGGGGCCGCGACGGTCACGACGAGCGACGCGACGATGACGAACCACCAGACCATGCAGTCACCATACCCGCCAGGCGCGGGCCACCACCATGCCCAGGAGGCAACCCACCATGTCCACCACCGCCACCGAGACGAGCGCCACCGCGACCGACACCGGCCAGGGCACCCAGCAGCCCGCCGAGCAGACCCAGACCACGGCGACCCCCGCCGACGTCGCCGCCCAGCAGCAGGCCACCCAGCAGACCCAGGACCCCGCCCCCGCCGGCGACAACCCTTGGGCGGACCCCGACAAGGCCAAGGCCGAGATCGAGCGCCTCCGCCGCGAGAACGGCGCCGAGCGGACCACCGCGAAGCAGCAGGCCGCCGACCAGGCCCGCACCGAGCTCCTCGCGTCCCTGTCCCCCGCGCTCAAGGCCCTCGGCCTCGACATCCCCGGCGACGAGCAGGTCACCCCCGAGGCCCTCGCCGAGCAGGCCCGCACCAACAAGGCCGACGCCGACAAGGCCCGCGACGACGCCCGCGAGGCCCGCGTCGAGCTCGCCGTGTTCCGCCGCGCCGACACCCACAGCGCCGACGCCCAGGCGCTCCTTGACTCCCGCACCTTCCTGGCGAAGGTCGCGGACCTCGACCCGTCGTCCGACGACTTCGGGTCCAAGCTCGACGACGCCATCAAGACGGCGGTGTCCGACAACCCCAAGCTCAAGGCGGCCCCGGTGGTCGGCTCGAGCAGCGCAGACCACGCCGGCGGGTCCGGCGAGGGCGCAGTCACGCAGGAGGCCTTCGACAAGATGTCGGGCGCCGAGCGGAACCACCTGCACCGCACCAACCCCGCCCTCTACGCGCAGCTGTCCGGCCGCGCGTAGCACCCGCCCCAGGAGGCACCCATGGCAACCACCCTCTCCACCGACCTCTACACCCCGGAGGTCTGGGCCGACCTGTCCCAGTCGAAGTTCGCCGGCAAGGCGATCGTCGCGACCTCCCCCGCCGTGCTCGTCGACGACCAGCTCGTCGGGCAGCCCGGCGACACCGTCAACTTCCCCAAGTGGATGAACATGAGCGAGATGCAGGACCTCGCCGAGACGGACGTCCTGGTCCCCGAGAAGCTCAAGCAGAGCAACAGCCAGGCCACCATCAAGGAGGCCGGCAAGGCCGCCGAGTGGTCCGACAAGGCCAAGCTCACCGGCATCGGCAACGTCCAGGACGAGGCCATCCGCCAGTTCGGCATCCTGTCCGCCCGCAAGGTCGACGCCGACCTCATCGCCGCGGCCACCGCGGTCGTGGCCGGCGGCATCACCTACGCCGACGGGACCGCCGCGACGAGCTCGGCGCCGCTGTCCCTGACGGCGACCGGTGGCCTGACCTGGGCCAACATCGTCAAGGCCGGGCTGCTCTTCGGGGACGACTTCGACCCCACCGAGTTCGCCGGCCTGTACATCCCCTCGGTCGCGTCCGAGGTGATGCTCAACGACGACAAGTTCATCCAGGCCGCGCAGACCGCGCAGGGCAACAGCCTCATCAACACCGGGCTGCTCGGCACGAAGAACGGCCTGCGCGTGTTCATGACGAACCGGCTGGCCAACAACAAGGCCGTGCTGCTCAAGAACAACAGCCTGGGGCTGATGTACAAGCGGCGCCCGATCGTGGAGCAGGACCGGGACATCCTGGCCCGCACCACGGTCGTCGCGACGAACATGCACTACGCCGTGAAGCGCCTCGCCGACGACGGCGTGGTCGACATCACGCTCGCCGCGGGCGCCTGATCGTGGGCATGCTGAACCGGCGCCATCGTGACCGGCTCAAGGAGTTCGCGCGGCCCCAGGCGGGTCAGCCGGACTACCGGGAGGGCACGATGGGCGCCGCGGTGACCGAGCCGGGCGGCCCGTCCGGGGCCGGCCAGTCTGAGGGCGGCGAGGGCGAGCAGTTCGACCCCGCCGCCCACACCATCCCCCAGGTCCTCGACCACCTGGGGGTCAGCGACGGCCACGACCCCGTGACCGTCGAGGAGTTCGACCGTGTTGTCGCGGCCGAGCGTGACGGCAAGGATCGCAGCACCCTCCTCAAGCAGCTCGAGGAGTACGCCGCGGCCCGCGACGCCGAGGGTGAGCAGTTCGACCCCTCGGCCCACGAGGTTGACGAGGTGCTCGCCTACCTCGCCGAGCTCTCCGACGAGGACGCCGACGCGCACGACGCCGAGGTCGCCCGCGTGGTCGAGGCCGAGAAGGCCGGCCAGGGCCGCGCCGAGGTCATCGAGTCCGTCGAGGGCACCCCGGGCGACGGCGACGCCTGACCAAGTCCACCCCGCCCGACCCGGCACCACGGCTGGCCGGGCGGGGTGGCACCCCACAGCTTGCGGGTGGGGCGTCAACGGGTCCCGGGCAACGGCACCGACCGTCCGCGATACCTGACCCGAAGGCCGCTTGGGGGCGTTCACGCCCGGTCCTTTCCGCCCCTGCAGCAGCGCGTCCTGCGCCCCACCCGTACCCCCAGGAGGTCGACCCGTGCCCCTGACCTACGCCACCACCGCCGAGCTGCAGGGATGGCTCCCGCCCAGCTACCCGTGGCCGGACAACGCCGACCAGCTCATCCGTACCGCGTCCCAGCTGGTCCGCTCCGCGACCCGCACCGCGATCTACGACACCACCCCCGCCGGGCTCCCCGCGGTCGGGTCCGACGCCGCCGACGCGATGCGTGACGCGACCCTCGCGCAGGTCGAGGCGTGGCTGCAGCTCGCGATCGACCCCGCGAAGGGCGCCGCCGACGACGGGACGAAGACCGTGGCGTCCAAGACCATCCGCGGCGCGACCATCAGCTACGCGGTCTATGCCGGCGTCGCGCAGGCCCGCGCGGACGCCGCGACCCACCTGTGCACCGAGGCGGCCCTCATCCTGGGCAACGCCGGGCTGACGTCCGGGGCAGTGCAGGTGCGCGGGTGAGCGGCGCCGACGAGCTGGCCGACTTCTACGTGCACACCGTCCAGGTCGAGCCGAAGGTCGGGATCTACGGCGACTACGGCCCCGCGGTCCCCGTGCCGTGCTTCGTCGACGAGCAGACCCGGATCGTGCGGGCCGCGGATGGCACCGAGCAGACGTCGTCCACCACCATCGTCGCCCACCCCGACCACGCACCCACTCTCGTCGCGGGGTCGCGGGTGACGCTGCCATCGGGGGACCGCACGACGATCCTGTCCCGGTCCCTCGCGGACTCCGGGCCGCTGGACCTACCCGACCACGTCGAAGCGGCCTGCGAGTGAGCGACGAGCCCGTCTACGAGGTCGCCCGCATCGTCATCACCCGGGAAATCCACCCCGGCCCGAACGGCGACCAGGTCGCCATCACCATGCCCGACGACCTCAGCGCGCTCGAGGCGCTGGGCATGCTCGCCATGGCCCAGGACTACGTCCTCCACGGCCGCGACGAGCAGGACTGACCCGTGGGCGTCATGCGCCGTGTCGGCGGCCCCACCGGAGACCCCCGCCGCGCCGCCCGCGAAGGCGCCGAGCGCGGCGTCTACCTCGCCGGCGAGCACCTCCTCACCGAGTCCCGCGCCAACGCCCCCATCGACGAGGGCACCCTCCGCGGCACCGGCGCCGTCTACCACGACGGCCTCACCGCGACCGTCGGCTTCGACGGGCCCTACGCGGCACGCCAGCACGAGGAGCTCGACTGGCACCACCCCCGCGGCGGGCAGGCCAAGTACCTCGAGGAACCCATGCAGACCGAGCAGCCCGTCATCCGGTCGCTCATCGCCCAGGCCATCCGATCCCGACTCGCCCAGTAGGAGAAGCCCATGTTCGTGCACCACCCCGACCCCACATTCACCGGCACCGCCCAGGTCGGCGCCTACCGCATCCCCTTCGAGAGCGGCCGCGCGCGCGTCACCCAGCCCCGCGTCCTCCTGCACCTCCAGCACGCCGGCTACCGCGTCGGCGAGGAGGGCCAGGTCCCCACCGACGACGGCGACTTCGTCGACATGAACACCCTGACCGTCGCCCAGCTGCGCGAGTACGCCGCCGAGCACGACATCGACGTGACCGGCGCGAAGCGGAAGGCCGACTACGTCGACGCCATCGCCAGCGCGTCCCCGACCGTGGACGCCGTCGAGCACGAGGCCGAGGGCACCGGCGACCCGGGCGAGGGCGTCGAGGTCGCCGCGGACGGCACCGTGCACGAGCTGACCGTGGGCGATGGCGACACCGACTGACCTCCTCACCGGCCTCGCGGAACGCCTCGACGCGGCCGGCCACGGCACCTGGTCCGAGCAGGGCATCTGGACGCCCGGCCAGACCGCTATCACCCACAAGCTCATGCCCACCGCCCCCGACCGGGTCATCGCGCTCACCGCCTACGGTCCCACCGACGACCTCGTCGGCGGCCGCATCCAGCGCATCCAGGTCCGCACCCGCGCGCCCGGGCGACCCACCGACGTCGACGACCTCGACGAGGCCATCTACCAGGACCTCCACGGCCTCGCCGACGTGGTCATCGGCGGCGTGCACGTCGTCTCCCTGGAGCGCATCAGCCAGGCCTCGCTCGGTCGCGACGCCGACGACCGGTGGGGCCTGTCTTCGAACTACGCCGCGCAGATCGGCGCGCCCACCGCTCACACCGACTGAGCCCACCAGCCCCGGGCAGGAAGCCTCCTGGCCGGAAGCCCCACCCCCCACCCAGGAGGAACCATGAGCACGCCCGCACCCGAGACCGTCCCCACCACCAACCGGCAGTGGCGCATCGACGTCGACACCAGCGCCACCGAGACGCCGGAGTGGACCCAGGTCCGCGGGGTCACCAACTTCGTGCCGTCCCAGACCGACCAGATGGCCGACGACACCGACTACGACGACGGCATCTGGACGTCCATGGGCGTCCAGTCCCGGTCGTGGGCGCCGACGGTCACCGTGCGCCGCAACATCGACGCCGACAGCTCCTTCGACCCCGGCCAGGAGGCCCTCCGTGCGGCCGCCGACGCCGGCCTGCCGGCGCACGTCCGGTACTACAACCGGGCCACCCCCGAGGGTGAGGCCTACGAGGGCATGGTCCAGGTCGGCTGGTCCCCCACCGGCGGCGCCGGCCCGGGCTGGCAGGAGGTCGGGGTCACCCTCACCGGCCGCGGGGAGCGCAAGACCATCGCGCACCCCGACGCCACCCCCTGACCGACCCCCACCCCCTGACCGGAAGGACCATCCGTGAGCAACACCCTCACCCTGCCGGTGGCTGGCCGGGAGTACGTCATCCCCCAGCCACCGGCACGGGTCGGCCTCGCCCAGGTCGCCGCGTTCACCATTTCCCGCTGCCGGCGCCAGAACATCGACCCGCCCGCCTACGCCGTCGAGCGGTGGCAGGCCCGGTACGGCACCCGCGAGCACGACATGGACGAGGACGCCCTCGGACCCGTTGCGTGGGAGCGGATGCAGGACGAGCTCACCATGGTCGACCTCAAGCGTGCCGCCGCGGCTGCGCACATCTGGATCGCGACCGGGTCCGAACGCGCCGCCCTCCTCATCCTCGACCCCACCCGCTACCTCGAGCAGGACGGCGGTGAGGACGAGGCCCCAAAAGCCTCGACGAGTGCGGACGCGGCGAGTACGACCCCGACACCGGACTCTACGAGTGGTACGAGGTCCCCGAGCAGCACCGGGACCGCCTGACCGGGAAGCAACCCGACCCGGTCACCTGGGTCGACTTCTTCCGGCTCTGGGAGCTCGTCGAGCTCGACCTGCACCAGGTCTTCGGGATCGCCGACGTCGACGACCCTGAGCACACCGAACGGCCCTGGCGGTGGCTCCGGGCCCGCATCGAGGGCCTGCTCACCGAGCCCACCTCCCGCACCTTCATCGCGACGACCAAGAGGGGGGTGAGCAGGTGAGCACTGGACCCATGGACCTTGGCTCCATCAAGGGCTCCGTCGAGCTCGACATCGCCGACTTCGAGCGGAAGTACGGCGACGTCGACCGGCTGCTCCTGCAGCTGGAGGGCCGCCGGGTCAAGGACGTCCAGGTCGGCGCCGACACCGAGACCGCGACGCGGCAGCTGACGTCGTTGGAGTCCCTGCTCAAGGGCGCCATCGACGGGGCCCGCGCCGAGGTCGACGTGCTCGCCGAGACCGGCAAGGCCGACGCCGAGCTCACCAACTTCCGGGGCCTCCTCGACCGGCTCGACGCCGAGGTCGCGTCTGTGCGGGTCGACGCGGACACCTCCCCCGCGGAGGCCGCCTTCGACGACCTCGCCGACGAGGGCGAGCAGGCCGGCGACGACGCCGGGATGGGCATGGCCGCCGGCATCCTCGCCGGGCTCGCGTCCATTCCCATCGCCGGGGCCGTCATCAAGGTCGGGCAGGCCATCGGTGAGGGCCTCCTGGACGGCGTCATGGCCGGGCTGCAGCAGGAAGCCACCCGGGACCTCTTCTCGGCCCGCACGGGGCTCGACGCGGCCACCGCTGACCGGTTCGGGCGCGCCGCCGGCAACGCCTACGGGCAGGCGTGGGGCGAGTCCATCGAGACCAACCTCGACACCGCCCGCCTCGCGCTGCAGGGCGGCCTCATCGACGCCGACGACACCACCGCCGAGGTCGAGGAGATCATCGCGTCCCTGTCCGGGGTGTCCGAGCTCCTCGGCGAGGACATCCCCCGCCTGTCGCGCGCCGTCGGCGTGATGATGAAGACCGATATGGCCCCGGACGCCCAGGCCGCCCTCGACATCCTCGTCTCCGGCATGCAGGCCGGCGCGAACGTGTCCGAGGACCTCCTCGACACCTACACCGAGTACCCCGCCGTGTTCGAGCGGCTCGGCCTCGACGGGCAGACCTCTATGGGCCTCATCTCGCAGGCGATGCAGGCCGGTGCCCGCGACACCGACTACGCCGCGGACGCCCTCAAGGAGTTCCAGATCCGGGCGACCGACGGGTCCGAGGCGTCCGCCGACGCCTACAAGCTCATCGGGCTCTCGGCGGAGGACATGACCGCCAAGATCGCGAAGGGCGGCGCCGACGCCGAGGAGGGCCTCGGCATGGTCCTCGACGCGCTCCGGGCCATCGAGGACCCGGTGCTGCGGAACCAGGCCGCGGTCGGCCTGTTCGGCACCAAGGCCGAGGACCTCGGCGACGCGCTCTTCGCGATGGACACCAGCACGGCCGTGTCCGAGCTGGAGGAGCTCGGGGACGTCGCCGGCCGGTCTGGTGAGGCCCTCGACACCATGGCCGACAACACCGCCTCCTCGGTCGAGTCCGCGAAGCGGTCCATCGAGGTCTCCGCCCAGGGCATCCAGGGTGCCCTCGCCGTCGCCTTCTCCGACCCCCTGACCGAGCTGTCCGCCTACGTCTCCTCGAACCGGGCCGGGGTGCTCGAGTTCATGGGCCTCATCGCCAACGGGTTCTTCGACGCCGGCCGGGCCGTGGTCGAGTTCGCCGCGACCGGCCTGCACTCCATGGGCGACTTCATCAACCAGGGCATCATCCCCATGATCGAGGGCGTCGAGCAGGTCGTCTACGCCCTCGACGGCATCCCCGGGGTCGACCTCGACGCGGAGGCCTTCACCGAGACCACCAACGGCATGGTCGACGACCTCCGCGGCGTCGCGTGGGACGCCTACGCCGCCTCGGACGACATGCGCACCGCGTTCATCGACGAGGGCATCGACCCCATCCAGGACCGGTTCAACGAGGGCCTCGACACCGAGATCATCAAGGCCCAGGTCCACGACGCGACCACGGCCATGCAGTCCAGCATCGGCGACCTCGGGGAGTCCTTGGAGGACGTGTCCCAGATCGAGCTGTTCGAGGACGGGTCCTTCAAGACCGCGACCGAGGACGCCCAGCTCCTCGACGAGCAGCTGCGCACCGCGGTCGACTCCATCGGGGCCGTGCAGGAGTCCGCGAAGGCGGCCGGGGAGTCCCAGTCCGAGCTGAACGCCCGGTGGCAGGCCGGCCGGGACGCGCTCGTCGCCCAGCTGGAGGCCATGGGTTTCACCACCGAGCAGGCGCAGCTGCTCGCGGAGGCCTACGGTGCCGTCCCGGAGCAGATCGAGACGTCCGCGACCCTCGACACCGCCCCGGCGAAGACCAACCTGGGCGACCTCGTCGTGGAGATCGACGCGGCCACCGGCACGGTCACCGTCAACGGGGACAAGACCCCCGCCGACACCACCCTCGGCGAGCTCGTCGGCAACGTGAACGCCTCCGACGGCACGGTGAAGATCCTCGGGAACAAGGTCCCGGCCGACATCACCCTCGAGCAGCTGCTCGGCGCGATCGGCAGCTCGTCGGACACGGTGACCATCAATGGGCAGGACTACCCCGCCCGGTCTGAGCTGGGCCAGCTCCTGCAGGCCGTGCGCGCCTCGTCGGCGGACATTCGGGTCGGCGCCAACACCTACTCGGCGACGTCCGCGCTGGACAACATGATCCGCACCTACAACGGGCGGACGATGACGGTCTACACGATGATGAAGACCATCGGGCAGGCCCCCGTCGCGACCGGCGGCTACGCCGACGACGTGGCCACCGCCTACGGCCTCGCCGGTGGCGGCACCCCGCAGAGCTTCACCGGCCGCATGGTCACCGGCCCGGGCACCCCGACGTCCGACGAGGTCGACGCGCGCCTGTCCCGGGAGGAGTTCGTGCAGCGTGCCGCGGCGGTGGACTACTACGGCGTCGACAAGATGTACGAGCTCAACGCCATGACGATCCCCCGCGAGTGGCTCGACGGGGTCATGGCGCAGCCCCTCGCCGCGGGTGGCCGGCCCGGGGCCGCCGCCCCCTCCATGGTGTCGTCGCCGGCCGGTGGCCACCAGGACCTGTCCGGGCTCGCCGCGCAGGTCGCCGCCCTGTCCGCCGCCGTGGCGTCCATCCCTGACCGCATCGAGGCCGTCGTCGAAGTCGACCGGCAGGCCATCGCCCGCGGCGCCCGCGCAGGCCTGCAGGAGATCGGCGCCCCGGCTACCTGGGGCGACCCGTCACGACAGATCGGGGGTCGCCGGTGAGCACGTGGTTCGGGCAGCTCGGGTCCATGGTCGAGGTGATGTGCGAGTCCCGCCGGTCCCGCCGGCAGGAGGACCGGTGGCTCTTCGCCGGCGGCGAGGGCACCCTCTCCCCCGTCGAGGCGCTCATGGTGACCCAGCACGGCGCCGGCGCCCGCCGGTGGGACCTCACGAAGGCCAACCACGCCATCGCCGAGAGCAACGCTCTCGCGTCGCTCGTGCGCGCGCAGCAGCTCGCCGGGCAGGGCCTGCGCATGGTCCCGCACGGGGCGCAGCACATGAACATGCTCACCCCCGGCGCGTCCGAGGAGATGGTGCCCCCGAACGGCGCCACGAGCGCTGAGGCGTCCCGGTACTGGACGGGTGCCCTGACCCGGGCGGGCCTCGTGGCCGTCGTCGAGCCGGTCTACTCGACCCGACTGGTCCAAACCGGGGAGACCGTCCTGACCGACGACACCGTCCTCGACGACTCCCTCATCCTGCGCGGCCCCCGGTGGACCACCGAGGACGTCGCCGCCGACGAGACGACCTACGCGTCCGCGTCGGTCACCCTGCCCCCCAACCAGGCCGCCGTGTCCCCCGTGGTGCCCCTGCTCGGGCAGCGGCAGGCCCGGTTCGGGGTGTTCCTGGCGCACGCCGGGCCCGGGGGGTCGGTCACCGTGACCCTGCAGGGCGTCACCGCAACCGGCACGGTCGTCTCCTCGGCCACTCGCACGACCACCCCGTCCGCCGTCATGCGCCGCGAGACGTGGCTCTGGGACGGCATCCCCACCTCCGCGGTCGGTGCCCGCATGGTGATCTCCCACACCGCGGACTCCCTGCGCCTGGCGTGGCCGTCCATCACCCTCGGCGACCGCCTGACCCGGTGGGTCCAGGGCCAGTGCGCCGACCAGGTCGTCATCTTCCCCCCGACCCAGGACCCGACCCTCCTCACGCCCGGCCGGTCCATGGCGTCCACGTCCTACCAGGTGATGGAGGTGGGCGTGTGATGGGTGCCCGCCTAGTCCACTACGAAGCCCGGACAGGCCCCCAGTACGACCCCACCCGCATCCGAGGGTGCTCGTGGAACTACGGCATCGTCCTCAACAGCGGGCACGTCGCCGGCCTGGACGGGAAGGTCGAGTGGGGCGACCCTGGCCAGCCGTCCCCGGTGGCCGGGACGTGGACCCGTGAGGCCGGGCACTACTTCGAGCTCGACTGCACCGACCACCGCGGCACCACCCGGGTCATCACCGGCCGCGTCGACGACTCCTCGGGCGGCACCGACCAGCCCCAGGCCACGTCCCGCCTGACCGACTGGACGTCCCGGCTGCAGGCCCGCCTCGACCTGCGCCCCCTCGGCTACTACATGCCCGCCAACCCCATGCTCACCGGCGCCATCAAGCGCAAGCCCGGGCTCTTCTCCTGGTGGTTCACCCACCAGGCCCTCACCCGCGCCGGTTTCTACCCCTCCCAGGCCGTGCAGGGTTACTCCGTCCTCTACGTGTCCATGTGCGGGTCCGCGTGGCCCATCCCCGACCTCAAGCACGCTTTCGCGCCACTGGGTGAGTGCCGCCAGGTGCACCGCCTGTCCGACAACACCGTCGCCCCCACCCCCGTCCCGGGTGACGAATGCCCGGTCACCAGCGACGTCTACGGCCTCTACCTGACCCGCCCCACCAACTCCGTCCTCCCGTGGCAGCTCACCGTCGACCTCGGTACCGCGACCCCCGCACCGGGCGAAACCGGCCGCGTGTCCATGCGCCGCTCGTCCGCCTACGCCGGGCTCGAGCTCGACTGGATCCAGGACAAGGTCCGGGTCTACCGGCTCAACGTCGGCGGCACCAAGACGCTCCTGTCCGAGCACGAGCGCGCCCGCTCCGGGGTCTACCGCACCCGGTGGTCCCTCGTCGGCCGCCCGGACGGCACCGGCCGCCTCATGTGCGAGGACGACACCTCCGGGAACCGGACGTGGAACGCGGTGGCCACCTACGGCGAGCACGGCGCGGAGATGCCCACCGGGTCGGTCCGCATGGGCGTCAAGGTCGAGGCCGAGGGCCGCATCGGCGCCGTGCAGGTCGCCCGCGCGGACTCCCCCGGGCACGTCGAGCGCATCACCGGCGCCACCATCCTCCGCGCGCCCGCCGCGTACTCCGTCACCGAGCGGTCCCTCATCGCCTGGGGGTACGTCGCGAAGCGCGAGGCCGGCGACATCCTCGCCCTCCAGGCCAACGCCGAGCGGGGCCTCCGAGGGCTGCCGCTCATGCAGTGGATTCACAGCGACGGGCGCCTCATCAACGCCGACTTCGAGTCGCTGCAGAGTGGCGCCCGCAACCCCTCCGGGCAGCCCGTCGAGTCCGTCATCTCCACCACCGACACCCCCACGAGGCTGCACAACCTGTGGTGGACCGAGGAGAGCAACGGCCCCTGGGCGTCGCACACCGTCACCTACATGTCCATGCGCCGCAGCGGCGACAACGCGACGATGCCGACCCGGCTCCTCGCGCAGGGCCGCCAGGAGACCATCGAGCGGGGCGACGACTGGTCCATCTTCCTCAAGCCCAACGAGGGCGAGATCTGGCTCGAGCCGGAGCTGCGGCCACGCCTCGCCGGCCACCCGTACGGCGGCACCGAGGGCAAGTACCTCGACCGGGCCATCGGCACCTTCCTCGGTGGCTCCCGACGGGACGGCGACGGCAACCCGCAGGGGTGGCTCCTCGCGTCCGACATGGGCTGGACCCAGGACGCCAACGGGCTCGTCGTGGGCGCGTTGACGATGCTGGACCCCGAGACCGTGGTCATGTCGGGCACCGTCAACACCCCAGCCGGGCTCGACATGTCGACGATGCCGTCGGAGAACTCCGCCGGCCTCCCCGAGCCGCGCAAGCAGCAGCCGCTCCCGCAGCTGCGCGGGCCCGCGAAGGTCACCGAGATCCCGTCCGAGGTCACCATCACCGTGTCCGGCAACGACCGGCACCCCATCTCCACCCACGACTGCGGCGCCTGGGTGCAGCGAGACCCTCACGCCCAGTACGTCGCCTCAGAGCAGGCCGAAGCCCTCACCGACCCCGTCCGGGTCATCAAGTTCGCGTGCTCCGCCGACCCGTGGATCAAGCCCGGCCAGGTCCACCAGGTCCACAAGGTCCGCCCCGACGGCTTCACCGAGATCCAGCAGGGCGTGGTCGTGCGGGTCGAGGGCGCGACCTGGCGGGCCGACATGACCGTGCACATGGCCGTGACCGACACCGACGTGGTCGCCCCGGCCGAGCCCCCGAGCATCGCGCCGCCGCTGCCGGCCTGGTTGCGCAACCTCGAGCCGCCCCCCGGTTTCGACCCGTTCCCCATCGAGCTCACGTGACCCCCGGAGGCCCGCAGTGACTGACCTCGCCCCCCTGCCCACCACCATCACGGGCACCGCGACGGTCTCGTTCATCAACGAGATCATCCGCCGCATGAACGCGGCCGGCGGCACGAACATGCCGGAGGTCCCGGACGGGTCCATGTGGGGCTACGTGCGCCCGGTCCTCGACGCGATCGAGGACCGCCTGGCCCGGTGGGAGCAGTTGACCCCGGAGATGGCGGACGTCCTCTACGCCTACCAGCAGGGGCAGGACGCCACCGACACGGCAGTCGCCGCGCTGCTCGGCGACCCCTCGAGCACCCGCGCCGCCATCGAGTCCATCGCCAACGCGACGGTCTCCGCCATCGCCCCAGACGGTGGTGTGCAGGCGGTCGGCAAGGACGAGGTCACCCGCAACATGACCGACTACGGCGTCGTCGGCGACTACGCCGGCGACTTCGCCGCCGCCACCGACGACACCGCCGCCATCAACGCCTGTCTCGCCATGGGCGGCCGGTGGCTGCTCCCCGGTGACCGGCAGTGCAAGATCACCGGGCCCTTGCGCGTGACCCAGTCGCACACGGTCGTCGAGACGCAGGCGGGCACGACCCTGTGGGTGCCCCCGGGGTATGCCGGCGACGTAGTGCTCGTCGGCGACACGACCACGCAGATCATCAGCTGGAAGCTGGACGGGCCCGCCGCCATCAAGGAACCGGGCAAGTCTGGTGGCCGCACCACCCCGCCCGGGGCGTGGACCGCGTTCCACATCTTCGGCAACAACACCGGCGTCACCGATGGCCGGATCCAGTGGACGTCCTGGTGGCCCGACCGGCACGTCCTCTGGGAGGTCGTCGGCCTCGGCTGGGTCAACGTGTGCGACGTCACCGGCCCCTCCTGGTACTACCGCACCTACATGGAGTGCAAGCGCAACGGGTCCACCGCAGTCGGCTTCGCCGGGAACACCGTGGGTCCGGTCAAGGGCCAGTCCGGCAACTTCACCGAGTTCGGCATCAAGAAGCTCACTGGCCGCAACTGGTCGCTCCGTGACGTCAACCTCTTCGACATCGGCTACAACCCGGCGGCCGTGTCGCTCGACGTGGACGCCGACGCCCGGTCCATCAACATCCAGGGCGGGCTCCTCGGCGCGCAGAACGTGCAGAACCGGGCGCCCGCCGGCGAGGTGACGATCCAGGACCAGTTCACCATCGCGCCGTGGTCGGCCACGCAGCCCCCGATCGGTGCCCCCGAGATGGAGGTCGATCTCTCGCGGCCCGTCGCGGCGACCTGGGACATGCGTCGCAACGCGCCCGCGTGGCGCTTCCCCAACAACGGGCTCTCCGGGGTCACGTTCACCATGCGCGTCCCGCCCCGCGCGACGAAGGCCACCATGGTCCTCCACGTCGCCGGCGTCGGCGGCACGACCGGGAAGGCGTCCCTCGCGATCTCCGCGGCCCCCGTGGCCGGCGCAGGCACCAACCTGCAATCCACGACCAGCACGACGTCGCGCACGGCCCTGGTCGACATGGTCGGCGACGACATCCTCGTGGAGGTCCCCCTCGCGGAGTACGTGACCAGCCCAGGGCAGGTCCTCGGCATCCGGGTCTACCGGATCGGCACCGACGCCGCGGACACCTACGAGGGCCCGGTCGTCCTGACCGCCGCGACCATCACCTACCGGGCCTGACCAGCTTCTGCTCGGAAGCGGCCGCGACCCTGCGCTCCACCTCGTGAGCGTGGGCCGTGCACAGCAGCGTCCCCCCGAACCACGTCTCACCGGACTCCCGGCAGTCCAGCACCATGCACGCCTGCATCCCACGACCTCCTTTGGCTCCCCCAAGAGTAAAGGTTTGGTAAAGAACTCGCCGTGCGAACGGCCCTTACTCGTCATCGACCAGGAGGCCACATGAGCCGCATCAAGGGCTCGCTCACCAGCATCGAAGCGTGGGGCGCGCGCACCTGGAGGTGGGTCGAGCGCGACAGCTTTCGCGAGACCATCGCCCTCATCCTCGCCGCCGGGTCCGTCGTCCTCGGCGCCGTCATGCTCTTCGACCCCGGCCCCTTCAATCGGCCCACCTTCGCCGTCGCCATGCACTGGATGCCCGCCCAAACGTGGGGCGTGTTCTTCATCCTCACCGCGACCGCGATGGGCCTCACGATCCTCACCTCACGCCGCGACGCCTACTGGCCAGCCGTTTTCCTCACCGGCCTCTACTGCGGGTGGTCCGCCGCCGCGCTGCTCTCGACGACCGACCCGTCCGTTGTCCTGTCCGCGGTCGTCATGTACTCCCTCGCCTCGGTCCTCTGCGCCGTCACCGCCCTGTCCTACTGGCGCGAGTCCCGGCCGTGACGCAACCGCTCACCGTCACCTCCCCCGGGCACGCGGTCGCCCGAGCCGGCTACGGCATGGCATGGGTCCTCGGCATCGCCTACATGACCGGGTGGGCCGAAGCCACCTCCCTCGAGGAGCTCACCGGCAAGGTCTTCGTCGGCATCTGGTCCATCTGCCTCGGCGCCGCCGGCGCGTGGGGCGTCCTGTCCATACGCGCCGCGACCTACTCCAAAGGCTCTGCGAAGCCGCTGCTCGGGGCCATGCGCGACGAGGCATGGTCAGCGGCCGGCATCGCCGTCGCGCTCCTCGGCTACGAGGTCGTCATCCTCCGCAACCTCGGGCTCTTCGACGGTGCCGCCACCCAGATCCTCGTCACCGGCATCGGCCTCGGCTGCGCGTTCCGGGTCCGCCAGATCCGCAGCGAGATCCGGGACGTCCGGGCATCCCTGGACAACCCCGTGGCCGCGGACCCCGCGCCGCTCGGGAGACCCGACGCAGACGAGGAGTGAGGCGTGGAGCTGTGGACGCTCGCCATCCTGCCCGTGCTCCTGGTCCTGGCCCCGCTGGTGTGGAAGGACCTGATCTCCCCCAGGGTCAACCCCGAGCGGGACAAGCCTGACGAGTCCACCACGGTCGTCGTCGGGCAGCCCGTGCAGGGCATCGACTGGGACGCGCGCCTCGTCGACGACTTCGACCGTGAGCAGCTCGAGCACCGCCTCTGCCACTCCGTGATGCGCGACCACGGCATCACCATCCCGCACGACTGAGGAGCACCCCCATGTCCGAGACCACCCTCCCCGCCCACATCGGCTGGGGCTACGTCCGCGGCCGCGTCATCGCGTCGGTCGCTGACACCGCCGAGGACGCCGACGAGTACCCCCAGGCGCGCCCGCTCGCCGGCAAGGTGTTCTTCACCGACGACGTCGACGTGTCCTTCGGGTCCCCCGACCAGGCCGGCACCACCGGGTACGCGGACATCGTCTACCACGACGTCATCGAGGCGTCCCTGTCCTCGTCCGGGCGCATCCTCGACGGCGAGGGCCGGCAGGGCATCTGGCTCCCCGAGGGGTCGTGGGCCGTCCGGGTGGAGCCCGCGAGCAACGGCAACGAGCCGAAGCGGAAGCCGCTGGAGGGTCGCCTCACCATCGGCCCGGAGCACACCCTGGAGACCCCGCAGCAGCTCTCCCGCGCGTTCCCCTACACCGCACCGGCTGGGGCGACGGTCCAGACCCTGGTGGTCCCGGACGACGGTGTCCCGGGGCAGCTGCTGACCCGCGACGTCGCGGGTGAGCTCGCGTGGGTCGACCCCGTCCAGGCGGGAGCCACCTACGACGACTCCGGCGTCATCGCGCGCCTGGACGCGCTCGAGGGCGAGCCCGCCCCTGACCTGTCGGGGTACGCCCAGACCTCGAGCCTCGCCACGGTCGCCACCACCGGCGCCTACGGCGACCTCACCGGCAAGCCCACCATCCCCTCGACCCCCGGCGAGGTCGGTGCGCAGCCGGCCGGGTCCTACGCCACCCTCGTCGGCGGCGTCATCCCCTCCTCTCAGATCCCCGCGCTTGCCCTCACGAGCACCAACGTCGTCGCCTCCCAGGCCGCGATGCTGGCGCTCAGCAACGTGCAGACCGGGGACATCGCCGTCCGCACCGATGGCGCGGGCACGTTCATCCTGTCCGGGGCGAACCCTGCGCAGATCGGGTCGTGGACGCTGCTGTCCTCCCCCACCGACGCTGTCACGTCCGTCAACGGGCAGACCGGGGCCATCACCCTGTCCGCGGCCAACGTCGGCGCCGCGCCGACCACCCGCACCATCACCGCCGGCACGGGCCTGTCCGGTGGCGGCGACCTGTCCGCGAACCGGTCCCTGTCCGTCAACTACGGCACCACGGCGGGCACCGCGGCGCAGGGCAACGACTCGCGCCTGCAGGCCGCGGCAACGGCCGTGCAGCCCGCGGACGCGACGCTGCTGCAGCCCACCATCCTCGCGGCCGGAGCCACCCCACCCTCCGACGGGATCTGGCTGAGGGAGCGCGCCTGATGGCCATTGGCACCCCGACGCTCCTGGCGACCTACCAGTCGACAGCGAACGTCACCACCGGGCAGATGGCCGTGGGTGTCGCCGTGCCCGCCGGCGAGGTCGTCGTGGTCACTGCCCACGCCGGCGGGGCCGCGGACCTAGCCATCGGCGACTCCAAGGGCAACACGTGGGCCGCGGGGCCGTTGATCACCCAGGCCACCGCGCCCGGGTCGACGACCCGCATCTTCACCGCGCTTATCACCGAGCCCCTGGAGGAGTCAGACACCATCACTGTGGCCCGTGCCGGGTCCGGCGGCCTGGTCTGGCACGCCCTCCGCATCACCGGGGCGTCCGGCGCGGTCGGGTCGTCGGTCACCAACACCGGCACCACCGCCACCATCGCCACCGGGGCTGTCCCCTCCGCCGCCGGGAACATGGTCATCATCGCCGCCACGTCCGCGGCGTCCGCGACCCTCACCGGGTCCACCGGCACCACCGTCATCGGCACAGGCGCAGCGACCGGCGGCAACTCCAACCGGTCCGGGTGGGCCGCGCACCGCCTGTCCACCGACAACAACCCCGTCACCCCCACCGTGACGATGAACAACGGGTACGCCTGGTCCGCCGCGGCCGTCGAGCTTGTCGCCGCACCCACCGCACCCGGGCAGACCGGCGACTACGAGGTCGTCCGCAGGGTCGGCGGCGTCACCACCGTCCTCGACGTCGTGCGCCGCGCCGGCGGCGTCACCACCGTCCTCGAGCTCGTGGCAGACGGGGGCACCTCACCCGAGCCTGCGACCGCGCTCACCGGCCTCTACTACGGCACCGTCAACGCCACCACCGACCCCGTCGCCAACACCCAGTCCGGGTTCGGCGTCACCCCCCAGCTCGTGTCCGCCTACCTCCAGTGGGGCGAGAACTTCGACCTGACCACCCAGTCCGGCACCGACCGCCTCAACATGTTCAAGGCCGTCATCGACGCCGGCACAGCGGTCTACCTCACCGTCCAGGCGAAGGACGGCGCACCCCACTCGTACAACGACATAGCGGGCGGCAATACCGCTGCCCTCGCGCGCCTGCAGAAGTGGTGCGAGTTCGTGCAAGCCCTCGCCGACTACTCCCCCCAGCAGACGTACATCGGCATGGGCTCCGAGTTCGAGGTGCAGGTCAACCAGGGCCTCATCACGGGCGTCTCCAACCAGACGTTCGCCCAGGCACACGACCTGTTCTGCACCTACGCCCGCCAGCACGCCCCCGACTGCCGCACCGTCTACCACGTCGGCCACTTCGACGCGACCGCCATCCTCGAGATCCTCGGGCACAAGCAGGTCGGCATGGACGTCATGGGCCTCGACCCCTACCGCGGCGGCGGCGGCAACCCCTCCACCACCGTCCGCCAGATGATGAACGGGAAGAACCTCACCCCCGCCAACGTCCGCTCCAACACCAACATCATCCGCCTCGGCAACGAGAAGGGCTCCCCCGTCGCGGTCGCCCTCACCGAGTACGGCACCGACCGGTCATACACCGACTCGTCCATCGCCGGGTTCATCTCGTCCACGCAGGCAGCGATCGACGCCGAAGACCTCGAGTTCACCATCTACTGGAACTCCGACAGCGGCCCCAACAACAACTCCCGCGTCGACGTCACCGGGTACGACCTGTCACGGGCCGCGCTCGCCGCGCTCGTCTCCATCTGACCCACCCCAACCCGCGACCCCGCACCAGCGGGGCGCTCCGTCCTGCCCAGGAGGGCGACATGGCACAGCAGAAGACCGTGACCGACTACCAGGCCGAGGCCGTCCGCCTCCTCGCGCTCGCCGGCGACGCCGAGCACCCCGAGGACCAGCACCGCCTTAAGGCCCGCGCGCAGCAGCTCGCCGCGCAGGCCGAGGCCGAGAAGCTGGAGGACTGACATGCCCACCGCACGCGACTTCCTCGACCAGTGCGCCAAGCACGTCGGCGAGACCGGCGACAACTCCACCTGGCTCGGCCTCGCCGCCGAGGTGCCCGACGCCTCACTCAAGCGGTGGGCCGACTGGGACTCCCCCTACTGCCAGGGCGGCATCCAGCTGGCCATGATCCGCGTCGGCATGGGCCTCGTCCCGTGCACGCTGCCCTACTACGTCCCGTCGATGGAGCAGTACGCCCGCAACCAGGGGGCCTGGGTCGACTTCGACGACATCCAGCCCGGCGACTTCATCATCTTCGACTGGGGCGGCGACGGCATCGGCGACCACATCGGGCCCGCCCGAGCGCGCCCGCAGGGCAACTCCGTCGCGACCGTGGAGTGGAACACCTCGAAGGACGACTCCGGCTCCCAGAGCAACGGCCGCGGCTGTTGGAACCGGACGCGCTACCGCTCCCAGATCCGCGGGGCCTACCGGCCACCGTGGACCGCCTACTCCCAGCACGGCTACGACCTGGCCCACTGGCGGCAGGTCCAGATCGACCTCACCACCCTCGGCCGCGACCCCGGCCCGGCCGACGGCGTCAACGGCCCGAAAACCAACGCAGCCGTCAAGGCGTTCCAGTCCCGGTGGGGCCTCGAGCGGGACGGCATCCCCGGCCCGATCACCCAAGCGGAGATCCGGCGCCAGCTCAAGGCCCAGTCCGAGCCGAAGCCGCCGCCCGCCCCCGAGCCGCCCATGCCCACCCCCGCTCCCGCTCCCGAGCCGGAGCCCGACCTGGAGGTGCCCGACGTGGTCGACCCCGACGCCCCCAACTTCACCCGCCTCGGCGGCGAGACCAGCATGGCCACCTCGGTCCTGCTGCAGCAGCTGGACCCGCCGGCCGACGGCGAGGCGCGGGCCTACCTGGTCGCGCACGACTCGCCCGTCCACGGCCTCATCCCCCGCGACGGCGTCGTCCTGCTCGGCCGCCGCGGCGCCGGGACCCTGGCCCCCGAGGTGCGCGACTTCCTCGCCACCGCCAGGGCCACCGAGCTCGTCGTCGTCGGCGGCCCCAACGCCGTCACCCCCATCCTCGCCGCCACCGTCTACCAGGAGATCAGCGCATGAGCACTGCCACCCAGACCCGCCACCCGTGGCGCGCGGTCGTCCGCACCTCCCTGCAGGTCGGCGTCCCCGCCGTCCTCGCCCTCGGCCTCGTCGTACCCGAGGTCGTGCGCATCGTGCTCGAGGAGGTCGGCGCCCGCACCGACGTCCCCGACTGGCTCCGGGTCGCCCTGCTCGGCACCGCGGCCGTCGTCACCGCGGTCTCCGCGATCCTCGCCCGGGTCATGGCCATCCCCCAGGTCGAGGCCCTCCTCGAGCGGGTCCGGGCCCTGTCGTGGATGGCCGCCGAACCGCCGGCCGCCCGGCATACCGACCACGACGGCGACGGCGTCGCGGACCACGCGCAGACCTGACCCCATGGACCGGCTCGACGCCTGGACCTGGGTCGTCTTCGCGTTCCTCATCGGCCTCCTCCTCGGCCTCGCCACCTGACCGCACCCGCACCACGGCGCCCCCACCCTCCACGCGAGGGTGGGGGCGCCTCGTCAGGTAGCAGGGCATGATGGCGCGATGGAGCACGGACGGAGAACCAGCATATTCACTGGCGTGGCGCTACTGTCACGCTTCGAACAAGACCAAAAGTTACGAAAAGCCGCATGGCTTGACAACGGGGCCAACTACCCGGATCTGCTTTACCATTACACGAGCCTGGACGGCCTAGAGGGGATCATCACCTCATCGTCGATATGGGCGTCGGATCCGCGCTTCTTGAATGACTCTTCTGAACTGACCTACGCGGCGGGTCTAGTAGATGAGTGGGTACAGGAGGCAGTTTCTTCATCGACCAGCGTGTCAGAACAAGTAAAGTCGTACTTGCCGGACCTTCACGGCCTGGTAGACATGCCAGCCATGGGCCTGCATCCGTTCATTGCCTGCTTCTGCGAAGAGGGAGACTTACTCTCTCAGTGGCGCGGCTACGGCTCTTCACAGGCGCCAGTATCCATCGGCCTTTCACTCCGCCCTTCGGTGAGCCGGCTGAGACTGCCCAACCAGACCACCTTGGAGAAGGTTGTCTACGACCCAAATCAACAGCGCGCCGCCGTAACAGAGGTCGTCGAAACGTGGCTTATCACCCTGGCAGCGCTCCTCGATGATGGATTCCCGAGGTCCGCCCTGCTCCCGGAGCCGGCAAGGGAGGCCCTAATGCGCGCATTGAGGGAGCAATATCTATGCTTCAAGCATCCCTCGTTCTCCGAGGAGCGTGAATGGCGACTTATCAAATTGATAGATGTCGATGCAGAAATAGAACACGCACTCAATGTGGAATCTGACAAAATGGTCGCAGCAGCCGCTCGGAAAATGAAGGCCTTAGGTCGGACTTTCGAAAGACCCCCAAATCTAGCTGCATCGCGCGAAGGCGTGCGTGTGAACTTCAGAAAATCAGCCATTGGCCTTATACCTTACGTCGAATTGAAGCTGCACGAAACTTCGCTTCCACCGCGGCTGCCGCTGCGCAGCGTTCGACATGGCCCTACAGCTCATCCGGACCTGGCAGTGGACTCGCTACGGATGTTTCTTCGCAGTTGCGGATACAACCCTGCAGTCGCAGTCAACGCGTCAGCAGTGCCGCTCAGATTCTGACCTCCCGGAGTGGCTTTGACCTCTCGTAGCCTAGCCTGAACGAGTGCCCTACCCTGGCCGCACCTCCACCCACGAGCCCGACCCCGAGCTCGCACGCTGGGCAGCCCCCGGCCACAACCTCCCCGACGACGTCAAGGCCTACATCGTCCGCGAGTATCAGGCAGGCCGGTCCCTGCGCGAGCTCGCCGAGATCACCGGCCGCTCTCACGGCGCCGTCCGCAACATCCTGCAACGCGCCGGCGTGCCCCGCCGGGGCCGCGGGGCCTCGCGCCTCACCAGCTGACACGACTACCCTCAACAGACATTCACCCCGCTGACCGCACTCAGGTGGGTCATGCCGGTGTCCCGCATGGCCTGGGTCAGGTCCGGCGGGGTGAGCGAGGTGTCCCCGATGACCAGCCCGGGCACCAGTCCGCGGGCATCCACCGGCAACGGGTCCACCGCCCGGCGGAACCGTTCCCTGACCTGGTCGACGCCCCGCAGCAGGGCTGCCGGCCGGTCCAGCGTCGTGGGCGGCCCGCGGGGCGTGAGCACGGCTACGACGCGGTCCCCCTGTTCGGCGGGAGCCCAACGGCCGGCCGCCTGCAGACGGCTGCGCCAGGCCACGTCGTCCCACCCCTGGTCGGCCGTGGCGATGACCAGCACAGGGGTGCGGGGGCGCGAGGTCTCGCCCCGGGCCGAAGCCCTCACGACCCGCGCCTCGAGGATGACGAGGGGGTCCCGCTCGTCCGCCCGGGCCACCACCCGCGGCTCGGTCGTGACGACCAGCTCGACCTCGGTCACGGCACGCTCCTGGGCCCAGCCCTGGACCGGGCCGGCGCGGGCGGCCGCCAGGTGCAGCGCCGCGGCTCCGCAGACCAGGCCCACGGCCGCTGCCACCAGCGCGACGACGAGCAGGACGGGGCTCGCCCTCCCGACGCTGATGCTCCCTCCGACGCCGGCCCGCCGGCGGACCCGGTGCCTGGCGAGGACCGCCGAGGCCAGGGCCAGGGCACCGGCCGCGACGACAGCGGGCAGCCAGCTCGGTCCGGGCAGGGCGGCGACCAGGACCGCCCACGCCACGACGGCCGGCAGCAACAGGCGTGCGTCGTGCGGGCTCTCCTCCTCCGGAACAACACCGTCGGGGTCGTGGCGGTCGTCCGGGTCCTGGCGGTCGTCTGGGTCGTGGCGGTCGTCTGGGTCGTGGCGGTCGGCCAGGTCGTGATGGTCGGCCGCCGGCGGTCCGTCGGGGCCTGGCTGCCCACCCCCGCCCTGGCCGCAGCCCTCCTGGCCCCCGCCACGATGGCGCGAGGCGACGACCGGGCTGGGCTGCGTCACGAACCGACCGTGACCAGCGGCTCGAGCTGCTCCAGGGTCCGATCGCCGATGCCGCTCACCTCCAGCAGCTCCTCGACGGTGGTGAACCCGGCGTGCTCCTGGCGCCAGGCGAGGATGCGGCCGGCCGTCACCGGGCCGATGCCCGGAAGCTCCTCGAGCTCGGCCTGGGTGGCCCGGTTCAGGTCGACCAGGGCCGCCGGTGCCTCGGTGCCGGGCACGGGGCCACCCGTGGCGACCGGCGACGCGCCTGCGGCGGGTGCCCCCGCGGCCCACGCGGCGGGAGGCTCCTCACCGGGCGCTCCCACCCAGATCTGCTCCCCGTCGGTCACGACGCGGGCCATGTTGAGCGACCCGGGGTCGGCACGGTCGGTGAGACCTCCCGCCGCGTCGACGGCGTCGACCACGCGCGAGCCGGCCCGCAGCTCGACGACACCGGGTGCGGCGACCTGCCCGACCACGTGCACCAGGACCGGCCCGGCCGCGGCGGCCTCCGTCGTCCCTGCCACCGACGGCGCGGCGCCGCTGCCCTCGGGCTGCCCGGACTCCGCCGGGGCCGGCCCACCGGCCCCGTCCGGGACGCCCGTCGGTGGCGCCTCACCGGCGCCCTCGTCGGTCGGTGGCCCTGACGGAGCAGTCCCCTCGCCCGCGACGCCCCCTTGCTCCGCCGGGGCGACGCTCGGGACCGCCGTGGCCTGCTGCTCGACCCACCACCACCGGCCGCCCAGGACCACCAGCAGGACGACGGCCACCAGCAGCAGGCCGCCCACGGACCGGGCCCCCACGCCGAGCGCGGCAGCACGCCCCGCCCCCGGCACCGGGACCAGCCGCACCTCGGAAGCTCGGTCGTCCCCGGCGCCGACGTCCTCGGCAGCTCGGGGGTCCCCGGCACCCTCGGCGTCCCCAGCCCTTCCGGTCTCGCGCAGACCTCCGGGGCCTGCGGCGGCCCGCGGGTGTCGCTCCTCCTCGTCACCGCGACGCGCCGACCGCGCCGGCGACTCGTCCTCCGCTGCACGCCGCACGCGGTGCCTGCCCTGGTGCAGGGCCTCGATCTCCCCCGGGTCCATGGTCGGCACGCTAGGCACGGCGGGGTCACCCGGACAGGGGCCGCGAGGCATCTGTGGACGGCCCGCCCGTCAGGCCGAGGCTGTGGACGACGCCAGCAGGTCGGCTGACGTCAGCAGGTCGGCCGACGTCAGCGGGTCAGCCGGCGTCGGCGACCACCACGCCCAGGGTCCCCGGCCCGGTGTGCACCCCGAGGCTGGGGTCCACCGGCAGCACGACGGGGTCGACGTCCAGCCGCTGCGCCAGCCGGTCCGCGAGCGCCGTCGCCGCGTCCTGGGCGTCCAGCTCGTGCACCGCGAGACGGGGCCGCCCACCGGTCTCCCGCATCTGCCCGACCGCCTCCTCGACCAGCGTCTCCAGCCGCGCGAGGGCCTTGCCGCGGGTGCGCACCCGCTCGGCGAGCACCACCTCCCCCTCGACCACGGTCAGCAGCGGCTTGATCGAGAGCGCCGACCCGAGGACCGCCTGCGACCGACCGAGACGACCGCCCCGACGCAGGTGCTCCAGCGTGTCGACGTAGAACCAGGCCCGGGCCCCCGCCAGCCGGCGGTGCACCAGCTCCTCGACCTGCTCCAGGTCCCCGCCCTGCGCGGCGAGCGCGGCGGCGTCCTGGGCGGCCCAGCCCAGCGCCATACCGACCGAGCGGGAGTCGACGACCCGCACGTCGACCTCGTCGGCGACCTCGGCCGCCGCGAGCCGGGCGGCCTCGACCGTCCCGCTCACCCCACCCGACAGGTGCACCGACACGACGGCCCGGCAGCCGGTGCGGGCGACCAGCTCACGGTAGGCCTCGGCGAACTCGCCCGGGGACACCCGGCTGGTCGAGACCCCGGCCCGGGGCCCGGCGGAGCGCAGCGCCTCGACCACCTCGGCGTGGCCGACCTCGCGCGAGTCGCCCCTGCGCCCGGCGACGACGACGTGCAACGGCACGACCGTCAGCGCCCCCTCCGCCCCCGGCGGGAGGCAGCTGGCGCTGTCGGTGACGAGGGCGACCTCCATGGCAGAGCGGGGGGGCCGGCTCACACGACGATGTTGACCAGGCTCGGGGCCCGCACGACGACCTTGCGCACCGGCGCCCCGTCGAGGAAGCGCTGGACCTTCTCGCTGCCCAGCGCCAGCGCCTCGAGGTCGGCCTCGGAGATGTCGGCCGCGACGTCCAGCCGGTCGCGCACCTTGCCCTTGACCTGCACCACCGCGGTCACCGTGTCCTCCACCAGCAGGGCCGGGTCGGCCTGCGGGAACGGCGCGTAGGTCAGGTCCTCGTGCCCGAGCCGCTCCCAGAGCTCGGCCGCCAGGTGCGGGGCGACCGGGCCCACCATCTGCACCAGCGGCTCCACGGCGGCGCGCGGCACGGCGTCCAGCTTGGTCAGCAGGTTGTTGAGCTCGATCATCCGCGCGACCGCGGTGTTGGTGCGCAGCGCCGCGTAGTCCGAGCCCACGGCGTCGATGGTCCGGTGCAGCGCCTTCGCCAGCTCGGGGCTGAGCGCCTCGTCGGTCACCGTCAGCTCGCCGGTGTCCTCGTCGACCACGTTGCGCCACAGGCGCTGCAGGAAGCGCTGGCTGCCGACGACGGCCCGGGTCTCCCACGGCCGGTACTGCTCCAGCGGACCCATGCTCATCTCGTAGACCCGGAAGGTGTCGGCGCCGAACTGCTCGACCATCTCGTCCGGCGTGACGACGTTCTTGAGCGACTTGCCCATCTTCCCGTACTCCTGGGTGACCGGCTGCCCGTTCCAGGTGTAGGTCGAGGGCCCGCCGTCGGAGGAGGTGTGCTCCTCGACCTCCTCCGCGGGGACCGGGAAGCCCCGGGCGTCGCGGTAGACGTAGGCCTCGATCATGCCCTGGTTGATGAGGCGACGGAACGGCTCCTCGCTGCGCACGTGGCCCAGGTCGAAGAGCACCTTGTGCCAGAAGCGGGCGTACAGCAGGTGCAGCACCGCGTGCTCCACCCCGCCGACGTAGAGGTCGACGCCGCCCGGGTCGACGGCACCCTCGGGGGCACCGGGCACGGTCTGCTCCCGCGGGCCGATCCAGTACTCCTCCACCCCCGGGTCGACCGGTGCCGCGGTGTTCTCCGGGTCCAGGTAGCGCAGGTAGTACCAGCACGACCCGGCCCAGTTGGGCATGGTGTTGGTCTCCCGGCGCACCGGCACCGGCCCGCGCCCGTCCCCGAGGTCCATCGTCGTGTGCACCCAGTCGGCGGCGCGCGCCAGCGGCGCCTCCGGCTCGGAGTCGGCGTCGTCGGCCTCGAAGGTGCGCGGCGCGTAGTCCGGCACGTCCGGCAGGGTCACCGGCAGCTGGTCGTCGGGCACCGCGTGGGCGACGCCGTCCTCGTCCCAGACGACCGGGAAGGGCTCGCCCCAGTAGCGCTGCCGGCTGAAGAGCCAGTCCCGCAGCCGGTAGGTCACGGTCGCGCGCCCGCGACCGGTCTCCTCCAGCCAGCCGATGATGCGCTCCTTGGCGTCGGCGACGCCCAGCCCGTCCAGGCTGACCTCGTCGTTGGCGGAGTTGATCGCCGGGCCCTCGCCGGTGAACGCCTGGTCCTCGGGGTGGCCTGGCGTGGGCTGCACCGTGCGCACGACCGGCAGGTCGTAGGCCCGGGCGAAGTCCCAGTCGCGCTCGTCCTGGCCGGGCACCGCCATGATCGCGCCGGTCCCGTAGCCCATGAGCACGTAGTCGGCGACGAAGACCGGCACCTGGTCGCCGGTGACCGGGTTGGTCGCCCAGGCGCCGCTGAAGACGCCGGACTTCGCCTTGCCCTCGGTCTGCCGCTCGACGTCGCTCTTGGTCGAGGCCTGCCGCTGGTATGCCGTCACCGCCTCGCGCGGGGTCGGCGCGCCACCGGTCCACGCGTCCTTGGTGCCGGCCGGCCACGCGTCCGGGACGATCTGCTCGACCAGCGGGTGCTCGGGGGCCACGACCATGAAGGTCGCACCGAACAGGGTGTCCGGGCGGGTGGTGAAGACCTCCAGCCGGGCCTGCTCCCCCGCGGCGGTCGTCGTCGCGAAGGCGACCTGCGCGCCGGTCGAGCGGCCGATCCAGTTGCGCTGCATGAGCCGCACCCGCTCCGGCCAGTCCAGCCGGTCGAGGTCGTCGGTGAGGCGGTCGGCATACGCGGTGATCCGCATCATCCACTGCGACAGGTTGCGCTTGAAGACCGGGAAGTCGCCCCGCTCGGACCGACCGTCGGCAGTGACCTCCTCGTTGGCCAGGACCGTCCCCAGGCCGGGGCACCAGTTGACCGGGGCCGCCGAGACGTAGGCCAGCCGGTAGCCGTCCAGCACCCGGGCCCGCTCCGCCTCCGACAGCTCCACCCACGGGCGGCCGTCCGGGGTCTGCCGGGTCCCCTCGGACAGCTCGGCGACCAGCTCGCTGATCGGGCGGGCCCGACCGGGCGCCGCCTGCCCCGACCCCTCCCGCGGCGCGGCCTGCGGGTCGTACCACGCGTCGTGGATGCGCTGGAAGATCCACTGCGTCCACCGCACGTAGTCCGGGTCGATGGTGGCGAAGGTGCGGCGCGGTTCGTGCGACAGCCCGATCATCCGCATCTG
Organism: Serinicoccus sediminis; assembly: GCF_004153545.1. Classification (GTDB taxonomy): domain Bacteria; phylum Actinomycetota; class Actinomycetes; order Actinomycetales; family Dermatophilaceae; genus Ornithinicoccus; species Ornithinicoccus sediminis_A. The sequence goes on along the minus strand of NZ_SDVA01000004.1, from coordinate 62,911 downwards.
CCGGCGGTAGGTCGCCATCGCCTGCTCGGTCGTCACCCGGGGGTGCTGGCCGGTCTGCACGGCGTAGTGCTCGGCGGGCAGGCCGAAGGCGTCGAAGCCCATGGCGTACATGACGTTGGCGCCGGTCGTCCGCAGGAACCGGGCGTGGACGTCGGTCGCGACGTAACCCAGCGGGTGCCCGACGTGCATGCCCGCGCCGGAGGGGTAGGGGAACATGTCCATGACCACCCGGTGCTCGCGCCCCTGCGCCAGGCGCGGGTCGTCCGGCGCCGCCCACGGGCCGGCCGGGTTGGCCGAGGCGAAGGTGTCGTCCTGCTCCCACCGGTCCTGCCAGCGGCGCTCGATCTGGCCGGCCAGCTCGGCGGTGTAGCGGTGCTGCGGGATGCGCTCGCTCATCGTCTGCCCTCGTCTCGTTCTCGCTGCGGGTGCGTGCTCACCGTGCCCGGTGCATACGAAAGCCCCTCACGCAGGAGGGGCTGGCCGCGCTCGCAGGTATGTCGTCTGCTCAGCGCGGCCCGGTAAGCAGCAGCTCGCAGCGGGTCGCCATGGTGCGGCCATGGTAGCGCAGCGGGCGCCCACCCCGGTGGGGGTGGACGCCCGGTGCCGTGCTGCGGCGGGCTGTGCTCAGCCGCCGAGCGCGTTGAAGCGCTTGGCCATCGCCGACTTCTTGTTGGCGGCCTGGTTCTGGTGGATGACGCCCTTGGTGACCGCCTTGTCCAGCTTGCGGGACGCGGCGTGCAGCGCGTCCTGGGCCTTGCCGGTGTCACCGCTGTCGGCGGCCTCGCGGAACTTGCGCATGAACGTGCGCAGCTCGGACTTGTGGGCGCGGTTGCGCTCGGTGCGGGCCGCGTTGGTCTTGACGCGCTTGATCTGGCTCTTGATGTTTGCCACTGAGAACTTCCTGGTCAGTCGTTGGTCAGATGTCGTGAGGGCGACGCCCGCGCGGGGCGAACTGGCGTGGGGATGCCTGGCGATGCCCGGTGCGCGGGATGGTGCGGGTGGTCCTGCGAGCGCGCACGACCGAGCGCGCACGCAACAGCCAAGGCTAGCAGCGCGCAGCCTCCCGGCCCAAGTCGCACCGGTCAGGAGTTGCGCTGCCGGCAGACCTCGAGGACGGCCCGCTCCACGGCATACTCCGGGCTGCGCACGGCCGCCTCGGTCCGGACGCCCCCCTTGACGTCGACGTCGGCCTGGGCCACGGCCTGGATCGCGCGCCCCAGACGCTCACCGTCCCAACCCTGGCTGGTCCGGCGCGCGGCGTCCACCTGCCAGGGGGCCATGCCGAGGTCGCGGGCGAGCTGGGCCGAGCCGCCGCGCCCGGCCGAGGCGACCTTGCCGACCTGCCGCAGCTGCAGCGCCAGCACGGCGACGATGGGCACCGGGTCGAGGCCGCCGAGCATGGCGTGGCGCAGCAGGGCCATGGCCGTGGCCTCGTCTCCGCTCAGTGCGGCCTCGGCGACCCGGAAACCGGTGGTCTCGACCTTCTCGCCGTAGTAGGTGGTGACGTCCTCGACCTCCACGAGGCCCTCGACGTCCCGGATGAGCTGCTCGCACGCGGAGGCGAGCTCGCGCAGGTCCTTGCCGACGGCCAGCACCAGCGCAGCCACGGCCTCCGGGGCGATCTTGCGCCGGGCGCCGCGGAACTCCTTGGTGACGAAGTCGTGCTTGTCGCGCTCGGTCTTGACCGCCTTGGCCTCGATGACCCGGGCGTCCGCCTTCTTCAGCGTGTCCAGGACCCGCTTGCCCCTGTTGCCGGTCTTGTGCCGCACCACCAGGGTGACCGCGTCGGCGGGCTGGGCGAGGTAGCCGGTGAGGTCCTCGACCAGGGCGTCGTCGGCCTCGTCCAGGTCGTGGACGACGATGACGGTCCACCCGCCGAAGAGGCTGGGGCTGGCGTGGACCAGCAGCTCCCCGGGCTGGTAGCCGGTCGGGTGGACGCGCACCACCTCGGCGTCCGGCTCGACCGCGCGCACCGCGGCGACGACCGAGTCGACGCCGCGCTCGGCGAGCAGGTCCTCCGGGCCCGACACCAGCGCGAGCGTCGGTAGGGCGCTCACCGGTCGTCCTCGGTGCCGGGAGGCTCCCAGGGACCGAGCTCGAGCCACCCCTTCTCCACACGGGCGGGACGCACGCGCCGCACGGCGGCCACCGGCAGCGGCCCGTAGAGGTGGGGAAAGTGCTCGGAGCCAGGATCGGCAGGGTCCCCTGGCTCGACGCGGACCTCCACCTCGTGCCGGGCGAGCACCGCCGGGTCGATCTCGAGCACCAGCAGGGGCTCGCTCACCCCGGCGTAGAGAGCACGGGCGACCCCGGGCAGCTGCTCGGGTCGGCTCGCGTGGATGAAGCCGACCTCCGCCAGCCCGGCGCCGCGGGTGGACCGGTCATAGCTCCCGGAGCGCCGCGCCCGCTCCCAGTCGGTCTCCTCGGCGAGGTGCCACAGCGCCTCGGAGACCTCCCCCGGCTGCTCCTGCTCACTCATGGGTGCCACTCTGCCACGCGGGTCGGACACACCAGTCAGGCTCGCGTCACGCCCGGACGGGGGGCAGCGGGGCGCGGGCCCAGACCTGGCCGCCGGCCGCGACCACGAGCACCTCGGCGACGTCCTCGCGCAGGATCGCGGCGTTCATCTCGCAGTCGAGCGGGTCACGGGTGCCGAGGAAGCTGCCCGAGCCGGTCCGCCCGCCGGAGCGGTCGACGAGCACGACGTCGTAGACCTCGCCCGGCTGGGCGCCGTCGACGAGCCAGACCGTCTCGGTGCCCCAGGTGTGGGCGATGATCCCGAGGTCGACCTCCGCGCCCGGGGCGACCCCCTCAACCGCGGCCTGCTCGAGGGCCCCGAGGGTGCCCGGGTCGCCCTCCGGGGTGCCCGGGCGCAGGCGGCGCACGACGTCCTGCCCGACAGCCCCGGGCGCCACCAGCCCGGCGGCCGCGAGCCCGAGCAGGGCCCGCCGCCCGGGCCGGGCACCGCCGTGACGGCCGGCGTCAGCGCCGTCGGCACGGCCGTCGGTCGTGCCCGCCCCGGCGCCGGCACCCCCGCGCCGCAGCGGCTCACGCCCCTCGGTGGCGACCTGCTGCTGGGCGCGCCGGAGGACCAGCGGGGACGGCGTGAGGTCCATGGCCTGCTCGTCCCAGCCGTCCAGCCGGCGCACCGCGTCCAGCGTCGCGCGCAGCTCGGCGATCTCCTCGTCCACCGTCGGGTCGTCCGCCCGCAGGGCGTCCAGCCGCGCCCGTTGTGCGTCGTCCAGCGTCCCCTCTGCGGCGGCGAGCACCAGCTCGTCACGGTCACCCACGGGGGTCGTCATGGTCAGCCTCCTCGGTGAGCAGGGCGCGCAGCGCGCGCAGGGCGTAGTACATCCGGCTCCGCAGGGTCCCCACGGCCACGCCGGTGCGCCGGGACAGCTCCTCGTAGGACAGACCGCGGACCTGCACCTCGACGACCACCTCCCGGTGCTCGGGACTCAGCCGGGCCAGCCCGGCCAGCAGGGTCACCCGGTCGGCCACCTGCGTGTCCACACCGGGCTCCGGCCCCGGCTCGGGGGGCTCGGCCCGCACGTCGAGGGGCCTGCGGGCCCGGGCGCGCAGGCTGTCGATGATGACGCGGCGCGCGATGGCGACCACCCAGGTGCGCTCCGAGCCCTGCTCGGGGCGGTAGGTGTCACGGGCCCGCCAGGCGCGCACCAGCGTCTCCTGGACGCAGTCCTCCGCCGCGTGCCGGTCGCCGAGGGCGTTGACGGCGAGGCCGAGGAGCAGGGAGCCGTGCTCGTCGAAGACGCGCGCGACGTCGAAGTCCGGTCCGCTCAGCGGTCTCGCCTCCCCTTCGGCAGCGTCCTCCAGCACGGCGAGGCCGGCGCTCGTCATGGTCCGCTCCCTCCTGCCGTGGTCAGAGGGGTATACGTCGCCGGGCTGCCCGACGTTCGACCAGTCTCCCAGAACGGACCCGGGCGCCGTTGAACGCACCTGCCCGTGCCGACGTATACCCCTGCACACCGGCCTCGACCGCGGGGCCGACGACGATGGGAGTCAGCATGAGCACGACGACGATCACGACCCGCCGCGCCCGCCGCGGCCTCACCGCCGCCGGGGGCGGCCTCGGGGCGCTGGCCCTGGTGGCCGCCGGCACCCTGCCGGCCTCCGCCGAGACCGAGGTCGAGATGCCCGACACCTTCACCTCGGCCTACTCGGTGACCGCCACGCCGGAGAACGTCGTGGACGGCGACGGCAACCCGGCTCCCGGCGAGGAGGGCGCCATGGGCATGTTCACGTTCATGATCAACTCCGACGAGGAGATCATCTGCTACGAGATCGAGCTCACCGGCGTCACCGGGGAGTACGACAGCCCGGCCAAGACCGCCACCCACGTCCACCAGGCGAACGCCGGCGAGGGCGGCCCGCCGCGCCTGGCCTTCCCGAACCCGACCGGTGACGGCGACGTGCGGACCAGCTCCGGCTGCCTGCAGGGTCCCTTCACCACCGGGCTGGAGGGGGACGACGGCAACGACACCGGCGAGGGCTTCTCGCTCGCCGAGATCGAGGCCGACCCCGCGGGCTTCTCCGCGGACACGCACACCTCGGAGTTCCTGCCCGGCGCCGTGCGCGGCCAGCTGCAGGAGATCCCGGTCGGTGGCGCGGAGACCGGCGGCGAGGCCCCCGGGACCGGGGACCCGCTGCTCATCGGCCTCGGCGCCGGTGTGATGGCGCTCGGGCTGGGCGGTGTGCTGCTGGCCGCCCGGGGGCGTCACCAGCACTGAGCCGCACCCCGCGGCTAGGCCGACGTGGTCGCCGCCCCGGCCTCGTCCAGCTCGAGACCGAGCTGGGTGAGGCGGGCGGTGACCTGGTCGGGCGCCAGCCCGAGGTGGTCGGCCAGCTCGGTCAGGCCCACCCCCGACTCGACGCCGTCGCGGAGCTCCTCGTCCTGCTCGTCGGTCCAGGCGTGCCCGCCGGTGACGGCGGTCCGGGGCGAACGGGCCACCGGGACGGCGCCGGCCGTGGCCACGAGCGGCGCCCCGCCCAGGCCCCGCGCCCCGGGCTGGGCGACCGGCACCGGGTCGGGCGCCGTCTCGTCGAGCCGGCGCAGGGCACCCAGCACGAGCGCCGTGTCGGTGGTGGGCCAGAACGGCGGCAGCGAGCGCTGGAGGAACCCGGCATACCTGGCGCTGATCATCCGGGAGTCGAGGAAGGCGACGACACCGCGGTCGTCACCTCGGCGGATGAGCCGACCCGCGCCCTGCGCGAGCCGCAGCGCGGCGTGCGTGGCGGAGACGGCCATGAAGCCGTTGCCTCCCATCCGGCCGATCGCCTCGGTGCGGGCCGAGGTGAGCGGGTCGTCGGGGCGGGGGAAGGGGATGCGGTCGACCAGGACGAGCTGGCAGGCGGACCCGGGCACGTCCACGCCCTGCCACAGCGACAGCGTCCCGAAGAGGCAGGCCTGCGGCTCGGAGGCGAACTCGCGCACCAGGGTGGGGAGCTGGTCGTCCCCCTGGCAGCGGATGGTGATATCGGTGTCGGACAGGCGGTTCCGCATCTCCTCGGCCGCCGCCTCGGCGGCCCGGCGCGAGCTGAACAGGCCGAGGGTGCGACCGCCGGCCGCCCGGACCAGCTGCTCCATCTCGTCGAAGACCGCCGGCCCGGCGCCGTCCCGGCCCGGGGGCGGCAGGTGCGCCGCGACGTAGGCGATCGCCTGCGCGGGGTAGTCGAACGGCGATCCGACGTCGAGGCCCTCCCAGGCCGGTGACCCCGGCCCGCGTAGCCCGATGGTGCCCGCGACCGCGTCGAAGGTGCCGCCGAGCTCCAGCGTCGCCGAGGTGAGGACGACCGTGCGCTCCTGGAAGATCTTGTCGCGCACCATCATCGCCACGCTCATGGGGGCCACCCGCAGGATGCTGCCGCGGCGTTGGTCCTGGGTGATCCAGACGACGTCCAGCTCGGCCTCGCCGAGCACCCGCTCGCTGGTGTCGAAGACCTCCTGGACCGCGGCCATGGCCACCTGCGTGGCGCCGTCGGCCTCGGCGCCCTTCTCCGGCTTGATCTCGCTGAGGGTCGCTCGGGCGGCGTCCCGGACCAGCTGCAGCGCGGTGACGACCCGGTCGGGCAGCGCGGCCAGCTTGCCCTCGGGCAGGTCGGCGAGCGCGGCCTCCAGCACCTCGGTCGTCTCGGCCAGCCGCTCGGCGGCCTCGCCCCGGCCCGCGCGGCGAGCCGCCACCGACACGGTCGAGGAGGTCAGCTCGTCGGTGATGGTCGAGGTGACCCGGTCGGTGAGCTCGTGCGCCTCGTCGATGACGAGCAGGTCGTGCTCGGGCAGCATGAACCGGCCCTCGAAGGCGTCGATCGCCATGAAGCTGTGGTTGGTGACGATGACGTCGACGTCCGCCGCGGCCTCGCGCGACTGCTCGACGAAGCAGTCGGCGACGACGGGGCACCGGCTGCCCAGGCACTCGTGCGCGGTGACCGACACCTGCCTCCAGGCCCGGTTGCTCACCCCCGGGACCAGCTCGTCCCGGTCGCCGGACTCGGTGACCTCGGCCCACTCCCGCAGCCGGGTCACCTCGTCGCCCAGCCGGGACCGCTCGCGGTCGACCTGTCCGACCCCCAGCAGGGCGTCCTCGTCGTCGTCCGGGAAGCCACCCACCAGCTTGTGCTGGCACAGGTAGTTGGACCGGCCCTTGACCAGCGCGAACGTCGGCCGCCGACCGAGCAGCGGGGCGAGGGCCTCGGAGATCCGCGGCAGGTCGCGGTCCACGATCTGCGCCTGCAGCGCGAGCGTCGCGGTCGCCACGACCGTCGGCTTGCCGGTCCGGACCGCGTGCGCGATGGCCGGCACGAGGTAGGCCAGGGACTTCCCGGTCCCGGTCCCCGCCTGCACGAGCAGGTGCTCCTCGCGCTCGACGGCCCGCTCGACCGCGCGGGCCATCTGCAGCTGGCCGGGACGCTCGGTGCCCCCCACCCCGCCGACGGCGGCCGCGACGAGGTCGTCGAGAGCGGCGGTCGAGGGCATGGCCCCAGGGTATGCGGTGCCGCCGCCCCTCGCCGACGCCGTCCACAGGCCGCCGCCCCACGCCTGAGCAGAGAACCGTGCCCGACGCAGGGGTCGCAACCCCTGCCTGGGCGACCTTTCTCTGCTCAGGGTGGTGTGCGGGCCGACTTCCCTGCGCTGGGTGCCGTTTCTTGCTCAGGTGGGTGCGCGGGCAGGCTCAGCCCTCGGGGGCCAGGACGCGCTCGCCGCGGGTGTAGACGTTGAGGCTCTGCCCGCGGTTGAAGCCGATGACGGTCAGGCCCACCTCGTCGGCGAGGTCCACCGCCAGCGACGAGGGCGCGGAGACGGCGGAGAGCACGGGGACCCCGGCGAGCGCGGCCTTCTGCACCAGCTCGAAGGACGCCCGGCCGGAGACCTGCAGGACCGAGCCGGCGAGCGGCATACCCCGCTCGCGCAGCGCCCACCCGACGACCTTGTCGACGGCGTTGTGCCGACCGACGTCCTCCCGCAGGCAGGCCAGCCCCAGACCCTCCCCGTCGTCCGCCGGCACGAACAGCCCGGCGGCGTGCACCCCCCCGGTGCGGTCGAAGACGGCCTGCGCCTCCCGGAGCCGGTCCGGCAGGGCGAGCAGGTCGGCCAGCCGCAGCCGTGCGCCGTCCGCGCCGGGGTCGTGGATCCCGTTGCGGCGCACCGACTCGATGGAGGCGGTGCCGCAGACGCCGCAGGAGGACGAGGTGTAGACGTGACGCTCCAAGGAGGGGTCGGGCGGGGCCACCCCCTCGGCCAGCCGCACATCGACGATGTTGTAGTCCCGCAGGCCGTCCGCGCCGATCCCGGACCGGTAGTCGATCGCCGCGACGTCGTCCCACGAGGTCACGACCCCTTCGCCGTGCAGGAAACCCACCGCCAGGTCGAAGTCGTGCCCCGGGGTGCGCATGGTCACCGAGAACGACCGGCCGTCCACGCGGACCTCCAGCGGCTCCTCCCCGGCGAGCACGTCGGCCCGCTCCCGCACCGCCCCCTCGGCCGTGAGGCGGCGTACCCGCCGACGCTGGGTGACCCTCGCCATACCCCCACGGTATCCCCTAGGTTCGGGTGATGGACCCGGCCAAGGACACCCTGCTGCGCTACCTGCAGGCGGGCCGGGACGCGGTGGTGTGGAAGGTCGAGGGGCTGGGCGAGCACGACGCCCGCCGGCCCCTCACCCCGACCGGCACGAGCATGCTGGGGATCGTGACGCACCTGGCCTGGGTGGACTGCGGCTACCTGGGGGCCTGCTTCGGCCGCCCGTTCCCCGAGCCCGAGCCCTGGGACCTCGACGACCCCGCGACCGACCCCGACGCCGACCTCGTGGCGGACCCTGACCTGAGCATGCGCCAGATCCTGGACCACTACCGTCGCGCGGCGGCGTGGTCGGACGAGACGGTGGCCCCCCTGGAGCTGGACGCCCCGGGGACCGTGCCGTGGTGGCCGCAGGAGCGTCGCCACCCGACGTTGCACACCGTGCTCGTGCACCTCACGACCGAGACGCACCGGCACGCCGGGCAGCTGGACATCCTGCGCGAGGGGCTCGACGGCCGCGTCGGCGCCCGCCCCGACCTGCTCAACCTCGACATGGACACCGACTGGGCCGCCCACGTCGCCGCGGTCCAGGAGGCGGCCGACCGGTTCCGCTGAGCCGCTAGCGGTTCGGTATGCCGTCCGGCGCGCAGATGAAGTGCGCCACGAGGGCGGTCCACCCGGTCTGGTGCGACGCGCCGAGCCCGCGGCCGTCGTCGCCGTGGAAGTACTCGCTGAAGGTCGGGTGGGCGTCCCACAGCGGCCCGCGCGGGTGGTGCCGCGGGGTCCCCGGGCGGCGGCCGTCGGGCCCCGGCCGGAACAGCGACACGAGCCGCTCCTCGATCTCGTGCGCGACCTGCGGCATGTCCCGCGTGCGCCCCGAGCCGGTGGGGTACTCCACCTCCACCCCGGCACCCGCACCCCGGCCGTAGATCCGCAGGGCGTCCAGCAGCAGCGCGTTGACCGGCATCCAGACCGGCCCGCGCCAGTTGGAGTTGCCGCCGAACATCCCCGAGTCGGACTCCCCCGGCACGTAGCGCAGCGAGAGGTCGGCGCCGTCCACGTGCGCGCCGACCCCGTCGCGGTGCGCCGCCGACAGCGACCGGACGCCATACGGGGAGAGGAACTCCCTCTCGTCGAGCAGCGGCCGCAGCAGCGCCGACCACTGGTCGCGGGACACCAGCGAGAGGGTGCGCCGGGCATACCCCCGATGGTTGGTGTGGATGAGCGCGTCCGCGAGCTCGGGCCGCCGCTCGGTCCACCCCTGGAAGAAGTCGGTGAGGTCCGGGAGCTCGGTGGCCACCCAGTCGGGCACGATCGAGATGCCGGTGAGCGGCAGCAGCCCCACCATCGAGCGCACCGGCATCCGGTGCGCGGTGCCGTCCTCGTCGACGAGGACGTCGTGGAAGAACTCGTCCACGGGGTCCCACAACGAGGTGTGGTGGGTGCCGAAGTCGTCCAGCGCCTCGGCGATCGACAGGAAGTGCACGAGGAACTTCGTCGACACCTCGTCCCAGGCCCCGTCCTCCCGCGCCAGCTCGGCCGACATCCGGAGCATCTTGAGGCAGAACATGCCCATCCACGCCGTCGCGTCCGCCTGCTCCAGCCGCTGCCCGCCCGGCAGCGTCTCGCTGCGGTCGAAGAGCCCCACGTTGTCCATCCCGAGGAAGCCGCCCTCGAAGACGTCCGAGCCCTCGGAGTCCTTGCGGTTCACCCACCACGGGAAGTTCAGCAGCATCTTCAGCACGACCCGCTCGAGGAAGTCCCGGTCCCGCCCGCCGTCGATGCTGTAGACCTGCCACGCCGCCCACGGGTGCACCGGCGGGTTGACGTCGGAGAAGTTCCACTCGTAGGCCGCCAGCTGGCCGTTCGGGTTCATCACCCACTCGCGGCACATGAGCAGCAGCTGCCACTTGGCGAAGAACGGGTCGACGTGCGCGAGCGCGACACAGTGGAAGGCCAGGTCCCAGGTGGCGAACCACGGATACTCCCACTCGTCGGGCATCGAGATGACCTCGGCGAGGTTGACGTGCCGCCAGCGGGTGTTGCGCCCCGTCTGCCGGGTATGCCGTCCCGGCGGCGGGGGCGGCTGGCCCGGGTCGCCCTCGATCCAGCGCGGCACGTCGTAGAGGTAGAGCTGCTTGCCCCACTGCAGCCCGGCGAAGGCCCGGCGCGCGATCAGGGCGTCCTGCCCGCTCGTCCCGTCGGGCAGCACCGCGGCGTAGAACTCCTCGCACTCGCGGGCCCGGGCGGCCAGCACCTCCTCGAAGCCGACCGCCGGCGAGGGGCCGTCAGGGGTCTGCTCGCCGGTCCCCTCCGCGGTGAGCCGCAGCCGCACGCTGACGCTCGCCCCCGGCGCCACCTCCCCGACCGCCCACCACAGGCCGACCTTGGTGCCGGTGCGGTCCGGGTTGCCCGCGTCCGTCTGCCCGTGGACGACGGCGCGGCCCACCGCGTCCTTGGGGTGGGCCGCGCCCCGCCCCCGGGCCGCCTCCTCGCCGTAGAGCGCGGCCAGGTGGGTGTCGTTGTCGCAGAAGACGAGGGCCGGCGCCACCCCCTCCAGCCCCGCGCCGCCCTCGGCGGCCAGCCGCACCCGGCCGAGCGCGTGGTGCTCGGCCAGCACCTCGGCATACCCCTCGCCCTGCTCGCCGGCCCACAAGCGCGGCCGGCGGTCGTCCAGGCCCCACGACCAGGTGTTGCGGAACCACAGCTGCGGCACGAGGTGCAGCGGCGCGGCCTGCGGGCCGTGGTTCGTCGCGGTGACCTCGACGCACAGGTCGTCGGGCCCGGCCTTGGCGTGGGTGACCCGGACGTCGAAGAAGCGGTCGTCGGCCAGCAGACCGGTGTCGGCGAGCTCGTACTCCTCCTCGTGCACGCCGCGCTCGCCGTTGACGCGCACCAGCTCGGCGTAGGGGAACGCCGCGTGGGGGTAGCGGTAGAGCCAGGAGGCGTAGCTGTGCGTCGGGGTGCCCTCCAGCGCCCACCAGTACTCCTTGACGTCCTCGCCGTGGTTGCCCTGCGGGTTGGTCAGCCCGAAGAGGCGCTCCTTGAGCCGGTCGTCCTGGCCGTTCCACAGCGCCAGGCCCAGGTTGAGGAAGCCGTCCACGTCGCACACCCCCGCCAGTCCGTCCTCGCCCCAGCGGTAGGCGCGCAGGTGGCTGTGGTCGAACGGGAAGGAGCCCCACGCGTCCCCGTCGGCGCTGTAGTCCTCGCGCACCGTGCCCCACTGCCGGGCCGAGACGTAGGGCCCCCACCGGCGCCACGGGGCGCGCGAGTCGGCGGAGTCGGCGAGGCGGTCGTGCTCAGCGGTGCTCACGCCCAGCAGCGTGACACACCGTCCGGCCCCCGGCGTCCCGGACCGGGCGCCGACAGGACGCCGGGCGCGCGCCCGTCTAGGTTGACGGTATGCCGCAGCGAGACCTCTTCGACCTGCGCGTGGCCGTCGTGGGCGCCAGTGGCGCCCTCGGGTCGCGCATCGCCCACCAGCTCGCCGACCAGGGCGCGCGCCTGCTGCTCGTCGGGCGCGACGAGCAGCGCGTGCGGGACGCCGGACCGGACGCGCCGGTCGTCGTGGCCGACCTCGTCGACGCGGGCGCCGGCGACCTCGTCGCCGAGGCCGCCCGCGAGCACCTCGGTGGGCTGGACGGCGTCGTCAACGCCGCGGGGGTCGCGGCGTTCGGCGCCCTGGTGGACACCCCCGACGAGGTCATCGAGGAGGTCTTCGCGACCAACGTCATCGGCCCGGCCTTCCTGCTGCGCCGGCTGCTGCCGCTGCTGCAGGAGTCGCAGGGCTTCGTCGTCAACCTCAGCGCGGTCCTGGCCGAGCGGCCGATGGCAGGCATGGGCGCCTACTCGGCGAGCAAGGCCGCGCTCACCGCCCTGGACCGTGCCCTGGCGAGCGAGCTGCGCCGCGCCAAGGTGCGGGTGCTCGACGTCCGGCCGCCGCACACCGAGACCGGCCTGGTCGACCGGGCCATCCACGGCCAGGCCCCGCGGCTGCCCGACGGCCTGGAGCCGGACGCGGTCGCGGCCCGGGTCGTGCTGGCGGTCGCCGAGGACGCTTCCGACCTCGGCTCGGACGGCTTCGACGGCTGACCCGGGCCGCCCGGGCGCCGGGCGCACCGGCGCCGGCGGGTGCCACACTGGGCCGGTGGGACGGGTGATCGTGGTCGGGGCCGGGGTGGTCGGGCTCAGCTGCGCGGTGCGGCTGCTGGAGGCGGGCCACGGGGTGAGCGTGGTCGCCGCGGACCGGCCGGAGGGGACGACGTCGGCCGTCGCGGCGGCCCTGTGGTACCCCTACCGCGCTCTGCCCCAGGACCTCGTCACCGCCTGGTCCGCCCGCACCTACACGGCCCTCGCCGAGCTCGCCGGCGACCCGGGCACGGGGGTCCGGATGCGCGTCGGGACCGAGCTGGTGCGCGAGCCGCAGCCGGACCCGTGGTGGGCCGCCGCCGTGCCCGACCTCGCGCGGGCCACCGCGCTGCCGGGGTATGCCGGTGGCTGGCGGTTCACCGCCCCGGTCGCCGAGATGGGGGTCTACCTGCCCTGGCTGGTGCGGCGCGTCGAGGAGCTCGGTGGCACCCTCGTCCACGCCCGCCTGGACCGGCTGCCCCGGGGCGAGGGCGCGGACCTCGTCGTCAACGCCTCCGGCCTGGGCGCGCACGAGCTGGCGGACGACCCGGCCGTGACCCCGGTCCGCGGCCAGGTGGTGGTCGTCGAGCAGGTGGGTCTGGAGGAGTGGTGGCTGGACCCCGGCCACCCCGGCGGCCCGACCTACGTCGTGCCCCGCGGCCGGGACGTCGTGCTCGGCGGCACCGACCAGGAGGGCCAGCACGACCTCACGCCCTCACCCGCCACGGCGCGCGACATCGTGCAGCGGGCCCGCCGGCTGGTGCCGTCCCTGGCCGGGGCGCGGGTGCTGCGGCACGCCGTCGGGCTGCGGCCGGTGCGCCCGGCCGTGCGCGTCGAGCGCGTCGGGGACGTCGTGCACTGCTACGGCCACGGTGGCGCCGGGGTGACGCTCAGCTGGGGCTGCGCCGACGAGGTGGTCGAGCTGGCCGGGTGAGCCTCAGACGGCGTAGCCGCTCAGCTGGCCGTGCAGGTCGGGGTCGACCTTGGCCTCCACGCGGGTGCCCTCTGCGGTGTGCTCCTCGGTGAGGATCTCGCCCTCGTCGTAGAGCCGGGCGACCAGGTCGCCGCGGTCGTAGGGCAGCAGCACGTCGACGAGGATCTCCGGCCGGGGCAGCGCGGCCTCGACCGCCTCGAGCAGCTCGGGGACCCCGTCGCCGGTCTTGGCCGAGACGACGACCACCCGCGGGTAGGCACGGCGCAGCCGGTCGAGGACCTCGGGGTCGGCGAGGTCGGCCTTGTTGACCGCCACGATCTCGGGGATCTTGAGGGCCGAGCCCTCGTCGATCTCCGCGAGCACGGCGTGCACCGCGTCGACCTGCCCCTCGGGGTCCGGGTGCGAGCCGTCGACGACGTGGAGCAGCACGTCGGCGTCCGCCGCCTCCTCCAGGGTGGACCGGAAGGCCTCGACGAGCTGGTGGGGCAGCCGCTTCACGAAGCCGACGGTGTCGGACAGGGTATAGGTGCGGCCCTCCTCGCTCTCGGTGCGCCGGACCGTCGGGTCCAGGGTCGCGAAGAGCTGGTTCTGCACCAGGACTCCCGCCCCGGTCAGCCGGTTGAGCAGCGAGGACTTGCCGGCGTTGGTGTAGCCCACGATGGCCACGCTCGGGACCCGGTGGCTGCGCCGCGAGGAGCGCTTGGTGTCGCGGACGGTCTTCATCGCCGTGATCTCCCGGCGGAGCCGGGCGATGCGGGTGTTGATCCGCCGACGGTCCAGCTCGATCTTGGTCTCACCGGGGCCGCGGGAGCCGATGCCCTCACCGCCGGCCACCCGGCCACCGGCCTGGCGGGACATCGACTCGCCCCAGCCGCGCAGGCGCGGCAGGAGGTACTGCAGCTGGGCCAGCTCGACCTGGGCGCGGCCCTCCTTGCTCTTGGCGTGCTGCGCGAAGATGTCGAGGATCAGCGCGGTGCGGTCGATGACCTTCACCTTGACGACGTCCTCCAGCGCGCGCCGCTGGGACGGGCCGAGCTCGCCGTCGCACACGACGGTGTCGGCGCCCTCCGCGGCCACGATCTCCCGCAGCTGCGCGGCCTTGCCGCTGCCCAGGTACGTCGCGGGGTCCGGCTTCTGCCGCCGCTGGATGACGCCGTCGAGCACGGTCGAGCCGGCGGTCTCGGCCAGCGCCGCGAGCTCGCGCAGCGAGTTCTCCGCGTCCTCGAGGGTCGTCTGGCCGTTGTCCTCCCACACGCTCGCGAGGACGACCCGCTCGAGGCGCAGCTGGCGGTACTCGACCTCGGTGACGTCCTCGAGCTCGGTGGACAGACCGGCGACCCGGCGCAGCGCGGCGCGCTCCTCCCGGTCCAACTGGTCGCCGTCCCGGTCCTGGTCGGCGCGGTCGGTCTCCTCGGACTCGCCCCACGTGCCCCAGTCGCCCTCGCGCAGGTCGATCGCGTCGTCGTCGATCAGCGCCTCGGCGCGGCGGTCGAGCAGGCGGCCACCCTCGGTGCCGGTCGGGTCGGTGCGTGGTGCGGTCATGGTCTCCTTCGGGTCGTGCAGACGGTATGCCTGCGGCCGGCTCCCCGCCAGCCTCTCACCGTGTCAACGCCGCGGGCCACCGATTTGTTGCCTCCCGCTCCCGTGGAAGACTGGCCACCGATGAGCGAGGACAGCGACGGGCCGGGCTCCGCGCAGCCGGCCGACCACTACTTCTCCGCACGGCCGGCCTCGGCCGACGCGCTGCGGCAGATGCCGGTCCGGCTGGCCGGACGTCAGGTCGAGGTCGCCACGGCCGCGGGGATCTTCTCCCCCGACGGCATCGACCGGGGCACCCGCGTGCTGCTCGAGGAGGCACCCCCGCCGCCCGCGCAGGGGACCTTCCTGGACCTGGGCTGCGGCTGGGGCCCGCTGGCCCTGACCCTGGCGCTCGAGGCGCCCGGGGCGACCGTGCACGCGGTGGACGTCAACGAGCGCGCGCTGGACCTCACCCGTCGCAACGCCGCGGCCCTGGGGTGCGACGGCATCCGGGTGGACCGCCCGGACGACGTCCCGCCCGAGGTGCGCCTCGACCTCCTCTGGTCCAACCCCCCGATCCGGGTCGGCAAGGAGGCGCTGCACGAGATGCTGCTGCGCTGGCTGCCGCGGCTCGCCGACCACGCCGACGCCGCGGCATACCTCGTCGTCCAGAAGAACCTCGGCGCGGACTCGTTGCAGACGTGGCTCTCCTCGACCCTGCCGGGAGCCATGGGGCCGGTCCAGGTGACCCGCGAGGCCAGCAGCAAGGGGTTCCGGGTGCTGCGCGTGACCCGCGACTGACCCTGGCCGTGAGGGTGCGCCGACCACCACGGCGTGGCACGCTGGCGGGGTGCGCGTGCTGGTCACCGGTGGTGCGGGAGACGTCGGTTCCCGCGTGGTCCGCGCCCTGTCCGCGGCGGGCCACGACGTGGTCGCCGGCTCACGGCGCACCGGTGTCGACCTGGTGACGGGAGCCGGCCTCGGGGCGGCCCTCCAGGGGGCCGAGGCCGTCGTCCACACCGCGAGCTCGGACCGGCGGGTCAGGCGGGTGGAGGTCGAGGGACTGCGCCACCTGACCGAGACGGCCGCCCGCACCGGGGCGCGCCCGCACATCGTGACCGTGTCGATCGTCGGTTGCGACCGCATCGCGATCCCCGTCTACCGGGCCAAGGTCGAGGCGGAGCGGGTGCTCCAGGCCTCGGGGCTGCCCGGCACGGTCGTCCGGGCCACCCAGTTCCACGCGTTCGCCACCTACGTCGCGCAGGTGCTGCGCCTGGGCCGCGCAGCCTTCAGCATCGGTTCGATGCGCATCCAGCCGGTCGACGTGGAGTGGGTAGCGCGCCGACTGGCCGAGCACGCCGTGGGTCCGGCGCCGACGGGCTTCTGTCGCGGCCGCGACCTCGCCGGACCGACCGTCTACGACCTGCGCGACCTGACCGGTCTCCTCGCCGAGCACTCGGGCGCCCGGACGCCCCGCGTGGTGCGGGTGCCCCCCATCCTGCGCGCCATGCGAGACGTGTCCCAGGGTCGGTTGCTCGCCGGCCGGGAGGCCTTGGTGGGCGGCCGCACCTTCGAGGAATGGCTCGAGCAGCAGCCCACCGTCCTGCCGCGTCAGCGCCGCGTGCCGGGCTGAGCCGCCGACGTCGCCGGCGCCGGGCGCGCGAGGAAGGGGAACACGAGCACCGTGACCGCGCCGGCGGCGACGAGCACCGCGGCGAGCTCGCCCGGGATGAGGTCGCGAGCGACGCCGAGCTCGGTGACCGCGACGATGATGGGCAGCCCGGTCGCCGAGTAGAGCGCCAGACGCAGCCGGTCGGCCGGCTCGGTCAGCCCGCTGCCGGTCCGGGTGAACCGCTCGCGCAGCCAGACGGGCCCCCCGCGTAGCGCCAGGATCATGACGAGCAAGGCCACCAGCAGGAGCGGCTGCTCGACGACCGCCTCGACGTCGACGTTCATCCCGGACGTGACGAAGAAGACCGGCACGAAGAACCCGTAGGCGGCGCCCTCCAGGCGCTCCTCGTAGGCCTCGAAGCCGCGGGGGCGGACGGCCCGGACGATGAAGCCGGCGGCGAAGGCCCCGAGCACGACGTCCAGCTCGAAGACGCTCGCCGCCGCCATGAGGGTGAGCAGCAACCAGAAGGTCACCCGTATGGCCGTCTGAGCCGTGGTGTCGGCGCCCTCCACCAGGGCCGCCCGGATGCCCGGGACCCGCATCACCAGGCGGTGCGGCACGACCGCCACCAGCGCCGCGACCGCGAAGAAGGCCAGCAGGACACCCGCCGACACCCAGGTCGACCGGGTCGAGAGGAGCAGGGCCATGGCCAGGACCGGCATGAGCTCGCCCACGGCCCCGTGGGTGAGCACCGACGTCCCGAGCGGGGAGTCCAGCTGGCCGCGATCCTTGAGGATGGGCAGCAGGGTCCCGAGCGCGGTGGAGGTGACCGCGATGGCCAGCACGATCGCGGCGGCCAGGCTCTCGTCCGGTATCAGCGCCCACGCCAGTCCCAGGGCCAGCACGAGGCACAGCAGCCAGGTGAGCGCCGCCTGCCGGCCCTGGCGCGCCCGCAGCGTGGCAGGGTCGATCTCGGTGCCGGCGAGCAGGAAGAGCAGGCCCAGGCCCAGCTCTCGCACCAGCCCCACCCCGGGCCCGACCTCCGCGAGCGCCAGCACGCTCGGCCCGATGAGACACCCCAGGGCCAGCAGCACGACGACGTCGGGCAGCAGCCCGCGCGAGGCCCGCACCAGGACCGGGGACACGACGAGGACGCAGCCGATCCAGAACATCGACAGCAGCGCGGTGTCCGAGGTGGGGGACGCCGAGGCGGAGAGCGGGACCAGCTCCATGACGGTCATCCTGCCCTCCCGGCCGCTAGCGCGACCAGGTCGAGGGCTCGGGCGAGCAGGTCCGGGTCGTCGTGCTCCAGCCAGACGACGCGGGGATCGGGGCCGAACCACGACTGCTGGCGCCGGGCCAGCCGCCGGGTCGCCGCGGCGGTGTCCGCGACCGCCTCGCGCTCCTCGAGCTCGCCGTCCAGCTGCCGCAGCGCCTGCGCGTACCCCACGGCCCGCGAGGCGGTCCGGCCCTCGCGCAGCCCTGCCGCCTCCAGGCGGCGGACCTCCTCCAGCAGCCCGTCGGACCACATCCGGGCCGCCCGGTCGTCGATGCGCCGGTCGAGCACCTCCCGGTCGGCCCGCAGCCCGAGCAGCACCGTCGGCTCGACCAGCTCGCGGGTCGGCATCGTCGCGCTGAAGGGCCGCCCGGTCAGCTCGACCACCTCCAGGGCCCGGACCACCCGTCGGCCGTTGCGGCGCTCGATGCGGGCCGCCGCCCCGGGGTCCTGCCGGGCCAGCTCGTCGTGCAGCGCGTCGACGCCGCGCGTCTCCAGCTCGCGCTCCCACCGGGCCCGGACCCCGGGGTCGGTGGGCGGGATCTCCAACCGGTCGAGCAGCGCCCGCACGTAGAGCCCGGACCCGCCGACGACGACCGGCACGCGGCCGCGCGCGCGGATCGCGGCGAGGTCCGCCCGGGCCGCCTCCTGGTAGGCCGCGAGGCTGGCCTCCTCGCGCACGCCCAGCACGTCGAGCTGGTGGTGGGGCACGCCCCGGCGCTCGGCCACGGTCAGCTTGGCGGTCCCGACGTCCATCCCGCGGTAGAGCTGCGAGGCGTCCGCCCCGACGACCTCCCCGCCGAGCTCGAGCGCCAGCCGCACGGCCAGGTCGGACTTGCCGGTGGCCGTCGGGCCCACCACCGCCACGACGGGATGCGGGGGCGCGGCGTCGTCGACCGTGGGGGTGAGGCGCTGCATACGCGAAGTGTGACATCTGATGCGTGACGCGAGGGGCGGATGGTACTACCGTGGCTCCCATGACCTCACAGCAGCCCTACGGCACCCCCGACCAGCCACGTCGCACCCCCGAGCCTGCGGGGCTCAAGGCGCTCTTCGACTACAACTTCGACACCTTCATCACCCCCAGCATCGTCAAGATCGTCTACATCATCGCGACGGTCCTGGTGGCCCTGCTGACGATCGGCATCGCCATCAGCGGCCTCACGACGATGTTCCAGGGTGGCGGCGCCATCTTCCTGGGCCTGCTCCTCATCATCGCCTCCCCGATCATCGGCCTGGTCTACCTCGCGTTCGTGCGCATGAGCCTGGAGCTGTACTACGCGGTGATCCGCCTCTCCGAGGACGTCCACCACCGCGGCGGGATGTGAGCACCCCCGCGCCATGAGCCAGCAGCCGCACGGGCAGGAGACCGAGGACCCGACCGGGGCGGCGCAGCCGCTCGTGCCGGACCCGGCGCAGGAGGCCGAGACCACCGGCGACCCCGCCGACCTGGACACCGACGTCGAGGGGGTCGCGAGCGAGGAGGCGCCCGGGGACCGCAACGACCCGGTCTGAGCGGGTCGAGGGCATACCCTCGGCGACATGGCACGCCCACCCGTCGAGCTGCACATCATCGCCGACTCCACCGGCGACACCGCCGCCCGCGTGGCCCGCGCGGCCGCCGCGCAGTACGCCGACCACGACGTGCGCATCATCCGGCACCCGCGGCAGTCCTCGCTGGACGGGCTGCACGACTCCTTCGCCCGGATGCGTCCCGAGCAGGTCCGCACCGTCGTGTTCTCCACCGTGGTGGACGAGACCCTGCGCGTCCGGGTCACCCAGCTGTGCGAGGAGCACGGCCTGCCCCACGCCGACCTGCTGGAGCCGGCGGTCACCGCGCTCTCCGCGGTCACCGGCCAGGCGCCGGAACGCGTGGTGCGCCCCGTCGGCGTCGGCGAGGACTACTTCAAGCGGGTGGCCGCGATGGAGTTCGCCGTCGCCAACGACGACGGCAACCTCTCCAACCACCTGCGCGAGGCCGACATCGTGCTCATCGGGGTCAGCCGGACCGGCAAGACCCCGCTGTCGATGTACCTCGGCTACCTGGGCTACCGCACCGCCAACATCCCCCTCGTCCCCGGCATCGCCCCGCCGCAGCAGCTGCAGGAGGTGCAGCGGTGGAAGATCGTCGGCCTGACCATCGACCCCGAGCGCCTGCAGCAGATCCGGGGCCGCCGGGTGCGGGCCATGGGCAGCCCCCAGAGCCATCGCGACGGCTACACCGACCTGGTGAAGATCTTCGACGAGCTGGACGAGGTCGCCCAGCTCCAGCGCAGCCTCGGCTGCCCGGTCATCGAGACCACGGACCTGGCGCTCGAGGAGGCCGCAGGACGGGTCATCGAGGTCGTCCAACGACGTCGTGAGGCTGCGTCCGGCGGGAGCTCGCTCTCCCGGTAGGCTCCGTGCCACAGGACGGCTGGGGCAGCGGGGCCCCGCCCCGACCGCGAGGAGCGCAGAGATGGCCGGGCAGACACAGACCTACCTCTACGACATGTCCGAGGGCAACGCGCAGATGCGCGCCCTCCTGGGTGGCAAGGGCGCCAACCTGGCGGAGATGAAGCGCCTCGGCATCCCCGTCCCCGACGGGTTCACGGTGAGCACGGCCGCGTGCATCGCCACGACCGAGGCCGGTGGCGAGTGGCCGGAGGGGCTCTGGGACGACGTGCTCGCCTCGCTCGCCCGGCTGGAGGAGCGCACCGGCCGCACCCTCGGCGGGGAGCACCCACTGCTGCTCTCGGTCCGCTCCGGTGCCGTCGTGTCCATGCCCGGGATGATGGACACCATCCTCAACCTCGGCATCGGCGAGGACACCGTCGAGGCCCTGGGCGCGGAGGCGGACAACCCACGCTTCGCGTGGGACTCCTACCGCCGCTTCCTGCAGATGTACGGCGAGGTCGTCGAGGGGGTCGCGCCGCACGCCTACGAGGACGAGCTCACCGCGCTCAAGGCCCGCCGTGGGGTCGAGCAGGACACCGACCTCACCACCGAGGACCTGCAGGAGCTGGTGCGCACCTACCTCGAGGTCTCCCGTCGCGAGCTCGGCCGCGACCTGCCCACCGACCCCCGCGAGCAGCTGCGGGGCGCGATCTCCGCCGTCTTCAACTCCTGGGACACCCCGCGGGCCCGCGTCTACCGTCGGGCCAACGGCATCCCGGACGACCTCGGGACGGCGGTCAACGTCATGCAGATGGTCTTCGGCAACCGCGGCGACACCTCCGCGACCGGGGTGTGCTTCACCCGCAACCCCTCGACCGGCGTCCAGGAGCTCTACGGCGAGTTCCTCGTCAACGCCCAGGGCGAGGACGTCGTCGCCGGGATCCGCACCCCCAAGCCGCTCGCCGAGATGGAGGAGGTGCTGCCCGAGGCCTACACCCAGCTGGTGCAGACGATGCACGACCTCGAGGCCCACTACAAGGACATGCAGGACATCGAGTTCACCGTCGAGGACGGCACGCTCTACCTGCTGCAGACCCGCAACGGCAAGCGCACCGCGGCCGCCGCGCTGCGGGTCGCCCGCGACCTCGTCGAGGAGGGGGTGCTGACCCAGGAGGAGGCGCTGCAGCGCATCGAGCCCGGCCAGCTGGACCAGCTGCTGCACCCCGCCATCGACCCCGAGCACGGCCGCAGCCCGGTCACCAAGGGCCTGCCGGCCTCCCCCGGTGCCGCCGTCGGCGAGGTCGTCTTCGACGCCGACACCGCCGCCGCCCGCGGCGGGGCCGGGGAGCCGGTCGTGCTCGTCCGCTACGAGACGACGCCGGACGACATCCACGGCGTCATCGTCGCCCAGGGGGTCCTCACCGCCCACGGGGGTATGACGTCGCACGCCGCGGTCGTCGCGCGCGGCATGGGCAAGCCGTGCGTGGCCGGGGCCAGCGGCATCCGGATCAACACCACCGACCGGACCCTCACCGTCGGCGGGCACACCTTCGCCGAGGGCGACCTCATCACCCTGGACGGGTCGACCGGCGAGGTCTACGGCGAGGCGCTGGAGCTGGTGCCGCCGCAGATCAACGAGGACTTCGAGGCCATCGTCACCTGGGCCGACGAGGTGCGGCGGCTCGGGGTGCGGGCCAACGCCGACACCGGCGAGGACGCGGCCAAGGCGCGGGAGCTGGGTGCCGAGGGGATCGGGCTGTGCCGCACCGAGCACATGTTCATGGCGGCCGACCGGCTGCCCGCGGTCCGGCAGATGATCCTCGCCGAGACCGAGGAGGACCGTGCGGCGGCCCTGGAGACCATCCTGCCCATGCAGCAGGAGGACTTCGAGGCGCTGTTCACGGCGATGAAGGGGCTGCCGGTCACCGTCCGGCTGCTGGACCCGCCGCTGCACGAGTTCCTGCCCGACCTCGTCGAGCAGTCGCTGCTGGTGCAGCGCCTGGAGCTGACCGGCGGCGACGCCGACGAGCTCACCGCCGCCAAGGCCCTGCTCGGCCAGGTCAAGCGCCTGCACGAGCAGAACCCCATGCTCGGCACCCGGGGCTGCCGGCTGGCGATGCTCTACCCGGAGATCCCCGAGATGCAGACCCGGGCCATCATCCGTGCGGCCCTCGCGGTCCGTGAGCGCGAGGGCGAGACGGCCGGCGTCGAGATCATGGTCCCGCTCGTGGCCTACGCCGCCGAGCTGCAGGCGCAGCGGGCGGTCGTCGAGCGGGTGGTCGCCGAGGAGCTGGGGAGCGCCGGCGCCGAGCTCGACGTGACCGTCGGCACGATGATCGAGCTGCCGCGGGCGGCGGTGGTGGCCGACCAGATCGCGCAGCACGCCGACTTCTTCTCCTTCGGCACCAACGACCTGACGCAGACCGGCATCGGCATCTCCCGCGACGACGCCGAGGGCGGCTTCCTGTCGGCCTACGTCTCCGACGAGGTCATCCCGCACAACCCGTTCGAATCCATCGACCGCGACGGTGTCGGGGGCCTCGTCCGGCTGGGAGCCGAGGGCGGGCGGTCGGCCAAGCCCGACCTCAAGCTCGGCGTGTGCGGCGAGCACGGCGGCGACCCCGCCTCCATCCTGCTGTTCGAGGAGCTGGGGCTCAGCTACGTCTCGTGCTCGCCCTACCGCGTCCCCATCGCCCGGTTCGCCGCCGCCCGCGCGGTGCTGGCCGGGCGGGAGTCGTCCTGAGCCTGGGCGCCGTGCTGGTCGACCTCGACCGGCTGGGCGGCTTCTTCGTGCTCGCCGACCCGGCCGGGAGCGACGCCGTGCCGTGGCCCGAGCTGCTCAGGGAGGACCGGCTGGCCGCCCGGCTGGCCCAGGTGCGCGCGGCCCTCGCAGGCAGCACCGGTCAGGACCCGGGCGACGTGGACCCGAAGGTGGCCGCGTCGGCCCTGCAGGTGGGCCTGGCCTCCCGGCTGCTGTCGGTAGGCCTGGCCACCGCGGTGCTGCACGGCCGGGTGCCCGACCTGCTCTCCGGGCACCTGCTCGGCTCCCCCGGTCACCGCGGCGAGGTGCCGCTGGCACTGGCGCCGGACACGCCCTGGACCTCCGTGGCGACCCTCGACGAGGCGGCCGACCGGCTGGCGCGGACCCTCGTGGCCGGCAGCCTGGCCGACCTGGACGCGGCGTGCGCCCGGGTGGGTGGCGTCGCCCCCCGGGTGCTGCTGAGCAACACCACCTCGAGCCTGGTGGGGGCGGCACGGGTGCTGGCCCACGCCCGGCCGGGCTGCGGCCCTGCCGCGTGGGAGCTGGCGCGGATGCTGCTCTCCTCGCCGGGACTCGCCCCCGGGGGCGGCACCCGCCTCCGCTCCGGCCTGCCGGACGGGGTCGGCGGCGCGATGGAACGGCCCGACGAGGCCTTCGTGCGCCGCGGCTGCTGCCTCTTCGACCGCATCCCCGGGCACGGGCTGTGCCCCGACTGCGTCCGCGCGCCGAGCCACCCCCACCTGGTCACGCCGGGCCACTGACCGGGCGGTCCGGGCCCGGGAGGGCCGGGTCCGCCCGCCCCGGGTCAGCGGGGGCGGACGGTCCCGGTGCCGGACTCGCGGTCGTAGGAGTAGACCTCGACCCCGTCGATCCACGTGCGCAGCACCCGCGACTGCAGGTCGAGCCAGTCGCCGGACCACAGGGCCAGGTCGGCGTCCTTGCCCACGGTGAGAGACCCGAGGCGGTCCTCGACCCCCAGCACCCGGGCGGGGTTGATGGTCACGGCGCGGAGCGCGGCGTCCCGGTCCATGCCCTCGCGGACCGCGAGCGCGACCTGGGTGATGAGGTGGTCGATGGGCACCACCGGGTGGTCGGTGATGATGGACACCTGGACCCCGGCCCGGTCCAGGATCCCGGGCGCCTTCGGGCTCCGGTGGCGCACCTCGACCTTGGAGCGGCTCACGATCATCGGGCCGTAGAGCACCGGGATGTCGCGCTCGGCGACGAGGTCGGCGACGAGGTATGCCTCGGTCCCGTGGTCGAGCACGAGCCGGTAGCCGAACTCCTCGGAGAGCCGGATGGCGGTGGCGATGTCGTCCGCGCGGTGGCAGTGCTGGCGCCAGGGGATCTCCCGCTCCAGCACCGCGACCAGCGCCTCGCTGACGAGGTCGGTCTCGACCGGGCTGTCCCCGGCCGCCGCGAGCTTCGCCTGGTAGGACCGGGCGGCGGCGAAGGCCTTGCGCAGGACGAGGGCCACGCCCAGGCGGGTGGCCGGCGTCTTCTTCTGCTCGCCGTAGACCCGCTTGGGGTTCTCCCCCAGGGCCGCCTTGATCCCGGAGGGGTTGCGCAGCACCATCTCGTCCACGTAGCGCCCGTAGGTCTTGAGCGCCACCGCCTGGCCCCCGATCGGGTTGGCCGATCCGGGGTTGACGTTGACCGTGGTCACCCCGGCGCCCAGCGCGTCGTCGAAACCCTGCTCGCGCGGGTTGATGGCGTCGATGGCGCGGGCGGCCGCCATGACCGGGTCGGTCGTCTCGTTGCCGTCCAGCCCGGCCCAGCCCTCGCCCTCCTCCCACACGCCCAGGTGCACGTGCGCGTCGACGAGCCCGGGCAGGAGCCACGACCCGGCCCCGTCCACCACCTCGACGCCGTCCGGCACGTCGACCTCCGCACGGGGGCCGACGGCCGCGATGACCCCGTCCTGGACCAGGACGGTGCCGTCCTCGATCACCTCCCCGTCGACCGGGACGACGTGGGCACCGACGATGGCCAGGGACGGTCGTGGGCTGGGCATACGAGCTCCTCCAGTAGCATGGGACAGGATTCTCGTCACCCTACGCAGCGACCCGCGCAGGCCTCCCGGCGCCCCCGTCGACGGGGGCGGCCTGTGACGGATGTGACTCATCCCTCACCCCGCCCCGGGGGCCCGCCGGTCATTCACCCTTGTGCTACGGCGTGTCGCGATGGGAGGATCGGGAACACTGTCCCTGGGCCTGGCGTTGGCCCAAGCAGAGACCGCGGAGCCACCACCCTGACCCGGCACCGCTCACCCAGACGGAACAACGAGGTGTCGTCGCCCACCGGACGCCTCTGACGTCCGGCCGCGGGCGGCGGCGAGAGGGCGCCCCCGAAGGGCGCAGACCAAGGAGTACACACTGATGGACTGGCGCAACCGCGCGGCGTGCCTGGAAGAGGACCCCGAGCTCTTCTTCCCGATCGGCAACACCGGCCCGGCGCTGCAGCAGATCGAGGAGGCCAAGGCCGTCTGCCGCACCTGTCCGGTCATCGACACCTGCCTGAAGTGGGCGCTGGAGACCGGCCAGGACGCCGGTGTCTGGGGCGGGCTGTCCGAGGACGAGCGCCGGGCGCTCAAGCGACGCAAGGCCCGGGCCCGGCGCGCGAGCTGACCCCCCCTGAGCACTCCGTCACCGGAGGAGGCCGTGACCCTCAGCCGGTGGCGGAGCCCCGTAGCCGCACGGTGAACCGCACGACGGTCCCGTGCGGCTTCGTCGTCTCCCAGCTGATCTGACCGCGCAGGTCGCTGATGAGCGCCTCCACGATCTGGGTGCCGAGGCCCGACCGCGCGGTCGCGTCGGGGGCGTAGCCGCGGCCGTTGTCCGCGACGCCGACCTCCAGCACGTCGGTCCCGTCCTCGTCCTCGGTCCGCCGGGCGCTGACCACCACCCGTGGCGCGCCGTCCGGCCGGTCCCCCTCCTCGAAGCCGTGCTCGACCGCGTTGTGCACCAGCTCGGCCAGCACCATCGCCAGGTGGGTCGCGTCGTCCGGCGGCAGCCAGCCGAACGAGCCCTCGAGCTCGGTCCCGACGACCGCCTGGGTCGAGGCGACCTCCACGGTCGCGCGCAGGATCCGTGAGGCCACGTCGTCGAAGTCGACCCGCTCCGAGAAGGCCTGGCTGAGGGTGTCGTGCACCAGGGCGACCGTCGACAGCCGACGGCCGGCCTCCGCCAGGGCCTCCTGGGCCTTGGGGTCGTCCAGCCGCCGGGACTGCAGCCGCAGCAGCGCGGCCACGGTCTGGAGGTTGTTCTTCACCCGGTGGTGGATCTCCCGGATCGTCGCCTCCTTGCTCAGCAGCTCACGCTCCCGGCGCCGGATCTCGCTGACGTCGCGCATGAGCAGCAGCGCGCCCACCCGCCGCCCGGCGTGGGTGAGCGGCACCGAGCGCAGCGTGAGGTTGACGGTGGAGGTCTCGATCTCGGTCCCCCAGGGCGCGCGCCCGGTGAGCACGAGCGGGACGGTCTCGTCCACGGTCGCACCGGGGGTGAGCCGGGTGGAGACGATCTGCGCCAGGTCGGCGCCGTTGACGTGGTCGGTGTGCCCCAGCCGGCGCAGCGCGGAGACGGCGTTGGGGCTGGCGTAGTCGATGATCCCGTCCGCGGTCAGCCGCAGCACGCCGTCCCCCACGCGGGGCGTCCCCCGCCCGACGCCGGTCGCCACGTGGTCCATGGGGAAGGCCCCCTCGGCGATCATCGAGAACAGCTGCTGGCTGATCTGCAGGTAGTTGACCTCCAGACCTCCCTGCTGCCGCATGTTCTGCAGGTCGGTGTGCCGGACCAGCACCGCGATGGGGCGGCCCGTGCGGACCACCGGCACGTACTGCTCGCGGACGTAGCCGACCTCGTCGGGCGTGAGCGGCCGACCGGTCTCCATGACCTGGGTGAGCAGGCGCTCACGCGGCGCTGCCGGGGCCTCCCCGATGACGTCGTCGTGGTAGAAGTTCGGCCCGGTGGACGGCCGCGCGTGGGCGGCCAGGAACCACGGCGACAGGTGCGGGTCCGCGGCGTCGTCGCGCTGCACCGGCAGCCACAGCGTGAGGTCCGCGAAGGCGAGGTCCGCCAGCATCTGCCAGTCACCGACCAGACGGTGCACCCAGTCGACGTCGTCTCCCGACATCGACGACCGCGACAAGGTCTCCCGCAGAACAGCCACGAGGAGATTGTCGCAAAGCTCAGTCGGCCGAGCCCTGGCGGACCAGCCCGCGCAGGGTGCGCAGCGCGACCGAGAGCGGCGCCAGGTCCGGCTCGCTCATGCCGCTGACGGTGCGCAGCACCTGGCTGGTGCGCACCAGCGCCTCGCGGTTCTCCGCCATCCACTCGCGCACCCGCTCCAGCGAGTCGTCCGCGTCCCCGGCATCGGTCCGTTCCACGACGGTGCGGGTCAGCCCGCGCATGACGCCGTAGAGGTCGTCCCGCAGCGCCCCGCGGGCCAGGGAGGACCACCGGTCCTCGCGCGGCAGGTGCGAGACGTGGGTCAGCAGGTCGTCGATGCGGAAGGCCTCGGAGACCCCGAAGTAGATCTCGGCCACCTCGGTGACGTCGCGGTCGATCTCCCCGGCGAGCTCGGCGACGTCCAGCAGCGAGTAGCTGTCGAGCAGCGAGGCGAAGGTCTGGGCGAGGTCCTCGGGTATGCCGTTCGAGCGCGCCCACTCGGCCCGCTGCGCCCACCGCTCGTGCTCGTGGCCCTGCAGCAGCTCACCCAGCTGCGGGACCAGGGTCTGCACCGGCTCGGCGAACCGCTCGATCTCCTCGTCCATGCCGGTGGACAGCGACCGGTTGTTGAGGAACCACCGGGTGGCGCGGTCCAGCAGCCGGCGCACCTCGAGGTAGAGCTCGGTCTGGACGTCGGTCGGCACCTGGTTGTCCAGCGCCTCGACGGCGGCGGTGTAGTCGGCCAGCCCGAAGACCGAGCGCACCACGTGGAAGGCGCGGGTGATCTGCGTCACCGTGGCGCCGGTCTCCTCCTGCGCCCGGAAGGCGAAGGAGACGCCGCCGCGGTTGACCATCGCGTTGGCGATCTCGTTGACGACGATCTCGCGGCGCAGCGGGTGGTCCAGGATCTGCTCCCTGGCCCGCTCGCGCAGGGGCCCAGGGAAGTAGTGCAGGAGCGAGCCGAGCAGAGCCGGGTCGTCGGGCAGCTCGGTCTCGATGAGCTCGGTCTTGATGCCGAGCTTGGCGTAGGCCACGAGGACGGAGAACTCGGGCGCCGTGAGCCCGGTGCCGGCCTGCTCGCGGCGCGCCCACTCGGCGTCGTCGGGCAGGAACTCCAGCGCCGGGTCCAGACCCGCGTGCTCACCGAGGTAGCGGATGAGCCGCTGGTGGACCGAGGCCATGACCCCCTTCTGGAGCCGGCCGTTGCCGATGAGGACGTTCTGCTCGTAGTTGTGCCGCAGGACCTTGTGGGCCACCTCGTCGGTCATCGAGGCCAGCAGCTCGTCGCGGTCCTCCATCGACAGCTCGCCGTCCTGCACCAGCGGCGTCAGCGCGATCTTGATGTTGACCTCGTGGTCAGAGGTGTCCACCCCGGCCGAGTTGTCGATCGCATCGGTGTTGACGTGCACTCCCGCGAGCGCCGCCTCGATGCGGCCGCGCTGCGAGAGTCCCAGGTTGCCGCCCTCGCCGACCACGCGGACCCGCAGCTCGCGCCCGTCGACCCGGATCGGGTCGTTGGCGCGGTCGCCGATCTGCAGGTCGCTCTCGGTCGACGCCTTGACGTAGGTGCCGATCCCGCCGTTCCACAGCAGGTCCACCGGCGCCAGCAGGATGCCCCGCAGCAGCTCGTTCGGGGTCAGCGAGCTGACCCCCTCCTCCAGGCCCAGCCGCTCCCGGACCTGCGGGCTGACCGGGATCGACTTCTGCGAGCGCGGGTAGACGCCGCCGCCCTCGCTGATGAGGGAGGTGTCGTAGTCCGCCCAGCTGGACCGGGGCAGCTCGAACAGCCGCTGCCGCTCGGCATACGAGGTCGCGGCGTCGGGGTCGGGGTCCAGGAAGATGTGGCGGTGGTCGAAGGCCGCGACGAGACGGATGTGCTCGGAGAGCAGCATGCCGTTGCCGAACACGTCGCCGCTCATGTCACCCACCCCGACGACCGTGAACTCGGTGCTCTGGGTGTCCAGCCCCAGCTCGCGGAAGTGGCGCTTCACCGACTCCCACGCCCCGCGGGCCGTGATGCCCATGCCCTTGTGGTCGTAGCCGGCCGACCCGCCCGAGGCGAACGCGTCGTCCAGCCAGAAGCCGTAGTCGCGCGCCACGCCGTTCGCGATGTCGGAGAAGGTGGCCGTGCCCTTGTCCGCCGCGACCACGAGGTAGGGGTCGTCCCCGTCGTGCCGCACCACCCGTTGCGGCGGCTCGATCTGCGTGCCCACCCGGTTGTCGGTGACGTCCAGCATCCCGCTGATGAAGGTGCGGTATGCCGCCTGCCCCTCCTCCAGCCAGGCAGCGCGGTCGGCGGCCGGGTCGGGCAGGTTCTTGGGGAAGAAGGCACCCTTGGACCCGGTCGGCACGATGACGGCGTTCTTGACCATCTGCGCCTTGACCAGACCCAGGACCTCGGTGCGGAAGTCCTCGCGCCGGTCGCTCCACCGCAGTCCGCCACGGGCCACCGGGCCGAACCTCAGGTGGCTGCCCTCGACCCGCGGCGCGTAGACCCAGATCTCGAAGGCGGGGCGCGGCTCCGGCAGCATCTCGAGCTCGCGCGGCAGCAGCTTCAGGCTGACCCACGCCTTGGGCCGGCCGTCGGCGTCCTGCTGGTAGAAGTTGGTGCGCAGGGTGGCCTGCACCACCGCCGCCAGGCCCTGCAGGATGCGGTCCTGGTCCAGACTGGCGACCTCGTCGAGGGCCCTGGTGATGTCCTCGTCCACGGCGCGGCTGCGCTCGGCCCGCTCCTGCTCGTCCTCGAACGCGTCGGGGTCGAAGCGGGTCTCGAAGAGCGTGATGAGCAACCGGGCGATGTCCGGGTTGGCGACGAGCGCCTCCTCGAGGTAGTCGAGGCTGAACGTCCCGACCTGGCGCAGGTAGCGGACCAGGGTCCGCAGGATGACGACGCGGCGCCAGTCCAGGCCGGCGGTGAGGACGAGGGAGTTGAGGGTGTCGGACTCGGCGGCGCCACCCCAGACGGCGGTGAAGGCGTCCTCGAAGGCCGCGGCCACCTCGTCCTCGGTGCGGTGCTCACCACCGCTCCACACCGACTCGGCGGGGGCCCGCAGGCCGAAGTCGTAGATGTAGTCCGAGGAGCCGTCCTCATTGCTGCCGTCCAGCTCGTAGGGCCGCTGGACGGTGACCTCCAGCCCCAGGTCGGCGAAGACGGGCAGGACGTGGGTGAGCGACATCTCCTCGGAGCGGTACACCTTGAGCCGCCGCTCGGTCGGGTCGTCCCCCGGCCCGCGGTAGACGTGCGGGCGGGCCGAGGCCTCGCTCCCGTGCAGCTCCCCCAGACGCTGCAGGTCGAGGTAGGCGGCCTCGCCGTCGAAGTCCTCCTTGTAGGCCTCGGGGAACGCGTCGGCGTACCGGGCGACCAGGTCCCCGGTCACGCCCTCGTCCTCCACGTGGGCGGCGACCGCGTCGGCCAGACCCTCGACCCAGGTCCGGGTGACCGCGGTCAGCCGCTGCTGCAGCTCCTGCTGGTCGACGTCGGGCAGGTCCTGGTCCCGGGGGACGGTGATGACGAAGTGGAGCTGGGCGAGCGGTCCGTCGCCGACCCGGGTGGCGTAGTCGGCGAGCTGCCCCCCGTAGGTCTCCTCCAGCAGCTGCTGCACCCGCAGCCTGTTGGCGGTGTTGTAGCGGTCGCGGGGCAGGTAGACCAACGCGCTGACGAACCGGCCGAACTCGTCCCGCCGCACGTAGGCCTTGGCGGCGGGGCGCTCGAGCAGGCGCACCACGTCACCGGCCGTCGCGGCGAGGTGCTCGACCGGCGCCTGGAAGAGCTCGTCCCGGGGGTATGCCTCGAGGACGCTCAGGAGGTCCTTGCCGGAGTGGCTGTCCGGGGCGAAGCCGGACTCGGCCAGCACCTGCTTGACCTTGGCCCCGACGATGGGCAGCCGCTGGCTGGACTCCGCGTAGGCGCTCTGGGTGAACAGGCCCAGGAAGCGGTGCTCCCCCACCACCTCGCCCCGCTCACCGAAACGACGGACGCCGATGTAGTCCAGCGGCACCGACCGGTGGACGGTGGCACGGGTGTTGGCCTTGGTGACGGTGAGCAGCCGCGGGTCCCGCGCGGTCCGTGCGGCCTCCGGACGGAGGAGGGTGGGTGCGGCGCCGTCGTCCTCGCTGCGCAGGATGCCGAGCCCGCTGCCCGGGACGGCCTGCAACGCCAGCCCCTCGTCGGTGTCGACGAGGTCGTAGCTGCGGTAGCCCAGGTAGGTGAAGTGGTGGTCGTCGATCCAGCTGAGGAAGTCGACCGTCGAGCTCACCTCGTCGCGGTCCACGGTCTTGGGCGGGCCGATCTCGAGCTCGTCGACGATGGCCCGGGCCCGCTGCCGCATGGTCCCCCAGTCCCGGCAGGCGCGGCGGACGTCCAGCAGGACCCGCCGCAGGTCCTCCGCGAGCTCCTCCCGCTCCTCCTCGTCAGGGACCCGGTCGATCTCGACGTGGATCCACGACTCGACCCGCTGGCCCTCCCCGACGTCCTGCGGGTCGATGTCGAGGACGTCGCCGGAGGCCTCGTCGACGACGACCTGCGGGTGCAGGAGCTGGTGCACGCCGAGGCGGTGCCGGGTGACCTCGCCCAGCACCGAGTCCACGAGGAAGGGCATGTCGTCGGTGACGACCTGCACCACCGTCTGGCGGCTCGTCCACCCCCCGACATCGTGCGTGGGGTTGAGGATGCGGATGGCGGCCCGGCCCTCGCCCCGCTCCTCGGACAGCTCGGCCATCGAGCCCGCCATCGCCTCGCGCTGCTCCCGCTGGCGGCCGGCCAGGTCGGTCGCGGCCAGGTGGTGGAAGAACCGGTCGGTCAGCGTGTCGGTCGACGTCATCGTGCGCGTGCACTCCTCGGGTCGCGGGCGGTCGGCGCACCACGACGTGCGCCTGGCGCCACCCTACTCGGCCGGGGCGGCGTCGCCCGCCTGGGGACAACCCCGGTGTCGGGCGTCCCGGCCCCTCTAGGGTGGACCGCATGACCGGGACCGACCGGCCCCCGGGGCCCGCCGCGCCGGGGATGCGGGCCACGGACCGACCCGCGGCGTCCGCCCCGCCCACGGCGCTGCTGCGCGCGGCCGACGAGGTGGCCGGGCTGGCGCCCGACCTGGGGTGGTCCGAGGCCAGCGGTCTCGTCGAGGGCCTGCTCGACGGCCTCGCCCACGTGCTGGCCGACGCGGCCACCGACCGCGACCAGCCGCGGCCCCAGCCGCTCGTCGTCGGGGCCATCGGCGGCACCGACCGGACTCCCGACCACGCGAGCTGTCGGGCCACCGCGGGCCGGCTGCGGGTCCTCGCCGTCGAGCTGGCACGGCACCCCGCGCCCTGGGCCGGGGAGGCCTCCGGCGTCATGACCGACCTGGGCGACCTGCTCGACCAGGTGGCCGACCGGACCCGCCGCGGGGCGCTGACCCGCGCCGACAAGGGTGTCGTCCTGCGCCGGTTGCACGGGCTGCACCGACGGCTGCGCGAGGTCCTGCCCACGCACCCCGGCCAGGACGTACGGTGAGCCCATGAGGATCACCGAGACCATCCGCCACCCGGCGGACCCGCAGCGCACCTTCGAGATGCTGACCGACCACGCCTTCCAGGTCCGGCGCTGCGAGCGCGCGGGCTCGCTGGACCAGACCGTGCACGTCGAGACGGCGCCGGACGGCACCACCACGGTGACGACGCAGCGTCACCTGCCGACGGACGGCATACCCGACATGGCCAAGGGGCTCGTCGGGCCGCGGCTGCTGGCCGTGGAGACGGTGCGGTGGGGGTCGCCCGACGCCGACGGGGAGCGGGAGGGGGCGATGAGCCTGGAGATGCCCGGCCTGCCGATCACCTTCACCGGCGGCATCCACCTGCGCCGCGGAGCCGAGCCCCAGGTCACCGAGCACGTCGTGGACGGTGACCTGGAGGCACGGGTGCCCCTCATCGGCCGGCGCGTCGAGGCGATGGTCGCCGAGCGCATGCGTGACGTCGTCCGGCTGGAGGAGCAGGTCGCCCGGGAGTGGCTGGCCGGGGGCTGAGACCCCGGCCGGCCGGTCAGCCCATGTACGGGTAGCGGTACTCCGTCGGCGGGACGAAGGTCTCCTTGATGACCCGGGTGTTGACCCAGCGCTGCAGGTTGGCCGCGGACCCTGCCTTGTCGTTGGTCCCGGACGCCCGGGCCCCGCCGAAGGGCTGCTGGCCGACGACCGCGCCGGTCGGCTTGTCGTTGATGTAGAAGTTGCCCGCGGCGAAGCGCAGCCGCTGCGCCGCCTCGCTCACCGCGGCCCGGTCCTGGGCGATGACCGCGCCGGTCAGGGCGTAGGGCGCCACCGACTCCATCTGGTCGAGCATGGAGGACCACTGGCGGTCGGGGTAGACGTGGACGGTGAGGATCGGGCCGAAGTACTCGGTCCGCAGCATCTCGTGCCCGGGGTCCTCGACGACCGCGACCGTGGGCCGCACGAACCACCCCACGGAGTCGTCGACCGTGCCGCCCGCGACGACCTCCACGCCGGAGTCCGCGTGCGCCCGCTCGATGACCCCCCGGTGCTTGGCGAAGGCCTTCGCGTCGATGACCGCGCCCATGAAGTTCGACAGGTCGCGCACGTCACCGACCGGCAGGCCCTCGGTGGTCTGAGCCAGCTCGTCGCGCAGGGTCTTCCACAGCGAGGCGGGGACGTAGGCGCGGGAGGCGGCGGAGCACTTCTGCCCCTGGAACTCGAAGGCGCCGCGCACGAGGGCGGTCCTGAGCACCGCGGGGTCGGCGCTCGGGTGGGCCACGATGAAGTCCTTGCCACCGGTCTCGCCCACGATCCGCGGGTAGGAGCGGTAGGTCGACAGGTTCGAGGCCACCCCCTTCCAGAGCAGGTTGAAGACGTCCGTCGAGCCGGTGAAGTGGATCCCGGCGAGGTCGGGGCTCTCCAGGACCACCTCGGAGACGGCCGGACCGGTGCCGGTCACCATGTTGACCACCCCGTCCGGCAGGCCGGCCTCCATGAGCACGTCCATCACGACGCTCGCGGCGCGCTGCTGCGTCGGCGCCGGCTTCCAGACCACCACGTTGCCCATGAGCGCCGGGGCCGTGGGCAGGTTGCCCCCGATGGCGGTGAAGTTGAACGGCGTCACCGCGTAGACGAAGCCCTCCAGCGGACGCTGGTCGATGCGGTTCCAGGTCCCCGGGGAGTTGCGGATGGGCTGCTCGGTGAGCAGCTGCCGGGCGTAGTGGACGTTGAAGCGCCAGAAGTCCGCGAGCTCGCAGGCCGAGTCGATCTCCGCCTGCTGGGCGGTCTTGCTCTGCCCGAGCATGGTGGCGGCGTTCACCCGGGCCCGCCAGGGGCCGGCGAGCAGGTCGGCCGCCTTGAGCAGGATCGAGGCGCGCTCGTCGAAGGACATCGACCGCCAGGCCGGTGCCGCCTCCAGGGCCGCCTCGACCGCCGCGCCGGCGTCCTTCTTGGTGGCGTCCCGCAGGGTGCCCAGCACCTCGGCGTGGGCGTGCGGCTGGACCACGTCGATCGCGGCGCCGCCCCCGGTGACCCGGGTCCCGCCGATGACGTGCGGCAGGTCCACCGGGCTGGCCGCCATCTCGGCGAGCGCGGCCTCCAGGGCGCCTCGCTCGGCGCTGCCCGGCGCGTAGTCCAGCACGGGCTCGTTGAGGGGGCTGGGGACGTCGACGATGCCATCCATGGCTCGATCTCCTCGGGTCGGTCGGTCAGTATGTCAGTCGGTCGGCGGAGCGGTCGAGGGCCCGGAGGCGGGGCTGTCCGGCAGGTCCTGCTCCAGCCGCCGGGTCAGCTCGAGCACGTGGTCCAGCTCGGTGGTGTCGAACCACGAGAGCTCGATGTCCTCCCCCTCGTCGCCCGGGAGAGACGACGCGTCGCCCGTGACGACGTCGTCGCCCAGGTGCAGGGCCGCGACCCGTGGCAGCTCGACCGAGGCCACCTCGATCCACACGTCGTCCGCGGCGGGCGCCGTCACCAGCCGGGTGTCCACGTCCACGGCGGCCAGCACGACGGGTGACCCGGAGCTCGCGAGAGCGGCAGCGGCCACCTGGGTCGCGGCATACTCCAGCTCGTCGGTGTCCGCGCCCGGCTCCTGCGCCCGCAGCGCGTCGGTGACCGCGGTCGCCCGCAGCGGACCGGCGAGCCGGCGGTCCTGCCGCAGCGCGGCGAGCCGCTCTCCGGACAGCGGCACGTAGCACCGCACGGTCGTCATCGCCGACCTCCTCCTCCGGGTCACCAGGGGCGGCCGCGAGCGCGGCCGTACGGTCATGGTGTCAGACGTCGCCGCCGTCGAGGAGGGTGGGGCGACGGTCCGTCACGTCCGGGCCCGACCGCGCGCCCACCACCGCCCCGGGGCCGCCTCGGCCGAGCCGCGACGTCCGCTCACCAGGTGGGCCAGCGTGCGGATGGCCGCCCTGGCCTGACTGGAGGTGCGTGACTCGGCGAGCGTATGCCCGTGCAGCAGCGCCGCGTCCAGGGCGTCGCGGTCCTCGGGGACGACGTGCACCTGTCCGACCCCGGCGAAGCGTCGCAGCGTGTCGGTGATGCGGCGACCCGGGTCCGGACCCACGGGGCCCGGGCGGACCCGGGTGACCACCACCTGCGCCGGTGCCCCGGTCACCGCGGGCACCTGGTCGAGGCAGCGGACCAGCCGCTGCAGGCCGACCGGGTCGCCGGTCCCGACGACCACGACCTGGTCGGCCTCCTGCAGCGCGCACAACGCGGCCCCGTTGCGCCGCGGGGCGCTGGTGTCGAAGGAGATCTCCTCGTCCTGCTCGACCGTCGGGGCGATGTCGACGACGACCCATCGGGCGACGGCACGGGCCTGCTGGAGGATGTCGGCCAGCGCGGTCTCGCGCAGCTCGGTCCACCGGTCGGCCCGGGGAAGGCCGGTGAGCACCAGCAGGCCGGGACGCACCTGGGGGGCGAGGCGCAGGAGGCTCCCGGCGTCGAGGGTGCCCTGGTCCGCGGCGCGGGCGGCGGCCGCGACCCCCGGGGACTCGTCCAGCACGGCCAGCGCCTGCGCGACACCGGCGCCGTAGGTGTCGGCGTCGACGAGCAGGACGGGGACGGTGGGCGAGGCCAGCTCGGCGGCCAGGTTGACCGCGACGGTCGTCCGACCGGTGCTGCCGTGCGGGCCCCACACGACCACGACCTGCCCCTCCGGCGGGGCGCCGTCAGGGGCCCGGCCCGACCCGCCCCCGAGCGCGTCGTCGGCCGGCGCACCGGCCACCTCCCCCGAGCCGCCTGGTCCCTCCGCTGCGGGCTCGACGAGCAAGGACGCCCGGCCGACGCGGGTCGCCGGGCGCGGCTCGTCGCGGTCCTCGCCGTGGGTGAGCTCACCACCGGGCGCCTCGCCGTCGGCGCCGCCCGCGGACCGGTGCCCGAGGGAGGCGAGCACCGTGTCGAGCTCGGTGGTGCTGCTGTCCGTCCCCACCAGCACGGCGACGCCACGCCGCTGCAGGGAGCGCGCCGCGTCCATGTCGTCGCGTGGGTGCAGCCCGACGAGGTGCACCCCGGCGCCCTCCAGCGCCGCGACCGCGTCCCGGTCCAGCCCACGCAGGTCGTGGGAGACCAGGACGATCTCGGCCAGACCGGCCCGCGTGACACCGAGCAGCTCCGGCAGGTCGGCGCACCGGCGGACGAGGCGCGCCTGGACCGAGCCGGCGAGCAGGCCCGCGACCTGGCTCTCCCACCGCGGGGCCACGGCCGTGACCAGCGGACGGCTCACCCGTCCTGCTCCCCCTGCGTACGCGGCGCCGGGACCAGGGTCAGCCGGGCGGCCTGGTCCACCGCGCCGATGACGCCCCCGACCCGGTCCGCGGGGACCACGAGCGCCACCGAGGTCCGGCCCAGCGAGGCGCCCAGCCCGGCGGACTGGTCGGCGACCCGGTCCACGACGGCCCCCGACAGCAGCAGCTCGGGGTCGAGGTAGACCTCGCCCGTGGCCCCCGGGTCCCGGCGGCTCACCCAGACGTCGACCTCCGTCCCCACCTGCAGCCCGGAGACGGCCGATGCCTCGACCGGGACGTCGACCGTCTTGTCCAGGGCCTGGCGCTGCGTCCCGACCGCGGCCGCGGGCAGCAGCTCCCCCGCCGCGACCCGGCGCAGCAGGTAGGTGCCGTCGGCGACCGGGTCGGAGGCATCGAGGTAGTGCTCCGCGGCGTCCGCGAGGCGCACCTGGACGGTGACGAGGTCGCCGTCCCGCAGCGGTTGACCGGGCAGCAGGTCACGGGCCGCGGCGTGCACCGGCTGGGTGTCGTCGAGGCCTGAGACGAGGCGGGCGCCGCCCGCCACCGAGAGCACCACGAGCAGCACGCCCACGACCAGGCGCAGGTCGCGCCACCCGGGCGCCTGCAGCCGGCGGGCCGTGCGCCCCGGCCCGTCCTGCCGCGTCCCTGTGCGTCCCATACGAGGTCCCCTTCGTCCCTGCCGGCCGGAACCGAACCATAGCGCCCCGCAGGCGTCCGTGGTGCTCTGTCCACAGGCGCCCCCTGGGACGGTCGAGGGATCCGTACCATCGTCATCAGGACCGACGAGAGGAGATGCCCGTGACCGGGCCGAGGTTCCTGACGCTCACCGACGTGGCGGACACGCTCAACGTGTCCCTGTCCCAGGTCAAGGCGCTCGTCCGGTCCGGTGACCTCGCCGGCGTCAAGCTGGGCGGGCGCGGCGTCTGGCGGGTCGAGGCGAGCGAGCTCGAGGCCTACATCCAGCGGATGTACGCGCAGACCCGCGAGTCGCTGCACCTGGGTGACGGCCCCTAGGGCCGACCCGACCGGCGGTCACAGCCGCTGGATGACGGCGATGGCGTCGTAGGGCAGGGCGACCGTCCCACGGACCGCGGTCGAGCGGCGCGGCTCGTCGTCCGCGTGCCGGGCCAGGTCCAGGTGGTCGGCCAGCGCCCGGTCCACCGTGCCGGTCAGGTGGTCGCCGTCGCGGTCGTGCACCCGGACCCGTGCCCGGTCCCGGCCCAGCGCTCGCACCGCATGGCGCAGCCCGAAGCGACGGGGCCGGTCGTCCACCCGCCCGCTCAGGCCCTCGACCGACACGAGCGCGGCCGTCACGAGCAGGCGTTCCTGGTGCGGCGAGGAGCGTTCGTCGCGCAGCAGCACCCAGTCCGGGCCGACGTCCACCAGCCGGCCCTCCAGACGACCCACCCCGCGCACACCCATCCCGACGCCACGGCCCACGTCCGCCGCGAGCCGGTCCCCCAACCGGACCCGGCCCTGCTCGGCGCGGGTGTGCTCGGCCGCCTCGGCCAGCCGCTCGCGTCGGTCGGCCTCGGCCAGCTGGGCCTCCAGGTCCGCGAAGAGCTGCTCCCACCGCACGCGGCCCATCGTGCCACCCGGCGCACCGCCGGAGGAGCGCGTCCACAGGCCTTGACGCCGGGTGGGGCACGTCATACATTTCCGTCAGTGAACACAAATGACCGCAAACGACCATAAAGGTCATAGGGTGGTCAGGGAGGGGACACCATGAGGACGACGTCATCGGACCGGTCAGGGGCACCACCGGTCGGCTGGCGGGCCAGCGCCTGGGGAGGGCTGGGGGGCCTGCTCGCCCTGGGGGCGGCGGCCGGGCTGGGCCGGCAGGCGGTCGCAGGGTGGCCCACCACCGGCACCTCGGGCCCGGGCCAGGCCGTGCTCGCGGCCATGCTCGCGCTGGCCGCCGTCCTGCTCGTCCGGGTCGCGGCCGTCATCCTCGTCGCGGCCTGGGAGGTCCGTCCGGTGACGGGTCCGGTGGCGCCGCGCCGGTCGTCCTCGGCGGCCGTCCGCGTCGCCGCGTCCCTGCTGGTCTGCCTCGCCACCGGGACCGGTGGCGCCGGCGCCGCACCGGTCCCCGCGGTGGTGACCACGGTGGGGGACGACACCGGCCGTGGCGACCGGGGGCCGGCCGCCGAGCAGGCTGCGGAGGGGGTGCCACCTCCCGGTCCGGCGCAGGTCCCCCTGCCGGGGTGGACGCCGGCAGCCGCAGCCTCCCCTCCCCGCCCCCAGGGAGAGGTCGACCTGGTCGGGGGTCGCGACGCGGCGCGCGGGGAGCTGCCGACGCACGTGGTCGTGAGGCGCGGCGACACCCTGTGGGACCTGGCCGGTCGTCATCTCGGCCCCGAAGCCACCTCCGCGGACGTCGCGCAGGAGTGGCCGCGGTGGTACGCCGCGAACCTCGAGGTGATCGGCCCCGACCCCGATCTCATCCTCCCGGGGCAGGAGCTGCGCGTCCCGGGCACCGAGGGGAGCCGAGGATGACCGGCACCGCAGGAGCACCCGGGGTCCTGCACCTGCGGCTCGTGGACGCCGCGGAGCCCGCCGCCGAGGGGGCCGACTGGACCCGCGCGGGCGCGGGGGCTCAGGTCGAGGACGGCGACTTCGTGCAGGGCACCCTGGCGGTCGACTTCCGGCACGAGGCCTACGACAGCTTCTTCGGTCCGCAGGCCACGGCCACCGGCGACCTCCCCGAGGCCCGCGCCTGGGCGGGCCGGACCATCCGGGCCCTGCTCGAGATCTGCGCCGGTGCCCGCCCCGTGGAGCAGCTCTCCCGGTGGCTGGCCCCCGACGTCCGCGAGGGGATCGCGCGGCGGGCCACCCTGGCCCGTCGGCGCGGGCACTGCCGCAGCGGGCCGCCGGTCGTGCGAGCCCTCCTCGTGTGCCACCCTGCCGACGGCGTCTGCGAGGTCGCGGCGGTGGTCCACCTGGACGGGCGGGTCCGGGCGCTGGCCCTGCGCATGAGCGGCGTCGACGGGCGGTGGGTCGTCACCGCCCTGGAGCTGGGCTGAGCCCGGTCAGCTGCGGCCGCGCTGGGCGGCGGCCCGCCGCTGCGCCCGGTTCCCCTGGCCCGGGCCGGCCGGACCCGCTCCCTGCTGCGTCCCGTCGCTGTGGCTGCCGTCGGACCGCACGCTGCTGGCCTGCACGTCGCCTCCCTCGCCGGGCGCGACGAAGGTCAGCCCCTGCCGGGGCGCGGCCTGCTCGGCCTGGGGCGCCCCGCCTGAGGACAGCTGGGCGTGGAAGAGCAGGCGCACCGACTCCTCCTTGATCGCCTCCATGACGGCCTGGAAGAGCTGGTAGCCCTCGCGCTGGTACTCGACGAGCGGCTCGCGCTGCGCCATCGCGCGCAGCCCGATGCCCTCCTTGAGGTAGTCCATCTCGTAGAGGTGCTCGCGCCACTTGCGGTCCAGGACCTGCAGGACGACCCGCCGCTCGAGGTTCCGCATGACCTCCTCGCCGAGCTCGGTCTCCCGCTCGTCGTAGGCGTGCTGGGCGTCGCTGGTCAGCTCCTCGACGAGCAGGTCCGTGGTGACCCCTGCGCGGCTCCCGGCGCGCTCCACCACCTGCTCGATCCCGAGCCCGACCGGGTAGACCTGCTCCAGCTCGTGCCACAGCGCCTCGAGGTCGATCCCGTCGGCCAGCCCCGCGCCGCCCGCGCTGGTGACGTAGTCGCCCACCACGTCGTTGACGAAGTGGCGGACCTGCTCGTGCAGGTCCTCACCCTCGAGGACGCGTCGCCGCTCGGCGTAGATGACCTCGCGCTGCCGGTTGAGCACGTCGTCGTACTTGAGGACGTTCTTGCGGGTCTCGAAGTGCTGGGCCTCGACCTGGCTCTGCGCGCTGGCGATGGAGCGCGACACGATCTTGGACTCGATGGGCACGTCGTCCTGCATACCCGAGGTCGACATGACCCGGTCGACCAGCGCGGCGTTGAACATCCGCATGAGGTCGTCCTGCAGGGACAGGTAGAACCGGGACTCCCCGGGGTCGCCCTGTCGGCCGGCCCGACCCCGCAGCTGGTTGTCGATGCGCCGCGACTCGTGCCGCTCGGTGCCGAGGACGTAGAGACCGCCGAGCTCGGTGACCTCCTCGTGCTCGGCCTCGACCGACGCCTCGGCCTGGGCGAGGGCGTCGTCCCACGCCGCCTCGTACTCCTCCGGGGTCTCGTGCGGGTCGAGCCCGCGGGCCTGCAACGCGGCGACCGCCCGGAACTCGGAGTTCCCGCCGAGCATGATGTCCGTGCCCCGCCCGGCCATGTTGGTCGACACGGTGACCGCACCCTTGCGTCCCGCCTCGGCCACGATGGAGGCCTCCCGCTCGTGGTGCTTGGCGTTGAGCACCTCGTGCCGGACGCCCCGCCGGCGCAGCTGCTCGGACAGGTACTCCGACTTGGCGACCGAGGTGGTCCCGACGAGGACCGGCTGGCCCGCCCGGTGACGCTCGACGATGTCGTCGACCACCGCGCCGAACTTGGCCTCCTCGGTGCGGTAGACGAGGTCCGGCATGTCCTGGCGGATCATCGGCTTGTTGGTGGGGATCGACAGCACGCCGACCTTGTAGATCTGGTGCAGCTCGGCGGCCTCGGTCTGCGCGGTGCCGGTCATGCCGGCGAGCTTGTCGTACATCCGGAAGTAGTTCTGCAGGGTCACCGTGGCCAGGGTCTGGTTCTCGTTCTTGATCTCCACCCCCTCCTTGGCCTCGATCGCCTGGTGCATGCCCTCGTTGTAGCGCCGGCCCGGCAGGATGCGGCCGGTGTGTTCGTCGACGATCATGACCTGGCCGTCCATGACGACGTAGTCCTTGTCGCGGGTGAACAGCTCCCGGGCCTTGATGGCGTTGTTGAGGTAGCCGATGAGGGGGGTGTTGGCCGACTCGTAGAGGTTGTCGATGCCGAGGTAGTCCTCGACCTTCTCGATGCCGCGCTCCAGCACGCCCACGGTCTTCTTCTTCTCGTCGACCTCGTAGTCCCCGCTGGACTCGATCCCGCGCAGCGGGTCCGCGGCCTCGCCGCGCTCCAGCCGCCCGACGACCTTGGAGAACTCGGTGTACCACTTCGTCGCCTGGTCGGCCGGGCCGGAGATGATGAGCGGCGTGCGGGCCTCGTCGATGAGGATGGAGTCGACCTCGTCGACGATCGCGAACTGGTGCTCGCGCTGCACGAGGTCCTTGAGCGAGGTCGCCATGTTGTCGCGCAGGTAGTCGAACCCGAACTCGTTGTTGGTGCCGTAGGTGATGTCCATGGCGTACTGCTCGCGGCGCTGCGCGGGCGTCATCGAGGACAGGATGCAGCCGGTCTCCAGACCCAGGGCGCGGTGCACGCGGCCCATGAGCTCGGACTGGTACTGCGCGAGGTAGTCGTTGGTGGTGATGACGTGCACGCCCCGGCCGGTGAGCGCGTTGAGGTAGGAGGGCAGCGTCGCGACCAGCGTCTTGCCCTCACCGGTGCGCATCTCGGCGACGTTGCCCTGGTGCATCGCGGCCCCACCCATGAGCTGCACGTCGAAGTGACGTTTGCCGATGGTGCGCTTGCTGGCCTCGCGCACGGCGGCGAACGCCTCGGGCAGCAGCTGGTCCAGCGTCTGGCCGTCGGCCAGGCGCGCCTTGAACCGGTCGGTCTCCTCGCGCAGCTCCGCGTCGGACAGCCCCTCGAAGTCCTCCTCGAGGGCGTTGACCTGCTTGGCGACGGTCTCCAGGCGGCGCAGCGCGGACTTCTCGCCGGCACGCAGCATCTTCTCGAACAGGTTCGGCACGCGTCTAGGCTAACCGGCATGGCTGAGGATGCCGCATCGAGCGCGGGCCCGGTGCGTCAGCGGGAGGGGCTGCGCATCGTGCCGCCGCACGACGGGCACACCGGGCTGCTGGTGGGGCTGGGGGCCGACGAGCAGGCGCGCCGGTGGGGTGACGCGGTCCCGGTCCGGGACGCGACCGCGGCCCGTGCCTGGGTGGGCGTCGCCCGCGAGGCGTGGGCCGGGAGGCAGCGGTGGGCGCCCCGCCGCTGGGTCGTCGAGGTCGCCCAGGAGGCCGCCCAGGGGGCCACCCCCGGCACCGCGGCCCCGGCATGGCGTCCGGCGGGGACGGTGGAGTACCGGCCGGACGGGCACGGGGGCGCCGAGGTGGGGTACGCCGTGCACCCGGACCACCGGGGCCGAGGGGTCGCCACGCAGGCGCTCGGCCTGGCCCTCGACCACGCCTTCGCCGAGGACGAGGTGGTGCTCGCGCGGTGGCGGGCCGAGGTGGGTCACTGGGCCTCCCGGCGGGTCGCCTGGCGGCTCGGGTTCTCCGTGCCGGCGCAGGTCCGCGGGCTGCTGCCGGGGTGGGGCCAGGACCGCGCCCCCCGTGACGGGTGGTGGGCCACGCTGCACCGGGACGACCCGCGGGAGCCGGCCTACCCGTGGCGGCAGGTCCCGGTGCTGGCCGAGCAGGGCGGCGACCTCCGCCTGCGTCCCTGGCGCGCCGACGCCGACGACACCGCTGCGCTGATGTCCGTGGACGACGTGGCCCGGCAGTGCGTCGGTCCGCTCCCGCCGGGGCCCGGGGAGGAGGCCGTGCAGGCCTGGACGAGGGGTCGGCTCGAGTCGGCCGTGCTCGGGCACAGCCTGACCTGGTGCATCGCCGACGCCCGCTCCGACGCTGCGCTCGGCAGCATCTGCCTGTTCGACCTGGTGGACCCGTGCGCCCACGGGTGCGCCGAGGTCGGCTCCTGGCTGCTCCCCGCCGGCCGAGGCCGGGGGGCGGTGACCCGGGCGTTGGGCCTGGTGACCCGGTATGCCGTGGCCGAGCTCGGCGTGCACCGGATCGCCGCCCGGACCGACGAGCGCGACGCCGCCTCGCACCGCGCGCTCCTGCGGGCCGGCTTCCGGTGGACGGTCACCGAGCCGCAGTCGCGCGTGGACGAGCGGGGCGGCGAGCGGCACGGCACCGCCCGCTTCGCCCTGCTCACCGAGCCGTCGGCCGGGTGAGGCGGCGCTCAGCCGACGGGCAGGTCCACCCGCCCCAGGCCCAGCCAGCCGGCCATCGCCTCCAGCTCGGCCAGCAGCCGGGGCGCGGCCCGCGACACCTCGGTGCCGGGCTCCCAGTGCACGGCCCTGGCCAGCAGCACCCCGGCCTCCCGGTCCGCCTTGAGGTCGACCCGTCCGACCAGGTGCTCGTCGAGCAGGAAGGGCAGGACGTAGTAGCCGTGCACCCGCTGGGGGGCGGGCACGTAGATCTCGAGGCGGTAGCGGAAGTCCCAGAGCTGCTCGACCCGCTCGCGCTGCCACACCAGCGAGTCGAACGGGCTGAGCAGGGCGGCACCCTCGACCCGACGTGGCCGGCGGGCCTGCGGGTCCAGCCACACGGGCCGGTCCCAGCCGCGCACCTGCACCCGCTCCGCGCGACCCTGCTCCTCCAGGACCTGCAGGGCCGCCGGGACGACCGGTCCGCGCACCCGGAAGTAGTCGGCCAGGCACCGCATGCTGCCCAGCCCGTGCGCGCGCAGCGAGACGGCCAGCAGCTCGACCACCGACTCCAGCTCGTCCGGGGCGTCGCCCTCCCCCGGCGCGCGTCGCACCACCTCGGGCGGCAGCACCCGCTCGGTGAGGGCATACCGCCGCTCGAACTGGCTGGTGCGCCCGGCGCTGGTGAGGTCGCCGGTCGCGAAGAGGGACTCCAGCGAGGTCTTGACCGCTGACCAGTTCCACCCCCAGTGGTCGTTGCGGCGGGTCGCGCCGTGCGGCAGGTGCACCTCCACCTCCCGGGCGGTCGACGGGCCGTGCTGCGCCACCACGTCGACGACGGCGTCGAGCAGACCGGGATGCTGCTCGCGCAGCTCCTGGCGGCGGGCGAGGACGCGGGGACGGCGCATCCGGAAGCCGAGCAGCGGCCAGGTCTGCACCGGCACCAACGAGGCCTCGTGCGCCCAGACCTCGACCATCCGACGCCCCGTCCGGGACCGGCCGTGCCGGCCGGACCCGTCGCGCATCCGGTCCAGCAGCGCCGTGTCGTAGTCGCCCAGCCGGGAGAAGAAGGGCAGGTAGTGGCTGCGGGCGAGCACGTTGACGCTGTCGATCTGGACGACGCCGAGACGGTCGAGCACCCCGGTCAGCTGGCGGGTGCCGGGCGCCTCGGGCCGGGGGCGACCGAGACCCTGCGCCGCGATCGCGATGCGGCGGGCCTGGGCGCGGGTGAGGGTCAGCACACCGACCAGCCTGCCAGGGGCCACCGACGGACCGGCCCCGGGGACACCTCGTGCAGGTGCTCCCCGGGGCCGGTCCGTAATGGTCGCGGCGACCCGTCCGCCCTCAGGAGGCGACCGCCTCGGTCCGCTCGCCGGCGGCCCCGTCGCCGTCACTGTCGGTCCCGGCGTCGACGCAGTCCAGGCGCAGCACGCCGTAGGACCATCCCCGGCGGCGGTAGACCACGCTCGGCCGGTCGGCGTCG
This sequence comes from Serinicoccus sediminis, assembly GCF_004153545.1. Taxonomy (GTDB): domain Bacteria; phylum Actinomycetota; class Actinomycetes; order Actinomycetales; family Dermatophilaceae; genus Ornithinicoccus; species Ornithinicoccus sediminis_A. The sequence goes on along the minus strand of NZ_SDVA01000004.1, from coordinate 17,966 downwards.
GCGTCGTGGAAGAGGAAGAACTCGTGGCCGACGAGCTCCATCTGCGACAGCGCCTCACCCACGGTCATGGGCGGGGACGCGTGCACCTTCTCCCGAATCTCGATCGGGCTGTTGCCGCGGGTCTGCAGCGCCTCGTCGACGGCCTCCTCGGGGCTGCGGCCGGTGGTCTGCTCGTCGCTGTCGTCCGGCGTCGCGAGGGGGTCGGTCGGCAGCCCGAAGGTGGCCTCGGCGACGGAGGGCAGGCGGTGCTTGCCGGTGTGGGAGACCCGCCGCTTGTCACCCAGCCGCCGCAGCCGCTCGGTGAGCTTGCCCATCGCGAGGTCGAGCGCGGCGTACTCCTCGTCCGCGGCGGCCTCGGCGCGGACGACCGTCCGGTGGACGTAGCAGGTGATCTCGCAGCGCTCGGCCTCCTTGGCCTGGCGGGGGTTGGACTCGTGGGTCAGCACCACCTCGGTGCGGCGCACCCGGGGGGCCAGCTGCGGGACCTTGTCCAGCTTGTCCTCGATGTGGCGGCGGAAGCGCTCGGGCACGTCCCGCTTGCGACCAGTCACGCTGAGTTCCATCAAAAACCTCCATGCAGGGCGGTGTGGTTCGGGGTATGGCGTCGGCTGAGACGCCTGCTCTCGTCCGGCCTCACCCCCTCACAGCTGCTCGCGAGGTGCTCCATGAACCCACACTAGTCCGGCCCACCCGCGGGCGGTAGCGCGGGCCGCCGCGCGGTCGCGGACCGGCGGGGTGTCGCGGCCACGGTGGCCGCCACCACCCCTCCCGTCCCCGCCTCCCGCAGCGCCCGGGCGCACTCCGCCAGCGTCGCCCCGGTGGTGACGACGTCGTCGACGACGACGCAGGGGACGCCCGCGAGCGCGCCCGCGAGCCCGGGGCGCAGCCGGACGGCGCCGCCCAGGTTGGCGGCCCGCTGCCTGGCCGAGAGCCCGGCCTGGTCGGCGACGGTGCGGGTCAGGACGAGGGCCGGGACCACGGCGCGCCGGGCCCCGGCGGCCACGACGGCGAGCTCGCGCACCGGGGACCGGCCCCGCGCACGGGTGCTGGACCGTGCCGAGGGGGCGGGGAGCACGGCCACCGGCGAGGACGCCAGGACGGCGTCCCGGTGCTCGGGCGATCCGGCGAGCGCGGAGCCCACCGCCCTCCGGAGCACCGCGCCGAGCACCGGGGTGAGGTCCACCCGGTCCTGCTCCTTCCAGGCGACCACGACCGCGGGCACGACACCCTCGTAGGCGGGGCCGGACCAGGTCGGCGGGAAGCCCGGCGGGCAGGGCGTGGGGCGCCAGGGCCGAGGCCCGGTCAGGCCCAGCTGCCACCGGCAGTCGGGGCAGAGCCGGTGCGCCGCCCGCCCGCAGCCGGCGCAGCCGGCCGGGGCCACCAGCTCCAGCAGCGCCCGCAGGTCCTCACCCGGGCGCCACGGCATACCCCAGGGTCGCAGGGTGGAGGCCCCCGGTGCCGCTGTCCACAGCCTGGCTCAGCCGCCCGGGACGACCACCTGGTCGGCGTTGCGGACGGGCTGCCAGCCGCGCTGCCCCTCGGGGACGTAGACCCCGCCGTCCTGGGTCCGGGCGATGACCTGGACGCCGGTGACCCTCGGGACGGGGACCGCGTCGACGAGGCCCGGCAGCTCGCCCAGGTGCTCCAGCCAGCCCCCCAGCCGCAGCCGGAAGGCCTGGGGCTCGACGTCCCCCTGCCGCTGCCCGACGACGACCAGCTCGCCCGCCGCGCCCCAGTGGGCCGCGGTGACGTCGCGCAGGTGAGCGGCCACCGGCAGCGGTGCGGTGAGCTCCCGGGGCCGGCCCGCGGAGTCCCGGACGATGCCGCTGACCAGCAGGCGGTGCACCACCGGCTCCTCCGTGTCGGTCTGCGCCGGGCCCACCACGAGGGCGGCCCTGCTGCCGTCCGGGGAGATGGACACCATGTGCACCCGGTCCTCGTCCTCGAGCCAGTCGGCGGTGACCGGTCGCGCCACGGAGTCCAGCTGGGCGGCGTCGACCACCCAGACGCGGGGGGTCTGGCTGCTGCGGTGCACCCCACCGACCCAGAACGCCCCCTGCGGGTCGACGGCCGGGGCGCTCAGGCCGTCACCGATGCCCTCGTTGGTGTAGACCCGCTCGCCCCGCCAGCGGCGGAACGCGGTGCCGTCGACCGACACCGCAGCCAGGTCGTCCATCCCGTCGGTGGCGGCCAGCCCGGTCCAGCGCAGCTCTACCTGCGGCAGGTCGACGTCGTCGGGCGCGTCCAGGTCGCGCAGCGCGTACTGGGAGGGATCGACGAGGGTCAGCTCCTCGCCGACCCGGAGCAGCACCTGCGAGACCTGCCGGTCCACGTCGGAGTACGGCAGCTCGGTCGTGGCGGTGATCGGCCCCTCGGCACCGTCCAGCCGCAGCGGTTGGCCGGAGGCCTGCACGTCCACCCCGGCCACCGAGGTGAGCCCGAGCAGGCTGTGGGCCAGCTGGCTGCTGAGGCCGTCGGCGCGGGTCTCGTCCTGGGCCAGCGTCGCGCCCTGCAGGTTGACGGTGGCGACGAGCGTGGAGGGGTCGACCGGCACCGCCGGTGTCGCCAGCCGTACCGACTCGTTGGCGGCGGTGGAGACGGCGCCCTCCAGGTAGCCCGGCAGCGGCGCGAGCTGGGCCCGGGTGACCGCGGTGGGCAGCCCCTCGCTGTCGGCCAGCCAGCGCAGCTCGGGGACGAAGACGTCCTCCTGCGTGTTGAGGTAGGACAGGACGGTCGGGCGGAAGGAGCGCTCGAAGGCGGTGTCGGAGAGCCAGAGCCCGGAGTCGTCCGGGAAGGTGCTGATGCGCGCCTCCCCCCCGACCTCGGTGAGGTCGAAGGTCTGGGTCAGCGACTGCGGGGCCTGCTCGGTGAGCCGCCCGTCGGCGTCGACCCGGCCGACGACCTGCAGCTCCACGCTGACCTCGTCCTCGTCGACGAGGGTGATCTCGGCGTCACCCGTGTAGACGAGGACGCTCGCGGTCGGCACCCAGCTGCTGGCCAGCTCGGAGGTGAGGTAGGACCGGGACACGTCGTCGTCGCCGGCGAAGCCCTCGCTGGCCCGCAGGAACCCCTCGACGATCTCGACCGGCCCGGCGCCGGGCGGGGCAGGGGGGAGCAGCCGGTCGACCTCGCGCTCCGACTGCTGTGAGACCGGCAGACCGGCCCGGGGCGCCGACGTGGTCGGGAGCTGGCCGGAGCAGCCGGTGAGGACCAGCGCGGTCGCGGCAAGCAGCGCGGTCAGGGGTCGGGGCATCAGTCGTCCTCCCAGGTGGCCAGGGCCAGCACCACCGGCGGCACCTGGGCGTCGCGGGCGGCGGTGGCGCCGCCGTCGGCCCCGGGTCCGGACGGCACCGCGGGGGGTGGGTCGGCGATGACGTGGGTATGGGCGCGCGGCAGCAGCAGCCGGAAGCAGGCCCCCTCGCCGGGCCGGCTGCCCACCTGCAGCCACCCGCCGTGGACCCGGGCGTCCTCCTGCGCGATGGCCAGCCCGAGCCCCGTGCCGCCGGTGGTGCGGGTGCGGGCCGGGTCGGCCCGCCAGAACCGGTCGAAGACCTGGTGCAGCTGCTCCTCGGTCAGGCCGATCCCGTGGTCGCGCACGCTCACCGCCACCACCTGGGCGTTGCACGCGACGGTGACGTCCACCGGGCGCCCCTCACCGTGCTCGACGGCGTTGGTGAGCAGGTTGCGCAGGATGCGGGAGACCCGGCGGCCGTCCATGCACACCTCGACCCGTTCCCCCGGCACGTGCACCCGCAGCACCGTGCCGACCTTCTCCGCCAGGGCCTCCACCCCCTGCACGGCGGCGAGGACGGTCGGCAGGATGTCCTCCTCGTGCCGCTCGACGGTGGCCGCCCCGGAGTCGAAACGGCTGATCTCCAGCAGCTCGGCGAGCAGCTCCTCGAAGCGGTCCATCTCCTGGTCGAGCAGCTCGGCGGACCGGGCGACCGGCGCCGCGAAGTCCTCCCGGGAGGCGTGCAGCACGTCACCGGCCATCCGCATGGTCGTCAGCGGCGTGCGCAGCTCGTGCGAGACGTCGGAGACGAAGCGCTGCTGCAGCTGGGACAGCGAGCGCAGCTCGCGGATCTGGTGCTGGATGGAGTCGGCCATCGTGTTGAACGACGTCGCGAGCTGGGCGATCTCGTCGTTGCCGACGACGGGCAGGCGTTCGTCCAGGTGGCCCTGCGCCACCTCCTGGGACGCCTTGGCCACCTCCTCCACGGGCCGGGTGACCATGCGGGTCGCCAGCAGCGCCAGCCCCACCGCCAGCGCCACGAGTCCGAGGCCGCCGAGGAGGAAGAGCTGGCGGACGAGGTCGAGGGTCTCCTGCTCCCGGAGCAGGGGGTAGACCAGCACCAGGTCGTAGGGGCCGGCGCGCAGGAGCGAGACCCGCGACCCGACGACCACGGAGGTCACCCCCTCCTGTTCCTCCCCGAGGGGCACCGGGACCACCATGACCTGCTGGTTGGCCGGGTCCTGGGCGATCGCCTCCTGCAGCGTCGGGGGGATGTCCTCGGCGGCCACCCCGGTGGACATGCGCTCCACCACGCCGCTGGTGTTGCTCAGGGCCGGGAGCAGCAGGGCACGTCGCCCGTCCGCCGCCGAGGGGCCGCTCATCGACTGGAGCTGCTCCTCCGCCAGGCCCCGCAGCCCGCTGTCGTCCCGGCGGTCGGTGGAGTCGAAGGCTCGCTGGGCGGTGGCCACCTGCTGGGAGGCGTCCCGCTCCGCGCTGTCGACGGCCTGCTCGACCAGGCCGCGGGAGATCTGCTGGTAGAGGAGGCTGCCCAGGAGGACGGCGAGCAGCGAGCCCAGCAGCACGGTCGACGTGACGACCCGGGCCCGCAGGGAGCCCCGCCACCAGGTCAGCACCCGACGTCCGGCGCCGAGCTGCTCAGGGGTGTCCGGCCTTGTACCCGACGCCACGCACCGTCACCACGATCTGGGGGTTCTCCGGATCCTTCTCGATCTTGCTCCGCAGCCGCTGCACGTGCACGTTGACCAGCCGGGTGTCGCCGGCGTGGCGGTAGCCCCACACCTGCTCCAGCAGCGACTCGCGGTCGAAGACCTGGGAGGGCTTGCTCGCGAGCGCCACGAGCAGGTCGAACTCCAGCGGGGTCAGCGGGATCTGGTCGCCGTCGCGGGTGACCTGGTGCCCCGCCACGTCGATGAGCACGTCCCCCACCTGCAGCCGGGTGTCGTCACCGGTGTCGGTGCGCCGCAGCCGGGCACGGATCCGGGCCAGCAGCTCCTGGGGCTTGAACGGCTTGACGACGTAGTCGTCGGCGCCCGCCTCCAGGCCGAGGACGACGTCCTTGGTGTCGGTGCGGGCGGTGAGCATGACGACGGGGATCCCGGACTCGCCGCGCAGCTCACGGCATACCTCGATGCCGTCCTTGGAGGGGAGCATGACGTCGAGGAGCACCAGGTCGGGGCGGAACTCGCGGAACATCGGCATGGCCCGCCCGCCATCGGCGCAGCTGGCGACCTCGTAGCCCTCCTTGCGCAGCACGATGCCGAGCATCTCGGCGAGGGCCTGGTCGTCGTCGACCACGAGTACTCGAGCGCTCACGGGTTCCTCCTGCGTCGTCGCCCCTGCACCGGCATCAGTAGCGGTAGTGCTCGGGCTTGTAGGGGCCGGCCACGTCGACCCCGAGGTAGCTGGCCTGCTCCTTGGTGAGCTCGGTGAGGTCGGCGGCCACCGAGCCCAGGTGCAGGCGCGCGACCTCCTCGTCGAGCTCCTTGCGCAGCGTGTGGACGCCCAGCGGGTATGCCTCGACCCGGGTGTGCAGCTCGATCTGGGCGAGCACCTGGTTGGCGAAGCTCGTGGACATGACGAAGCTCGGGTGCCCGGTGGCGTTGCCGAGGTTGAGCAGGCGCCCCTCGGACAGCACGATGATGGAGCGACCGTCGGCGAAGGTCCACTCGTGCACCTGCGGCTTGATCTGCACCCGCTGCACGTCCGGCACCCGGGCCAACCCGGCCATGTCGATCTCGTTGTCGAAGTGCCCGATGTTGCCCAGCACCGCCTTGTCCTTCATCGCCGCCATGTGCTGGGGCGTCACGACGTCCTTGCACCCGGTCGCGGTGATGACGAAGTCCGCGGCACCGACGACGTCCTCGAGCCGGGCGACCTGGTAGCCGTCCATCGCGGCCTGCAACGCGCAGATGGGGTCGATCTCGGTGACCACCACCCGGGCGCCCTGGCCGCGCAGCGCCTCCGCGCAGCCCTTGCCGACGTCGCCGTAGCCGCAGACGACGGCGACCTTGCCCCCGATGAGCACGTCGGTGGCCCGGTTGAGGCCGTCGACGAGGCTGTGCCGGCAGCCGTAGGTGTTGTCGAACTTGCTCTTGGTCACGGCGTCGTTGACGTTGATGGCCGGGAAGAGCAGCTCACCGGCCTCGTGCAGCTGGTAGAGCCGGTGCACCCCGGTGGTCGTCTCCTCGGACACCCCCCGGATCCCCTCGGCGACCCGGGTCCAGCGCTGCGGGTCCTCGGTCAGGGAGGTCCGCACCGTCTCCAGGATGACCTTCCACTCCTCCGGGTCCTCCTCCTGCGGGCTGGGGACGGCTCCCTGCCGCTCCCACTCCCTGCCCTTGAGCACGAGCAGCGTGGCGTCCCCGCCGTCGTCGAGGATGAGGGTGGGGCCGGCCCCGTCCGGCCACCGCATGATCTGCGTGGTGCACCACCAGTAGTCCTCCAGCGTCTCCCCCTTCCAGGCGAAGACGGGGACGCCCTGCGGGTCCTCGGGGCTGCCCTGCGGCCCGACGACCACCGCGGCCGCGGCCTCGTCCTGGGTGGAGAAGATGTTGCACGAGGCCCACCTCACCTCGGCCCCGAGCGCGACGAGGGTCTCGATGAGCACGGCGGTCTGGACGGTCATGTGGAGCGACCCGGCGATCCGGGCACCGGCCAGCGGCTGCTCGTGGGCGAAGCGCTCGCGCAGGGCCATCAACCCGGGCATCTCGTGCTCGGCCAGCCGGATCTGGTGGCGTCCCTGCTCGGCGAGCGCCAGGTCACGGACCCGGTGCTCGAGCGCGGCGCCGGCCGTCGTCATGGTGTCGGACATGGGGTCATGCTACGTGGCGGCCCCGACGTCCTCCGGCACCCGCAGGCCCAGCAGGGCGTTCTCCAGCACCTCCGAGAGCGCCGGGTGGATCCAGTACTGCCCCCGCGCGAGCTCGTGGGCGGTGACCGACGGGCCCATGCTCAGGGCCTGGATCGCGGGCTGGATGAGGGTGCTGGCCATGGGCCCCATGGCGTGCACGCCGAGCAGCCGCCCGGTCGCCGCGTCGCCGACCGCCTTCAGCAGGCCGGTGGTGTCCTCCATCGCCCAGCCGTACGCCGTGTCCCCGAACCGCTGCACCTTGGTGGTCACGGCATACCCCTCGTCGTGCGCCTGCTGCTCGGTGAGGCCGACGCAGGCCATCTGCGGGTGGGTGAAGACGGCGGCCGGCACGAACCGGTGGTCGAAGGCCCGCAGGTCGTCGGGGTGGGCGAGGTTGTGCGCGACCGCCCGCGCCTCGTGGTTGGCCACGTGCTTGAGCTGGTGCTCCGAGGAGGCGTCGCCGAGCGACCACACCCCGGCGACGTCGGTGCGCCCGAACCGGTCGACGGCCACCCGGCCGTCGTCGTGCCGGCGCACACCGGTGTGCTCCAGCCCCAGGTCGTGGGTGTCCGGGGTGCGGCCGGTCGCGACGAGCAGCACCTCGCCGCTGACGACCGACCCGTCGGTGAGGGTGAGCTCGATCTCGGACTCCCCCTGGGTGATGCCGACCCCCTCGACCCCGGTGCGGACGTCCCACTGCGCCCGCGCCAGGTCGGTCCACGCGGCGGCCAGCTCGCCGTCCAGGGCGCGCAGGAGACCGTCTCCCCGGTTCACGATGCGGACCGCCACCCCGAGCGCGGAGAAGATGTGCGCGAACTCCGCCGCGATGTAGCCGCCCCCGAGGATGACCAGGCTGGCCGGCAGCTCGGGCAGCCGCATGACGGTGTCCGAGGTGTGGAAGGGCACGCCGGCGTCGAGGACGACCTGGGGGACGTGCGGTCGTGAGCCGGTGGCGATGACGATCTGGTCCCCGGTGATCCGGTGCACCGAGCCCAGCTCGTGGTGGCCCCCGGGCCGGGTGATCTCGATCTCCAGCTCGTGGTCGGAGACGAACCGGGCGTGCCCGAGGTAGGCCTCCGTGTCCTCCCCGTCGACCCGGTAGTCGCGGCCCCCGTCGCTGATGGGGTCGATGCGGCCGAACACGCGGTCGCGGATGTCGGCCCAGCGCACCTGGTCCAGGGTCGCGTCGATGCCGAACCGCGCGGCGTCCCGGATCGTGGACGCCACCTCCGCGGCGTAGACGAACATCTTCGTGGGGATGCACCCGACGTTGAGGCAGGTGCCGCCGAAGACGCCGCCCTCCACGACGGCGATACGCCGCCCCTGCAGCTCGGGGGTGACCAGCGAGTTGCCGGAGCCGGTGCCGATGACGACGAGGTCGTAGTGGGAGGAGTCGCTCACCCGGCCAGCCTAGATCGGGCCGTGCGCGCGGTCGCAGCGGAGGGGCTCAGCCCCCACGGTCCGCCCCTCAGGCCGGCTGGCTGCGCTCGAGCTCCTCCCGGACGGCCTCCAGCCCGCGCCACACCTCGACGAAGCTGGTGGACAGCGGTGAGAGGCCCAGGCGCAGCCCGTCCGGCGAGCGGAAGTCCGGGATGACCCCCCGCGCCCACAGGCGGGGACAGACGTCCTCGAAGGCCGGGTGGCGCAGGGTGAGGTGCCCGCCGCGCCGCTCGTGCGCCCGGGGGCTGGCGACGACGACGCCCAGCTCGGCGGGCCAGGACTCGACGACGGACCAGGCCAGGTCGGTGAGCAGCAGCGACTTGCGCCGCACCTCCTCGATCCCCGCCTCGGCGAGCATCTGCGCCCCGAGGCGCACCGGCACCATCCCGACGATCGGCGGGGTCCCGCTGACGAGGGACCGGATGCCCGCGGCCGGCTGGTAGCCCTGCTCCATCCGGAAGGGGTCGCGCCGGCCCATCCACCCCTGCACCGGCTGCCGGAGGGTCGGGAGGTCGTGGTGGCGGCGGGCGAGGTAGGCGTGGGCCGGCGCGCCCGGCCCCCCGTTGAGGTACTTGTAGTCGCAGCCCACGGCCGCGTCCCAGCCCCACTCGTCGGCCCGCACAGGCACCGAGCCGGCGCTGTGGCAGGTGTCCCAGAGCACGAGCGCCCCGGCGTCGTGGACGATTTCGGTGATGGGGGACGTGTCGGCGACGAAGCCGGACCGGTAGGCGACGTGCGAGAGCAGGACCACCCCGGTGCGCTGGCCGACGACCTCGGCCACCTGCTCGGGCGTCACGCCGGCGGCCGGGTCGACGTCGATCCAGCGCAGGGTGAGGTCGCGCTCGGCCGCGACGCCCTCGGCGACGTAACGGTCGGTCGGGAAGTTGTCGGTGTCGAGCACCAGCTCGCGACGGCCCGGGTCGAGCGCCAGCTGGTGGTCGACGAGCGCCCGGAGCACCTTGTAGAGGAGCACCGTGGTGGAGTCGGCGACCACGGTCTGGCCGGGCTCCGCGCCCAGGGCGGCGGACCCGACGAGGTCCCCCACCTCTTCCGGCCACCGCATCCACCCCTCGTCCCAGGAGCGGATGAGGCGGGTCCCCCACTCCTCGCGGACGAAGCGCTCCATCTCCGCCGCCGCCCCGGCGACCGGCCGGCCCAGCGAGTTGCCGTCGAAGTAGGCGACGACGCCCTCGGCGCGCTCGAAGCGCGGCACGAACCGTGCGAGCGTGTCCTGGGCGTCGAGCTCCTGCGCGCGCTGCAGACCGGTGGTCTCACCCACGGCCGTCACCTCCGTGGTAGCCCTCGTGGGCGACGTCCGCCTCGACGATCGCGGACCGGACGTCGTAGAGCTCGGGGAAGAAGGTCAGGTCCAGCGCGCGCCGCAGGAACGGCACCCCGCTGGAGCCCCCCGTGCCCCGCTTGCTGCCGATGATGCGCTCCACCGTCTTGAGGTGACGGAAGCGCCATACCTGGAAGTTGTCCTCCAGGTCGACGAGCTCCTCGGCGGTCTCGTACTCAGCCCAGAACCGCTGCGGGTCGGCGTAGACGCGTCCCAGCGCCGCGACCACGCCGGGGTGCGGGTGGTAGGGCTGCGCGACGTCCCGCTCCAGGACCTCCGCCGGTATGGCGTGCCCGCGCCGGGCCAGCCAGGCCAGCACCTCGTCGTAGAGGCTCGGCTCGTGGAGCAGCCGCGACAGCTCGGCGTGCTGCGCCTCGTCGTGGGCGAACACCGGCAGCATCCCCGCGTTCTTGTTGCCGAGCATGAACTCGACCGCGCGGTACTGCCAGCTCTGGAACCCCGACCCGGTGGCGAGGTAGGCGCGGAACTGGGCGTACTCGCTCGGGGTGAGCGTCGCCAGCACCGACCACTGCTCGGTCATGGAGGCCTGGATGTGCTTGACCCGGGCGATCCGCTTCAGCGCCTGCCGGTGGTCGTCGGCCGCGAGCAGGGCGCGGGCGCTCGTGAGCTCGTGGATGACCAGCCGCAGCCACAGCTCGGTCGTCTGGTGCTGGATGATGAACAGCAGCTCGTCGTGCTGGGGCGGCGACGCGCGGGGGTGCTGCGCGGACAGCAGGGTCGGCAGGTCGAGGTAGGCGCCGTAGGAGAGGTTCTGCCCGAAGTCGCGCTCGATGCCACCCTCCAGGTCGCGCTCGGCCCGGGTGTGCCGGGCGACCGGGTCCTCGCCGTGCGGCCGGTCCGCCGCGGGCTCCGGCCCGCTCACCGGGTGCGGTCCCGCAGGTCGGCCACGTGCGGGGACACCGAGGGGTCCAGCCCCAGCCCGATGGCGAGATAGGTCGCGGCGAAGTCCACGGCGGCGACGTGGTCGGCGAGCCGGACGATCGGAGGGCCGCTCTCGGCCTGGACCTCCATGACCCGGACGCCGGCCTCCCGGGCCGTGCTGAGCACCGCGTCCGTCAACGCCTCCGCCTGCACCGACTCACGGGTCGCCGGCTCCACCGGGGCGTCCCGCAGCATGAGCAGCCCCAGCCGCGGCGGGGCCGGCCCGTCGAGGTAGGGGTCGGCGAAGACGTCGTCCCGGCGGGCGCCGTCGCCGGGCCCGGTGGGCCGCTCCATGAGCTCGCCCTCCGGCTCGGCGAAGTGGTGCGGCTCCCACCGCGAGGTGTCGATGTCGCCCAGGCGGATCCGCGCGTCGTCGTAGGTGCCCGGGCGGCGGCCGCCGATGGCGGTGTAGGGACCGTCGAAGCAGGCGACGATGCCGCTCGCGGCGTCGGGCAGCTCGCCGAAGGTGGCGGGGACGCGGGCGGTGCGCGCCAGCATCGAGGCCGCGCGGGCCGCCGCCACGCCGCCGAGCGGGCCGTCCCCGAGGACGACCGGGACGGTCTCGGCCAGCTGCACGGCGAGCACCTTGGCCGGGTTGACGAACGCGTCGGAGGAGGGACGGAACTCCTCGGCGCGGGTGTCCAGCCGGTCGGCGACGCCGACGATCATCTCCGGGGAGGCCTCGAGCAGACCGAGACGGTCGGCCCCGATGAGGACCGGCGTCAGCAGGGTCCACAGCGCCGTCCGCGAGCTGGTCCGCCCCCCGGTGCCGACCCCGACGTGCACGCCGCGAGCGCGCCGGCACACCTCGGCCAGCGGCGAGTCGTCGGCACCGACGGTGAGCAGCATGGCGCCCCGGCGCGCCGCCTCGGCGGCCACGGCCAGCGGCCCGGGCGCGCGCCCGGACAGCGACACGGCCACGACGAGGTCCATCGGGCCCACCCACCCCGGCAGCGGCAGGTTGCGTCGGGCCTGGACGGGCACCGGCGAGCCGGGCTCGGCGAGCAGCTCCAGGACCTCGGCGACGATCGAGGAGCCGCCGATGGCCGCCACCAGGACCGATCTCGGCCGCTCGCTGCTGGCCAGCCGGTCGATCCCGGCCTCCTCGGTCAGCGTCATCGCCTCTCGCACCTGCGCGCCCGCGCTGGCCAGCGCGCGCAGGGTGTCCCGCGAGTCCTTGCGGGCCAGCTCGTCCGGGTCGTCCAGCAGCGCTTCGTCGATGTAGGGCACGAGACCTCCGCAGCCTTCTCAGTCGGTGAGGTCGACGACGTCGGCGTCGTCGACCAGGAGCACGGGGATGCCGTCCCGCCAGGGGTAGCGCCGACGCCGACCCGGTGCCCCGCAGTCCTCGGCGCACTGCAGCACGGGGTGGCCGTCCTGGTCGGTCTCGTCGACGAGCTCGTGCTGCCCCACGGGGCAGCGCAGGATGCTGCGCACCCAGGGGTCGTACTCCGGTCGCGCCACCTTCAGGCCTCCTGTCTCACCAGCGCCAGGACGGCGTCCCGGACCCGGCCCATCGTCTCACCGTCCCGCGCCTCGACGTTGAGCCGCAGCAGCGACTCGGTGTTGCTGGCCCGCAGGGACACCCACCAGAAGGGGTCCCCCTCGTTGCTCATGAGCAGACCGTCCCCCTCGACCTCGCGGGCCCCCTCGTCGCTCGCCCACCGCCGCACCCGCTCGACGGCAGCCGCGACGTCGCCCACCCGGCTGTTGATCTCGCCGGAGGCGGCGTAGCGGTCGAGGGGCGCGAGCAGGGCCGAGAGCGGCCCGTCCTGCCGCCCCAGCGCGGCCAGGACGTGGAGGGCGGCGAGGAGCCCGCTGTCGGCGTACCAGAAGTCGCGGAAGTAGTAGTGGGCCGAGTGCTCGGCCCCGAAGACCGCCTCGTGCTGCGCCATCCGCGCCTTGACGAAGGAGTGGCCGACGGGTGAGCGCACGAGCCGCACGCCCAGCTCGTCCATCGTCTCCAGCACGCCACGGGAGACGACCGAGCCGTGGACCACGGCGATGTCCTCGGGCCGGCGTCCGGCCCCGACGTCCCGGGCGACCTCACGGGTGGCGATGAGGGTCGCCACCGCGCTGGCGGGCACCTGCCGGCCCCGCTCGTCGACCAGCACGACCCGGTCGGCGTCGCCGTCGAAGGCCAGACCGAGGTCGGCTCCCGAGGCCACGACGGCCTCCTGGAGGTCTCGCACGTTGGCGGGGTCGAGGGGGTTGGCGTCGTGGTGGGGGAAGGTGCCGTCGAGGTCGAAGTAGAGCGGGTCGACGGTGAGCGGGAGGCCCTCGATGCCCAGCACGGCGGGGACCGTCAGCCCGGCCATGCCGTTGCCGGCGTCGACGACGAGGCGCAGCGGGCGGACGCCCTCCAGGTCGACGAGGGAGTGCAGGTGGGCGGCGTAGTCCGGCAGGACGTCGAGGTGCCGCAGGGTCCCCCGCGGGCCGGTGGGCAGGGTGTGCAGGTCGCCCCGGTCGAGGAGCCACTGGGCGAGGTCGCGGATCTCGCCCAGGCCGGACTCCTGGCCGACCGGGCGGGCCGCGCCGCGGCACAGCTTGATGCCGTTGTAGCCCGCGGGGTTGTGGCTCGCCGTGACCATGGCCCCGGGCTCGTCCCGGGAGCCGCTGGCGTAGTAGAGCGCGTCGGTGGAGCAGAGCCCCACCAGGGTGGCGTCCACCCCGTGCTCGCGCAGCCCGTCGGCGAAGGCGTCGGCCAGCCCGGGGGAGGTCTCACGCATGTCCCACCCGAGGACCGCCCCGCGGTGCCCCTCCGGCAGGACGACCACCTGCGCGAACGCGGCGCCGAGGACCCGGGCGACCTCAGGGGTCAGCGGCTGGGGCGTGCGGCCCCGGATGTCGTAGGCCGTGATGACGTCGGCCACCTGCATGTCGTGCTCCGTCCGCGGGCCGGTGGTCAGCGGTCGCGCAGGACCCGAAGGTGACCACGACGGGCGATCTCGGTGACCGTCGCACCCTCCCGCTCGGCAGCGGCGCCGGGGTCCACCCGCACGATGGTGCCGCGGTGCTCGCGGACGGCGTCGGCGAGGGCGGCCAGGTCGTCCACCGGCGGGCGGGGCTCGCCCTCGGGCAGCTCCAGCCGCACCACGTCCCAGCCGCGCGGGGCGGTGAGCCGCGTGGCGTGCTCCTCGCAGAGGTCGTAGCTGTGCGGCTCGGCGTAGGTCGCCAGCGGCCCCAGCACGGCGGTCTGCTCCGCGTAGACGTAGGTGAGCGTCGACGTGGCGGGGCGGACGCACGCCGTCTTCGAGCACTGGCGAGTCAGGGTCACGCCCGACACTCTAGGCGTCCGCACCCACCAACCTGCGGTGCCACCCCGTCCCGGGCGGTGCCCGGTGCCCTAGGGTCACGCTCATGACGACGCGTCGGGACCGCCGTGGGCACGGGCTGCGGGGACCGCTCGCCCGACCGGGCGTCCCGGTCATGCGGACCCGCCGGGACCGCTTCGACGAGCTCGTGCTGGACGCCGTCGAGACGCTCGAGCGCCGCCTGGACACCACGCTCGGTCTCGAGCTCGCCGTCGAGGAGGTGCCGCCCTCGGACCCGGCGCCCTGGGAGCACGGCGTGGCGCTGGGGCGGTTGTTCCCCGCCGAGCGCGACGTGCCGGCGCGTCTCGTCGTCTACCGCCGCCCGGTCGTGCACCGGGCCGCCGACGAGACCGAGCTGGCCGCCCTCGTCACCGAGGTGGTCGTCGAGCAGGTGGCCCGCATGCTGGGGCGGGACCCCGACGACCTGGTCTGAGAGGGGGCCGGTCGGGCCGGTCCGGTCCGGTCGGGCCGGTCCGGTCCGGTCGGGCCGGTCGGACCGGTCGGACCGGTCGGACCCTCGTCAGGGCAGCACGCTGGAGACCTGGCTGACCTCGCGGGTCCACGGCACCGGGCGCAGGGTGGTCGCGGCGAGGTAGGGACCGAGATCGTCCTGGCCGGTGAGGTGCAGCGCGGCGGCGACTCCCGGCATGGCCGGCCGGGCGGGTCGGACCCAGAGCGCGGTCGTCCCCTCGGGCACCTCGACCAGCGCGCTGGAGTCGTTGCCCAGCTCGACCGTCCTCGACGTGGTGCCTCCCTCCCCGGTCCGCAGGAGGACCTCCGCCGTGGTGGCGTCGAGCCCGACGAGCGACAGCTGCAGCCGGGCCCCCGGGACGTCGGCGAGGTCCGGGACGGCCATGCCCACTGGCTGGGTGGAGAGGGAGGTCGCCGGCAGCCAGGCGAGGTCGCCGGCGGGACGTATCACCTGGGGCCGGTCGCCGGGGGCCCTGGTGGTCGAGACGGCGTCGTCGGCACCGGGCCGGGCGGTGGCCGTCGCGTCCTCCGCGGGGGCGTCGTCGGCGGGGGTCGCCCGGACCTGCAGCGCTGCCGTGACCGGGACGTCCGAGCGCAGCCGCAGGCCGGCCGCGCCGTCGGCGAGCTCGTCCAGCGGCACGTCGGTGGTCGACCCGGCGGCCACCCGCACGGCCGCGGTCCTGGGCGTCACCCGACCGGCCTCGGTCAGGACACCGAGCTCCACGACCGCCGGAGCCTCGGGCGCCAGCACCCGCAGGACGAGGTCCGTGGGCTCACCGGCGGGCACGGCGGGGACGACCAGGTCGCGCGCCGGGGTGGCCGCCGGGGAGGTGACGGCCACGCCCAGCTCGGTGGTGCCGTCCCGGTAGGTCTCGACCAGCTGGGCCGCGACCGGGCCGCCCTCCGCGCTCACCCTCAGCGCGGGTGCCTCGACGCCGCCGGCCAGCGCGTCGAGCGGTCGCACCAGCCGGTCACCCGGCGCCACCACGAGCCCCGAGCCTCCGGTGACGCGGACCGGCCCGTCCTCGCCCCGCAGCTCCAGGTCGACGCGCACCGGGTCGGCCCCGGGGTTGGTGAGCACGAGGCTCTCGGTCCGTCCCGCCGCCGGTCCCCCGGCCAGCACCCAGTGCTCCTCCCCGGGCTGGACGCACCCGGACAGGCCGATCCCGCGCGGCGCGCTGCCCCCGGCCACGCTCCCGGCGTCATCCTCGCCCCCGTCGGCCTGCTCCCCGTCGGTGTCCTCGTCGGCCTCGCCGGCACCCTCGTCGCCGTCGCTGCGGGCTCCCGGCCCGGGACCGACCAGGACCTGCCCGGCCACCAGCCCCGGCGCGGCACCCCCGGTGGCGGTGACCGACGCCGAGGCCTCGGTCTCCAGCCGCGCGGAGGCCGGCTCCCCACCGTGGACGAACGGCACCGGGTCCGCAGGAGGGCCCTGTGGGCCCAGGAGGTCCAGGCCGCCCGTCCCCGCCCCTCCAGGGGCCACGAGCTGCTCCGGCGCCGTCACGGCTCGCACCTGCCCGGACAGGACGTCGTGTCCTGCACAGCCCAGGGCGGCCTGCTCGACGAGGACCGCCTCGGCGTCGTCGACGACGGGGCCGGAGCGGGTCGCCGCGTCCGTGCTGGCGGTCCCGTCTGCACCCCAACCGCCGGGCAGCGTCGCGGTCCAGGCGAGGGCGGCCACGGCGGCCGCCCCCAGCGCCGTCCTCAGCCACGGGACGCGCGGGCCCGGGTCGGTGGTCCCGTCGGTGGTCCCGTCGCTGCTCACCGCGCCTCCTCGGACCGGTCCTCGGTGCGCCCGACCGGCAGGGCGAGGAACGCCGTCAGCGCGGCGAGCACGAGCGCCACGAGGTGCCGGACCAGCCCGGGACGGTCGAGCTCGACCTCGACGGTGTGCCGGCCCTGCGGCAGCGGGACGCGGGCCGGGTCCTCGACCTCGACCCTCCGGCCGTCGACGAGGACCCGGCCTGCGTCAGCCCACCCGGCGGCCTCGGCGACGGCCAGCACGCCACCGGCCGGGACGTCGACCCGACCCGAGGCCTGGCCGTGCGGGCCGTCCGTCGGCACCGTCACGGGGTCGTCGCCGTCGTCGTCCAGCACCCGGGTGCGGGCGGGTCCGCCGTCGACCATGCGCCACAGGACCGAGCCCTCGGGGCTGGAGACCCGGCTGAGCCCGGACACCCGGTCCAGCTCGCCCGTCGACGGATGGGTCTCGTCCGCCTCCAGCAGCACATAGCCGACCCCGAGGCCCAGCAGCCGCTCCTGGGCCTCATCCGCCGGGGCACCACCGACCAGGGCCCCGACGACCTCCTGCACCGCCTCCTGCTGGGGCCGGGGTGCGGGGGTGCCCAGCTCGACGGTCCGGTCGCGCTGGAGGCGCGCCGGCTCCGGCTCGGCGCCCTGGAGGTCGACGACGAGCCCCTCGCCCTCAGGACGCAGCAGGAGGGTGCGCAGGGCCTCGGGCCCGTGCGCCTGCTCGACCGCGACGGCGGGCAGCGGGTGCTGAGCCACCCGCAGGGCCGGCCGGTCGAAGGTCCACACCGCCGACACCGCCACGACGAGCGGGGCCACGAGCATCACGACCGCCGCCGCTGCCGCGGGCCGGGCGACCCGCCGCGGACGTGCGGCACTCAGGAGGGCGTCGACGGTGACGGCTGCGGCCAGCAGCAGCGCCGCCCCGGCCAGCGACAGCAGCGACCCGGCCCACAGGGTGACCGACAGACCCTGCTCGGGGTGCCCCTCCGGCAGGACGCCCAGCGCGGTCCGGGCCGCCAGCTGCGCCACGACCAGGACGGCGAGGGCACCGAGGACGAGCGCGCCGGCCCGACGCCCGGCGCGGCCGGGCAGCAGCAGGCCCGCGAGCGCCGCCAGCCACCAGGACGCGACCAGCCACGGGAGCACACCACCGCCCCCGGCGCCCCCCGGGTCCAGCAGCAGGTGCCGCCACAGGGGTGCGGGGGACGGGAGGCCGGACCCGGCGCTGGTGGCGCCCGCGCCCCCGAGCAGACGAAGCGGTTCCGCGGCCAGGGCGCCCCACCACGGCAGCATGAGCACCCAGGGCAGTGCCGCGACGACGGCCCCGCGCCAGCGCGCGGCCCCCCGGCCCGCCACGAGGACGACGACCCCGGCACCGCTGCCGACGAGCAGCACCGTGGGCACCCACTGGGCGGCGAGGGCCAGGCCCAGGGCGGTGGCGAAGGCGGCCGCGGCCCGGCGGGGCCGGGTCCCGCCGGCGTCCGGCTCTGCTCGGTCACGGTGCTCCTGGCGTGGGGGCTGACCACCCTGGCCGCCATCGTGGCCGGGGTCGAGTGGCAGCTCGCGCTGCTCATCGGCGCGCTGCTCGTGGTCACCGGCCCGACC